>CAVSJO010000008.1:0-248435 GCA_963728445.1 uncultured Gemmatimonadales bacterium | reverse complement strand
TGTCTTCATGGCGTGGCACCTGTCCGCTGGATTCGGTGGTACCAGAGAACGTGAGCATGGCACCGCTTTCACAGGGTCGCCTCGGGAGAACCCTATCAACGTGGCGGCCGAGAAAGGACTACGACATGGAGGCGGATGGCGAGTTGCCAGCGCTCGGGCCAAGGCTCTCCCCCGAGGCGCCCGCCTCCTCCGTTATCGCGAAGAAGCGCGAGGCCGAAAGGCTGTCAGGACTCAAGCCCCGGGGACGTGGGACGATCGCATCGTCGTAGCCGTCCAGTACCTCCGGACATTCGGAAGCGAATGAGAGACGTGGATCGGCAGATGCGGTCGTGGCTTGAGGGACTCCGGTTCAATGCGGAGGATGTGCGCCGATACCAGTCCCTCGTCGACTTGGTGAGCCATGGCGGAACGGGACGACGCTGCGCGGCGTTGACCGACCCTGGACCGTCAGGGATTCCGAAGGACGCCTTCGATGGTCACCGCCGCTTCGTTTGGATCCGTCCGCACGTCGCACTCCCACACGCGGACCACCTTCCACCCGGCGTCGGCGAGCGCCTCGTTGTTCCGGCGATCACGAGCCTGGTTCTTGTTGAGCTTCCTCTGCCATAACTCTGCGTTCCCGACCGGTGCCACGTAGTGGCGCTTGCATCCGTGCCAGAAGCAGCCGTCGACGAAGACTGCGAGCTTCGCCCCTACGAAGACCATATCCGGCCGAGTTCCGGCGATTCTCCTTTTCAGCCTGTAGCGCATGCCGCGGCTCCACAGAGCTTTCCGTAGCAGCAGTTCAGGCTCGGTGTCGAACGATGCCACGGCGCTCATGACCCGGCTGCGTTCTTTCGGGGTGAACGGGTCCTTTCGGGAAATGCGGGCTATCACCCGACCATGAGATACTGGTCGTCGTCGAGCAGGTTCAGGACTTCGGCCTGTTTAACCACGAACGCATTGGGGTCGGCCAGCGCCTTGCCGAGAACCTCCGCAAGGATAGGAGGCACCGCGTTGGCGATCTGCGTCCTCTGCGACATGATGCCACCCGCGAAGTGGTACCGATCAGGGAACCCCTGGAGGCGGGCGCCCTCCCGGGCAGTCAGTCCCCGGTTCTGGAATGGGTGAATGCATCGGGTTCCCGAAGGTTTCCCCATGTTCTGGGTTACCGCGACGGCTGGAGAAGCACTGTGCAGGCGGGAGTAGGAGTTGTGAAACCCGCTCGACGGCCGTGCTCGTCGGGTACTGTGGCGACGATTGCCGCCGTCCGGGATGTAGGAGATCGCCTCAACCAGGTAGTCGGGGTGATTGCTGGCGACATGGCCTTGTATCTCCTCCGAACCATCACGCATGCGACGCTGGTAGGCTGTCCTGGGAGGCTTGTCGTACTCGGTTGCCTCCGCCCCTCCGTCCAGCGCGGGGAGGTCGCCGATGGCGTCCTCCACCGTCACCCACTCTTCCCGCTCGTAGCCCGTGTTGGAGTTGGCGCCCGGAAATACCGCCCGGCGGCATCCCCATGCAAAAGACACGCCGACGCAACTGAGGGACCCCATAGTCCGCGGCGCGAAGGACGAAGGGCGTGGTTCGGTAGCCAGCATCCTCCAATGCACCCTGTATGCCTTGCACAAAATCCATGTCGCGGAGGCCTAGCACGTTCTCGATCAGCACGTTCTGCGGCCGAACCGCTTCGACAATCCGCAGGAACTCCCACACGAGCTGGTTTCGAGGGTCATCTCGTCGTCCGTTCCCCTACGGTGGAGAAACCTTGACAGGGGGGACCGCCGACGATCCAGTCCGGCTCGGGCGCCAGTCGGGAGATCGCCTGTATGATCCGGTCGCTCCTGACATCTTCGCAGAGCACGCGTCCGCCGTGGTACCGGGCGTAAGTGTCTGTGGCGTCCTTCCAGTTGTCCACCGCCAAGAGAGGCTGCCACCCGGCCTGAGCCAACCCGAACCAGAGGCCCCCTGCGCCCGCGAAAAGGTCGACGAACGTAGTTCTCCTCACCCCCCACCTCCCTTGTTGCCGGCTTTGTATCGTCTGTAAGATTGGCCGCCCTCTTCAGCTGCGACTTTACACTCGCCGAGGCGGCGTTGTACTCCCGATTCTTACTGAGCCTGAATGCGAGTTCCTCCCGCGACTCCGCTTTCAGGGGGTTCAGCATCTTCTGAACCCTCCGGGTACGCGAGACAACATCCCTTATCGACCGCGCGGCGAGCGACGTGTTCTGTTCAAGCCATGCGGTGAATTGCTTGCTGTCGTCGTGGGACATCGCCATCGCGCCGTCCGTGCACCAGGGTGGTGGTAAGCTTACTCTGAATATAGGCGGGCCCGCTGTCGACGTCAAAGGTTGACGTCTCTTCATTCACAGTGATATGGATGGTGGCTGTGACGGCCGATGAAATCTATCAGGAATTCGTTCGGGAGTTCGGCCCAGGCGGCGGAAGTTCGTCGGCGGCCTCCTCCCGGCGATCATCAACTTCCTCATCCAGCTCGGACTTCCCGACGACGACATTACGTCGTTCGAAGGTCTCCTGTCAGCATATCCTCAGCAGGCGCTCACCGCGGCCGGAAACCGTGCGAACACGCTGATCCTGGAACGGCCCGAACGGGTCGACGCTCAGTATCCGGCCCTTCTACAACCGCATGCAACGGTTCTTTCAGGCGGAGCATCATCGGCACGATTACCCCAGCCGCGCCCCGCACGCTACCCAGGCTTGGTCGGACTACGTCGAGTGGATTTGACTCGCTGACACGGCTGGGTCGCGATGATCTGGAAGGCTTGCGTGAGCGGTCGGTGCAGTACGTTGCTCGATGCGCTCCCAAACCGAGCGTTTGATCCGGCCACGGCCCGAATCGAGCCCCCTCTGTTCCGCCTGCTCCTGGAAGGGTTTGACTTTGCGGCGCCGAAGGGTGAACTGACTGGCGCTGCATATCAGGGGGCTGCCTTCGGCTTCATACGGGCGGATAACCCCCACCTGCAAGTGGAGATCGACAAGGTCCGGACGGGCTCGAGCAGGCGGCAACGCATCGGGGACATCGATGCCTGGGAAGGAGAGCGTCTCGCGGTGACTGCAGAGGTGAAGTACCGCGCACTCGAGATAGCCGACCTCGCCGACATCAGCAATTTCATCAACGAAGCCAACCTCCGCGGTGCAATAGGGCTGGTCGTCGCCACGGACTTCACAGCCGAGGCACGGGATACGCTCCGCAATGAGGAAATGAAGCCCCTCGACATAGAAGACCTCATCCGGATCGTAGAGCTCTGGGACCCAGCGAAGCAGGAGATCGCAGTGATCTTCCTTGTCTACTACGCGCACCACGTCGAAAAGAACTCGGTGCTCGCGGATCGTCTCGACGCCTTCCTCGAGGGGCTGGAGGAGGAGTACGATGGATAATGAGCCGGCCGCGGTGAGTGGAGATGGCGAGCACCGGACCCTCATACTCCGATTCCAACGGGAGGGTCATCGAACACCTTGGCATTCAGATGTACCAGAGCCCGGTCAACGCCGTCGCCGAGTTGATCGCCAACGCACGGGACGCCGATGCCACTGTGGTGGCCATTTCGCTCCCCACGATAGCTGTGGACGGAGGCGCCGAACTCATCGTGAACGACAATGGCGTGGGCATGACGTTCGAGGAATTCCAAGAGCATTACCTCCAGGTGGGACGCAACCGAAGGGGGAATGACCCCGAGGAGTTGACTGACGGGTTGAAACGGCCCGTGTTGGGCCGCAAGGGGATAGGGAAGTTCGCTGGCTTCGGAATCGCCCGCACAATGGTTGTCGAGACGGTCAGCCGGAGGACGGGGGAACGCACCGCTTTCCGGATGGGCCTTGAAGAGCTGCTCGGTGTCGAATACATTGGCACCGAGGGCAAGCAGATCGAGGTGATCTCCTACGACGGCCCCGATGAAGATCGCCGCGAACACAGCGGCACCGTACTACACCTGTCTGATCTCACCATTCGTCGGGCGCCCAACGCCGACGACGGCCTGTCCGTGGAGAGGGTGACGAGGCTGGTTCGCGACACGGACCGCTACGCATGGGTTCAGCATCTCATGCTTCTCGAACACCGGGCTCGCACAGCCATCGTGAAGAATGCACTTGATCATCATCTCACCGATGCCACTGCGAGGGGGGAATAGGACCGCAACGACTGGTAGCCAGCGTGTTGCCGCGGAGCTTCCGCACCGGCCGGGCTAAGGTCGCGGCGCACCGGCATCGGCTACGGGTGCCTTACGCATTTCAGGTGTTCATCGAGATGTTCGGCGGCTTCATCGGCCACGAGAACGCAGAAGAGCTCTCGCTCTTCACCGCGGTAACCGCCATTCCGAGCGACCAAGTCGTGGATGTCCTGCTATTCATGGACGACTTCTTCCCGACAAAGCGCTCATGGTTCTTTTCTCCTGACAACGAGATGATGTGCGCGAAGTTTGTTCCGGGATACGTGCGCGGGTGTGGCGCCTTCTTGCGCCATTCCGTGTACGGGGGCCAACGGCGCGTTGAGGACATCTTCCCAGCTATGGCGTGGCTTGTCGAGAGGTGGCATCGGGCTTTGTACGACCACCTGAACCCGAACCTCGAGGTTGAGTTGACTGTGGAAGCCTCTGCGCATTGGACAGGTGCGCGCCATGGGGCTTGCGCTCGGCCGACTGGCCCGCTCAGTCCTTCCCGAAGATCCGGGTTTCGCAGTACCTGCAAGCGTGGTCGGGGTGAGAAGGATCGTCGTCGTTCCAGACGAGACACTCCGAATCTCGAATAGGTCTCGGTGCAGACCATACACTCTCGGTAGAGGTCGATCTCCCCGCATGCAAGGCACGTCACGCCTTCAACTGCCTTATATGCCGTCGCCACCTCCCCGCAAATTGAACAATAAGTGACTTCGCCGTCCCACAGACGCCGAGCCTCTGCGCGCGCGATCCCCAGCATTTCCTTGTACTCGTCCAGAAGCTGATCGAAGACCGGTTGGCAGTCCGGCGAGACATCCCTTTCCAGCGGATCCAGGTTGAGGGCCACCGTGAGGTCCGCCGCCGCCCGAAGGATGCGGCCGAGGGTGGCCCTGACAAGGGGCACATCCAGATCGAACTCGTAGTGCTCGATGTTGTTGCGTAGCCCCTTCAGCCATTTGAGGTCCGCAACGAGCGGCTCTTCCAGAGCATTCCCAGCGTTTCGCAGGATGCCCATGGCCTCATGTAAGCTTACCGTAAGCGACCGTTCCGGATCTGTCGCCCAGGGCTTCTTCAAGACAAGAAGCGGGTGCTCCTTCGCCACGGCGGCCTTGAGGAGCAGTTCCATGAAATGAGAGAAATGTAGCACGGCGAACTTGTACGCCGGTACCTCCCCATCGAGCCCGGCAACGTACTTCCGAAGCCCCTCGTTCAAGCTGTCGAGAGCATTTCCGCGTAGGTCCAGCGTGTGCCTCATTGCTCCTCACCCCATTTCTGGTCCACTACAAGCGAGAATTTTCGAGCTTCTCAGAGCCTCGGGCGAACAGAGCGCCGGCCGCGAAGTCGGCCGGCGTAGAACGGGCGAAGCTCCCGTGGGGACGGAAGTTGCTGTAGTCGGTCCGCCACCGATCGAGGACCCGCTGGGCATCCTCGAGATCGATGACCCAGTGTTGCGATAGACACTCTCGCCTGAGCACCGAGTTGAAGGCTTCGATATGGGCGTTGTCGGTCGGCTTGCCCGGACGGCTGAAGTCCAGCTTCACCCGGTTCCAGTACGCCCAGTGATCCAGAGCCTTTGAGGTGAACTCCGTTCCGTTGTCCACGGAGATGAGGTCGGGCAGGGCCTCCTGTTTGGCCCCGGCGTCGGCGAGGATCCCCGCCACCTGCTCGCTCCGGAAGCCGCAGCCGGACTGCAGCGCGGTGCACTCCCGGGCGTGCACGTCGATCACCGCCAGGACCCACACCGTCTGACCGCCGATAGGGGGTGCTCGGCGCACAGTGAAGTCCATGGCCCAGCGCTCGCTCGGCCGCGCCGTAGCCTGCCGCTGCTCCCGTCGGGCTGCACGCCGGCGGCGCCTGGGTCGCTTTCGTCGTAGCGTCAGCCCCTCTTCGCGGCAGAGCCGGTAGACGAGCTTATGGTTCACCGGCCAGCCTTCTCGGCGCAGTAGCGTGTGCACCTGTCGGTGCCCGTAGCTGACCCGGGCTGCCGCGATCTCCCGGACGCGCACCCGAAGCGGCTCCCGGGGTGCCTTGATGCTCTGATAGCGCACCGACGACCGCGGCACGCGCAAAGCCCCCGGATCGCCCGACGCTGGGAGAGCCGGTAGGCCCGCTGCGCCCACGTCACCCCGTCCCTCCGCTGCGCCGGGCTCACCATTTCTTCGGAGCGCCTCCTGGAGGATCTCCTTGTCCACGCTCAGATCCGCCACGAGACGTTCGCGGCGCCCGTTTCTCCTCCCGGAGCTGGCGGAGTTCCCGAGCTCGGGGACACCCGGCCCTCCGAACTTCTTCTTGCATCGGTAGAAGGTCGCCTCCGTGATCTGCAGCTTCCGGCAGATCTCCGCAGCCGTCGTCCCGGTTTCCGCCTGCCGAAGCGCCATTACCTGCTGCTCCTCCGTGAACTTCGACCTCCGTATCGGACTGCTTGCTCCCGCTCCCGCGGGACTTAGGTCAGCCCCAGAGTAGCTCCCTCGCTCTTGAAGAGTCCAGATGGATCAGAAATCGCGGGGAAGGGCACACCCTGAGACAGCAAGATGTCGAGCAGAAACCTGTGAACAAAACGCAACCGCCGCCGAATCGCCGACTGTAAGTAGGGATTCCGACGGCGGCTAAAAACTCCGGCGGCAGGACTCCAACTCGGGAACCGGGTACTCACTGAGGGCGGAGACTGGGCCGCTATCAAAAGTTGAATCTTTAAGCTGTTTCAGCCAAGGCTTCTGCTATCCCGACTTCGTGGGACTCGCGGGGCGCCTCGATTGGTTGTCAGGATTCCCACCATGGCTTCGAAGCTGCTCAAGCACCCTTCCAATTGTGCCCGATCGGGTTATGGCCGAGATCAATTCAGGGTCAAACTGTGTTCCAGCACATCGGTCAAGTTCTGCATACACAGCCTCTAGGCTCAGCGCCTTTCTATATGGCCGATCGGATAACATGGCGTCAACAGAATCCGATATCTGAATAATTCTCGCCGGCAATGGGATCTCTTCTTTTGCCAACCCATCAGGATATCCAGAACCATCATACTTCTCGTGATGGTGGCGAATGCTCGCGACGACTTCTGGAGAGTAGGTCTTCAGCCCCGCCACAAATTCGGCACCTTTAGTGGCGTGAGTACGTATAATAGAAATCTCCTGTTGCGTTAACGAATGCGGCTTCATAATCAACTGTGCATAGACCCCATCAACCTTACCTATGTCGTGTAGGAGAGCTGCCGTCTCTACCTCTTCCAGTCGCTTCCCGGAGATTCCATAATCCTGGCCGATCGCTTTCGCTAGAATCGACACTCGCATCGAGTGTCCAGAAGTGTAGGGGTCACGAGTTTCAATGGCTTTGATTAGGACTTGCAAGAGAGCTCTGTTTGCTTGCTGAACCTCCAATAACGACGCATACGAATGGCGAATGATGAACAATGGCAAAATTAATATGGCAATCCCGATGATGCCCAAGCTTGGATAGACACTTGAGGCCAACAGCGCGAGCGGGCTCACGAGAAGGTCGTAGTAAATGTTAGATCCCCCAGGGCCGGCTACTTTTCGGACGGTTGCCTTAATTCCAAGTCCGTGTCTCAGGTAGATATACAAGCTAATTATTATCATGTTCGTAATAAACAGCGTCGCGGCCATCGCAAAAAGTCTTACGATGGTAAAAGAAAATATGGGAATGGTCTGTGAGTGATCGTAAATGTAGGCCGCGAACCGCGTGGCTATAGCCACTTGAGCAATGTTGAATCCAGCAGCCCAAATGGGGTATTTCATGATGACGAGGGTCGAGAAAGCAAAGATCCCTATGGAGACAACTATAGCGGCAGGTGTTGGAAACAGCAATATTGCAGTGAATATAGGCACGAACGAAATGGAGGATGCAACTGCTCTATTGCCAACCGAATAGGTGATGGGAAAGGCATCACTGACTACTCCAAGCGTAATCAGGAATGCAACTGCTAAAAGATCCCGCGGCGGTAGCCGCAAGATCTGAAGATAGTCAAGCGGTAGCAGCAGTAATACTGCGACCGCAATGACTGACCCGGCGAAGACAAAAACGGATTTGCGCATATCGGTGCGAAAGGGGGCCCCCCCATCTGCCTAATAGGTGATCGTGATACCGGCCATCAACAGCTTGCCAAAAGCAGCAAAGAGTGCGGCGAACAACCCAGCTCACCTCCTTTCACGTGGCGTCGGACCGTATTCCGCTAGGGACGGTCCGCGAACGCTCCGCTAGGACTCCGCTGGGGCTCCGCTCGCAGATGAGGGGGCACGTCCTGTCGTCTCAAATAGCCGTCGCGCGCGGGCGACGTCGCCGGACCCCTGGGCGAGTCCGGGCGTGGGATCAGATTTCGGCGCGGTTCGGGGCGGCGAAGATGGCGGGAACGGACGCGGCGATGCCTGCGGGCACTTCCCTGGGGAAAGCCGCGGGCGGGCGTCGGATCCGGCCGATTCCTTGGTTGATCTGTGTGTGAAGGTGGCAGCCCCGTGATGCGCCACGCATACAACCTTGGTGTCAGGGCGGCGGTTGTCAAGCGCGGGGGAATCGGCAAAGCGCAAGGGGGGCAACGGGTTTGACGCGGGGCGGGGGTGAACGGGAGGCTTGCCGGGCGGGGTGACAGGCGCGAGTATATGTATACGGGAGGACCGGCCGCCGGGCGGCGGCGGGGCCTCCCGACTCCCCGGTACATCCGCGAAGCGACGCAGCGACCTTCCCGAGCAGAGGGCTCATGAGCAGGCGCATCTCCACGCGCGGCGGCGGGTCGGGGGCCGCCCTGCGGGCGCACCCGGCGCACCCGGCGCGCCCCCGTCTCCCGAGCACGATCCCCAGCACGATCCTCGCGCTGGCCCTGGCGATCCTCGCCCTCGCGCCGGCGGCCTCGCCCGCGCGGGCGGACGCGGCGGGGCGCGAGGCGTCCCCGTGGGTGGAGCGGACGCTGGCGGGCATGACGCTGCGGGAGAAGGTGGCGCAGATGGTGATGCCGTACATCCCGGGCGGGCAGCCGCGGACCGGGTCGCTGGAGTGGCGGCGGGCGCGGAAGCTGGTGCGGGAGGAGAAGGTGGGCGGGGTGATCGTGGGGGTGGGCAGCGGGACGGGGACGGCGGCGTGGCTGAACACCCTGCAGCGGCTGTCGGCGGTGCCGCTGCTGGCGGCGGCGGACCTGGAGTGGGGACCGGGCACGCGGCTGAAGGGGGGGACGGTGCTGCCGCTGAACATGGCGATGGCGGCGGCCGGGGGGCCGGAGCTGGCGCGGGAGGCGGGCCGGATCACGGGGGAGGAGGCGCGGGCGGCGGGGCTTCAGATGACGTTCGCGCCGGTGGCGGACGTGAACGTGAACCCGGACAACCCGGTGATCAACACGCGCAGCTACGGGGCGGACGCGCGGCGGGTGGCGAAGTGCGTGGCGGCGTTCGTGGAGGGGGCGCGGTCGGCGGGTCTGCTGTCGGTGGCGAAGCACTTCCCGGGGCACGGGGACACGGAGACGGACTCGCACCTGGGCCTGCCGGTGGTGGGCCTGGACCGGGCGCGGCTGGACACGGTGGAGCTGGTGCCGTTCGCGGCGGCGATCGGGGCCGGGGTGGCGGGCGTGATGACGGCGCACATCGCGGTTCCTGCATTGGAGCCGGACGGGCGACGTCGCCCGGCGACGCTCTCGCCGCCCATCGTGACGGGGCTGCTGCGGGACTCGCTGGGCTTCGACGGGCTGGTGGTGACGGACGCGCTGATCATGGGCGGCGTGCGGAAGTGGGCGGACGGCGGGACGGTGGCGGTGCAGGCGGTGGAGGCCGGGGCGGACGTGCTGCTGGAGCCGATGGACGCGAAGGAGACGATCGACGCCGTGGTGGCGGCGGTGGACTCGGGCCGCATCGAGGCGGGTCGGATCGACGCGTCGGTGCGGCGCATCCTGGCGGCGAAGGAGGCGGCGGGGCTGGACCGGCGCCGGACGGTGGACGTGGCGGCGGCGGCGCGGGCGCTGGGCTCGCCGGAGCACCGTGCGTTCGCGCGCATGGCCGCGGCGCGCTCCATCACGCTGGTGCGGCGCGGTGCGTCGTTCCCGGCGGTGCTGGACGACGGCCCGCTGCGGCGGGTGGTGGTGGTGGCGTACGACGACCCGAAGAAGCGGGAGCTGGGGGACGGGCTGGCGAAGGCGCTGGAGGCGCGCGGGGGGATGGTGACGGTCCGGCGGCTGTGGCGGCGCTCGTCGCCGGCGGAGGTGGCGGGTGCGGACTCGGCCACGGCGGGTGCGGACGTGGTGGTGTTCGCGACGTACGCCAGCACGGCGCCGTGGAAGGGGACGACGGGGCTGCCGACGGACGTGGCGGCGCTGGCGGAGCGGCTGGCGGAGCGGGGCGCGCTGGTGGTGTCGTTCGGGGACCCGTACGTGCTGGGGCAGGTGCCGGGCGCGGGGACGTACATACTGGCGTGGACGGACACGCAGGACGCGGTGCGGGCGGCGGCGAACGCCATGACGGGCGAGACGCGGATCGTGGGGCGACTGCCGGTGCCGCTGCCGCCGCGGGCGGAGCGCGGGGACGGGCTGGTGCTGCCGGCGCTGGCGGGGCTGGTGCGGGAGTCCCGGCGGGAGCTGGCGGCGGCGGCGGCGCAGCGGGCGCTGGCGGACACGCGCCAGGACGGGGGCGCGGTGATCCCGCGGGAGCGCCCGGAGCCCCGGCCGGACGGGGGCGCCGGCCGGTGACGGAGCTGGTACGGGCGGCGCAGGACGCGTCGTTCGGGAGGGTGACGCGGCTGGCGGCCCGGGCGCTGGACGGGACGTCGGCCGCGGTGCTGCTGGTGGACGGGGAACGGGCGCTCAGGGCCGCGGCGGGCGGCGGCTGGGCGCCCGTTGCGCTGAAAGGCACGGTGGCGGAGGCCGTGCTGCGGGCGGACGGGCCGGTCGCGGAGGCGTCGGCCGGGGCGGACGCTGCGTGCGGACACGGGGAGCCGACGGCGCGGCTGGCGGTGCCGCTGCGCTCGAGCGACGGCACCGTGTTCGGGGTGCTGTGCGTGGGCGCGCCGGCGGGGCGGGAGTGGACGGAGCGGGACGCCGCGCTGCTGGAGGACGTGGCGGCGTCGGCGGTGACGGAGGTGGAGCTGCGGCGGGCGAGCGCGGCGCGGGTGCGGGCGGCGGAGGCGCTGGCGCAGGGGGAGCTCTTCTTCCACCGGCTGCTGGACAACTCGCCCGACCTCACCCTGGTGCTGGGCGCGGGGCACGGGATCGTGTACGCGAGCCCGTCGGCGGAGCGGCTGCTGGGCCGGCCGGCGGCGGCGCTGCAGGGGACGAGCGGCTGGGAGCTGCTGCACCCGGAGGACCGGGGCGTGGTGGAGGCGGCGGACGCGGACGCGGAGCGGGGCCCGGGCACGGGTCCGCTGCTCCGCGTCCGGCTGCGCCACGCGGAGCACGGATGGCGGACGTTCGAGTCCACGGCGACGATCCTGGAGGACGGGCCCCGTCGCCTGACCATCGTGAACGCCCGGGACGTGACGGACCGGCTGACGGCGGAGGCGCGCGCGGACGCGGACGAGCGGCGCTACGCGGAGCTGTTCGAGCACTCGCCGGAGGCGCTGGCGCTGATCGACGCGGAGGACCGGGTGCTGCAGGCGAGCGGCGCGTTCTGCCGGCTGTTCGGGTACGGGCCGGAGGAGGTGGCGGGCCGGCCGATGAACGACCTGATCGTGCCGGAGGACCGGCTGCTGGAGGGGCTGGAGTACACGGCAAGGGTGACGGGGGGCGAGGCGCTGGAGACGGAGGTGGTGCGGCGGCGCAAGGACGGGACGCCGATCCACGTGGCGCTGGTGGCGAAGCCGTTCCGGGAGCCGGACGGGACGCGGCGGGCGCACGTGACGTACCGGGACGTGACGTACCGGAAGGAGGCGGAGGAGGCGCTGCGCCGGAGCGAGGCGCGCTACCGGTCCCTCATCGAGAACGCGATGGACACCGTCGCGGTGCTGGACGCGGAGGGGCGGGTGCTGTACCAGAGCCCGACCATCGAGCGCTTCGCCGGGTGGACTGCGGAGGAGCTGGAGGGGACGCTGGCGTTCGAGCACGTGCACCCGGAGGACCTGGAGCGGGTGCGGGCGGAGTTCGGGCGGCTGATCGCGGAGCCGTTCCACACGGCGTCCGTGGAGTTCCGCTTCCGGCACCGGGACGGCACGTGGCGGACGCTGGAGGCCACGGCGCGCAACTTCCTGGACGACCCGGCGGTCGGCGGGCTGGTGGTGAACACGCGGGACGTGACGGACAGCAGGGCGCTGGAGGCGGACCTGAGGCAGGCGCAGAAGATGGAGGCGGTCGGGCGGCTGGCGGGCGGCGTCGCCCATGACTTCAACAACCTGCTCACGTCCGTGCTCGGGCTGAACGAGATGCTGCTGGACCGGCCCGGGCTGCCGGAGGGCGTGCGGGATGACCTGGCGGAGATGCGGACCGCCGCCGAGCGGGGCGTGTCCCTGACGCGGCAGCTACTGGCGTTCAGCCGAAAGCAGGTGCTGCAGCCGCGGCGGCTGGACCTGAACGCGGCGGTGGTGGAGACGGCCGGGCTGCTGCGGCGGCTGGCGGGCGAGCACGTCGCCGTCGTGCTGGACCTGAGCGCGGGGCTGCGGCCGGTGACGGCGGACCCGGGCCAGGTGCAGCAGGTGCTGATGAACCTGGTGGCGAACGCCCGGGACGCGATGCCGGAGGGGGGCGAGGTGCGGATCCGGACGTTCCCGGCCGCGGTGCGTTCGCCGGGGGACCGGGGGCTGGAGCTGGAGCCGGGGGAGCACACGGTCCTCGAGGTCTCGGACCGGGGACTCGGCCTGGCGGACGAGGCCCGGGAGCACCTGTTCGAGCCGTTCTTCACGACGAAGGGGGTCGGCAGGGGGACGGGCCTGGGGCTGGCGACGGTGTACGGCATCGTGAAGCAGAGCGGCGGCGACATCGAGGTGGAGAGCGCGTCGGGGCGGGGCGCGACGTTCCGGATCTACCTGCCCGCCGGGGACGGGGACGCCGAGAACACGGGGAGCGGGCCGTCCCGGGACGCGTCCCAGGGTCCGACCCTGGCGGGGCGCACGGTCCTGATCGTGGAGGATGAGCCCGCCGTTCGCGCGCTGGTGCGCCGCATCCTGGCCCGGGCGGGCTCAGACGTGCTGGAGGCGGAGAACGGGGAGGAGGGGCTGCGCCTCGCCCTCGAGGCGGGGGACGTGCTGGACCTGGTGCTGACGGACGTGATCATGCCGGGGCTCAGCGGGCCGCAGATGTACGCGCGCATCGCGGCGGTGCGGCCGGGGCTGCCGGTGCTCTATACCTCGGGCTACACGGACGAGGAGCTCGGCGTGTACGGGATGCTGGACCCGGACACGGCGTTCCTGGCGAAGCCGTTCACGCCGCACGAGCTGGTACGGCGGGTGGCGAGTCTGACTGCGGGGGGGGAAGAGGCGGAGGGGTAGCCGCGGGCGGGGGGTGGCTTGCACGGGGGGGCGGTTCGTCGGACATTGGTGCGCGGCCGGGGCGCCCGGCCCTGACGCTTTCCGACGAACGACAGGCACATGACGCCCTGGGTGCTCCGACTGATCGCCGCGAACGTCGCGGTCTTCTTCCTCCAGTACGCCTTACCGGGCGTGACGAACGCGCTCATGCTGGCGCCGGCGTTCGTGCAGTACCGGCCGTGGACCGTGGTGACCTACATGTTCCTCCACGGCGGCCTGATGCACATCTTCTTCAACATGATCGCGCTGTTCTTCTTCGGGCCGCAGCTCGAGCTGCGGCTCGGGTCGAAGTCCTTCCTTCTGCTGTACTTCCTGAGCGGGCTGGGCGGCGCGGCGGCGTCCATCCTCTTCGCGCCGCAGGCGGCGGTGGTGGGGGCCTCGGCGGCGGTGTTCGGCGTCATGCTGGGCTTCGCGACGTTCTGGCCCGATGCCCGCATCTACATCTGGGCGATCCTGCCGGTGAAGGCGAAGTGGCTGGTGCTGATCCTCGTCGCGCTGTCCCTGTTCAGCGGCATCACGGGGGCGCAGGCGGGGGTGGCCCACTTCGCGCATCTGGGCGGATTCGTGACGGGATTCCTCTACCTCCGGTGGTGGATGCGACGGGAGAAGCTGCGGCGCTCGCCGCCGGCCGTCACGACCATGGAGAAGATGTCGGGGAAGCTGCAGCGGGAGGAGAAGGCGTGGCGCTCGATCGACGCGAGCCGGCTCCACGAGATCAATCGCGTGGAGCTGGAGCGTATCCTTCGGAAGATCGACCTGTACGGGGTGGACAGCCTCACGCGGGACGAGCGGGAGTTCATGAACCGGATGACGTAGGGACGCGCCGGGGCCGCCGGTCCCGCTCCGCCGTCCTGCTGTGCGTGCTCCTCGGGCTGTCCGGGCTGCCGGCCCCGCTGGCGGCGCAGGCGGCGGACACGACGGGGCCGGGCGCGCCCTTCTTCACCGCCAACGACGCGTTCCTGCTCGTCGGGTTCGGCGCGGCGACGGCGGCGCTGGCGCCCGTCGACAAGGTGCTGGCCAACTACGCGCAGGGGGACCGGCTCCAGAAGAACGTGAAGCTGGCGGGCACGTCCACGGCGTTCCGGATCCTGGGCGTGCCGGGCGCGCAGATCATCTCCGCGGCGCTGTACGGCGCCGGGCGGCTGGCGGGCAACGACGGCCTCGCGCGCATGGGGCTGCACGAGTTCGAGGCCCTCATGGTGGGCGGCGCGGCGACGGGGGCCATCAAGTACCTGGCCGGGCGCGCCCGCCCGTACCGGGACCCGGACCACCCGTACGACTTCCAGCTCGGCCGCGGCTTCGAGAGCACCGACTTCCAGTCGTTCCCCTCGGGGCACACCACCAGCGCGTTCGCCATGGCGGCCTCGACGGCGGCGGAGCTCAGCCACTGGTGGCCGAACGGCGTGTGGGTCGCGGCGCCGGTGCTGTACTTCGGCGCGGCGGCCGTGGGGCTGTCCCGCATGTACGACAACAAGCACTGGGCGACGGACGTGATGACGGGCGCGGCCATCGGCACGTTCGCGGGCATCAAGGTCGTGCGCTACGCATACCGGCACCCGGACAACCGGGTCGAGACGTTCTTCGTCGGGGTGACGGTGGTGCCGGGCGCGGGGGCGCGTCCGTACGTGCGGGTGGTACGGAGATAGGCTGAGGCTGAGGCTGAGGCTGAGGCTGAGGCTGAGGCTGAGGATGGAACTGCGGGGGGGCGGCGCGCGGGGGGGCGCGTCGCCCCTCGCCGTCAGTGGGTCGTCACCTCGATCACGCCGTCGGTGTGGCCCGTTCCGTACTTCGTGGTGGCGTCGGAGGCGCCCAGGTAACGGATCGTGTCGATGCGCTCGACGGTGATGTCGCGCAGCGACGCGATGCCGCCCATGTGCGTGCCGTCGACGTAGACCACGACGCCCATCTCCGGCTGGCCCGCCGCGTTGGTGGGTCGGCCCTCGCCCGCGCTGCGGGGGGACGTCGTGCCGCGCCCGCGCAGGAACTCGGGGTGCAGCCGCATCACGACGTCGTATGCGTTGCGCGCGCTACCGACGGCGGCCGCCTGCTCGGCAGTGATGACGTTCCCGGTGCCCGCGGAGCCGCCGCCGCCGCCGCCGCTGGCGCACGCGGCGGCGAGGAGGGTGACGGCGAGGGCGAGGGTCGTGGGGCGACGTCGCATGGGAAGCCTCCTGTGCAGGGGAAACGGCGCGGCCGGCGCGGATTCGCGGCCGGCTGCCAGGGTTCGCGTGCGCCCGTCAGGGGCGCCGGGGGCGGGCTCTCCGCCAGCCGACGAGGAGGGCGGCCCCCACCAGCAGAACGATCCAGGCGGTGCGTTCGGGGACGGACAGCGT
Organism: uncultured Gemmatimonadales bacterium; assembly: GCA_963728445.1. GTDB lineage: Bacteria > Gemmatimonadota > Gemmatimonadetes > Longimicrobiales > RSA9 > CAVSJO01. The sequence goes on along the minus strand of CAVSJO010000008.1, from coordinate 232,510 downwards.
CTGCAGCATGCCCCACCCCACGATGGGCACGACGAGGGCGGTGCGCCAGACGGAGCCCTCGGTGACGGGGATCCAGCGTTCGACGACGCGCACGGCCTGGCGCCGTCGGAAGACGAGCGTCGAGCGGACGGCGGCGTCGAGCTGGACCGGGCGCATCGTCTGCCAGCCGGGCACGCTCATCAGGCTCCAGGCGGCGGCCGTGCGTCCCCAGCCGTGGTTGTTCGAGGAGGCGACGACGGCCAGGTCGAGGCTGTCCGCCAGGCGCACGATCCGGGCGTGGCGCACGCGGTCGTCCTCGAGGCCGCGGGGCGCGGCGTCGTTCAGCTCGATGGCCACGTAGCCCACGGGCCGGGACGCCGTGCGCGCCACGACGGAGTCGGTCTGGCCCGGCAGCGTGAAGACCAGGACGGGCGCCGGGCCGCCGGCGGCGACGAAGGCCCGCAGCGAGTCGGGGCTCCAGTCCCGGCCGTGGACGGGCGGGTAGTCGGCGGGCGGCCCGAGGGCCGCGGCGTGGGCCCGGAGCGTGACCATCTCGACGCCCGGCAGCAGCGTCGTCCCGTCCCCGGCCATGGGCGGGTTGCCCGCCTGCGCGTTCCGCCAGCCCTCCCACGTCGAGTGGTCCGTGACGTAGACGGCGTCGTAGCCGGCGGCGGCGTGCCACGCCCGGTTGCGCTCGGGCGTCCAGCCGGCGCGGCCGTCGTGGGAGTAGCTGGTGTGGCTGTGGAAGTCGACGACCACGTCGTCGGGGTCGTCCACGGCGAGGGCGGCGGTGGGCCGGGGCACGAGGGCGGCGGTGGCGTAGAGGGCCAGCAGCGCGGCGAGGAAGCCCGCGAAGGCCAGCACCTCGAGGGCCCCGGCGGTGAGGCGGCTGCGGGGCGAGCCGCGGGACAGCGCCCGGGCGCGGCGCCGGCGCCCGCGCGCGCCGCGCACGACGCGCCACGCGACGAACAGGACGAGCAGCGTCGCTCCGAACGCGATGTGCTGGCTCTTCGAGAAGAGGGAGATCAGTGTCCAGCACGTCGGACGCCGGCGCCACGGCGACATACGCCGGCGGAAGGACCAGGCGCGCGCCGGCGGCGGGCTCCCGCGTGACCGCGTCGACCAGCCGGGCGTGGGGGAACGCCGCCGCGACGGCGACGAGGACGGCCAGGAGCAGGGGGAGCTTCGGAGCGCGGCGGAGCATGCCGGATGATGGCGGGGAGGCGGGAGGCGGCGCAAATGGGGGACGGCCGGAGAGTCGGTCTCCGCCGGGCCCCGGCGTCAGGGCCTGCGGCCGTCCCGGTGAGACAGATCAGCGCGACGAGCCAGCGACCGTCCCGGGCGCCGGGTCGTGCAGCTCCTCCGGCCCGAGGCCGCGCGGGGCGTCCCCCGGAAGGGGCGCGCGGCCGATGACCTTTTCGACGGCGTGCAGGACGTCGAGGGGGCTCATCGGCTTCTCGAGATAATCCGCGCACCCGGCGTCGTGCGCGTCCCGACCCTTCTCCCACCGGGGGCGGCCGGTCAGCGCGAGGGTCGGGATGTGGCGCGTCGCCGGGTTCGCCTTCAGACGGCGGCACAACTCGAGACCGTCGAGCTTCGGCAGGACCAGGTCCAGGATCACCAGGTCGGGCTCGTGCTTCGTCACCAGGCGCAGCGCCTCCTCGCCGTCCCGGGCGTGGAGCGTGTCATAGCCGTTGTACCACAGCATCTTGCCGTAGATATCCCACTCCAGCGCGTCGTCCTCGGCGACGACGATGAGCTGCCGGGAGGGTGCCCGGTCGGCACCGCGGGTCCGCTGCCGGTTCGGGGTGTCGCGCCGCCGCCGCTTCCTCCGCCGACTCCAGGGATTCCGCATGGCCGTCTCCTGCTCGTTCGGGATTCGCGCGTGAGCGTGAGGCGATGCATGTCGTATGCCCTTGCGGCGAAACATCTTAGGCGGATTGCCCGGGCCTGCCTACCCACCCGTGGCCTGCCGCACGCGGGGTCGCAGCTCGTCCAGCGTCTTCGCGTAGTAGGCGAGCTGGGAGCGCTGGTCGGCGGTGAGGGGTCCGGGCCAGGAGGAGACGGCGAAGTAGAGTCCGCGCCAGCGGCTCTGGAGCTCGTCGACGAGGGCGGCGAGGTCTGCGGTGCCGGCGGAGTCGGCCTTGACGGCGGGGGCGAGGGCCTCGACGAGCTGGTGGGCGTCGGTGTAGCCCTGGGCGATGCGCCGGAGGTCGGCGGTCCACTGCGCGCGCTGCGCGGCGGTGAGGGTGCTGCGCGGGTCGTCGAGGACGCGCACGGGCGTCTCCATGGAATGGCCGTCGACGGTCAGGCGCACGGTGTAGGTGCCGGGCGCGACGACGGGGCCGGGCATGCCGCGGCGGCCGCCGGAGGGCAGGTCGGCGTAGCGCAGGTTCCAGACTGCGCGGTTCATGCCGGCGCGCAGCGATGGGTCGACGTCGGCGACGCGGCTTCCGGAAGCGTCGAGGACGGCGACGGCGACGTCGCCCGAATCGGGCTTCTCCTTCAGCCAGTAGCTGATCATGGCGCCGTCGGGGGGGTTCTCCCCGTGGAAGGCCATGGCGCCCTCGTGGGCCTTGCCGCCGCTGTAGCGGATGGTGCGTGCGTGCCCGGCGGAGAAGAGGTGGGCGTCGGAGGCGAGGACGGCGGGGGTGAGCTCCTGGACGGGCATGGCGTCGTCGAGGATCCAGACGCCGCGGCCGTGGGTGGCGAGGACGAGGTCGTCGTCGCGCTCGTGGACGACGAGGTCGTTGACCGGGACGGTGGGCAGGTTGGCGCGGAAGGCGGTCCAGTGCTTCCCTGCGTCGACGCTGACGAAGAGGCCGAGCTCGGTGCCGAGCCAGAGGACGTCGGGGTTCCGGGGGTCCTCCCGGACGGCGCGGAGCACGCGCTCGGCGGGCAGGTCGGAGGTCAGGTCGGTCCAGGTCTTCCCGAAGTCGGTGGTGCGCCAGAGGTAGTTGGCGTAGTCGTCGTTCCTGTAGTTGTGGACCACGGCGTAGGCGGTGCCGGCGGCCTTCCGGGACGGCTCGACCATGGAGATCCAGGGCGTGTCGGTGGGGAAGCCGGGGATGGCGCCCTGCACGTCGGCGAAGGTGCGGCCGCCGTCCCGGGACAGGCGCAGGCGGCCGTCGTCGGTGCCGACCCAGAGCACGCCGGCGCGGACGGGCGACTCGGCGATGGCGGAGATCGTGGGCCAGTAGGGGATGCCGTCGTCGATGGACGGGACGGAGTCGCCGATGGACTGGCCCATGATGGCGAGCTTCCGGCGGTCGGTGCCGGTGGTCATGTCGCCGAGGTCGGTCCAGGTCGAGCCGCGGTCGGTGCTCTTCCACAGGTGGTTCGTGCCGGCGTAGAGCGTGTTGTGGTCGTGGGGGCTGATGACGTAGGGCCCGTCCCAGTTGGCGGGTGCCATGGCGTTCAGCAGCGCCGGCTGCTCCTCGCCCGCGAACCACGCGTCGAAGTTGCGGCGGGGGCCGATGGCGCCGTGGGGGTCGCCGGGTCGGATGTCCCGGGAGTCCCAGGTCACGGTGTCGATGCGGGCGAGGCCGAGGTACTGGGACTCGGCGTAGACGGCGCCGCCGGCCGCGGTGTCGGGGACGACGAGGAAGCCGTCGCCGCCGCACAGGCGCTCCCAGTCCTCGTTGAGGATGCCCTCGTTGCGGTAGGTGGCGCTGGGGCCGGTCCAGCAGCCGTTGTCCTGGAGGCCGCCGTAGACGTTGTAGGGCACGGCGTCGTCGACGCGCACGTGGTACCACTGGCTGATGGGCAGTGCGGTCTGGTAGAGCCAGGTCCTGCCGTCGTCCCAGGTGATGCCGACGCCGCCGTCGTCGGCGTGGATCATGTGGCGGGAGTCCGACGGGTCGATCCACAGGAAACGGTCGTCGCCGTGCAGGCGCGTGCGCACGGGCTCGAACGTCTTGCCGCAGTCGGTGGAGACGGAGAACTCGTTCTCCATGAAGATGCGGCAGTCGTCGTTCGGGTCGACGAGGGGCTGGCTGGCGTACATGGGGCGCGGGTTCCACGTGCCCATGTGCTGCCAGGTCTCGCCGCGGTCCTCGGAGCGGAAGATGCCGGCGTCCTCGGCGGGGGCGACGTACGCGGTGGACGCGTTGAAGCGGTAGCCCTTCTCGACCGAGACGTAGACGATGCGCGGGTCCTTGCGGTAGATGCTGATACCGATGCGGCCGTACTCGCCGCCGGGCAGGCCGTTCTCGAGCTTCTTCCAGTGGTCGCCGCCGTCGGTGCTCTTCCAGAGCGCGGAGCCGGGCCCGCCGCCGTGGAAGCCGAAGGCGCGGCGCCGGCGCTGATAGCTGGCGGCGTACAGCACGTTCGGCTGCTCCGGATCGACGGCGACGTCGACCACGCCGGTGTTCTCGTCGACGTAGAGCACCTTCTCCCACGTCTGCCCGCCGTCCTTCGTGCGGTAGAGACCGCGCTCCTCGTTGGGGCCCCACAGGTGGCCGATGGCGGCGACGTAGACGACGTCCGGGTTCGTCGGGTCGACGGCGATGCGGCCGATCTCACGCGTCTCCTTCAGCCCCATGTTCGTCCACGACTTGCCGCCGTCGGTGGACCTGTAGACGCCGTCTCCCCAGGAGTTGGACTGGCGGTTGGCCCGCTCGCCGGTGCCGACCCATACCACGTTCGTGTCCGCCTGGCTGAGGGCGACGTCGCCGATTGAAATCGTCGCCTGGCGGTTGAAGACGGGCCGGAACGTGACGCCGGCGCTCGTCGTCTTCCACAGCCCGCCGGTGGCGGCGGCGACGTAGAAGACGGCAGGGTTCTTCTCGTTGACGGCGATGTCCACGACGCGGCCGCTCATGTTCGCCGGTCCGATCTGGCGGAACTCGAGGCCGTCGAGGGCGGCGCTGTCGAGGCGCTGCGCGGAGGCGGGTGCCGGCGCGAGGGCGGCGGCGAGCGCCAGAGCCCCGGCGCCGGCGGCGACGAGGGCGGACATGAAGGTCGGGCGGACGGGTGCGCGCATGGCGGGAGCTTCCTGTTCTTTCGGATCGCTGCGGGCGTGATGCCGGGGGAGAACGTGGGCGGAAGGAGCGGACGGGCGCAAGCCGGTTGCGGACGCCGGCCCGGCCGGCCGGCGCCCCCAGCGACGTCCGCACCGTCCTGGTTGGCGAGGAGGGTCGCCGGACACAATGACGGCTTTCGACGGCGGTGGCCTTGTCGGGCGGGCCGCTTTTGCCTAGCGTTGAAAGCAAAGCACATACATCCGCGGTGCTCCCCCACCGCCTGAGGATCGCGAGCGGCGGCCCGTCCCGTCGGGCCCCGGCCGCTCGCACCACGTTTCGCCCCGATCCCGACAGGCGCCATGATCAGCCGCTGGACCCTTTCCGCCGCACTCCTGCTCCTCCCGCTGCCGCTGTGCGCACAGCTGCGTCCGCAGAGTCGGTTCGCCGTCGCGCCGTTCGCGGCGTGGGACGGCGCGCTGCCCGGGCGTCCGCTCGTCGTGGGCGCCTCGGTGGCGCGCTACTCCGACGCGCTGGACGGCGCGTTCGGCGTGCGGGCGGGGCTGGGCGTCGCCCGGCGCTCGACCCCGGCGGGGACGGCGCCGCGGCCGGGGGACGGCGCGTGGACGACGGACGTGGACGCGGTAGTGGCGCCGGCGCGGCTGCCCGGGCTCGGCTTCCTGGCCGGGGCGGACCCGCGGCTGTTCGTGGGGGCGGGAGTCGAGTCGGCCATCGGCGAAGCGGCCGAGCGCGCGACGCAGCCGACGTGGAGCTGGGGGGCGGGCGGCAGCTGGCGGCTCGCCGGCTGGCTGAGCGCGGACGTCGAGGCGCGGCGGCGATCGGCGTTCCTGTCCGGCCCGGCCGCGGGGTTCGAGGGCGGGTGGGAGGCGCGGGCGGGTCTGTCGCTGCGGCTGGGGCACGTGGGCACGGGCCGCACGTTCCGGGGGCCGAGCGCTCCGCCGCCGGCGGCGCCGCCGATCCCGAGTGCTCCGAAGGGCGACGACGCCGGCGCGGCCGCCGTCGCCTACCGCGCGATCGAGGACGGGCGCGCATTCCTGGGCACGCCCTACGTGTGGGGCGGCAGCGACCCGGGAGAAGGCTTCGACTGCTCGGGCTTCGTGCAGTACATCTTCCGGGAGGAGGGCGTGCGCCTGCCCCGGACGTCCCGCCAGATGGCGCGGGTCGGGGAGGATCTGCCGGCGCGGGTGGATGCGCTTCGGCCGGGCGACCTGATGTTCTTCTCGAGCGACGGGGACGGCGTCGACCACGTGGCGCTGTACGCCGGGGACGGCTGGCTGCTGCACTCGAGCAGCAGCGGGAAAGGCGTACGCTACGACCCCCTCAGCGGACCACGGGGGCGGTGGTTCCTGGACCACCTGGTGGCGGCGCGGCGGGTGGTCGGCGAGCCGTCGCTGGCGGGCGCGGCGCCCATGCAGAGGGACCGGGGCCTGGTGGGGGAGCCGGTGGAGTACGACCGGGGCGACCGGGCGCCGGCGGTGGGCAGCTCCGGCGGGCCGGGTGGCGCCGGGCCGGGTGGCGCGGGCCCGGGTGGGCCCGGGCGGCGCTGAAGCCGGACTCGACTGGCGCTAGGCGGCGATCTCGGCCAGCCGGTCGTTGACGACGCGAAAGCGCAGGCGCATGTCGTCGGCGAGCACGTCGACGCGGCCGCTCAGACCTACGACGACGCCCTCGACCCCCGACAGGCGGTGCCCCACCGTGCTCATTCGTGCGTCAAGGCCGTCGACGCGCCCTTCGAGAGCCCCCACCCGCTTCTCCAGAGCGTCGACGCTGCCGCTGAGGGTGCGCACCTCGGCGCGCAACTCATCGATGTCGGCCACGATCCTGGCCTCGAACGTGTCCATGCGCAGCTCGAGGGTCCGGAAGCGCTCGTCGACGGCCTGGAACTTCTCGGCCATCTCCAGCCGCAGCGCGTCGACTTTCGCCTCGAGCGAATCCTGGCGCGCTTCGAGCGAATCCTGGCGCTCCTCGAGGCTGCCCATGCGCTCCTCGAGGCTGCCCATGCGCTCCTCGAGGCTGCCCATGCGCTCCTCGAGGCTGCCCATGCGCTCATCGAGGCGATCCATGCGCTTCTCGAGGCTGCCCATGCGCTCCTCGAGGCGGTCGAAGCGCTGATTCATCGCCTCGAAGCTGCGGGCCATCATTGCGGCCAGCGTTTCGAACTGCCGGCTCATCGATTCGTCGATCGAAGCGGCGAGCCTGTCGAATTCCCTGCGCATCTCCTCGTCCATGCCCCACGATAGCCTCGCCGGGCCGGCGGCGTCCATGGCGGGATCGGTCGGGCCGCGGATTGCGCGGGTCGACGTCGCCGGCGCCCTGCCGTCCTCCGTTTTCCCCCACCTCCCCCACAGCGGACCCGGCATCTCCCTACAGCCCGCGGGTGGCCTCCTCACCAGAATGTGCAGATCCGCAGGAATCCCACCGGCCGGCTCTTCACCGGCCGTCACCGAAGCGGAGGCACGACATGCGAGAGACCCTCACCATCACGGACAACCGGACGGGCAAGGAGTACGAGGTCCCGATCCAGCACGGCACGTATCCGGAGTACGGATCGGCCATCCCGGCCATCGAGCTGCGGAAGATCAAGGTCAGCGACGAGGACTTCGGGCTGCTGAGCTACGACCCGGCGTTCATGAACACTGCGTCGTGCAGGAGCGCCGTGACGTTCATCGACGGGGACCGGGGCATCCTGCGCTACCGGGGCTATCCCATCGACGAGCTGGCGCAGAACAGCACCTTCCTGGAGGTGGCGTACCTGACGCTGTTCGGGGAGATGCCGACGGCGGAGCAGCTGAAGGAGTGGGAGTGGAACATCCTGCACCACACCTTCGTCCACGAGAACATCAAGACGTTCATGAACGGCTTCCACCACGACGCCCATCCGATGGGCATGCTGGTGAGCACGGTGGCGGCGCTGTCGACGTTCTATCCGGAGGCGCGGAACATCGCGGATCCGGACGTGCGGATGAAGCAGATCCAGCGGCTGATCGCGAAGATGCCGACGATCGCGGCGTACGCGTACCGGCACAGCGTGGGGCTGCCGTACGTCTACCCGGACAACGAGCTGAGCTTCACGGGCAACTTCCTGAACATGATGTTCCGCATCTCGGAGCCTACGTACGAGCCGAACCCGGTCCTGGAGCGGGCGCTGGAGGTGCTGTTCATCCTGCACGTGGACCACGAGCAGAACTGCAGCGCGAACGCGATGCGGAGCGTCGGCAGCTCCCACGCGGATCCGTACGTTTCGGTCTCCGCGGCTGCTGCGGCGCTGTACGGCCCGCTGCACGGCGGCGCGAACGAGCAGGTGCTGCGCATGCTGAAGGAGATCGGCACGAAGGAGCGCGTGCCGGAGTTCGTGGAGCGGGCGAAGAAGGGCGAGTTCCGGCTCATGGGCTTCGGCCACCGGGTCTACAAGAACTACGATCCGCGGGCGAAGATCCTGAAGGAGATGGCGGGGCAGGTGCTGGCGGTGACGGGCACGAGCCCGCTGCTGGACCTGGCCATGGAGCTCGAGCGGGTGGCGCTGGAGGACGACTACTTCGTGTCCCGCAAGCTGTACCCGAACGTCGACTTCTACTCGGGAATCATCTACCAGGCGATGGGCTTCCCGGTGGACATGTTCCCGGTACTGTTCGCGATCCCGCGCGTCGCCGGCTGGCTCGCGCAGTGGCTGGAGATGCTGCAGGACCCGGAGCAGAAGATCGCCCGCCCGCGCCAGGTCTACATCGGCGCGGACGAGCGCAGGCTGAGCGGGACGCGGGCCGAGGCGGACGTCGCCGGCTGAGGCGCCGTCCGGGATGAGGCGACGTCGCCCGGATCGGGCGGCGTCGCCCAACGACCTTCCGGCACACCCGCAGCGGCCCGGCCCGAGCCAGGACCGGGCCGCTGCGCGCGCCTGACGGCTATGCCGCGAGCTCGGACAGCCGGTCGTTGATGACGCGAAAGCGCTGTCGCATGTCGCTGGCGAGGCCGTCGACACGGCCGCTCAGCCCGACGACCACGCCCTCGAGACTCGACACGCGCTCTTCGAGTCCGCCGACGCGGGCGTCGAGTACGTCGACACGCCCCGCCAGGACGCGCACCTCCGCCCGCAGCTCCTCGACGGCCCCCAGGATGCGCGCCTCGAAACGGTCCATGCGCAGCTCGAGGGTGCGGAAGCGCTCGTCGAGGGCCAGGAACTTCTCGGACACCTCCAGGCGCAGCGATTCGAGCTTCCCCTCGAACGTATCCTGGCGCTGCTCGAGGCCGCCCATGCGCTGCTCGAGGCGGCCCATGCGCTCGTCGAAGCGCTGGTTCATCGCCTCGAAGCCGCGCGCCATCATCGTGGCGAGCTTCTCGAACTCCTCGCGCATCTCAGCGTCCATGTCCCGACGATAGCCTCGCCGGGGCTGCCGCGTCCATGGTCGAATCGGCCGCTGCAGCGACGGCGTGGGTCGCCAGTGCCGGCGCGGCTGGCGCGCGGCGCCATCGCCGGCTGAGGCGACGTCGCCCCCACTACATGATCGGCACGGGCGCCCCCTCGCCGACGGCCGGGATTCCGCTGCGCTGGATCAGGCGGTTGAAGTCGGCCAGGGGCCCGCTCTCGAGGGCCTTCAGGCGGGCGAGCTGCGCGTCGACCTCGGCGCGGAGCTGCGCGAAGACCTCGCCCTGCTGGGCCGTCGGCGCCGTGTGGGACGGCAGCACCTGCAGGTTCAGGGAGAGCAGCTTGTTGTAGGCCCGGATCGGGTAGGCCAGCGTGATCTCGTCGGCGTGGCAGTGGACGCAGACGAGCTGGTCCCGGATCGCGCTCAGCGAGTCCCGCAGCGCGTCGGCGGGGCGGGCGACGCTGTCGGCCCATGCCCCGCCCTTCGCGCGGTCCTTCCACGACGCGACCTGCGAGCGCAGGGAGCGGATGCGCTCGTCGGCCTTCGTGACGTCATCGATGGCGTCGTGGATCTTCGTGGCCAGGTCGAACTGCGCCTTCAGGTCCGCGGGCGAGACGTTCACCCGGGGGTCCTCCACGACCGTGAACGGCTGCTCGAGCGTGCGGCCGTCGACCGTCAGACGGACGGTGTAGCGGCCGGGCAGAGCCGTCGGCCCCTCCAGCATGCCCACGTCGAGGATGATGTCGTCGGCCTCCTTCGCCGACGGGTAGGACAGGTCCCACGCGAAGCGGTTGAAGCCGGGACGCACGTGGACGAGGGAGTCGGACGGCGCGAAGGCCAGGCTGTCGGCCTCGGCCTTCAGGCGGGCCTCGTCGGCGCGCGTGGGGCGGAGCGCGGTGTCGGCGGCGGCGACGGCTGCCGTGGTGTCGGCGTCCGCGGTCCCGGCGTCGCCCTCGCCGCGGCTCGAGAAGGAGCGGATCACCTTCCCGTCCGCGCCCAGGAATTCCAGCGTCACCGGCCCGGCCGGCCGCTTCGGTAGCCAGTAATCGACGACGACGCCGTTCACGGGGTTCTCGCCGGCGCCGCGCACGGAGCGGCGGCCGGCGCCGAGGTAGCGCACGGCGGTGTCGGGCGGGAGCAGCGTCGCCTGACTGCGGTCGAGGCGTCGGGCGAGGGCCCGGAGCGGCGCGAGGTCGTCGAGGACCCAGAAGGCGCGGCCGTGCGTGGCGGCGATCAGGTCGCCGTCGTGGACGGCCAGGTCCCGGACGGAGGCCTTCGGCAGGTTGAGCTGGAGCGGCTGCCAGTGGGCGCCGTCGTCGAGGGAGACGTACACGCCGGTCTCGGTCCCGGCGTACAGGAGCCCGGGCGTGGTCGGGTCCTCGCGGATGGCGCGGGTGTAGGCGCCGACGGGGATGCCGGCGTCGATGCGCGTCCAGCTCTTCCCGTAGTCCGTGGTCTTCCAGAGGTAGGGGCGGAAGTCGTCGAGCTGGAATCGGTTGGCGGCGACGTACGCGGTGCCGGCGTCGCCGTGCGACGGCTCGATGATGCTCACGCGCGTGTACTTCGCCATCCCCTTCGGGGTCACGTCGGTCCAGGTGGCGCCGTCGTCCGTGGACACGTGGACGAGACCGTCGTCGGAGCCCGCCCAGAGCACGCCCCTGCGGACGGGCGACTCGGCGAACGCGAAGATCGTGGCGTACCACTCGGTGCCGGTCATGTCCAGCGTGACCGGACCGCCCACGGGGCCCATGGTGGCGGTGTCGTGGAGCGTCAGGTCCGGGCTGATTCGCTTCCAGCTCGCGCCGTCGTCCGTGGAGCGGTGCACGTACTGGGACGTGACGTAGAGCGTGTTCCTGTCGTGGGGCGAGTAGACGATGGGGAACGTCCACTGGAACCGGTACGGGACCTCCGCGGACGTGTAGCCGTCGTAGTTGTTCAGCCACACCGAGACGTCCCGGGTCTCCCGCGTGTCCTTCGCCCAGCGGGTCATCGTGCCCATGTACGTGCCGGCGAAGACCGTGTCGGGCGCGCCGGGCTTCGGCGCGATGTAGCCGGACTCGCCGCCGCCCACGTCGTACCAGTCCTCCTCGTCGATGGCGCCGTCGGGCGAGCGGCTCGCGATGCCGACCGTCGAGTTGTCCTGCTGCGCGCCGTAGATGCGGTACGGGAACGCGTCGTCGGTTGTGACGTGATAGAACTGGGCGGTGGGCTGGTTGTAGATCGAGCTCCACGTCGCGCCGCCGGTCAGGCTGATGGTCGCGCCGCCGTCGTTGCCCTCGATCATCCGGCGCGAGTCGTTCGGGTCGATCCACAGGATGTGGTCGTCCCCGTGGGGCGCGCGCACCCGGCTGAACGTGCGGCCGCCGTCCACGGACTTCCACGTGCCCATGTTCAGCACCCAGACGGTGTTCTCGTCCTTCGGGTCCGCCGTGACGCCGGAGAAGTACCACGGCCGGACCATGAACTTCTGGTCCGCGTTCACGCGGTTCCACGTCTTCCCCGCGTCGTCGGAGCGGAAGATGCCGCCCGTCGAGTCCCGGGCCTCGACGCTGGCCCAGACGCGGTCGGGGTTCGCCGGTGAGACGGCGACGCCGATGCGACCCAGCGGTCCCTCCGGCAGGCCCGGCGCGTCGGTGATCTCGCTCCACGTGTCGCCGCCGTCCGTGCTCTTCCACAGGCCCGTCCGGCCGCCGCCGCCGGAGAAGCCCCACGGCATGCGCTGGAACTTCCACATCGCCGCGTAGAGCACGCGCGGGTTCGTCGGGTCCAGCGCCAGGTCGATGGCACCCGTGCTGTCGTTGACGAAGAGGACCTTCGACCAGTGCTCCCCGCCGTCACGGGAGCGGTACACGCCCCGGTCCGGGTTCGGCCCGAAGGCGTGGCCCAGGGCTGCGACGTACACCGTGTTCGCGTCCTGCGGGTCGACCACGATGTCCGCGATGTGGCGCGTGTCCCCCAGACCCAGGTGCCGCCACGTCTTTCCCCGGTCCGTCGAGCGCCAGAACCCCTCCCCGTACGTGATGTCCTCCCGCGGGTTCGACTCCCCGCCGCCCGCGTAGACGACGTTGGCGTCCGACGGCGCGACGGCGATGGCCCCGACGGAGGCGATGCCGGCGTCGTCGCTCACGTTTCGCCACGTCTGCCCCGCGTCCTCCGTCTTCCACGCGCCGCCGTCCACCGAGCCCATGTAGAAGACGAGAGGGTTGTCCGGGTCCCCGGTCACGGCGTCGACGCGGCCGCCGCGGAAGGGGCCGACCAGGCGCCAGCGCAGCGAACGGAGGGCGGGGTTCGTCGTGTCTGAGGCTGAGGCTGAGGCTGAGGCTGAGGCTGAGGCTGAGGCTGAGGCTGGGGCTGGGGTGGCCAGGGCGGCGGCGAGGGCCAGGGGGAGGATCGCGGTCATGAAGGGCTCCGTGCGCGGGGACGCGGCGGGCGACGTCGCCCGTCGAGGCGCGCGGCGGGACGCGGCCGCGCGGCGCAGGAATGTGCCCGGCGAGGCCCGCGGGGCGCAAGCAGTGGCGGGGAGCTACCACCCCCGTGCCGCCGGAGCTGATCGAGCGCGCGATGACGCTGGTCTGGGGGCGGAGCGCGCCGGACGCGGGGCCGCTGCTGTTCCGGCAGGGGCTGGTCTTCTCGGTGGGGCTGACGCTTCTGCCGACGATCCTGGCGGTGGGGTCGTGGTGCGTCCGTGTTGCGATCTGGCTGACGCGGTAGGGACGGGTCGGGCGACGCCGCCTAGCCGAGCCCCTCCTCGACGATGGTCTCGCGGGCGACCTCCTCTTCGAGCTCGTGCTCGCCGGTGAGGGGCTGCCCCTTCCATGTGTCGCGGCGCAGCCAGAGCCAGGCGGCGACGGCGGCGATGACGTTCGACACGGGGAAGGCCCACCAGATGCCGGCCTCGCCCAAGGTGGTCCGCTCGGCGAGGAACCAGGCGAGGGGGAAGCGGAGCACCCAGAGGGTGACGATGGCGAGGGCCATGGCGGCGACGGTGTTGCCTGCGCCGCGGAAGGCGCCGCCGAGGACCTGCTGTACGCCGAGGAAGCCGAAGGTGAGCGCCATGATGCGCAGGAAGCGGGCGCCGCCGGCGGCGACGGCGGGGTCGGTGGGGATGAACGCGTCCGTGAGGGCGCGGGCGAAGACGAAGAAGAGGACGCCCACGGCGGTGAGGCCGACGAAGGCGACTTTGGCGCTCACGGCCGCGACGTGTCCCGCGCGCTCGGGCTTGCCGGCGCCGATGTTCTGGCCGACGAGCGTGGACGTGGCCATGGACAGGCCGAGGGCGGGGATGAGCACGAAGCTGAAGATGCGCGTGCCGATTCCGTAGGCGGCCACGGCGGGGGTTCCGAAACCGGCGACCAGCGCGGTCATGACCGAGAGGCCGAGGGCGCGCGTGGACTGCTCGACGGAAGCGGGCACGCCGAGGCGCACGATGCGACGCACGAGGCGCAGGTCGGGGACGAGGTCGCGGGCGTGGAGGTGGATGCCGAAGCGGCCGCTGAAGAGGAAGCCGACGCCGACGACGGCGGCGAGGCCCTGGGTGCCGACGGTGGCGAGGGCGGCGCCGGCGACGCCCATGCGGGGCGCGCCCCAGAGCCCGAGGATGAAGAGCGGGTCGAAGAGGAAGTTGAGCAGGACGGTCCCAAGCACGATGTAGAACGGCGTCTTCACGTCTCCGACGCCGCGCAGCAGGGACTGGAAGACGAAATAGACGTAGAGGAAGACGAGGCCGACGAAGGAGACCTTCATGTAGAGCGTGGCGTCCGCGATGACGGCCGGGCCGGCGCCCATGACGCGCATGAGGGGCTCGGAGGCGAAGTAGCCGAGGACCGAGAGCAGCACGGCGGCGGTGGCGACGGAGGCGAGGGTCTGGGCGGCGACGTGGTCGACGGCGCGGGCGTCGCCGGCGCCGTACGCCTGCGCGATGAGGACGGCGCCGGCCACGGCGAGGCCAGCGCCGAGGGAGATGATCAGGAAGATGACGGGGAAGCTGAGGGACACGGCGGCGACTGCGCCGGCGCCGAGTCGCCCGAGCCAGAAGGTGTCCGTGAGCTGGTAGACGGTCTGGAGCACGTTGGCCAGGACGATGGGCACGGCCAGCGCGAGCAGGGAGGGCAGGACGGGGCCGGAGGTGTAGTCGCGGCGCTTCGGCGTCGGCGTCAAGGCGCGCCGGGGTCGAGGCCGCCCCCGGCGAGGACGGCGTCGGCGTCGGGCGTCGCCGTCACGTGCCGGCGTACCACTCGTACCCCCGGTCGCTCCAGTAGCCGCCGTTGCGCTCGGGCATGAAGACGATGCCGGTGAGGTACTTCACGCTCTTGTACCCGAGCTTCACGGGGGAGTGCAGGCGAGCGGGCGCGCCGTGGGCAGGGCCGAGCATGCGGCCCTCCCATGCGTAGGCGACGAGGGTCTGCGGGTGCATGGCGCTCTCGATGTCCCAGCTCTCGTGGTAGTCGGAATCGAAGGAGCGGAAGTCGACGTAGCGTGCCTCGGGCCGGGGCCGCACGATCGAGGCCAGCCGGCTGAAGCGGACGCCGGTCCATTCGGTCGTCGCGGTCCAGCCCTCGACGCAGTAGTGGTTCACGCGATGGGTCACCCACGGGAGTCCCATGAGGTCCTTCAGCGTCAACCGGAGCGGACGCTCGACGAGCCCGGAGACCTCGAGGGTCCAGGTGCCCCGGGCGGCCTCGTCCCACGTGGGCACGGTGCGCGAGACGAAGTAGCGGGGCAGCGCGCCGTCGGAGAGGGCGCGGCTGGCCGGATGGTCCATGGACGTGTGGCGGAAGAGCGCCCGCTCGAGGCCCTCGTTCTTCCGCATCGCGAGGTCCAGCAGGGGCCGGGCCTCGTCGGGGCCGCGGGAGCCGCAGGCGGCGAGGAAGGCGGCGGCGCCGGTGGAGAAGAAGCCGCGTCGGTTCACGGCGAGTCCTCAGCGTCTTCCGGCGGCGCTGGAACGAGGTCCGGGGTTTTGGCGGCGACGTCGCCGGTCGGCTCCGCTGCGGGAGTCGCGATGACCGGCTGCTGCGGGATCGCGGGCGGCGGTGCGGACCACCGCCAGTGCAGCGGGCGAGCGTTGCGCGCTTCCGGGGAGCGGCGAGGATCGTACCCGCCGGTGGTCATGGCCCGGAGCGACCAGGGGTCGACGGCGAAGACCATGAAGACGTGGACGGCGGTCATGGCGACGAGGAGCAGCATGGCGAGGAAGTGCCAGTAGCGGGCCCACACATAGCCGCCGAGGAGACCGGTCAGGGGCGCGAGCTGCACGGGCTTCCAGACGGCCACGCCCGTGACGACCGCCAGTGCGCCGATGAGCGGAAAGCTGAAGTAGGTCAGCTTCTGGAGGGCGTTGTGCTTGCCCTGCAGGGGGTGATCGCTGCGGGCGTAGACGTAGAACTTCACCATCTCCCAGACGTCCCGGGCGTCGCCGCGACGGGGGACCAGGTCCCGCCACTCGCCATGCAGCCAGACGAAGCCGAGATAGACGAGGCCGTTGACGAAGAGCAGCCACATCATGGCGAAGTGCCAGTTGCGGGCGCCACCGAGCCAGCCGCCGAAGGTGAGCCGGCCGGGGACGGGTGTGCCCTCGAAGGGATAGCAGCAGAAGGAGCCGCCCCTCGGAGCGAAGGCCGGGTAGGCGTTGAAGATGCGCAGGCCGCTCCCGACCATGACGGTCAGGGCGACGGCGTTGACCCAGTGCGTGATGCGTACGACGGGGTGGTGGCGGCGCGCGCGACTCACGGGCGGACGGGGTCGGGCGCCTACCGGACCGGACCGCCGCGAGCGAGCCTCACGAGCGTCCGTCCCGACCGAGGAGCAGGAAGCCGCTGATGCGGCGGTTCCGCTCCCGGATCCTGCGGGAGAACCGCTCGGAGAGGTGGATCATCCAGGCGCCGCGCATCTCGCGGTCGAGGCGTTTCGCCTCCTCCAGGGACGACCGGTACTCCTCGGGCTCCCAGCCGAAGCGACGGAACCAGTCGGGCCCCTCCTCGGGCGCGAAGCGGAACTGCACGGAGGCGTCCATGCCCCGCTTGTACGAGCGGTGCATGAACTTGAGGAGCCAAGGGGAGGCGAGGTCCGTGAGCCACCACCGACACGCCGAGCGGGCGTGCAGGTCCCGGGCGAGTCCGGCGACCTGTTCGTCCTCGAGGTAGATGAGCAGCCCCTCGGTGACGACGAGGGCGCTGCGGGCCCCGCGCAGCGCCTCGTCCAGTGAGGTGCGGCGGTCGTCCGCGTCGGACAGGTCGGCGGCGATGGACTCGAGTCGGCAGGCGGGCCGCTCGCCTTCCATGCGCTCCCGCTTGAACTCGAGGATGCCGGGCAGGTCGATCTC
The DNA here is from genome assembly GCA_963728445.1 of uncultured Gemmatimonadales bacterium. Taxonomy (GTDB): domain Bacteria; phylum Gemmatimonadota; class Gemmatimonadetes; order Longimicrobiales; family RSA9; genus CAVSJO01. The sequence goes on along the minus strand of CAVSJO010000008.1, from coordinate 215,870 downwards.
GACCCAGTCGAGGGAGGGCGGGAGGTCGAGACGGAAGGGCCGCGTGTCGAGGCCGGCGGCCAGGTTGAGCACGCGATCGACGCCGTCCTCCCGAACGAGGCGGAGGATGATCTCGTCCAGCACGGCCGTGCGGACGATCATCGCCCAGGCGGATTGGCGTCCCTTGGGGATGGTCCGGACCGCCTCCTCTCCTTCCGCGCCGGCGAGAAGGCGCGCGTAGGGATCCACGAAGAGGGCGTCGGGGCGCTCGGACTCCATGGCGCGGTAGAAGGCGACCCAGCGGGCGGTGTCGGAAACGTTTCGGATGGGCATGCGGCAAGTATGTCGGACGGTGGAGCGGTCTGCAATGAAGTTCGGCGGCTGGCCCGTGGCCGGGCGAGCGATTGGCGCATCCGCTGCGCGAGATCGGTTGCGTGGGCCGTACCCGCCTGCGAGATTGCCGCGACCCCGCACGGCCCTTCAGCGACGACCCTCGGCGTACCTTCGTCCGGGCACGGAACCCGGCCACCCCGTCGGACCCCTCTTCCGACGCGGGCGACCGCCGTCGCGGGACCTCCACCTCAACCGGGAGTGGCCATGAGACGGACCCGTCCGCAGACCCGCCTGACCCGCTTCATCTCCACCGCCGCGCTGGTTCTCGCGCTGCCGCTGCCGGCGGCGGCGCAGTCGAAGAACGTCGACCGTCTGCTGAAGGAGGTCACGGCGGACGTGGACTCGAACCGGAAGCTGACGCAGGTGATGGTCGACAAGATCTTCAGCTTCTCGGAGCTCGGCTTCCAGGAATACGAGACGTCGAAGTACCTGACGGGCATCCTGCGGGAGAACGGCTTCGAGGTGGAGACCGGCGTGTCGGGCATTCCCACGGCGTGGGTGGCGCGCTGGGGCTCGGGCAAGCCGGTGATCGCGTTCGGAAGCGACCTGGACTGCATCCCGAAGGCGAGTCAGAAGCCGGGCGTGGCGTGGCACGAGCCGATCGTGGAGGGGGCGCCGGGGCACGGCGAAGGGCACAACTCCGGGCAGGCCGTCAACGTGACGGCCGCGCTGGCGCTGAAGAAGATCATGGAGCGGGAGCACATCCCGGGCACGCTGGTGCTGTGGCCGGGGGTTGCGGAGGAGCTGGTGGGGACGAAGGCGTGGTTCGTCCGGGACGGAATGTTCAAGGACGTGGACGTGGTGCTGTTCACGCACGTGGGAAACAACCTGGACGTGTCGTGGGGCGGCGGAAGCGGGACGGGTCTGGTGTCGGTGGAGTACCAGTTCACGGGCGAGTCGGCGCACGCGGCGGGCGCACCGTGGCGGGGTCGCAGCGCGCTGGACGCCGCGATGCTGATGGACGTCGGCTGGAACTACCGGCGCGAGCACCTGCGGCCGCTGCAGCGCTCGCACTCGATCATCTCGGACGGGGGCGACCAGCCGAACGTGGTCCCGTCGAAGGCCGCGATCTGGTACTACTTCCGGGAGATGGACTACCCGCACATGAAGGAGCTGTACGAGATCGGCAACAAGATGGCGGACGGGGCGTCGCTGATGACCAACACGAGCGTGACGCACCGGATCCTGGGCACGGCGTGGCCGCGCCACTTCAACAAGCCCGTGGCCGAGGCAATGTACAGACAGATCCAGGCGGTGGGGCTGCCGACGTGGAGCGGCGACGACCAGAAGCTCGCCGTGGCGGTGCAGCACCTGGTGAACAGCAGCGACACGAGCGGTCTGGCCACGAAGCTGGACGAGCTGGAGGGTCCGCCCGAGGAGCCGCACAGCGGCGGGTCGGACGACATCGGGGACGTGTCGTGGGTGGTGCCGACCGTGACTCTGCGCTTTCCGTCGAACATCCCGGGACTGCCGGGGCACAACTGGTCGAATGCCATCGCCATGGCGACGCCGATCGCGCACAAGGGGGCGACGGCGGGGGCGAAGGTCATGGCCCGTACGGCGCTCGTTCTGTTCACGTCGCCCGAGCTCGTCAAGGACGCCTGGACCTACTACAACGACGTGCAGACGAAGGACCAGAAGTACGTGCCGTTCATCACCGCCGACGATCCGCCGGCCACGTGGCTGAACCAGGAGATCATGGCGGAGTACCGGCCGAAGCTCGAGAAGTACTACTACGACGAGACGAAGTACGACTCGTACCTCGAGCAGCTCGGCATCACGTATCCGACGCTGAAGAAGAACTGAGCCGTAGAACGCGATGGAGCAGCAGCCGAACGGTGGCTGGATCGAGGTGATCACGGGGGTCATGTTCTCCGGCAAGTCGGAGGAGCTGATCCGCCGGATCCGGCGTGCGATCCTGGCCCGGAAGAACGTGCAGGTGTTCAAGTCCCATCTCGACGAACGCTACGGCGGCGTCCAGACGATCACGTCCCACGACGGGCGGCGCTTCGAGTCGATCCCGATCAGCAGCTCGGCCGAGCTGATGGAGCGGGTCGCCCAGGCGACGGACGTCGTTGGCGTCGACGAGGTGCAGTTCCTCGATGGGGGCGTGGTGCAGGTGGCCAACGCGCTCGCGGACCGGGGGGCGCGCGTGATCCTGACGGGTACGGACATGGATTTCCGCGGCGAGCCGTTCGGGCCCATCCCCCAGCTGCTGGCCGTGGCCGAGACCATCGACAAGCTGCACGCCATCTGCGTTGTGTGTGGCCGTCCGGCCACGCGGAACCAGCGGCTGATAGAGGGCCGGCCGGCTCCGGCGGAGGGCCCGACGGTTCAGGTGGGCGGGCTCGAGACGTACGAGGCCCGATGCCGCGTCTGCCACGAGGTCCCGGCCCGCGGGCGGGCGCAGCTCTCGATCGTGGAATAGGCGATGTCGCAGTGCCGGCACGCGTCGGAACGAGACTTCAGGGAGGGATGATGCCGGAGCGGAACGTGGCCGGAGGCGCCGGGCCGGAGCCCCGGGCCGAGTCGACCATCGACGAATTCGAGAAGCTGGACATCCGGGCCGGGAGGGTCGTCCGGGCGGAAACGTTTCCGGAGGCCCGCAAACCGTCCATCAAGGTGTGGGTCGACTTCGGGGCGCCGGTGGGCGTGAAGCAGTCGAGTGCAGGGCTCACCCGACGCTACGATCCGGACTCGCTGGTGGGGCGCCATGTGCTGGCGGTGGTGAATTTCCCGCCGCGGCGGGTGGCCGGCTTCCCTTCGGAAGTGCTCGTGCTGGGCCTCGGGCGCCCGGGCGATCCAGGCGATGTCGTGCTGGCGGGGCCGGACGGGGTGGAGGACGACGTGCGGGGGTGGCGACTGGCGTGAGGCGGGGGAACGCCTGGGAGCCGGGGTGGCTCGCAGGTCAGGCGTGGCGCAGGTCAGGTTCAGGTATTGTATGCGCGCGCGATGTGACGCTGTTCGCGGGAAATGTTGGTGAGCGGCGAAGGGCGGTCGCAAGTCGTTACCATGTAAGCGGTTGACGCGACCACCAACAATTCCCGCGAACAGCGTCCGATTGCTGCGCGAACGTATGGCGCCGCGCTGCACCATTTTACCGCTTGCCCTGGCTCGACGTATCACGGGGCAAGCCGCCCGTTCCTGCTGCGGGGCAGAAACCGCGCATGCCCATGCCGGCCCCGTGCATGCCCATGCCGGCCCCGCGCATGCCCATTCCGGACTCACCGCCGCCGTGCATGCCCCGTCGGGCTCCATTCGTCCCCTTTCGGGTGCCTCGCATCGCGCCGTGCATTCCCATGGTGCCCATCATGTCTCGCTCCGGGCAGAGCGCTGCCGGGGCGGGGGCACCTGCCACGGTCTGCGAGTCGGGCACGGCTGGGCTGCCGGCGGCCAGCAACTGGCCGACGTGCCAGTAGCGCCCGTTCCGCCCCTCGGTCGCTGCGCGGGCTCGTGCGACGAGCGACGGCTCCACAGGCAAGGCCGGGCTCCGCCCGTCCAGCGTGCGCACGTAGCTCAGCACGGCAGCCACGGCGGTGTCGCCGAGGACGTGTCTCCACCCCGGCATGATGCCGTTGTACAGCGCTCCGGAAACCCGGACCGGCCCGGCGAGCCCGTCGAGGACGATGCGTGCGACGACGTCCGGATCGCCTTCCACGATCTCCGAGCCGGCGAGGGGCGGGAACGCGCCCGCCACGCCTCTGCCGTCCGACTGATGGCAGGCCGCACAGTTCGCCTCATAGATCGCGCGTCCGTCCGTCCGTTCGCCGGGCTTCTGTCCGGCAACCGCCACGGCGCCGGCCAGGCAGGCCGCGACTGCGACGTACGTGGTCATCTTCCTCATGTCGTCCCCCTGCGTGGGTATCCATGGAAAGATGACGTTCCGGGCAGCGGTTCGCCGTGGGGGAATGCAGGAGGGGATGTGGGGGATCGACGGGAATGGGGGGGATGACGGGCGGGGGGATTCTGCGCCCGCGTGCGCGCCACCGGACGTGCGGGCCTACCGCTGCGCGTCGTCCTCGAGGGGCTGGTCGAGACGGAGATGGCCATAGACTGCATTTACGCGGATGTCGAGGCGCGGTCCGGCTCCGGCGCCGGAGCGTCCGATGACGGACTCGAGCAGGACGCCGCGCTCGTCCGCCAGAACGGCGGCGTCTGTCGGAACCCGCGTGGACTCGCCGAGGCCCTCGCCGAAGAGCCCGTACAGCAGCGGCGGCAGGAGGTGGGGCAGGTCGTCCGGACGGACGCCGCGTCCGCGGACGCGGATGCGCTCCGGGTTCGGCGGCAGGTGGCCGGCGCCGCGGCGGCCGAGACGGTTCGCGGCGGCGACCAGGGGCGCGAGCCTTCCGCGGGCGGCGGCGCCGACGACGGGCCCGTTCACCGCGCCGTCGGCGTCGCCGTCGACGAGCATTCGGCGGAGGCTCTCGACGATGGAAGCGGCGACGCGGGCGTGGGCCTCCGAGGTGGCGGCGCCCAGGTGCGGCGTCACGAGCACGTCCTCCCGCCGGCGAAGCGGCGAGTTGGCCGGCAGCGGCTCCGTTTCGAACACATCGAGGGCGGCGCCGGCGAGCCGGCCCTGGTCCAGCGCCGTGAGGAGCGCCGCCTCGTCGACGACCCCACCTCGGGCGGCGTTGACGAGGACCGCGCCGGGCTTCGCGTGATCGAGGAGGTCAGCGTCGACGAGGTGGCGCGTGCCGGCGGTGAGGGGGACGTGCAACGTCGCCACGTCGGCCTCTTCGAAGACAGAGGCGGCGGAGCGGGCGAGGCGCACGCCGAGACGGTCGAAGCGGGCGGGCCCGACATAGGGGTCGAACGCGACGATGCGCATCCCGAACGCGCCGGCCCTCTGCGCCACTTCCCCGCCGATGCGACCGAGGCCGAGGATGCCGAGGGTGCGGCCGTGCAGCTCGAATCCGGGCCGGGAGCGCTCCCAGCGGCCGTCCCGCATGGCCGTGGCGGCGGGCCCCAGGCGGCGGGCGAGCCCGAGCATCAGTGCGAGGGTGTGCTCCGCCGCCGGGATGGCGTTGGCGGAGGGGGCGTTGATGACGGCGATGCCGCGAGCCGTGCACGCGGCGACGTCGACGTTGTCCACGCCGACGCCCGCACGCGCCACGGCGCGGAAGGGTCCGGCCGCGGGCAGGGCTTCGGCGCCGACGGTGGTCGCGCCCCGGATGACGAGGGCCTCGGCGTCGCCCAGCGCCTCGGCCAGCTCGAGGCCGGCGAGGCCGTGGCGGTCCACGACCTGGAAGGCCGGCTCGGCCCGGAGCGCCGCGTCGAGCTCCGGCGTCAGGGGCTCGGCGACGACGATCCGGTGCGGCTTCACGCCGTGAACACCTCCGTCAGCGCCTCGCAGAGCGCGCGCGTCTCGACCGCGTCGTGGTCGCCCATGTGGCCGATCCGGAACGCGCTCTCCCGCAGCTTGCCGTAGCCGGTGGCGATGGCGAAGCCCTTCTCCTTCACGGCGGCGACCACATTCGGGCCCGTCCAGCCTTCGGGGGGGCGGATGGCGGTGACGGTCGGGGAGCGGCGACCCTCCGGGGCGACGATGCTCACGTCGACGCCGCGGGCGCGCATGTCGTCGACCCATCCCCACACGACCTCCGCCATCTCCGTGTGGCGCCGCCAGCGATTCTCGACGCCCTCCTGCTCGACCAGCTCCATCTGCTTGCGGAGGGCGTAGAACAGCGAGACGGCCGGCGTGTTGGGCGTCTGGTTCTGCTCGATGTTCTTCTGGTACTCGAGGAAGTCGAAGTAGACGCCGCGGTCCTGCTTCGCGGCGGCGCGTTCGAGGATGTTCTGCTGGGCGACGCCGAAGGCGAGCCCGGGCGGCAGCGCCATGGACTTCTGCGAGCCGGTGAGGATGAAGTCGAGGCCCCAGTCGTCGGTCTGCACCTCGGCTCCGGCGAGACCCGAGACGCTGTCGACCAGGACGACGACGTCGCCGGACTCGTGCGCGGCCGCCGCGAGCTCGCGGATCGGGTTCAGCACGCCCGTCGACGTCTCGGAGTGGCAGATCGTGACGGCGTCGTAGTCGCCCTTCGAAAGCGCCTCCCGCACCATCTCCGGCGTGTGCGCCTCGCCCCACTCCACGGCGACGGTGTCGACCTCCATGCCGTTCGCCCGGGCGATCTGCGCGAAGCGCTCGCTGAACGCGCCGTTCGTGAGGGAGAGCACCTTCCGCTTCGCGCCGTTGCGGACGGCCGCCTCCATCATGCCGGTCCCCGAGGCCGGCGCGATGTAGACGGGGCGATCGGTGCGGAAGAGGGCCTTCAGCCGGGGCTGGATCTCGGCCATCATCGCTTCCATCTCGGGGACGCGGTGGCCGATCATGGGCTGGAGCAGCGCGGTCATGACCTCGGGCCGGACCTCGGTGGGGCCGGGGAGGAAGAAGCGTCCTGGTCGCATGCGCGTCCGGGTTGGGGTCAGCGGTTGCGAGTAGGTTGGGGTCGCGGGCGCATCGGGGCAAGGTGACGGGGCGGGCGGCGGCCTCCCCCCACCGCGGCTATTCGAGGGAGGCGCCGTCGGCGGTCGTGAAGACGTGGACCTCGGCCTCCAGGCCCGTGGCTTCCGCGTAGGCGGGAGGGACGGCGCGGGCGAAGTCGAGGGCGGCCGGCTCCTCGACGAGGGCAAGGGTGGAGCCACCGAAGCCGGCGCCGAGCATGCGCGCGCCGAGGACCCCGGGCTGGGCGCGCTGGATCTCGACGAGGCGGTCGAGCTCGGGGGTGGACACCTCGTAGTTGTCGCGCAGCGAGTCGTGGGAGGCGTCGACGAGCGCGCCGACGCGCGCGACGTCGCCTTCCGTGAGAGCCTGCGCCCCCCAGAACGTCCGATGGATCTCGTCGACGACGTGCCGGGCGCGGCGGTAGAGGGTGGTGGGCATCGCGTCGGCCGCGGCCTCGAGGTCGTGGAGCGCGACGTCGCGCAGCGAGCGCACACCGAGGAGCCGGGCCGCTTCGCGGCACTCCTCGACGCGCCGGTTATAGGCCGAGCCGCCGACGTCGCGGCGCACGCCGCTGTCGACGGCGACGAGGCGGACCCCGGGCGGCAGTGGCACGTGGCTGTAGGCCAGGGAGCGGCAGTCGAGGAAGAGGGCATGGCCGCGCCGGCCGAGGGCCGCCACCATCTGGTCCATGATGCCGCACTGGACGCCGGCCCAGATGGTCTCGGCGCGGCGGCCGAGGGCGGCGAGCTCGGCGCCGGGCAGCGTCGTGCCGGCGAGACCGAGAAGGGCGCGCGCGACGGACAGCTCGAGGGCGGCGGACGAAGCCAGGCCGGAGCCGCGGGGCACGTCTCCGGCGATCGTGAGCTCCGCCCCGTCCAGGTTGACGCCCCGCTCCCGGAGCAGCGCGACGACTCCGCGCACGTAGGCGCGCCATCCGCGGGCCGACGCCCGGGGCACCCCGTCGGCGACGTCGTCCACGTCGAAGCGATCCGACTCGTCGAGGTCGTCGGCGACCACCAGAAAGTGGCCGTCGGAGCGGCGCCGCGCGGCGACCGCGGCGTCCCGGTCGATGGCGGCGGGCAGGACGTAGCCGTCGTTGTAGTCGACGTGGCCCCCGAGGATGTTCACGCGTCCCGGCGCCCGGCTGCGCACGTCGGGCGGTCCGCCGAACGCCTGGCGGAAGGCGGCGTCGGCCCGCTCCCGGGCCGGTCGCCGCGGACGGTTCCGTTTCGAAACGTCTGTAGCCATGGTGCGGAGCGTACGCCGGCGGGGGGGCGGCCGCAACAGGTTGCCGGCGCCGGGCGCGTGCGCCCATAATCGCGGCATGAGCAACAAAATGTGGTACGGCGCCGTTCTGGCGCTACTGACGGGATTCACATTCGGACCGGCGGGGGTCCGGGCCCAGTCGGCGCCGGGCGGCGGGGCGGACGGCACAGCCGCGGGCCCGGCGCCCGCGACCGCCGCGGGTGCGGCACCAGGCACCGCCGCAGGCACGGGACCCGCGCCGGCGGCGGACGACACGCTTTTCCCCCCGGACAGATGGAAATTCGGCCTGGACTTCTCCCTCACGTCGGCGAGCGGCAACGAGGACATCACGGTTCTGACGTCGGGCTTCAAGATGACGCATCTCCTGAAGTCGCAGTACGAGCTGGAGCTGGGGGCGAACTACCGCTACGGCATGAGTCAGGGGGAGGTGGTGGCGCGGAACGCGAAGGGGGAGGCGAAGTTCGACTTCCAGCCGGAGGCGCCCTTCTCCCCGTTCGTGTTCGCGACGGCGGAGCGGGACCCGTTCCGGAAGCTGGACCTGAGGGCGCACGGAGGCGCCGGCGCGAAGTACAGTCTGGTCGAGACGGACGACGCGGAGGCGTCGTTGAGCCTGGCGGGACTGTACAGCTACGAGGACCACCGCCTGGACGGGCCGTCGCCCGGCGTCCCGAAGTTCCAGCGGGAGGCGCGCCTGAGCTGGCGGTTCGTGGGGAGGAAGCAGTGGGGCGGCGGGATGTCCGTGAACAATACGACGTACTACCAGCCCGTGTGGGACGTGGCGGGGGACTACCTCTTCAGCACGGACACTACCGCGCGCATGGTGCTGAAGAAGTGGATCGCCGTCACGTTCGGCTACACGTTCGAGCGGGACTCGACGCCGCTCCCGGACGTGAACCCCAACGACCAGCTCATCCGGGGCGGCATCAGCCTGCAGTGGTAGGCGCCGGCCCCGTGTCGATACTCATACGGCGGGCGGTCAGAACGTGACGACGGCCTCCAGCCCACAGTAGCGCTCGCGGGTCATGAAGAACTCGCCGACGAAGGACGGGCCGGAGAAGCAGTGGGCCAGGAGCGAGCCTTCGCGGCCGAGGCCGCGGGCCTGAAGCCCTGCCACGAGGGAGTACTGGCCTCGCCAGTCGGCGCGGTCGGCTGCCTGGACGTCGAGTCCCGCGGTGAATCCGAGGTGGCCGTCCTGCCAGCCCATCCATTCCGTCTCGACGCCGCCCTGCAGCGCGCCTCTCTCCGTGAACAGGACGGGCACGTACCTGACCTGGCGCGGGTCGAAGCGGTAGGTATAGCTGTTGTTCCGTGCCACGAGAAGGCCGCCGCCGTAGATGCGCGTCCCGGGTGTCGGGCTCCAGGACAGGAGCATGTCGGCCCCTTCCCAGCTGTACTCGAAGCGCGCGACGCCGCTCTGCTCCAGCTCGTCCCCCATGTGGGAGCTGTGGTGCAGCACGCGCAGACGCAGCCCCCAGGAGTCCTCGCGGATCGTGAGGGGGACGCCGACGTACCAGTCGCTGGAGAACTCGTCGCGGCTCGCCTGCTCGACGCGGAAGCGGGTGAAGACGCCGACCATGAAGCCGATGTCGACGCCGCCGTGCTCGTCGGCGGCGATGCGGTAGACCGGCCTGGAGAAGCCGAGCCCCACGCGGGCCTGGACCTCGTTCCCGCCTCCGCCCGGGAGGTCGTAGGCGGGTCGCTCCGCCGGGTGCGCGATGGGTCGCAGGATGTCCGTGTAGAGGAGCGCGGCCGAGTTGCGGACCTGGGCCGGATCGGCGAGCAGAGGACCGAAGAAGGTGCCCTCGGGGAGCCAGCGCCGGCCGCCGGTGGTGTCCCCGGCCACCGCAGGCGCGGAGGCCCGGAGGACGGCCTGCGCGGGGCGAGCGCCGCCGCAGAGCAGGGTCGCGGCGGCTAGGGCGGGGAGCAGCGTTCGAGAGGAGATCGTCGCCTCCGGATCGGGTTGCCGGGCGTGTCGAGGGCGGCTTACACTGGGCGGCCGGACCCACCACGGCAAGGGGAGAGCGATGGGAGTGAGCGGCGACGGACCGCGGACGCCCGCCGAGGCGCTGGGCATGGAGGGAGAGCCCGGCCCGCCGCCGGAGGGCGGACGGCGGCGCAGACTGAAGGCTGCCGCCGTGCTGGCGCTGCTCGGCGCCTGCGTCGCGCTCGCCTTGCACCACGATCCCGCGCCCGGCGCGGAGCACTACGGCTTCGCCTCGGTGCTGCCGGCGCTCATGACGCTCGTGCTCGTCTTCGTCACGCGGGAGGTGATCACCTCCCTGCTCGCGGGCATCCTGATCGGCTCGGTGGTTTCCCGGCAATGGAACCCGCTGGACGCCTACCTGCTGCCGTCGCTGGCCAGCGAGTCGTACGCCGTGATCCTGCTCGTCTATCTGTGGGCGCTGGGTGGACTGATCGGGCTGTGGACGCGGACGGGCGGCGCCCGGCACTTCGCCGAGTGGGCCCGGGAGCGGGTCGTGCGGGGTCCCCGAACCGCCAAGTTCTTCGCGTGGCTCATGGGCGTCGTCTTCCATCAGGGCGGCACCATCTCCACGATCCTCGCGGGCACGACGGTGCGCCCCGTGACCGACCGGGAGGGCGTGAGCCACGAGGAGGTGTCCTACATCGTCGACTCGACGGCGTCTCCCATCGCCGGCCTCATCCCGCTGAACGCGTGGCCGCTCTACGTCTCGGGACTGGTCGTGGGGACCATCCCCCTCTTCGCCACCGAGCGGGACGCCGTGGCGTTCTTCTTCCGCGCGATCCCCTTCAACTTCTACTCGATCGCGGCGGTGCTGATGACGCTGCTGTTCGCGTGGGAGCTGCTGCCGTGGGAGGGCGGTAAGATGCGGCGAGCGCGGCGCCGGGCCCGGGAAACGGGCGCGCTGAACGGTCCCGACGCGAGGCCGCTCGCGGCGGAGGAGCTGACCGACGTGCAGGTCCCGCCCGGATACCGGACCGGGCTCGCGGATTTCGTCGTGCCCCTGGGCGTGCTGATCGGCGTCGCCCTCACCGGCGTCGTGCCCGGCCTGCTGGCCGGCGACCTGTCCCGCATCTCCGTGCCCATCGCCGAGGCGTTCAGCCTGTCGGTCGCCAGCGCGTTCGTGCTCGCGCTCATCAAGGGGATGAACGTGCAGGAGGCGGTGGACGGGTTCGTGGACGGTGCGAAGGGCGTCACCATCGGCGCCATCATCCTCGGCCTGGCCGTCACGCTGGGGAACGTGTCGAAATCGCTGGGCACCGCCAGCTACATCGTGGAGACTACCGCCCACCTCATCCAGCCGGCGCTGCTGCCCGCCATCTTCATGGCGATCTGCATGGGCGTGGCGTTCTCCATCGGCAGCTCCTGGGGCACATACGCCGTCGTCTTCCCCCTCGCCATGCCGCTGGCGTGGGCCGTGCATCCGGATCCCTTCTACATCACGCTGTGCTTTTCGGCGGTCCTGGGCGGCGCCATGTTCGGCGACCAGTGCTCGCCGATCTCGGACACGACGATCCTGGCGTCCCTCGCCACGGGCGCGGACCTGATGGACCACGTGCTCACGCAGCTCCCGCTGGCGCTGACCGCCGCGGCCGTCGCGGCCGCGGGCTACACCGCCATCGCGGCCGCCGCGTTCTGAGCCGGGCGGGGGGAAAGACGAAGCCGCCCCGACGCACGAAGCGTCGGGGCGGCCGGTACCGGGGCGCGAACCCACGGACCTAATCCGTGTAGCCTCCGGCCGCGAGCATCTCCTTGAGCCGGGCGGGCCGTTCGGCCAGCGACGTCTTCACGATGGAGCGGGCGAAGGTGATCCGGTCGTCGTCGGAGATCTTGTCGACGACGGAGATCGGGGCCCCGTAGCGAAGGAGCAGCCGCTTGGCGTCCCGGGCCACACTATCGTCCATGTAAGCGCCTCCTGTACGGGTGATAGACTTTGAAATATAAAGAACTTGCGGCACCCCGGTCAACGGGCCGCAGCGCCGGGAGGGGGGCGCCGGAATGACTCGTCGCTCGGACACGCTGTACCACAGGAGGCGACGTCGCCGCCTCGGCGTCCGGGGCGGCGTGGCGATCGCCGTGATCGCCCTCGCCGTGATCGGCGTCGCGCTGCTGAACCGGCGCGCGGGCGGCGCGCAGGCGGCGCAGCTCGCGGAGTACGTGCAGGCGAGCCGGACGGCGCCCGAGGCGCTGGCGGAGCAGCTTGCACGCGGGCACAGGCTGCTGGTGGTGGGCGCGGAGCGCGGCTCGGCGCAGGCGCGGCGACTGGCGGCGGGCATGGTGGAGCGACTGGCCGAGCGGCCGGGGCTGGACGCGGTGGCCGTCGATGTGCCGTCGGACGTTCAGCCGGTGCTGGACCGTTACCTGAACACGACGCCGGAGGACGCCTCGCTGCTGCTGGAGACGCCGAGGGCGCTGGGGGCGCCGGACGGGGAGCAGTCGATGCTTCAGCTCTACCACCGCGTCTGGCAGCTCAACTCGGAGCGGGGGCCGGCCCGGCGCATCCGGATCGTCGCCCTGGACCTTCCGGCGTGGCCGGCGTCGGACGCGCTCTCTCCCAGGGACGCCGCCCGGCTCTACGCGCGGCGCGACGCGCACATGGACTCCACGCTGGAGGCGGAGGTGCTGTCGGGCTCGTCGAGGGCCCGGGTCCTGGCGTTCGTCGGCGGGTACCACGCCATGCAGAACGTCTCGGGCGAGCTGCTCTCCGGGGGCGGGGACCGGATCCGGCTCCGCTGGTTCGCGGACCGGCTGCGCCGGGACCACGAGGGGGACGTCGCGACGATCCTGCTGGACGGGACGAACCGACCGGGTCCGTACGCGGGGGTGGCCCTGTACAGGGGAACGCGCGCGTACGCGATCCTGCAGGGGCGGCTGGGCCGGACGTCGAGCTTCGGCGTGCCGGTGGACGAGCACTTCGACCGTCTGCGGGACCCCGTGCTGACGGACGCGAGCGCGGGCCTCACGTTGCAGATCCTGCCTGCCGACTACAGGCTGAGCGACGTGGCCGACGGGTACGTGTTCATGGGCTCCTGAGACTGAGGGCGGGGCCCCCGCGGACGGGGCCCGAGGTCGCGCCCCCCAAGGGTCGGCGACCGGCCCTCACCACCAGATCCAGCGCAGGCGCACGCCGCGACGCCGCAGGATCCGGAAGCCGGGCCGGTCCTCGCCGGCCGCCGCGGCGGCGAGGAAGGTGGGCTCGTCGAAGAGGTCGATCTCGCCGGCCTCGCCCACGGTGTGCCGGAGTCGGATCCCCGCCACGCCGCCGTCCAGTGGCTGGGAGAGAAGGAGCCACCCCAGGCCGGTCCGCACCGATCCCCTCAGCAGGGCGCCGACCACCTGGGGGCCGGGGTAGGCGCTCCCGACCGTGATCCAGCCGCTGCGCAGGACGCCGCCATCGATGGGGATGTAATCGTATCCTTCGTCGGCGATGTAGCTCCAGATCAGGTCCGCCATCTGGAGCTCGCCCCGTTGGCCCAGCGCCCCCTTCGGGGAGGTCGGGCGGAAGAACCGGTGCTGCGTCCAGCCCGTCACGGCATCCGGCTCGTGGCCGTACAGCAGGAGTCCCGAGCGCTCGATCTGCGTCTCCTCCATGATGCTCGGCCTGCGCACCCTGCGTCTCTCCTCGTCGCCGGAGCCGCGGGCGAGGAACTGGTACTCCGGGTAGCTCCTCCCGGCGATGACCCGGTCCGCCGGCGTGCCCATCTCGGGTGGCTGCCAGTAGTCGGCCAGCAGCGTGATGTGGGGAAAGACGCCGGGCCCCTCGAAGGCGAACGCGCCGCCCACCACCTGGAAGCGCTTGCCGTAGAACTCGTAGAAGCCCCGGTCCACATCGAGGATCCCGGCCACCTTCGGCCCGGCGGAGTCGGCCATCAGGCGGAGGGTGCCGTCCGCACCGGTGCTGGAATCCTCGTCCCAGATGCGGAAGTCCGACGAGACGTGGACGCGCACGTCGGCGTCCACGGGGAAGCCGCCGGCGGTGTCGGCCGCGGCGGCTCGGCGCAGGCGGGAGTCCGTGACCCACGGGACCCGTGCGGCGAGGTCCGCGTACGGAGGATCCTTCAGGTCCATGGCGCCGTGCTTGGTGAACGCGTCCTCGTGGATGCGCCCGGAGAGCAGGTCGACGTTCCCCCCCACCGCGGCCCGCTCGACGGTCCCGCCGACGGTCAGGTCGGCGCTGACGATGGCCTCCGTGGTGTCCAGGTCCATGGCGGGAAACGAATCGGCTCGCAGGGCCAGCTCCAGCGTGTGGGGCTGGTCGAGCAGGCGCGCCCTGCCCGTCACCGCCACGCGGCCGTCCCTGGCGCGGGCGCGCAGCGAGTCGACGACGAGCCAGTCCCCGTCGACGCGCAGCCGGCCGTGCAGGTCGTGCACGCGTACGCCGCTCGCGGGGGCCGTGGCGGCGCCCCCGGCGATGTCGACGTACCCGCCGGGGCGCGGCGCCGAAAGCGTTCCGGTCACGCGCAGGCGCGCGTCCGCCCACCCCTGCACGTCCCGCACGCCGGCGCCGCCCGGGGCGAGGGCGGTGGCGAGGCCGAGGGGGAGGGAGTCCGCCCGAAGCGACACGTCCACCGGCCCTGCCGAGTCCAGCACGACGCTCCCGCGCGCCTCGGCGTCGATCTCCGGACCGACGCCGTCATCGGCGTTCGTGGCCTCGGGCAGCCGAGCCCGGCCCGCGAGCGCGACCGTGCCGGAGACCTCCGGAGGCGCGCCCTTCGGCCGGCGCAGCAGCGCGTCGAAGCGCGCCCGCAGCGCCGCGACGCGGCTCCACGGACCCGACGCGCTGTCGGGCGCCGACGCCGCGGAGGCGGTGGCGGCGGGAGCGAGGGCGGCACCGGGGGCGGTCCCGGCCAGTTCCACCGTGCCCTGAAGCGCAACGGAGTCGGGCGGCCCCCGGGCGGCGAGGCGCACGACGAAGGCAGTGTCCCGGGCTCGCAGCGGGTCCGCGGCGAGGCGCAGATCGAGGCGCGTGCGCGGCAGGAGCGTCACGCCCCCGTCCAGCCGAACGATGGACGTCCCGTGGTTCGTCGGCGTGTCCTCCAGGCGTCCTTCCAGTGCGACGCCGCCGGTGCCCGTACCGTCCGCCGAGACGCGACCCTCGAGGCGCCCGCCGCCGGGCAGGGACGTGCCGGCGAGCCGCTCGAGGTCGGCGCTCACCAGCGGATGCAGGAGGACGCGGAGGCTGTCCACCGCCAGGGCGTCCGGCGCGCCGGCGCGGCCCCGGGCGAGGGATCCGGCCAGGTCCACGCGGGACGATCCGGCGGCCGCGGAGAGCGTGTCGACGTGCCAGCGCGTGGAGACGGCGTCGGAGCGCACCGTGAGGGCGAGGGTGCCGCGTCCTTCCGTGGGGAGCCGCGGCACGAGCGCGTGGAGGTCGGCGAGGTCGAAGGCCGGGGCATCCAGCCGCAGGGTAAACGGCCCCTTCCGGTGCGCCTCGGCGTCCAGGCGGATGCGCGTCCCGCCGACGGAGGCGTCTGCCCGGGCCGTCGCGCTGCTCCCGCCCCGTGCGACGGCGGCGCCCGTGACGCGCACGGGTGCCGAGCCGTCCGCGGACGCCGCCGTCGCCGTCGCGCGGACGAGCGTTCCGCCTTCCGGCAGCCCGCCCCCGACGCGAATGTCCCGGGCGTCGACGTCCAGGCCGGTGAGGCGCCAGGCCCACCCGCCGCCCACCGTCGGCGCGCCGACCTCCCCGTCCCTCACCTCCAGGCGGTCGACGAGAAGCCGTCGGTCGCCGAGGGGCCGGAACACGGCGTCGGGCGTGGCGCCGAGGCGAGGCGGGAGTGGGAGGACGTCGCCCGTCGCGCCGTGGTCGTCGGCAGGCGAGTGGGCCGCCGTCCCTGCGCGCTGCGCTGGGAGGAGCAGGTGCGGCGATGCGAGCCGCATGCGGTCCACTTCGACCTCCGGCGTCCCGCCCGTTGCCCCCGGCCGGTAGCGGACGCGGGCGTCGAGGCGTGAGAACGAGGCCCGGGAACCGTCCCGGGTGGAGAACCGGACGTCCTCCAGCGTGATGCGGACGGGAGCGTCCGGCGGCAGCGTGTCGACGTGGATGGGCGGCGGCTCGGCGAGCGGCGGGAGCGTCGCGAGGCGGCGCAGGGCGTCGGGCATGGGGCGGTCGCACGTCGCGGCGAGGGAGGTCGCGGCAGCGGCGCCGACGGCGGTAAGGAGTGCGAGTCCCCGGGAAGCGGCGCGTCGCATCAAAACGCCTGTCCCATCGCCACCTGCACCTGCAGGCGGCGCAGGAAGCGGTGGAAGGGGCCCGCGCCGTCCCAGCCGAACGGATCGTAGGTCACGGTGCCGAGCGGCACGACGCCGTCCGCGCCGGCGGCGAGGAGCGGCAGCCGCTGCGGGCCGCGCGGGTCGTAGCCGACGTCGAGACGGATCTGCCCGACGTCGGCCAGGATTCGGAAGCCGACGCCGGGCGTGAGCACCGAGGCGCCGCTCACACCGGCGAGGCGCTGGCCGTCGGGCGCGACGTCCAGCCGCCCGTAGTCGAGGAACGCCGCCAGGCTGAACTTCGGGCCGAGGGCGTAGCGCGCCTCCAGGTTCGCCTCGAGGAGGCGGTCGCCGCCGAGGGCGCGCAGCGCCACTCGCTCGGGATCGACGGCGACGTCGGCCGGGCAGCCGCCGGCCTCCGGCGCGCACCCCAGCGCGTCCGCCTCGCCGGCCGGCACCACGAGCACCGTGGGCCCGAGCAGGTTCTCCGGCACGCCCCGGACGGTGGACGGGCCGCCGCTGAACAGCCGGGCGTTCGGCGGCAGCACCGACGAAGCGCCGAACAGCGAACCGACCCGCGCGTGTCCCCCAAGCTGGATCGACTCGCCGAGGAAGCGCGTCGCCGACCCCTCGGCCATCGCCCGGCCGAATCGGTAGTCGGAGCCGGTGGCGGCGTCGGCCACCTCCACGGCGGCGCTGGCGTCCAGCCGCCAGTCCTGGTACGGGCCCCGGTACCAGGCGGGGGCGGTCCGTTCCCGGTCCCGCTCGACGTCGGGGTCCGGCGGCTGGTGCCAGCGGGCGAGGAGCTCGACGGGCGCGAGGCGGGTGGGGCCGGCGAGGGCCGCGATCCCGGGGCCGTCGCACACGCCGTAGTTGCCGCAGTAGTACAGGTCCGCCGCGTCGAGCGTGTTGCGCTGGAAGGTGTAGCGAGCGGCGGCGTACGCCCCGAGCCCGACGCGGTGCCCGGCGCCGACCCGGGCGCCCCAGCCGCGCTGCACGAAGGCGTCCGGCGCCGACTGCCGGGCGTACCACGCCGACGCGGTGATGTCGCCCGGCGACGGGCCGGGCCACGGCTGATTCACGCCCGCGCGCACCACGTAGTCAGGGTCGGCGTAGGGGCCGGAGCCCGCGGACGAGCACGGGAACGAGCCGCCCAGGCCGCGGGCGAAGAGGTTGGAGACGCCGGCGTCGACGTTCAGCTCGCGGGGACCGCCCAGCAGCCAGCGGTCCCGCCACTCGCCCATGAGGCCGAGGCAGTCGGTGCTCGTGAGGGAGGCCGACGTGGCCAGGCCGGTGGAGCGGCGCGTGTCGACGACGATGCGCGTCGGAACCACCGTGTCCCCGGGCAGCGCCTCGACGACGGCCCGGGAGACGATGGAGAGGTCGTAGAGCCGGACCTCGGTCCGGTCCATCAGCGCCGGGTCGTAGCTGTCTCCCTGCCGATAGGCGAGGAGCTGGCGGACGGTCCTCTCGTCCAGCGGCGCCTGCGACCGGACGCTCACCGGGCCGAAGCGCGCCGCCGGCCCCGGCCGGAGCCGGAATACGACGCGCGCCCGGTGGGCCCCGGCGTCGACGTCGCCGCCGATCTCGACGGAGGCGTTCGGCCGGCCGCGGCTCGCCAGAGCCTCCTTCAGCGCCTTCTCCGTCGCCTCCACGCGGGGGAGAGCGTAGGGCAGTCCCGCCCGCAGGGGCAGCCTGCGGGGCAGCTCGAGGGCGGGCGAGAGGGAGTCCCGCCCCTCGACCACGACCGTGTCGACGAGGATCGGCTCGCCCTCGTCCACGTGGAAGCGCACCGCGGCGGCGTCGGGCCCCTTCCGCACGACGTCGGCGTCCACCCGGGCCTCGGGGAAGCCCCAGGCCTCGTAGACGATGGCGATGCGCTCGGCGTCCTTCGGGACCTCGGAGCGCTCGAGGTAGTGGCGCTCCTCCACGGCGTCGATGCCGCCGATCATGCAGAGGGGCGCCGCCAGGCGCGTCTTGCAGCTCGTCTGGTGGGTGGCGATGGCCTGCCGCAGCACACTGTGGGGGACCGACGCCGCGCCGGGAAAGGTGACGCTGACGACTTCGGGGTGCGCGCTGTCGGACGGCGCCGTCGGCTCCTGCGCCGAGGCCTTCGCGCACAGAACGACCGCGGCCACGAGGGCCGCGGCCAGCGTGCAGCTGCGCTCGCGCCGCCGCGACGGACGGCGCCCGGAATGTCCCACCCGCTTCGCGCTCCACCCGGGTCGCACCTCACGCCGAGCCGCGAACGCGGCACGGCGCGGCCCGCGCTCCTCGCGCCGGCGGCCGGGCGACAATGCAGGAGTCGGGCCGCCCGGCCCGTGCGCGCGGGGGGTGCGCCGCGGGAGCCGCTCTAGACCGAAAGCGGCTCCGCCGAGTAGCCTTCCTCGGCCACGGCGCCCACGAGGGCGTCCGTGCTCGCCCGGCTCTCGTCGTACTCCACGTCCGCCCGGCCCGCGTCCAGGTCGACCCGGGCGCTGCGCACCCCGTCCACCCCCTCCAGCGCCTGCGTCACCGCGTGCACGCAGTGCTGGCACGTCATGCCCGTCACCTTCAGCGTCGTCTTCGTCATGTGCTCCTCACGATTGCTCGATCGATTGTGTCCATTGCACGCGCCGCTCAGACGGCACGCCGCAGCCGCAGCGAGTTCAGCACCACGCTCACGGAGCTGAACGCCATGGCCGCGCTGCCGATCACGGGCGAGAGCAGCACCCCGAACAGGGGATACAGCACGCCCGCCGCGACCGGGATCCCGAGGGCGTTGTAGATCAGCGCCCAGAACAGGTTCTGCCGGATGGTGCGCACCGTGGCCCGGGACAGCCGGATCGCGGTCACCACGCCGCCCAGCTCTCCGCCGATCAGCGTCACGTCCGAGGCCTCCATGGCCACGTCCGTGCCCGTGCCGATGGCGACGCCCACGTCCGCCTGCGCCAGCGCCGGCGCGTCGTTCACGCCGTCGCCCACCATGGCGACGACGCGGCCCTCGGACTGCAGCCGCTTCACCTCCCGCGCCTTGTCTCCCGGCAGCACCTCGGCCAGCACGCGGTCCACGCCGACCCGCGCCGCCACGGCCTCCGCCGTGCGCCGGTGGTCACCCGTCAGCATGACCACGTCCAGGCCCATGGCCTGCAGGCGACGGATCGCGTCCGCGCTCGTCGCCTTCACCGGGTCCGCCACGCCGATCACGCCCAGCGCCTGCCCGTCCGCGGCCACGTACACGGGCGTCGCGCCCTCCGCCGCGAACGCGTCCGCCGCGTCCGCGAGACGCGACGCGTCCACGCCGCGCTCGGCCAGGTACGCCGCGTTTCCCACCACCACGTCCGAGCCGTCCACCCGCGCCGCCGCGCCCCGGCCGCCCACGGACTCGAAGTCCTCCGCCTTCGACAGCTCGATCCCGCGCTCCGCCGCCGCCGCCACGATGGCAGCGCCCAGCGGGTGCTCGGAGGCGCGCTCCAGCGACGCCGCCAGCCGCAGCAGCCGGGCCTCGCCCGCACTACGCGCTTCGGAGGTGTCCGTGGAGTCTCCCGGCGACGTCGCCCCGAGACGGATCCCGACCACCGCCGGCCGGCCCTCCGTCACCGTGCCCGTCTTGTCCAGCACCACGGTCGTCACGCGGTGCGCCCGCTCCAGCGTCGTTGCGTCCTTGATCAGAACGCCCCGCTCCGCGCCGGCGCCCGTGCCCACCATGATGGCAGTGGGCGTCGCGAGCCCCATGGCGCAGGGACAGGCGATGATCAGCACCGTCACGAAGGAGACCAGCGCGTACAGGAACGCCGGCTGCGGCCCGACGAGCAGCCAGACCACGAACGCCAGCGCCGCGATCCCGACCACCACCGGCACGAAGACCGCGGCGATCCGATCCGCCAGCCGCTGGATCGGCGCCCGGGACGCCTGCGCCTCCTCCACGAGCCGCACGACCTGCGCGAGGGCCGTGTCCCGGCCCACGCGAAGGGCGCGGAAGCGGAAGCCGCCGCTGCCGTTGATGGTGCCGCCGATGACCTCGTCGCCCGGTCCCTTCTCCACGGGCATGGACTCGCCCGTGAGCAGCGACTCGTCCACCGCGCTCCGGCCCTCGACCACCTCCCCGTCCACCGGCACCCGCTCGCCCGGGCGGACGACCACTTCGTCCCCCGGTACCACGTCCTCGGCGGGGACGTCGATCTCCTCACCGCCCCGGACCACGCGCGCCGTCGGCGGGGCCAGGGATACCAGCTTCCGGATGGCGTCCGACGTCCGGCCCTTCGCCCGGGCTTCCATGATCTTGCCCAGCAGCACCAGCGCGATGATCGCCGAGACCGCCTCGAAGTAGACGTCCGCGCCGATGCCTGCCCGCTCCAGCACGCCCGGCGCCAGCGTCACGAAGACCGAGTAGAGGTACGCCGACCCCGTGCCCACCGCGACCAGCGTGTTCATGTCGAAGCTGGCGTGCAGCAGCCCGCTCCACGCGCCCCGGTAGAACTGCCGACCGGCCCAGAAGACGACCGGCGTCGTCAAGGCCAGAAGCGCCCAGCGGAGCAGCCCCGGGTCCGCGGCGTACAGCCACGGAAGCACGCCCGAGAGTGCGTCCGAGACCGGCATCATGACGCGCCCGAAGAGGTCTACCGGGCCCGTCGTCGCCTGCTGCATCAGCGGCATGGAGACGATCATCGCCACGACCGTGACCCCCAGCGAGAACCAGAACTTCCGCGCCATCCGACGCAGCTCCCGCCGACGCACCGCCCGCTCCCGCTCCACCGCGTCCTCCGCCTCCACCGGCTCCGCAAGCCGGTAGCCCGCTCGCTCCACCGCCGACGCGAAGTCGTCCGCCGCCACCGCGTCCGCGAAGTACTCCACCCGTGCCTGACCCGTCGCCAGGTTCGCCTCCGCTTTCAGCACCCCCGGCAGTGCCTCCAGCGCCCGCTCCACCGGCGCGCCGCTCGCCGCGTACTCCATCCCCTCGAGCTGCAGCGTCGCACGCGACGTGGCCACCCCGTACCCCGCGCCCCGGACCGCCTCCGCGAGCGCCAGCGGCGTCGCCACCGACGGGTCGAACTCCACCCGCGCCTTCTCCGAGCCGAAATTCACAGCAGCGTCCGTCACGCCCGGCGTCTTCCGCAGCGTCTTCTGCACTCGCGTGGCGCACGCCGCGCAGCTCATCCCCGTCACCGGGATGCTCAGCGCGAACGCCTTCGCCGCAGGCTCCGCCGTCTCCGGCGCCGCCACCGCGGCGCCCCCGGCCCTCTCCGTTCCTTCGCTCATCGTCCGACCTCCCGCGTCTCCTCGACCGCCCGCCTATCGCGCGTGCCGGTACATCAGGTCCAGAACCTCCGTGTACGCCCGCTCCGCCTCCGCCGGGTCCTCCGATCGCAGCGCGTCCGTCACGCAGTGCTCCAGGTGGTTCTTCATCAGCAGCTTCCCCACCGATCGCAGCGCTTCGTGCACCGCCGAGACCTGCACCAGGATGTCGGCGCAGTAGCGCCCCTCCTCCACCATCCGCTGCAGGCCCCGCACCTGCCCCTCGATGCGCCGCAGCCGCGCCGTCGCCGCTTCACGCAGCTCCGGCTCGTCCACCAGCGCGCCGTGCGTCCTGTCCTTCGTCGCCTGCGTCATGGCTCCCTCCTCCGGTTCCGCCGACGCCATTGGATACCCCCACAGGGTATACCGGGTTCCCCCGTCGGCGCAAGGGAGGCGTCCGCTCCTGGAGACCCGCGTGGCACGGGTCGTGAATTCCCCAGGATGCGATGACCGCAACGGACGAGCACAGCTGGTGGACGCGGGAGCGGACGGACGACGGCTTCCGCTACCGGAAGGTGGGCGGCGGGGAGCTGGTGTCTGAGCCGGCGCTGCGCCGGATCGAGTCGCTCGCGATCCCGCCGGCCTGGACGGAGGTGCACATCTCGCCGGACGTGGGGCGGCGGATCCAGGCGTGGGGGCGGGACGCGGCGGGGCGTCGGCAGTACATCTACAGCGACGCGCACGTGGAGGCGCGACAGAGCCGGAAGTGGGACCGGGTTCTGTCGTTCGCGCGGGTGCTGCCGGAGCTGCGGTCGGCGACGAACGCGCACCTGAAGCGTGAGGGTCTGGGGCGGGAGAAGGTGCTGGCGACGATCGTGCGGCTGATGAGCCGGGCGTACTTCCGTGTTGGCAGCGAGCGATACGCGGTGCGGAACCAGACGTACGGGATCTGCACGCTGGACAAGCGGCACCTGGAGGTCCGGGGCAACGACCTGTTCTTCACGTACACGGGCAAGGGCCGGGTGGACCAGCGGCGGGTGGTGGCGGAGACGCCGCTGGTGGAGGTGCTCCGGGAGCTGAAGGAGGTGCGGGGCAAGCGGCTGTTCAAGTGGATCGACGGGGAGGGGAAGGCGCACCCGGTGACGGCTTCGGACGTGAACGACTACCTGAAGGAGATCCTGGGGGACCGGTACACGTCGAAGGACATCCGCACGTTCGGCGGGACGGTGCGGGCGGCGACGGTGCTGGCGGAGATGGGGGAGTCGGACACGAAGAAGGCGGCGGAGAAGAACGTGGTGCTTGCGTGCAAGCTGGTGGCGGCGGAGCTGGGGAACACGCCGGCGATCTGCCGGAACGCGTACGTGCACCCCGCCGTGCTGGACGAGTACGTGGCGGCCGGGCGGACGATCGAGCCGCTGATGCGGAAGGAGCGGCGTCCGGTGCCCGCATCGGCGCCGCGGGAATACTATCCGGAGGAGGCGGCTCTGGTGCGCTTCCTGGAGCGATTCGGCTGAGGCTGTTCCTCTTCGCCCCGGGGCACGGCGCGACGGGATCGCCGGTCGGGCGCCCTTCCCTCCCAGAGGAAGTAGTCGGAGCCCGTCTCCTCCCGGAGCAGGGGCTGCGAGACGTTGAAGACGGGGACCCCGCCGGGGGTTTCGCCGCGCAGTGTCCCGTGGTGGGCGTGGCCGTGGAAGACGACGGTCGTGCCGAGGGTGTCGAGGGGCTGGACGAGTCGGGAGGAGCCGAGGAAGGGCCAGATGATCTCGGGCTCGCCCTCGACCGTGGCGGCGATGGGCGCGTAGTGCAGCACGGCGACCTTGGTCTCGGTCGGCAGGGCGCGCAGCGCATTCTCGAGCTTCAACGATTCGTCGAGGGCAGCCTGGACGAAGTCCTTCACGATGCGCTCGCCGAAGGGCGACAGCGCGCCCCGGTCGAACCCGCCGGCGAAGCCCTTGATGCCGGCGAACCCGATGCCCTCGATGACGGTGTGGCCGCCGTCGAGCATGTCCACGCCGGCCTCGCACAGGACACGGGTGACCGCCTCCTGTTCGTCGGACTCGTGGTCGTGGTTCCCCAGCACGCCGACGATGGGGATGTCTACGGTCGACAGCTCGGCCACGAGTCCCCGCATCTGCTCCTCGGTGCCGTGGGTCGTCAGGTCCCCGCACAGCACGAGGATGTCGGCGTCCCGGGAGGCCGCGCCGAACGTATCCACGAGGCTCCCCTTCGTGCCGTTGAAGTGCACGTCTCCCACGGCCGCGATGCGGATCGGCCTACCCTTCGCCATTCCGTCCCTCCTCGTCGGATTCGCCTTCGTCGACCTCCGGCTGCGACTCGCCGGCGTGCCTGCCGACGGCCCCGGCGCGGCCGGGCTCGTCGTTCTGCCACACGTCCGCCATCCGGATCTCCTGCACGATGGGCAGGGAGCGCGCCGCGTCGATGGCCTGGGAGCGCAGGTCCCGGAAGCCCCACTCGTTCACGTCGATGGCGAACGAGAACCGGGACACGAGCGTCCCGCGGAAGGCGGCGTCGGGGTCCGTGCCTTCCTTCGCCTGCTCCCGCGCCCGTTCGAGGAGCGTCGTGCGGACCGCGTCCGGGATGCGGCCCCGGTGCGACGGGTAGACGAAGTCGAAGAGGTGCACCTGCGCCAGGAGCAGCAGCCAGTGGGCGCCGGCGCGCTCGAGGATGCGCTCCCAGTCCAGCTCGTCACCCCGGGTCAGGATCAGGTGGGCGACGTCGGCCATGTCGGTCCGGTGCCGCTCCGAGATGTAGAGCCGGTGCCAGATCAGCTCCTCCGGCGGGGCGACGCGGACCTGCGTCGCGGCGAGGATGGCGGGGCGTGCGTGTCGGTGCCAGCGCTCGTCGATGAAGGCCAGGCCGTTGCCCATTCCGAAGACCATGTCGACCATGTGCCCGTCCCGGAAGGCCTTCGCGATCCAGTGGGCCTCGGTCAGCTCGACGCGGAATCCGGCCTCCCGCAGTGCCCGAGCGGCGGGCACGACCCACGACGGCTCCAGCATCAGGTCCAGGTCCTTCGTCTCCCGATAGATCCCCGTGTACTCGTAGATCGCGTACAGGCCGCTCACGACGTAGCGGACGCCGGCGGCGTTCAGCGTCTCCAGCGCGAGACGGTAGACGTTGCGCTCCGTCTCCGGGATCCAGAACTCCCCGTGGGTCAGGGACTTCTGCTCTTCCGGCGAGAGGGGCTTGCCGCGGGGTGCGGTCCGGCCCGTCGCCATGCTCGTGGAGTTCGTCGAGGAGCCGGTCATTTCGGGTCCGGGGGCGGCGGAGGATCGGTCGCTCGCGGCAGCGGCGGCGACCGGGTTCTGGAGGGGTGCCGGAGCAAGGATCGCGCCGCTACCACCATGTGCAGCATGGTGTTAGGTTGGCGGCATGTTCGAGGAGCTCAGACAGGCGTGGCGGGAGGCGGTGGACAATTTCTACCGCGAGCTGGGGACGGACGCGCCCGAAGGCGACGTCGCCGGTCGCCTCGCCGGCATGCGCCGGGACCACGCGGCGGCCGAGAAGGCGGTGCAGCGCGTGCACGCCGAGCGGCGCCGCGCGGAGGTGGAGCTGGCCCGCGAGCGCGAGGAGGAGGCCACCTGCCGCCGTCGTCAGCAGATGGCCGCACGGATCGAGGACGAGGAGACGGCCGGCATCGCGGCGGAGTTCGCCGAGCGCCACGGCCGGCGGGCCGTCGTGCTCGAACAGGTAGTGGTTGCGCTCACGGCGGAGTGGGAGCTGCGCACGACGGACCTCTCGGAGATGAGACAGGCGCTGGAGGAGGCGGAATCGCGGCTGCGCGCGGACCCGCCTCCAGGCTCCCTGGGCCATGCCGGAGGCGGCAACGGGGGCGCGGGCGCAGGCGCCGCCTCGGCCGGCCCCGGCGACTCGGGAGCCGGATCCGGCAGCGGCGGGGCGTTCGACCCGCGCGCGGCTGGCGGCTCGTCCGACGCGGGTTCGTCGCCCTTCGCCCGCGACCCGTTCCAGGACGAGGAGCGGGAGAAGGTCTTCCAGAGGATGGAGAAGGAGGCGCGGGAGCGCGCCGCCGAGCAGCGCCTCGAGGAGCTGAAGCGGAAGATGCGCTGAGCGCCTCGCTCAGGGCAGGGCGGCCCGGAGGAGCGTCAGTCGCAGGGCGGGCCGATCCGGCCTTCCCGGCGCGCGGGAGCGTGCCAAACCGAGCACCGGAGCGCCCACTTTCCACCCCTCCGCGCTCCGCCGCACGAGGGCGCCGCCCCCGGCCGATCGTCCACCAGCGCCCCGCACAGCCGCGCCCGTTTCGCCCGCACCCGTTCTGCTCGGCCCCTGTCCGCTCGACCCCGTTCCGCTGGAGTCCCCCGCGCCCCGCCGGTCCATCCCGCGGGTG
This sequence comes from uncultured Gemmatimonadales bacterium, assembly GCA_963728445.1. Classification (GTDB taxonomy): domain Bacteria; phylum Gemmatimonadota; class Gemmatimonadetes; order Longimicrobiales; family RSA9; genus CAVSJO01. Next base: position 190,019 of record CAVSJO010000008.1, on the reverse strand, counting down.
GTGAGGACCCCGATCGTGAGGCCGACCGCGCCCGTCGCCATGGGGATGGCGTAGCCGACCTTCTCGTCGTCCGGCTGGATCAGCAGGTCGAGCCCGACCCCTCCGAGCACCCCGGCGACGCCCGCGATGTTGATCAGCCGCGCCCGGGGCCGGCTCACGTCCCACGCGGGGGCCGCGAGGGCCGTGGCGATGAGGCCCGCGTCGCCGGCGAGCAGCGTCGTCGCAAGAAGCGCGTCGTCCTCGAGGCCGGCGATGGCACCGGCGCCGAGCCCGTAGCCCGTCGCCCAGAGCGCGCCGAAGTTCACCATCGTGGCCGTGCCCGGCTCGACCTCGGCCCGATCGGCGATCCACGCGCCGACGCCGATGCCGACGAGGCCGCCGACGAGGGCGGACGCGAAGCGGGCGCGGACGGGATCCTCCGACGACGACGTGTCGATGCACGGTTCCGGGCCGGGCACGCAGTCGGAGAAGGTCGTCCCTTCCCCCCAGTCCGCGACGGCGCTCCAGCCGAAGCCCTGCCACGTTCCCCACGTACCGCCCAGGGTCACGGCCCGTGCGTCCCCCACCGTCAGGGGCCGGGCGTGGGCGTAGGCGCGGGAGGCGAGGAACCCGGCCGGGCCGCCGAGGAGCAGACCGAGGCCGTATGCACCGGCGCCGTCGGCCCCGAGCGCGGCGGGCACCGCCACGCCGGTCCAGAGCCCGTACGTGGTGCCCCAGACGGTCAGCTCGGTGCGGGCGCCGCGACTGGCGGCCGCGGCCGCCTGTCCTCGAGCGAGGGCGCGGACGCGCGTGGCGGACGGCGTGTCCCCGTAGCGGCGCAGGATGAGGTCGTAGAGGGCGTCCGCGGCGTCCTCGCGCCCTTCGGCATCGAGGCGGGCCGCGGCGTCCAGCAGCACCGCGGCGCTGTCGGTGCGCGTGGGCGCCTGGGCGCGGGCCGGCCCGGCCGAGGCCGCGAGTGCGAGCGCGAGGAGGGCCCCGGCGGCGAGACGCCGTGCGAGCTCCGCGATCGGGTCGTTCGCGAACACGAGGCCTCCCGCGTTACTGGACTCCCACCGTCAGTTTCTTCACCCAGGGGCTGACGATCAGCGCGACGACTGCCGCCGAGCCGGTGAACAGGGCGACGTCCCGGAACAGGACGTCCGGCGGCAGCGTCTCGAGGCTGCCGGCGACGAGGCCGGCGAAGAGGTTCCCGAGCGCCGCGCCGATGAACCATACCCCCATCATCTGACCGACGCGTCCCTTCGGCGCGAGCTTCGTCATGGAGGACAGGCCCACGGGCGAGAGGGACAGCTCCCCGCACGTATGCAGGAAGTAGGTAACGACGAGCCACGCGGCCGTGACCTTGCCCGCCGTCGCGGCCTGGGCGGCGCCCCACGAGATCACGAAGAAGCCCAGGGACAGCCCGAGCAGGCCGAGGCCGAACTTCATCGGAATGGACGGGTTGCGGTTCCGGGCCGCCAGCCACTGCCAGAGGTAGCCGAAGACCGGCGCCAGGACGATGATGAAGAACGGGTTCACGTTTTGCAGCCACGTCGTCGGCATCTCCCAGCCGAAGTACGTGCGGTCCGTGAGGTCCCGGGCGAAGAGGTTCATGGAAGAGCCCGCCTGCTCGAACCCGGACCAGAAGATGGACACGAGCAGGAAGAGCCAGAAGATGACCATGAGGCGCTTCTTCTCCACCGAGACCTCGGCGCCCTTCGTCGCGAGCAGTCCGAGGTTCAGGAGGATGAAGGCCCCGAGCGTGATCACGATGGCCCACTGGCCCGCCACCGTTGCGTCCCCGAACACGGGGGACAGCGCGGCGCTGAGCCCGACGAAGAGCACCAGCATGACGCCCGCCCACATCAGGTTGAAGATCAGGCCGCTGAAGAAGAGGATCGTGAGGAGCAGGATGCCGTAGCCGAACCACGTGGCGACGGTCTGCAGGGACAGGGGCAGGGCACCGGACGTGGTCAGCCAGATGAACACGGCCATGGCGATGGCGACGACGCCGGCCGTCAGATAGAAGCGCTGGCCGCGCCTGCGGATCGTGTCCGGCGCCTCGCCGCCGCCGAGTTCGCCGGCGGTGCCGAGGTATCGGCCGCCCCAGCGGTACTGGACGAGGCCGAGGAGCATCCCGAAGCCCGCCGCCGAGAAGCCCCAGTGGTAGTTGACCTTCTCCCCGAGGGTGCCACAGATGAAGGGGCCGAGGATCGCTCCCAGGTTGATGCCCATGTAGAAGATCGAGAACGCGGCGTCCCTGCGCGCCCCCGCGGCCTTCGCCTGCTCGTGGGAGGTCGCGTCGTCCGCCGACGGGTAGAGCTCCCCTACCATCGTGCTGACGTTCGGCTTCAGCAGCCCCGTCCCGACCACGATGAAGAAGAGGCCGAGGAAGAACGTCGGCAGGACGGGCAGACCGACCAGCGGCCCCGCCAGCGTGAAGTGGCCCAGCGCGATGATGCAGCCGCCGACGAACACGGCGCGCCGCTGGCCCCACAGCTTGTCCGCGACCCAGCCCCCGGGCAGCGCCAGCAGGTAGACCATCCCCGTGTAGAGACCGTAGATCGCGCCGGCCTTCCCCTCGTCGAAGCCGAGCCCGGCGTTCGCTCCCACCGCCGCCGCCGTCATGAAGAGCACCAGGAGCGCGCGCATTCCGTAATAGCTGAAGCGCTCCCACATCTCCGTGAAGAAGAGCACACGCAGGCCTCGGGGGTGCCCGAAGAACCCCCGATCGAGGGATGCGTCGCCCGCGGCCGCGATCGGCTGGCCCGCGACCTCCGCCGCCGCTTCGTCCGAGAATTCCGAGGTGGGGTCTTTCGTCATGGGTCGTGGGGCTCGAGGAAACGCCGGCCGGGACGGCCACCCGCGCCGTGTGGAGACGAATGGCCGAATCTATGTCGCCACGCAACGCCGTGCCACGCCGATCCTGCCTCGCCACCGCCTTCGCGCGCCCTCTCCATCCTTCCGTCCGTTTCCGCGGCCGTCCGTTCCCGCTATGGAGTGGCCCTCCACAATGCCCGATCCTGTGTCACCATGGCCCTGCCCTCCGACGACACGACCGCGGCGATCCTGGGCGACAGCCCGGCCGCCGAGTCGCTCCGGCACTTCGCCCGTTCGGCCGCGGCCGTGGACGCTTCCGTCCTCCTCACCGGAGAGACCGGAACCGGCAAGGGCGTGCTCGCACGGGCGATCCACGCTGCCTCCGCCCGGTCACGGGCCCGTTTCGTGCCCGTCAACTGCGCGGGCGTCCCCGCGACCCTCTTCGAGAGTGCCTTCTTCGGCCATGTCCGCGGGGCCTTCACCGGCGCCCACCAGACCCACCGCGGCTTCTTCGAGCAGGCCCACGGCGGCACGCTCTTCCTCGACGAGATCGGCCTCCTCGACCCGGCGCTGCAGGCCAAGCTGCTCACCGCGCTCGAGGACGGCGAGATCCGCCGCGTCGGTGCCGAGCGATCGCTCCGCGCCGACGTTCGGCTGGTCGCCGCCACGAACGCCTCCCTCGAGCGGCGCGTCGCCCGCTGCGAATTCCGCGCCGACCTCTTCTACCGCATCAACGTCCTGCGCCTGCGCGTGCCGCCCCTCCGGGAGCGCGGCGACGACGTCCTCGTCCTCGCCCGGGCCTTCCTCGACAGGCTCGCCCACCGCTACCGCCGCGCGTGCCGCGGGTTCGAGCCGGCGGCCGAGCGCCGCCTGCTTGGCTATGCCTGGCCCGGCAACGTCCGCGAGCTGGCCCACGCCGTCGAGGCGGCGGTGCTGTCGTGCGACCGCCCCCAGATCCGCGTGCTCGACCTCCCCGAGGTCGTCCGCGGCGAGCGACCCGTCATCGCGGACGATCCCGATGCGCCCGCCCCGGGGCCGACGGCCCGGGACGCCGGCGGCCGGGCTCCCCTCGCATGGCCGCGCTACGCCTACAACGGCCCGCCCGCCCAGGAGCGCGCACGCATCCTCGACGCCCTCGACCGCTGCCGCGGCAACCGTACGCGCGCCGCGGCGCTCCTCGGAATGTCCCGCGGCACACTGCGCGCCAAGCTCCGCACCCACGGCCTGGACCCCTCCTCGCCGGGCTCCGCGAAGTCCGACCCTTCGACGCCAGGCCGCGGATGAGCGGCCCAACGCTGGCCGATTCCGCCATGGACAGCCGCGGCCGCGGTGGCGGTATTGGGGCGAATGCGCGCAGTCGGCTGCGGGGACCGGCCGATGGTGCGCACTCACGCGCGAAGCGGGACGGTGTGAAAACAGCGCAAGTCATTGCGCTCCATTATGTTACGGTAAGGCGGGCGGGTGGCCCCGGGCGTGCCTTCGTCGAACGGGCGAGCGGCGCACGTCGGCGTCGCCCGCGTCGACACGAGTCGGGGCCTGAGCCCCGGGAGGGAAGCATGAAGGCCTTCGTGAAGCTGATGCCGGTCGCCGTCGCCGGGTTGTCGCTCGTGGCAGCGCCGAAGTCCGCGAGCGCGACGTGCACGAACAGCTACTTCCTCTGCCTGAACGACGCCACGCAGGAGAGCTCGGCGCTGGCGCGGCAGCTGGAGGAGATCGAGTGCGGCGTCCGCTACGGCGCCTGCATCGCGCACATCATCCGGAAGGAGTAGACGGTGTCGGGCCGGCCGGCGGCAGCGCCGGTGAAGATTGGGCGCGGGTGGGGACGGTGCCTTCCGGCGCTGCTGCTGGCCGGCGCGTCGTGCTCCCGCGGAAGCGGGCCCTCGCCCGTCTACCTGGACGACTTCACCGACGGGGTGGCGGTCCATTGCGACCCGCTGTCGGTGAATCCGGGCCGTTCGGAGGTGACGGAGGTGTCGACGCCCGGCGACAGCGCGGTGCTCGTGCTGTACGGCCCCGAGCGGCGGGTCGAGCTGCTCGGCCCTGACCTGCAGCGGCGCTGGATGCTGGATCTCGAGGAGTCTGGGCCCCGGGGCGTATCGGAGCCCATGTCCGCCGCCGTCGCAGGGGATTCGCTCCTCCTCGTGACCGACGGCCGGGGCAGGCGTATCAAGCGGCTGTCCCTCGAGGGTCGGGACCGGGGCGAGGTGCGGGTGGACTTCTCTCCGATGGTCGTCCGCCAGGCCGGCAGCGGGGTGCTCGTGACGGCGTACGTGTACGGCCGTCTGCCGGGCCGGCTGGTGTACGCGATCGAGGGCGACCGGGCCGTGCCGCTGGACGTGCCGGCGGCGCCGTTCGCCGACATGTCCATCAAGGGGATCGCCAACGTGCTCGCCCTCTCGGCGCGGGGCGACGGATCGTGGGTGGCCGCCCACTCGTTTCTCGTCCCCACGGCCTTCCGCGGCCGCGGCACGAACGTGAGTGGCGCGGTGGCCGTCCCCCTGCCGGCCGCGACGCGCTACCTTGTCGACCACGTGCCGGAGCCTCCGGTGACCGATGAGGTCGTCTCCCGCATCGCCGTGGTGGCGTCCGCCATCCAGCTCGATGCCCGCACCGGCGACGTGCTCTACGTGACGCGCACGGGACGACGCCTGCCCGGGGGGCACCTGGAGAAGGCCGTCGTGCGGGCCGATTCGGCCTTCCGGTTCCGCGGCGCGTTCGCCATCGACGCGAACGCAGTGGCTCTGGCCCGACTCTCCAGTCGGAGGGACGTCGTGGTCGTGGACGACAGCAGCGCCTGGTGGTCATGTCCGGTCCCGCCGTGAGCGCCCCGACGGGCGGCCTCGAGCTGGAGGACGTCACCCTCCGGCAGCGAAACACGCTCGTGCTCCGCGGCCTCTCGTGGGAGGTCCGACCGGGCCGGATCGCCTGGGTCGTCGGAGAGAACGGCGCGGGCAAGTCGACGCTGCTCCGCTGCCTGGCCGGCCGCCTTCCCGCCTCCGGCGGCCGGGTCCGCCGACCACCCGGTCGCGTTGCCTACCTCCACCCGGCCGTCCGTCCCCCACCGGGGGCCCGGGTCTCCGACTGGATGCGGCTGCTCGAGGGGCTGGGGAGCGCGGAATGGGAGCCGAGCGAGCTCGCCCCTCCCGGGCTCCGGGGAGAGCAGCGCATCGACCGTCTCTCCACGGGCGAGACGCGTCGTCTGCTGCTCGACGCGCTCCTGAGACGGCCGGCGCAGCTCTACCTTCTGGACGAGCCCTTCGATCATCTCTCGCCCGCGTCGCGGACCCGGCTGGCGGCCATCCTCGACCGCCGCGCGCGGCACGCCGTGGTCGTCGTCGCGACCCACCATGCGCCCGCGGAGTCGGGGTCGGGATCGCTGCTGCGACTGCTGGGCGAGGCGCTGTGGGAGACGGGCGAGGGGAGGCCCGGCTGCCGATGAACGCCGGCCGCTGCGTGGCGCTCACCCGACTCGAGCTGGCTGCGCGGCTCCGGAGCCGGTCGGCGCTCGCGGCCATGGTCGCCGTGTCGGCCATCGCCGCGCTCTGCGGGTGGGGGTGCGCCACGGGACGGATGACCGTCGACGGGGCGCGGGAGCTCCTCCCGTGGGGCTACGTGCTGGGGCTCGGGTGCGTCTACCGGTCCGGGCTGGGGGAAGACCGCGCGAGGAGCTTCCACGAGTTTCTCGTGCCGGCGTTCGTCGACGCGGGCACGTACGTGACCGCTCGCGTGGCGACGGCGTTCGCCTCGCTCGTGTGCTTCTCCGCAGCCGCGTTCGTCGTCACCCTGGCGGCGTTCCCGGGTCGCGTCGAGATCGCGGCGTGGGAGGTGCTCGTCCCCGGCGCGATCGGGCTCGGCGTTCTTCCGGCACTCCTCCTCGCCGAGGTCGGGCTGCGTACTCGTTTTCCGCTTGTTGCGGTGGGCGTGCTCGGGCTGGTCATGGTGGCCGCGGCCGCGGCCAGTCCTGCCGGCGCGAACCTGTTTGCCGCAACGGGGCTGCTCGACCTGCGCTATCCGGATCTCGGGACGCTCTGGCCGCTCGCCGCGCGCCTCGCCCTCGTCGAGCCGGCCGCCCTCCTTGCCGTCGGCGCGGCCGTCGCCGTGGACGTGCGGCCGCGCCTTGGGTCGGGTGCGGTCAGGCCGCGGCGGGGTCTCTCCGCGAGCCACGCTCCATCATCCGAATGATCTCCTCGAGCGTCGTGCGGCCGCGGTCCCGGGCGTAGAAGCGACGGATCTCCCTGTAGCGGTCCTTCGATTCCATCGCGCGGCCCTCCGCCTGGAACCATTCCTGGAGCTCCGCGGGTCTCGGACCCCACCATCCGTGCTCCCGGAACTCCCCGTCCAGCAGCATGACGACGGGAATCGAGCGCGCGGTGCCCGTGAGATGCGCCTCCATGACGGCGGGATTCTCGTCCCGCTTGAGGATCCGCACCTCCACATCGGGAATTCGGTCCGCGAGCCGTGCGATGACGGGCACGGTATTGAACGCGTCACCGCACCAGTCCTCGGCGAGAACGAGAATTCGCCACGGCCCGCCGGCCGCCGCGGCGCGGTCCACCAGGGACTCGGGGACGACAGTCCGCTGGTACACGCCGAGCCACATCTCACGTTGGTGGGAAGCGCTGTCGACGAACTGCTTGAACGGCTCCGCCCGCTCCCAGGCGCCCTCGTAATCGATCATGTTCCGGCCTGTCCCGCGCTGCAGTCTCTCGAATCCGGTGCGGCCGGCCTCCCGGGCAGGCCCGTTCAGCCGGCTCCTTTGCTCTCGATACCCGTGGCTGGCGACGCCGGAAGGCGCAGTGTGAACGTAGAGCCTTCGCCCGGCTCGCTCGCCACGAGGATCTCACCTCGCAGGAGCCGTGCGAGCCGCAGCGACAGGGCGAGACCGAGGCCGGTGCCGCCGTAGAGGCGGGTGGATGAGCCGTCGACCTGCCGGAACTCGTCGAAGATCGACTCCATGTCGTCGGGCTCGATGCCGATCCCGCCGTCCTCCACGACCCACTCCACGATGGGTCCGCGGCCGAGGTTCGAGGCCGCGTCGTCGGGCCGCCGGGCGATCCCGGAGGCGGCGAACCCGCGCTGCTGGCGCACGGTGACCCGTACCTCTCCTTTCGTCATGAACTTGTACGCGTTCGAGAGCAGGTTCTCCAGGATCTTCACCACCTTTTCGCCGTCCGTCGTGACGGGGATCCTGCCGTCCGGAGTCTCGACGCGAAGCTCGACGCCCTCGGGAGGATCGCCGACCGCTGCCGCGGCCTGCTCGAAGAGTTGCACCGCCTCTCCGGGCGTCGGCCGCATCGCGGTCCGCCCGAGCTTGAGCTGGGACAGATCGAGCAGGTCCGTGATGAGCCTCTGCAGCGCGCTTCCCGAGTGCTCGATCTTTCTGACGATCGACGACTGTGCCTCGGTCAGCTCTCCCTCGTTGCCGCTGTGGAGAAGGTAGGCGTAGCCGAGGATGGAGCTGAGGGGCGTGCGGAGCTCGTGGCTCATGTTGGCCAGGAACTCGTCCTTCAGGCGACGCGCCTCTTCCGCGTCCTTCATGTGGCCCCGCATCTCCTCGATGCGCCGCTCGAGCTCGCGATTCCTCGCCTCGAGGGACTCCATGCGATGGGCCCGCTCGGCGGTCGCGGAGAGCTGATCGGCGATCAGGCTGAGAAGGGCGACCTCGTCGTCGCGGAAGTCGTGGGGCTTCTCGAAGTAGAAGCTGAGCGCGCCCATCGTCGCCGTGTCCGTGCGCAGCGGCAGGGAGATGAGAGAAGCGAAGCCGATCTCGTGGGCAGGCTCCCACCACTCGCGCAGCGTGGGGTCTACGAACACGTCTTCCACTGCGACGGCGGCGTTTTCCGCCACGGCCCGGCCCGTCGGCCCGCGACCGACGCGGATCCGCAGCTGGCTCAGGAAGCGGGCGGAGGCCTGCGGCCAGTTCTGGGCGCACACGAGCCGGAGCAGGTCCGGATCGTTCTCTTCCCGCAGGAAGACGGATGCGAACGTCGCGTTGACCAGGGGGAGCACCCGGGCCAGGGCGAGGCGATAGACCTCGAGGGGCTGCGCGGCCGTGAGGAAGGCCTGGGTGATCTCGCGGGCGACCTCGAGCTCACGCTGCCAGAGCGGTTCGGTTCCGGACTCCATTCGACTCGCTTCGGAGGGAAATCCACGGCCTGTCAGCGGGGGTCCGGCAGCCGGAAGTGCCGATGTTTACTGGCAACTCTCTTGACGCACCCATGCCCCCGCTCTAGTGTGAGGGTGCGTCGTCCTGTCCGGCAGAACCGCCCGGATCGGCGACTCGCGCGGCGGGCGCCGCGGGCGACAACTTGCCCGTTTCCGCCGGAGCCGCGCAAGGGTCGCCGCAGCGACGATGGGAGTCCGTTCGGGACCGAGCCGTCACACCATCCACCTCGGCGAGGAGTGCGCGATGAACAAGTCGGAGCTGGTACAGAAGTTGGCCGACAAATCGAACCTGACGAAGTCCGACGCCCAGAAGGCTGTCGACGCGTTGTTCGGGGCCAACAAGGGGATCATCGCCTCGGCGCTTAAGAAAGGCGACCGGGTTCAGATCACCGGCTTCGGCACGTTCGAAACCCGGAAGCGGAAGGCTCGCATGGGGCGGAACCCCCGCACCGGCAAGGAGATCAAGATCGGGGCATCCACAAGCCCCTCCTTCCGGGCCGGCAAGGGCCTGAAGGACGCCGTGAAGTAGGCCGGACCCACGCGGGTCCACGCGAGAGCGGGCTGCGCCGATCACTCGGCGCGGCCCGCTCTTTTTTCGCTGCAGCCGCCGTGGTACAGCGCCCCGCCTCGTCACCCGCGATCCTCAGCGGTTGCCGCGCTCGCCTCCTCCGCCCGTCCGTCCGCCCGAAGGCCGTCCGCCAGAGGGTCGACCGCCCGAAGGCCGCCCGCCGGAAGGCCGCCCGCCGGAAGGCCGCCCGCCGGAAGGCCGACCGCCGGAAGGCCGCCCGCCCGATGGGCGTCCCCCGGGAGGGCGCCCCCGGGGCGGCTGATTCCGCGCGCCGCCTGGCGAGTGCTGCCCGGTGGCCCCCGGCGAGCCGCCCGACTTCCTGTCGTAGTCGACCCGCACGCTGCGTCCCCGGAGCGTCGTGCCGTTCAGCGCGCCGATGACCCGCTCGGCGATGCTCTGTTCGACCTCCACGAGTGAAAACGTCTCGCGGATCTCGATGCGGCCGATCTGTTCGCCCCGCACCTGGGCCTCGCCGGTGATGGCGCCCACGAGGTCGCCGGGTCGGATGCGGTCCTTGTCGCCGAGACTGATGAACAGTCCCGTCATCGCGGGCCCGGCGGTCGGCGGCGGCGGGGATGAGGACGAGGGCACGGCCGAAGCGACCTGCGGCGCCTGGGCCTGCGGCGCCGGAACGGCAGGCCGGCGCTGGCGCAGCAGCGCCGCGAGGGCGGCGGCGATCTCGGCTCCGGACGCTTCTTCGAGGAGCGGGCCGAGGACCAGGAGCTGCGCGTCCACGTCTTCCTCCTGGAGCGCGCGCCGCACGGTCTGGCGGAACGCGTGAACGGTGTCGGGTGCGCCGCCGGCGTGCGCGGCGCCGGCCGCGGCGGTAAGCGGCACGCCCGCCTCCGCGGCGATGCGCCGGAGGTGGGGCAGCTCCCGCGCCTCCAGCAGCACCACGCCGCCCGAGGTGCCGTGAAGGGCGCGCAGCGTCCCGGCGTCGAAGGGGGGACTCGCGCTCAGGACCGCGCGATCGTCGTCGCCCGTGTCCGGCTCCGCGGCGGACGTCACGAGCACGCGGGCGTCCTCGGACCCGCCCGTCGCGGCGTCGAAGCCGCGAGCTCGCAGATCCGTCACGAGGACGTTCGCCTCGCGCGGCGTCCGCACCGGAACGCGCCAGCGCTGGCCGGGATCGCCCGCGGCGATCCGGGCTGCGACGGCCTCCGCGCGGCCGGCGGCCGTAACGACGAGATAGCCCGTCGTGGCGCCCGCAGGACCGCTGGCGGCCGAAGCGCGGGCGTCCGCGGGGCGGGGCGGGAATCGAACGGCGCGGCGGCCGTGGCGCTCGACGAACTCGTCCAGCGCGTCGTCATCGCCGCCGCTGACGATCCGCTGCGCGTCCCGGGGCGCAGCCCCGACCAGAGCCTCGACGGCTTCGAGGCCGTCGAGGGCGGCGATGGCGTCGATCCCGTCCACCACGACCGCGGCGACGCCCTCGAGCTTCAGGCGGGACCCCTTCATGGCCGCCAGGGCGGCGGCGGGATCCGCGACGAGGACGGCGGCTTCGGCCGGCGCGGGCCACGCGGGCGAGAGCGCGGCGATGCGGAGATCCGTTCCGCCTGGCCAGGCGGCCGAGGCAGACGGCGCGCGCCGCGGCCTGCTCCGGCGTGGGCGCGAGGACGAGGGCGCGCGGGGTGCCGGTCCCGGCGTCGCCTTCCTCCAGCAGGCGGTCGAGGAGGGGGAGGCCCCAGGCGCCGACCACCCCGGCGCCGGAGGTCGCCAGGAGGGCGGCATTGCCGCCCCGCCGGATCACGGGGATCGCGATCCGCTGGAGGTAGGTCGGCGCGTCCCAGCCAGCCGCCAGCGCGGCGGCTGCGGTGCGCTCCGTGAGTCCCAGCTCGGTGTACTCGGGTTCCGCCATCGTGTGTGTCCCGACGCCTTTCGTGCCTACAGCTGCGGCTTGTCGCCGGGCTGGTACGGCAGTTGATTCAGGAAATGCTGTGCTTCGCCGTCGATGCGGGAGGTCCGCACCTGATCGGTCGCGACGCTCACCACCGTGTCCATGCCGTGGCGATGTGCGGAGACTACCGCGCGGCCGTCTCCGCCCTCGAGGGTGACGGAGTGCGCGTCGCCCGCCACCTTCCGGATCGGGATCCGGGCCGACAGGAACTCCTCTGCGACGCGGAGGACCTCCCGCACCGGCGTCACGGTGTTTCGTTCGTACGTGCCCATTCAGTGGCTCCTCGAGTTCAGGTGCGGCGACGTTCGGCGCCGCCGGCCGCGAGGGCGATGAGCACGCCCGGCGGCTGAAGCCCCAGTACCGTCTCCTCATTCGTGGCAAAGGCCGGCACTCCGGTCACCCCGGAGCGCGCGGCCTCCTGCTCCGCCTCCGCCACGGCGTCGGCGAACGCATCGATGTCGAGGGCGATCCGGAGCTCCGTCTCGTCCAGGCCGACCGCGCCTGCGAGGTGCACGAGCTCGTCGATGCGGCCGATGTCCCGCCCCTCCACGAAGTAGGCGCGGAAGATCGCCCGGTGGAGCCGGTCGAAGGCGCCGTGCCGACGCGCGAACGCCGCGGCTTCGTGGGCCTTCGCGGTGCGCGGGACTACGCCCGGGCGGCGCGCGTCCACCCGCATGCGACGCGCGAGCGGCAGGATGGCCTCCTCCCACTGGCGGTCGAGCTCCGGCGCGTCCGGCGCCGGAAGCGGTGTGGGCTCCGGCCGGAGCTGCAGTCCCACCCGCTCCACCGCCGGTCCGGAATCTCCAAGCCGCTCGACCACGTGCTCGGCCAGGTAGCTGAACGGGCAGGCGTAGTCGGTGAAGAACCTCACCCGTCCACGACTCGAGTCCCCCGACATCTGTCCTCCGACCGCTGCCCCGCCCACCCCTCTGACGCGACCGTGCTCGGCCACGTTCCGGGGGCCGCGTAATCTGCCCGCCGCAGTTCGAGGGTGCAAGCGACGCGCCGCCGGGGCGTTGTCCCGTCCGTCCCGGCACCGCATCTTCAGAGTCCGGCCCGAAACGCGGGACCCCGCGCTGCGGGCCGCTGCCAGCCATGGACACAGCGAAGGAGTGGAACGTGCGGACCAGCCCGAATGTCGCCGATATCAAGCCTTCCGCCACCCTCGCCGTCGCCGCACTCGCCAAGCAGCTCGCCGCCGCCGGCCGCGACGTGGTGGACCTGAGCGCCGGCGAGCCCGACTTCCCGACCCCGGAGATCGTGTCCCGCGCCGGGATTCGGGCCATCGAGGACGGCAGGACGGGCTACACGCCGGTAGGCGGCACGCCCGAGATCCGCAAGGCGGTCGCCGCCGAGCTGGGCCGCGGACGGGCGGTGGCGGTCGACCCCGCCGGCGTCGTCGTGAGCACGGGCGCGAAGCAGGCGCTCTTCAACGCGTGCTTCAGCCTCTTCGGCCCGGGCGACCGCGTGCTGATCCCGGCGCCGTACTGGACGAGCTACCCGGAGATCGTGCGTCTCGCCCGGGCGGAGCCGGTCGTCGTGGCGGGCGACGAGGGTGCGGGACACAAGCTGACTCCGGCGCTGCTGAGCGACGCAGCCGCCGGGGGCGCCGCCGGACTGCTGCTCAATTCGCCCACGAACCCCAGCGGCGCCGTCTACTCAGCGGAGGAGCTGCGGGCCGTGGTGGAGTGGGCGCACCGCAACGACGTCGCCGTCATCAGCGACGAGATCTACAACCGCATCTGCTTCACGACCGATCGGGCCGCCGGCCTGCTCGACCTGGGCCCGCTGCACGAGAGGGACGTCGTGATCGGCGGCGCGTCGAAGAACTACGCCATGACGGGCTGGCGCATCGGCTACTCGTACGCCGGGGCCGAAGTCACCGCCCGCATCGCGGCGGTGCAGGGTCACACGACGTCCAACGCGAGCACGCCGTCCCAGTACGCGGCTGCGGTGGCCTTCCGCGGGGATGCGGAGGCGGACGTTCTGCGCATGCGGGACGCATTCCGGGCGCGGCGGGACCTCGTCGTCTCCCTTTTCCGGGACCGCTTCCCGGAAGCGGATTTCGTCCAGCCGGACGGCGCCTTCTACCTCTTCTTCCGGGCCGATTCCTGGTACGACGACGAGGCGCGAGCCGGCTCCGTGGCGTTCTGCCGCTGGCTCGTCGAGGAGACCGGTCTCGCCCTCGTGCCGGGGGAGGCGTTCGGGGACGACCGCTTCGTGCGGCTTTCGTACGCCGCCTCGGAGGCGGAGCTCCGTGACGGCATCGACCGCCTGGCCGCTGCCGTAGCGGGCCGGCCGGCCGCCAGCGCCGGCGCGTGAGTCGGCCCCTCATCATCGGGGTCGCCGGCGGCTCCGGAAGCGGCAAGACGACGGTCGTACGGGAGATCATCCGGGGACTGGGTGACGACGTCGTCGCCGTCATCCACCAGGACTCGTACTACAGGGACCTCGGCGCCGTGCCCGGCGGCGCCCCGCGCCACAAGAACTACGATCATCCGGACGCCCTGGAGACCACGCTCCTGGTGGAGCACGTTCATCCGCCGGCTGCGCAGGGACGTCGAGGAGCGCGGCCGCTCCGTCGAGTCCGTTCTCGACCAGTACACCCGCACGGTCCGTCCCATGCACCTGGAGTTCGTCGAGCCGAGCAAGCGCTACGCGGACGTCATCGTGCCCGGCGGCGGGCACAACCGGGTCGCCATCGACATGCTCGTCGCCCGCATCCGCGGCAGCCTTCAGCGGCCGCCTTCGTAGCGCCGGGCATTCGCCGGGGACGGCGCACCGCAGCCGCGCCCTCAGGGGGCCGGATCCGTCTCCGCGCCACCGGCCGCCGCATCGCGGCCCTCCTCCGCGGGGCCTCCTGCTTCCGACGGTCCAGCTGCCTCTGCCGGGCCGGCCGCCTCCGCGGCGCCCGCCCCGAATACCAGGCCACCCGACGCCTGTCGCGTCAGCGCGGCGCGCATCTCGGCGATCTCTTCGTCGCTCCGGCCGGCCGCTCGCAGGCGCCGGTCCATCTCCAGCCGCCGCACCGCGGCCTTGAGCGTGCCCAGCGCGAGGGTGGCGCAGCGAGGACGCGAGCCCACGATGTCCTCCCCGAGCAGCTCGATCATCTCCTCGTAGCTCATGGCGTCGATCTCGGCGAAGCTCGGCTTCTTCCGGTTGATCCGCTGCGCCAGGATCGACGCGGCCGCCTGCGAGATCGTGCAGCCCTCGCCCTCGAACGCCAGCTCCTCGACTGCGTCTTCCTTCGTCCGGAGATGGATCGTGACGACGTCGCCGCAGCCCGGATTGCCGCCGGGCATCGACACGTCCGGCGACTCCAGGGTGCCTCGGTGGCGCGGGTTCTTATAGTGATCCACCAGAAGCTGGATGCGCGTCTGCCGGTCCACGACTACGCTCCCTTCATCGCTCGATCGGCGCCCGGACGAGGTTGCCCCACTCCGTCCACGAGCCGTCGTAGTTCCGGACACGGTCGAAGCCGAGCAGGTAGTGCAGCACGAACCAGGAGTGGGACGAGCGCTCGCCGATCCTGCAGTACGTCACGACCTCCTGGTCGGGCGTGAGGCCGCACTCGCCGGTGTAGATCGAGCGGAGCGCCTCCACCGGCAGGAACGTGTGCGTCCCCGGATCGACCGCACGGCTCCACGGGACGTTGTGCGCCCCCGGGATGTGGCCGCCGCGAAGGGCGCCCTCGTTGGGATAGTCCGGCATGTGCAGCCGCTCGCCCCGGAACTCCTCCGGGCTTCGAACGTCCACGAGTCCGCCGCCGCTCTGTACGTGAGCCATGACGTCCTCCCGGAACGCCCGGATCGCCGCGTCCGTCCGGGCGGTGACCGCCACGTCACCTTCCGGATAGTGGGGCGTTTCCGTGGACATCGGCCGTCCCTCCTGCTCCCACAGCGCGCGGCCGCCATCCATGATCTTCATCCGCTCCAGGCCGAAGAGCCGGAAGACCCAGAAGGCGTACGTCGCCCACCAGTTGTTCTTGTCTCCGTAGAGCACCAGCGTGGTGTCCGCGGACACGCCGTGCCGGCGGAGCAGCGCCTGCACGTCCTCCGGCTGGATGTAGTCCCGCAGCAGCGGATCGTTCAGGTCCGCCACCCAGTCGATCTTCACGGCCCCGGGCACGTGCCCGGTCTCGTACAGCAGCACGTCCTCGTCCACCTCCACGACGCGCACCGTGGGGTCGTCCAGGTGGTCCTCGACCCACGACGTCGAGACGAGCACCTCCGGATGCGCGTACCCTCGCTCGCTGATCGGCTTCGCGTCCGTCGCCATCGTCCCTTCTCCCTCCGCGGTTCGAAATGCGCAGCGGCACCGGCCGCGCCCGGCGGGCGCGAGCGGTGCCGCTCGTCTCGTCGGTGCCTCTCCTAATGGATATAGACGGGCGTACCGACGCGCACCAGCGGGTAAAGCAGCGCCAGCTGGTCGTTGCTCATGCGAATACAGCCGTGGCTCACAGCGTTCCCGATGGAATCCTCGTCGTACGGGTTCGTTCCGTGGATGTAGTAGCCGTCGCCCAGCGCCAGCTTGTACGGGCCCAGCGCCTCCGGGATGCGCCGCTGCACCGAGCCGAACGGCGGAACGTAGAGCGTGTCGCCGAACACGATCTCCATTCCCTGCGTCCACGGCCGCCAGCGGCCCTGCCGGTCCACGCGGCCCACCGTGTCGCCGTGCATCTCGAGCCACGTGCTGTCGCCCAGCATCGTCCGCTCACCCTGCTTCAGCTCCACGACCGTCCAGCCGTTCTCCACCGCCTTCTCGAAGTAGTGCCAGTCCGGCGGGATCCACATCGGGTCCGAGGACTTGTCCAGGATCCGGCGTCGGCCCCGGGGCGTGTAGAACCGGTACGTCCTTCCGCCGTACTCGAACGTCGTGCCGCGCCCCACCGCCACCTTCGCCGCGAGCACCGTGTCCGCGCCGACGATGTACCAGAGCCGCCGCGCGCCGAGGGAGACGACGATGTGCCCGCCGCTGCGCGCGCCCGCACGGGCGCTCGACGCACCACCGCTGTCGACCGCCGCCACCGCGACCGGCCCGCCCTGACCCGCGGCCGCCCCGTCCGGCCGCCCGGCCCCCGCGGCGGCGACGGACGCCGGCGCGAGCCAGGCCAGCGCGCACGCAAGCGCCGCCGGCCATGCGGCCCGCCACGGCCACCCTCGCCGCTCGTGCTTCCGTTCGCGTTTCCGTAAGCGCATGTTGGACACTGATTTGCCGTTGAGATTCCCCTTCGTCCCCCGCCATCACCTCATGCACGGAGCGGGCCATCGGAATCCCGTTCGCCGGTCGCCGTCCGGACGGGGCCGCCGGCGGCTCTGCGGCCCCGCAGGCCGCCTACCCGCGTCGCGTCTCCAGAACCCGGGCGACGGCTTCTCCGATCTTGTTGTTGGGCGTCGACGCGCCGGCGGTGACGCCGATGGAGAACGGTCCGTCGGGTAGCCACCCGTCGGTGGTCTCCTCCGGGGTGTCGGCCGGGAGGTCGGGCTTGTGGCGGATGCGGTTGGCGGCGGGGTCGATCCGATCGGAATCCGCGATGTGGAAGGTGCGGGTGTACTGCCGGCACATGTGTGCCAGGTGGTTGGTGTTGGAGGAGTTGTAGCCGCCGATGACGAGCATGACGTCCGGGGGCGACTGCATCATGTCCTTGACCGCGTCCTGCCGCTCCTGCGTGGCGGAGCAGATGGTGTCGAAGGATCGGAAGTGTTCGTCGATGGAGGCGTCGCCGTAGCGGCGGACGAGGCTCTTCTTCACCTCCGCGGCGATGGCGAGGGAGTCGCCGGCGAGCATGGTCGTCTGGTTGGCGACGCCGATGCGCTGGAGGTCGGCGTCGGGGTCGAAGCCGGGCGTGACCTTCTCGCGGAAGTGCTCGAGGAAGGCGTCCCGCCCCAGCGCTTCGGGCGCCTGCTCGATGTAGTCGCAGACGAGGCGGGCCTCGGCCATGTCCCGGACGATGATGTAGCGGCCGCCCTCGTGGTTCTGCGTCTGGGAGACGGTCGCGCGCGTCTCCTCATGGTACGCCTTGCCGTGCACCAGGGCGGTGAACCCGTCGCGGGCGTACTGGTCGACGCGCTTCCAGACGACGAGCACGGAGCCGCACGTGGTATCGACCAGGATGCTGCCGGTCTCCTGCAGCCGCTTGAAATCCTTCAGCGTGGCCCCGAAGGCCGGCAGGATGACGACGTCGTCGGGCGTCAGGCCGGAGAAGTCGAACGCGCCGTCCTCCCCGGGGTGGATGAAGCGGATGCCCTTCTCGGACATGCGCCGGTTGACGAACGGGTTGTGGATGATCTCGCCGAGGAGGAAGATCCGCCGGTCGGGGAACTTGTGCGCGGTCTCGTACGCGTAGTCGACGGCGCGGTCGACGCCGTAGCAGAATCCGAACTGCCGGGCCATGCGGACGGTGACGTCCCCGAACGTGGCCGTGTAGTCCTGTGCGCGGATCTCCTCGACGAGGTTCGAGTGGTACTCGGACTCGAGGATCGGCTCGACTTCCTTCTTGAGTCCGAAGCCGCGGCGGAAATACGTCTGCTCCATGGCGCTCCCGTGGTTGGCTGCGTCCGGCGCCGAAGAGTACCGCCGGGCGGCCGGAAGGGTCCGCGACGTCGCCGCACTGGCGGAGCGTCCCCGGCAGCCCCTACCTTCCCCGCGCTCCCCGACCGGGGCAGCGCGAACCGAACCGGTGAGGTGTGGTGGCATCGATCGAATTCCTGAGGCGGCTGCTCGACACGCCGGGCCCGAGCGGCTTCGAGGCGGCGCCGGGCCGCGTCTGGCGCGAGGAGGCGGAGTCCTTCGCGGACGAGGTCGCCGTCGACGTGAGCGGCAACTCCATGGCGACGCTGGCGGGCGCAGGCGCGCCGCGCGTCATGCTCGCGGGGCACATCGACGAGATCGGCGTGATGATCACCCACGTCGACGACGACGGCTTCCTCTACATCGACGGGATCGGCGGCTGGGACCCCCAGGTCCTGGTGGGGCAGCGCATCGTGCTGCTCGGCCAGAAGGGGCCGGTGAAGGGCGTCATCGGCAAGAAGCCGATCCACCTCATGAAGAGCGAGGAGCGCGAAAAGGCGTCCAGGCTGACGGACCTCTGGATCGACGTGGGCGCGGCGAGCCGGGACGAGGTGAAGGAACTGGGGCTGCGCGTCGGCGACGGCGGCGTCATCGACGCGAAGCTCGTCGAGCTGGGCAACGACAGGATCGCGAGCCGCTCCATCGACAACCGGATCGGCGCGTACGTCGTCCTCGAGGCGCTGCGCATGCTGTCGGCCGACCCGCCCCGGGCTCGGACCACCGCCGTGGCGACGTCGCAGGAGGAGATCGGGCATTCCGGCGGCGGCGCGCGCACGAGCGCGTTCGCCCTCGAGCCGGACGTCGCCATCGTCGTGGACGTGACGTTCTCGACGGACGCGCCGATGATCGAGAAGAAGGAGCTGGGCGAGCACAAGCTGGGCGGCGGGCCGGTCCTGACGCGCGGCTCGGCGGCCCATCCCGTCGTATTCGACCGGCTGGTGGAGGCGGCGGAGCGGGAGTCGATCCCGTACACGATCGCGGCGTCGCCCCGCTACACGTCGACGGACGCGGACGCGATCTACCTTACCCGTACCGGCGTGCCGACGGGCCTGGTCTCGGTCCCGAACCGCTACATGCATTCGCCCAACGAGATCGTGAGCACCCGGGATCTGGACGCTGCGGCCCGCCTCATCGCCGCATTCGTCCGGGACCTGGGACCCGACACGGACCTGGTCCCGCGGTGATGAGCCGGACGGCTCGCGGGCCGGGCCGCCGACCTCTTCGAGGGAACGACGGACTCGCTCCGGCGTACACGGCGACCGGCGTACGCACCGCGGACAACTGAACAGCGATTGGCGAGGACATGGATTCGACCAAGGTGGTGAAGCGGCTGCAGGAGATGCGCGAGGAGGGCTTCCTCTCCGACGCGATCCTGCGCGAGGCGATCAAGGCGGTGAAGGCCGCCGACGAGCGCTACAACTGGGTGGGCGCGTACCTGTACGACGCCGACGAGAAGATCCTCTGGCTCCACAACTACATCGGCAAGCCGACGGAGCATGCCCGCATCCCCGTGGGGGAAGGCGTCTGCGGCACCGCCGTCGCCGAGGGGAAGAACCAGAACGTTCCCGACGTTACCAAGGTCGAGAACTACCTGGCCTGCAACCCCCGGGTGAAGTCGGAGCTGGTGGTCCTGATCCGCGCCGGCGACACGGTCCTCGGCCAGATCGACATCGACAGCCACAAGGCCGAGGCCTTCGGCGACACGGACGAGCAGGAGGTCCAGGCCATCGCGGACAAGCTGGCCGAGGTCCTCATGGCGGAGCGCCGGTAGCACCGACGTGGGGGCGCCGCCGCGTTCGGCTGCGGGCGGCGCTCCCGCCCCCACACCCCGGCGCCTGCGCGCGCCGAACCCATCGCCCCTCACCCTGGACGGGACCTGGACCCACCTCGTCGGCGCGCACCGCGTCGCCGTCGTGGACCCGGGGCCCGATCTGCCCGCGCACGTCGACGCGATCGTCGACGCGGTCGGTGGCGGACGCGTCGCCGCCATCCTCCTGACGCATCTCCATCCGGACCATGCCGGCGCGGCGCCGAACCTGTCCCGCCGCACCGGCGCGCCGGTCCGCTGCTTCGGGCACGGGACCCTGGCCGAGGGCGACGTCGTGGAGACCGATCAGGGGCCGCTCACGACCCTCGCGACGCCGGGTCACACCGCCGACCACGCGGCCTTCCACTGGCCCGCGGCGAGCGCGGTGTTCTGCGGCGACCTCATGCTCGGCGGCCAGGACTCGGCCCTCGTGGCGCCGCCCGACGGCGACCTCGGCCGCTACCTCGCCTCCCTGCGCCGACTCCGCGCCCTCGAGCCCTCCGTGATCTATCCCGCCCACGGCGAGCCGTTCGAGGACCCGCGCGCCGCCCTCGACCGCTACGTCGAGCATCGCTCCGAGCGCCTCCGCCAGGCCCTCGACGCCCTCGCCGCCGGACCCGCAGGCCTCGACACCCTCGTCGACAGGGTGTACGGTCCGGCACTGGCGCCCGGTCTGCGCGCCGCGGCCGCCGGCGCCATGCGGGCCTACCTCGACCACCTGTGCTCCGAAGGCCGCGTGCGGCGCGTCGGCCCTCGATGGGAGCTGGCATGAGCCTGCCGGACGAGCTCGCCGTCGAGCTGCGCGCCCTGGTGGGCGACGACGGCGTGATCACCGATCCCGGCCGCCTCCTCGTCTACGAGTCCGACGGCCTGACGGCGTATCGGGTGCGCCCGCGGGCAGTCGTGTTCCCCCGCAGCACGGAGGAGACCGCCGCCGTGCTGCGCCGCCTGCACGCCGCAGGCATCCCCTTCGTGCCCCGCGGGGCCGGGACCGGTCTGTCCGGCGGCGCCCTCGCCATGGAGGACGCCGTCGCCGTGTCCACGGCCCGCATGACCCGGATTCTGGACATCCACCCCGTGAACCGGACCGCGCGCGTCCAGCCCGGCGTCGTGAACGTCCGTCTGTCCCGGGAGGCGGCTCCCTACGGTCTCCAGTACACGCCCGACCCCAGCTCCCAGGCCGCGTGCACCCTCGGCGGCAACGTCGCCGAGAACGCGGGCGGGCCCCACTGCCTGAAGTACGGCGTCACGAGCAACCACATCCTCGGCCTCACGGTCGTGCTTCCGGACGGCGCCGTCGTACGCCTCGGCGCGGACGGAGGCGAGCGCGTCGGGTACGACCTCGTGGGTCTGTTCGTGGGCAGCGAGGGCACCTTCGGGGTCGCCACCGAGATCGAGGTGAAGCTCACCCCCCTGCCCGAGGCGGTGGAGACGCTCCTCGGCATCTTCGACGACCTCGAGGACGCGGCCCGTGCCGTCAGCGCGATCATCGCCGCGGGCCTCCTTCCGGCGGCGCTGGAGATGATCGACGGCCCGACGATCCGTGCCGTGGAGGCGAGCATCTACGCCGCCGGCTACCCGACGGACGCCGACGCCGCGCTCGTCGTCGAGCTGGACGGCGCTCGCGCGGGCCTCGGCGCCGAGGCGGACCGGGTGCGGGAGATCTGCACGGCCCACGGCGCCCGGGAGGTCCGGCGCGCACGGGACGAGGCCGAGCGGCAGCGCCTCTGGCAGGGCCGCAAGAAGGCGTTCGGCGCCCTCGGCCGCCTCGCTCCCGAGCTCCTCGTTCAGGACGCCGTCGTGCCGCGCACGAAGCTGCCCGCCGTGCTCCGCCGCATCCGCGCCATCGGCGAGCGGGAGGGGCTCACCGTCACCAACGTCTTCCATGCGGGGGACGGGAACCTCCACCCGAACATCGTCTTCGACCGCCGCGACCCGGACCAGGTGGAGCGCGTCCACCGCGCGTCGAAGGAGATCATGCAGGCGTGCGTGGACGCGGGCGGCACGATCACGGGCGAGCACGGCGTCGGGCTAGACAAGCGGGACTACATGGACCTGGTCTATGGCGCCGACGAGCTGGCCCTCATGTGCGACGTCCGGCGCGTCTTCGACCCCGACGGCCGCGCCAATCCAGGCAAGGTCCTTCCCATCCACTCGTGCCGCGAGTGGACGGGTCCCGCGACGCGCATCGAGGAAGGCGACGTTGGCTGACGCCCTCGTCACCCGGCTCCGCCAGCTCGCCGGTACGGACGCCGTCCGGCAGGGGGCGGACCTCCCCGCCGTACGCGGCGTGAGTCCCCGCGCCCTCGTCGAGCCGGCGGACGCGGACGCCGTCGCCGCCGTGGTCGCCGAAGCTGCGCGGGAAGGCTGGCGCGTCGAGCCGGCCGGCGGCTGCACGCGCCTGGACGGCGGCCGCACGCCCGCGGGCGTCGACGTGGTCCTCTCCACCCGCCGCCTGACGGGCGCGACCGAGTACGATCCCGACGAGCTGACCGTCACCGTCCGGGCGGGCGAATCGCACGCCGCCCTCGCCGATCGCGTGGGCGCGAACGGGCAGTGGCTGCCCCTCGATCCGCCCGTCCGCTCCGCCGCGACCGTGGGCGCCACCCTCGCCACGGCGGCGGCGGGGCCGCTCCGGGCCGCCTACGGGACGCCGCGGGACTACGCCCTCGGCCTCTCCTTCGTCGACGGCGCGGGGCACGTTCTGCGCGTGGGCGGCCGCGTCGTCAAGAACGTCGCCGGCTACGACCTCGTCCGCCTGCTCGTGGGCAGCCGAGGCACGCTCGGCGTCCTCACGGCCGCGACGCTCCGCCTGTACGCGCGCCCGGCCCGGGACGTGGTCCTCGGGTTCCGCGCGCACGACGCAGGGGCTGCTGCGGCCGCCGCAGGCCGCATCCGCGCGGAGCGGCTGGAGCCGGCGGCCCTCGAGATCGTCTCGCCGGGCCTTGTGGCGGAGGGCAGTACGGAGGGCCGCGGCGGGCGGCAGGCCGCCGGCCCGTGGCTGCTGATCGCGCGCCTTACGGGTGGCGAGGAGCGGGTCGAGGACCTGGGCCGCCGCGTCGCGGCCGCGGCGGACCTGCCGGTAGCGGAGGGCGCCGACGACGTGCTGGCCCGCGTGGCCGAAGCCGAGGCCACGTCGCCCGGCGTGCTGCGTCTCGCCCGGCCGCCGGCGTGCCTGGCCGAGACGCTGGAGGCCGCGCTGGCGCTGGCCCGGGCGCTCGGCGGCGGCGGCGCCCCCGACGGCGGGGCGCCCGGCGGCGGTCCCTGCGTCGTCGCCCACGCCGCAGACGGCATCGTGCGCCTGCTCGTCGGTCCCGGCGAGGTCGGACCGGCCGGCGCCCACGCGGCCGACGCGGTGGACGCGGCTCGGGAGGAGCTGGCGGGAGCGGGGCACCCGGGTCAGCACGGGACGCTGGTCGTGGACCGGGCGGCGGGGGTCCTGAAGGAGGCGGACCCGTTCGGGCCCGTCGACCCGCACGTCCTCGCGATCATGAGGGAGCTGAAGCGCAGATTCGATCCGGCCGGCGTGCTGGCGCCCGGCCGCTACGTGGTGTAGAGGAGAGGCATGACGGAGCCCCGAAGTGTCGGCACGCCACACGGAGCCCTGAACGCGGCGCTGGCCGAGCAGGAAGACCGGCTGCTCGCGTGCGTGCACTGCGGCTTCTGCCTTACGGCGTGCCCGACGTACACCCGGCTGGGCGACGAGAACGACTCACCCCGCGGCCGCCTCTATCTCATGCGCGCCGTGGTGGAGGGCCGCCTCGCCGCCGAGTCGGAGGCGTTCGCCGAGCACATCGACCGCTGCCTCGGCTGCCGGGCCTGCGAGACGGTGTGTCCGTCGGGGGTGCAGTACGGCTTCCTGCTGGAGCGGGCGCGGGAGGTCTCGGCGCGCGCCCGGGGGATGCCGTGGCCGACCCGGGTCATGCTGCGGATCTTCCGCAGCACGGGACTGACCGCCTTCGTCCTCTGGCTGGGGCGCGCGCTCCGCAGCTCGGGCCTGGTGCACGGCCTCGTCCGCAGCCTGCCTCGCCGCTTCTCCCGAGTCCGGTTCGGCCTGGCGATGCTCGGCGCGACGCGCCCGTGGTCCGGCTTGCGCGGAGCGGGAGGGCCGCCGCGGCGACACGGCTGGAAGGCGGACGAGAGCAGCGCCACGGAGGAGGACGCCGCCGAGACCGGCGGGGCCGGCACGCAGCCGCCCGGCTCCGGCGGCGGATCGCCCGCGGCGCATCCGACGGAGAGCGTGCTGGACCGGGCAAGGGCCCGGGCCGACGCCGTCGCGGTGCGGGGTGGGCCCGCCCGTCGTGTGGCCATGCTGCGGGGATGCGTCCAGCACGGACTCTTCCGGCGCGTGAACGTCGCCACCGCCGCGGTGCTGCGCCGCAACGGCTGCGACGTGGTGGCCGCCCGCGGGCAGGCGTGCTGCGGCGCGCTCCACGCCCACGCCGGGGACCTGGAGGGAGCCCGGGAGCTGGCCCGGCGCAACGTCGACGCCTTCTCCGCTCCGGACACCGAGGCCGTCATCGTAAACGCCGCCGGCTGCGGCGCGATGATGAAGGAGTACGGAGAGCTCCTCGCGGACGAGCCCCTCTACGCGGAGAGAGCCCGATCGCTGGCGGCCCGGGTGCGGGACGTATTCGAGTTCCTCGACGAGACCGGAGCCCGCCCCGGCGCGCCCGTCCGCCTCGAGGCCGCGTACGACGCGCCCTGCCACCTCTACCACGCGCAGCGTATCCACGACGCGCCCATGCGGGTTCTGGCCGACGCCGTCCCGGGCCTCCGGATCCGGCCCCTTGCCCGCTTCGAGGAATGCTGTGGCGGCGCCGGGATCTACGGACTCATGCACCCGGACCTCGGCGGCCGCATCCTCCACGACAAGGTCGACGACGCCCGTGACTCCGGCGGCGACGTGGTCGTCACCGGCAACCCGGGCTGCATCATGCAGATCGGCGCCGGCCTGCTCCTGGAGGGCGACCATCGACCCGTGCTGCACCCCATCGAGCTGCTCGCCGAGAGCTACCGACGCGACGAACGGGAGGCCTGAGTTGGCGAAACACGAGGAGTCGCGAGTGCTGGCGCGCATGCGCCGCTACGTCGAGCACGAGACGCCCACCGGGGACGCCCCCCGGGCCACCGCTCTCGCCCGCGTCCTGGCCGCGGAGCTCGAGGGGGCCGGCGCCAGCGTCGAGCTCGTCCCGCACGACGGCTTCGGGCACCACGTCCGGGCCGACGTACCGGGCGCCGAGCCCGACGCCGCACCCACGATCCTCCTTGGCCATCTCGACACCGTTCACCCCGTCGGCACCCTCGCCGAGAGACCCTTCCGCATCGTGGACGACAGGGCCGAGGGCCCCGGCACCTTCGACATGAAGGCCGGGCTCGCCGTCATCGTCGAGGCGCTCACGCAGCTCGCGGAGCAGGGGCGTCGCCCGGCCCGCCCCGTCCGCGTTCTCGTCACGTGCGACGAGGAGGTCGGCTCCGACGCGTCCCGGGACTGGCTCGGCCACGAGGCCGAGGGCGCCGCTTCGGCTCTCGTCCTCGAGCCGTCGCTGCCCGGGGGCAAGGCCAAGACCGCACGGAAGGGCGTGGCGACGTACCGTCTCGTCGTCACGGGCCGTGCCGCCCACGCGGGCGTCGATCCGGACGCCGGGGTCAGTGCCATCCTCGAGCTGGCGGCGCAGATCCTCGGCGTCGAGGCGGTGCCGGACCGGCAGGCCGGGTCCACCCTGAGCGTCGGGCTCGTGCGCGGTGGCACCGCCGTGAACGTGGTCCCGGCCCGGGCGGAGGCCGACATCGACGTCCGCTTCGCCACGCCCGAGGAGGGCGAGCGCGTCGACGCCGCCCTCCACGCTCTCCGCTCCACGCGGCCGGGCGCGTTCCTGGCCGTCGAGCGGACCGGCTGGCGACCGCCCCTGGTCCGCACCGACGCGGTCGTGTCGCTGTACCGCCGCGCCCGGGACGTCGCGGCCCGGATCGGGCTCGACCTGGGGGAAGGGTCCACGGGCGGGGGCAGCGACGGCAGCTTCCTGGCGTCCATGGGCATCCCGACGCTGGACGGCCTCGGACCCCGCGGTGGCGGGGCGCACGCCGTCGACGAGCACGTCGTGGCCGCCGACCTGCCGCTCCGCGTCGCGCTCCTGCGGGGCCTGCTCGAGGAGCCGTGAGCCCGGACCGCACCGGGGGGCCGCCCATCGAGGTCCGCGCCCTTCGCGGCCTCGACGAGTACGCGGCCTGCGTCGCGCTCCAGAAGGCGACGTGGGGGGAGGACTGCGCCGAGATCGTGCCGGTCTCCGTGCTCGTGACGATCCCGCGCCTCGGCGGACTCGTCGGCGGCGCGTTCCAGGAAGGCGAACTGGTGGGGATCGTGGTGGGGTTCACGGGCCTGGACGAGGGCGACCGGCCGATCCACTGGTCCGACATGCTCGCCGTTCGCCCGGGTCTGCGCGACGCCGGCGTGGGCGAGCGCCTGAAGCGCTTCCAGCGGGAGCGGGTCATGGCCCGGGGGATCGGCCACGTCTACTGGACCTTCGATCCCCTCGAGTCCCGCAACGCGTACCTCAACTTCGTGCGGCTCGGCGCCGCGTCCGCCGAGTACCTCGTCGATCACTACGGGCAGACCGACTCGCCGCTCCACGCCGGCATCGGCACCGACCGCCTCGTCGCCGACTGGGCCGTGGCGACGCCCCGCGTCGAGCACGCCCTCGCCGGACGGCCGGAGCGCGTCCTCGCCGGGCCCGGCCCCGACGCACTGCGGACGATCCCCGCGGACGTGGAGGCGGACCGCGCGGGGACCTGGCCGGCGCCGCTGACGGGCGACGTCGCCGGCGATCCGTCCGTCGTCCGCGTCGCGATCCCGGCCGACATCCAGTCCCTGAAGACCGCCGACCCGGCCCTGGCCCGCCGCTGGCGCGAGGCCACCCGCGCCGCGTTCGTCCGGCGATTCCATGCCGGCTACGCCGCCGTCGACCTCGTCCGCGACGGTGCCGTCAGTCACCACCTCCTGCGGAAGGGCTGACCCGCTCGCGCCGCCGTCAGGCGATCTCGCCCGCCAGCTCCCTCAGCCGCGACCGCAGCCGGTTCAGCCGATCCGCGTCCGTTCGCAGGTTCCCCACCGCCGCCCGCAGCGCGAAGCGCCCCCGCACCTTCGTGTGGGACAGGAAGAACTCCCCGGTTCCGTTGAGTGCTTCCAGGAGGCGGGCATTGTGCGCCTCGAGCGCCGCCTCGTCCCACACCCCGCCGACCCCCGGCAGCACGTCTGGCCGGTGCCGGAAGACGACCACGGAGAAGCGCGTCGGCGTGAGACGCTCCCACCCGGGCTCGTCGTCGACCCATCCCGCCAGCTCGGACGCGAGGCGGATGTGCTCCCGGATCCGCGCCGCGATCCCCTCCGCCCCGAAGTAGCGCAGGACGAACCACAGCTTGAGCGAGCGGAAGCGCCGGCCCAGCGCGAGCCCGTAGTCCATCAGGTTGAAGACGTCGTCTCCGAGCGACGTCTTCAGGTATTCCGGCGTGAGGCTGAACGCGCGCCGGAGCACGTCCGGACGGCGCGTGTACAGCGCCGAGCAGTCGATGGGCGTGAACAGCCACTTGTGCGGATTCACCACCAGGGAGTCCGCTCGTTCACACCCCTCGAGAACCCACCGCATCTCCGGGACAGCAGCAGCGGCCCCGCCGTATGCCGCGTCCACGTGCAGCCACATGCCCTCGGCGGCGCACACGTCGGCGATGGCCGGGACCGGGTCCACCGCGGTGGTGGACGTCGTTCCCGTCGTGGCCACGACCGCCAGTGGCCGGTGCCCGGCCGCGCGGTCCTCGGCGACGGCCCTGCGCAGCGCTTCCACGTCCAGGCGCATCTCGTCGTCCGTCGCGATGCGGCGCACGCCCGCGATCCCGAGCCCCAGCGCGATCACCGCCTTGTCGACGCTCGAATGCGCTTCCTCCGAGCAGTAGACCCGCAGCGCCGGGAGGTCCGGGCGTCCGGCCATCCCCTCCTCCCGGATCCGCAGCTCCGGATGCGACTCCCGGGCGGCGGCCAGGGCGTAGAACGTGCTGCTGGAGGCCGTGTCCGTGATCGTGCCCGTCAGCCCGTCCGGCAGACCGAGCAGCCGGCGCAGCCACTCCAGCGTGACCTGCTCCAGCTCCGTCTGCGCCGGACCGCTGCGCCACAGCATCGCGTTCACGTTCAGCGCCGCGGCGAGCGCCTCCCCCAGAATGCCCGGTCCGGAGCCCGTGATTCCGAAGTAGGCCAGGAATCCGGGGTGGTTCCAATGCGTCGTTCCGGGTATGATGAGCCGGCGGAAGTCGGCGAGGATCGCGTCCATGGGCTCCGGTCCCGCCGGCGCCTCCCCCGGCAGCGCGGCCACGAGATCGCCCGGCCGCATGTCCGGCAGGACCGGCAGCTCGCCCACCTCGGCGAGGTAGTCGGCGATCCAGTCCACGACGGCACGGCCGTGGGCCCGGAAGGCCTCGGGATCCATGTCCCCGAGCCCGCTCTGGCCCGGATCCAGCCGCGGCGCTTCGGCGCCTCCGCTCGTCTCGGTCATGCGGCCAAGCTACGGCGGGGTCCGGAGCACGTCCACGGATCGCAGAAAGGAATCGATGCTACGAAGGCTCGCGGCGACGTCGCTCCTCCTCTTCGCGATGCAGGCCTGCACGCCGGCCGCCTCCGCGCCGCCGGCCGCACCGGCGCCGACCGAACCGGCGCCGACCGGGGCGGCCGCCGCCCCCGCAGCGGCGCCGGCGCCGCCCGCGCCGGCGGACACGCCGAGCGCCGGCCCGGCTGCCGATACGTCCGCCGCGGCGTACGGGCCCACGCCGATCCCGCCGCAGCCCGCGGGCGCACACGTCGCTCCCGGCCGCGTTACGGCGCACCCCCGCGCGAAGACGCCGGCGGCCGGCGAGTCCGACCTGCAGCTCGCGGTGCGCCAGATCGTCGAGCAGCCGCCGTTCGACCGCATGTTCTTCGGGGTGGAGGTCTACGACCCCCGCTCGGACCGCGTCCTCGTCGACGTGAACGCCGACCGTCACTTCATCCCGGCCTCCAACAACAAGCTGCTCACGACCACGGCCGCCATGGCCCTCCTCGGAGCCGACTACCGGTACCGGACGGAGGTGCGGGCCCTGGGGCGCTCGGGCTCGCGGGCCCGCGCGCTCGTCGTGCGCGGCAGCGGCGATCCCACCCTCTCCGCCCGCTTCGGCGCCGGGGACTGGAGCGCCCTCGACTCCCTCGCGGCCGGCGTCGCCGCTTCCGGAATCGGTGAGGTCGACGGGCCGCTCGTGATCGACGCGACCCGCTTCGACAGCACCACCGTGAACGGCTCCTGGGAGATCGGCGACCTGGACTGGTACTACGCCGCGCCGGTGACCGCCTTCGACGTCGCCGAGGGCGCCTTCACCGTGCATCTCGCTCCGGGCACCCCGGGCAGCGCGGCACGCATCGACGTCGGCGGCCCGGCCGGGCTCGTGACCGTCGTCGACCACGTGCGCACCGTTCGCGGCGACTCGGCGGACTGGGACGTCCACCGTCTGCCTGGCGACACGCTCCTGTTCACCGGAACCGTCCGGTCGACGGCGGACGCTCGCACGAGCTGGGTCGCCATGGAGTCTCCCGCCCGGACCGCCGGCCGCGCGCTCGCCGCGGCCCTCGAGCACGCCGGCGTTCGCGTCCGTGGGCCCGTGCGCGTCCTGTTCGACTCCGCCGCGGTTGCCGATCTCGAGGTCCGCTTCGGCGGCCCCGCGGCCGCGGCCGGAGAAGTGGCGAGCCGCTCGGCGCCGGGCGGCTCGGGCCCGGGCGCCGCGGGCCCCGGCGAGGTCGTGGCGGTCCGGACGTCGCCTGCGATGAAGGAGATCGTGAAGGGGGTCCTCGAGCCGAGTCAGAACTGGATCGCCGAGCACCTGCTGAAGACCCTCGGCGCCGAAGAGGGAGCGAAGGGCAGCTGGCGGGAGGGCGTCCGCGTGCTGCACGGATTCCTCGACGACAGCGTGGGCATCGACTCGCTCGCCATCCGGACCGAGGACGCCTCGGGTCTCTCGGCGCAGAACCTCGTGACGCCGGCGGCCCTCGTGCGCCTGCTGACGTGGGTCCGGCTCCAGCCCTGGGGCGAGAGCTATCTCGACGCCCTCGCCTCTCCCGGCGAGCACGACTCCACGCTGGAGCACCGGCTGCTCCAGTACCGGGGCCGGCTCTTCGCCAAGACCGGCACCATCAGCAACGTCAATTCCCTGAGCGGATTCGTCGTCACCGATACCGGTCAGGAGCTCGTTTTCAGCATCCTCAGCAACGGCTCGGGGCTGCCGTCCGCCCGCGTGCGGCACGCCATCGACCGTATCCTTCAGACCGTGGCAACCGACGGAGGTAGCCGATGACTCGCGGACGCTCGATCCTCCTTACCGTGGTACTCGTGCTCGTCGCCTTCGGCGCAGGCTTCCTCTGGCAGTACCTGCGCGCGAACGACCTGCAGGACCAGCTCGACGCAACCCGCCACGCCCTCGCCCTCGAGAACCTCGAGGCGACGCTCGGCGCCGCTACCATCGCCGCCCAGCAGGCCAGCTTCGAGGTCGCCCGCCAGCGCGCCAGCGACTTCTACACGGGGCTCCAGGTCCTCTTCTCCGGGCAGGAAGCCGTGCCGGCGCCCGCCGAGCTGCAGGAACTCCTGCAGCGGCGCGACGCGACGATCACCCTCCTCTCCCGCGCCGACCCTCGCGCCGCCGAGGAGCTGACGTCCCAGTACTCCCGCTTCAGCGCCGCCGTCGGCGGTCCCAACCAGGCCCTGCCCTCCGGCGGCCCCGCCCGCACCGGCGCGGCCGGTCAGGGAGCAGGCACGGCTCCCGCCGGACAGACTCCGGCAGGCGCGGCTTCGACCGGTCCCGCAGGCGCCGTCCCGTCCGCCGCGCCCGGGAGCGTTGCCGCCCCCCCGACCGACCTCGGGCTTCCGCCCGACACGAGCGGGACCCTGCCACGGTAGGCAGCGGTAGGCAGCGGTAGGTAGCGGTAGGTAGCGGTAGGCAGCGGTAGGTAGCGCCGGCTCGCCTCAGAGCCGGGCCAGCGCCTCCTTCGTCGCGCGGTAGCCCTCGTCGACGAACCACGCCGTGGCCCCGAAGTCGAACGTCGAATGGTCGTCCAGACGCGGCCGGACCAGCGTCAGCGGCGGGCCGCTCCACGCGTCCAGCCGCTGGCGCTTGCGCGTGTAGTTCATGATGTCGTAGACGCGATGGTGCACGGCCACCAGCCCCTTCGAGACCGTGTCCGCCGCGTCCCTCGCGCCCCCCGCTCCGACGTCCACCGCCACGATCCGATCCGGCTCCCGCTCCGCCGCCCGCTCCACGGGAAGTGCGTCCGCCACTCCGCCGTCCACGTAGTGACGCCCCCCGATCTCAGCCGGGGGATAGAAGACCGGCAGCGCGCTCGACGCGTAGACCGCCTCCGCCAGCCCCACGTCCGTTCGCCCCCGCGCCCCGAACCAGACCTCCTCACCCGACTCCAGATCCACCGCGTTGATCTCCAGCGGCAGCCGCAGGTCATCGAACCGCTCCGCGGGCAGCGCGCCCACGATGTAGTCCCGGAACGGATCCCCCTGGAACACGCTCGTCTGCCGGATCCCGTTCAGCAGCAGCGTCCAGCGGTTCACGACCACGATGTCCGACTTCGTAAGCGCCAGCGCTCGCTCCTCGAGCTCCTCGCAGCTCCGCCCCCCCGCGATGCTCGCTCCGACAAGCGACCCGATGCTCGTCCCCACGATCGCCGAGACCTCCACGCCCGCCTCCACGAGCGCCCTCCACGCCCCCACGTGCGCAAGCCCCTTCACCCCCCCGCCCCCCAGCACCAGCACCGTTCCGCCCATGCAGTCCGTCCCTCGCCGCAGTCCCTCCGATTCGCCACCCCGACCCGCCGCATAGTACCTCCCGCCCCCCCCGCCCCGCGAGCGCCCCCCGCCCACCCCGCGGCCCCCCCGCCCGCAGGGCGGAACCCCGCGAAGCGAAGCGAGCGCGCAGTGTCCCCGGCCAAAGGCCGGAACCCCCGCCGCAGGCGGTGCCCCGGCCCAAAGGGCCGGTGCCCGGCGCCCCGCGCCGTGCCCCGCGCCCCCGGCGCGGTGCCCCGCCCGCAGGGCGGCGCCTTGACACTCCCCCCGTCCCGCCTCTATCATCCATTGATACCGAGAATCATTCTTGAAAATCGCCCGCCGCCCCGTGGCGGGAGCGCAAGAGGAAGACGGATGAGCGAGCCGCTGCTGAAGATCTCGAATCTGCGAGCCGTCATCGCCGAGGACGGGACGGAGATTCTGAAGGGGGTCGATCTCGAGCTGAACGAAGGTGAGATCCACGCGATCATGGGTCCGAACGGCTCGGGGAAGAGCACGCTCGCGAAGGTGCTGAGCGGGCATCCCTCCTACGAGGTGACGGCGGGAGAGGTGAAGTATCGGGGTGAGGACCTCCTGGCGCTGGAGCCGGACGAGCGGGCCCGGGCGGGGGTCTTCCTGGCGTTCCAGTACCCGCTGGAGATCCCGGGCGTGTCGATCGCCAACTTCCTTCGTACGGCGGTGCAGTCCCGCATGCCGGAGGGGGAGGAGCTGGACATCTTCGAGTTCCAGGAGCGTCTTCTGGACCGGATGCAGCTCCTCGAGGTGGACCGCTCGTTCGCGGAACGGAACGTGAACCAGGGGTTCAGCGGCGGCGAGAAGAAGCGCAACGAGATCCTCCAGATGGCCATGCTGGAGCCGACGCTCGCGGTGATGGACGAGACCGACTCGGGGCTGGACATCGACGCCCTGAAGGTGGTGGCGGCGGGCGTGAACCGGCTGCGGGAGGAGCGTCCGGAAATGGCGGTGCTGCTGATCACGCACTACCAGCGGCTGCTGGACTACATCAAGCCCGACTACGTGCACGTGATGGCGGGCGGCAGGATCGTGGAGTCGGGCGGACCGGAGCTGGCGCTGCGTCTGGAGGATCAGGGCTACGACATGTGGCGCGGCGAGCCGGAGCCAGCCGCGGCGGGCTGAGACCGAGGCGTGGAGGAAGGCGGAACGGGGTGCGCGGAAGCAGTGCGGCCCCGCCATTGAGCAGCGAGGGACAGGATGCCGTACAACGAAACCGTTTCGAACCTGGGACTCGAGGACTACAAGTACGGGTTCGTCACGAAGGACAGGCCGGTCTTCAAGGCCCGGAAGGGCCTGGACGAGAGCGTGGTCCGGCAGATCTCGGAGAACAAGGGGGAGCCGGAGTGGATGCTGGACTTCCGGCTGAAGGCTCTGGAGATCTACCGATCGAAGCCGATGCCGACGTGGGGCGGAGACCTGTCCCACCTCGAGGCGACGCTGGACGAGATCTACTACTACATCCGTCCGCAGGACCACATGCAGCGGTCCTGGGACGACGTGCCGCAGGAGATCAAGGACACGTTCGAGAAGCTGGGCATCCCGGAGGCGGAGCGGAAGGTGCTCGCCGGGGTCGGCGCCCAGTACGAGTCGGAGATGGTCTACCACTCGCTGAAGAAGGAGTGGGAGGACAAGGGGATCATCTTCGAGTCGATCGAGGACGGGCTGCGGAAGTATCCGGAGCTGTTCCGTGAGCATTTCGCCACGGTGATCCCGCCGGGCGACAACAAGTTCGCCGCGCTGAACTCCGCGGTGTGGTCGGGCGGCTCGTTCGTCTACATCCCGAAGGGCGTGAAGGTCGACACGCCGCTGCAGGCCTACTTCCGCGTCAACGCGGAGCGCATGGGCCAGTTCGAGCGGACGCTGATCATCGTGGAGGACGGCGCGAACGCGCAGTACATCGAGGGGTGTACCGCCCCCGTCTACTCGACGGAGTCGTTCCACTCCGGGGTGATCGAGATCATCATCAAGCCGAACGCCCGGTTCCGCTACGTCACCATCCAGAACTGGTCGAACAACATGTACAACCTC
Source organism: uncultured Gemmatimonadales bacterium (assembly GCA_963728445.1). GTDB lineage: Bacteria > Gemmatimonadota > Gemmatimonadetes > Longimicrobiales > RSA9 > CAVSJO01. The sequence goes on along the minus strand of CAVSJO010000008.1, from coordinate 156,315 downwards.
GTGACCCAGCGGGCGCTGGTGCAGGAGGGCGGTCACATGGAGTGGCTGGACGGCAACCTCGGCTCGAAGCTGACGATGAAGTACCCGTCCTGCTACCTGGTGGGGGCGGGCGCCCACGGCGAGATCCTGTCCATCGCGTACGCCGGGGATGGCCAGCATCAGGACACGGGCGGCAAGGTCGTCCACGCCGCGCCGCACACGACGTCCCAGATCATCTCCAAGTCCATCTCGAAGGGGACCGGCCGCTCCTCCTACCGCGGCCTGTGCAAGGTGTACGAGGGCGCGGACGGCGCGAAGTCCAACGTCGAGTGCGACGCGCTGCTGCTGGACGAGACGTCCCGCACGGACACGTTCCCGTACATCGAGATCGAGGAGCAGTCCGCCAGCGTGGGCCATGAGGCGTCCGTCTCGAAGATCGGGGAGGAGCAGCTCTTCTATCTGATGAGCCGCGGCATGTCCGAGGAGCAGGCCGCCACCATGATCGTGCGCGGCTTCATCGAGCCCATCGCGAAGAAGCTCCCGCTGGAGTACGCGGTGGAGCTGAACCGACTGATCGAGCTGGAGATGGAGGGCAGCGTTGGCTGATCTGGCGACCGAGTCCCGGAGTGGGGCCGCGGTCTTCGACCCGGACGTCGTCGAGGCGCTCGCCGCCGCCGGTCCGGCGTGGCTGGCCGAGCGGCGCCGCGACGCGCGGGAGGTCTACGATCGTACGCCGCTCCCGACGACGAAGCTCGAGGAGTGGCGCTACACGGAAGTTTCCAAGCTCGCCCTCGATCGCGTCGAGCCGGTCGACCCGACCCTCGTCCCGGACATCCCGGCCGAGGCCCGGGCGCTCCTCGAGGGCCACGACGTGGCGGGCTCCGTCCTCCAGGTCGACGGCTCCATCGTGGCGGTCGAGCTGGGCGACGAGGCCGCCTCCGCCGGCGTCGTCGTCGCCGACCTCGCGGACGCCGCGTCCGAATACGCCGACCTCGTGCAGGAGCACCTCGGCAGCGTCGTGAAGCCGGACTGGAGCAAGTTCGCGGCGATGAACGCCGCGCAGTGGAGCGCCGGCGTGCTCGTCCACGTCCCGCGCGGCGTGCGGCTCGAGAAGCCGATCCGCGTCGCCCGCTGGCTAACCCGTGACGGCCTCGCCGTCTTCCCGCGCACCCTCGTCGTCGCCGAGCCCGGCAGCCACGTCGCCCTCGTCGAGGAGTTCGCGTCACCGGATTTCGACGCGCCCGCCCTCTCGTGCGGCGTCGTCGAGATCATCGCCCGGGACTCCGCCGAGGTGCAGCACGTCGCCCTTCAGCGCTGGGGCCGCGGCGTCCGGCACCTGTCCATGCAGCGCACCCGCGCGGAACGGGACGCGGACCTGGACACGCTCGTCGTCAACCTCGGCGCGTCCGTCGCCCGCGTGGACCTGGCCGCCTCTCTCGAGGGACCGGGTGCCCGCAGCGACATGCTCGGCCTCTACTTCGGTCGCGACTCGCAGCACTTCGACCACAACACACGCCAGGACCACGTCGCGCCCAACGCCGCCAGCGACCTCCTCTACAAGGGTGCCCTCTACGACAGCTCCCGCGCCATCTTCCGCGGCATCATCCGCGTGCACCCGAAGGCGCAGGGCACCGACGCGTACCAGACGAACCGCAACCTGCTGCTGTCCGGGAACGCCCGCGCCGATTCGCTGCCGAACCTCGAGATCGAGGCGGACGACGTCCGCTGCTCCCACGGGGCGACCGTGGGTCAGCTCAACGAGGACGAGATCTTCTACCTGATGACCCGCGGCCTCGACCGCACGCAGGCGGAGCGCCTCGTCGTCTTCGGCTTCTTCGGCGAAGTGCTGGACCGCCTGCCGCTGCCCGGCGTCGTCGCCGAGCTGCGGGAGAGCATCGGCGCCCTGATCGGCTGACGTGGCGGAGCACCGCGTCGCATCCCTCGGAGAGATCCCCGAGGGACAGACGCTCGGCGTCGAGGCGGAGGGAATTCCCATCTGCCTGGCCAACGTGGAGGGCACGCTGTACGCCGTGCGCAACAACTGCACGCACCAGGACTTCCCTCTCACCGACGGACGGCTCGAGGGCGATCGCATCGAGTGCGCGTGGCACGGCGCCCGATTCGACGTCACGACCGGGCGGGCGGTGGCCCTTCCGGCCATCCGTCCCGTGAAGACATACGAGGTCCGGGTCGACGGCGACGACGTCTTCGTCACCATCTGACCGGATCGGGAGGCCAGCATGGCGACCGCACCCGCGGCGCAACTCGACGTCGACGCACTGCGTCGCGACTTTCCCGCCCTCGATCAGCGGGTCCATGGCCACCCGCTCGTCTACCTGGACAGCGCCGCGACGGCCCAGCGGCCGGCCCGGGTGATCGACGCCGTCGCAGATTTCTACCGCCGGGACAACGCCAACGTCCACCGTGGCCTCTACGACCTGTCGGTCCGCGCGACGGCCCGCTTCGAGGATGCCCGACGCGTGGTGGCGGAGTTCCTGAACGCCCCGGCACCCGACGAGGTCGTGTGGACGCGAGGCACCACTGAGGCCGTCAACCTCGTGGCGTCCGCGTGGGGGCAGAGCCTCCGCTCGGGCGACGAGATCGTCGTCACCGTGCTCGAGCACCACTCGAACCTCGTCCCCTGGCAGCTCGCCGCCGCCCGCACCGGCGCCCGCATCCGGGGCGTCGGCACGGACGAACACGGGCGACTCCGCCTCGACGAGCTCGACGCGATCCTGGCCGATGGCCGGACCCGAATGGTTGCCGTGGGACACGTGTCCAACGCACTCGGGACCATCAACCCCGTCCGGGACATCGTCGAGCGCGCCCACGCGGCCGGCGCCCTCGTCCTCGTGGACGGCGCCCAGGCCGCGCCGCACCTGAGCGTCGACGTGCAGAACCTGGACTGCGACTTCTACGCCCTGTCCGGGCACAAGCTCGGGGGGCCCATGGGCATCGGCGCCCTCTGGGCGCGCCGGGAGCTGCTCGAGTCCATGCCCCCGTACCAGGGCGGCGGCGAGATGATCGACTACGTCGACCTCGAGACGTCCACGTGGGCGAAGCCGCCCCACAAGTTCGAGGCCGGCACCCCCAACGTCGGCGGCGCCGTGGGCATGGCCGCCGCGATCCGCTATCTCCGCGAGCTCGACCCGGACGCCGTCGCCGCCCACGAGGCCGCACTCCTCCGGCACGGACTCGATCGCCTGGGAGACGTGGAGGGACTCCGCCTGTTCGGACCTCCTGACGCCCGCGACCGCATCGCCGTCTTCTCCTTCGAGCTCGCCGGCGTGCACCCCCACGACGTCGCGACCGTGCTCGACGCCCGCGGCGTCGCCATCCGGGCCGGTCACCATTGCACCCAGCCGCTCATGCGGCGACTCGGCGTGCCCGCGACCACGCGGGCGTCGTGCTGGATCTACAACACGTCCGACGAGCTGGACCGGCTGGCGGAAGGCCTCGACGAGGCGCGCGAGCTCTTCGCCTGAGGACGCCGTTTCCGCGGCCGAAAAGCGACCGGGGGACTTGCGGCGCAGGCCACTTCGGCCGTACGCCTACAGAACTGTCTCCCGTGCCGACGTACCGGGGGACGCTCCGGGCGCGCGCCGCCGGCCGCCCGTTCCCGCCGAGTCTCCCGACCGGCTCCTGGACCGTCCACGGAGGGACGATCGTGACCGACAACGCGCAGACGACCGACAGATCGCCTCCCGCGCTCGGAGGCCTCTTCCAGGAGGTCATCCTCAGCCACTACAAGCGGCCCCACAACAAGGGAGAGCTCGACGCCCCCGACGCCGTCGTCCACATGCGCAACCCGAGCTGCGGCGACGAGATCCGGCTCCAGCTCCGGCTCTCCGGCGGCCGCATCGAGGAGGCCCGCTTCATGGGCGAGGGCTGCTCCATCTCCCAGGCGTCCGTGTCCATGATGACCGACCTCGTCACGGGGCTCACCCCCGCCGAGGCCGTCCGCGTCGCACGGCGCTTCACGGACATGATGCACGGCGACGAGGAGGCCGCACGCGACGGGGCCATGGGTCAGCTCCGGGCCCTCGCCGGCGTCAGCAGGTTCCCCGTCCGCGTCAAGTGTGCTCTCCTCGGCTGGGATGCCCTCCAGGAGGGCCTCAAGCAGGCCGAGGCCGACTGACCGCCCCCTCGCTTCGATGAGCGCTTCCCGCGGCCGCCGCGTCGCGATCGTGGAAGGGTGCCGCACCCCCTTCGCTCGCGCGGGCACCGTCTTCCGCGACATGACCGCCATCGACCTCGGCACCATCGCCGTGCGCGAGGTCGTCGACCGCGCGGGCCTCGATCCCCGTGAGATCGACGCGCTCGTCTACGGCACGGTCGTCCACGCCGTGACGGCCCCCAACATCGCCCGCGAGGTCAGCCTCCGCGCCGGCCTGCCGCCGGAGATTCCGTCCTTCACCGTCTCCCGTGCCTGCGCCTCCGCCAATCAGGCCATCACCTCCGCCGCCCAGGACATCCTGACAGGCCAGGCGGACGTCGTCGTCGCGGGCGGCGCCGAATCCCTCACCGACATCCCCATCCTCGTGGGGAGGAAGCTCAGGGACCGCCTCGTCGCCGCGTCGAAGGCCCGCAGCCTGGGCGCCCGTATCCGGGCCTTCTCCGGCTTCCGCCCGTCCGAACTCGTGCCCATGTCCCCCGCCATCGCCGAGCCGACCACCGGCGAGACCATGGGCGAGAGCGCCGAGCGCATGGCGAAGGAGAACCACATCTCCCGCGAAGCCCAGGACCGCTGGGCCCTCCGCTCCCACGAGCTCGCCCTTCAGGGCACCCGCGACGGCCGCCTCACCGCCGAGATCACGCCCGTCTTCGTGCCCCCCGACTACCAGACCGTGGTCGACCGCGACAACGGCATCCGCGCCGACACCAGCCTCGAAAAGCTCGCTGCCCTGAAACCCGTCTTCGATCGACGCCACGGGACCGTCACGGCCGGCAACTCGTCCGGCCTCACCGACGGCGCCTCCGCCCTCGTCCTCATGTCCGAAGAGAAGGCACGCGCCCTCGGCTACGAGCCCCTCGGCTTCATCCGCTCCTGGGCCTACGCCGCCCTCGCGCCCTCGGACCAGCTCCTCCAGGGACCCGTCTTCGCCGCCCCCCGCGCCCTCGACCGCGCCGGCATCACCATGAAGGACGTCGAGCTCTGGGACCTGCACGAGGCGTTCGCCGCCCAGGTCCTCTCCAACTTCCAGTGGCTCGACTCCGATCGCATCGCCCGCGAACGCCTCGGCCGCGACCACAAGGTCGGCCTCATCGACGAGGACCGCATCAACGTCATGGGCGGCTCCATCGCCCTCGGCCATCCCTTCGGCGCCACCGGCGGCCGCATCACCGTCACCCTGCTCAACGAGATGAAGCGCCGCGGCGCGGGCCTCGGACTCATCACCGTCTGCGCCGCCGGCGCACTCGGCTTCGCCATGGTCGTCGAGCGCACCTGACCCTCCCACCCGACTTTTTCATACAAAGTGCTTGACGAAACCGCACCCGCCCCTTAGCCTTCTCCACATGAGCACACCCGTTCCCGCCCGAAACGACAAGGACGCACCGCCCGTGGCCCTGCACGACCGGGCCATGGACAACCTCCGTTTCATCCGTGAGACGATGGAGCGGGCGGGTGCGTTCACTGCGGTGCCGGGGTGGGGCATCGTGTCCGTGGGTGCGCTGGCGGTGGGGGCGTCCTTCGTGGCGGGCTCGCGTCCGTTCGGCTCGGCGTCGTGGCTGGCGGTGTGGCTCGTCACGGCGGGCGTGGCGGTGAGCATCGCGCTTGCGACGACGGTTCGGAAGGCGCGTCGCCAGGGGATGCCACTGCGGGCGCAGCCGGCGCGCAAGTTCGTGCTCGCGTTCGCGCCGCCGCTGGCGGTGGGCGCCGTGCTGACGCCAGCGCTGTGGCTGGGCGGCGCGGCCGGACTGCTGCCGGCGGTCTGGCTGCTCCTGTACGGGGCGGCCGTGGCGACCGGAGGCGCGTTCTCGGTGCGGCCGGTGCCGCTGATGGGCGTGGCGGTGATGGCGGTGGGAGCGGCGGCCCTCTCCGTCCCGGCGCCCCTTCAGGACGGGGCGATGGCGGTGGGGTTTGGGGTGCTGCACGTGGTGTTCGGGGTCGTGATCGCGAGGAGGCACGGTGGCTGATCGTTCAGCGGCCGCGCGGAGGCGGCGAGAGCCGGAGGAGGAGGAAGTGGAGGACGTGGTGTCGTCGACGGACGCGGCGCTGGAGCCCGTCGGTGCGTCGACGGACCTGGACCGTCTCATCCACGAGCGTGTGCGCCTCGCGATCATCAGCGCCCTGGCGGTGAACGACTCTCTGGGGTTCACGGAGTTGAAGCAGCTCCTGGACGTGAGCGACGGCAACCTGAGCGTGCACGCCCGCAAGCTCGAGGAGGCCGGCTACATCGAGTGCAAGAAGTCGTTCCGGGGACGCGTGCCCCACACGGATTACATCATCACGCCGAGCGGCCGGGCGGCCCTCGAGCACTATCTGGAGCACATGGAAGCGCTCATCCGCGCGGTGCGAGAGGTTTGATGCACGTAGCGATCATCATGGACGGGAACGGCCGGTGGGCGAACGCCCGCGGGCTGCCGAGGACGGCGGGTCACACCGCGGGCGCGAAGGCCGTCCGCAAGGCAGTGCAGGCGGCCCCGGGGCTGGGCATCACGGATCTGACGCTGTACGCGTTCTCGTCGGACAACTGGCAGCGGCCGCGGCCGGAGGTGCGGGCGCTGCTCTCGCTCTTCCGTCGCTACCTGCGCTCGGAGACGGCGGAGCTGGTGGAGAACGGGGTCCGGCTGATGGTCGTCGGGCGGCGGGATCGTCTCCCCCGCTCGGTGGTTCGCGCCATCGACGCGGCGGAGGAGGCGACGTGCGGCGGGCGGCGGCTCCGGCTCCGCGTCGCCATCGACTACTCGGGGCGCGACGCTCTCGTGGCCGCGTCCCGGCGCCTCGGCCCCGCCGATGCGGCGGACCGGGAGGCCATGCGAGCGGCGATGGCCCGCGCCCTGAACACGCCCGAACCGGTCCCGGACGTGGACCTGCTCCTGCGGACGGGCGGCGAGCAGCGCCTCAGTGATTTCCTGCTGTGGGAGTGCGCCTACGCCGAGCTTCACTTCATGGGCTGCATGTGGCCGGATTTCAACGGCGAGGAGCTGCGCGCGGCCGTCGAGCACTTCGGCACGCGGCAGCGTCGCTACGGGCGGGTCCTGAAGGTGGTCTGAGCCTCACGGCGTCCGCTCGAACACGACGTCCCCCCCCACGACCGTGAGGTCGACGCGCGCCTCCCGGATGCGGGCGGGGTCCACGCTCAGCAGGTTCTCCGAGAGGACGACGAGGTCCGCCAGCCTCCCGGCCTGCAGCGTCCCGAGCTCCTTCTCTTCGAATGCGCCGTACGCGTCGTTCGCCGTGTAGGCGCGCAGCGCGTCCTCCACGGAGATCTTCTCTTCCGGCACCCAACCGCCGGGATTCTCGCCGTCCAGCGTCCGTCGCGTCGCGGCCGCGTAGACCCCGGCGATGGGGTCGAGCGGCGCCACCGTCCAGTCGCTGCCGAAGAGCAGGCGCGTGCCGGCGTCCTCGAGGGAGCGGAACGCGTACGTGCGCCGGACCCGGTCGGGTCCGATGCGCTTGCCGGCCCAGCGGCCGTCGTCGATCGCGTGGTACGGCTGCATCGAGGCCAGCACACCCAGCTCGCGGAAGCGTCCGATGGCGTCCGGGCTCAGGTGCTGCGCGTGCTCGATACGGAAGCGCCGGTCACGGGCGCCGTTCTTCCGCTCCGCCTCCGCGAAGACGCCGAGGATCCAGTCGTTGGCCGCGTCCCCGATGGCGTGTACCGCGACCTGCAGTCCTGCGGCGTCCGAGGCGATGACCCAGCGGCGCAGGTCCGCCGTGTCCGTCACCTGCAGACCCCTGTCGTTGGGCGCATCGGTGTACGCGTCGTGGAACCACGCGGTGTGGGAGCCGAGCGATCCGTCCACGAACGCCTTCACGCCGCCCCACCGCAGGCGGTCATCCCCGCGACCGTTCTCCGCGACGTAGTCCCGCAGCCGTTCCCATCCGGGGATCTGCACGAACGCGTACACGCGCATTTTCAGCGTGCCGCGGTCCCGCGCCCGTTGAAACGCGGCGAGGTGGAGCCACGTCCCCATGTTCGTGATGTGCGTCACTCCCAGGGAAAGGGCGTGCGCCTGCGCCCGCGCGAACGCCTCGTCGTACTCCTGCTCCGACGGCTCGGGCACGACGCGCCAGATCAGGTCCATCGCTCCGTCCTTGAGCACGCCCGTCGGCTCGCCCGTCGCTGCATCCCGGACGATGGTGCCACCGGCGGGGTCCGGCGTGTCCCGGGTGATGCCGGCGAGCTTCAGCGCTACCGAGTTCGCCACGCCCATGTGCCCGTCGAGCCGGGAGACGAACACGGGGTTGTCCGGAGTCACCGAATCGATCCACTCGTGCCGGGGCAGGACGGCGCCCGCCCAGCGCTCGTGGTCCCAGTCGCCGCCGGTGATCCACCGGCCCTCGGGCCTGCTGTGGGCGAAGCGCGACAGGCGTTGCGTGAACTCCGCGGGGGAGTCGGCGTCCCGCAGGTCCACGCTCGCGAGCTGGAAGCCCCCGTCGATGAAGTGCGTGTGGCTGTCCATGAGCCCCGGCGTGACCAGCCGGCCGTTCAGCCGGACCACACGGGTGTCCGGGCCGATCAGCTCAGCCATGTCCTTCGAGCTGCCGACCCTCAGGATGCGGCCGTCGGCTACGGCTATGGCCTCGGCCGTCGGGGCTCCGGAGACCCCCGTCCAGACAACGCCGCCGGTGAGCACGAGACTTGCCTTCGACGGGGGCGGCCCGCCGGTCGTGGGGAAAGCGCAGAGAGCGAGCATCGGCACGATCACGAGGGGTTTCATCGGCGGGGACCGAGGGGAAGTGCCACAAAACGTGGCGCAGGCGGAGTCACAAAACGAGGCGTTCGACCGTTCTTCGGTCGACACCTTCCCGTGCTCCCCTGGATACATCGGAAGTTGAGTTTCAAGCGCATGGACCGCAAGCGAATGGGCGCGCATCTGCGTGATGCCGCGCCGGACGTGGGCAGCCTCCTCGCGCGGACCGTCGGCCTCGGGCTGGTGGCCGCCGGCGCGCTGGTGGCGAGCCTGGTGATCGGGCGGCGGCAGGACCGGCCCGACGAGGCGACTCTCGCGCCTCCGGGCGGGGACGTCGCGCCGACGGCGCCGAGCCTCGACGCGATCCGGGCCGCCGGCCTCTAGCCGTCTCCCGCCCCGCGTCTCCCCGCCTCAACGGGTGGACGAGGAATGGTCGTGCAGGATGCGCCAGCCCTCGCCCGTCCGGATCCACGTCAGTGAAAAGATTCCCCGGTCTGCTTCGCTGCCCGTCACAGGGTCGGTCAGGACGTACCGACCGACTGCGAGAGCCGCGTCCGTGCCCGTCGGCGTGACGTCGATGCCCTCGAAGGTGAGCTTCGTCCGCGGCGGCCCGTTCTTCCAGTAGCCCTGGGCATAGGTGTTCCGGAGCGCCTCGTAGCCCCTGACCAGCCCGCTCGAGCCCACGAAGCTCACACGTCCGTCGTGCAGGTACGGCTCCAGGAAGCCGTCCAGGTCCCCCCGGTTCCACGCCTCGGCCGACCGCTCGAGTTGGCCCGGGATCGCTTCCGAGGCGGCCGCGACAGGGGGCGGCGCGGTTCGAACCGCGCCGCCCCCCGTGCATCCCGCCGTGGCCAGCGCCACTGTCAGCGCCGCCGCGGAGAACCCTCTACTCGAAGTGTGCCCGGTTCTTCTCAATGTAGTTCGTCCACTCGGGAGGGACGTCCGTGTCCGGGAAGATGGCGGTGACCGGGCACTCCGGCTCGCACGCGCCGCAATCGATGCACTCGTCGGGGTGGATGTAGTACTGATCCTCGCCTTCGTAGATGCAGTCCACCGGGCACACCTCGACGCAACTCGCGTCCTTGGTCCCGATGCACGGCTCGGCGATCACATACGGCATTGGCTCCTCCGACCTACTCGATCTCGACATGGAAACGAGCCGCGTTCCCCCTCGGCTCGGGTTGCATAGTGCGGCCCACCCCGGTGGGCCGCAAGAGCCGCGCGAGGCGTCGGCCGCACCGATCCGCGCCTACGACTCCGCCGGCTCCTGGCCGGGGTCGTGCACGCCTCCGTCTCCCTCCTCCGCGCTGCCCGGGATCCATGGCCGCTCGGGGCGCCCCGCCCGCGCGTTGGCCAGCCGCGCGAGGGCGAAGAGCAGGTCCGAGAGCCGGTTGAGGTAGACGACGACGTCGCCTTCCACCTCCTCCTCCTGCATCAGGCCGACGACCCGGCGCTCGGCCCGGCGGCACACCGTCCGCGCCAGATGGAGCGACCCGCCGCCGGCGGCTCCTCCCGGAAGGATGAAGTTGCGCAGCGCTGGAAGCTCCTTCTGCGCCCCGTCGATCTCCCGCTCGAGGTCCGCGATGCGGGCGGCGGGCAGTGGCGGAAGCTTCGGACGGCGGCCCCGCACCCGCACCGGCGTCGCCAGGTGCGCCCCGATGGCGAACAGGTCGGGCTGCACGCCTTCCAGCACGGCGGCGATGTCCCGGTCCTGCTGCTGGGAAACGGCCCAGCCGAGGGTCGCGTTCAGCTCGTCGACGGCGCCGTATGCCTCGACACGGGGGTGCGACTTGGGCACGCGGCCCCCACCGAAGAGGCCGGTCTCTCCCGCGTCACCCGTGCGCGTGTATATCCGATCCATGGCGCCTCACTCGCTGACGGCCGTCTCGAGCACGTCGAGCGTGCCGCCCGTGGCGTCCAGCCGCGCCCGGACGCCGACGGGAAGGGTCCAGTTGTTGGCGATGTGTCCGAACGGCAGCCCCGCCACGGCCGGGACGCCGAGCTGATCCACCCACTCCTTGAGGACCAGCCCGAGGGGCCGCTGGTCCTTCATGGGCGTGATCCGGGTGAAGTGCCCGAACGCGACGCCGGCGACGCCCTCCATCGCCCCCGAGAGCGCGAGCTGCGCCAGCATCCTGTCGATGCGGTACACGGGCTCGCTGACGTCCTCGATGAAGACGATTCGGCCCCGGGCACGCAGGCTCCACTCCGTACCGCACAGCGCCGCCAGCAGCGAAAGGTTGCCCCCGATCAGGTCGCCCTCCGCGACGCCTTCGCGCAGCACGGCGGCCGAGGCGGCGTCGGGAGGCGCCGGCAGCCGACCGGGCGGCGTCGCCCGGAACAGGACGTCCCGGAAACAGGATTCGGCCCACTCCGGGAACTCGCCGAAGCCGGCATGGGGACCGTGAAAGGAGACCACCCCTTCACGGGCGATAGCCAGGTGCAGCGCCGTGTTGTCGCTGAAGCCGATGAACGCCTTTGGTCGCGCCCGCAGCGGCGAGAGGTCCAGCGACCGGAGCAGCCGCATCGTGCCGTAGCCGCCGCGGATCGCCCAGATGGCCGCGATGGAATCGTCGTGTATCGCGGCCTGCAGGTCCGCCGCCCGCTGGGCGTCCGAGCCCGCCAGGTAGCCCTGGCGCTCGTGGGCCGATTCGCCGAGCAGTGGCCGCAGGCCCAGCGCCTCGCAGTGCCGCAGCGCCGTACGGATGCGCGTTCGCGTCACCGGGCCCGCCGGCGCGACGAGCACCACGCGGTCGCCCGGCCGCAGCCGAGGCGGCCGCAGTGCGCGCCCGGAGCCTGGCGTGGCCGCCTTCGTGGCGCTCATGACCCGGGCCGGCCGCTCAGCGGGAGGCCGCCACGGAAGCGCCGCCCCGACGAACGAAGGTCTGCCAGTAGTGGGGGAAGACCGGAACGTAGACGGCGTCCACGTCCCCCTCGGTGCCTGCCCGGGCGCGGTAGTACGCCACCCCCTGGTAGTCGCCCGCAGAGTCCATCGCGGCGTCGGCGACACGGACCGGAGCGCCCGCCAGCGTGTACGGCTCGCCATTCGCCTGGAGGGGCTCGCCGCGGCGGTACCAGTCGAACTGCTGCAGATCGTAGTAGATGTCGTCGGGCGTCCATTCCGGCCGGGCGCCGCTGGCGTAGGCGCGCGCCTGCGGCGAGTCGGCCGCTGGGGCGGCGCTGTTCGCCCGGACGGTGGGGCTCGCTGCCGCCGCCGTCGCCGTCGACGGACGCGCGACGCTGCTGTCCGCCGGCGACCCCACGTCGGCGCCGTGCCCGCACGCCCCGGCCGCCGCCGTCGCCAGCGCGATGATCGAAAGCCTCACCGTTCCTTGTATATTCACGTCATGACCCCTGCTGACCTCACCGTGTGTCGCCCCTTCGGGGGTGCAACCGACATGCCCGCGTGAGCGCCTTCCGCTTCGGTGCGGCGCCGCCCGACCTGATCACGGAGGTGCCAGGCCCGCGATCCGTGGAGTTCGCCGGACGCATCGCGGCGGTCGAGTCGCGCAATCTCGCCCCCGGCCCGGCGGCAGCGCCGATCTTCTGGGCCGCGGCCCGGGGCGCGAACGTACGGGACGTGGACGGAAATGTCTACGTCGATCTGACCGCCGGGTTCGGCGTCCTCGCCGCCGGGCACGGAAACGCGGCGGTGGCCGAAGCCATCGGCCGGCAGGCCCGGCGCCTGTCACACGCCCTCGGAGACGTGTACCCCGCAGACGTGAAGCTGGCTCTTCTCGAGCGGCTGGCGGACCTGGCGCCCGGCGCGCTGTCGGTTGCCGTGCTGGCGAGTGCCGGTGCGGAGGCTGTGGAGGCCGCGTTGAAGACGGCGCTCCTGCGGACCGGGCGGCCCGGCATCGTGGCCTTCGAGGGCTCCTACCACGGCCTCACGTACGGCGCGCTGGCCGTGACGGGGCGGAGGGAGTTTCGTGATCCCTTCGCCGCGCAGCTCAACCCCCACGTGACGTTCGCACCCTATCCGGGCCCGGGCGACGACCCCCGTCCCTCCCTCGACGCGGTCCGCTCGGCCCTCGAAGCGGGCGCAGGGGCCGTCATCGTCGAGCCCGTGCTCGGACGTGGCGGGTTCGTCGTCCCCCCACCGGAGTTCCTCCCCGGCCTGCGCCGACTCTGCGACGGCCACGCCGCGGTCCTGATCTTCGACGAGGTGTACACCGGCTTCGGCCGGACCGGGCGCTGGTTCGCGTGCGAACACTCGGGCGTGGTGCCGGACGTGCTCGTGGTCGGCAAGGCACTCGCCGGCTCGCTGCCGCTGAGCGCTGCCATCGGCACGCCGGAGGTGATGGCCGCGTGGCCGCCCTGGCAGGGCGAGGCGCTCCACACCAGCACCTTCCTCGGAAACCCCGTCGCGTGCGCCGCCGCGCTGGCTCACCTGGGCGAAATCGGCCGGCGGGGCCTCGTGCGCCGCGCCGAGCGCGTCGGCCGCGTGGTGGCGGACCGCATGGAGGAATGGCGTGTGCTCTTTCCCGGACCTCGTGGTCGAGTCCCGCGGCGTCGGGCTGATGCGGGGCGTGCGGCTGGAGGACCCCCGCGGCGAGCGCTCCGGCGGAGAAGTCGCCTCCGGGATCGTGGCCGCGAGCCTCCGGGCCGGCGTGATCCTGCTGTCCGAGGGCCCGGCCGCCGACCTGCTCGCCGTCACGCCGCCGCTCTCGATCGGGCGCGGCTGCCTCGAGGCGGCTCTCGAAGTGATCGAGGAGCAGCTGAGGCGCGTCCACGCGGGCGCGGTACACCCGATGGCTTGATCCCGCCCCTCTGCGGACCTAGCTTTTGCGGAATGAATTCGCTGACGACCGACCTCGCGCCGCGCCCCCCCGGACGGGAGCGCGCGGGACGGACGCGACCCGCCCGTCTGCGGGCTCTTTCCCACTGCCCCGATCCGCACAGTCCGCACGTTCCGGCGTCCACGGGCGGGAGCGCCGGCTGAGAGCCGCAGTCACGGGAGCGACCGGCTTCGTCGGAGGGGCACTGCCGGATGCGCTGCGCGCGCTCGGGATCGAGCCGGTGGCGATCGTCCGTATCGAACAGCGACACGAGCAGGTTGGCGGAACTCGACGTCGAGCAGGTCGTAGCCGATTTCGGGGATCCGGGCTCGCTGCGCGCCGCGGTGGAGGGGGCGGACGTCGTGCTGCACCTGGCGGCCGCCACGCGGGCGAGGAGCGAGGCCGAGTACCGGCGCGCAAACGTCGACGCGACGGCGAACCTCGTGGCCGCCATGCGGTCGGCGGATCCGACGCCGGGGCGGCTGGTGTACGTGAGCTCCATGGCGGCCGCCGGTCCGTCCATCGGCCTCGCCGCCGTCACCGCCGAGGACGAGCCACGGCCGATCACGGCGTACGGACGCAGCAAGCTCGCGGGCGAGCGAATCGCCATCGAGGCGCAGGACCTTTCGCCCATCGTGGTGCGGGCGCCCGCGGTCTACGGGCCGCGGGACAGGGACCTGCTGATCTACTTCCGTCTGGCCCGGCGAGGCCTGCTGCCGCTTCCGGCGGGGCCGGAGCGCTGGGTGCAGCTGGTCCACGTGGAGGACCTCGTTCGTGCACTTGCGGCGGCCGCGTCGGGTCGGGGGCGCGACGGCGGCGTCTATCAGGCCGCCGAGCCGAGAGCGTATCGGTGGTCGGAAGTGGCAGAGATGATCGCCGACGCGGTCGGCCGCCGAGCCGTCCGGGTGAAGGTGCCGCGCTCGCTCGTCCGGGCTGTCGCACGGGTCGCCGAGGCGGCCGCCGGCGTGACGGGTGGAGCGACCATCGTCAATCGGGACAAGGTCCGGGAGTTGCTGGCGCCGGGCTGGCTGTGTGACACCGGGCCCGCCCGGCGTGAGCTCGACTGGGAGCCACGCTGGTCGCTTCCGGAGGGATTGAAACAGACGGCACGCTGGTACCGTTCAAACGGATATCTGTAAGTGAATACAAGACTACGATCCGACGGCCACCCGGAAGGCGGGCTACCCATGAAGCCGACCGTCACGAGCCTGTTCGACAAGTGCTACACGTTCACGGCGGCGCGGGAGGCGCAGGCCGCGGGGGTCTACCCGTACTTCCAGCCGATCGAGGCGTCCTTCGACACCGAGGTGATGATCCGGGGCGAGCGCAAGATCATGGTCGGCTCGAACAACTATCTCGGGCTGACGCACCACCCCCGGGTGATGGAGGCCGCGGCGGACGCGTTGCGGCGCTACGGCAGCGGGTGCACCGGCAGCCGGTTCCTGAACGGCACCCTGGATCTTCACGAGAAACTGGAGGACCGCCTGGCGGCTTTCCTGAACAAGGAGGCCGCCGTCGTCTTCAGCACCGGATTCCAGAGCAATCTCGGTGCGATCTCGACGCTCGTCGGCCGTAACGACCACGTGTATCTGGACAAGCTCGACCATGCCAGCATCGTGGACGGCGCACGGCTGGCGTACGGGACGGTGCACCGGTATTCCCACGGTGATCTGGACCAGCTCGAGCGGCAGCTCGCCGCGACGCCCGACGGGGAGGGGAAGCTCATCGTCACGGACGGCATCTTCTCCATGGAAGGGACGATCGTCGATCTGCCCCGCCTGGTCGAGGTGGCGCACCGCCACGGCGCAGAGATCATGGTGGACGACGCTCACTCCCTCGGCGTGCTGGGCACCCGGGGCGCCGGGACTGCCGAGCATTTCGGCCTCGAGCAGGACGTGGCCCTCATCATGGGCACCTTCTCCAAGTCCCTCGCCTCCATCGGCGGCGTCATCGCCGGCGAGGAGCCGGTCATCCACTACCTGAAGCACAACGCCCGCAGCCTGATCTTCAGCGCGAGCATGCCCCCTGCCGCCGTCGCCACCGTGCTGACGGCCCTCGAGGTCCTGCAGAGCGACCCGGAACGGCGCGAGCGGCTCTGGCACAACACGCGCCGCATGCAGGAAGGCCTGATCTCTCTCGGCTACAACATCGGCGGCAGCGAGACCCCGATCATCCCGGTCCACATCGGCGAGATCTACGACACCCTCCACTTCTGGCGGGCGCTTTTCGACCGCGGCGTATACACGAACCCGGTGACGCCGCCCGCCGTCCCGCCGAGCTCGTGCAGGCTGCGGGTCTCCATGATGGCGACCCACGACGACGATCACGTCGACGCGGTACTCGACGCCTTCGGCCATGTCGGCCGCGAGATGGGCGTCCTGTGAGCCTCGGAACGGCCGGTGGGAGTCAGGGGGTGCGGGTCGAGCCGCTCTCGGGCGGGATGGACCTGCAGGCATTCCTGCGCCTGCCGTGGTCGATCTATCGGGGGGACCCAGATTGGGTCCCCCCTCTGCTTCACGACCAGAAGATGCTCCTCGACCGGGAGAAGCATCCGTTCCACCAGCACGCCGAGGTCGAGTACTTCCTCGCCCGCCGGGGCGAGCGCGTCGTCGGCCGGATCGCCGCCATCGTGAACCATCTCCACGTTCAGTTCCACGACGAAAAGGCCGGCTTCTTCGGATTCTTCGAGTGCGAGGACGATCCCGAGGCGGCTGCGGCGCTCCTCGACGCCGCCGAGGCGTACGTCGCCGATCGTGGGATGCGGATCCTGCGCGGACCGATGAACTTCTCGACGAACGAGGAGTGCGGGCTGCTCGTGGACGGGTTCCACGAGCCGCCGTTCATCATGATGACGTACAACCCGCGCTACTACGAGCGGCTCATCGAGGGTACGGGTTTCCGGAAGGCGAAGGACCTCCTGGCCTACGAGCTGCCGACCACGCCGCCCCCGGAGCGGCTCGTCAGGGGCACGGCCCGAATCGCCGAGCGCAAGGGGATCCGCATCCGGCACGCGGATCTGTCGAAGTTCGACGAAGAGGTCGCCGTCATGGAAGGAATCTACAATCGGGCGTGGGAGAGCAACTGGGGCTTCGTGCCCATGACCCACGAGGAGTTCCAGGTCATGGCGAAGCAGCTCAAGCCTGTGGCCGAGCCGCGGTACATCCTCTTCGCCGAGGTACGGGGCAGTCCCATCGCATTCGGCATCGGTCTGCCCGACTTCAACCAGGCGCTACGCCATATCGACGGCCGTCTGCTGCCCTTCGGAATCTTCAAGCTCCTGTGGTACCGGCGGAAGATCGACCAGGTCCGGGTCCTCACGCTTGGCGTGGAGCCGGGATACCGTCGCCTCGGGATCGACGCCATGCTGTATCTCGAGTTCTACAGGCAGGCCCTGGCGGACGGCACCATCCGTGGGGAGTGCTCCTGGATCCTCGAGGACAACTGGGAGATGCGCCGGGCGCTCGAGCAGATGGGAGCCGTCGTGTACAAGACGTACAGGATCTACGACCGGGCGGTCGGTGGGGCCGGGTGACGGTTCCCTGCCCGGGAACGGAGCCGCGCGGCCGGCCCCGACCCGTCGATCTCCTCTTCGCCGCGTACCTGGCCGCGGCCGGCGTCGCTCTCGTGTTCCCACACCGGCCGCCCACGTGGCCGGTTTGGGCGGCCTTCCATCTCTTCGGAATCCTGTTCGCGCTCCGGATCGGGCCCTTCGGCCGCGGGCTCGCCCGGATGGGGAAGGCGTTCCCGCGAGCCTCCCGCTTCACGGCCGACTGGTACCCGCTGCTCCTCATCCCCGTGCTCTACTCCGAGCTGGCGGTGCTGAACGTGGCGGTGTGGAACGGGCGCTACTTCGATCCGCTCATCCTGACCGCCGAGCATGCCGTGTTCGGCGGCTACCCCAGCCACGACCTGGCCGCCCGCTTCACCTGGAAGGCTCTCTCCGAGTGGCTGCACGCGTCCTATCTGTCGTACTATCTCCTCATCTACGGGCCGCCCCTGATCCTCTACTCGAGGGGCCGGCGACCGGCCTTTCTGAAGTCGGTCTTCGCCCTCATGCTCGCCTTCTTCGTGCACTACCTCTTCTTCGTGTACTTCCCGGTCCAGGGACCCCGCTACCTGTTCCCCACGCCCGTGGCCGCAAGCGCCCGGGGACCTGCCTGGGCCCTGGCGCACCGGATCCTGGAGTCCGGCTCCAGCCGCGGCGCGGCCTTCCCCTCGTCGCACGTCGGCGTTTCCGCCGCCCAGTGCGTGAACGTGGCCCTCTACCTGCCGGCGTTCCTGTCGGTGGCTGCCGTCCTCACCGCCGGACTGGCGCTCGGCGCCGTCTACGGCGGCTTCCACTACGCCGTCGATGCCTCCACGGGCCTCCTGCTTGGACTCGCGGCGGCCGGCGTCGCGCCGCGGCTGTACCGCCGTCTTCGCGGGGAGACCTGACGTGGACGGCGGATTGAATCGGCGAGCGCTGGCCGCCGCGGTTCTGGTCGCGGCGGCCGTGGCATGGTTCGCCGCCACGCCCCTCCCGTGGCCCGGGCGCGTCGGCGTGGTTCTCTTCCTGGTCTTCCTGCCCGCCCTCACGCTCCTCCAGGCCGACATGCTGGCGCGTGCCGACCTGACTGCCGCGGCGGGGTCCCGCATGTCCGTTTACGCCTCGTCGGCGGCCGCGATCTGGGCCATGGGCGCCGTCGGCCTTGTCCTCGGACTCGGCGCCGGCTTCACGCCCGCCCTCCTCGGCCTTCGCTGGCCGGGCGCGGGGCCCGCGTACGGCTGGGCGGCCATCGCCCTGGCCGCCGGGATCGCCGTGCTCGTCGTCGCCCGGCTGCTCGGCGCCTCCGAGACCACGCTCGTCGACCTGGTGCTCCCTTCGACGCGGGCCGAGCGCTGGGCTTTCGTCGGCGTCTCCCTCTCGGCCGGCATCGGCGAGGAGCTGGCGTTCCGGTCCTTTCTCGTGCCGGCCATCGGCGCCGCATCCGGTAACGTCTGGATTGGAGCCGCCGTCTCCTCCGTCGCGTTCGGACTCGTCCACTCCTATCAGGGCGCAACCGGCGTCCTCCGGGCGACGCTCCTCGGCTTCGTACTCGCGCTGCCGCTCGTTCTGGTCGGCAGCGTGCTGCCGGCGATGGCAGCCCACGCGGCGCTGGACCTGGTCGCCGGTCTCTGGCTCGCCGACTGGCTGATGCATCGCGAAGGCGTCTGACCGCCTTCGCCGGAGGCGTCTCACCTGTCGCACCACCGCGGCAGGGCGTGGACGCGGAACGCCACGATTCGGGCGAAACGCGACGATCCGTTACGCACGGGGCAGCCCTGCACCCGCCGCCCGGATGTCCGTCTGCAACCGCGCGAGTCGTTGATACGTAGAGAGATACGGGTTCCGTGATCCGGCCCCTCCGGGGGCCCGGATAGGGGGTGCGCGCCAGGGAACGCGGATTGCGGAACGAAGTGGCAGGATCGGGATATCTTTTGGTGTGGGCGGCACTTCCGCGCCGCCTCGAGACGCAGGCAAGGAGTCTCCCGTGATCCTTCGGTGCAGCTACGAGGAGCTCACGGCCCTGACGAACGGGATCGAGAGCGTTCTGGCTTCCTACGACGGCGGCGGCGTCGCCGCGCCGCCGGAGGTCGTCGCGGACGTGGAGGCCCTGCTGCCGCGGCTTTCGGGCGACCTCAGCGTGCGGACGTACGCGCGTCAGCAGACGCTCGAGCGGGTGATCGCGCTGGTGACCGCGTACCTGCAGGAGCGGATGGAGAGCGCGATCACGGAGGAGCACGTCGGGTCCGAGTCGGCGGTCCTGGCCTATTTCGACTTCGGACACGTGCTCGCCATGCGGGAGCGGGTCGCCCGCATGGGCGCCGAGATGCGGGCGATGATCGAGCTCATGACCGGGAGCTCACCCGACGACGCGACCACGCGCACGATCAGCTTCCCGGACTGAGGGCCCGGCCCCGTCGTCCGGACGCCGACCGCCGCGGTTGCCGCGGCGGTTTTTTTTTGCCCGGCGCCGGCCGCGCACGCTTCCTGCACCCCGGTCCGCGACCCACGCAGAGGAGGCGCATCATGATGTCTCGCAGAAGCAGGGGAGCAGCCTCGGCCGCCGCGGTACGGGTGTTCGCCTTCGTCGCGACGGTAACGTTTGCTGCGGCGTGCAGCCGCGCCGTGGCGGTGGAGTCGCAGCCCGGCATCGCGTACACGGTCGTGGTGCAGAACGACGCGGGCCAGCCGCTGGTCGTCAGCTATGAGGATTCCCGCGGCTCGGCCCTCCTGGGGACGGTGGACGCGGGCGCGACCCAGCGGTTCGTGATTTCCTCCCCGAGCAGCGCGTCGGTGACGATCGTGGGGCGTCCGAAGGACGGCGGAACGACGTTCCAGAAGCAGGTCACGCTCAGCCGGACGCAGGCCACCAGCGTCCGGCTCGGCTCGTGAGGCCGGGAACCGGCCATGGGGGAGAGGGTAGCACCGATTCGACCGTGACGATCGAGCCGGGCCCACGGCGTCGACGAGACGCAGCGCGCCCGGCTGTTTCGTCCCGAACCCGAACCCAGGGAGGTACGCGGTGACGCGCACGCTCCTTCGAGCTCGGCGGCTGCCATCCGTTCGGCGGCCCCTCATACGTGCCCTCGTCGCCACGCTGCTCGTGGCGCCGGCCGCGCTCACACACCCGGCGGAGTTCCTCGCCGGCTTCCACACCGCCGCGGCGGACGCCGCCGCGGCGCCGGTCAATCCGACCGTCGCCGAGCACCGCGCCAGGCTGCGAGACGCGGCTTCTCGACTTCAGCTCACGACCCACTTGGCGGACGAGTACGACGTCCCCATCGACCTCGCGGACCGCATCACGCGGGCCGCGCTCGCAGAGAACGTCCGCCCGCGCGTCGCGTTCCAGCTCGTTCGAACCGAGTCGAGCTTCCGCCGGACTGCCGTCTCGCCCGTCGGTGCCGTGGGCTACACACAGGTGATGCCGGCCACCGCCCGCTGGCTGGTGCCGGGCACCGCCCGCGGCGACCTCTTCGAGACGGACACCAACCTCCGCCTCGGATTCCGCTACCTGCACTACCTGATCGACCGGTACGACGGAGACATCTGGACCGCGCTGACGGCGTACAACCGCGGCCCCGGAACCGTGGATCGGCTCCGGAGCCGTGGCGAGGACGCGGACAACGGCTACGCCGGCCGGGTCCTGCGGAATCGGGCGGGCTGACCCGCCCGGTTCCGGCTGCTTGCGGGCGGGCTGACCCGCCCGATCTTCGTCCGTGTTCGGGCGGATCGCCCCGATCGTCTCCCGAGGCCCCCTACCGGGGATCGGTCCTCGCGGCGGCCGGTGAGCCTACGGTCCGCTGGAAGAGCGCCAGGATGCGCCGGTACTCGTCCATCCAGGACGTCGGCTCCACGAAGCCGTGGTTCTCCACCGGGAAGACCGCCAGCTCCCACCCCGTCTTCTTCAACTCGATCAGCCGCTGCACCAGCCGGACCACATCCTGGAACTCTACGTTGGTGTCCTGCATCCCGTGGGCGATGAGGAGCGGGTCCTGCAGCCCGTCGGCGAAGTAGATCGGCGAGCTCTGCCGGTACGCCGTGCTGTCGTCCTGCGGCAGGTTCAGGATCCGGGCCGTGTACCAGTGATTGTAGTGCGCCCAGTCCGTGACGGAGCGCAGGGCCGCGCCCGCCCCGAACCAGTCCGGCTGGGTGAAGAGAGCCATGAGGGTGATGAACCCGCCGTACGAGCCGCCGTAGATGCCGACCCGCTCCGGGTCCTGTACGCCCTCGTTCGCGACGAGATACTTCACGCCGTCGACCTGGTCCGTCAGGTCCTTCCCGCCCATGTGCCTGTAGATCGCCGTCCGCCAGTCGCGCCCGTAGCCGGCGGAGCCGCGGTAGTCCATGTCCAGCACCACGTAGCCTTTGGAGGCGAGGAGGTGGTTGAACATGTACTCGCGGAAATAGTCGCTCCAGCCGTGATGCACGTTGTGCAGGTACCCGGCGCCGTGGACGAAGATGACGCCCGCCCCGTTCGGCGTGGCGCCCACGTCGGCGGGCCGATAGATGCGGGCCGGAACCTTCACCCCATCGCGGGCCGGCACCGTCACGATCTCCGGCGCGATCCAGGGATAGGCGCTCCACTCTGCGGTGGGTGAGGTCGTGATGCGCTCCCGCTTCGCGCCCGGTTTCGCGTCCGCCAGGTAGAGCTCCGGCGGGTGGTTCGACGTCGAGTACACGTCGGCCATTTCGTCGCCGTCCGGTGACAGCGTGACGCTGTGCAGCCCGGGGTCCTGCGTGAGCCGGGTTCGCTCGCCGCCCTCCAGGCCCATGCGATAGAAGTCCTGGTCGAACGCCGAGCGCTCGCTGGTGTGCATCCCGAAGTGGCGTCGGTCCGGCGCGATGCCGGCGTCCTTCACCTCCCACTGCCCGCTCGTGAGCTGCTTCGGCTCCGCGCCGGCCTCCGCCCGAACGCGGTAGAGGTGGGACCAGCCGCTCCGCTCGCTGACGAACCAGGCAGCGTCGGCGTCCGGGATCCAGCCGGCGCAGCTCGAGCTCAGCCACGGGTCGCAGGGACCGCCGATCCACGCGTCATCGTGGTCGTGGGCGATCGTCGTCAGCTGACCGGTTCCGGCGTCGAGCACCTGCAGCCACTGGTCCTTGTAGTCATAGGAGACCGCCCCGACGAGGCCCTTCGTGCCCGCGTCGTTCCAGCCGAGGAAGGAGATCCGGGCGAAGCGCGGCCGGGGGGCATGAGCCGCCGACGTGGCGTTTCCGGAGCTGTCCGCGGCAGCGGCGTCCACGACGGCGCTGTCGGCCCCCGCGGCCGGCGGCTCGGTCTCGTCACCGCCGGGCGGCCCCACGTCCAGCCACCGGGCGGTGCCGTCCGAGAGATCGACCAGGGCCATGCGCGCCATCGGCTCCTCGTCCCCCACCTTCGGGCGCCCCTGGATGCTCTCCACGTAGCCGGACTCCGTCACCCATTTCGGCACGAGCGTGCTCCGGTCCTCGCCCGGATTGCCGACGGTCAGCACCGCGTGCTCCCCGTCCGGATCCACCGCGAGAGCGAAGACCCGCTCCTTCGGTCCGATCCAGACCGTCTGCAGCCCCTCCTTCTCCTTCGCCTCCCTGCGTGCCTTCCGCTCGGCCTCTTCCTGTTCCCGGACCCGGATGGTCTCGAACAGCTCCTTCTGCTGCTCCTCCAGGAACGCGCGCTGGCCCTCGGCCTTCTCTTCCTCCTTCGGCTTCGGACCCTTTCGGATGTCCGTGAGCTGACGCACGGCCCCGGCACCCAGATCGAGGGCGAACACGTTGTCGTCCCGGACGAAGTAGACGCGGCTGGCGTCCTTCGAGAAGACCGGCTCCGCCTCGACCGCCTTCGTGCGCGTCAGCCGGCGGATCGACAGCGGTTGACGCCGGATCAGATAGAGGTCCCCCTCGTAGGAGACGACGCGCCGCGACCGGTCCCGGGAGACGTCGCCCGAAGCGAGCAGCACGCCGAGGGAGTCCGCCTCCTCGTCCGTCAGCTTCTCCGGCTCTCTGCCGGACGACCGCACGCGGTAGAGCGACGGCTCCTCGTTCCACGCCTCGCCGCCGGGCTTCCAGCGGAAGTAGACCCACTGGCCGTCGGGCGTCCAGGTGACGCGGGACGGCGCCTCTCCCACGAGCTCCGGCCCGCGCATGATGCTGTTCACGGTGAGCTCAAAGGATCCCTGCTGCTGAGCCGCGAGCGGAGCGGCCGCGGCGGCCGCCAGCGCGCACCCGGCCAGGGCGTGACGCAGGTTCATGCTCGTCTTCCTGTGAGATGTCGAGGGATTCGGTGGGGCACCGCCCCGGGGGAAGATACCCGCCGCGCAGTATCGCTTCAACGCGACGCCGGCGGCGGATGGCGCGCGGGCCGGGTCAGTCGCCGAAGGAGATCCCCAGAGCCCGGGCCGTGAGCACGGTGTCCGAGTCGAGGGGCACGCGCTTCAGGTGTGCGATCGCGTCCTCCAGGGGCACGGCGCGAACCTCCGGTGGGTCGAGGGCCACCATGGTCCCGAACTTCCCGGCCAGCACCGCGCGCACGGCCGCGGCGCCGAAGCGCAGGGCGACCAGACGGTCGTACGAGACAGGGGAGCCGCCCCGCTGCAGGTGGCCCAGTACGATGGACCGGGTCTCCCGGCCGGTGCGGTGCTCGATCTCCGCCGCCAGGAACTCCGCCAGGCCGCCATAGCGGGCCGCGTGGCCGGGCCCGCCCGACTCCTTGTAGAAGGCGCCTCCACCCACCATCTGCGCGCCTTCCGCCGCGACGACGATGGCGAACCGCCGGCCGCGCCGATACCGGTCCTCGATTTTCTCGCACACCTTCTCGATCTGGAACGGGATCTCGGGGATCAGGATCACCTCCGAGCTGGCGCTCACGCCGGAGTGCAGCGCGATCCATCCCGTGTGCCGGCCCATGACCTCGACCACCATCACCCGCTCGTGGCTCTCGGCCGTGGAGACGAGCTTGTCCAGGGCGTCGGTCGCCGTCTGCACCGCCGTGTGGAAGCCGAACGTCACCTGGGTGGCCGCGAGATCGTTGTCGATCGTCTTCGGGACGCCCACCACCGGCAGCCCCTTCCGCGCCAGCCGGCTGGCGATCCCGAGCGAGCCGTCCCCACCGATGGCGATGAGGGCGTCGAAACCCTGCCGCTCGAACTCGGAGACGACCTCATCCGAGCGGTCGACGTAGTGCTCGACTTCGCCGTTCCGATCCACCGGCCATTCGAACGGGTTGCCCCGGTTCGTCGTGCCGAGGATCGTGCCGCCCAGGTGCGTAATGCCTCGCACCGTGTCCTGATCGAGCCGGACGATCGCGTCCTCGCCCAGCAGGCCGCCGTAGCCCTTCCGGATGCCCCACACCTCGATGCCCTGTCGCATCGCCGCCAGCACGACGGCCCGGATCACGGCGTTCAGGCCCGGGGCGTCCCCGCCGCCCGTGTTCAGCGCGATCTTTCGTATGGTCTGCGCCATGCGCTCCCGTCCGATCGGCGTCGCCTCAGGAGAGCCGCTCCCGGACTTCCTCCCATGTGGCGTGCCTCTTCGTCTGTTTTTTCGAGTAGATCAGCCGTCCGTCCGCGACGACTTCGAACACGCCGCCCTTCGATCGGATCAGCTCGACGTCCGTGTCCGGGAAGTGCTCCCGGATCTGCGCCTCCATCCTGGAGGCCCGGGGCTCGTAGTTTCAGAGCCCGCAGTATTCGATCGTGACCTTCTTCGGTGCCGTCGCCATGGTCCACCTCGTCTGGAGTAGCCGGCGCCGGAACCCTACCGGCCGAAGCCGGGAGGTGTCAAACGTTCGGCCCGCGCGCGGGCGCCGACTTGAGTTCGGGGCTCCCCGCGGCCACTGTGCTGCAGGAGACGTTCCTTGCCCGTGCGTCCGGCCGGACCGCCGCGCGCCGAACGGGGGTATAGGACCGGACGCGACCCCGAGCCATGGAATTTTGCATGACTGACGAGAAGACGGTACGGAAGGCGCTGCGCAGCGTGAAGGACCCGGAGCTGAATCTGGACGTGGTAGTGCTCGGCCTCGTCTACGAGATCGACATCACGGACGACCGCGTGCACGTGCTCATGTCCCTGACCTCGCCGATGTGTCCGGCGGCCACGCAGATCGTGGAGGATGCACGCACGGCGGTGGAGGACCTGGACGGCGTGAACGAGGCCGAGATCGAGCTCACGTTCGAGCCCCAGTGGTCGCCCGAGCGGATCGATCCGCTGATCCGGTCGTCCCTCGGCATCTGATGGCCTCTCTCCGCATCTGATGCCCTCCCTCGAGGTCGAGGGCGCCCGCCTCCACTGGCACGAAGCCGGTGGCGCTGACGACGACGTCCTCCTCCTCGTGCACGGGTTTCCGCTGGACGCAGGGCTCTGGCGGCACCTCCTCGAAGAGTCGCCCGCCGGGTGGCGAGCGATCGCGCCGGACCTGCGTGGCTTCGGCGGCTCCGGACTCGGCCTTGCAGAGCGGCACTCCATGCGGCGCTTCGCCCGGGACCTCCTCGCCCTCCTCGATCACGTCGGGGCCGAGCACGCCGTCGTGTGCGGCCTCTCCATGGGCGGGTACGTGGCCCTCGCGCTGCAGGAGCTCGCGCCCCAGCGGGTTCGTGCCCTGGTCCTGTCGGACACCCGCGCGACGGCCGACGACGAGGAGGGCCGCCGCCGCCGCGCCCTCGTGGCCTCCCGCGCCCGCGCCGAGGGCGTCGCCGGGATCGCCGACGAAATGGCCCCCCGGCTCCTCGCCGCCTCCACCCTCGCCGATCGACCCGAGACGGTGCGGGAGGTCGTGCAGATGATGCGCCGGTCGAGCCCCGAAGGCGTGGCCCGGGCGTCCCTCGGAATGGCAGAGCGCGACGACCACTCCGGCCGCCTGCCGGGCGTCGCCTGCCCCGTCCTCGTGATCGTCGGAGACCAGGATCCCGTCACGCCGCCGGAGGAGGCGCGTGTGCTGGCCGGCGGCTTCCCCGCCGGCGGCCTCTCCGTGGTGGGGCCGTCGGGCCATCTCCCGCCGTTGGAATCGCCGGAGGAGTTCCGCCGGGCCGTCGTCCGCTTCCTCGACGCGCTCTAGCCGGGCGACGTCGCCCCGACGGTCCGACGCCCCGACGCGGGATCAGCCGCCTTCGCCCATCAGGTCCAGCTGCTCGCCCGGGTCGCGGTCCGCCGCCCGTGTGGCGTGGGCCTCCAGCACGGCGCTGCCGCCCGTCTCCTTCATCGGCTTCGCCGCTGCGTCGCCCGCCGCCGGGAGCGACGCCGACGGAACGATGGCGGGCGGACCCGCTGCCGTGACGACCATGAGGTCCTCGCCCGGCAGGAGCTCGCGGGCGCTCACCACGGCACCCGTCTTCGACGTGACCTTCATGACGACGCTGCCCAGGCCGCCCCGCTTCTGGACCGACAGGTCCGCGACAGGGGTGCGCTGCACGAACCCCTTCTCGCTCACCGTGCAGACCAGCGCGTCCCGGCGCGGGGCCAGCATGCCTACGAGGCGGTCGTTCTTCCGGAGCTGCATTCCCTTCACACCCTGCGCGGTCCGGCCCATGGTCGGGATCTCGTCCTCCGGGAAGCGGATCGCCCGGCCCTCCCCGCTCACCAGCACCAGCTCCGTCGTGCCCGAGCCGAGCCGCACGTCCACGATGCGGTCCCCTTTCTTCAGTCCCACGGCCGCGATGCCGCCGGACCGGATGCTCGCGAACTGGTCGAGCTCGGTGCGCTTCACGGTGCCCGACGCCATCGCGAAGATGGCCGTTCGCTGCGGCGAGAAGTCGGGGGCGGGCACGAGGGCAGCCACTTCCACGTCGTCCAGCTCGAGCAGCTGTGCCAGCGACCGACCGCGACTCGAGCGCGCGGTCTCCGGTACGTCCATCACGGGCAGCGAGTGCGCCTTCCCGTCCTGCGTGAAGACCAGCACCGTGTCGTGCGTGTCCGCGATGAACATGCGCTCGATCCAGTCGTCCTCGTAGCGCTCCATCCCCGCGATGGGCTTCCCGCTCTCGACGCGGCGCCGGTACAGGTTCATCGGGATCCTCTTGACGAACCCCTCGCGGCTCACCGTGACGACCCATTCCTCCTGCGCCACCAGGTCCGGGATTACGTACTCGTTCTTCCCGACTTCGATGATCGTCGTGCGCCGCGAGTCGCCGAAGCGCTCTACCACCGCGTCCAGCTCCTCGAGCAGGACCTGCCGCTGCAACGCGTCGCTCGCGAGCAGCTCCTCCAGCTCGGCGATGCGCGCCTTCAGCTTCGCCAGCCGGTCGCGCAGCTCCGACTGCTCGAGGGACGTGAGCCGGTGCAGGCGCATGTCCAGGATCGCGGCCGCCTGCACGTCGCTCAGGCCGAATCGCTTCTGGAGTGCACGCCCCGCGTCTTCCCGGTCCTTCGACTCCCGGATGATTCCGATCACCGCGTCGATGTTGTCGAGCGCGATGATCAGCCCCTCGGCGATGTGCGCGTCCCGCTTCGCCTCCTCCAGCTCGTGGCGCGCGCGCCGCTGGATCACCTCGATCCGATGGTCCCGATAGCAACCGAGGATCTCCTTCAGGCCCAGCTCCACCGGCTGCCCGTGATCCAGCGACAGCATGATCGCGCCGAAGGTCTGCTGCAGGTACGTGTGCCGGCACAGGTAGCGGAGCACGTCCTTCGGGTTCGCACCGCGCTTCAGCTCCACGACGATGCGCATGCCGTCCCGGTCCGACTCGTCCCGCAGGTCCGAAACCGTGTCGATCTTCCGCGCCCGCACGAGGTCCGCGATCTGCTCTACCACCTTCGACTTCGACACGCCGTACGGCAGCTCCGTCACCACGAGCTGCTCCTTCCCGTCCCGCCGCGCTTCCTTCTGGACCCGGGCCCGCATGACGATCCGTCCGCGGCCGGTCTCGAACGCGTCCCGGATGCCCGAGCGGCCCACGATCAGCCCGCCAGTGGGGAAGTCGGGGCCCGGCACGAGCTCCAGCAGCTCGTCCAGAGTGCATTCCGGGTTCTCGATCAGCAGATGCACCGCCGCCGCGATCTCCCGCAGGTTGTGGG
Organism: uncultured Gemmatimonadales bacterium; assembly: GCA_963728445.1. Lineage (GTDB taxonomy): Bacteria > Gemmatimonadota > Gemmatimonadetes > Longimicrobiales > RSA9 > CAVSJO01. The sequence goes on along the minus strand of CAVSJO010000008.1, from coordinate 128,190 downwards.
GCGGCACGTTCGTGCTCATCCCCACGGCGATCCCGGAGCTGCCGTTCACGAGCAGGTTCGGAAGTACGGCGGGCAGGATCTCCGGCTCCTCCCGCTGGCTGTCGAACGTCGGCGTGAAGTCGACCGTGTCCTTGTCGATGTCCCCGAGCAGCGAGAGCGCTACCGGCGCCAGCTTCGCCTCGGTGTACCGGTACGCCGCTGCGTTGTCTCCGTCGATGGACCCGAAGTTGCCCTGCCCGTCCACCAGCGGATAGCGCAGGCTGAAGTCCTGGACCATCCGCACGAGCGCGTCGTAGACCGCCGCGTCCCCGTGCGGGTGGAACTTGCCCAGCACCTCTCCCACCACCGCCGCGCTCTTCTTGTACGGCCGTCCCGGGTTCAGCCCCAGCCCGTGCATGGCGTAGAGGATCCGCCGGTGCACCGGCTTCAGCCCGTCGCGCACGTCCGGCAGCGCCCGCTGCACGATTACGCTCATCGAGTAGTCCAGGAAGGACTCCCGCATCTCCTCCTCGATGAGACGCTGGAGCACCCGTTCTCTCGGCTCGATTCCGACCATTTCGCCTCGACGTTCCTGCCCTGGTGATGGCTGTGCGCCCGACGTCCGGGCGCCGCCGCCGGGCCCCGCTCGACGCCGGGCCCGGCCGCAATCTTTCGGATTTCCTTCGGAGTCTCAAGGGGGGGAGGGAGGCGCCGTCCGCGGATGGGCTCCGGACGGGCCCTGCACGACGGGGAGTCGCGCCGGCCTGACTGCTGTCAGGGTCAGTCCCAGTCCTCCAGGATCTCTTCGAACTCGGCGGCCATCGATGGGTGTCCGTGGGACCGGGCCTGCTCGATTCCCCTGCGGTAGGCGTCCCGCGCTTCGGCCGTGCGTCCGAGCTCCCGGAGCGCCCGTCCCAGCCGCCCCCACCCATTCCCCTGGTCCTCCGCCAGCTCCAGGTATGCTCGCAGCTCGGCGACGACACCGGCCCAGTCCCCGGCCCGCTCCGCCTCGGCGGCCAGCCCGAAGCGCGGCCGCGGATCCGACGGGCTTCGCTCCGCCATGCGCCGCAACGCCGCGATCCGCTCCGCGTCGAACGTCATGCTCGCCCGCAGTTCATCGTCCGCCTCACCGAGCCGAGCCCAGCGAGACGAGGTTCGCGAGCAGCCGGTACGCGCCCGGGACTCCCTGCGGGAACTGGCGGAACAGCGCCAGCCCCGTGTACACGTACCAGCCCCTTCCGACCTTCGCGACCAGCAGCCCGCCCTCCACCGGCTCCTCCCCCGGATCGTGCATCGACAGCAGCGGCGTGTATCGGTCGTCCCAGGTGTGGGCGTAGTACAGCCCCTTGTCCTGGATCCAGTGATGGAAGTCCTCCGGCGTCAGCCGGTTCGGACTCGACAGCGCCGGGTGGTCCGGCTCGAGGAACGTCACGTCCGCATCCTCGTCCGTGATCCGGTCGTGCGGTTGCGCCATGGTGAGCGGGTACGGCGCGTAGTCCCCCTCCACGAACTCGTACTTGTTGTACTGGACGACGAGAGTCCCGCCGTTCCGAACGTACTCCATCAGCCGCCCGTTCTTGGCGTCCAGGTCGGTGCGCACCTCGTACGCCCGGATGCCCGTGACGATGGCGTCGTACTTCGACAGGTCCCCGCTCGTGAGCGCCTCCGCGCCCAGCAGGTCCACGCTCACGCCCATCTGCCGCAGCGCGTCCGGCCCGTCGTCACCGGCGCCCATCACGTAGCCGACCCGCAGGTCCGCGGGCACGCTCACCGGCACGACGGACACGAGCGTCTCCGCCGGTCGGTACAGAGCGTGGGGGCTGATGTGGGGGTAGTCGATGACCGTGTAGCCCCGCTCGTAGGTCCGGGCGTCGTCGCTCCGGAACGCGGCGTCCACCGCGAGCTGTCCCGGCGCCGGCGAGGACGGCGGCGTCAGCGTCGCCCGCACCGTTCTCATCTCGCCCGCCGCCAGATCCAGCGACTGCCGGGCCGGTGCGACGGTCCACCCCTCCGGCGCGGTCAGCTCGAGCGTCCCTTTCGTCGCCGCCGCGGCGTGCAGCTCCACCGTCAGCTCCCGGGCGGGCGCACGGGTGGCCGCGCCGTCCTGCGCGCTCGCCGTCCGGGCCGACCCGCCGTCGGCCCGCGTGCTCGCCGTCTCCGCCGGCGAAACCGGGACGATCGTGACCCGCGGCGTCAGGGCCACCGACACCGCCGGGACGACGAGGATCGGCACGCGCCGCTCGCCCACCGCCTTGTCGACGTCCGCGTACGTGATCTCGTCCGTCGACACGAGCGTCGCGTCCCCCGCCTTCACCCTCGCCGTCGCCTGCATGGCCGGCGGGGCGAAGGGCAGGTTGCGGATGGAGTCCGCCGCCGGCCAGCGGTACATGTCGCCGTTCCGCGGCCGCCGCAGGAAGTACGGCTCCGTCGGCGGCGCGTCGCCCGGGACGTGCACCCGGAACCGTCTCGCGGCGACGTCGCCCGAGGCCACGCTCGTCGGCGTCGCGTCCTGCGGCTCCGCGCTCCAGCCCTCCGGCAGCCGCGGCTCCAGCGCCGCGACCTGTACGGGCGAGTCCTCGCCGTTCCAGAGGCGCAGCGTGACGGTGAGGTCCTGTCCCGGCACGACCCGGGGCTGGTCCGCCACGGCGTCGAACACGAGGTTCGCCGCGTCCCACGCGGCGGCGCCGGCCTGCTCCCGCTCCGCGGACAGGCGACCTCGCAGCGCTTCGGCGCCCTCCCCCTTCAGCGATGCGGCCGTTCCGGCGGCCCGGTCCAGGTCCGCCAGCGCCCGGCCCAGTACCGGCCGGATCGACTCCGGATGGAACGGGTTGTAGTCCTTCCGCGCCGATGCGACCAGGCGTTCGTAGTCCTCGAGCGCGGAGCGAAGCGACGCCGGCGCGCCCGCCACGTCCGCGGCGAGGATGGAGAGCGTCGTGTCCGTTCCCGCGAACATCGACGTCGCGCCCGCCGGGAAGCCGCCGCTCACGGGATTCACGGCCACCGATTGAGGCCCGATCGGCTGCGCCGTTCCCATGTCCTGCGAGCGATGCCGGCTGCGGCTCGCCATCGCCGCCTGGTAGTGCGACTCGCCCAGCAGCGGATCGAGGTCGCCCGTCGACAGCCGGATGGAGCCCGGCGGCGAGCCCTGCCACAGCGACTGGAACAGGTACTTCGCCTGCCACGGCGCGAGCCCCCGGGCCACCTGGTCAGGGAACCGGGACGGGTCCGCAGCGGCCCGGAACGCCTCCCGCGCCAGGATGCCCGAGACCTGGTGCTGCCCGTGCCCGTCCGCGGGCGTGCCCGTGAACACCGCCACGATCACGTCCGGCCGGAATTTCCGCACGACCGCCACCACGTCCGAGAGGACCGAGTCGCGGGGCCAGTGGCCGAACGCCTCGTCGGCGGACTTGGAGAAGCCGAAGTCGTAGGCGCGGCTGAAGAACTGCCGCGCTCCGTCCAGGCGCCGCGCGGCCATGAGCTCCTCGGTGCGGATCAGCCCGAGCCCCTCCTCCAGCTCCGGCCCGATCAGGTTCTGGCCGCCCTCCCCGCGCGTCAGCGCCAGGTAGGCGACGTCCGCCCCCTGCCCCAGCGCGAGCTCCGCCAGCAGCGCCGTGTTCTCGTCGTCGGGGTGCGCGGCGATCATCAGCACCCGCTTGGTCGTGCCGAGGCGCCGCAGCTCGAGGCCGAGCCGCTCCGCACCCTGGTGCACGCTCGCGGTGCCCTGGGCCGCCGCCGGTGCGGGCGCGGTGATGCCCCAGGCAAGCACGATGGCCGTCGCGACGGCCGTCCATTGCGATGTGGTCTTCATGGCTCGAATGCTAGGGTGAGTCCGCCGCGACCGAAAGGCTGCGCGTCGGCGCCCGCCGGCACCGCCTCGCCGAGCGTTAGCCGCTCGTGGGAGACGTCGCACCTCCGACCCAGCACCCGGACCCCCGCCGCTGCCGCTTCGGCGAGCGCCGCGGCGAAGGCCGGATCGATGGAGTGCGCCGCTTCGATCCGCCGCGCGTCGGGCCGCTGCAGCACGAACAGAATCGCGGCTTCCCATCCGTCCGTGCCGGCGAGGGTGGTCAGCTCCCGCACGTGCCGCGCGCCACGCGCCGTGACCGCGTCAGGAAAGCGGGCGACGCCGTCTTCGACCAGCGTCACGCTCTTCACCTCCAGCGCCATCCTCCGTCCGTCCGGGTGCGCCAGCACGAAATCGATTCGCGACCGACCGAGTCGGGTCTCCCGGCTCTCCAGCTCCCACTCCGCCAGCTCGTCCAGCCCCCGCGCCCGCAGCGCCGTGTGCACCAGCCGATTCGGCTCCGTGGTGTTGAGCGACACCAGGCCGCCGCCGTCGGGGGATTCCACGAGCACCGCGCTCCAGGACGTCTTCCGCTTCGGTGAGGGCGCGTGCCGGATCCAGACCCTGCGGCCCGCGATCAGCAGCTCCCGGAGTCGGCCCGGGTCCGCCATGTGCACGTCCACGACGTCCCCGGCCGAAGCGACGTCGCATGCCTCGTCCACCGCGCACCGCAGCAGGAAGCGGTTCGGACGCTCGACGAACCGGGACCGGACCAGCGGCCCGGGCAGGCGGACGTGTGGGCGGCCGGTCTGCTGCACTCTGCTCGTCACCTCCTGGACCTCGCACGACCGAGGTAGACGTCGTACCAGCCGACGTCGCCCGCGTGCGCGTCGACCGGTCCCTCGTCGACCCGGTAGCCTTCGAGCGTCGTGCGCATCGTCGCACGCCCCTCCGGCACGTTGCAGATGACGTAGACGCCGTTCGCACTGCTCACCGTCGCCCTGTGGAACGGCTCGCCACCGGCCCGCGCCGGTGCCTCGATCCGGACCACCGCCCCGGCCAGCGGCGCGCCGCCGTCCTTCGTCCGCACGACCCCGACGAGAATGCCCGCCTCCCATGAGCGCGGCCGCTCGCCGCACAGCTCGACGATGTCGCCCTGCAGACGCTTCTCGAGGTCCACCACCTCCGCCATCCGCTCCATCGCCGCGCCGCCGATGAGCGGCACGGCGAAGCGCTTCTCGACCGTGTCTCCGGCCTTGAGCGCGATCGGCGCGGACGGGACCGATGCGTAGCCTGGATGGGTGAAGTAGAGGGTGAAGGTACCGGGCGACGTCGCGTGCAGCGTGAACGCGCCGTCCGCACCCGCGCGCGTGGAGTCCACCTTCACGCCGGACGCATCGAACAGTGATACCGCCCCGTGAGGCAGTGGCGCGCCGCCGTCCTCGTTCACGAGCGTGCCGTGGACGGTCTGGGCCGGTGCCGGGCGTGGTGAGGCGAAGACAACGAGAACGACCAGGCTGGCAACGAGAAGGGAGGGATGGACGCGCATGGGTCCCCGTACCCGCACTGGCGGCGCCGGTTCACCGGGGGATAGTGGCGCGCGGAGGCGCAGGCTGGACGGAGGTGCGGAGGGGGCGAAGGGCGCGAAGGGCGCGAAGGAGAGGAAGAACCGGGGGCGCGCCCTCGGACCCGCCGTGATCCGGGTCGCCCGGGCAGATCTGCACGCGATGACGCTTGTCTACGTTCGGGCCCGCGGGGAGAGCGGACGAAATCGGCCAGCGAAGCTCCTTGGCGGCGCCCGGTGGCCAATTGGCTCCGGATTTCGAACGAAATCGGCCATCGGCGCGCGCCACACCGCGCGTCGATGTGCAATTTCGTGCGATTTCCGGGTGAAACTGCACACTCACGCAGGAGAGGCGGGGTGGATGTCCACTTTCGTCCGGGGCCGGGGCCGAGGCCGGGGGGCGGGGCCCCGGGCCCAGCCTCTGCGCGACCTCCGGCCTCTGCGCGACCTCCGGCCTCTGCGCGACCTCCGGCCTCTGCGCGACGGCCCGGCCTGTGCGCGACGGCCCGGCCTGTGCGCCTCCCCGCTCCTACGCCCCCGCCGTCCCCGTTCCCCCTACGCCCCCGCTGGCTCCAGGACCCGGATGGGCTGCCCGCGCCGCCACTCGGCGACGTGCCCCGCTATGGCGCTGGCCATGACGGTGTACGGGGACGCCAGGTAGAGCTGCCCGGGGCCGGAGCGGCCGGGGAAGTTGCGGTTCTGCGAGCTGATGGTGACCTCGTCGGCGCTCGAGCTGGTGCCCGGGCCGGCGGCGATGCACGCGCCACAGCCGGGCTCGATGAACTCGGCGCCCATCGCCTCGAAGAGGTCGAGGTAGCCCTCGCGCTCGCAGTAGTCCCGGACCTCCTGGGAGCCGCACTGGATGTACAGCTTCACGTCCGGGTGGACCCGCTGGCCCGCCTCCTGGGCGGTCCGGAGCACGGACGCGTACATGTCCATGTCCTCCTTCTTGCCGGCGGTGCACGAGCCGGCGTAGGCGACGTCGATGCGGACCGGCTCCTCGTCCAGCTCGTCGACGTAGAGCCCGTTTCCGGGGTCGCCGGGCAGCGCGACCATCGGTCGGATCGTCGAAGCGTCGATCTCGATGAGCTTCACGTACTCGGCGTCCGGGTCGGACTGCAGCCCGTCGATCAGCCGCTCCGCCCGCGCCCGCTCCATCCCGCGCTCCGACACGAGGTAGTCGACGGCCTTGCCGTCCGGCGCCACGATGCCGGTGAAGGCCCCGACCTCCGCCGCCATGTTCGTCATGGTGGCGCGCTCGTCGATGGACAGCGCCTCGACGGCTTCGCCCGCGTACTCGATGATCTGGCCGATGGCGTGGCCGTCCCGGATGTAGGGGTGGCGCAGGATCTCGAGCATGAAGTCCTTGGCCGTCACGTTGTTAGGCTTCGTCCCGCGCACGACGACCTTGAAGGACGGCGGCACCGAGACGCGCACGTCCTTCGTGATCCACGAGTTGAAGATGGCGGTGGTGCCGACGCCGAAGGCGATGGCGCCGATGGCGCCCGAATGCGGGGTGTGGGAGTCGGTTCCGACGATGAGCTGGCCCGGCTCGGCGTACTCCTCGAGCATCTTCGAGTGGCAGATCGCCTCGGAGCCGAGGCGGAAGCCGACGCGCTCCCCGTAGTAGATCACGCCCTGCTTCTTCGCGAACGCCTCCTGCTTGTCCTTGAGCTGACGGGCCACGTCCAGCAGCCCGAGCTGAACCCGCTCCTGCGGCATGACCTGGTGCAGGTACGTGAGGTGGTCCCGGAACATGATGATGGAGCCGGCGTCGTTCACCTTCGCGTCGTCGCCCAGCTTCTCCTCGAAGAAGATCGCGGCCATGGGCGTGACGTACTCGTGGGAGAAGCGCCAGTCCGTGCCCACGAAGCCGCTCTCGCCCGGCGCCACCCACGGGACCCCGAACTCGCCCTTCGACGCGTCGACGACCCAGTGACGGGCGAAGATCTTCTCGGCCACCGTCATCGGCTTCGTCCGGGCCCCGCCCGCGTCCGACTGCGACTCCACCGGCGGGATCTCGACCTTCCCCTGGAGCCGGGCGACGTTGAACTCGAACAGGCCGCCGTACTCGATGATCTGGCGCGTGATGGGGTCGACGCCCTCCGTGAACTCGGCGAGCTCGATCTCCTCGCCGCCCCGGATGCGGTCGATGAGGGAGAAGTCGGTGGACGTGAGGATCCCGAGGTTCTGGCAGTTCTCGTTGTAGATGCGTTCGATGTTCTCGGCGATGACCACGTGGATGCCCGCCATGAGCTCGGCGTACGGCGACTGCTCCCGGCTGCTCCCCTTCCCGCGCCGCTTGCCGGCGACGGAGCACACGAATCCGCCCTTCTTCACGCTGCCCCGCGTGATCGGCGCCTCTCCGCCGGCCCGCAGCCCGAGGTACGGGAACTGGCCCAGCGTCTCGTCGAAGTAGTAGCAGATGTAGGCGGGCGTGATCTCGTCGGTGGAGATCTGGTCCCGCAGCCCCGCGGCGACGGCCTCGTCCACGCTCAGGTCCTCGCCCTCGAGCTGCCGCCGGATCAGGTCCGCGTCGTCCACCAGGAAGAGGACGCGGCCGTCGAAGCGCATGCGGCCGGGGCGCTTCTCCACGGAGATGTTTCGGAGCTCGGATGCCATGGCGGGTTCCTGTCGGGGGTCGGTCGGTCGGTCATTGTGAATGTGGCCGGGGCGCCCGGCGCCCGGCAAGCGGCGGCGCGCTGGACCGGAGTGCCGGGAACACGCTACGTTTGCTACACTCCACAGCCCCAGGGAGTCCCGTCCATGGCCGAGAGCACCGCACCTCCCGCTTCCGCGCCGCCGTCACGGGCGACGCCCGACGCCGCGTCCGCCGGCGCCGGATCCGCCCCCGAGGCCCGGCCAGGGGCCGCGCCCGCTGCAGGCGACGTCGCCCCGAGCGCCCTCCCCATCAGCGAGCGGCCGGGACGCCTCCTCTCCCTGGACGTGTTCCGCGGTGCCACGATCGCGGCCATGCTCCTCGTCAACAATCCGGGGAGCTGGAGCCACATCTACGCGCCCCTCGAGCACGCGACGTGGAACGGCTGGACGCCCACGGATCTGATCTTCCCCTTCTTCGTCTTCATCGTGGGCGTCGCGGCGGTCTTCTCGTTCGGCAAGCGTCGCGCCCGGGGCGCCGAGCGGCTGGATCTCGTCCGCAAGGTCGCGACGCGGGCGGCGATCATCTTCCTCATCGGGCTCGTGATGAACGGCTTCCCGAGCTACAACTTCGGGGAGATCCGCATCATGGGGGTTCTGCAGCGCATCGCGCTGGCGTACCTGGTCGGCGGACTGCTGCTGATCCTCCTCGACAGGGCGGGTCAGATCGTCGCGGCGGCGGCGCTGCTCCTCGGCTACTGGCTCCTGCAGACCCGCGTCCCCGTCCCCGGCACCGGTGGGCCCGGCGCCCTCGAGCCGGGCCTGGACCTGGGCTCGTGGATCGACCGGTCCGTGCTCGGCACGCAGCACATGTGGGTGTGGTCGAAGACGTGGGATCCGGAGGGACTGCTCAGCACCATGGGCGCCGTCGCCACCCTGCTCGTGGGGGCGCAGGTCGGCCGCTGGCTGCGCTCGGACCGGTCCGCCGAGGAGAAGACGATCGGCCTGTTCGCGGCGGGGAACGTGCTGCTCGGCATCGGCGCCGCGTGGGGCGCCGTCTTCGCCATCAACAAGAACCTCTGGACCGGCTCCTACGTGCTCTTCACCGGCGGCTTCGCCATGGTCCTCCTCGCCCTCTGCTACTGGGCCGTGGACGTGAAGCGGCGCCGCGGCGTCTGGACCCTGCCCTTCGTCGTCTTCGGGACGAACGCCATCGCCGCGTTCTTCCTGTCGGGCATCGTGACCCGCTCCCTCACCCTCACGCACGTAGGCGGGACCACGACCTACGCCTGGCTCTACGAGACGCTGTTCCTCCCGTGGCTGAGTCCCGTGAACGCGTCCCTGGCCTTCGCGGTCACGTACGTGCTCGTGTTCCTCGGCCTCATGGGAATCCTCTACCGCCGACGGATCTTCCTGCGGGTGTGATCCTCACCGTCACGCCGAACCCCTCCGTCGACCTGCTCTTCGAGGCCGACGCCCTGGTCTGGGACGACGCCAACCGCGTCGCGATGCCGCGCCGCCGCGCGGGAGGCCAGGGCATCAACGTCGCCCGCGCGGTGGCGGAGCTGGGCGGCGAGGCCGTGGCCGTCGCGCCGCTCGGAGGAGCGGCCGGCGACGAGCTCCGCGTCATGCTCGCGGCCGAACGCCTGCCCCTCGTCCACGTCCCGATCTCGGGCGAAACGCGCGTGTTCGCGGGCGTGCGCGAGGCGTCCACGGGCCGGAGCCTGCTGCTGAACCCCCGCGGGCCCGTCCTCGATGCCGCGGAGTCCGAGGCCCTGGCCGTCGCCGTCGCCGCTGCCATCCGGGAGCACCGGCCCGACTGGGTGCTGACGTGCGGCAGCCTGCCGCCCGGCCTCGAGCCCGACTTCCACGCCCGCGTCGGAGACGCCGCTCGCGCGTGCGGCGCCCGCTTCGTGCCGGACTGCGACGGCGAACCCCTCCGCCTCGCCGCGTCCGCCGGCTGCGACCTCCTCGTCCCCAACCTGCACGAGGCCGCACGCCTGCTGGGCCGTCCGCTCGATGACGCCGGGGCCGGCGTTGGCGGGCCCGCCGGTGCCGCCGCGGGCGCCGCCGCCGACCTGCTCGGCTTCGGGCCGGCCGTCGCCGCCGTCACCCTCGGCGCGGCCGGAGCCGTGCTCGCCACGCCCGACGGGGTCTGGCACGCCGAGCCGCCTGCGGTGTCCGGGTCCGGCAGCGCCGTCGGTGCGGGGGACGCGTTCCTCGCGGCCCTCGTCCTTCACCTCCGGACGCACGACGACCCCGCCGGGGCGCTGCGCGCCGCCGTCGCCGCCGGGACCGCCGTGCTCGTGGCACGGGGCGACCGGTTGCTCCGGCGCAGCGACGCGAGTTCGCTGCTCGACGGGGTCGTGGTGCGGCGAGTCCGTTAGGACGCCGCTCAGGCCCCCGCGCTGGTGTCGGGGTGCACGTCCACGCCCGTGGGCACCTCCACCTGCGTCGTGTCCGTCTTAACGTCCACGTCCGCCGGCTCCACGTCGTACTTCGGAAGCTGCCCGCCCTCGACCTCCACGTCGGGTGCTTCTCCTTCCTGTGTCTTCTGGGCCGTGCAGGCGCCCAGCGCGAACGCCACCGCGGGCACGAAGGCCAGCGTCAGAATGCGTTTCCTCATCGGTTCCTCCGGTTCGAGTATGAGACTGTCGGCACTGATCCGGTGCCGGACCGGGCAAGTTCCGGACCCGCAGGGACTTGCGGTGCGCGTCTTGCGGGATGACGCAGCCTCATGACGACCTTCCCGAACGTCCGTCCCCACACGACGCGAAGCCTGCGAGGCGCCGCCGGCGCACGACGCCGCACCCGCCTCCTCATGCTCGCCGCCGTCGCGCTGTCGCCCGCACTCGGGGCCTGCGGCGCCGGCGGGGGCGAGGCAGCGGCCGGAAGCGGCGTGGAGGAGGGAGCCGCCGTCCGGCGGACGCCGTCCTCGGACTCGACCGCGCCAGGAAGCATGGCCAGCATGCCGGCAGGCCCCGCGAGCGGGACGCCGCCCTCGCCGGCCGGCACGGCCCCGGCTGATACGTCCCGCGCTGGATCCGGAGACAAAAACGCCGCCGACGCTGGCGCCGGATCGGACGCCGGCCCGTGGTCGTCGCCGCCGCTCTGGTCGGAAGGGGCTGCCGGCGCGACGCTCGTGGACGTCCGGACCGCCGCTCATGCGGCCTTCGACCGTCTGGTCTTCGAATTCGAGGGGGGTGTTCCGGCGTACTCCGTCGAACGCCTCGACGGGCCGGCCCGGGAGTGCGGCTCCGGACGCCCCGTGGACGTGGCCGCCCCCGCCGGCCTGCGGGTCCGGTTCCAGGCGACGAGCGCCCACACGGACGCTGGCCAGCCGACGGTCGGGAACCGCAGCCGGCAGCCCGCTCTGGATCGGCTGAGGACGCTGCGCATGACGTGCGATTTCGAAGGCGTCGTGGCCTGGGCCGCCGGCCTTGCCGCCGCGCCGAAGGTGCGCATTCTCCAACTCTCGAGCCCGCCGCGGCTCGTCGTCGACGTCCGCTGACGCCGGGGCGCCGTCACGACCGCCGGAGAGGTGTCCGCGGCACGAGAGCCTTGACAGCCACAGTGCCAGAACCCACTTTCGCCGACGCGTCCCGTTCCTCGCGCCGAAACATCTGCCTTGACGCGGGACCCGACCCGAACACACTTTGTGAGCCGTGGATCGGCACGATTGCCGGTCCCCGACTCTCAGATCATGTCGATGCGTCCTCCCCCGCATCACCCCCCTTCGATGGGGGAAGGGGCGACGTGTCGGCATAGCGTGCGTACGCACGTGCAGGAACCCGGACCCGCCAGGGAGGCGGCCGGGCAACATGTTTCACACCTCGTTAGAGGAGGAGTGGTATGAAGCCTCGAACGTCAGGAATCTGGCGCTTCGTTGCGATGGGCGCGCTGGTCGTATCGGCGGCCGCCTGTCAGAACGAAACCGTCGCTCCGAACGTGACGCCGCTGAGCGTCGTGGTCGTGCCGTCCAGCATCACGCTGGCTGCCGGCCAGACGGGTCAGTTCGTCGCCACGGTCACGGGCGGCACGCAGAGCACGGCCAAGACGGTCTCCTGGTCCTCCAGCAACTCGTCGGTGGCCACGGTCGATCAGACCGGTAAGGTCACGGCGGTCGCGTCGGGCCAGGCCACGATCATCGCCACGTCGACGGCGGACGCGACCGTGCAGGGCGCGGGCAACGTCACGGTGACGGGCTCGACCGGGCCCGGCGTCACGGCGGTGACGATCGCGTCGATCACCAAGAACAACACGACCACGCCGGTCAACCCGCAGGGCACGTTCGGGCAGATCGACGTCACGCTGAACCTCGACGCCCAGCCGGGCGACGTCAGCAGCGTCAAGGTCTTCGTCGACAGCACCGAGGTCTGCACGCAGTCCGTCTCCGCCAGCAGCTCGACGGGTGACGCGCCGCAGTCGACCGAGGCGCTCCAGACGATCGTGTGCAGCTTCAACACGGCCGGCCTGGACGACAACGGCAATCCGCTGTTCCTGAACGGGCCGCACTCGATCGTCGCCAAGGTCTACGGGCCCTCGGGCTCGGAGGTCGCCACGGCGAACCAGTCCCTCGTGTTCGCGAACGCCAACGTGACGCTCGTCTCGATGATGATGCCGGACAGCGCCATCAACCCGAACACGGGACTTCTGTGGACGGACGGTGACGTGACGCTGGTCGCCCACCCGGCGCTGTACTCGGGCGGGTCGGTCGGCCGCGTGACGTTCAACCTGAAGGACGGCAGCAGCACGATCGGCACGAAGACGGACCAGACGCCGGACGACGGCTTCGAGGTCACGTTCTACGCCGACTCGGCCACGCTGGCCAACTTCCAGACGACGAACCTGAACGCCGCGGTCACGACGGTCACGACGGCCGGCGCGACGGGCCCGACGGGCTCCGCCGCGGGCGTGCAGTACGACAACATGAAGCCGGACAGCGTCAACTTCTCGCTGTCCATGAAGCCGTACCACTGGATCAACGACGCGTCGCTCATGACGCTCGTCGATACGACCCAGTTCCAGACCACGGCCCTCTCGGGCGCGGTGGACACGGGCGTGGACGACGTCACGTACACGTTCTGGGCGGGCGCTTCGTACGATTCGCTCTCGCAGATCGAGTCGTACGGCGACCTCGAGGATTCGTCCGACACGACGGCGTACGTGGCGGTCCTGAAGATCATGGACTCGCTGGGCAACACCCGGACGCTGCAGCTCCGCGGTGACACCCTCGCCGCCGCGACGGACTCGGCCCACTTCGGGATCGACACGCAGGCGCCGACGATCGAGATGCTGCCTGCGACGCTCGATCCGCAGCGCGCGCCGAACGACACGTCGTACACGACCGCGAACACGGACGTCTTCCACGTCGAGTACCAGGACGTGGGCGCCAGCGGATTCGGCACGACGACCCCGGTCCACGTGACCGTCATGCGCTACGACACGGCCTCGGCCACCCCGACCTGCTACGTGGGTTCGGGCTCGAGCTGCAAGCCGGTTGCCGATGACGGCGTTACGGCGGTTCCGCCCGTCACGGACAACGGGTACTTCGTGTACTCGGGCTACGTGGTCGACAAGGCCGGCAACAAGAGCAACACGGTCATGATCCGGGTGCTGAACGACGACGTCGCTCCGGAGATCGTCGACTTCACGGCTCCTGCGCTGACGAGTGCGTCGGGCGGGACGTCGGTGACGTTCACGGCGGAGGGCGCGGACAACCTGGACTTCGCCAGCGCCGACGCCGGTCTGAGCTACAACGCCGGCTGGGCGGTGTTCTCCGGCGGCCCGACGCAGACGTTCGGGACGTACGGTCAGGACACGCTGACGACGGACGTGACGATCACCAACACGTTCGACAACTTCATCCGCGCGATCGCGCAGACGACGGCCGTCGGGGGCGCGAACAACGACACGCCGACCACGGTGTGGAACTACCCGGACGCGATGATCTACGATATCGCGGACGTGGCGGGTAACACGGCGACGAGCAGCCAGGCCTTCGCCTACACCCCGACGCCGACGGCGACGTGGGCCGGCGTTGACTGGTGGGAGCTGACGGCGGCGGAGCAGTCGAAGATCGAGGCGACCGTCCAGGTGGACACGCTTACGACCTCGGCCACGCCGTTCGCGAGTGTCCGCTTCTACGTGATCAATGGTGCGGGTCAGCTCGAGCTCCTCGGGACCGACTCGAGCCCGGCCATCAGCGACATCACGGGCGGCAAGCGTGTCTTCCGCTACGACATCCAGCCGTCCGGCCTCACGGGCGACTCGGGTGACATGTTCACGGTTGTCGCCATTGGCGTGACGTCGAATGGTGACGCGCTGGCCACCATAGCCGGCACCGTAACGATACCCTAGCGCAGTACCAGGGTAGCAGCAGCCGGACGTCCTTCGGGGCGTCCGGCGAGCCCCCCGCAGGGTCTTCGGGCCCTGCGGGGGGTTCGCTTTGTGGGGGTGGTCGGGTAGCGCCAGGCGGGGGCGCGGCGCGCCTCGCCGTCAGTCCAGGACGCGAAGCAGGTCCGAGGGGGCTTCGAGAACGGCGGCGCCGGCCGCGTGGGCGGCCTCGATCAGGTCGGATCGCCATTCGGGGGGGCGGGACCAGAGCGCCGCGGCTGCCGGCATCCCGGCGGCCGCAGCCGCGTCGAGGTCGCCGCGCGTGTCGCCGACATAGATCGCGCCGCGGGGGCGGACGCCGAGGCCCTCCAGTGCGCGGCGGAGGCCTTCGGGGTCGGGCTTCGGCGCGGCGACGTCGTCGTCGAGGACGAGGACGTCGAAGGGGCCGAGCTCGGCGCGGGCAAGCGTCGCCTGCCAGGAGCGGCGGCTCTTGCCGGTGACGATGCCCAGAGGGCGTCCGTCCGCGCGTAGCGCCGACAGCAGGGCGGGGACGCCGGGGAATACGCCGCCGCCGAGGGAGGGCTGGAGGCGGGCGTACTCGGCGTGGAAGGCGTCGAGGACCTCCTCGACGGCCAGGTCGAGGTGGGCGACCTGCCCGGCAAGGAAGCGCGTTTCCGAGCGCGGCCGCGACCGCAGGATCTCGATGTCGGAAAGCAGGCGGCCGAGGGGTGTGGCCAGCGCGCGGCGGTAGGCCTCCAGGTACAGGTCCTTCGTGTCGATGAGGGTGCCGTCCAGGTCGAAGAGGACGGCGCGGGGCGCCTCCCGAGAGGTCGAAGAGGGCACGAGTCCCTGCCGCTTCAGTTCAGTGAGGCGTCCGCGGGGCCCGGACCGGAGCCGGGACCGGCCCCCAGCGCCCCGCCGCCCTCCCCTGCGGGCCCTGCGGCCTGCTCCACGCGCAGCGGTACCTCGGCTTTCAGGTCGTTGTCGACGAAGACGACGAACGTGTACTCCCCGGCGGACTCGAGCTTCAGGTTGTTGATGGTGACGATCTGGTTGCTGGCGACGGCCTCGCCCGGAGCGCCGCCTCGTGGCAGGACCTCGCCGCCCAGCTCGAACGCGACCCGTCCGTTCGGGTCGTGCAGCCGGATCTCGAGCGTGTGCATCCGGTCCCGCTCGGCGGAATGGGCCTCGAGCCGCACGATGAACTGCATCTGGGGATGGACGGCGGGAAGGCCGGCGACGTGGATCCGGTCGAAGACGCCGAGGATGTTGAGCTTCCCCTCGGTGGTGACGTTCGCGTAGTCGGCGAGGAGCGCGAGCTTGATCTGCATTGGAGTTTGTCTCGGATTCGCGGAGCCCGTCGAAACCACGCGTGCGCGGGACGGGTATTGAAGAGCGCAGCCGGGCGCGGTCGCCCGGGCCGCGAAGTTCGGGAATGGAAGGCCGATCCGCAATGACTTCGATACAGCCGAGCCGATCCAGGGAGGACCGGAGGCGCTTCCGACGCGCGCTCCGGATGGGTCTGCTCGTGTCTCTGCTGGCCCACGCGCTTCTGTTTCTGATCTGGCAGGTTCGCCCACTGCCGCTCTCCCCGTTCAGCGCAGCGGGGCCGAAGGCGAACGACGATCGGGCGGCGTTCGGCGGCGGCATGCAGGCGGTGCAGCTCAGCTACGAGGCGAGCGCGCCCCAGGCGTCCCAGCCGAAGCCGGTGCCGGTCCCCGATCCGGAGGTCGAGCAGAAGCCGGTTCCCGAGGAGAAGCCTCAGCCGAAGATCGAAGTGTCGGGCACCTCCGTGGAGGCGACGACGGTCGGGACGCTGGGGGAGGGCTCCGCGGGGGCAGGACCGGGACGCGCGGACGGGACGGGCCGCGGCGCCGGCGGGACCGAGGGCGAGGGGGCGGATCGCGGCATCGTGCCGCCGAGCCCCCGCGGCCTGATCCTGCCACCGTCCGAACGGCCGACGTCGGTGCGGGGCAAGGAGATCGCGGTCTGGGTCTACGTCACGCGGGAAGGCGAGGTCGTGGCGGACTCGACGCGTCTGGACCCCGGCAGCGGCGACCGCGGCTTCGACCGTCGCCTGCGGGACCTCGCCGCCGAATGGGTGTTCCATCCCGCCACGAAGGCCGGCCGGCCCGTGGCGGAGTGGTTCCGCTACGTGCTGGTCCTCTGACGCCCGGGGTTGCAGGTCACCCTCGTCCTTCCGATCTTTCCGCCTTCCCGACCCCGACAACGCTGGCCCGAGGTTCCGTGCCCCTGACTTCCGTTTCCGTGCCGCTCCCCGCGGGCTACGGAGCCGCGCTCCTGGACGGCGGCGTCCTGGTCGTGGCGGACGAGCGCGCCGACGTGATCCCGCACGTGCTGGACGTCGGGACGCTGCACGCGTGGGCGCGGAGTCGCCCGTGCTGCGGGTCCATCGCGTCCGGCCGAGGGGACGTGATCGTCGCGGATGTGGGCGCCGGCGAGCGATGGGTCGTCCGCCACGCCATCCGGGGCGGAGCGCTGGGTCCGCTGCTCCACGACCGCTACCTGCGCGTTGGCGTGCCGCGCACGATCGCCGAGCTGCGCGTGTCGGCCGCCGCTCGGGCCCGGGGCGTCGATACGCCCGCCGTGGTGGCGGCGGCCGTGTATCGGGCGGGGCCGGCGCATGTTCGGGGCGACGTCGCCACCCGCTGGATCCCGGGCTCCGCGGACCTTGCCGCCGTCGCCTTCTCCCGCCGGCTCTTCGATGAGCCGTCCGGCGCCGTGGTCGCGGATTTCGATGTCGAGGACGCCTGCGAGACGGCCGGCCGCGCGGCCCGTCTTGCGGCCGAGCGAGGTCTCGTGCACCGGGACCTGAACCTCAGGAACCTGCTCGTCGCCCGGCAGGAGGGCGGGCTCCGGGCGTGGCTCCTGGACCTGGACGGCGCGCGCGTCGACGATCCGCCCCGGCCCGGGCGAGCCGGGGACATGCTGCGTCGCTTCGAGAGGTCGTGGCGGAAGTGGGAGCGGCGCACGGGCGAGCGGCGGCCCGAGGGGATGGAGGCATTCCGCCGCGGGTGGCGCGCGGCGGGGGCAGGGCTCCCGTCGGGCGCGGGTGGCGCGTCGTGAACCCGCCCCGCGACATCCTCATCGTGATGCTCAGCGCGCTGGGCGATGCCGTCCACGTGCTGCCCGTCGTGAACGCCCTGAAGCGGGCGTGGCCGGAACTCCCGCATCACATGGGTGATCCAGCCCGTCCCCCACCGGCTCGTGGCGGGGCACGCCTGCGGTCGACGAGTTCATCGTTTTCCACCGGCGCCGCGGCCTGGCCGCGTGGCGCTCCTTCGCGGCGACGGGCGCGGCGCTGCGGCGTCGCCGCTACGACCTCGTGCTCGGGCTGCAGGTCTACCTGAAGGCGGGTCTGCTGACGGCGATGGCGCGTGCGGACGTGAAGCTGGGCTTCGACCGACGACGCGCCCGGGACCTGAACTGGCTCTTCACGAACGATCGGATCCGAGCGCAGCCGACCCAGCACGTGCAGGACCAGTACTTCGAGTTCCTCCGGCACCTGGGCGTGGATCCGGAGCCGGTGGAGTGGCGCATCCCGATCCCGGATACGGAGCGCGTCGAGCAGGCCCGCTTCTTCGGTGAGCTGGACCGCCCCGCGTGCGCCGTGGTGGTGGGGACGAGCAAGCAGGCGAAGAACTGGGCGCCGGGCCGCTACGCGCGGCTTCTGGAGGTGATCGAGTCCGACCACGGACTGCGGCCGGTCCTGGTGGGCGGGCCGTCCCGCATCGAGCGCCAGCAGGCGGACACCGTGCTGGAGCGGACGCGCGCCAACGTCGTGGACGCACTGGGGGACAGCGTGCGCCGGCTGGTCTGGCTGCTGGACGGCAGCGCGATGGTGGTCAGCCCGGACACGGGGCCGCTTCACCTCGCGCGGGCGCTGGACCGGCCGGTCGTGGGGCTGTACGGCTACACGAACCCGAAACGGTACGGGCCCTATCGGAAGTACCAGGACCTGATCGTCGACGGCTATGCCCGGGAACCGGACGAGGATTACGCGCCGAGCATGAAGCACCGGGAGGAGGGAATGCAGCGGATCACGGTCGACATGGCCGCGGAGAAGGTCGCGCTGGCCGTCGAGCGATACGTCCGGCCGGGCGGGGGTGAGGGGACCGGCGAGCCGGTGTCGGGGTAGCACCTCGGAAGGGTTCCGCGGCCCATCGGGCGCGGATTTCCGCGACTTCCACGACTCGGGAATGCAGCACCCATCCGGCAAGATCCTGTGGGTGGACGACGAGGTGGAGCTGTTCGAGCCCCACCTCTTCTTTCTCCGCCAGCGGGGCTACGACGTCGACACCACGTCGAACGGGGACGACGCCCTCGAGCTGCTTCGGGACGGAGTCTACGACCTCGTGCTGCTGGACGAGCAGATGCCCGGGCGCCGGGGTCTGGACGTCCTCGCCGAGCTGCGCCGGTCGGACCCCCACGCCCGGGTGGTGATGGTCACGAAGTCGGAGGAGGACCGGACGCTGCTGGAGGCGGTGGGCCGGCGGGTGGACGACTACCTCGTGAAGCCGGCGAGCCCGCGCCAGGTGCTGTCCGTCGTGACGCGGCTGCTGCGGGGTGCGCAGCTCCGGCAGCAGCAGTCGGCGCAGGACTTCGCGAAGCGCTATCCCGAGCTGATCCGCGCCCGGGGAGAGGCGCGCACGTGGCGGGACTTCGCGGGCCTCTTCTCCGAGCTGGTGAACTGGGACGTGCAGCTCCGCGAGGCAGGGGAGAGCGGCCTGGCCGGATCGGTGGACGAGCTTCTCTCGGACCTGCGCCGGGAATTCGGCGAGTTCGTAGCGCGTGCCTACGGGTCGTGGACGGCGGCGGCGGTGGGGGAGGCGGGCAGCGCGGAGGGCGCGCTGCGGTCGGCGCGGCGGGCGCGGGGGCCCGAGCCCGCGGGGGACAGACCGCCGCTGTCGACGGACATCGTGGCCCGCCACGTCGTGCCCCTCCTGGGCGACCGGCCGGTCGTCTTCGTGATCATCGACTGCCTGCGCCTCGATCAGTGGCGGGTCATCGAGCCGCTGCTCTCCAGCCGGTTCGACATCGAGGAAGAGCTGTATTACGGGATCCTGCCGTCGGCCACGCCGTACGCCCGCAACGCCATCTTCAGCGGCGAGTTCCCCGACCGGATCGCCGCGGAGCACCCGGGCTGGTGGAACGGCGGGGACGACACCAGCCTGAACGGGTTCGAGGACGAGCTGTTCCGGGGCCAGCTCCGGCGGCTCACGGGGCGGGACGTGCCGGTGCACTACGAGAAGGTCTTCAGCGACGCATCGGAGGACGAGCTCATCGGCCGTGTCCGGGGCGCCATGCAGCAGCAGGGCGGCGTGATTGCCCTGGTCTTCAACTTCGTGGATATGCTGACCCACGGGCGGAGCGAGTCGGCGATCCTCATGGAGGTGGCGCGGGACGTGCCCGCACTGCGTGGGCTGACGCGGCAGTGGTTCGAGCGATCGAGCGCCTTCCGGATCTTGCGGGAGGCGGCGGCGCGCGGGCTGCCGTCGCTGCTCACCACGGACCACGGCTCCATCCACTGCCAGCGGCCCGTGACCGTGTACGCGGGGCGGGACGCCACGAGCAACCTGCGCTACAAGTTCGGCATCGACCTGCGCGCCGAGGAGCCGTCCGCCGTCTTCGCGGTCAACGACGAGTCCGTGCTGCGCTTCCCGACCGGCTCGATGGGTACCAACTACCTGCTGGCGCTGGAGGACCACTTCTTCGTGTATCCCACCAAGCTCCGCGAGTATCAGCAGCGCTACCGCGGCTCGTTCCTGCACGGCGGCATCAGCCCCGAGGAGATCGTGCTCCCGGTGGCGAAGATGACCCCCCGCACCGGCTGACGATGGGACTGTACCGTCGGGTCCTCTCGTACGTGGTGCGGCACCGCGGCCTCATCGCGGCGGTGATCCTCTCGACCATCCTGTTCTCGCTGCTGGACGCGTTCAGCGTGCTGATGCTGATCCCGTTCCTGAAGCAGCTCTTCGGCGAGTCCCCGCTGAGCATCGGCGGGACGGGGCAGCAGGGGATCCAGGACCTGCTCAACCAGACGGTGGGGCGGTTCATCGATCCGGCGGCAACGCAGCAGGAGACGCTCATCGCGATCATCGCGTTCATCATCGCGGTGTTCTTCCTCAAGAACGTCTTCGACTTCCTGAAGCAGTACCTGTCCGCGGCCCTGGAGCAGCGGGTCACGCGGGAGATGCGCGACGAGGTGTACGGGCACCTGCTGACGCTGGACCTCGGCTTCTTCGGCCGCACGAAGGCCGGCCAGATCATCTCCCGCCTCACCGGGGACGTGGACCAGCTCCGGGTGCTGGTCACGAAGAACCTCGCGCAGTTCGCGACGTCGGTCTTCCAGATCCTCGCCACGGTCTACCTGCTCGTCCGCATCTCCGTCCCCCTCACCGTGGTGGCGCTCGTCGTGCTGCCCGGCATGTTCGGGATCTGGGGCCGCATGCTGCGCAAGCTGCGCAGCGGCGACCGCAGGATCCTCAACCTGGCCGGGGACGTCAGCTCCCACATCCAGGAATCGGTGAGCGGCATCCGGCTCGTGAAGGCCTCCGGCGCGGAGCCCTTCGAGGAGGACCGCTTCCACCGGCTGACGCGGGCGTACTACCGCACGTTCGTTCGCACCGAGGCCCTCCGCTCCCTGGCCGGCCCCCTCACGGAGATGATGGGCGCCTTCGGCACGGCGCTGCTGCTCTGGTACGGCAGCCGCCTCGTCCTCACCGAACACGTGCTGGACGGCGCCACGTTCATCACGTTCCTCGTGCTGAGCATGAAGCTGTACCAGCCGGTGAAGTGGATCTCGAAGTTCCCCTCCATGGTCCAGCCCGGGCTCGCCGGAGCGGAACGGATCTTCGAGTTCCTGGACGAGCCCGTGGAGATCCGCAGCCGGCCCGGCGCCCGGGCGTTCACGGGCGAGCACGACGTCATCCGCTTCGAGGACGTCTCCTTCCGCTACCAGCCGGAGGAGCCGGTTCTGGAGGGCGTCAGCGTCGAGGTGCGGCGCGGCGACGTCGTCGCCCTCGTCGGGCCCAGTGGCGCGGGCAAGACGACGATGGTCGACCTTCTCGCCCGGTTCTACGACCCGGTCGACGGGCGGATCACGATCGACGGGGTCGACCTGCGGGACTACACGGTGGAGTCGCTCCGGTCCCGGCTCGGCATCGTGACCCAGGAGACCGTGCTCTTCCACGACACGGTGCGGGCGAACATCGCCTACGGCGCGCCGGCCGCGTCCCAGGAGGCCATCCAGCGCGCCGCGCACGCGGCCCACGCGGACGAGTTCATACGCAACCTGCCGGACGGCTACGAGACGCTCCTGGGGGAACGGGGTACGCGCCTCTCCGGGGGGCAGCGGCAGCGCATCGCCATCGCCCGGGCGTTGCTCCGGGATCCGCCCATCCTCATCTTCGATGAGGCGACGTCCGCCCTGGACACGGAGTCGGAGCGCCTGGTCCAGGACGCCATCGAGCGCCTGCTCGAGGGCCGGACCGTGTTCGTCATCGCACACCGCCTCTCCACCATCCGGCACGCCGACCAGATCCTGGTGCTGCGGGAAGGCCGGATCGTGGAGCGAGGCCGGCACGACGAGCTCCTCGCGCGGAACGGGCCCTACCGGCGCCTGCACGAGATGCAGTTCGCGGGTCGCACGGCGTCGGCCGCCGGATGAGCGCCGGCGCGCCTTCGCTGCAGCACCGGCTCGAGCACGCCGCCTTTCGCGGTCTCGCGGGCGGACTCATGGCCCTGGGCACGCCCCGGGACCTGCGGGCGGCGGAGGCACTGGGCCGTGGCTTCTGCCGCACGGTGGGGCTTCGGCGGGCCGTCGTCCGGGCGAACCTGCGGCGGGCGTTCCCCGCCGCGCCGGACGGCTGGATCCGGGAGACGGCCGCCGCGGCGTACGCCCACTTCACGCGGGAGATGCTCGTCGCGATGCGCTTCCCGGATCTCTCCCGCGACGAGGTGCTCGCCACCGGCCGCGGCGAGGACCTCGAGGCGCTGCGAGCCGCCGTGGCCGGCGGCCGCGGCGTCGTCGTCGCGACGGGGCACTTCGGGAACTGGGAGGCCGGCATCCAGGCCATCGCGGCCCGCGGCATTCCGTGCGCCGCCGTGGCGCAGCGGCAGAAGAACCCGCTCTTCGACGCCGCCATGAACCGCGGACGGGAGCGCTTCGGCACCGTGGTCATCGACCGGCGGCACGCCACCCGCGGAGCCCTTCGCGCGCTTGCGCGTGGTCGGGCGGTCTTCTTCGTCGCCGACCAGAACGCCGGCTCCCACGGCGTGTTCGTGCCGTTCTTCGGGCACCTGGCCTCGACCCACAGGGGCCCGGCGCTGCTCGCCGCCCGCGCCGGCGTGCCGGTCTTCGCGATGGTGCACCGCCGCGTCGGGGACTGGAGCTACCGCATCGAGACGCGGCGCGTGGCCGACGCGGTGCCGACGGATCCCGACGAGGGAGTGCGCGCCGTCACCGCGGAGTTCACGGCCTTCCTCGAAGAGCAGATACGACGCGCGCCCGAGCAGTATTTCTGGTTCCACAGGCGCTGGAAGTCGCGGCCGCCGGAGGAACCGAATGGCGCGGCGGCTGGTATTCAAATGCCAATGGAAATGGAACGCGATCCGTGATCTATATCTGTATTCCCTCGTACGACGAGGCCCCGACCATCGGCGTCCTTCTGTGGAAGGTCCGCCAGGTCATGGCCGAGTTCCAGCGCGACTACAAGATCCTCGTCCTGGACGACGGATCGACCGATCGGACGCAGGAGGTCCTGGAGCCGTACCTGCGCGTGATGCCGCTGACGGTGATCCGGCATTCCCATCGACAGGGGTACGCCCGGGCCACGGAGCGGCTGATCCGCGAGGCCGTCCGGCGCGCGCCGTATCCGAAGCGGGACTGCGTCGTCACGCTGCAGGCCGACTTCACGGACGATCCGGAGAGCATCCCGGAGGTGGTCAAGCGGATCGAGGGAGGGATCGATCTGGTGTCGGCCCGTGCGGCACGCGCGTCCGCGGAGGAGGGTGGCCGGGGCCCCCGATGGGCGCGCCGCGCCGTCGTCTTCCTCGCCCGTCGCTTCGGCCGCCTGCCCGAAGAGGTGCGCGATCCGCTTACCGGCCTGCGGGCCTATCGGGTGATCTGCCTGCGCAAGCTGTTCGAGGAGCACGGGCGCGACCCCCTGCTGCGGGGCGACGGATGGACTGTGAACGCCGAGCTGCTGGCCGCGGTCGCACCCCACGCCCGGCGAATCGAGGAGATCGAGGTCCCCGGCGGCACCGGCGCCCGGCGGCGGCCGAGTCGCCTGGAGCCGTGGCCGGCGGTGAAGGACTTCGTCGCGTTCCTCCGGCACCCTCCCCAGGCCCGCCCGGCGCCGCCGCACGGGTCCGTGGACGTGGAGGAGATGGAGGCGCGCTCCCTCATCGAGCGTTACGAGGCCGGGGAGAAGATCACGCTGCCGCGGCAGGAACATGCGGAGGCGGCCCGGAAGGCCGATCGGCGGCGCAGCCGCGGCGGGGGCCGGGCCCGGAGCAGCGGCCGGAAGCGCCGCGGCCGGTCGGGCCCGAACGGGGACGGAAAGCAGGGCGACGGAGGCGCGTCCGGGTCCGCGGGGAGCTCCGGCGTCGCTGCCGATCGCGCCTCCGGCTCGGAGGACGGCTCGACGCAGGGGAGCGGCCGCCGCCGGCGCAAGCGCGGCGGCCGTCGCCGCCGTGGTGGCCGCCGTGGCTCGGGGGGTTCGGGGGGAACTGATGCATCGGGTGGATCCGGAGCGGAATCTCAGGGGGACGCGGCGGGCCCGACGCCCGGCGGCGAATCCTCGAAGGAATAGGATGGCATGTTGAGCGTTCGATCCCTGCTGATGGCGGCCGTCGCCAGCGCCGGCGTCGCCCACGCCCAGGCGGCCCCGGCAGACGCCGGTGCGGGCCGGCCGATGCCTGGCGAGGTGATGACCTACGACGTGACGCTGAGCCCGTTCGGGAAGGTGGGGACGGGCTCACTGCGGGTGGTCGGGCGCGACACCGTCCGCGGCGTCGAGGCCTTCCGGCTGCGCATGGACATCAAGGGCGGCCTTCTGTTCGCGAAGGTCGACGACACGATGGAGTCCTGGGTGGACCCGGAGCCCTTCCACTCCGTGCGGTTCTACCAGGACCAGCACGAGTACAAGTACAAGCGCGAGCGTACGATCGACTTCTACCCGACGCAGATGCGGTGGGCGGAGTCGAGCGGCAAGACGGGCGATCTCGGCAGCGCGACGCCCCTGGACGACATCTCGTTCCTCTACTTCGCGCGTCAGCTTCCCCTGGAGGTCGGCAAGACCTACACGCTGAACCGCTACTTTCAGCCGGACGGCAACCCCGTCACGCTCCAGGTACTGCGGCGGGAGACGGTGTCGGTTCCGGCCGGCACGTTCGAGACGATCGTGGTGAAGCCGATCATCCAGACGAACGGGCTGTTCGGCAGGGGCGGCAAGGCGGAGGTCTACTTCACCGACGACGACCAGCGCATCCTCGTCCAGCTCAAGTCGGACGTGCCGTTCATCGGCTCGCTCAACCTCAAGCTGACCGACTACATGCCCGGCGCCCGCCCGATGGCGCCCGAGGCCGCGGACATCGCGGGCTCCACCACCGGCTCCTGACCCGAGAGGCGGCGTGAGGGAAAGCCCGGAAGCCGTCGACCCGACCCGCATCCGCACCGTGCCTGTGGCCGCCCGCCCGAACAAGGTGCGGGCGGAGGACTTCGCGCGGCCCCCGGGCGACGACCGGTCGTTCGCCGCGTTCCTCGACTCCCTGCCCGACATCCTGCAGGCCCGGAGCTTCCTGGCCGTGGTCGACGCCGTGGCGGCGGCCGCACGGGCGAACGAGGCGGCGGCTGCGCCCGCTGACGGCACCGCCTCCCGATCCGGCGCGGCGACGTCGCCCGCTGCCGGCACCGGATCGGGCGGTGGTCTGCATGGTCGGCGGGCACGTCGTGAAGACGGGCCTGGGACCCGTGCTCGTCGAGCTCATGCGGCGGCGCGCGATCACGCACCTCGCCTCCAACGGCTCAGCCGTCATCCACGACTACGAGATGGCCCGCTGGGGCGGCACGAGCGAGGACGTGGAGGCGGGGCTGGCCGACGGGTCGTTCGGGATGTCCGAGGAGACCGGGCGCGGGATGAACGAGGCGATCCGTCGTGGCGCTTCGGAGGGGTGGGGGATGGGGGAGTCGCTGGCTCGCGACCTGGAAGCGCGAGACGACCTCGCCGAGCCGGAGCTTTCCCTGCTCCTGCAGGCGCGACGGCTCGGCGTCCCGTTCACCGTGCACGCGGCCATCGGGGCCGAGATCATCCACCAGCATCCCGCGGCCGACGGCGCGGCCATCGGCGCCACCAGCATGGTCGACTTCCGGCGGCTTGCGGCGGCCCTCGAGCGCCTCGAGGACGGCGTCGTCCTCAACCTCGGCTCCGCCGTCGTCATGCCCGAGGTCTTCCTCAAGGCCCTCACCGTCTGCCGCAACGTGAACGAAGGGCGGCCCCGGGCGTTCACGGCCGCCGACTTCGACATGATCCGGCACTACCGACCCCGGGTGAACGTGGTGGAGCGGCCGACCCGCACCGGCGGCGGCGTCGGGTACCAGATCACGGGGCACCACGAGCTGATGGTGCCGATGCTGGCGTGGGCGGTGCTGGAGCGGCTTTAGCCGGGCCTGACGGCCCGGGGCACCGCGCGTTGCGCGGGGCACGCTTCGCTGCGCTCGCGGGCACCGGCCTGCGGCCGGGGCACGCCTTCGGCGGGGTTCCGCTCCTGCGGAGCGGGGTTGACCGCGACCCGCATTTCGGTAGATTTAACGACTCCACGTCGACCGGGGTGTACAGCGCTGAGGCCCCCATCGTCTAGTGGCCCAGGACATCTGGTTCTCAGCCAGGAAACCGGGGTTCGATTCCCCGTGGGGGTACTGAGGTCGCGTAGCTCAGTTGGTTAGAGCGCACGGTTCACATCCGTGAGGTCGTAGGTTCGAGTCCTACCGCGACCATGCATATTTCGGAAGTTGTTGCGCCCCAGTGGCTTACGCCGCTGGGGCGTATTGCGTCTCCTCTGGATCGCTGGAACGTCCGGGGGCGTTCGCGCTCAGGATTTCGCGGAACGAAGCCACTTTCCAGGCAGGGCGTTCCAGGCCCTCGGGTCCTTCCCGGACCGCTACCTCTGGCGGCGCCGTCGACATCATCCAGCGTTCTGGTGGTTCCACGGAGACGGCAGCCCCCGCGCCGGGTGGATGGACCGGCTGTAGTGTAAGGATCGGTCCAAACGTAGCGTAGGGGGCGGTCCAGATGTAGCTTGGGAAAGCCTGGACTCGACCAACGGGGGGGCGCATGCCGTACATGCGAAGGGTCATCGATGACGAGCTGGATGAGCTCCTGACGGGGCTCCCGGCGCTCACGATTGAGGGGCCGAAGGCAGTCGGGAAGACCGAGACGGCGCTTCAGCGGGCGGCGACCGTGCGGCGTCTCGATGATCCGGCCCAGGCGGCTCTTGCGCGGGCCGATCCGGTCAGGGCCGTCTCTGGAGATCCACCAGTGCTGCTGGACGAGTGGCAGCGGGTGCCGGAGGTGTGGGACGCGGTGCGCCGGGCGGTGGATGCGGACCCGGTACCCGGACGGTTTCTGCTCACTGGTTCGGCGGAGCCGGAGTCGCCGGCGACGCATTCGGGTGCGGGTCGAATTGTGCGACTGCGGCTGCGTCCGATGAGCCTTATCGAGCGCGGACTGGGCCCGCCGTCCATTCAATTGCGGGAGCTGTTGGGTGGAGAGGCGTCGCCGCTCAGGGGGGAGACCTCGATCGGTCTGAGCGATTATGCGGAGGAGATCGTGGGTTCCGGTTTTCCCGCCATCCGATCCCTGCCCGATCGCGCTCGAAGGGCGCAACTGGATAGCTACCTCGAGCGAGTGGTCGATCGCGACTTCGAGGAGGTCGGACAGACGGTACGCCGGCCGGATACGCTGCGTCGATGGATGACGGCGTACGCGGCCGCCGCCTCGACCACCGCGACCCTGGAGTCGATCCGGGATGCCGCGACTCCCGGGGAAGACGAGAAACCGGCGCGCACGACGGTCATTCACTATCGAGACGTGCTCCAGCGCCTCTGGCTCCTGGACCCTGTGCCCGCGTGGGTGCCGTCCCGGAACTATTTTTCCCGGTTGGCCCGGCCGGAGAAGCATCAACTGGCGGATCCGGCCTTGGCCGCCCGCCTGCTCGGGGTTGGAGTGGACACACTGATCGAGGGTGGAGAGGGCGCGGCCATCATCCCTCGCGACGGGACCCTGCTCGGTCACCTTTTCGAGTCGCTGGTGACGCTTTCGGTGCGGGTCTACGCCCATGCGGCGGAGGCGCACGTCAAGCACCTGCGGACCAAGGGCGGGCGCCACGAAGTGGACCTGATCATCGAGCGCGCGGACGGGCGAGCGCTGGCGATGGAGGTGAAGCTCGCCCGCACGGTTTCCGACGATGACGTCAAACACCTCCTGTGGCTCCGCGATCGCATGGGCCGCGATCTCCTGGACGCGGTGGTCGTGACTACGGGTGCGGCGGCCTATCGCCGCGCGGACGGAGTCGGTGTGATCCCGGCCGCGCTACTGGGCCCGTAGGGACCCGGAGGGCACGGGCTGCCACTGCAACCTTTGCCGGGACGGCGCCCCGTTGCCGGGGGAAAGACGAATCATGTTCCCGCTGCGGGTCCGGCGGGCCCGAAATAAGGAGTGAGCGCGTCGGCCGGCGGCGGTGGTGTAAGGAGGCTGACGCCCCACCAGAGCGCCGCCGAGATCAGGAAGCCGGGCAGTACGGGATCGATGGCCGCGGGGCCGAACGCCTTCCACAGGAAGATCGTGGCGACGCCGCCGACCATCGCCGAGGCGGCGCCCTCGCGGGTCGCGCGTCGCCAGAAAACGCCACCCACCACGGGAACGGCGAAGCTCGACGCCATGAGCGCGGTGAAGAGCAGGACGATGAACTGGACCAGCTCCCCCGCCGCCACCCCGCTCAGGAGAAGCGCCACCGGTACGACTCCGACGACCAGGATGCCGATGCGGTCGACCCACATGCGCCGCTTCGGCGGCGCGTCGGGGCGCAGCAGGTTCTGGTACAGGTCCACGGAGAGCGCGGAGCCGGCGACGATGAGCAGCGAATCGACGGTAGACATCATCGCCGCGGTGATGGCGGCGAGCATCATGGCCCCCAGCGCGGGAGGGAGCACCGCCGTCGCCACCATGGGCATGGCCATGTCTCCCGTGGGCAGCTCGGGAAACAGCACGATGGCGGCGAGCGCGATGAGGAAGACCACCAGGTTGAGCGTGGTGACGACGGCGACGGCGAAGAAGACGCCCCGGCGGATCGTCGGCATGTCCCGCATGGCATAGAGCCGAACCAGCTTCTCGGGTGTGGCGATGGATCCCAGGAAGAAGGCGAGTCCCATGGTGAACAGGAGGGAGGGCGGAAAGCTCCCCCACTCGAAGACGGTGGGCTGGGCCGACTGCACCAGCGTGAGGAGGGACGACCAGCCGTCCACCTGGCGCACCGCGAGCGGCAGCGCCAGAAGGGCGCCCAGGCACATGACGACGAGCTGGAAGGCGTCGGTGTAGACCACGGCGATCATGCCGCCGATCACCGTGTAGGCCAGCAGGATCGCCGTGAAGCCGATCATGCCCCAGCTCGTCGGGACGCCGAAGACGATGTTGGCGACCAGCCCGCCGGCGACGATCTGCGCCTGGATGTAGACCACGGTCGCGATGAGGACGATGACGCCCGCGAGCCCGCGCACGCCCTTGCTGTAGTAGCGGGCCTCCAGGAACGCCGGCAGCGTGAGGCGGCGCACGCGGGTGAAGCGCGGCGCCAGGACGGCGGCAACGAACCAGTACGCCAGCGGGATGGACAGGAGCACCCAGCCGAAGGACCACCCGCCGGTATACATCACGCCGATGGTGCCGACGAACGTCCCGGCGCTGGTGTGGGTGGCGGCGAGCGTCGACCCGCCGGTGAACCAGCCGAGCCGGCCTCCGGCGATCCAGTAGTCCTCCTCGTCCCGGGTCTGGCGCAGGCTGTACCACCCGATGGCGAAGACGATCAGGAAGTAGGCGATGAAGACGGCGGCCGGCACGCTCACCGGCGCTCGACCCACCAGAGCCACGCGACGTACATCACGAGGACGAGGCCGCACGCTGCGAAGAGGCCCCAGAAGATGAAACCGGGGCCGTTCATCCCGCTGCCCGTCGCATGTGCCGCAGGCCCACCGCCGAAAACGCCAGGAGGAGCGCGACTGCCAGGGCGTCGAGGACCAGCGGCAGCCCCGGGTGCCACGTCTCGTCGGAGCGGGCACGGAAGCTCACCAGTGAGGGCACCACCGGCAGCGAGACGCGGTACACTCCCGGTTCTCCGGTCGGTGCGAGCCCGGTGGGGAACCCCTCCGCCACCCGCCACGCCGGCGGCAGGCGGACCTCGGCCTCGAAGAGGCCCGGGAAGGTCCGTTCCGGAAGCAGCTCGGCGCTCAGCACCGGGACGCGGCCGCGCACCGCGCCGTTTCGCTGCGTCGCCGCCGCCGCGACGCGGTAGCGGGCGCGTGCCACGGTCTCCGAGCCCTGGGTCTCGACGGGCAGCGGCGTCGTCCACGCGCTGCCGGGGACGGTCCTCAGCGCCACCGCCGCCCCGGAGCCGCCCACGCGGAGGTCCGCCACCCGTCCGCCGAAGTCGAGCGCGGTGGCAGGGATCCGGTCGCCCGGCCGCAGGCCCGACACCACGTAGGTGACCGACACCTCCGCGGAGCCGTCGCCGGCCGTGAGGTCCGCGGTCAGCCGCGCCGCTCTCACGGACGACGTCTGGGCCGACGCGGGGACCGCGCCGGCGAGGATCAGCGCCACCAGCAGCGCGCCGGACGGGGGGCGGAACGGCGGTCTGGACGGCGGCCCCGTCACTGTGGCCACACCTCTCCGAGAACCCGCAGCGCGTTGCCGCCCATCACCTTCTCGATGTCCTCGTCCGAGTAGCCGTGCTTCACCAGCCATCGGACGATGTTCTTCGAGCCCTCGGTGGGGTTCTCGAGGCCTTTCACGTACTCCACCGGCTCGTACTCCTGCCCGGGCCTGCCCGCGCCGTGGGATTCCTTCAGGGAGAGGTTGGCGGCGTAGGCGCGGTGGAGCCCCACGTGGTCCCCGTAGAGCGTGTCCGGTCCGAAGCCCACGTGATCGATGCCCACCAGGGAGCGGATGTACTCGAAGTGCTCCATGAATGGTTCGAGGTCGTGGACACGGTGCGTCTTCGTGAGCGTCGTGTGCGGCGCCGCCTCCACGCCGATGACGCCGCCTTTGGCCGCGCACGCCACCAGCACCTCGTCGGGCGCCAGTCGGTTCGAGTCCCACAATGCGCGAGCCCCGATGTGGGAGAGGAGGATCGGCTTCTCCGAGTGCTCGATGGTGTCCAGAGTCGTCCGGTCCCCGCAGTGGGAGCAGTCGATGAGCATCCCCACCTTGTTCATGCGCTCGACGGCCTTGCGCCCGAACGCCGTCAGTCCGCCGTCCCGCCGCTCCTTCAGCCCGTTGCCCAGCGCGTTGGACTCGGAGTAGGTGATGCCCAGCGCGCGGACCCCGAATCCGAACAGGAGGTCGATGCGATCGACGTCGTGCTCGATCATGGCGGCTCCCTCCATGGAGCACACCATCGCGACCTTTTCTTCCGCGTGGGCGCTGAGGATGTCGGAGACCCTCAGGCAGTGGATCACGAAGTCCTGGTGCGCCAGGTCGCAGAGCCGCATGCCGAGGTCGTGGAGGACGTCGTCCCACTGCCACCCCGACCGCGAGTGGATGGTGCAGATCCCGTCCATGAGGTTGTCGAAGACGCAGTCCCAGTGGGACGCCGCCAGACCCCTGAATGCGGTGGCCATGCGACCGTGGCGCACGTACTCCGGCGTCTCCTCGATGCGGGCCGGGAAGAGCCCCAGGTGCTCGTGCAGCGACACGAAGACGCACCGCTCCGTAAGCGCCCGGACGCGGGCCTCCCCCTCCTCGTCCAGCGGGACGTGCCAGGGCTCCACCCGGTACGGCTCCGGGGTGAGCTCGAACGACGCGTAGTCGGTCCCGGGCTCGAGGTAGGAGAAGGACGTGTAGCCGCCGTACCGCTTGGACAGACTCATGGGGCGCTTCCGGGCGAGCGGGATCGTTGCGGGGACCGGATCCCGATCTAGGGGGCGACCGTGCCGATGGCAAGCGTCTTCCCGCGGGGGCGGGACGTCGGTGGAGCCTCGGAGCTCGCCGCGAAGCAGGGGGGCAGCCGGGGTGTTCCGGCTGCCCCCTGCGTGCTGCTCGCGCCGTTCGGGGCCGCCCCACGGCGCGACGCGGCCCAGGCTCGCCGGGTCAGTGCGTGAGGAACGTGAGGCTGCCCGTCACCTGCGTCGGGTTCGGGATGGCGTACGGGTAGTTCGTCGAGAAAGACCCGGTCCCGAGCTGTCCTGCGGTGTTGTTTCCCCAGCATTCGGCGGCCCCTGCGGTCGTGATCCCGCAGGTGTGGCTGCCCCCCGCAGACAGCGTCCGGAACATGACGCCCGGGACTTCCGTCGGCGTGTCGATGCCCTTCGGATAGAGCTCCGTCACGCTGCCGGTGCCGATCTCACCGTGTTCGTTGCGCCCCCAGCACCAGGCCGTCCCGGCGCTCGTTAGCCCACAGGCGTGATCCGGGCCCGCCGTGATGGCCGCGAAGGTCTGGCTCCCGCTCACCGGCACGGGGGTGGGCTCGAGGGTCCCGAACGTGGTGCGTCCGAGTTTACCATACGAGTTGGCCCCCCAGCACCACGCCTGACCTGTGTCGTCGAGGGCGCAGGTGTAGTCGACCCCCGCGCTCAGGCTGACGAAGCGTTCAGTCGTACTCACCGGCGTCGGGGTGGAGATGACTTCTGGATAGGCCGTGGTAGTCCCGATCCCGAGCTGTCCTGAAGAGTTGCCTCCCCAGCACTCGGCCACCCCGGCGGTCGTGATGCCGCAGGTGTGGCTTCCACCCGCCGAGAGCGTCCGGAACGACACGCCCGGCACTGCCGTCGGCGTGGGATTGCCATAGAACGTCGCACTGCCGATGCCGAGCTGGCCGTATAGGTTGCCCCCCCAGCACCAGGTCGTCCCAGCGCTCGTGAGCCCGCAGGCATGGCTGTCCCCCGCCGAGATCGCCGTGAAGACGTGCCCGCCTGCGACCGCCACCGGAGCCGGGCTGCTGCCGCCGATCGTGCCGGTGCCGAGTTCGCCGTTTCGGTTGTCTCCCCAGCACCAGGCCGCCCCGGCCGGCGTGAGCGCGCAACTGAAGTAGCGGCCGCTCGCGACCGCGCTGAAGGTGTGGTTCCCCGTGACGGTCTGCGGGGACGCCGTGGCCCCGCCTGCGGTCCCCGACCCGAGCTCGCCCTGTTGGTTGTATCCCCAACAGTACGTCGCCCCGGTGCTCGACAGCGCGCAGGTGTGGAGCCCGCCGGCGGCGAGCGGCTGGACGTCCGGGATCGCGCCCTGTTCGATCCGGAACTTGATGGGGAGCGTCCGCCCGTCCTTGAGCGCGATGTACTCGCCCGTGTTCACGTTCTTGAGCTCGCGCCCGCTCGTGACCGGGTCGAGGTCGGCGTGGCCCAGCTCGTACGGGCCGATCAGCACGCGGATCCGGTAGACCTTCGTCGCGTCGAGATTCGACTCGTCGGTGTGCCAGTCGACGATGTACTGCTCGACGTCGGGATCGATGCGGATGATCTCCGAGCCGGAGCCCGTGGTGGTACTGAACTCGGCGACGTTCGCCCCGACGCATGCCGGTGTGGTCGCGTCCGCGTCCCACTGACAGATCTCGACCGTGGGCGCCTGCGTCGGATCGAATGTGCCCGGGAAGGACGCCGGCGGCGTGACGAGCGGCTTCAGGAAATAGAAGTGCGCGTTGCCGTTCGTGCCGTGCGCCCCGTCCACGAGGTCGGCCGAGGGCATGGAGAGGTCGGCGGGCGCGGTGGGCTGGTCGGTACAGGCAGCGACGCAGAGGGCGACCCCCAGCGCGGCGGCGACCACGAGCACGCGCGGCCGGCGCGCCGGGGCGGTGCGGGAGGCGGGAGGGAAGGACGGCGCGGATCGCGAGCGGATGGATGACACGAGTACCTCGCTGGAAGCGGTTTGATAGGAATAGCGGTAGCGGCAGCGAGGACGGGGAGGGCCTACAGCGAGGGCACCGCGCCCGTCCACTTCTCCCCTACGCAGGGCGCGTCGGTGAGGGGCCATCGCGGACGGCGGCGACGGGTGGAGGGTGGAAGGGCGGGAGCCACGAGGGGGGCAGCCGGGTCTGTCCGGCTGCCCCCTCTGATGTTCCGCCGCGCACCGGCACCGGCCGGTGGCGTGGAGCCGAAGCCTTAATGGCTGTGGATCTTGATGTTGCCTGCGGAGATCGCCTGCTGGACGCCGTTGTCGTAGACGACGTTCTCGACCCCGCCGTCGTCCTGCCAGATCTTGATCCGGAAGGTGTCAGGCGAGTCGTCGCTCGCCCAGATCATGAACTGGTAGCTGCCGGCACCGTTGATGGAGCCGCTGCCCTTGAACTGGGCGTTGGTGCCGCCCTGGTTCACGACCAGCCAGTCCTGCACGTCGCTCTGGAAGTCCATGCCTGCGGCGTGGAAGCGGAACTGGGTGGTTCCTGAGGGCGTGCTCTTCCCCTTCTTGTAGCGGCTGTTGAATCCGAAGTGGGCCCTGCCCGTTGCGCTCGGATCGTGGGTATACGCGCCTGCCGGCGAGTCGATCATCCCGGCGCCGGTTGTGAAGCCCGCGCTGGGGTCGTAGACGACGACGTACTGGTAGGCCAGCGTCCCGACCC
Organism: uncultured Gemmatimonadales bacterium; assembly: GCA_963728445.1. Taxonomy (GTDB): domain Bacteria; phylum Gemmatimonadota; class Gemmatimonadetes; order Longimicrobiales; family RSA9; genus CAVSJO01. The sequence goes on along the minus strand of CAVSJO010000008.1, from coordinate 94,090 downwards.
CGCCGGCCTGGTCCTCGACGCTGACCTCCACGGTATAGACCCCCGCGGCTGCGTAGACATGGCTTCCGTCGAACGTGCCGTCCCCCCCGCTGAACGCGTAGCTCGTTCCGGCGGTCTCGGCGCCGTCGCCCCAGTCGATGAGCGCCGTGTGGGTGTCCGTCTCGTCGGGGTCGGTGAACTGAACGCGCACGTCCACGGCCGTGCCGACTGCAACGGGATCCACCGGCCCCAGGATCGCGTCGACCGAAGGCGGCGTGTTCTCCGGGACACAGGCGCTCGCTCCCGCATCCGAGGTATACCCGGCGGGGCACGGCGTCTCCGACACGGCACCCTTGACGTCCACGTAGTAGCCGGCGTCCGCCAGCAGACAGGAGGTGGACTCCGGGTTGGGCTGGTACGTACCCAGGCCACACTTCGTCTCCGCCTCGGCACCCACCGTGTCCACGAAATAGCCGGCATCCGCCGCCAGGCACGAGGTAGCCCCTGAAGAGGGCTGGTATCGGCCCATGGGACACGGCGACTGCGCCTCGGCGCCCGTCACGTTCACGAAAAAGCCGGGGTCCGCCACCAGGCACGATGTAGCGCCCGAATCGGGCTGGTATTCGCCCTCCAGACACGCCGTCTCCGCCACGGCGCCGTCCGCGTCCACGTAGTAGCCGGGGTCCGCCGGGACGCACGTGCCGCTGCTGAGGTACGTTCCGGCCAGGCAGCTCGTGGGAGTCACATCACCGGCTACGGCGGGCCCGACTGGATCGGCGCTGGCCGTGGACTCCGTCGGCAGCTCGGAGCAGGCCGCGACCCCGAGGGCCGCCAGGAGAAGAAGGAAGATTCGACGATGTCGCACCGGGTACCTCCGGAAAAGGGGGAGCGGATCCGTCGCCCCTCCCCTAACGCAGAAAGCCCCGGCCCGGGGCCACCCGTGGCTGGCGGCCAGTTTCGGACGTCCTCGCGGCGTCGCCCGTTCCGGATTTGCCTCGATACGATTCGGCGAGAGGAAGGCGAAGGGGGAGCCGGATGTTCCGACTCCCCCTTCCTGCTGCTTCCCTCCCTCGAGACCGCCCTCGCAGGCGAGCGTGGAGCTGGAGGGCTACTTCGCGTGGATCACGATGCTGCCCCCGGAGATCGCCTGCCTGGCGCCGTTGTCGTAGACGACGCTCTCGCCGCTGCCGTCGTCCTGCCAGATCTTGATCCGGAAGGTGTCAGGCGAGCCGTCGCTCGCCCAGATCATGAACTTGTAGCTGCCGCTGCCGTTGATCGTGCCCTCGCCCTTGAACTGGGCGTTCGTGCCGCCCTGGTTCACGACCAGCCAGTCCTGCACGTCGCTGTGGAAGTTCATGCCACCGGCCTTGAACCGGAACTCGGTCGAGCCGTCGGGCGTGCTCTTCCCCTTCTTGTAGCGGCTGGTGAAGGCGAAGTGCGCCTTGCCGGTCAGAGACGGGTCCTGCACATAGGCGTTCTCGGGGGAATCGATCCACCCGCCGCCCGTCACGAAACCGGCGCTCGGATCGTACACGACCACGTACTCGTAGATTTCCGCATCCGAGCCGCTGTCGTCGTCGCTCAGCGTGATGCTCACGGCGTACACGCCCGCTGTCGTATAGAGGTGGTTGCCGTTCACGCTTCCGGAGCCACTGGCTTCCGTGACCGTGCCGCTCGAGGTGCTCCCGTCGCCCCAATCGATCGTGGCGGCATGGGTATCCAGAACACCGGGGTCGGTGAAGCTCGCGCTCACCGAGAACGCCGTCGAGCTCACTGCGAGCGGGTCTACGGTGCTCGGCGTGATCGTGCCCAGGTCCGGCGCAACGTTGGAGATGCCGACCGTCGTGGTCGCAGGATCGCTGTCCACGGTTCCGTCGTTCACCACGAGCGTGACGGTGTACTCCCCGTCATCGGCGTAAGCGTGGGTGGGGGTCGGCCCCGTGCCGGTGCTGCCGTCGCCGAAGTCCCAGGCGTAGGTCAGCGGGTCGGAGTCGGGGTCGTCGGAGCCCGAGCCGTCGAAGCCGACGGCCGCTCCCTCGCTTCCCGTGTAGGGGCCGCCGAGGTCCGCCGATGGCGCGGTGTTCGCGCACGCGTCGCCGACGCCGTCTCCATCGGTGTCCGCCTGGTCGGGGTTCGCGGTCGTCGGACAGTTGTCGAGCTCGTCGGCGACCCCGTCCCCGTCCTGGTCTGCGAGGATGCTGACGGTGGCCGTGTACTCCTGCGAGTCACCGCCCTCGTCCTTCACGGTGCCCCGGACCGTGATGGGCCCCGTCGTGGGCGCGGTGCACGATGCGCTGTTCCCGGAGGAGAAGGCGCCGTAGCCGCTGCCGTCGCCGCAGTCGAATGCGTAGGTGAAGTTGACGGTTCCCGTGTAGCCGGGCACCGCGGCGTCCGTGAGCGAGAGGGTGAAGTCGCTCCCTTCGGCCGCCGAGGCCGGAGCGGCGTAGGTGGCCGTGGGGAGGACCGTGGTGCCGCCGCTGGGCGTGTCGCTCACCTGGCCCTGGCTGTCGTATCCCCAGCAGGCGAGCGAGCCGTCGGTCTTGAGCGCGCAGGTGTGATCGAGGCCCGCACTCACCTGCGTGAAGCCGGTGCCGGCCGCCGCCGGCCCGCTCACCTGGCCGTGTTCGACGCCGTATCCCCCCCAGCAGGCGAGCGAGCCGTCGGTCTTGAGCGCGCAGGTATGGGTGCCGCCCGCACTCACCTGCGAGAAGCCGGTGCCTGTCGGCGCGTTACTCACCTGGCCCTGTCTGTCGTCTCCCCAGCAGGCAATCGAGCCGTCGGTCTTGAGCGCGCAGGTGTGATAGGTGCCCGCACTCACCTGCGTGAAGCCGGTACCTGTCGGCGCGTTGCTCACCTGGCCCTGGCTGTCGGATCCCCAGCAGGCAATCGAGCCGTCGGTCTTGAGCGCGCAGGTGTGAAGGATGCCCGCACTCACCTGCGTGAAGCCGGTGCCGGCCGCCGCCGGGCTGCTCACCTGGCCTTGGCCGTCGGATCCCCAGCAGGCAATCGAGCCGTCGGTCTTGAGCGCGCAGGTGTGATAGCCGCCCGCACTCACCTGCGTGAAGCCGGTGCCGGCCGCCGAAGGCTCGCTGACCTGGTTGTAGTCGTTGTTTCCCCAGCAGGCGAGCGAGCCGTCGCTCTCGAGCGCGCAGGTGTGATCGAAGCCCGCACTCACCTGCGTGAAGCCGGTGCCGGCCGCCGAGGGCCCGCCCACCTGGCCGTCGGAGTCGGATCCCCAGCAGGCGAGCGAGCCGTCGGTCTTGAGCGCGCAGGTGTAATCGCCGCCCGCGCTCACCTGCGTGAAGGAGTCGCCGGAGCCGACGAAGAGCATGCTCGGCTTGTTCGGCGCCGGTGCACCGGGGGCATCGGGCGCGGTCGGCTGCTCGCCGCAGGCTGCGGCCGCGAGGGCCGTCAGGAGAAGAATGAAGGTTCGGGCTCGTCGCACGGGGTGCCTCCGGAAAAGGGGGAGCGGATCCGTCGCTCTCTCCCCTACGCGGAAAGCTCCCGGAGGAGGCCATTGCCGGATCAGTGCGCGGCGGAAAACTCCGGTCGCCCGCGCAGCGGCGCCCACCGCGGATCGGCCTGGATGTTCTCCTGTGAGAGGAGGGAAGGCCGTGTGAGGAGGGAATCCATGACGGCGGCGGCGTCGTCGAGGCGTCCCGTGGCGACGTAGACGGCCGCCAGGTCCTCGAGGCGGAAGGGAGCCAGCACGGCGTCGCTGGACTGCGGCTGGAGCTCCACGGCCCGCTTCGCCACGCGAACGGCGGCGTCGCCACGTCCGAGGGCGGCGTCGACGCGGCCCAGGGTACCGTACGCTCGCGCGTCGTCGGGATGGCTGGACACGCGCTCCTCCAGGACGCGGGCGGCGATCCGCTCCTCCGCCCGGGCGCTGTCAGGCTGTCCAAGGCCGCGGTAGGCCCGCGCACGGAGCCAGGCGGCCGGCACGTACACCGGCTGGGCGTCCAGGACGTCGAGCTTCCAGGCGTCGACGCGCTGGAGCGCTTCCCGGTACTGTCCGTCCATGAGCGTCAGGTCCAGCGCGATGTAGCGCGTGTAGTCGTTGTAGACGGCGGGCCCCGTGCCCTGCTCCAGGACGGCACGCGCGTCCGCCACCGACCCCGTCCGGCTCAGGCGCAGCAGCGCCCACGTGCCATGGAGCAGCGGCAGGTCCGCACCGTCGGCCGCGGCGGCCGCGTACAGCTTCTCGGCCTCGCCGTAGTTCCGGAGAAGCTGCTGGGTGAAGGCCTCGGAGAAAAGAAAGCTCGGGTCCAGCGGGTCTATGGCCCTGAGCTCCTGATACCGGGACATGGCCTCCTCGAGGTGTCCCTGGCGCCTGAGCACGTTCGCGAGTCCGACGAGGGCGTCTTCATGGTTGGGCTGGAGCTCGAGCGCGCGCTCGAAGTACCGCTGCGCCTGTCGCAGATCGCCCTGCCCCTGGTAGACGAAGAGCCCGAGGGCGTAGTAGGCCTCCGGGGTCCCCGGGTCGTACTTCAGGGCGCGCTCCGCCGCGTCCCAGGCCTCGTCCAGTCTACTGTCCGCGCGGTCGAAATGGTTGAACCAGAGCGCCGTCTCCGTCACCGACAGCGCCGCCCACGCCTCGGCGAACGTGCTGTCGAGAGCCACCGCACGGCGGTAGGACGCCTCCGCCAGACGCAGCCGCTGCTCGTCCTCGAGGAAGCGGCGGAAGTCATTGCCGCGAAGATAGAAGCGGTACGCCTCGAGGTTCGTCGTGGGAGGCGCACCCGGTGCTGCGCCGGCCGCATCCCCCGCGACATCCAGGGCCAGGGCCGCGCCGCGAGCGACCGCCTCCTGGACCGCGAAGATCTGCTTCATCGGCCGGTCGAACGTACGACTCCACACCACCCTGCCGTCCGCCACGCGCACCAGGCGGGGACTCACCACCACCCGGCCCGAGGGCTCCGTCGGTCGCTCGAAGCGAACGCGCCCGGTCAGGAGGTAGGACGCGCCGAGCTCGGCGCCGAGCTCGGCCCGCTCGGCCGCCGAATCGGGGTCGGGGAGCACGCGGTGCGGGGTGACGACCCGCAGGCCCGGCAGGCCGGAGAGGCTGGCGCTCACATCGTTCGCCAGGGCGTCGGCGTAGTACGCCTGATCTCCCGGACCTTCGTAGCGGAACGGCAGCACGGCGACCGCCCGCGGGTCGCCATCGGTCGGGGCGAACGGGCCGGCGGCGAGGCGCTCGCCGACCGCCGCGATCGCGAGGGCAACCCCCAGCAGGGCGGTCGACAGCGCCAGCCCGACCCGGTGTCTCCGCACGAATCTACCGGCGCGGTAGCCGACTGGATCGCCGCGTGCCCGGACGGGCTCACGGTCGAGGAATCGCTTCACGTCTTCCTCGAGCGCCCCGGCCGAGGCGTACCTGCGCTCCGGGTCCTTGTGGAGCGCAGCCGAGAGCACCTTCCGGAGCGCGGCAGGGGTCCGGCTGTCATGGTTCGGAAGGTCGGGCGGCGGCTCCTCGCAGACGACGCGCTCCAGCTCGGCGGGGGAGAGCCCCTTCAGCTCGTATGGCCGATTCCCCGAAAGGAGCTCGTAGAGCACGACGCCGAGGCTGTACACGTCGCTCGAAGGCCCGATGTCCCCGCCCCGGACCTGTTCGGGGCTCGCGTACTCCGGCGTCATGAGCTTCAGCCCGGTCCGCGTCCGGATCTCGGTCAGGTCGAGTCCTCCCGGCTCGAGCATCTTCGCGATGCCGAAGTCCAGAAGCTTCACCGCAGGCCCCGCGGGGTCGGACCCGTCCGCCACGATCACGTTGCTCGGCTTCAGGTCCCGGTGCACCACGCCGTGCTCATGAGCATGCTGAACCGCGGAGCAGGCCGCCGCGAAGAGCCGCAGGCGCGCGTCGAGCGCGAGATCACGCGACTGGCAGTATTCCGTGATCGGCGCGCCGGGCACGTACTCCATGACGAAGTACGGGCGGCCGGAAGCCGAGATGCCGGCGTCCAGCAGCCGGGCGATGTTCGGATGGCTGAGCCGTTCCAGGATCTGGCGCTCGGCGCGGAAGCGACGCAGCACGTCCTCGCTGTCCATGCCTCGCCGGAGGAGCTTGATGGCTACGTCGCGCGGCTCGAAGCCGTCGTTCGGCCGTGCGAGCAGCACCTGGCCCATGCCACCCCGCCCCAGCGACCGTACCACGACATAGCGGCCGATGCGGTCGGGCAGCGGCTCCTTCGGCGGAATCAGGTCGTTCGCGAGATCGTCGTGTGCACGATCGAGGAGGGGCTCCGGCGCGGCGTCCGCTGCCAGCATGCGGGCGAGCAGCTCGCGGTCCTCCGCCGGAGTCGCCGCCACGATGGCAGGCCACTCCGCTTCGCTCCGGCCGACTGCGTCCTCGAATCGGGCGCGCACGCGGCGCCAGCGCTCCCGCTCCTCCGATTCGCGGCTCATCCGTCCTCCGCCGCGAGCTCTGCGGCGAGCCGGGCGCGGGCGACGCGCCAGTCGCGCTTCACCGTCCGGGCCGAGACGTCGAGGGCTGTCGCCGTCTCCTCGACCGACAGGCCGGCGAAGAAACGGCACTCCACGACCTGGGCTGCACGGGGGTCGACGTCGGAGAGCCGGTCGATCGCCCGGTCCAGCGAAAGGAGCCTCGTCGACGGCATCGGCGTCGGGTGCAGCGCCTCGTCGAACGTGACGGGAAGCGGGTCGCCGCCACGCTTCTCAGCCATGCGACGCCGGGCTGCGTCCACCAGGATCTGACGCATCGCGCGCGCCGCGAGACGGTAGAAGTGGCGGCGCCCCTGGACGTCGATGTCGTGGGAGGAGGTGAGCTTGATGTACGCCTCGTGCACCAGCGCGGTGGTGCTGAGGGTCTCGCTCGCGCGCCCGTGTCGGACGCGCCCCGCGAGGCGGTGGAGCTCGTCGTATAGCGCCTCGAACAGCCGCTCGGCGGCGGCCTCGCCCCCCTCCTGCAGGGAGCGTAGCAGTTCGGGAGGCAGAGCCTCACCCGCAGCCATGGTGATCGGCCGGTGGGCAGGCGCGGTATGCAGCCGGCGGTTTCGCAGGCGGCAGGCGGACGGCGACGGCAGCTAACAGGAAATCCAAACGCGTTTTCGACTCCCCGTGGAGCGGCATGACGTACAGGTCCCGGGAGCCCGAGCGCCACGAATGGAACGCGAGCTCGCGGCCGTCGGGGGATGGGTCGGGCGAGAACTCATCGCTCGGATCCGTCGTGAGCTGTTCCGGCTCCCCATCGGGTAGGCGCTGCCGGTACAGCTCCGAGACGCCGCTCACGTCCGAGTCGAAATAGATCCAGGAGCCGTCTGTCGAATCGTTTTCGATCACCTGCGTACCACTGGTAACCGCCGTCGCTGCATCCTGCGTGGCCCCGTGGGGCGGGAACGGGAGCGACCAGAGGTTTGAGGTGGCAATGTACCGGTCGTAGGCGAATCGCGAGCCGTCTCCGGCAATGGAAATGGTATGCGCGTCGAGACCCGTGGTGAGTCGCAGCGGATCACCGCTCGCACGGTCCGCGCGATCGATGCGCATCGCGTAGACATCGCGAACCCCCAACCGGCTCGAGACAAAGTAGAGCCATTGCCCATCGTTCGACCAGACGGGCCTCTGATTGATCGAGGTGCTGTCGGAGACGATGCTCGTGGTGCCATCTGACACGCGCGCAACGACGATGCGGCTGGGCGACAGGTTACCGAAGAAATTCCCGAGCCGGAAATAGTAGGAGTTTTGCGATGCGCAGGCGAGGCGAGTTCCGTCGGGCGACCACTGGCAGAGGGAGGCCTCCGGGATTCGCGTGAGAAATTGGACACCGCCGGCGGGGTCCCGGATGTAGATCGAGTCCCCTACGGCGTAGGCGATCGCCCGCCCGTCCGGGGCCCAGACCGCGGAGATCACCGCTCCGGAGCGGGGTTCGGCCATCTCCGGTCGCGCGGGCCCGCCCGAGGAGGGTGCACTGAACACACCGCCGTTCGAGAGAAACAGGATGCGTGATCCATCCGGCGACCACTGCGGGTTGCTCTCCACGTCCAGCGAGTCGTCCGAAAGCGGCGCAGGCCTGCCGCCGGTGACCTGCCGCACGTAGATGCGCATGCCGGCTGCGGTATTCGAAACGTAGGCGACGTACCGCCCATCGGGCGACAGCGCGGGCTGGACTCATGCGTGTCGTCCTGCGTGAATCGAGAGCTGCATACGGGGCTACGGGTGAGAAGCATCGATCCGCGCCCTGAGCTCGAGCTGCCAGTCATGAACGACGATGACGGGGGCATCCTCGCCGCCGGCGGTGAGAAACACGAAGGACCTGCCATCGGGCGCGACGTCGTAGTTCGCGTGGTAGAACGTGTACGCTCCCGCGCCGGTGGGCGTGGCGGCCATGCTCTCCAGAACCGTGTCGCGTCTCACGATCGTGAAGGGATCGAAGGCGAACGTCGCCGCGATCAGACGGCCGTCACTCACGTAGAACAGCCGGCGGGCGTCGGGCGACCAGACCGGCTGTGCGCCACCGTTCAGCGACGCCTGATAGCGAGCCTCGAGCGACGGGAACGGCCTGACGTAGACCTCCCAGTTCCCAGCCTCGCTCGATGAATACGCGACCCAGTGCCCGTCGGGCGACGGGCGTGCGTGTGCCGCCTGCCCGATCTCCGGATTCGCGATCACGTGAACGGCGGTGTCCCCGCGCATGCGGCGGTATGTGATGATTCCGCCGGATCCCGCCGAGTCGAGCTGCATGACCAGATATTCGCCGTCGGGCGACAGGACGGCCTCGTCCACCGCCTCGTTCGGAACCGCGAAGAGCAGCTTCGCCGGACGACTCCCGTCGGCGGGTTGGATCCAGATGGCGCTCTCGCCGCTCCTGTTCGAACGGAAGAGCACCTGCCGGCTGTCGGCGCTCCATTCGGGCCGGTCGTTGAGCGGCCCCTCGAACGTCAGGCGCCGGAGCGGGCCGGACGGAAGATCGTAGATCCACACGTCCGCCCTCCCGGCAAACACGGCGAACGCGAGGTGCTTCCCATCCGGCGAAAAGCGGGGAAAGGCGTACGAGCGCTCGTCCGGCAGGAGCAGCCTCGGCAGCTCGCCGGGCGCGCCGATCATCAGACGAGTCGTGGGCGCGGAACCACTGGCATACACGACCGAGCCGCTGGGGGACACGCTGCCCTTCAAGTTGCCCCCTGGCCCCACCGCGACCCCATCGATCACGGCCACGGGCGTTCCGGAGACCCGCTGCGACCGCACGTCGAACGGCACCGCCATGACCACACCGGAGGCGCTTGCGTACACGAGCTGGCCGTCGATGACGCCGAGCGGCTGCGTGCCCGGCAGGTCGAGGACCCTGGGCTTTCCCTCCGGCAGCGAGAGCACGGCGATCCGTGCACTCGAGACGAGGGTGCCGGACCAGCTCGAGTACAGCACGGTCTTCCCGTCGGGAAGCACCAGAGGCCACCGCTCCGAGGCCGCTCCGGGTCCGGTAGACCGCGTCAACAGCTGCGGCGTACCACCGGCGGCTGGAAGAATTCTCAGGCGCGCCTGCGACGCGATCACGATCTGATCGCCGGCACCCCAGCTCGCCCCTTCGAGACCGTCGATCTGGGCCAGCACCGCCGGCGTGCCGCCATCGACCGGAACCTTCTCGAGCTGCCCGCCGGAGCTGAACCCGATCCACCTGCCGTCCGGCGACCAGAACGGCTTCTCGGCGTTCTCGGTTCCAGGCAGTGCGCGAGCCGCAAGCTCATCGAGCGGACGCACGTAGAGTCGAGCGGAGCCGGTGCCGTCACGGCCCACGAAAACGAGACGAGTTCCGTCGGGGGAGAGCACGATCGGACTGCCGAGTCCGTTGCCGACCCATTTCACCTGGTCGTCGAAAGTGAGCCGGAATCGGACCGCCGTGCGTGGCACATCGCCGTTCTCGCTGCCCCGACTCCATTCGCGCAGCGCACCCGCAGCGATGGCGACGCCCAGCGCGGCCGCGAGAATGCGTGTGACAGGCAGGCGAAACGCGTCACGCCAGGTGCTGAACCGCCGCTGTTCGCCTGCGCGATGATCGGAGGGTCCAGCGCTCGCCGCAGACTTCACCACGATCCGTCCTGCCAGGACGTCGGCGAAGTCCTCCATCGTGGCGAACCGATCGGCGGGCAGCTTCGCCAGCGCGGTGTGGACCGCGTCCTCGACGGCTTCCGGCACCGTCTCGCGGAGCTCGCCGAGCGGGCGCGGCCGCTCGGTCATCACGCGCGCAACGATCGCCTGGGCGGTCGGCCCGGCGAACGGCGGTTCGCCCGCTAGCATCTCGTACGTCACGGCGCCGAGGGCGTAGACGTCCGTCCGCGCGTCGAGATTGCGCTCCCCCATCGCCTGCTCGGGCGCCATGTACTGGGGCGTGCCGAGCGAGAGCCCCGTCTGCGTCATGCGCGCCCCGCCCGCCTGCTCGACTGCGAGCGCAATGCCGAAGTCCGCGACCAGCGCGTGGCCGTTCTGCAGCAGGATGTTCTCGGGCTTGACGTCGCGGTGGATCACGCCGCGCTCGTGCGCGTACTGCAGCGCGTCCGCGCACTCGGCTGCGATCCGGACGGCGTCGCCGACGGGCAGCTGCCGTTCGCGCTCGAGCCGCGCGCGCAGCGTCTCGCCCTCCACGAACGGCATCACGTAGTAGAGCAGCCCGTCGGCCGAGCCCGAGTCGAACAGCGGCAGGATGTGCGGGTGCTGGAGACTCGCGGTGAGCTCGATCTCCTTGAGGAAGCGCTCGGGCCCGAGCACGGCGCTGAGCTCCGGGTGCAGCACCTTGATGGCGACCTTGCGGTGGTGGCGCACGTCCTCGGCGAGGTAGACCGTGGCCATGCCGCCGGCGCCGAGCTCGCGCTCGACGCGGTAACGGCCGCCGACAGCCGCCGCGAGACGCTCCGCCACGGTGCTCACGGCGCCGCCCCCGCGTGCTCGCTGGGCGGCCCGTGCGGCGGCAGGCCGGCGCGGGCGATGATCGCGGCGAAGCGGGGATCGCCCCATAGCTCTGCCAGCCACGGCATCGTTCGGATGCCGGTCACGTTCGCGGAGCGGTCCTGCACAGCGCGGGCGAGCGACGCGAGGGCGGCGTCGCGATCGCCCATCGCGAGCTGGACCTGGGCCACGTTCACCTGGTCCATGTAGGGCTGGGCGACCAGCTCGTCGAGAACGCGGCGTGCGCTCGCCGTGTCTCCGATTCGGGCCTGACACATGGCCAGCGTGCTGCGGCCGGCGAGCCGGCTGGCCGGGACCGGATCGAAGGACCGGACGCAATCCGACCACCGGCCGGCCATGGCGTTCGCCAACGCGAGAGGTGGGGTGCTGTAGTACACGGGCCCGCCGGCGAGCTCCGTGACGTGGCGCGCCAGTCGGAGCGCCGCCGTCGTATCCCGCCGTGCGATCGCGACGAATTCCTGCCAGCGCGCCACGTCGGGGTTGAACGGATCGAGCGTGGCTGCGGTCGCCAGCTCGCGCTCTGCACTGTCGAAGTCTTCATCCACGAACAGGAGCAGCGTCGCGTATCGCAGGTGTGCCTCGCCCACGCCGGGGTCGAGGGCGAGGGCGCGGCGGTACTCCCGCCGTGCGTCGGCGTAGCGCCACTCCCAGTCGTAGCGGGCGTCGCCGAGCATCGTGTGCGCGAGGGCGCATGAATCGTCGAGCGCCACGGCGCGCGTTGCGGCGCGGTCGGCCAGGGTCGCCATCTCCACGGGCGAGCGGTAGGCATCGGCGAGCTGCCCGTACGCCTGCGACAGTCCGGCCCAGGCCGCAGCGTAGCCCGAGTCCATCGCAATCGCCTGCCCGTACAATGCGACCGCCCGGTCGATGCTCTGCTCGTCGGCCGCCCGGGAGAGGGCGTTGGCGCGCAGTACGAGGTCATGCGCGTCCGCGTTCGGCGTGCCGCGGCGCACGACCGTGCCGCCGTCGAGCTGGACGCGAAGCGCGTCGGTGATGGCCCGGGCGATGTCGTCCTCGAGTGCGAAGAGGTTGCCCATTTGCCGGTCGTAGCGCTCCGTCCAGAGCTGGACACCCGTGCGCGTGTCCACCAGCTCGACATGGATGCGCACCGCGCTGCCGGCTCGCTGGATCGTGCCGGCCAGAAGGGCGCCGACTCCCAGCTCTCGACCGACCTGCAGCGCGTCCACGTCGGGGCCGCGAAAACGGAAGGATGAGGCGCGCCCCACGACCGTGAGCCCCGGGAGCCGTGTCAGGCCGCCGAGGATCTCCTCGCTCACGCCGTCGCCCAGATAGCGATCGGCCGAGTCGGGGCTGAGGTCGCTGAGCGGCAGAACGGCGAGCGAGTGCGCGCCGGCGGGCGGCGGCGCCGTCGCCCCCCGTCCTCCCGGAGCGCTTCCTTCCGCGACCGGCCGGATCACGAAGGCCACGGCCGCACCGGCGATCGCGAGGATCCCTGCGAGCATCAGCAGCTCGATGCTGCTGACGCGCTGGCTCCCATTCTCGCCGTGGTACCATGCGAGCACCAGAACAACGGGCAGGCCGAGGGCCAGCAGTACTGTCGCGAGGCGCATCGCGAGGTCGGGCCATGCGAACGGCTGCGCGACCATCGACAGGAGCTGGAGCAGCAGCCACGCAGCGCCGAGGTACGCCAGCCCCCACTGCCCGAGCTTGCGTTCCTTCAGCCGCCTGAGGAAGGACGGGCTCATCGGGAGGGGGACTCCATGATCTGCGGGGGCCTCACCGCTGCGCCTCCTCTGAACGGAGCAGCGCCCGCCAGCGATTAACGAAGATGACGTGCGCGCTTCCCGGCCCGGCGTCCCGCTTCTCGAGCATCAGGAATTCGCCTCCGGGCAGCACGTCGTAGGCAACGGCTCCGAGGCCCTGTTCGAAGCGATCCATGGAGAAGAGGGCGCGCCGGGAGCGCACGGTGAACCCGGCCCCGGTCGTCACGTCGGCGGCCATGAGGCTGTCGCCGCCGACGTAGAACAGCTCACGGCCGTCGCGGGACCAGCGCGGCGTGGTTCCACCGGCGGTGGAGACCTGCCAGAGGTCGGCGCGCGAGGCGTCGGTGGACCGCACGTACACTTCGCCCCCGGACACGTACGCCAGCCAGCGCCCGTCGGGCGAGGGACTGGGGGCGTGGACGCGCGCCGGATCGGCGATGATCGCCGGGTCGGCGGCGGCGGGTTGATCGAGGGCGTGCGCGTAGATGGCGCTCCGGCCCGGCCGGAATCTGAGATAGTAGAGCGTGCGACCGTCCGCCGAGGCTGCCGGGGCTCCGAGGTTCACCGCCGTATCACGCACGATGCTGCGCGGGGGCGATGCGCTGCCCACAGTCGCCTGGAAGATGTCGCCCCCCTGGGCATTATTGGCGGCGAAGAACACGGTGCGGCCGTCGGCGCTGAAGACCGGATCGCTCGTCACGGTCGCAGGGACCGTGATCCGGCTGGCGGCCCCGCTGCGTAGATCGCGCACCAGGATGTCCCAGGTGCCGAGCTCGACAGAGGCCGCTGCGTGAGCGCCATCGGGCGACGCCGCGACGTCGCGTGCGTACCCCACCCACGCGGAGTCGAGGAGCGCCACGGCACCGTCGCGGCGGACGCGCGCGAAGCTCAGCCGTGGCGTATGCGAACCGCCCGTCGCGTACACGAGTTGACCGGTCCGCGCCACTGCGATCTGCGGGAATGCGTCGGAGTCGATCATGGCTCCCGCCGAGAGCGGCACCTGCGGGCCCGTGATGCGGCGGTTCTCCGCGTCGAAGGGAACCGCTACCAGCGTGCTGTCCGGCCGCACCACGAGGAGGTATCCCGGGTCCGCGTAGCGGGCCCAGAAGCCGGGCGTGAGCAGCCGGTGGTGCCCGGTGGCCGGATCGGAGACGGCGATGCGGAAGCGCGAGTTGTCCCCGTAGTTGCGCGGCACCACGACGAACAGGATCGCGTTGCCGCCGGGGAGCGGGCTGCCGCCGGTGTGGAAGACCTCGCCGGCGACGGTATCCATGATGGTGACCTGCTCCCACGCGCCACCGCGCACGGGCACCCGCACAATGCCGGAGTGGCCGCTGATGAGCAGGTGGTCGTCGTCCGCCCATTCGATCAGCGAATAGCTGGGCAGCGTGTCGGTCACCGTTGTGACGGGGCCACCGGTGGGCGACACCAGGCGAAGGGTGTGGCCGGCAACGAACGCGACCTGGCGTCCATCCGGGGAGACCGCCGGATAGCTTGCGCTGTCGGTGCCCGGCAGCGGCCGCGGATCCAGCGCGTCGGCATCCCGAACCCAGAGCTCGGGTCCTCCCGACGCGTGCGCAACGTACACCAGCCTCGATCCGTCCGGCGACAGCGCGAAGGGGCCTTCGGGCGGCGCGCTGTCCGGGAACGACAGCGTCGCCAGCCACGGCCGGCCGGCGGCGGCCGCTGCGCCGGCGTGGTCGGCGGCCACCCTGCCCCACCCCCACGCCGCCGCCACGACGGCCACGATGGCGATCGTGGCGGCGACGATCACCGGTCGGTTCCGTTGCCAGCCGGGCGCCGTTCCCGCGCCGGGCCAAGCGGCCGGCCACGGCGTCACGAGGGTGGCCGCGAACTCGCTGGCGCTGCCGAAGCGGTCGGCCGGAAGCCTCTCCAGCGCGGTCCGCACTGCCGCGTCCACGTGCGCCGGGACGCGCCGCCGCTTCAGCCCCAGCGGTCGCGGCTCGGCGGTGAGCACCTGGGCCAGGACGGCCTGCGCGGTGGGACCGGTGAACGGCGGCTCGCCGGCAAGCATCTCATAGGTGACGGCCCCGAGCGCATAGATGTCTGCGCGCGGCCCGACGGTGAGATCCCCCGTCGCCTGCTCGGGCGCCATGTACTGCGGCGTACCCAGCGAGAGACCGGTTTGCGTCAGGCGCGAACCGCCGGCCTGCTCGACGGCCAGCGCGATGCCGAAATCGGCCACCAGCGCGTGGCCGTTCTGCAGCAGGATGTTCTCGGGCTTCACGTCCCGGTGCACCACGCCGCGCTCGTGTGCATACGTCGAGGGCGTCAGCGACACTCCGCCGCGATGCGCACGGCGTCGCTCGACCGGCAGCTGCCGCTCGCGATCGAGCCGCGCCCGCAGCGTCTCGCCCTCCATGAACGGCATCACGTAGTAGAGCAGCCCGTCGGCCGAGCCCGAGTCGAACAGCGGCAGGATGTGCGGGTGCTGCAGGGACTGCGGTGAGCTCGATCTCCTTCAGGAAGCGCTCGGGTCCGAGTATCAGCGCGAGAGCTCCGGGTGCAGCACCTTGATCGCGACCTTGCCGGTCGTGGCGCACGTCCTCGTGCGAGCCAGACCGTGGCCATGCCGCCGGCGCCGAGCTCGCGCTCGATGCGGTAGCGGTCGCCGAGGGCAGCGGCGAGTGAAGCACCCTGGTCAGTGGCGCCCCCTGCATGGGGATGCTCTGGAATCACGAGGTGGTCCGGGGCACGGGCATGTGCGGAGTGGAAAGCGCCTCGAATATGCGCGAGATCCCGTCGGATGAACAGGATCGCGGTCGGTGATGCCGTCCGGCGCGCCCGCCACCGGCGTGGCGCGACCGATGTGCACGGTCGGGCGCCCGGCGATGGCGATGGCCGAGCGTCCGCTACATTGCGCCTCCCGCTGCGCTACCCCCTTGACGTATCAATACAGGTTGATGTATACTCTTCTCATGGCACACGACACCCTGCTCGACCCGACCCTGCTCCAGCGCTTCCAGGCGGTGGCCGAGGAGACGCGTTTCGAGATCGTCCGGCGCCTCGCCGGCGGCGAGCGCTGCGTCTGTGAGCTCCAGGACGAGCTGGACGCGGCCCAGTCTCGGCTGTCGTTCCACCTGAAGAAGCTGAAGGACGCCGGCGTGGTCTCGGACCGGCGGGACGGCCGCTGGGTCTACTACTCGCTGGTGCCGGAGGCGCTGGAGGAGATGCGGTCGTTCCTGGGCGAGGTGAAGCCGGAGGCGGGATGGCTGCCGGTGGTGCGGAGCGGGGGCTGTTGCGGGTGACGCATGTTTTTTTGACCGTAAACATCAATCGAAATTGATACGGAGGTCGCGAATGAGAACGGACATGAAGGCGGTGGTCAGGCTGAAGTACGGGGAGGCCGCCGTGCGGGCGGCTGCGGGGTCGAAGGGGACGTGCTGCGGAACGTCGTCGTGCTGCGGTCCGGATGGTACGGACCCGATCACGCGGGACCTCTACGACGCGGTGACGGCGAGCTCGCTGCCGGAGGCGGCGGTGCTGGCGTCGTTGGGATGCGGGAACCCGACGGCGCTGGCGGAGCTGAAGGAAGGCGAGGTGGTGCTGGACCTGGGGAGCGGGGGCGGGATCGACGTGCTGCTGAGCGCGAAGCGGGTGGGTGCTACGGGGAAGGCGTACGGGCTGGACATGACGGACGAGATGCTGGAGCTGGCGCGGCGGAACGCGGCGGCGGCCGGTGCCGAGAACGTGGAGTTCCTGAAGGGAGACATCGAGAGCATCCCGCTGCCGGACGCGAGCGTCGACGTGATCATCAGTAACTGCGTGATCAACCTGTCGGCGGACAAGGCGCAGGTGCTGCGGGAGGCGCACCGGGTGTTGAAGCCGGGCGGGCGGTTCGCGGTGTCCGACGTCGTCGTGCGGGGCGAGGTACCCGCGGAGGTGCGTCGGAGCATGGAACTGTGGGTGGGGTGCGTGGCGGGGGCTTTGGAGGAAAAGGAGTTCGAGGCGCTGCTGCGGGAGGTGGGGTTCGAGGAGCCGAGCCTGGAGCCGACGCGTATCTACGAGCCGGAGGACGCCCGGTCGTTCCTGGAGGAAGCGGGTCTGGACGTGGATGCGTTCCGGGAGGCGATCGAGGGGCGGTTCATGTCGGCGTTCGTGCGGGCGCGGAAACCGGCTGGAGGTCTGACATGACGTATGCGTTGATCAGCGACATCCACGGGAACCTGCCGGCGCTGGCGGCGGTGCTGGCGGACATCGATGGCCGGAGCGGCCTCGGGGGCATCTACCACCTGGGCGACCTGGTAGGGTACGCGCCCTGGCCGGACGAGGTGGTGGCGGTGCTCCGGGAGCGGGCGATCACCGGCGTCGCGGGGAACTACGACTCGACCACGGCCACGGACTACAGGCACTGCGGCTGCAAGTACGAGGACCCGCGGCAGGAGGAGCTGAGCCACCTCAGCTACGAGTGGACGAGGGCCAACGCATCGCCGGAGACGAAGTGGTGGCTGGGGAGCCTGCCCTTCCGGATCGACGTCCGGCCGCTGGGCGGCCACACCGGGGGGCCGCGGCTGATCCTCGTCCACGGCAACCCGGTCCTCAACACCGTCTATTGGACGGAGGACCGGTCGGACAGGTTCTGCCTCCAGATGGCGGAGCAGCTGGGCGCGAAGTGGGGCGACGTGGTGGCGTTCGGCCACACGCACAAGCCGTGGCACCGGAGCATCGAAGGGATCCACTTCGTGAACACGGGCTCCGTGGGTCGGCCGAAGGACGGCGACTGGCGCGCCGGGTACGTGGTGGTCGAGATGGACGCCGAGCACGTGGCGGTCGACTTCGTCCGGGTCGAGTACGACCTGGACCGGGCGATGTCGGCGATCCGGGAGAGCGAGCTGCCGGACGAGTTTGCGGAGTACCTGGAGACCGGCGGGATGCCGAGGACGCACGCCGCGGACGCCGGCTGACGGGGTGCTCGGCGAGTGAGGGAATAGCTCGAGCAGCGGAGCAAACGAGATGACGGAGCAGCAGAGCGTGGGGCGGCGGATGTCGTTCCTGGACCGGCACCTGACGCTGTGGATCTTCGCGGCCATGGCCGTGGGCATCGGGCTCGGATACCTGTGGCCGGAGCCGATCACGGCGATCAACGAGGCGACGCACGTGGGGACGACGTCGATCCCCATCGCCATCGGGCTGATCCTCATGATGTACCCGCCCCTGGCGAAGGTGCGTTACGAGGAGCTGGGCGATGTCTTCCGGGACTGGAAGATCCTCGGGCTGTCGCTGGTCCAGAACTGGGTGATCGGGCCGCTGCTCATGTTCGGGCTCGCCATCCTGTTCCTCCGAGGGCACCCGGAGCTCATGGTGGGGCTGATCCTCATCGGCCTCGCCCGGTGCATCGCCATGGTGATCGTCTGGAACGAGCTCGCAGAGGGCGACAACGAGTACGCCGCCGGCCTGGTCGCCTTCAACTCGATCTTCCAGGTCCTGTTCTACTCCGTCTACGCATGGGTCTTCATCACGGTCGTGCCGCAGTGGCTCGGGCTGGAGGGGACGGTGGTGGCCATCACCATCGGGCAGATCGCCGAGAGCGTGTCCATCTACCTCGGGATCCCGTTCCTGGCCGGCATGCTGACGCGTTACGTACTGGTGAGGGCGAAGGGGAAGAGGTGGTACCACGAGCGGTTCATCCCGAAGATCAGCCCGATCACGCTGATCGCGCTGCTGTTCACGATCGTGGTCATGTTCTCGATCCAGGGCAAGGCGATCGTGGGGCAGCCGTGCAGGTGGTGCTGGTGGCGATCCCGCTCCTGATCTACTTCCTGGTCATGTTCGCCATCACCTTCTTCATGAGCCGGGCCGTGGGGGCGACGTACGCGCAGACGGCCACACTGTCATTCACCGCGGCCTCGAACAACTTCGAGCTGGCCATCGCGGTCGCTGTGGGAACGTTCGGGATCGCGCACGGGGCCGCGTTCGCGGCGGTCATCGGTCCGCTCGTGGAGGTGCCGGTCCTCATTGCGCTCGTGAACGTGGCGCTGTGGTGGAAGCGGAAGTACTTCCCCGCGTCGGAGGCGGAGATGGACGACGTGTCGAACTGTGCAGTGCCCTCGGGGGTGCGCTCGGCGTCCTGAGCGCCGTGTCCCGGCAGGGGGACTGACCACGCCGCTGCCGGGTGATCCGGTCGCACGCCCAGTTCTACGATGCCGTTGCACCCTTCGCAGCCAGCAGCCGCTTCACCTGCTCGACCGACAGCAGGTGCCCCGAGGACCTGACGTCGCCGTCCACCGCGAGCGCCGGCGTCATGGCCACGCCCATCCGGGCGATGTCCTTGATCTTCTCCACCTTCTCTATCTCTGCGGTGAGGCCCATTTCCGAGATGGCTTTCTCCGCGTTGGCAGTGAGCGCCTTGCACTTGGGGCACCCCGTTCCGAGGATCTGCACCTTCATCATTCTTCTCCTTGCGAGTTCTCGTGTTGTCCAGTCCGTTGCGCCGCCTCAGACGATCGCGCCGTAGATCATCCCGGCCGTGGTGGCCATGACCACCACCAGCGCCACGAACGCCAGCGTCTTCCTGGTGCCGATGAAGCTCCGGATCACCAGGATGCTCGGGAGCGACAGCGCCGGCCCGGCCAGGAGCAGGGTAAGCGCCGGCCCGTCGCCCATCCCCGCGCCCCTGAGCCCCTGGAGGATCGGCACCTCTGTCAGGGTGGCGAAGTACATGAACGCCCCCGCTACCGATGCGAAGAGGTTGGCGCCGAGTGAGTTGCCTCCCACCGACTCCGCCACCCAGGTGGACGGGATCAGCCCTTCATGCCCGGGCCGGCCCAGGAGCAGCCCGGCGGCCAGGATCCCGATGAACAGGAGCGGGAAGATCTGCTTGGCGAACCCCCACGACGCGTTGAACCATTCCCCCGCCTCCCCGCCGCTCGTGCTTGCGATGAGCGACAGCCCCAGCGTGGCGGCCGCGAACGGAATGAGCGGCTCGTGGGGGAAGTGGAGCGCGAGCAGGGCGGTGACGACGACCGTCGCTCCCACCTCGACGGCGCTCATGCCGATCCAGCGGACCAGCGCGTACGCCAGGAGCAGGGCGGAGGCGGCCGTGAGCTTCCATTTGGCCGCATAGACGGCGTACCAGAGGCCATCGGTCGTGTCCGGCGCACCCCAGTTGGCGAAGACGAGCACGGCCACCATCGCGCCGAAGAAGGCCGCGGTCTGCCAGAGGGGGCGGCCTTCGCCGGCGTCGTCGTCTTCGGCCCCCACCAGCCACTGCCCCGAGCGCTCGATCTCCGAGCGCCGGAAGATCAGGTGCATGAAGAAACCGATCAGCAGGGCGAAGACGACCGCGCCCACCGCCCGCGCGATCCCGATCTCGACCCCCAGCACGTTCGCAGTCAGCACGATGGCCAGCACGTTGATGGCCGGGCCCGAGTAGAGGAACGCGGACGCGGGGCCCAGCCCCGCACCGTTGGCGTAGATCCCGCCGAAAAGGGGAAGGACGGTGCACGAGCAGACCGCGAGCAGCGTCCCGGACACCGAGGCCACACCGTACGCCACCGGCTTCGACGCACGCGGGCCCAGGTATTTCAGCACCGCCTGCTGGCTCAGGAACACCGAGATCGCCCCGGCGATGAAGAACGCCGGCACCAGGCAGAGCAGCACGTGCTCCTGCGCATACCACTTCGTCAGCGCCAGCGCCTCGGTGACCGCACCGTCGAAGCGGGCATTGCGGACCGGGAGGTAGTAGAAGATGATGAAGACGCCGGCGATCCACGCCAGCGGCTTCCACTCCGACTGCCACTCCGTGGCGCCCGGCTCCGCGCGCCTCCGCGCCCACCAGCCGACGAGGCGGCGGCCCACGGGCGCGCGCAGCTGGGCCTGCGCGCCCTCCACCGCCTCCCGCTCCGCCACCGCATTGCGCGTGCGAATCATTTCGTCTCCTCTCCTCACACGCCCGCTGCCGCGGTGGTCTCGCTCACCCACCCGCTGCACCGCACCGCGTCCTCCGCGGACCGCCCCTCCGCACGGGCCTCTCGGATCTCCACCAGGAGCGGTGCAACATCGCGGAGCGGCCGGCTCGCCAGGAGCACTCGGAGCAGCACCAGGATCGCCGAGAGGTCGCCGTCCGGGTTCCGCGGCAGCCCGTAGTTCACCAGCAGCCCGTCCCGCTCATCTTGCAGCACGCCCGCGTCCCGCAGGTAGCGCAGGTGCCGCGACGCCTTCGGCTGCGTGACCCCCAGGATCTGCTCCACCTCGCAGACGCACAGCGGCCCGTGCCGGAAGATCAGCCCCATGATCCGCAGCCGGGTCTCGTTCGACAGTGCCTTGAAGATGTCCGCCAGTCCGTCCACGTCGCCTCCAATCGAAGAGTCGATTGGAAGATTGCCTCCGTTTCGGCCGGGGTCAGTCGGGGAATGCCTGCTTCTGGTCGGGTGCTTGTCCCCACAGCGGCTCGTGCACCAGCACGGTCGTGCTTGCCACCCGTGGCCGACGGTGCTCATCTTGGTACCGATCCCTCCCACGCACCTCACGCATCCAGCGACCGAACCCATGCAACCGCGCCGCGCCAGACCCCGAGCCGAGCTGCGACCGCGCCGCGTCCCCCGCCGCGCCGCCGGGTGAGCGAGCCGGTCACGGGTCCGACCGCCGGACCCGACGACGCGTCGGCCCGGGATGGCGAGCTGTCCCGGGACCTGGGGCTGTTCAGCGTCACGTTCATCGGGATCGGCGCCATGATCGGGGCGGGCGTTTTCGCCCTCACCGGGTTCGCCGCCGGGCTTGCCGGCCCGGCGCTGCTCCTGGCGTTCGCGCTGAACGCGATGGTGGCGACGTTGACTGCACTGGCCTACGCGGAACTGGGGTCGAGCTACCCCCGCTCCGGCGGCGCCTACAACTGGGTCGCGGGGTCGATGAGCGGAGGGCATTGCTGCGCCTCCTCCCCTCCGGTTCTCGGCGCTGAACGGGCCGCTCGTCATGCGACTCCGCCCCGCGATTCCCCCGGCGCGATGGCGTGATTGCTCTTGTTCCGCTAGATTGAACGAGCTTGACCGCCGGCGCTTCCGCTGGCACCGAGACGCGACAGAGGGACTCGGGTTCGGCCCGGGTCCTTTTTTCGTGCCCTCGACCGGCGTTCTGCCGGAATTCGCCCGTGAAGAGAGACTGAATGAGGAATTCGAATACGACTCCGGCGCCCGCGGGCGCCGGCGCATCCACCGAGCCCGGCTTTGCAGGGCTCGGGTTGAACGACACGCTGCTCCGCTCCATCGACGCCATGGGGTTCACGCGGCCGACGCCGGTTCAGGAGCAGGCGATCCCGCTCGCGCTGGACGGCCGCGACGTACTCGCCTCCGCGATGACCGGCAGCGGCAAGACGGCGGCGTTCCTGCTGCCGATCCTGCAGCGTCTGCAGACGGGGCGCGGGCGGGGTACGCGCGCGCTGATCCTGACTCCCACCCGTGAGCTTGCGGCGCAGATCGTGGCGCACCTGGACGAGCTGGCCCCTGGGACCGGGATCCGGGGAGCGGCCGTCTACGGCGGCGTCGGCATGAAGCCGCAGGAGCAGGCGTTCCGGAGCGGCGTGGACATCGTGGTCGCGACGCCGGGTCGCCTGCTGGACCATTTCCAGTATGACTACGCTCGCCTCGCGTCCCTCGAGGTGCTGGTCCTGGACGAGGCCGACCGCATGCTGGACATGGGCTTCCTGCCCGACATCCGCCGTGTGCTGCGGCACCTGCCGAACGGGCGGCGCCAGACGCTCTTCTTCTCGGCGACGATGCCCCGTCAGATCGCCGACCTGGCCAGGGAGATGCTCCACCAGCCGGCCACCGTGCAGGTGCAGAAGAAGGCGGCCCCCGCGAAGGGCATTTCCCAGGCGCTGTTCCCCGTTCCCGCGAGCCTCAAGGTGGCGCTGCTGTTCGAGCTGATCCAGCGCGACGAGGTCGGCAACGTGATCGCGTTCTGCCGCACGAAGCACAGGGCCAACCGCCTGGCGCAGAAGCTGGAGAAGCTCGGCGTCTCGGTCGCACGGATCCACGGCAACCGCAGCCAGTCGCAGCGCACGAAGGCCCTCGAGGGCTTTCGCAGCGGCCGCTTCCGCGTACTCGCCGCGACGGACATCGTGGCCCGCGGAATCGACGTCGAGGCCCTCGACCACGTGGTGAACTTCGATCTGCCCGCGGCGCCCGACGACTACATCCACCGGGTCGGCCGCACCGCTCGCGCCGAGGCGGTGGGCGAAGCGTACACGTTCGTCTCGCCCGAGGAGGAGTCCGGCGTTCGGGCGATCGAGAGCGCCCTCGGCCGGCGCATCGAGCGTCGGACGCTCGACGGGTTCGACTACGACGCCAGCCCGGCCGAGCGGTTCGAGGTTCCCATCGGCGAGCGCGTGGCCGCCATGCGTGCGCAGAGGAGCAACGGGCGCGCGCGCAGCCGGGCGAACGGCACCCGCCGTTAGCCGTACCTGTCGTTAGCCGTCGCCTTCCTCCGCGAAAAGCTGTACGAGGTTCAGGATCGTGCACGCGGACTGGGCCAGCACCCGGGTGGAGATCCACTCGGAGGGCCCGTGGAAGCTCACGCCGCCGGCGAAGATGTTGGGGGTCGGCATTCCCATCTCTGTGAGCCGTGACCCGTCCGTTCCCCCGCGGACGGGCTCGAGCCTCGGCGTGATTCCGGCAGCCTCGACGGCCTTCTCGAGCTTCCGGGTGACGTCGGGATGGCGGCTCAGGACGTCGTACATGTTCCGGTACTGCTTCGTGATCTCGACGTTCACGTCGAGGCGGGGCTCCTCGGCCATGAGCCCCGCGCACATGCGCTCCAGCCTTCGGCCGCGCTCCTCGAGCTCGGCGGTGTCGAAGTCCCGGAGGATGAGCTGGAGCGTGCAGGACGCGGCGTCGCCCGACGCGACGACGGGGTGGTAGAAGCCTTCGCGCCCTTCGGTGCACTCGGGGGCCTCCCCCATGGGAAGCCGATCGAGGAGCTTGCCCATCCAGGTGAGGGCGTTCACCATCCTTCCGCGCGCCGTGCCCGGGTGGACCGAGACGCCGGTGAAGGCGACGACGGCCTTGTCCGCCGAGAAGGTCTCCACGTTGATCTCGCCCGTGAAGCTCCCGTCGATGGTGAAGGCCACGGGGCAGTCGAAGCGGTCCATGGGAAAGCGGTCCGCGCCGCGCCCGATCTCCTCGTCGGGGTTGAAGCAGATGCGCAGCGTGGGCCGCCGGATCTCCGGCTCCGCCACGAGAAGCTCGAGCGCGCCCATGATGGCTGCGATGCCCGCCTTGTCGTCGGCGCCGAGGAGGGTCGTGCCGTCGGTGGTGATGAGGGTATCTCCGACGCAGTCCGTCAGCTCCGGCGTCTCCTCGGGGTCCAGGACGACGCCGTTGCCGACGTCGACCCTTCCTCCGTCGTAGTTTTCGACGAGCCGCGGGCTCACGTCCCTGCCCGTGAACTGGGGCGCCGTGTCCACGTGTGCGCACAGGCCGACGCGCCCCGGCGCGGTCCCCGGCAGCTCCGCCAGGACGTAGCCGTTCCCGTCCATCCCGACCTCGGGCTCACCGACGCCCTGGAGCCCAAGCTCGTTGAGCTCCTGCACGAGTCGGCGCGCCAGGTCGAGCTGCTTCGCGGTGCTCGGGCAGGATTCGCTCGTCTCGTCGGACTGGGTGTCGATACGAACGTAGTCCAACAGCCGCGCGACGATGCGGGTGCGGCTCAGGACGGCGGACGGGTCATCGAACGGGTGCATGGCGAACTCCCCGGAAGCGGGAACGTGTGTGATGGTGGCGCCGCGGTGCTCCGCAGCGGATAATGGTGTGCGGCCCGCCTGAACTCCACCGCCCGAGGAACCGAACATGACGACAGCGGCGCAGACTCCGTCCCGGACGAAGGGATTCACTACCCTCTTCCTGATCGAGCTGTGGGAGAGGTTCGGCTACTACGGCATGACGGCCGTCGTCGTGCTGTTCATGGTGCAGGAGCTCGGCTACGGGGACGACCGTGCCAACCTCACCTTCGGCGCGTTCGCCGCCCTCGCCTACACCGTTCCCGCGGTGGGCGGCTGGATCGGCGACAAGCTGCTCGGCAGCCGCCGCACCATGGTCCTCGGCGCCCTGATCCTCGCCCTGGGCTACGTCGGTCTTTCGATTCCGAACCATCCCGGGCTCCTGTTCCCGGCGCTGGCCATCGTGGCGGTCGGCGGCGGCGTGTTCAAGGCGAACCCCGCCAACATGATCTCGAAGCTCTACGAGGGCGACCCCGCGAAGATCGACAGCGCGTTCACGATGTACTACATGGCGGTCAACATCGGCGCGACCGCGTCGCAGCTGGCGACGCCGCTCATCGCCATCAAGGTCGGCTGGCATGCGGCGTTCGCGGTCTGCGCCGCGGGGCTCGTGGTCGGCATCCTGAACTACCTCGTGATGAGCCGCTACCTCCGCCACGTCGGCTCCGAGCCCGACTTCCATCCCCTGAACGTGAAGCGTCTCGTGCTGGTCCTGGCCGGCATCGCCGTCGGCATCGCCCTCGTGACCTTCATCGTGCAGAACCGTACCGTCGCCCGGGCGACCGTCGTCCTCGGGTTCGTCACCATGCTCGCGATCTTCGCCATCATGATGCGAAAGGGGAGCGAGCGCGAGCGGAAGGGCCTCGTGGCCGTGCTGATCCTGACAGGGCTCGGCATGCTGTTCTTCATCTTCTACCAGCAGATGTCGACGTCCCTGACCCTCTTCTCGCTCCGCAACGTCGACCTCGACCTCTTCGGATACCACGTCCCCGCCGGGCAGGTGCAGGCGCTGAACCCGATCTGGATCTTCGTCCTGAGTCCGGGACTGGCGTGGCTCTATACGCGCCTCGGGCGCGGCGAAGGCGGGGACTTCCACATCTCGACGAAATTTGCGATGGGCTTCGCGGTGCTGAGCCTCGGATTCTTCATCTACGGGTTCAGCGGGCACTTCGCCACCGCCGGGAAGGTCTCGTTCTGGTGGATGATCACCGGCTACGGGTTCCAGTCGCTCGGGGAGCTGCTCATCAGCGGCCTCGGTCTGGCCGTCGTGGCGCGCTACGTCGGACCGGCCCTGCGGGGGTTCATCATGGGCGTATGGTTCCTGGCGACGGGGATCTCCCAGTACCTGGGAAGCTACGTCGCCACGTTCGCGAGCGTGCCCCAGGACGTGACGAGCCCCGTCGCAACGCTGCCCCTCTACACGAGCCTCTTCACCCGGCTGGGCGTCGTGGCCGTGATCGGCACGGTCATCGCCGCGGCGGTGATCCCGACGATGAAGCGGCTGTCGGCGGTGAGCGAGGGCCCGTGGGAGGAGACCGCGGTCGACGACCGGCTGCCGTCGCCGTCGAAGGCGTGACCGGGCGGGCCGGGCGCGGCCCGCGTCCGGTCGAGGGACGATTCGGCGAGTCCGTTCGGAGATTCAGCCGCCGATCCAGCGGTGCACGCCAGCGGCCACCGCAATCCCCACGTAGTTGCCGATGGCGTTGCCGGCCATCCCGACGGCGACGCCCGGCAGGAGCTGCGCCGACCAACCCCGCGCGGAGGCGAGGGCCATGGCCGACGCGGAGCCGCCGACGTTGGCCTGGGAGGCGATGGCGAGCGTGCGCGCGTCGATGCGCGCCAGCAGCCCCACGCCGAACGTGATGACCCCGTGGATCGTCACGGTCATCACGGCGAACCAGAAGACGGGTGCTCCGACGGCGGCGATGTTGGACACGATGGATTTGGCGCCGTTGCTCGCGAGGAAGAGGAGCACGAGCCAGTTCCCGATCACGCCCGCGCCACGGATCTTCGCGACGCGGGGGATCTGGGCGAGAGCGAGGGCGATGGTGGTCAACCACAGGACCGACGGCAGCTGTGGAAAGAGCCTCCCGAGCACGCCCGATAGCCAGAGCGTACCCAGGGCGATCGTCGCCAGGGCCGCCACGTCGAGGAGCTCGAGGCGACCGATCGTCGCGTAGAGCCGGCCCCCGGCATCCGTCGGGTGCGCCGCTTCCGCCTCTCCCTCCGCCTCGCCACGCCGCCGGCTGAACACCACCGGCGCAGTGAGACAGACGGCCATCCAGATGGCCGTGACGATGACGTCAGCCGCGACACCTGCGGCGAACAGGTCGCCGCTCGTCCGCAGCGCGGCTCCCACGGCGGCGAAATTGGCGCCTCCTCCCGTGTACGTCGCCGCGTACTGCCCCGCGAGCTTCCACGTCTCCGGGCCGACCTGATCGGCGAGCGCCAGCGCCGCCAGCGTCGCCCCCACCATCGACCCCACCGCGCCGATGCCGAACGCGATCAGCATCGTCGGACCCGCCCGCACGATCGTCCGGACGTCCACTGACAGCAGGATCAGCACGATGCCCGCGCTGACCGCCGGGCCCACGAGGAAGTCGTAGACGGGAGACCGGCCGGGCAGCACGCCGGTGTTCGACAGCAGCATTCCCAGCAGGATGCCCAGGAACGCGGCGCCGAAGGAGCGTCCAAGCCGCCAGTGTCGCTCGAGCACGAGCGACACGACCACGATGGCGGCGAGGGCCGCAAGGACGGCGATCGGCTCGGTGATCAGGCGTGCTCTCCGGGGACGGGGTGGAAGCCGCCACCGATAGTACGGCGGAGGAACGCGCCCCGCACGCATGTCCCTGATGACGCGTGTTGCCTCCCGCCCCCGGGGACTATACTTTAGCCGACAAAGTACTCTGTACTGCGAGGGATGATGCACGAGGCATATGACGTCGTGATCGTCGGGGCGGGGCTCGCCGGGCTCGTCGCCGCCGGGGAACTCGGCGGACGGGCGCGTGTGCTGCTGGTCGACGCCCGCCCCACCGTGGACCGGTCGGTCCACACGACGGGGATCTTCGTCCGGCGGACGCTGGAGGACTTCGAGCCGCCGGAGGACTGTCTCGGCCCGGGCATTCGCCGTGTCGTGGTGCATTCTCCGTCGGGACGGGCGCTGGAGCTGTCGGCCGATGCCGACGAGTTCCGTGTGGGACGCATGCGGCGGCTGTATCGTCGGCTGCTCGAGCAGGCGCAGGATCTCGGCGTCGAGTTCTGGGGGGGAACGCGCTATCGCGGATCGGAGGCGACGGGGCGAGGGAGCGTTGTGGAACTCGAGCGCGGGGGGCGCGCCGCCCGCGTGCGTGCGCGGCTGATCGTGGGAGCGGACGGGGCGCGCTCGAGGGTGGCGCGGGACCTGGATCTGGACGAGAATCGCGCGTGGATCGTGGGCGTGGAGGACGTCTTCGAAGGCACGCTCGGGTCGGCCGAGGCCGAGTTGCATTGCATCGTAGATCCGCGACTCGCGCCCGGATACATCGCATGGGTGGCTGCCGACGGCGAAGCGGTTCACGTGGGCGTGGGCGGCACTCCGGGCCGCTTCGAGCCGACCGCGGCCCTCGCCGCGCTGCATGAGCGACTCGGCGGGCTGCCGGAGTTCTGGTCGATGCAGGGCCTGCACGCGGTCGAGCGCCGCGGCGGGCTCATCCCGGTCGGGGGCGTTCTGCGTCGGATCGGCTGCGGCCGGGGCCTGCTCATCGGTGACGCGGCGGGAGCGGTGTCACCGCTGACGGCCGGGGGGCTGGATCCGTGCTACCGGCTGACGCGTACGGCAACGGCCCGAATCGCCGCGTGGCTGGACGGTGCGCCGTCGGCCGTGCTCGAGGCGTATTCCGGGCTCCCATACAGGGGGCACTTCCGCCGGCGGAGGTGGGCGAGGCGGGTGTTCGAAGGGATGCGGTCTCCCGTGCTGGCGGAGGCGGCGTGCGCGGCGCTGCGGACAGGCCCCGGCCGCAAGCTCGCGGCGAGCGTGTTCTTCGGGCGCGGCTCGTTTCCGGATCAGCGTTCCCTTGGTCCCGTCCGGCGCACTGGTAGCCCGATCCGGCAGATCTACGACTCCGTCGGCCGTCCCGCGCCGCAGGACTGACCGGGGCCGCGGGCGCCGAGCCGGAGCCTTCGGCCCCGGCCTGAGCCGGCCTCACAGCTCGTCGATGATGCGGGCGATCTCGTCCTCGTGCCGCCACGTCTCCTCCAGGAGGCGGGTCTCGCGGGCGAGATCGTCGGCTCTGCGGCGTCGTTCATGGCGATCTCCAGGGCGAGGCCGAGGACGGGCCCGAGGCGGCGCAGTGGCGTGCGGGCGCGGGCGAGTCGCCGCGCGAAGGCCTCGGCGGATCCGGCCTCCTCGATGGCCGCGCCGGCGCGCTCGACCACCGGAGCGGGGCCGCCGGCGATGTTCTGGTAGGCCAGCACGCGGCGGAGGAGCAGCGCCCCTTCCTCTCCCCGGATGGGGAACACCTTCTCCGGCGTCCACGGGTCGCAGCGCGTGCAGGGGATGCCGAGCGCCGGACCCGCCTCCTCGTCGACCAGGGACGCGTGCCAGGCGTCGTCGAACTCCAGGGCTCGGAGCACGCTGTTGCAGAACGGGCAGCGGCTGCGGCCGACCCACGCCAGGGTTCCGAATCGCCACCAGCGCAGCGACTCCGTCCGAAGCGAATCGTCCCAGGCGTACGAGGGGATGCGCCGGCGCGGTCCGACGCGGCCGCCCACGTAGGCGATGGCCGTGCCCGTGGCCGCGCTCAACCGGGTCGCCGCGCCCCGGAATGCCGCGTGGCGGCCGCGCAGCGTGTGGCCGTAGCGCCACCACGCCTGCTCCGACAGCGGCGAGGGGCCGACGCGGACGACGGCGGCGTTTCCGATCTCGAGCAGCGCGATGTTCTCGGTGGCCGCGAGCAGCCGGCCGGAGTCCCGCACCCTTTGCTCGAGGGCGTCGATCAGCTCCAGTCGCTCGTCGGCGTCGGCGAGATTCCAGCGGCCGCAGCCGTCGCACACCCACCACGCCCGCACGCCCCCGGGATCGTAGGCGAAGCGGACCCGGGGTCGCGCGTCGTCCGACGGCGCGGTGGCACGGACGGCGCCGCAGAACAGGCAATGGCGGATCGGCGGTGCGCTCACGCGGGTCCGGAGGGCAGGGCGGGGGCCGGAAGGGTTCGCCGGGCACAAATCGCTGCGGTGGAACGAGATGCGCGGGCAGATCTCCAGCGGGGCCGCTGCGGACGGAGCCCGTTTCCGGGACTCGCCGTCCCGCTGCCGGGACGGCGCGGCCGGGCCGCCTGTGAGGTCCTCGCGTTTCCCCGGGCCTTCTCTTGCCGCTCCGGCGGCGCCGCCCCCATCCTGCACCGGCCGACCCGCCCCCCCGACGCCGGAGGTTCGACGCGTGCGCATCCCCCGCCCTGCCGCACTGACCATCCTATCGTCGGCGGCATTCGCCCTTGCCTGCGGTGCCGGATCGGGCGGTGACGTCCCCGCCGCCGTGACCTCGACCCGGGACTCCGTGACTGCGGCCCTCATCGCCCGTGCCGACTCCCTCGAGCTCCCCACGGAGTACGTGCCTCCGCCCGGCGACCCGCTGGAGCACAATACCTCGGGCTTCGCGAAGATCCTGTGCACGGCGGTGTTCATCACGGGCCTCGATCCCGCGGACGCCGCCGAGAACGTGGGCTACTTCACGAGCCCGTACGAGCAGCGGCGCTTCGTGACGGACACCGTGGTGGACCGGCAGCGGGAGGAGGTGCGGCTGACGCTCCCGTCCGGCGTCGTGCTGGCCGCGAAGCGGTACAAGAGCCAGGGATGCGTCACGCGGGTCATCGGGGAGGACTCGATCCACTTCACGCCGGAGTGGGTGAAGCCGGACCTGCCGGACGCCGCCACGACGCCCTGGCCGATGGGCGACGTCGTCTCCGACGCGCCGCCGCCGCCCGGGCTCGACACGGCGCTGGTCCGGCAGGCGGTGGACGAGGCGTTCGGACCGCCGGAGGCCATGACGGAGGCGGTCGTCGTCACGTACGACGGCCGTATCGTCGGCGAGCGGTACGGCGACGGCATCGGCATCCACACGCCGCTGGAGAGCTGGTCCATGGGCAAGAGCCTGACCGGCACGATGATGGGCGTGCTCATCCAGCAGGGTGCGTACGAGCTCTGGCAGCCGGCGCCGATCCCCGAATGGCAGACGGAGGGCGACGCGAGGCAGAAGATCCGCATCGGGGACATCATGCGCATGTCGTCGGGGCTGCGCATCCGGGCGCCGCAGGACCCGGACTTCGACTCCACGAAGGGATACCCGGACCACCTGTACCTCTATACCGGGCGGGTGAACTCCTTCCACTACGCCGCGACGCGCCCGCAGGAGTGGCCGCCCAACACGGTGGGCCGCTACCGCAACACGGACCCGGTGCTGACCAACTACCTGATCCGGCTGGCCGTGGAGAAGCGGGGCGACGACTACCACGCCTTCCCGCAGCGGGCGCTCTTCGACAGGATCGGCATCCGGGACGCCGTCATCGAGACCGATCCCTACGGCGACTTCCTCTGCCAGGGCTACGACTTCCTGGCGGCCCGGGACTGGGCGCGGCTGGGCAACCTGTGGATCCAGGACGGCGTCTGGAACGGGGAGCGCATCCTGCCCGAGGGCTACGCGGAGTACGCGCGCACGCTGGCGCCGGCGTGGGTCGTGGACGGGCGCCCGGAGTACGGCGGCGCCTTCCAGTGGGTGAACGGAACGGGCTCGTTCCCCGTGCCGAAGGAGGCGACCTTCTTCGCGGGCGCCGGCGGCCAGTACACGATCCTGATCCCGAGCCGGCACCTGGTGGTGGTGCGGCTGGGGAAGTACCGGGGAGCGCGGGCCGGGGGCCGCGCCCTGCGGGACGGGCTCGAGACGCTCATGCGGGCCGTGCCCGCCGCGGGCGGGGCGTAGGCGAGCATGGTCATCTACGGCGTCGCGCTGCTGGCGGTGTGCATGCTCGTCGGCATCTTCGTCGGGGACGTCCTCGGCGCGATCATCGGCGTCCAGGCGAACGTCGGCGGCGTGGGGATCGCGATGTTCCTTCTCATCGTCCTCTCGGACGCGCTCCGGAAGCGCGGCGGGCTGAAGCCCCTGACCCGCCAGGGTGTCCTGTTCTGGAGCGCGGTCTACATCCCCATCGTCGTGGCGATGGCCGCGAAGCAGAACGTCATCGCCGCGGTCAAGGGCGGCCCGGCCGCGATCCTGGCGGGCGCCCTGGCCGTGTTCCTCAGCTTCCTGCTCGTGCCCGTGCTGAGCCGGATCGGCCGGGACCCCGAGGCCGGTGGAGCCGGCACGCTCGCGCCGGGACCGACCGAGGAAGGACCCGCGTGACCGGCGTGGCGGACATCCTGTCGGACGTGCTGGCCGGGAACGGGCTCGTGACCGCGTTCGCGTTCGTGGGCGTCGTCGTCTGGCTGTCGTACCTGCTTTCCGACAGGCTGACGGCGGGCCGCGTCCACGGCTCCGCCATCGCCATCCTCGCCGGACTGCTCCTGGCCTACGTCGGCGGGGTGGAAACGGGCGGAAAGCAGGGCCTGGCCGACATCCCCGTCCTGGCCGGCGTCGGGTTGCTGGGCGGGTCCATGCTGCGGGACTTCGCCATCGTGGCGACGGCGTTCGGAGTCAGCCTCGACGAGATCCGCAGAGCGGGCGTCGGCGCCGTCGTGTCGCTCCTGGTCGGGGTGCTGGGCTCGTTCGTCGTCGGGGCCACCGTGGCGTGGTTCTTCGGCTACCGGGACCCCGTTGCCATGACGACCATCGGGGCCGGCGCCGCGACCTACATCGTCGGTCCGGTGACGGGCACCGCGATCGGCGCGTCCTCGGACGTGATCGCCCTCAGCATCGCCGCGGGGCTCGTGAAGTCCGTGCTGGTGATGACCGGCACCCCCTTCGTGGCCCGCTACATCGGGCTGGACAACCCGCGCTCGGCGCTCGTGTACGGTGGGTTGATGGGCACAACGAGCGGCGTCGCGGGCGGACTCGCGGCGACGGACGAGAAGCTCGTCCCCTACGGCGCCATGACGGCGACGTTCTACACAGGCCTCGGCTGCCTGCTGGGTCCGTCGGTCGTGTTCTTCACCATCCGGGCGATGTTCGGATGAGCGCCCCCGGTCATCGCGGGAAGGGTGGGACGGGCGGCGCGGCGGAAGTCGAGCTCTTCGCCCGCGCCCCCGGGTTCGGCGAGCGCCTGGCGGTCGTGGCGCCCGAGGGGCGCTTCACCTACGCCGAGCTGCTGGCGACGTCCGCGTCCGCGGCCGCCCGGCTGCTGAACGGTCGCGACGATCTCACCAGCGCCCGGGTCGCGTTCCTCGTGCCGCCAGGCTGGGACTACGTCGCGACGCAGTGGGCGATCTGGCGCGCGGGCGGTGTGGCGGTGCCGATGGCGGTCTCCCACCCGCCGGCCGAGCTGGCGTACGTGCTGGACGACGCCGCGCCGGAGACCGTCGTGGCGCACCCCTCGCTGGCGGAGCGTGTGGGCGGCGTCGCCGCCGAGCGGGGCCTGTCCGTCCTCACCACCCCGGAGCTGCTGGCGGCCGGCCCGCCGCGGTCGCTGCCCGCGCTCGCGGACGACCGGGGCGCCATGATGCTCTACACGTCCGGCACGACGGGCCGTCCGAAGGGCGTGGTCACGACCCACGGCAACAACGAGGCGCAGGTGCGCGCCCTCGTGGGCGCGTGGGGCTGGTCGGCGGACGACCGCATACTCCTGACCCTGCCGCTGCACCACGTGCACGGCATCATCAACGTGCTGACGTGCGCCCTGTGGTCGGGCGCCGTGTGCGAGATCCTGCCGGCGTTCGACGCCCCCGCAGTCTGGGACCGTTTTCGCTCGGGGGACCTGACCCTCTACATGGCGGTGCCGACGCTGTACCGGCGGCTGATCGGCGCGTGGGAGGCGGCGGACGCGGATACGCGCCGGTCCTGGAGCGCCGGCGCCCGTCGCCTGCGGCTCATGGTGTCCGGGTCGGCGGCGCTGCCGGTCCCGACGCTCGAGCGATGGGAGGAGATCACGGGGCACCGGCTCCTGGAGCGTTACGGCATGACGGAGATCGGGATGGCCCTGTCGAATCCGCTCGAGGGCGAGCGTCGCCCGGGACACGTGGGCCGGCCTCTCCCCGGCATGCAGGTCCGGCTGGCTGACGAGGACGATGTTCCGGTGGAGGAGGGCGAGCCGGGACAGGTGCAGGTGCGGGGTGCCGGCGTCTTCCGCGAGTACTGGCGCCGTCCCGACGCCACGGCGGCCGCGTTCAGTCGCGACGGCTGGTTCCGGACCGGGGATCGGGCGGTGGTGGAGGACGGCGCGTACCGGATTCTCGGGCGGGAGTCCGTCGACATCCTGAAGACCGGCGGCGAAAAGGTCTCCGCCCTGGAGATCGAGGACGTGCTGCGCGCGCACCCGCAGGTGGCGGACTGCGCCGTCGTCGGCGTGCCGGACCCCGATTGGGGGGAGCGGGTGTGCGCGGCGGTGGTGGCGCGAGGTGCCCGGGAACCGGACGCCGCGGAGCTGCGCGGCTACGCGAGGGAGCGTCTCGCGCCCTACAAGGTCCCGAAGGACTTCCTGTTCCTCTCCGAGCTGCCGCGGAACGCCCTGGGCAAGGTGACGAAGCCTGCCGTGAAGGAGCTGTTCGGCGGAACCGCCGAGCCGGAGCGCTGAGGCCCGCTCGACGCCCTGCCGATCCTCTCTCCGGCACCCCCTCAGTCGTCCCCTTCCACTTCCGCGGCAGAAGACTTGCACGGCTGCGCAGGTTCTCTCTCCCAATGGAGCCGCGGGCGCGTATGGCGGGAATTCCTCTCAGCGTCATGGTCGTCGACGACGAGCCGGCGGTGCTCGAAGTATTGTCGATGCGGATCGGGGCGTGGGGGCACGACGTCACGGTGGCGGAGGACGCCGAGGAGGCGAGTCGCCTGATGCGGGAGCACGTGCCGGAGGTCGTGATCTCCGACGTCGTGCTGCCGGACGCGTCGGGGGTCGAGCTGCTGCGTCGCCTGAAACAGGAGGACCGGGACTGCACCGTGATCCTCGTGACGGCGCACGGGCGGGTCGACGTGGCGGTCGAGGCGATGAAGCACGGCGCGCGGGACTTCCTGTTGAAGCCGCTGGACTACCCGAAGCTGAAAGCGGTGCTGGAGGACCTCGCGGACGAGCGCTCGCGGCGGCGGGAAGTGCGCGCGCTGACGGATCGCCTCGAGCGCGGCTCGGGCCTCGGGGTCGCTCGTCGGGCGCAGCCGCGCGATGCGGCAGGTGTATCGAGCGATCCAGGTCCTCGCCCCCACGGACGCGCCGGCCATCCTCACCGGCGAGAGCGGCACGGGGAAGGAGATGGCGGCGCGGACCATCCACGAGCTGAGCCCGCGCAGCGAGGGCCCGTTCATCGCCGTGAACGCGGCCGCCATTCCGGAGGGGCTGATCGAGAGCGAGCTGTTCGGCCACGAGAAGGGCGCGTTCACCGGCGCGGTCCGCTCGAGGCCGGGCTGCTTCGAGCTGGCGAACGGGGGGACGCTCCTGCTGGACGAGATCGCCGAGATGCCGGCCACGCTCCAGCCGAAGCTGCTGCGGATCCTGGAGGAGGGACGGGTGCGGCGCCTCGGCGCGAGCCGGGAGACCACCTTCGACGTCCGGGTCCTGGCTGCGACGAATCGCGACACCGCCGAGGCGGTGCGCTCGGGCTCGCTGCGGGAGGACCTGTTCTACCGCCTCAGCGTCTTCGAGGTGGCCCTGCCTCCGCTGCGCGAGCGACTCGAGGACCTGCCCCTCCTCGTCCAGCGGTTCATTCTGGACTGCGACGCGCGCCACGGGATGCGCGTCGAAGGACTCGCCCCTGACGCGGCTGCGCGCCTGGAAGCGTACCCGTGGCCCGGGAACGTCCGGGAGCTGCGAAACACCATCGAGCGCGCCGTGATCGTCGCCCGGGACGGCTGGATCCAGACGTCGGACCTGCCCGCGTATCTGCGCGCCCAGTCGCCGGGCGGCGAGCCGACTCTGCTCCTTCCCGTCGGCATCACCGCGGCCGAGGCCGAGCGGCGCCTCATCCTCAAGACGCTCGAGATGGTGGGCAACAACAAGGCAGAGGCCGCCAGGCGGCTCGGTTTGGACGTGAAGACGATCCGGAATCGCCTGAAGGCGTGGGCGGACGAGGACGCGTCGTGAGCGTCGCCACGAAGCTCGCCGGCGCCTTCGGCTTCCTGGCCGTCCTTCTCGCCGGGATGATGGCCTACCACACGACCACCACGCGCCGCGCAGTCGCCACGAGCTACGAGGTCTCGGCCATCTTCTCGCGCCTGCGCCTGGCCTCCGCGGAGCAGGTCGAGCCCATCGACGTGGCCGCGAGCAAGTACTGGGTGACCGGAGATCCCGGCTATCGCGCGAAGCTCGACGAGGCCGTCGCGGCGGTGGACACCACCATCCGCAGCATCGTTCGCGATTCCCTCACGCCGCCCGAGCGGGCGCAGGCGACCCGCCTGGAGACGGCCGGGCGGGCGCTCGGGCCGGCCGTCAGCCGCTTCGAGACCGCCGTGGCCACGGGCGACGATGCCGCCGCCGGCACCGCCCTCGCCTCCCTTCGATCCCGCCTCTCCGACGTCGACGGCCGCATGACCCGCCTCGGCGCCGCTTCCCGGGATGCCGCCCTGCGCCGACTCTCCGAGTCCGCCGCATCCGCACGCAAGGCCGCCGGAGTCTCCCTCGTCGCCGTCGTCGTCGCGCTCCTCCTCGGCATGGTCGCCGCCGGCAGCGTGGTCCGCTCCATCGCCGTCTCGATCCGTCGCCTGCGGGACGGGACGCGCGCCGTCGCCGCGGGCAATTTCGAGTATCGCATCGACGCCGGGCCCGAGCGCGAGCTCGCCGAGATGGCCGGCGATTTCAATCGCATGACCGCGCGCCTGGCGGAGCTTGACCGGATGAAGCAGGACTTCCTCTCCAAGGTCTCGCACGACCTGAAGACGCCGCTCGCATCCATGCAGGAGACCACCCGCATCCTGCAGGACGGGCTGCCGGGCCCCCTCACGCCGAAGCAGCGGCGTCTCCTCGACCTGAGCCACGAGAGCGGAGAGCGACTCGCCGCGATGATCGGCAAGATCCTCGATCTGTCCGCCCTCGAGGCCGGGGCAATCGCGCTCGAGCCCCGGCGCACCGATCTGGCGGAGCTGGCGGCCCGCACCGCGGACCGCGCGCGACCCGCCGCGACCGAGCGCGGCATCGCCGTCGACGTGCCAGCGCCGACCGGGCCGGTCATCGTCGAGTGCGACCCGGACCACATCGCGCGTGTGCTCGAGAATCTGCTGGAGAACGCGGTGAAGTTCTCGCCGCGGGGCTCCACCGTGAGCGTGCGCGCGGGGCTGGACTCCGGATCTGCGGACGCCGCCGGCGGCGGGGGTGGTGGGGGGGGTGGCAGTCCCGGCGAGGCGCGGACGGCATTTCTCTCCGTCGTCGACGCGGGCCCGGGGGTTCCCGACGGGGAGAAGGAGCGCATCTTCGAGCGCTTCTACCAGGCTTCGGGCGGACGGGGGAGCCGCGGCCGGGGCGTTGGCCTGGGCCTCACCATCTGCCGCGAGATCGTGGATGCGCACCACGGCACGATCGGCGTCCTCGACGCCCCGGCCGGCGGAAGCGAGTTCATCGTCCGACTTCCGGCCGCACGACGGCGCACGGCGAGCGACGATACCGCCATCCCGCCCCGGACGGGACTCGCGCGGGCTGGAGCCTGATCGTGCGCGTGCTCCGCACCGCCTCCGCGGCAGCCCTGCTCCTTGGCGCCGCCTGCGCCACGACCTCGGCCCTCGACCGGAGCTTCGGTGAGGGCCGCTACGCGGACGTGGTGCGGATCTTCGAGAGCGATTCCACGCTGTGGTCCCGGGAAGGAGCGGTCTACCAGGTCATCGTGGCCCGCGCCGTGCCGGGCACGGCCGTTTACGACCCCCTGCGCGCCGAGCGGTACATGACGCGCTACCTCGCCCGCTTTCCGAACGCATCCCACGCGCCCCATGTGCGGCGGCTGTCCCTCCTGGTGGACGAGGTGGTGCGGCTGGATTCGGCGGCGGCCCGCTCGGAGGATCGCACCAGGCGCTTCGCCCGCGAGGCGGACTCCCTCCGTGTTCGGCTTGATTCGCTGAGGGCCCTCGTGGCCTTCCAGCGCGAGCGGTTCGACTCGCTGCGGGCGGCAGAACGCGCAGAGGACCGCGAGCGGGACGCCGCGATCCAGGAACTGCGCGAGGAGCTGAACCGCCTCAAGGCCATCGACCTCCGCTCGTCACGGGCCCCGGCCGCAACACCGCCGGATACGACGGTGCCGGATACGATGCGACCGGGGGTGACCCCGTGACGATCGGCTGGTGACGGCTTACTTCGAACCGCCGGAAGGCTGAATCGAAACCGTGCCCTGGCACGTTCCGTTCGCGCCCGTCAGCTGGAGCGTGTAGTCCCCCGGCTGCGCGACGCTGGCGTTCAGGTTCAGCCACACGACCTGCGCAGGGGCGGCCGCGGCGTCGGCCGCCGGAGCGGCGGGCTTCGGTGCCGGCGTCGCCGGCGTAGCAGGTGTCGTCTGCGGCTCCGTCACGGGCGTCGGCTCCGGCGATTCTTCCGTGGCCGGCTCCGCAGCGCCCTCCTGCACGTCCTCCGCAGCGTCCTCGTCCGCCTTCTTCACCGAGACCTGCAGTCCGCTGTTCTCCTCCTGGATCGTGGCCGCGCTCACGTCACCGATGTCCTGCGTCAGCGCCACCCGCAGCTGGAACGGGTCCGTCTGGGCCTGCAGCGCCTGCGGCGCGATCGTCGCCTTGCACGTGGCAGGCTCCGGTGTCGCCGGCGTGGTCTGCTGCGCCGACGCCGGAGCGCCCAGCGCGAAGATGCCGACACCCGCGATCAGCGCGGGGGCGAGAAGGTGCTTCGTGCGTCCGGGCATGCGTTGCCTCCTGAGTCTGGATTTCGCTTCTGCTGACGGTCTGGCCGTCGGATCTCGCCTGCTGTAGGGGGCAACGCCCATGCCGAAGAGCGACTATCCCGTAAGTGACTGACATTTAGGAAGTTGCGCGGCATTCAGGCTAGGCGTGGAGTCCTGGAAGAGCCGGTATCGGGGAAATTTTCCCGGGTCGCCGGAGGGGGATGGCTGGCGACCGCCGGCGCGGGCGGGCAGGTGCATCAGCGCGATGCGGGTCACGGCCGTGGTTCGCCCGGCAGACCCTGGCGCCACTACCGGTCGGGCATCGAGGGGTCTATTGTGCAGGCAGGATCGGGCGGCCCCCGGCGCGGGGGCGTCCCGCCTGCGTACGGAGGAGGATCCGATGACGTTCGTGCCGAAGCCTCCCGACATCGTCGAGCGGCTGCAGGGCCACCGAACGGTGGGCCAGGTGCCGAGGTCGGAGCTGGAGTGGCTGGCCGAGCGCGGCCGGATGCGGCGGCTCGGGACGGGCGAGTACGTGTCCCGGAAGGGGCAGGTCCTGGAGGAGAGCGATTTCGGGCTCGAGGTGGTGCTGAGCGGTCATTTCGCGATTCACGTGGACCGAGGGGCGGGCCCCCGACGCGTGATGGAGTGGCAGAGTGGCGACGTCTCGGGCGTGCTTCCGTTCTCGCGCATGCGCGCGTCGCCGGGGGACGCGATCACCGATTCGCCGGTCGAGACGCTCTCCGTCGACCCGAAGGACTTCCCCGACCTGATCCGGGAGTGCCCGGAGCTGACGGCGATCTTCGTGCACATCATGCTGGATCGCGCGCGGGTGTTCAACACGAGCGACTGGATGGACGAGAAGATGCTCTCCCTCGGGAAGCTCTCGGCCGGTCTGGCGCACGAGCTGAACAATCCGGCATCGGTGGTGGCGCGCAGCGCGCGGCTCCTGACGGAGGCGATGGCGGAGGCGGACCGGGCGGCGCGGGCGCTGGTGCGGTCGGGGCTGAACGAGAAGCAGATCCAGGCGGTGGATCGGGTACGGGACGCCTGCGAGGCGTCGTCGCCCCGCACGTTCCGCTCGGCCATGGAGCGGGCGGACCGGGAGGACGCCATCGCGGACTGGCTGCGCCGGCACGGCGCGGATGCGTCCGCCGTGCCCGCGCTCGCCGAGACGTCGGTCACGCTGGACGAGCTGGACCGGCTCGCCGGACAGATCCAGGGACCGGCGCTGGACGCCGCGCTGGACTGGGTGGCCGCGGGGTGCGAGGTCCGGGCGCTGGCCATGGAGAGCGAGCGGGCGGCGTCCAGGATCGGGGACCTGGTCAGCGCGATGAAGCGACTGACGCACATGGACCGGGCGCCCCTCCCCGAGCCCGTCGACGTTGTGAAGGGGATTCGGGACACGCTGATGGTGCTCGGACACAAGGCGCGGGAGAAGTCGGTGACCGTCTCGGTGGACGTCCCCGATGCGGTGCCGCCCGTGCATGCCGTGGGCGGCGAGCTGGACCAGGTGTGGATGAACCTGCTGGACAACGCCCTGGACGCTGTTCCCGTGGGCGGCAGCGTCACTGTCACGATCCGTCCCGAGAGTCGGTTTCTCGTCGTGCGCGTGGTCGACGACGGACCTGGCATCGCGGCGGAGGACCGGGCACGGGTGTTCGACCCGTTCTTCACGACCAAGCCGCCGGGCCAGGGCACCGGTCTCGGGCTCGAGATCGCCCGCACGCGCATCCGCGGCCACGGCGGGGAGATCGACTTCGATTCCCGGCCCGGTCGCACGGAGTTCAGGGTGTCGCTCCCGATCCCCGACCGGGAGCAGTCCCCGACCGTTCCGGTCTGATGCGCCCCATCCGACGAGAACGCATCATGGAGTCACGATGACACGACGCAGCGTCTTCCTCCCTGCCCTCCTCGCCGCCGCCGCGCCCCTCGCGGGGCAGGAGCCGCCGACCACCTCCGTCGATACGGCGTACTCGCCCGGCGAGTACCGCGTGTTCACCGGCGCGGGCCAGCCCGCGTCTCTCGACGACGTGGTCCGCGCCATGGCCGACCGTCAGGTCGTCTTCATCGGGGAGACGCACGACGACCCGACCGGGCACATGCTCGAGCGGGAGCTGTTCGACCAGGCGACGAACGTGTACGCGGCGACGTCGGCCGGGCGGCCGATGGCGCTCTCCCTTGAGTTCTTCGAGCGGGACGTGCAGCTCCCGCTGGACGAGTACCTGGCCGGGCTCATTCCCGAGTCTTCGTTCCTCGCCGACGCACGGCCGTGGGAGCGCTACGCGACCGACTACCGGCCGATGGTGGAGCTCGCGAAGGAGCGAGACGTGCCGGTCATCGCGGCGAACGCGCCACGGCGCTACGTGACGATGGTGGCCCGGCAGGGGCGCGACGCGCTGCGGGAGTTGAGCGAGCAGGCCCGATCCTACCTCCCGCCGCTGCCGTACGGCCAGGCGTCCGACGCCTACAAGCGGCAGTGGATCGCGACGATTTCCGAGGTGATGGAACAGGAGGGGATGAAGTGCGGCGTGCCCGTCGCGCACCCGCAGGCGCCGGTCGGCAGCCACGCGCAGATGGGCAACCAGCTCGACAGCCAGGTGCTCTGGGACGCGACGATGGCGAACTCGATCTCCCGCTTCCTCGCCGACCACCCCGCCGGCCTCGTGATCCACGTGGCGGGCGGATTCCACGTCGAGCGTGGCACCGGCGTACCGGAGCAGCTCCGGGCGTATGCGCCGGACGCGAAGACGCTGATCGTGTCGCTGCGGCCGGTTGACGACGTGGATGCGTTCGAGGCGGCGCCGGCTGGCGCGTGGGGCGACTTCGTCATCCAGACGGATGGGTCGCGCACGCTCGAGGCGATCGAGTGCCGGCACTTCCGGGCCCAGCACGGCGGCGCGTGACGGATCCGTCCGCGGGCCGGGCGGCCGCGTGGACGCGCGTCGCGCCGTTCGCCCTCTTCATCGCGCTTCTCGTCGCGGAGCCGTTCGCGTCCGCGCTGGTGGAGCCGCGCTTCGATCCGCGCTGGCTGTACGCGATCCGCAGCGCGGCGACGGCGCTCCTGCTGCTCGCCCTGTCCCGGTCCTACGTCGAGCTGCGTGGAGCCCGCGGCACGGGGCTGGCCTCCGTCTCGGCCGCCGTCGGAGTCGGCGTGGCGGTCTTCGCCGTCTGGATCGCCCTCGACTTTCCCCCGCTCGTGCTCGGGGCTGCGGACCACCCGTTCACGCCTCTGGTGGACGGACGCATCGATACCGGGCTGGCGCTGAGCCGGCTCGCGGGGGCCGCTCTCGTCGTGCCCGTCATGGAGGAGCTGTTCTGGCGGTCGTTCCTTTTGCGCTGGCTGGAGAAGCCACGCTTCACGGACGTCGACCCCCGGGACATCGGCTGGAAGTCACTCATCATCACGTCCGCGGTGTTCGCCGCGGAGCACCGCCTCTGGCTCGCGGGGCTGCTCGCGGGGCTCGCGTACGGCGAGCTGTACCGCAGGACGGCGGATCTCCGTCTCGCGGTCCTGGCCCACGCGGTGACGAACGGACTGCTCGGAGCGTACGTCCTGGCCACCGGCAGCTGGAGCTTCTGGTAGCGCCGCCTGCGAGGCCGCGCCCGCCCCTTAAACCTTGTGGCGCGTCGGCCTCGCCGGCGCCCCGGCAGGGAGGA
The DNA here is from genome assembly GCA_963728445.1 of uncultured Gemmatimonadales bacterium. Lineage (GTDB taxonomy): Bacteria > Gemmatimonadota > Gemmatimonadetes > Longimicrobiales > RSA9 > CAVSJO01. Next base: position 52,171 of record CAVSJO010000008.1, on the reverse strand, counting down.
CATCATCCCGAATGCCTCGATCCGCCCGCCGTCTCCGTCTGCTGCCGATCCTCGTCCTCCTGGCGACCTTCGCGCCCGGCTCCGCCGCGGCGCAGACGCCGGCCGGGTGGCGCGACTTCACGGCCCTCTTTCGCTCCTACGTGCAGGCCGACTCGATCGTTGGCGCCAGCGCCCTGGTCATGCAGGACGGACGCGTGCTGGACAGGGTCGACGTCGGGTTTGCGGACCGTGCCGGCGGGGTTCCCGTGGACGGGAGTACGATCTTCCACTGGGGCTCCATCACGAAGGGGCTCACGGCGATCTCGATCATGCAGCTCCGGGACCGGGGGCTGCTGAGCCTCGACGACCGGGCCGTGGACTACATTCCCGAGCTGCGCCGGGTGCACGACCCGTACGGCTCGATCGACAGCGTGACCATTCGCATGCTGATGTCCCACACGGCCGGCTTCATGAACCCTACGTGGCCGTACGATCACGGATACGACTGGGAGCCGTTCGAGCCGACGCGGTGGGAGCAGCTCGTGGCGATGATGCCGTACCAGGAGATCCACTTCAGGCCCGGGTCGCGGTACGGCTACTCGAACCCGGCCTTCATCTATCTGGCGCGCATCATCGAGCAGCTCACGGGGGACCCGTGGGAGTCGTACGTCCAGAAGAACATCTTCGCCCCGCTGGGCCTGACGGAGAGCTACTTCCGGAACACGCCGTACTACCTGTCCGGCCACCGCTCCCACAACTACGTGGTGGAGCGCGACTCGGCGACGTCGGGTCTGCGCGTCACGGACCAGGGCGCGGACTTCGACCCCGGGATCACGGTCCCGAACGGCGGCTGGAACGCTCCGCTCTCCGAGCTCGCGCGCTACACCGCGTTTCTGACCGGCGCCGCTCCCCCGGGCGGGAGCACCGCTCTCTACGACACCGTGCTCCGGCGCTCGAGCCTGGAGGAGATGTGGCGGCCCGTAAAGCCCATGTCCGACGGCTACGAAGCGGCGCCGGAGCAGTGGATGGGCCTCTCTTTCTTCGTCGTCGGGAGCGGCGCGGACCGGGTGCTGGGCCACACGGGCAGCCAGGCAGGGTTCCACGCATTCTTCTACTTCAGTCCACGCACGCGACGGGCGGTGATCGCCGCCTACAACACGCGCAACGACGGCGCGCCGTCACCCGACCTCGAGGCGAAGGTTCAGCGCGCCGCCGTGGATCTGGTACGCCGGTAGTAGCTGCGATCCGGACCCGCGGGCCGAATTCGGGGCTCGCGGGACCCGCGCCGTTTTCATCCCGCGCGGGCCGCGGCGTCGCCTCCGCTGCGCTTCGCCCATAGCCAGGCAGGCCAGCTCAGCGCCAGCAGCGCCAGCGCCCGCACGCTGTTCGTCCGGTCGCCCGCCACGGCGCCTGCCAGGAACGCGAGCGAGCCGATGAGGGCGACGGCCGGGACCCAGGGGTAGCCGGGCACCCGGAAGGGTCGACGCGCGTCCGGCTCCCGGCGTCGCAGCACGAACAGCGACGTGAACGAGAGCGCGTAGTTGGCCACGAAGAAGAACGCCAGAAGGGCCAGCACGGCGTCGAACGTGTTGGTCGCGATGAAGCCCAGGGCGACCACCGTGGTCAGCAGCAGCGACGGGCCGGGTGTTCCGCCGCGATTCACGCGCGTCACCGCGGACGGCAGCATGCCGTCCCGGCTCATGGCGTACGGCACCCGTGAGGCCATGAGCTGACACGCGTTCACGGCGGCCAGCATCGAGACGATCATGAGCACCCGGATCACCGTGTCCCCGGCCGGTCCGAAGATCCGGGCGGCGGCCGTGCCGGCCACGAACGGGTCCCCCGCCATCTCGGCCACGGGGACGACGCGCAGGAACGCGACGTTCAGCCCGAGATAGATCGCCGCGACGAGCAGCACGCCGCCGATCATCGCCCGGGGCAGGTCGCGGTCCGGGTCCTTCACCTCCTCACCGAAGTAGATCGGGCCCGTCCACCCGTCGAACGTGTAGATGGCCGACTGGAGGGCGACGACGATGGCGGCCAGCAGGGCGAGTCCCGTGGGCAGCGCGGCCGCGGCGGCTGCGCCCGCTCCCCCGGCCGCGCGCGCACCGGCGGCCCCCGCCGCCGCGGCGCCGGCGGCCACGGCGTCGGCCGACGCGGCGCCCGACCTGCCGGCGAAGGCCAGGATCGCGATGATGAGACCGGCCAGTGCGAGCGTCTTGAGCAGGCTCGTGAGCTGCTGGGCGACGTCGCCGATGCGGATACCCTTCCACTGCAGCACGGCGAACCCGACGACGACCGCTGCCGCGACCCAGGCATGCACGCCCGCCAGCGCCGGGACCAGCGGGCCGAGGTACTCGGCAAGCACCATGGCAATGGCGGCGGACGCGCCGCACGTGGACACCCAGTCGCTCCAGCCCACGACGAAGCCGGGATAGCTGCCCAGCGCGTGCCGGACGAACACGTACTGGCCGCCGGACTTCGGCATCATGGTCCCGAGCTCGCTCAGCGAAAGCGCTCCGAGCAGGGCGTACGCGCCGCCCGCCACCCAGACGGCCAGGAAGAGGGGCGTCGACGGAAGGCGCGCCGCCACCTCGCCGGGAGTGCGCAGGATGCCCATCCCGATCGTGTTGCCGATGATGACGGCGAGCCCGAAGGCGACGCCCAGCACCTTGAGCAGGCGGCCCCTGTCCTCGGCGGCGGCCGCCGGGGGACGTGGCCGTTCCTGCGCGACTTCGGAGTCGTCTCGCATGCGGATCGGGAATTCGGGGGATGAAAGAACGCGTGCCGAAGCATGGCGGCGGTCGTCGGACGCGGCAAGGACGGTGGAACGCTCACGGAGAGCGAAGTATATTGGGATGTACCCCATGGGAGGCCCATGCCCGGTTCACTCCGACGTCCCCTCTGGACGACCCTGTGCCGAAACACGCTCCTGATCTCGAGCGTGCTCGCCGCCGGCCTGGTGTGCTCCACCGCGTCGGTGGCTCACGCCCAGGCGGGTCCGGGAGGCGTCCCGGCCGCCGGCACGATCGTCGGCCGCGTCGTCGACGACGCCTCGGGGGAGCCGGTCGAGGGCGTCGCGGTGGTCATCGACGGCCCCGACCGGGCCGGCGTCGTCTCCACCGCGGACGGGACCTTCCGCTTCTCCGGGGTGGCCGCCGGAATCTACGAGATGAAGGTCTCCCACATCGCGTACGGAGAGGCGACGCACCTGGTGAACGTGCCTCCGAACGGGGAGATCGACCTCACGGTGCGCCTGGTGCCGCGGGCGATCGCGCTGGACTCGATCGTCGTCTCCGCGCACGTCGCGAACGACTTCATGCTGCGGGGCGGCTACTTCGACCGGAAGCGCACGACCATCGGCGGGACGTTCCTGGAAGGGCGGGATCTGAAGAATGGCGGGTGGGCGAGCACGATCCTGGCCGGCGGCGTTCCGAGCATCGTCCTCGAGAGCGGGCGCTCCGGGTTCGACCGCGTGGTGGCGATGCGGGTGAGCGGGCGCGAATGCATCCCCGACCTCTTCCTCGACGGCATGCCGGTCCTCGGGTACGGCGGCCACCTGGACGACTGGGTCTACCCGGAGGACATCCAGGCGGTGGAGGTCTACCGCGGGATGGACACGCCCCCCGAATTCGTCCTCCACCCCGGGTTCCGGCCGTGCGGCGCCATCGTCGTCTGGCGCAAGCGGCTGGCGCAGGGCGGCTCCTGAAGCTTCGTCCCGCTTACGGCTCGAGCGGCGGAAAGCCCGACGGCGGCCTCCTGTGGCGCGTCGCCTGTTCGTACGCGTACGCGACCCTGAAGATCCTCGTCTCGTCCCACGGCCTCGCCATGATCTGAAGACCGGCCGGGAACCGCCCGTACGAGAAGCCCATGGGGACCGTGGCCGCCGGCATGCCGGTGGCCGGCGCCACGAGCTGGCTGTTGTCCCCGCGGTACTCCTCCCGCGCCCGATCGAGGTGCGCCGGCGGCCACGTCCACGACGGGTACACGACCACGTCGACGCCTGCCGAGTCCATCGCCGCCACCACCGCCCGCAGGTACGCCTGGCGCGGTGCATTCTCCGCGTAGTCCGGGCACGGCGGATCCCGATCTCCCGGGGCGACGTCGGCCGGGTACTTCGCGGCATTGCGGAGCCGGTCCTCCACGTACGGGGCGTACTGCCCCGTCGCCAGGACCTCGGTCACGTCGTGGATGGGCGCCGCCGGCCCGCGGGAGTCCAGGTACCGCTTCATGTCGTATCGGAAACGCTGACAGTACATGCCCGGCGCCCGCATGAGGGAGTCGAGGCGCGGAACCACGAACGGGTCGACGACGATGGCCCCGGCGCGACGCAGGTCGGCGACGGCGTCGTCGAACAGGCGGAGCACGGACGTGTCGCTTTCCGCGGGATCCGCCAGCGCCCGGAGCACGCCCACCCGGGCGCCCCGCAGCCCGTCCGGGTCCAGGTACGCCGTGTAGTCGGGGACGGGGTGGCCCCGCGCCGGAGCGGTGTACGGGTCGGCCGCGTCGTAGCCGGCGATGACGCCGAGGATGCGGGCGGCGTCGGCGACCGTGCGCGTCATCGGGCCGGCCACGTCGCGGTCGAACGAGAGCGGCACGATCCCGTCACGGCTCACGAGCCCGAGCGTGCTCCGGATCCCGAAGAGGGCCAGGTGCGAGGACGGCCCGCGGATCGAGTTGCCGGTGTCCGTCCCGAGCCCCGCCGCTCCCAGGCTCGCCGCCACGCCCGAGGCGGTCCCGCCGCTGGAGCCCGCCGGCACGCGGTCCAGGGCGTACGCGTTCGCGGTCGTTCCGTACGACGAGCTCACCGTCTGGCGGGGGCTGAACGCCCACTCCGCCATGTTCGTCTTCGCGATGACCACCGCACCCGCGGCGCGGATGCGGCGGACGACCGTCGCGTCGTCCGGGGGCCGGCTGTCCTTCAGCGCAATGGAGCCGCCGGTCGTCGGAAGGTCGTGGGTGTCGTAGTTGTCCTTGACGAGCATCGGTACGCAGAAGAGGGCGCCCGTCGCGGCGGCGCGGTTCGCGCCGCTCCGACCGCCGGCGAGCCGGAGCGCGCGGTCGAGGGAGTCGGCCACGGCCAGGGCGCGGGGGTTCGTGACGGTCACGGCGTTCAGCCCCGACGACCGGTCGTAGGCCTCGATGCGCGAGAGGTACGCCGCCACGATTTCGTGGCACGTGGCCCGACCCGTGCGGAGAGCGTCATGAATCTCCGGGATCGTCGCCTCGACGGGATCGAAGTCCTCGACCCGTGGGCGGGCCATGGACTCGGGCAGGGGGGCCGCAACCAGGCACGCGGCGAGGGCGATGACGGGGGAACGTCGCATGGAATGCGGCTCCGCGGAGGGGACGCCTCGACTCGGACGGTCTCCATAGTAGGGAGCACCGACGGAGTCGGCCAACGGCCGGGCACGGGTCCGCCCGGCCGCATTGACCGCACCGTGGGCATGGGATACCATGCGCGCAGAAATTCCTGCCTGAGTAACCGATGAACGCTTCTGCAAGCGAACGCCGCGGCCTGTCTCTCGAGACGAAGCTGCCGCTCCTCATGCTGTCGCTGCTGCTGGCTCTCCTCGTGGTGGGGTCGATCCTCGCCTACCGGGAGGTCCGCGGCGCTGCCCTGCTCGCGAACCAGGAGCGCCTCGAGCGCGTCACCTCGCGCCTCGCCGACATCGTCCGGACCGGCGCCGAGGCGCGGATCGAGTTGTTCACCGAGGTCGCCTCGACGCCCCCCGTGCGCGCCGCGCTGCGTGGACTTCCTGTGGACACGGCCGCGCTGCAGGACGCTCTCCATCGCCTGCGACAGCCTACGGACAGCCTTCTCCCGATCGAGGTGTGGAGCCCGGAGCGACAGGCTCTCGGCCGACTCGGCCAGTACCCCGATGGGTGGAGCGACTCGCTGGTCCACGCCGCGCGGTCCGCCGGCAGGATCCCTGAAAAGGGCGGCTACAGCGACATGGTCGTCGTGAACGGGCGGGCCTATACGTGGTTCGACGTTCCCGTCGTCGCGGGCGGACAGCGGATCGGCTCGCTGGCCCAACTCCGCGCGGTGGGCAGTCCCCGGGCGGCCGAGCAGATCGGGGATCTGATCGGACTCAGGGCGGATGTCTACTTCGTCGACCCGGGAGGCCCGTGGGTCTCCCTCGGCGGGAGCGTGACAGCACCACCGAGGCCCGCCGCCGACTCGACCCTCACCGGGTTCATCGGGGCTGGCGGCGAACCGTTCATGGCCCGCGCCGCGCGCACGAGCATTTCGCCGTGGGCCATCGTCGCGGGCGTGCCCATGACCGACGTCCTCGCCCGCCCTGCCACGTTCGTCCGGCGGCTGATGGTCGCAGCCCTGATCCTGACCCTGCTCGGAGCGCTCGGCGCCTGGATCGTGAGCCGTCGCATCACGGTGCCTCTTCGGGAGCTGAGCGGGGCCGCGGCCGATCTGGCCGCGGGTGACTACCATCGCCGAGTGGAGACCGATCGCACCGACGAACTCGGGTTCCTTGCCCGCGCCTTCAGCGCCATGGCCGGAGAGGTGGAGTCGACGCACGAGGCGCTGCGGCAGCAGTACGAATCCGCTCGCTCTCTGGCCTCCGAGCTGGAAGGCGCGAACGCCCAGCTCACGGGCGCCATGGCAGAGGCGGATCAGGCCCGGGAGGAGGCGGAACGGGCCAGCCGGGCCAAGTCCGATTTCCTGGCGACCATGAGCCACGAGATCCGAACGCCCATCAACGCCATCATCGGCTATGCAGACCTGCTCCAGCTCGAGCTGCCGGGGCCCCTGACGGAGGATCAGCGCAAGCAGATAGGCCGAATTCGCGCGAGCGGCCGGCACCTGGTTTCGCTGGTGGACGACGTCCTCGACCTCTCCAGCATCGAGTCCGGCCGCCTCCAGTACCGCGAGTCCGAGGGAAGCGCCGCGACGTCCCTCGATTCCGCACTGGCCGTCGTCGGGCCCGAGGCCGAGCGCAAGGGAGTCGAGGTCGTCCGCGGCGCACAGCCCCGGGAGAGCGGCCGGTACCGCGGCGATTCGCAGCGGGTCGACCAGATCCTGATCAATCTCCTCACGAACGCGGTGAAGTTCACTCCGGCGGGCGGCAGGATCACCGTCTCGTGGGAAATCGAGAACGGGGAGCCGGACCATGCCTCGGGCGAATCCATCCGGTTCGACGTGGAAGACACCGGTATCGGCATCGCGCGCGATCGCATGCAGGAGGTCTTCGAACCGTTCGTGCAGGTCGAGCGCGGCTACACGCGCTCGCACGGCGGGGTGGGGCTCGGCCTGGCGATCAGCCGGCGTCTCGCCCGCATGATGGGGGGCGACATCGTCGTGGAGAGTGAGCAGGGCACGGGCTCGCGCTTCTCGCTCCGGCTGGCGGTCGCGGCCGACGGCGAGCGGCAGGAACGCGCGGGCGCCGGCTGAGCCGCCGTGCAGCTCGCACAACCTCTTGCGCCGCGGCCCGCTCCAACATTTGATTATGACGCCCGGCCCCGGCACACCCCCCGCCGTCAGCGCCGGCGCAATCCCTCCATGATGGCCTGCGCGGAGTCCTTCATCCCAAGCTTTTCGTAGGCGCTCGCCCGCAGGCGGGCCGACTGGAAGCGCAGGAACCGGTCATCGCCCGCGTTCGCCGTGATGCTGTCGAGGGTCTGCAGGGCGCCGCGCGGGTCGTTCCGGTCCTCGATGCGGGACTGGATGCGGAGCATGCGGGTCGACGGGTCGTCGGGCCGCAGCGCCGCGAGCTGGTCGATCAGCTCGGCTGCACGAACGTGATCGCCGCTCTGGCGGGCGGTCATGGCCTCGTTGTACAGGCCGGCCACGAGCAGGTTCTGCACGTCACGGGGGTCGCCGGAACGGGTGCCGACGCCGCCGGCGTAGGTGTAGACGAGCCGCCCGCCGTGCTCCCCCGTCTCGTAGACCGCGTACAGCCCCGCCAGCCCCACGAGCGCCGATGCGACGCGGATCCCCTTCGCCAGCTTGAGCTTCGACGTCCGGTTCGCCAGGACGAGGGCGCCGATCTCGAGGAGGGACACGACCAGGAAGATGTCCCGGGTTCGCTCCCCCCACTCCTCGTGCTCCTGCACGGCCTGACGGGCGCCCGGTATGCGTTCCACCGGGCCGTGGGCCTGCGCGCCGGACTTCACCGCGATGACTGCGGCGATGGTGCCGCACACGATCAGCGTCGTGGCGGCGGGATTGGTGAACTTCATCCATGGCGAGAGGGAGACGAGCCGGAACGCCACGCCCACGATGAGCAGGGCGATGACGAAGTGCACGATCTGCGGATGATATACGCCGATGTCGGTGAGCATGCGTTCGTCCCGTTTGCGGAGTCTGGAAGTCCGGGCGTGAAGATGCGCCCGCGCGGCAGGCCGTGGCAACGGGCGCAGGCCACGACGGATCGGCGGTGGCCGCCGCGCGAACTGTCAGCGACCTCCCGGTGGGCTCAGGCGTCGCCCCCGAGAGGCGTGACGTCCAGGCCCGCGTGGCGGGACTCGAGCTCGAGGAGCCACTGCTTGCGCCATAGGCCGCCGCCGTAGCCGGTAAGGGAGCCGTCGGCCCCGATGACCCTGTGACACGGGACGATCACTGCGACGGGGTTGTCGCCGTTCGCCCGGGCGACGGCGCGCACCGCTTCCGGGCGCCCCATGGCTGCGGCCTGCTCGCCGTACGAGCGGGTGCGGCCGTACGGGATCGCGCGGAGCTCGCGCCACACGTCCTGCTGGAACTCGGTTCCGGCGGGCGCGACGGGGATCGTGAACTCCCGGCGTTGCCCGTCGAAGTACTCCCCGAGCTGGGCGGCCGTATCCGCGAGGATCGCTCCGTCGCCGGGCACCAGGGCACAGCCGAGGCGGCGCTGGAGGCGGCGGAGCTGCGTCTCGAGCATGCGTCGATCCGTGAACTCCAGGAGCCGCAGCGCTTCGTCGTCCGCGCCCGCCAGCATCGGGCCGAGGGGGGTCTCGATGCGCGTGAGCTCGACGACCCGGGAGGCGCGGGCCTGATGCGGCGCCAGTCCCGTGAGGCCACGCACTGCCTCCTGGAACGCGGAGAGGGACTCCCATCCGTGCTCGAATGCGGTTTCCGTCACGCTGCCTCCGTCGGAAAGGTGGCGCAGCGCGCTCCCGACCCGCCGGGCACGCTGGTATGCATGAAACGTCATGTGGTGGTTTCGCTTGAACCAGCGCCGCACGCGAGCGGGGTCGAGGCCACGCGCGCGCAGGTCCCGGTCCCGCCAGCGGCGGCGCGCGTCCGAATCCAGGTCCGCGAGCAGCGGCCGGAGCCAGGACGGCGCCCCGCCGGGCGGCTCGAGGGGGCGGCAGCGGCGGCAGGGTCGGAAGCCGTCGCGCAGGGCGTCCCCGGCGCTCGGGTAGAACCTCACGTTCTCCCTTCGCGGTCTGCGGGCCGGGCACGACGGACGGCAGAAGATCCCGGTCGTGCGTACGGCGAACCAGAACAGCCCGTCGAAGGCGCGGTCCCGGCTGCGCGCGGCGTCCCACATGGCGTTCGGCGGAGGCATCGTGCGCGGTGTCATGGCCGGAATATAGCGGAGGCGACGTCGCCCTCTCTACCGGAAAGGCGACACCAAACTCCGGCGGGTTCGAAATGGTGGCGTTCTGCCCCTGATTTCGTTAGATTATAACGATTGTCTGCCGGCTGAAACCGGCGCCTTTCGCCCCGCGGCAGCGCGCGCCCGCAGACGCTCGCGCCGGGGGCGATTCGTTTTTGAACAGAGGACAGGAGACCGTATGGCGAAGCAGGAAGCGATCAAGATGGAAGGCGTGGTGACGGAGGTGCTCCCCGATCAGAACTTCCGGGTCGAGCTGGAGAACGGGCACGAGGTGCTGGCGTACGCCAGCGGCAAGATGTCGAAGTTCCGGATCCGGGTGCTGCAGGGCGATCGGGTTGCGCTGGAGCTGTCCCCGTACGACCTGTCCCGGGGCCGCATCACATACCGCTACAAGGACAACGCGCCCCCGCGAAGCTGAGGTCCCTCCCCGAGTCCCTCCCGCGGCAGCCGCCCCGCATCCTGGCAGGGCGGCCGATCGGAACCACGGCGCGCCGGAACGCCCTCACGCCCCGACGACTGCCGGCATCTCCCCTCAGTGGGTTCCTGAGGCGGCCGGTCTGACCGCCGACGTCTTCCGGATGAAGTCCGCGATGTTCTCCTTCAGTTTCGCGAGCGAAGGCTCGTACAGGTACATCATGTGGCCGGCGCCGTAGTACTTCGTTTCCAGGTTGGAGCGGAGCTGCGCCGGGATGTCCAGGTGGTCCATCGTGTAGTCTGCGGCGAAGTACGGCGTGGCCAGATCGTAGTAGCCGCTGTTCAGCATGACGTGCAGGGTCGGGTTCTCCTTCATCGTCTGGGCGAGGTCCTGGGCGACGTTCGTGTACCCGGGCCAGCCGAAGCTGCGTCCGTGGGTCCAGTCCCACGGATTCACGTTCCCGCTGATGGTGTACGGGCGGTCTCCCTTGTAGCCGAGCTCCTGGCGGAGGTAGCTGTTGATGGCGGACGTGTATGCCGAGCTGACGGCCGAGGACTGGGGGTCGTAGGAGGCGAACTGGGACATCGGGTCCAGTGTGGGGCCGGTGAAGCGGGCGTCGAGCCGGCCCACCGTGAGTCCGTGTTCCCGCATGAGCTCCTGCTCGAATTCGGGGGCGAGGACGCGCATGTCGGCTCGGTCGAGGTAGTCCCTGCTGAGGCCCGTGTACCTGTGGAGTCGGTCGAGGATGGAGCTCCGCTCGGCGTCCTCGAGGCGTCCGCCGGCGAGTAGCGCGCGTGCGTAGTCGCCGAGTGCGAACTGCTGGACCTCGCGCAGGAAGGGCTCGAGCTCGGCGGGCCGGTCCGGCAGCGCGTCGTGGTACCAGGCGACGGCGGCATACGACGGCAGGTAGAGCATGTAGGGCAGGTCGTTGCCCGGGTTGAACGAGATCGTCGAAAACTCGAGCACGGAGGAGAGCAGGATGATCCCGTTCAGGTCGACGTTCTCCCGATCCTGGAGGTAGGCGCCGAGTGCTGCGGAGCGGGTGGTCCCATAGCTCTCGCCGAGCAGGTAGCGGGGCGAATTCCACCGCCCGTTCTCGCTGAGCCAGCGGGTCACGAACTGGCCGAGGGAGCGGGCGTCCTGATCGACGCCCCAGAAGTCCTTGCCGGTCGCCTTGCCCAGCGGCCTGCTGAAGCCCGTCCCGACGGGGTCGATCATGACGAGGTCCGTGACGTCCACGATGCTGTACGGGTTGTCGACCAGGGTGTACGGCGGCGGCGGTGCATGGACGGTGTCGGCGGTGGCGATGCGGCGGGGTCCGAGGGCGCCCATGTGCAGCCAGACGGAGGACGAGCCGGGGCCGCCATTGTAGGCGAACGTGACCGGCCGCCGGGCGCCGTCTCCAGCGCCCGTGCGGGTGTAGGCGGTGTACCAGACCTCGGCGGTCGGATTCCCTTCGTCGTCGCGCAGGATGATGCTGCCGAGCGTCGCCTCGTAGTCGACGCGCTGGCCGCCGATCGTGGCGGTGTGGTGCGTCACCGTATGAGCCGGCTTTGCGTCCGCGGTCTTCGGGGGCGCGGGCGACCGGGCGGAATCCTGCTGGGCGGAAGCCGCCACGGGGGCCATGGCGAGGAGCAGTGCGACGGCGGGGGCAAGGAGTCTCATCGGTCCTCCGTGTTCGCGGCGGTGCGTGCGTCTCCCGGTAGGGCACGGCGAGCGCGCACGGTGAGAGCCGGAACATGGGCGGCGGGGTGCGGGTCGGCAACCGCCGGATGGGAGCGGGCTGTCCCCCACGAATCCATTGCGTGCGGATGGTGAATCATCATATAGAAGGGCCGGATTGCGACGGCTGGGCGTCCGCCCGGACCGAGCGCGTTGGGATCATCAGGAGCGGCGCATATGAGCGGAGTTCGGGTTCTGGTGGGGACGCGCAAGGGCGCGTTCATTCTCTCGGCGGACGGCGCACGCAGGCGCTGGAAGATCGACGGACCGCACTTCGGCGGGTGGGAGATGTACCACCTGAAGGGCTCGCCGGCGGATCCGGACCGGATCTACGCCTCGCAGTCGAACGGCTGGTTCGGGCAGCTCATCCAGCGCTCGGACGACGGGGGGCGAACGTGGGAGCCCGTCGGCAACGAGTTCGTGTATGACGGCGTTCCCGGAACGCATCAGTGGTACGACGGCACGCCGCACCCGTGGAAGTTCGCCCGCGTGTGGCATCTGGAGCCGTCCCTGGCGGATCCGGAGACGGTCTTCGCCGGGGTGGAGGACGCCGCGCTCTTCCGGTCGAAGGACGGCGGCCGCACCTGGACGGAGCTGTCGGGCCTGCGCGAGCACGGGACGGGTTCGACGTGGGCCCCCGGCGCCGGCGGGCTGTGCCTGCACACGATCCTCCTGGACCCCGTGCACGAGGGGCGGATGTTCACCGCGATTTCGGCGGCGGGCGCGTTCCGCTCGGACGATGACGGCGCTACGTGGAGACCGATCAACAGGGGCCTGCGCTCCGAGCACATCCCGGATCCGGCGGCGGAGACGGGACACTGCGTGCACCGGATCGCGATGCACCCATCGAGGCCGGACGTGCTGTTCATGCAGAAGCACTGGGACGTGATGCGCAGCGACGACGGCGGCGAGTCCTGGCACGAGGTCTCCGGCAATCTGCCATCGGATTTCGGGTTCCCCATCGCGGTCCACGCCCACGAGCCGGAGACGGTCTACGTCGTGCCCATCAAGAGCGACTCCGAGCACTACCCGCCGGACGGAAAGCTGAGGGTCTACCGGAGCCGGACGGGCGGGAACGAGTGGGAGCCGCTCTCGAAGGGGCTGCCGCAGCGCAACTGCTACGTGAACGTGCTGCGGGACGCCATGGCCGTGGACTCGCTGGACCGCTGCGGCGTGTACTTCGGCACGAGCGGCGGTCAGGTCTACGTCTCCGCCGACGAGGGCGACAGCTGGAGCGCGGTTGCGAAGAACCTGCCGCCCGTGCTCTCCGTCGAAGTGCAGACCCTCGCATGATCCGGGTCGTTCTGCCGGAGCACCTGCGCATGCTCGCGCAGGTCAGGGGAGAGGTCGAGCTTCCCGTCACGGACGGCGTGACACAGCGGGCGGTGCTGGACGCTCTCGAGGCCCGCTATCCCGTCCTGCGCGGCACGATCCGGGACCACGTCACGCGGGAGCGACGGGCCTTCGTCCGTTTCTTCGCGTGTCAGCAGGATCTCTCCCACGAGTCGCCCGATGCTGCCCTTCCGGAGCCCGTCGCCCGAGGAGCGGAGCCGTTCATCGTCGTGGGTGCGACGGCCGGTGGCTGATAGCCGACGGGCGCCGGACGATCCTCGTCGTCCGGCGCCCGTCCATTCCGCACCGCTTTCCGGCTCAGTCGGACTCGATCCGGTACCAGGACTGTCCGAGCACGTTCCCAACGAAGAGACTGACCCTGTCGCCGGGATTGACCAGAACCGCGTCCGTACGGTACGCGTCCGTCGCGCCGATCGGGTCCGCGACGAAGCTGACGTCGCTGCCCGCGAGCGCCAGATCGGCGGGCAGTCGGAAACGCATCGTCTGACCCGTTTCCACCATTCCGAGGCGGTAGGCCGTGCCTGACCGTTCCAGAAAGACGTCCACCGCGTTCCAGTTGTCGTTCCTCACCTCGAGCGCGGCAGCGGGCCGCTCGGGCCGGGGCTTTCCGGACCCGCCGAGGGGGGCACAGGCGGTCAGAAGCGGCAGGGCCGCGACCGCGATCCATCGGGACATTGTCATCCCGCACCTCCATGTTTCCCGGGCGGGAGCCGTCGTCGGCGTATCCGACGAATGCTGGCCTTCCCGCCGCTGAATTCGATACCGTTCCGGGGGGCGAAAAGGTCCGGCGATCCGAGGGGCCGATGGAACCGAAGCGCAGTGTCGTGTGTGTCCAGCACACCGCCGTGGAAGGACCCGGTCTGGCCGGCGAGGCGCTGGAGCGCGCCGGCGTGCGGATGCAGCCCGTGCACGCCTGGCGGGGCGAGCCCGTTCCGCGGCAGGTTGCGGATGCATCGGGCGTCCTCGTGCTGGGCGGCCCGATGGGCGTCTCCGACGCCGGCCGGCTGCCCTACCTGCGGGACGTCATGCGGCTCATGGAGGACGCCCTCGCCCGGGATCGGCCCGTGCTCGGCGTCTGTCTGGGAAGCCAGCTCCTTGCCGGCGTGCTCGGCGCGGCGGTGCGCCGGGCGCCTCGGCGGGAGATCGGTTGGCTCGACGTCGAGCTCTCCGCGCAGGGACTCGGCGACCCCGTGCTCGGCGCTGCCGGCCCGCGCATCGTGCCGCTGCACTGGCACGCGGACGTCTTCGACGTGCCGGCGGGCGCGGGCGTGCTCGCGTCCTCCGCGATGACGGACGCCCAGGCGTTCCGGGCGGGACACGCGCTCGGAATTCTGTTCCACATGGAGCCGACGGCCGCCATTGCGCGCGGGATGACGGAGGAGTTCGCTGCGGAGCTGGCGGAGGAGGGAATCGCCGCTCGCGACGTCGCCGGAGCGGCGCCGAGGCGCGTGGATGCGCTCCGGCCCGCCGCCGCCGGCGTGTTCGGGGCGTGGGCCGAAGCGCTGCCCGCTACCGGACCGAATAGATGACGGGCAGGGCGACGATGACCTTGACCGCCCGGTCGCGGTTGCGGGCGGGCGAGAAGCGCATGATGTCCACCACGTGGATTGCCGCCTGGTCGAGGTCCTTCTGACCGCTGGTCTGGATGACCTCGGCGTCGACCGTGTTCCCGCGTTCGTCGATCCAAACGTAGAGCAGGACGGTGCCGCCGATGCCGGCTTCGAGCAGGAGGGGCGGATAGGTCTTCAGGATGGCTGCCGAGACCTCTCCCCGGTTGCGCAGCTCCGGCGCCGTCATGGTCGGGACGAACATCTGGAACTGTGCGCGATCGGCCCGGGCGGCCGATGCCTGACCGGTCGGGGGCGGCGGCAGCGTCGCCACGGGGTGTTCCTCGAAGGTCGTGGGCGCTATCGTCACGTCCTCCGAAACGGCAGCCTCGGCGGAGACCACCGGCATGGCCGGGCGAGCGATGGCCGCGGGCGGGGGCGGGATCTTCACCTCCGGAGGCAGCTCCACGCTCCGGAGCTCGCCGGGCGTGAACGACACGTCCGCCACGCGGATCGCGGGAAAGAGCGAGAACAGGGCGAAATGCGCCGCTGCGGCGAGCAGAACGCCGGTCCATACGTACTCGGACCAGTGGCTCTTCATCCGCTCGTTTGCGATCAGATGGTGCGGAAGCGGATAGGTGCGTGTGGCCATGTGGCCGCTCCTTGTTCGACCCGTTGCGTCCCGGCGCCCGGCCGGAACGTGCCGGGCGGCGAGAGCCTCCATGGTGCAATGTGGTGGGCGGCCGGCGAGGCAGGTGTAGGGATTGGGCTGACGGGGTGTGGGGCGGGTTCTGCGACCCCGGCGTACTCTTCATCCTTGGAGACATGTTGAATCCGATACTCGAACCGACGTTCCCGATCCCTTTCCATCGTCTCCGTCCGGAGCACATCGTTCCGGCGGTGCGCGCGGCAATCGCGCAGGCGGAATCGGAGATCGACGTCCTGGCTTCGGGGAGTGCGGATCGCACCTTCGAGGGGACCATGGTGCGCCTCGACGGGGCGCTGTCCAGGGTGGAGGCCGTGGCGAACGTCGCAGAACATCTCGTGAGCGTCCTGAACACGCCGGAGATCCGGAAGGCCCACGAGGCGGCGCAGTCCGCGTACGAGCGCTTCTTCGCCCGGGTCGACACGAACGCCGGGCTGTGGCGCGCCGTGGAGGCGTACGCGCAGACGGAGGAGGCTCTCGATCTTCCTCCGGAACGACGCTACTTCGTGGAGCGTGCGCTCCGCGAGTTCCGGCACGCGGGGGCCCACCTCGACGAGAAGACGCGCGGGCGGGTGGAGGCGCTGCGCGTCGAGCTTTCGGAGCAGGCCACCCGCTTCGAGAACCACGTGCTCGATTCGCTGAACGAATACGCGCTGCACCTTCAGGAAGAAGACGACGTCGCCGGGCTGCCGCCGTCCGCGCTGCGGCTGGCCCGGCGAGAGGCCGAGTCCAGGGGGCTCGAAGGCTGGGTCTTCACCCTGCACGCGCCGTCCTTCGTCCCCTTCATGCGACACGCGGAGCGACGCGACCTGCGGCGGCGGATCCATGAGGCCTACTACTCCGTCGCATCGGCGGGCGAGCACGACAACCGCCCGGTCATCTCGACGATCCTGGCGCTGCGGGCCGAGCTGGCCGAGCGGCTCGAACGCCGTGACTTCGCCGACTACGTCCTCGAGCTGAACATGGTGGGCTCGGCTTCGCGGGCGCAGGAGTTCGTCGAGCTGCTGACGTCGCGGACGGAGGCGGCGTTCCGCGGCGAGACGAAGGCGCTCGAGGCGTACGCCCGCACGCTCGGCATCGACTCGCTCGAGCCGTGGGACGTCCACTTCGTGGCCGAGCGACTGCGTCGGGAGCGCTACGAGATCGACGAGGAGCTGCTGCGCGCCTACTTCCCCCTCGGTCGCGTGCTGGAGGGTCTCTTCGAGGTGGCGGGCCGCCTCTTCGGCGTGGACGTGAGGGAGAAGGAGACGGAGGCGGTCTGGCATCCCGACGTCCGGTACTTCGAACTGCGCGACGAGGAAGGCGTGCACCGGGCCTCGTTCTACCTCGACCTCCATCCCCGGCCCACCAAACGGGGCGGCGCGTGGAAGGCGACGCTGCGCACCGGCGGGCCCCTGCCCGACGGCGGCTTCGAGCCGCACCTGCTGACCATCGGCGCCAACTTCACGCCCCCTTCCGGAGGCCGGGAGCCGCTGCTCGCTCATGGCGAAGTCGAGACGCTGTTCCACGAGTTCGGGCACCTCCTGCACGGCGCCCTGTCGACCGTCGAACTGCGCACCCGGTCGGGTACGAAGGTCCCCCGGGACTTCGTCGAGCTGCCCTCCCAGATCATGGAGAACTGGTGCTGGGAGGCGGACGCGCTCCCCCTCTTCTCCAGGCACGAGCGGACCGGCGAGCCGATCCCCGTCGACGTGCTCGAGCGGCTCCGCGCCTCGCGGGACTTCCGGTCGGCCAGCGCCCAGATGCGCCAGCTCGGCTTTGGCGCCATCGACCTCGACCTGCACACGGATCCCCCGGCCGACCCCCTCGCACGCACCCGGCAGGTCCTCGCGCGCTACGCCCTGCGGCCCCACTTCGCACGGGACTCCTTTCTGTGCTCCTTCACCCACATCTTCGCCGGCGGTTACGCGGCCGCGTACCACTCCTACAAGTGGAGCGAGATGCTCGACGCCGACGCGTTCACGCGATTCCGGCAGGAAGGCCTGCTGAGCCGTTCCGTCGGGGAGGCGTTCGTGCGGTCGGTCCTGAGCCGCGGGATGAGCGCAGAGCCCTCGGAGCTGTACCGGGAGTTCATGGGTCGCGACCCCGTCATCGAGCCGCTGCTCGCGCGGACGCTTCCGAAGGCGGATCGCGCCGCCTAGCATGCAGGGGTTGGCGTGGTGCCGCGGGGTGGCGATCTTCCATGTCGTGACAGCGTCAGTCGTTGGGGAGTGAAGATGCACGAGCGAGTGAGTCTGCGGAGGTCGGCGGTCGCCGTACTCCTGTCCATCGTCGCGGCCATACCCGCCGCCGGGCGAGCCCAGGAGGCGGGCGGCGCCAGCGCGCGTACCGTGAGCGCGACCGCGACGGCCGCGTCGTCGTCCGGGAGGACGATCGTGGTGTCCCTGTCCCGCAAGCGGCTGTGGCTGATCCAGGGACGCGACACCCTCATGGACGTGTCCGTCGCCATCGGCATGGACACGACGTTCACCTTCCGGGGGCGGACCTACACCTTCGAGACACCGCTGGGGACGCGTCGGGTGCTGGCCAAGCAGGCGGCGCCGCTGTGGTCGCCGCCGGACTGGCACTACTTCGAGCTCGCGGCGCAGCATGACCTGGAGCCGGTGCGGATGAAGGACGGGCTCCGCGTGGGACTCCTGGACGGCTCCGTGATCGAGATGCGGGACAGCATGATCGTGCGGGTCGACGCGACGGGGAAGGTGTGGAACTTCCCGCCCGGGACCGAGGTCACCTTCGACGGCAAGGTCTTCATCCCGCCGCCCGGGTACCCGCAGCGGCGCGTGCCCGAGATCCTGGGACCGTACAAGCTGGACACTGGCGGCGGTTACCTGATCCACGGCACGAACGAGGAGGACACGATCGGGCAGGAGGTCAGCCACGGGTGCGTCCGGCTCCACAACGAGGACATCACCCGCCTGTACTCGCTCGTGCCCGTCGGCACCGTCGTACGGATCGTGAGGTAGCGCCGCGCCAGCGTGAGGCACGCCTCACGCTGGCGCGTCTGACGGACGAGCGAGGGACACGATGGCCCACATTCCGGACGGGTTCCTGAGCGCACCGGTGCTCGCGGGCACCGCCGCCGTCAGCGCGTCCGCCCTCGCCCTCGCCGCCCGACGTTCCCGGAGCAGCCTGCGGGAGCGTGAGGCGCCGCTGCTCGGCGCCATGACGGCGTTCGTTTTCGCCGCCCAGATGTTCAACTTTCCCCTGGGCGCCGGAACGAGCGCCCACCTCCTGGGGGGGGTCCTCGTCGCCGTCATCGCGGGACCCTGGGCCGGGATGCTCGCCCTCTTCTCCGTGATCCTCGTCCAGGCCCTGCTCTTCCAGGACGGCGGCATCGCGGCACTCGGCGCGAATACGCTGAACATGGCCGTGCTCGGCGCCGGCGGAGGCTACCTCCTCTATCGCTGGCTCTTCGCGGCGCTGGGCGGCGGCAGCCGTCGCAGGGTCGCCGCCGCATCGGCCGCTGCGTTCGTGTCCGCACTGCTGACCGGCACGGGCGTGGCCGTGGAGCTGGCGCTTTCCGGCCTGGTCACGGCGCGGGCCGCCTTCTACGCGGTCGTGCTCCCCCACGTTCTCGTCGGCGTCGGCGAGGCCGTGATCACCGGAGGCATCCTCGCGTTCGTGATGCGGGCGCGTCCCGAGCTGCTCGCCGGCCGCGACGTGCCCACGCGGGCCGGGCGACGCTGGGCCATCGGCGTCGCCGGCGCGGCGGTCGCCGTCGCCGTTGCCGCCGCATACGGAGCCTCCAGCCGGCCGGACGTGGTCCAGGCGGCCGCGGCCCGCCTCGGACTCAGAGAGGGGACCGGCTTCGTCGCGCCATTCACCGGCTATGCGTCCCCCACCGGCGCCTGGCTCGCGGCGGCCGTCGGCGTCGCCGCCGTCTTCCTGCTGGCCCTGGCGCTGTTCCGCACCGGCGTTCGTCGCGGCGCATGAGCTTCCACCATCTCGACCACTACGCCCACGTCGACTCGCCGCTGACCCGGGTCGCCCCGGTGGCGCGACTGATCGGCACCGTCGCGCTGGCCGTGGCCGCCGCCCTCCTCCCGCTCGGCTCGTGGGGCGCACTTGCGGCCATGCTCGGGGTGGTCGCGCTGCTCGCGGCGGCAGCCCGCGTGCCGGCCGCCGTGCTCCTCGCGCGCATGGCGCCGCCGATGGCGTTCGTGCTCGTGGTCTCCGCCTTCGTCGTCGTGCTGGCGCCGGGGCAGAAGGTCGCGTCCCTCGGGCCGCTGAGCGTGACGGATGCCGGGCTGCTGCGCTTCGGGTCCGCCATCGGCCGGGCCGCCGTCGCCCTCGGCGGCGCCGTGCTGCTCGTCAGCACGACCCGGTTTCCCGAGGTCGTGGATTCCCTGCGGGAGCTTCGCCTTCCCGCCGTCGTGACCACCTCCCTCGGCCTGGCCTACCGCTTCCTCTACGTGCTGACCGACGAGGTCGAGCAGGTGCGCAGGGCCGCGCGCAGCCGCAACGCCGCCGCCGGTTCCGCGCCCCGGCGACGCCTCATGCTGGGCATCACCGCCGCGGCCCTGACCCGCAGCCTCGCTCGCAGTGAGCGGATCCACCGGGCGATGCTCTCCCGCGGGTTCGACGGCGCAATGCCGACCCTCCAGGCCCGGGGCATCGACCGGCGCTCCGCCCTCGCCGTCGCGGCGCTCTGCGCAGTTCTCGCCGTGATCGTCGTCGCCGCCCGGGTGTGACGCCGGTGCCGCCCATGCTCGAGGTCGACCGCGTCACCTTCGAATACCCCGGCGGAGGGGAAGTCCTGCGGGGCGTCTCCTTCTGCCTCGACGAGGGGGAGCGAGTGGCTCTCCTCGGTCCGAACGGGGCGGGGAAGAGCACGCTGCTCCTGCATCTGAACGGGCTGCTCCAGCCCACGTCCGGCGCCGTCCGAGTCGACGGCATCGTGGTGCGGGAGGATACGGCCCGGGAGGTGCGACGCCGCGTCGGACTCGTCTTCCAGAACCCCGACGACCAGCTCTTCCTCCCCACGCTCCTGGAAGACGTGGCCTTCGGCCCCCTTAACGAAGGTGAGCCGGGCGACGTCGCCGCCGAACGCGCGCGGCGACAGCTCGAGGAGCTCGGTCTGGCAGGCCGCGGGGGGCGCGCCGCCCACCACCTCAGCGGAGGAGAGAAGCGCCTCGCGTCGCTGGCGACGGTGCTCGTCTCCCGACCCCGGCTCCTCGTCCTCGACGAGCCGACGAACGGCCTCGACTCTCGCGCCCGAAGGCGCGTCGTCGACCTGCTCCGCTCCCGGGACGAGACCCTGCTGGTGGCGACGCACGATCTGGAGGTGGCCCGCGCCGTCTGCGACCGCGCGGTGGTCCTGTCCGGCGGCGCGATCGTGGAGGACGGCCCCGTCGAGGCTGTGCTCGCGAGCCCCGGACTGCTCCTCGAGCACGGCCTCCAGGTGCCACTGTAGTGCGGCCTGGCGGCCGCGGCCCTTGACGCGGCCGGTACCCGGGATTATCTTGAATTCAAGATGAATGACGAGACGACGACGGCCCTGCCGGCCACGGAGACGGACCGCGACACCCGGGCGGCGCTGAAGCTTTGGGTCGTTCTGACCCGCGCCCAGCGCGCGATGGCCGACCGCTCGCGGCGCAACATCGAGAGCCACGGACTGAGCGCAACGGAGTTCGCGGTGCTGGAGGTTCTCCTGCACAAGGGGCCTCTGCCGATCGGCGAGGTGGGGGAGCGGATCCTGCTCACGAGCGGCAGTACGACGTACGTCATCGACAAGCTGGAAGAGCGGGGGCTGCTGCGGCGCCGGCGCTGCCTCACGGATCGGCGCGTGCAGTACGCCGAGCTGACGAAGGAGGGCTCCGAGCGGATCGCGGGCATCTTCCCGGACCATGCCGAGGCGATGCGCGAGGCGGCGGGCGGACTGAGCGCGGAGGAGAAGGAGCGCGCCATCGAGCTGGTCCGCAAGCTCGGCCTCGCCGCCCGATCGGACCGGTAGAGTTTTTTTGAGCATGAATCTTGAATTCGAGAAAATGGACATGGAGAAATCTGGAGGGGCGATGAAGGTGGTGACGCTGGTGGGCAGTCTGAGAGAGGGGTCGTTCAACCGCAGGCTCGCGGAGGCGGCGGCGGAGCTGGCCCCGGCCGGGATGGACGTGGCCATCGAAGAGATCCGGGACCTGCCCCTGTACGACGCCGATCTGGATGACCCGGCTCGCTGGCCGGACGCGGTGCGTCGGCTGCGGGAGGAGGTGGAGACGGCGGACGCGGTGCTGATCGCGACGCCGGAGTACAACCACACGGTGCCCGGCGTGCTTCAGAACGCGATCGACTGGGTGTCGCGACCGGGCGGCCGCTCGCCGCTGGCGGATCGGCCGGCAGCGATCATGGGAGCGTCGGCGGGCGCGGTAGGGACGGCGCGGGCGCAGCAGATCCTGAAGCTCACGCTGCTGTCGACGAAGGCGCTGGTGATGCCCCACGCAGGCGTGGCGGTAGGGAACGCGGGGACGAAGTTCGACGGCGACGGTCGGCTGACGGACGATTCGACGCGCCGTTTCCTGGCCTCGTTCATGGAGGACCTGGAGTCATGGGTCGAGCGATTCCCGGCGTCGGCGGTCGGAGCCGCAGTGGCCGCGTAGTCGCGGCGGGGCGGAAGCAGGATCGGGGTCCTGACGGATGAAGCGGAACGTGACTGAAACCATCGAGGAGACGAAATGAGCACGAACACGGCAATCGCAACGGGCCGGAACACGTGGAAGCTGGATCCGGCGCACACGCAGGTCGAATTCGCGGTCAAGCACATGATGATCACGACCGTGAAGGGACGCTTCACGGACGTCGAGGGCACCATCGTGACGGACGAGGAGGATCCGACCGCCAGCAGCGTCGAAGTCACGATCGACGCCGCCTCGATCGACACGCGGGTCGAGGACCGGGACAACCACCTCCGGTCGGCGGACTTCCTGGACGTCGAGAACCACCCGGAGCTCACGTTCCGGAGCACGGAGGTGGAGCAGGTCGGTGACAACGAGTACCGGATGAAGGGCGATCTCACGATCCGCGGCGTCACCCGTCCCGTGGAGCTGCACGTCGAGGAGGAGGGCCGGGGCAGGGACCCGTGGGGCGGTACCCGCGCCGGCTTCACCGCGACGACCGAGATCAGCCGCAAGGAGTGGGGCCTGACGTGGAACCAGACGCTGGAGACCGGCGGCGTCCTGGTCGCCGACAAGGTCCGGATCTCCATCTCGGCGCAGGCGGTGCTGGAGGACTGAGCCTCGCGCAGTATCTGCGCCACGGATGCGCCGCGGGCGCCGGGAGGCGTCCGCGGCGCTCTTCTGCGTCCGCGCCGCTCTTCTGCGTCCGCGCCGCTCTTCTGCGTCCGTGCCGCTCTTCTGCGTCCGCGGCACTCCTCTTCGTACGCAGCCGCTACATCTTCTCCTTGATCCCGGATTTCACGAGCCACCCGTTGACCGGAAACGCCGTGGCGAACCCGGCGAACATGGCGATCTGCATCATGAACCAGAAGACCGGGTCGGTCTTGTGGAGCTCGTGGCCGAAGATCCCGAAGGTCGCGATGGCCATCCAGCCGTACATCCCGATCTGCCAGCACGTGAGCGACAGGCTGTCGGCCTTGACGGCCTCGACGATTCCCTTGCCCGGGGACAGCCCCTTCATCGGCTTTATGGTGAAGTACTGGAACGCGATGCCGAAGGAGAAGGCGAGGGCGTAGTCGAGGAGCCACGCGCCGAAGATCTCGTGGCCGAACACGGTGAGCGGGACGAAGAAGACGAACCACTCCGCGCACAGGTCACCGAGGGAGCAGCCGGCGCCGCAGTGAGTGGTGCCGACGGCGGTGATCTGCCAGAACGGCTTCTTCTTGTTGGGGGGCGTCTCACCGCGGACCCTGGCGGCCTGGACGCGCTCGCGCGTGGAGAGCCGGCCGAAGGCGTAGTAGGCCCACAGGCCGACGGGTCCCGACCACAGCGCGGTCACCGGCCAGACGACGTCCATGATCCACATGTTCTGGCGGTGACCGGCCACGAAGATGTCGGCCAGGATCACGAGGCAGCAGACCCCGGCCAGGATCAGCGATGCGATGGCGACTGCGTGCAGCACGGCGAGTCCTCGCTGTGAAGAAGTGTGGGGTGCCGGCCCCATGCAAAACGGGAGCCGGCGGCGTGCCCGTCTCAACGGAACGGGCGCCTCGCGCGTCATAGGGACCACGGGCGGCCTCTCGCCCTCATCATCCACTCACTGGACGAGGTGAAGGAATGCATCGCCTCCGCTTGGCACTGGCGGCGCTGGTAGCGCTGCCTGCCGCTTCCCTGCATGGACAGGCACCCGCTCCCGACTCCGCGTACTTCGCATCCATGCGCTGGCGATCGCTCGGGCCGGCCAACATGGGCGGGCGCATCACGGACATCGAGGGCATCTCCAGCCCTTCGAAGACGTTCTACGTGGCCACGGTCGCGGGCGGGATCTGGAAGACGACGAACGCCGGCACGACGTTCCGGCCGCTCTTCCAGCATCAGCGCGTCGTCGCCATGGGCGACATCGCCATCGCGCCGAGCGACACGATGCAGATCTGGGCGGGCACCGGGGAGGACGACTCGCGCAACTCCGTGAAGCCGGGCGGCGGGATCTACAAGTCCACGGACGGCGGCCTGACCTGGACGCTCATGGGGCTGGAGAAGACGCAGCACATCGGACGCATTCTCGTCCACCCGACGAACCCGGACATCGTCTACGTCGCCGCCCTCGGCCACCTCTGGGGCTCGAACCCGGAGCGGGGTGTCTACAGGACGACGGACGGCGGCAAGAGCTGGAAGAAGATCAAGTTCATCAGTGACAAGGCCGGCTTCAACGACCTGGCCATGGATCCGCGGAACCCGAACGTGATCTGGGCGGCGGCGTGGCAGCGCGTGCGGGGTCCGTACTTCCTGAACAGCGGCGGCCCCGGCAGCGGGTTGTGGAAGTCGACGGACGGCGGGGACACGTGGACGGAGGTGAAGGGCGGGGGCTTCCCGACCGGCATGAAGGGCCGCATCGGCATCGCGATCGCGCCGAGTCAGCCTGCCGTCATGTACGCGCTGGTGGAGGCGGCGGGCGCGACGAAGGACGCGCCGAACGAGTCCGGCCTGTACCGGTCCGAGGACGCCGGAAAGACGTGGACGAAGATGAACGACAAGGACAACCGGCCGTTCTACTACTCGCAGGTCCGGGTCGACCCGGCGGACGCGAATCGGGTCTACTGGTCGTCCACGCCCGTCAACTTCTCGACGGACGGTGGGAAGACAGTGCGGGACGCGACGATCGGCATCCATGTCGACCAGCACGCCATGTGGATCGACCCGAAGGACGGCGCCCACATCCTCGTCGGGGACGACGGCGGCGTTGCGCAGTCGTGGGACAGGGGCGGCAACTTCCAGTACCTGAACGTCATGCCCATCGCGCAGTTCTACGCCGTCAGCTACGACATGTCGGTGCCGTACCGCGTGTGCGGCGGGCTGCAGGACAACGGGAGCTGGTGCGGCCCGAGCCGGCGGGCGCGCGGCGCCATCGACAACCACATGTGGGCGACGGTGGCGGGCGGCGACGGCTTCTACACGCAGCAGGACCCGCGCGACGGAAACGTCGTCTACGCCGAGTCCCAGGGCGGCAGCATGGTCCGGGTCAACTTCGCGACAGGCGAGTCGGACCGGCTGCAGAAGCCCGACTGGCAGGACACCTACCGCATGTGGGGCGACTCCATGGTCCTCGCCCGCGGTGACACGACGACCCCGGTCAGCGCGGCGCTGAAGAAGCGCATCGCCGGCTTCCGAGCCAGGCAGCTCGCCGATTCGGCCGATCAGGACCTGCGCTGGAACTGGAACACGCCGTTCCTGCTCTCGCCACACAACCCGGACGTGTTCTACGCGGGCGCCAACAAGGTGCTCAGGTCGACGATGCGGGGGGACAGCCTGAAGGTCATCTCGCCGGACCTGTCGACGGGGGACACGATGCGCATCCGCGTCAGCACGCAGACGACGGGCGGCATCACGAAGGACGTCACGGGCGCCGAGACCCACGCGACGGTCACCGCGCTGGCGGAGTCGCCCCTCAAGCAGGGCACGCTGTTCGCCGGCACGGACGACGGCAACGTGTGGATCTCGCCGGACGACGGTGGCCACTGGACCAACCTGACGCCGCGCTTCGCGAAGCTCGTGCCGCCGAAGACGTGGGTCAGCCGGATCGAGCCGTCGGCGGCGGACGTGAACCGGTTCTACGTCGCCTTCGACGGGCACCAGGACGACGACTTCACGCCGTACCTGTTCGTGACCGACGACGGCGGGAAGAGCTTCCGCTCCATCGCCGGGGGCCTGCCGTCCGGCGGGCCCGACTACGTGCAGGTGATCCGCGAGGACCCCGTCGATCCGAACCTGCTCTTCGTGGGCACGGACGTCGGCGCGTACGTCTCGCTGGACCGGGGGAAGAGCTGGCGGCTGTTCATGGAGAACCTGCCGACGGTCCCGGTCCACGACCTCAAGATCCAGCCGCGGGACCACGAGCTCATCGCGGGCACCCACGGCCGGTCCCTCTGGATCGTGGACATCCTGCCCCTCGAGCAGCTCCACTCCATGAACCTGGCGACGCCGCAGTTCCTGGATCCGAAGCCGGGCCTGCAGTTCAGCGATTCATACATCGGCGGCGAGTCCACGGGCCAGCAGGTGTTCCTGGCCCGGAGTCCGGAGTACGGCGCGCAGCTCTCGTACTGGCTGCCCGAGTCGCTGGAGTCGAAGGCGACGGCGGCGACCGCAGGCGCCGACGGCAACGGCAACGACTCGACCGGTCCGGCTGCTCCGGGCGGCGCCGCCGGCGAGCGCGGGAGCGCCGGGCGCGAAGGCGCGGCCGGACGCGGCGGACCGGGCGCGCGTGGCGGCCGGGGACCGCGGGGGCCACAGGTCCACGTGGCGATCCTGGACGAGAAGGGCGACACCGTGCAGACGCTCAACGGCCCGGGCACGAAGGGGCTCCACACGATCGTGTGGAACTACAGGAAGAAGCCGGAGCCCCGGAAGCCGCTGTCGCCCTCGGAGCGGCAGGACAGCGTCGTCGCCATGGCGAAGCTCCAGCAGATCGCGGACTCCATGATCGCTGCCGGATCGGACCGGCAGGCGGTGGAGCGTACGCTCGCCATGATGAAGTCAGGCGACCTGAGCGGCATCTTCCGGGGCTTCGGCGGCGGCGAGGACGCGAACTACGCCGGCGAGGCGTTCCACGAGCGTCCCGCGGAGTCGCCGCCGCCCCGCGAGCGGGGCGGGGAGGCGGCGGGCGGTGCGGCGGCCGGCGGCGCCGCGGCCTCCGCGAACGTGGGCCGGGAGATGTTCCAGGCGATGCGCGATTCGGGCATCCGCCTGCCCGGCGGCGGCCGCGGCTTCGGCCGCTTCGGCGGCGAGTCCGCCAAGGCCGGCGACTACACCGTCGTCATCGACCTCGGCAACGGCCAGACGCTCAAGCGCATGCTCCACGTCATCGGGTCCGACAGCTCGGCGGACGACGGCCCGTCGATGGAGGAAATGGAGGAGTGGCTGAGGTGAGGAGGCGGACGCTCCACGCGGCCTGAAGCCGTCCGGAGCGACGTCGCATGAAGACACGCCGGGCCGGGGAGCGATCCCCGGCCCGGCGTCGTGCGTGATGCGGCGGGGCAAGCACGCGATTTGCCAGCCACCGCAGCATGGACGGAATCCCGGACGCGCCGCTGTGGGAGGCGCAGAGGCGCGAGCTGCTCGGCCGGCGCATCGCCGACCTCGGCCTGCGCGTGCGCGGCTCGCCCGTCGAGCGCCTCGCGCGCGAGTTGTACCGAGAGCTGGAGGCCCGCGGCCTCGTGTTCCGGCCTCCGGTCTATCTCACGGACGAGTGGGGCTGTCCGGAAGGGGCACCGATCATCGGCGTGCCTTTCTTCCTGGCCGACGAGCGGCTCGAGCGCATCGAGCGGGAGTTCGCCGTCGAGCTGGAGGAGGAGGACGACCCGATGAAGATCATGCGCCACGAGGCCGGGCACGCCTTCAACTACGCCTACCGCCTGCACGAGCGTCCGGAGTGGCGGCAGCTCTTCGGGCCGTACTCGCGGCCGTACCGGGAGAGCTTCCACGCCGATCCGTTCTCCCGTGACTTCGTCCGGCACATTCTGGGGTGGTACGCGCAGAAGCACCCCGACGAGGACTTCGCCGAGACGTTCGCCGTGTGGCTCACGCCCGGGCTCGACTGGCGACGTCGCTACGCCGGCTGGCCGGTGCTGCGCAAGCTCGAGTACGTGGACGCCGTGATGGCGGAAGTGGCGACGACGGACCCCGGTCCGCTGCCGGAGCCAGACCCCGAGCACCTGCCGGTGGACGCCATGACGTGGTCGGTCGAGGAGCACTACCGCGCGGCGGAGCCGCGGCTGCCGCTCGAGGACGAGACGGTGTTCGACGCCGACCTGCGCAACCTCTTCGCCGAGCCGGAGGAGTCGCCGGCCGGAGAGACGGCGGCGGCGTTCGTGCGCTCGCACCGCCGCGAGCTCGTGGGCCGCGTCGCCTACTGGACGGGCGAGACGACGGCGACGGTTCGGGCGTTCGTCGACCTGCTGGCCGCCCGCGCGGAGGCGCTGGGCCTGCGCGTGCGCGGTCTCGAGGCGGCCACGCTCATCGAGCTGACCGCGTTCGGCACCGCCGTCATCATGAACCTGCGCCACACCGACCGGCTGGACCGGGGGGACGCGTGAACGTTCTGCTGCTGTGCTCCCAGGATGCGGAGGGGCCGCCGCCGGACCCGGTGCTGGGCGACGTCGCCGAGGCGCTGGGCGCGTGCGGCCACGACGTCGCGCGCCTCGTCATCGGGCGCGACGTCGCGCCCGTCGTCGACGCGCTCCGCCGCCGCGCGCCGGACCTCGTCTTCAACCTCGCGGAGTCCTTCCGCGGCAAGAGCGCGCTGGAGTCGAGCATCGCTTCGATGCTGAACCTGCTCGGACTCCGCTACACCGGATCCAGCCACACCGGCCTGACGCTCGCGGGCGACAAGTCGCTGACCAAGAAGATCCTGTCGTTCCACGGCATCCGCGTGCCCGAGTCGGCGACCGTGCATCGCGGCGCGCTGGACTGGGCCGACGCCCTCGAGTTCCCGCTCATCGTCAAGCCGCCTCAGGAGGACGCGTCGCTGGGCATCACTTCGGCCTCTGTCGTGCGCAGCCTGCAGGAGCTGCTCGAGCGCATCGACGAGGTGCAGCGGGACCACGCCGGACCCGTGCTCGTGGAGCGGTACGTGGAAGGGCGCGAGTTCTACGTCCCGGTCCTGGGCAACGAGCGGGCGGAGGCGCTACCCGTCGCCGAGCTGGACATGTCCCGCTACCCGGACGGCGTGCCGCGCATCGCGAGCCACGCCGCGAAGTGGGAAGAGGGGCACGCGGAGTACGACGGCAGCGTCGTCGCCTATCCGAAGGACCTGGAAGAGGCGACGCTGGAGCGGATGCGCGGCGCGGCGCTCGAGACGTTCCACGCGCTCCGGCTGCGGGACTACGCCCGCATCGACCTGCGCGTCACGCCCGACGGCGAGGTCTTCGTGATCGAGGCCAACCCGAACTGCTACCTGGCCCGCAGCGAGGTCTTCGCGCAATGCGCGCTGCGCGGCGGGCTGGAGTACGACGGGCTGATCGGCCGGATCGTCGACCTGGCGATGGCGCGGTACGACCGGTAGGGGGTGGTGCGTCGGAACGGCGGCGAAGAGCAAAGCGACGGGCCGGGGAGCGATCCCCGGCCCGCCGTGGTTCTGCGTGTCTGCGTGCTGCCGATCAGCGACCGGTGGTCACGGGCACTTCTTGGGGCCGCCATGGCAGACGTCGCCGCCACCGCCGCCGCCGCCACCGCCACCGCCGCCACCGCCGCGTCGTGCTGACGGTGTCGGCGCTCGCGGAGAGCGTCGTATTGGTGACTGCGCGGTACGTGTTCACACGGCCGGCGCCGAAGTGGTTCGCGTCACCGAGCGGGTCCGCGGTGCTCAGGATGCGCGACCGCAGCAACGAGCCCCGCAGACCTGTAACGGAGGCCACGACCCCGGCCGTGCCGGTCACCTGCGGCGCGGCCATGGACGTGCCCTGATAGTAGGCGTAGCCGCCGGGCACCGAGCTGTAGATGCCGCCCTCCTCACTGGTGTTCGAGTACATCTCGCCGCCCGGCGCAGAGATGTCGAGTCCGGGGCCCCAGTTGGAATAGTAGGAGAGCGTGTCCTGCCAGTTCGTCGCGGCGACCGAGATGGCGTTGGGGTCGCACGCGGGGCAGGAGACCGTGCCCGTGCCGTCGTTGCCGGCGGAGGCGATGACGAGAACGTTCTTCGACGTGGCGTAGGTGATGGCGTCCTTCTCCGCCTGCGATTCGCTGGAGCCGCCCAGGCTCATGTTCATCGCCACCATGTTCGGGTAGTCCGCCGCCGCGCGGATCGCGTTGACGATTGCGTCCGTCGGGCAGCCGATGTTACCGCAAACCTTCTGGACGTAGACCTTCACGTGGGGACCCGCGCCCGACACGCCGGCCACGCCGACCGTCTTTCCGGCCATGGTGCCCGTGGTGTGGGTGCCGTGGCCTTCGTCGTCGGATGGGTCGTTGTCGTTGTTGTACCAGTCGTGGCCGGCGATCAGCTGCCCCGACAGGAACTCCTGGTGCGTGAAGTCGACGCCCGTGTCGATGCTGCCGATGACGACGTCCCCGCCGCCGGTGGCGTAGCTCTCGATGTTGTCCTCGTCGGCGTCCGCCGTCGAGATCTTGCTGCTCACGACCTGCCCGCGCGAACCGCCGCGCGTGAAGGTGATCGTGAGGTCGCCGGGGTTGTAGAACGCCCAGAGGCGCGTGTCGAAGGCCGTCACCTGACGCAGGTAGTTCGGCTCGGCCCACTCCACCCGCGCGTCCTGCTTCAGGGCGGCGGCCGCAGCGTGCTCGGCACCGGCCGCGGCGCCGTGCAGCACGGCGAACGTGTTGCGGTAGCCCATATGATCCACGCTGAGGCCGTGGCCGCGGGCGACGTCGGTGACGTCTACGCCGGGCTTCGCCTTCACCAGCACTTCCCCGGGCATCACGCGCTCGGGGCCGCTGCCCATCGGCTTCAGGGCGAGGCCCGGCGCGGCGGGACGGACCGACGCGGCGGGCGGACCCGTCGGCGCCGTGGGCTGCGATGCGTCCTGACAGGCCGCCAGGGCGGCGGCCGTGAACAGGACGGCGAGAGTTCGCTTCATGGGGGGACTCCTGCATGGGTTGAAATGCGCCCGTCGACGCGGGCTGCGGACGTACGGGGAGGCGGGCCTCCTCGCCCGCGGGGCACGGGTGCCCGGGGAGAGCACCACCTCCGACGGTAGAGTAGCCGCCCCGGTTTCGCAATGGTCTCGTGCCGCAACTCCGGGTTGGGCCGGGACTTGCCGCTCCTGCGGGAGCGGGGCCGCCGGGGCCGCCGGGGCCGGCGGGGCCGCCGAGGCCGGCGGGGCCGCCGAGGCCGGCGGGGCCGCCGTGGCCGGCACAAATCGGGAATTGAGCCCCGTCGTGGGAACCCATTGCCCGATTTCGTTCGGATTCCGGGACGTATCGGACATCGGCGGCGGTCCGGCGCTTCGTCGTTGTGCGATTTCGCTCGATTTCCGGGATGAATCGGGATGCGACGTCGCCGAGGGGGCCTGGTTGGCCATTTGTGTGCGCTCCGGCGCCCGAGCTGCAAGCGCGACCGTGGAGCGGCGTAGACCTCTCACGCGGAGGGACGTCAGACCCATCGGGCGGAGGGGCATCAAAACCCTCGGGCGGATCCCCCCGTCCCGAGCGTCCCCGCGGCGTAGAGGCAGACGGCGACCGCCGTCGCCAGGTTGAGGCTGGACACGCCCGGTCGCATGGGGATGCGGACGCGGCGGTCGGCGGCTTCCAGCAGCGTCTCGCTCAGGCCGCCGCTCTCGGTGCCGAAGGCGAGGAGAGCGCGGGAAGGGATCAAGCCCTCGGTCAGCGCCTCGCCTTCCGGATCAAGGGCGAGAAGCGGGCGCCGGAACGTGGGCAGGGCACCGCCGTCGAGGACGGGCAGCTCGCCTGGCGCGGCGACGCGGGTGAAGTCGATGCGCCCCACGGGCAGGGCGAAGTGCAGTCCGGCGGACCCGCGCAGGGCGACGGGGTGCCACGGATCGTGGCGGCCGGTGGTGATCACGGCCGCGGCCCCGGCGGCGGCCGCCACGCGCACGACCGCGCCGATGTTGCCCAGGTGCGTCGGGCCCTCGAGGAGGACGATCGGCGCCGGCTCGCGGCTGGCCAGCGCCCCGCGCAGGTCCACAATGGGACGCCGGGCCAGAGCCAGGACGCCGGACGCCGGAGGGCGTGGCGCCAGCTCCTCGAAGGTCTCCTCGGCGACGACCACGAAGCGGTCGGCGACGGCGTCGGCCACGTCCGGCGCGAGGTCCCCGGCGAGGCGCAGTACCGCGCCGGGATCGGGCCCCACGATATCGGTCACGTCCGCCCCGAAGCGGAGGGCGTGCTTGAGGGGGTGGATCCCCTCCAGGACGGCAAGGTCCCGGTCGTGACGTGCGCGGCGGAACCTCTCGATCGTCGTCTGATCCATGGGCGGCAAGCTGCGCCGGCGGACGCGTGGCGTCCAGGCCGGGTCGCGCACGGAGTGCCTTTACGCGACTGCACAAGCGTGCAGCACCCGTCGACCACTAGTGCATCCGGTGCCGCCCAGCGGCACCGGATGCACTTTCCTTCAGAAGCCGCCGGGAACGGTTGTGCAAAGGATGTCGCCAGGAGGCACGGATTGCACACTGAACGAACGTTCGCGGTACACGTGTGTGCGGCGCGCTCGTCCCGTGACGGGCCGCCCCGCCCCCGGTGGCCCCGCCCCCGGCCGCCCCGCCCCGGGCCGCCCCGCCCCCGGCCGCCCCGCCCCTGGCCGCCCCGCCCCCGGCCGTCAGCCCCGGGCCGCCCGCCCGTGGCCGGCCCGGCTCCCTTCGTGCCGCCCGGGCTCGCCGCGAAGGTGCTGTCCTGCCCCCGCCCCTGCCGCCACTGGCTCGCACGGCCGGAATCCGCGAACATGTCGACCATGCCTGCCAGTTTCCTGCTGATCCAGCTCTACCACCTTGGGGACGTGCTGCTGGCGACGCCGGCGATCCGCGCCCTGCGCCGACGATTCCCCGACGCGCGCATCGACTTCCTGGCGGGTGCGCGGGGGTGCGAAGTGCTGGAGGGCAATCCCCATCTGGACGCGACGGTGCGCTGGGAGCGCGGAGTGCGGGCGTTCCCCGGGATCGCGAGGCGGCTCCGGAAGGCGCGCTACGAGGTCGTCGTGGACTTCCTGTCGAAGCCGAGCACGGCGCAGCTCGCGTTCGCGTCCGGCGCTGCCGTGCGCGTGGGGATCCGCGGACGGGGACCCCGCAACCTTCTCTACACCGACCTGCTCCCGAAGCGGGGCGACCCCACCTACATGGCGCGGCAGAAGGTCGAGATGCTGGGGCTGCTGGGCGTGCCGGCGACCGACGATCTGGACCTGGAGCTGGTGGTCGGGGACGAGCATCGCCGTGCGGCGGAGGAGATCCTCGAGCGCCTCGGGGTCGAGCGCGGGCGGCCCCTCGTCGCGCTTTCGGCGGTGGCGGCCGCGCCCTACAAGCAGTGGGGCGCCGCCAAGTGGGCGCGAGTCGCGGACGCGCTCTGCGACGCAGGGGCGCAGGTGCTGCTGACGCGCGGCCCCGGCGAGGAGGAGCAGGTGCGGGCGGTCGCCGCGGCCATGCGCCACGCGCCCTTCATGGACTACGGGGACACGGGCGTGCGGGAGCTGGGGGCGCTGTACGAGCGGTGCGTGCTGTGGGTGGGCAACGACGGCGGGCCGAAGCACGTCGCGGTCGCGGTCGGGACGCCGACGGTCACGGTGTGTCGGGACCGGATCGGCGCGACGTGGACGGACCTGCGTCCCGGCTCGGGCCATGAGGCGGTGGAGACGCCGGCGCCGGGCGGCTGCGACCACCGCTGCGCGCGGTGCGGGCACCTGGGGTGCCTGGCCGCGCTGGGAGAGGGCCGCGTCAGCGCCGTTGCATTGGCGCGGCTCGCGGCACTGGCCGGCTGAGTCGAACGCGTGGCCGTGGCCGACTCAGGGGGACGCGCGGCCGTGGCTGGCTGAGCTGGACGTTCGGCCGTCGCCGGCTCGCGCGCCCCCCGGCCCGCGGCCGCGCCCTCAGCCCGGGATCGGCGCGAACGAAGTTTCCGCGGACGCGAGATAGCGCGGCGTCTTCCGGGCCGCGAAGACGTGCTCGAAGCCGGCGCCGAGCCGAAGCAGCGTCGCCTCGCTCCAGGGCCTGCCGAAGAAGGACAGGCCGACGGGGATTCCGCGGGCGTAGCCGGCGGGCACCGTCAGGTGCGGGTAGCCGGCCACGGCGGCCGGGCCGGCGCTGCCACCCAGGCTGTGATCGCCGTTCACCAGGTCGATGACGGACGGCGGTTCGTTCGTCGGCACCACCAGTGCGTCGAGCCGGTGCTGGTCCATGA
Source organism: uncultured Gemmatimonadales bacterium (assembly GCA_963728445.1). Classification (GTDB taxonomy): domain Bacteria; phylum Gemmatimonadota; class Gemmatimonadetes; order Longimicrobiales; family RSA9; genus CAVSJO01. The sequence goes on along the minus strand of CAVSJO010000008.1, from coordinate 18,431 downwards.
CGGCGGCGATGCCCTCCGGGCCTGCCAGCCGCTGGCTCTCTGCCCGGGCGTCCAGATACTCCTTCTCCGTGAGCGGCCCCTTCTCCTCCGCAGCGACGAAGATGTCCTGCCCGAACCATGGCATCTCCCGGTCCGCGTGCTTCTCGTTGAAGTCGATGGCGTCGGCCAGGGTGCGGATCGGCGCGTGCGGGTGCCCGGCGAGGTATCGATTCAGGTCCGCCTTGAATTCGTAGAGCAGGACGGTGTACTCGCTGCGGCCGTACTCGCCGGCGTGGGGCAGCTCGACCGGATCCACGAGCACCGTGCCGGCGTCCTTCAGCGCGGCCAGCGCGTCTTCGATCACGGCGTCGGCCTCCGGGCTGTAGCCGAAGAAGCGCTTCCGGATCACGCCGATGCGGGCGCCCTTCAGGCCGTCGGGGTCGAGGAACGTCGTGTAGTCGTCCGCCACGTGGCCCCGGGCCGCGGCGGTCGCGGTGTCTCGCGGGTCGACGCCCGCCATGACCGACAGAAGCACCGCCAGGTCGGACACGGACCGGGCCATCGGACCCGCCGTGTCCTGGCTGTGGGAGATCGGGATGATGCCGGCGCGGCTGACCAGCCCCACGGTCGGCTTGAGCCCGGCCAGCGAGCATGCGGCGGACGGACAGGTCACGGAGCCGTCGGTCTCCGTTCCGACGCCGACGGCGGCGTAGCTCGCGGCGATGCCGGCGCCGGTGCCCGAGCTGGACCCGCACGGGGAGCGGTCCAGCACGTACGGGTTCCGGCACTGACCGCCCCGTCCGCTCCATCCCGAGGACGACCAACTCGACCGGAAGTTGGCCCACTCGCTCAGGTTCGCCTTGCCGAGCAGGATGGCCCCGGCCGCCCGCAGACGCGCCGCGACGCCGGAGTCCTTCGGCGCCACGCTGCCCTCGAGGGCGAGGGAGCCGGCGGTGGTGGTCATGCGGTCGGCCGTGTCGATGTTGTCCTTCACGACGACGGGCACGCCGTGGAGCGGCCCGCGCACGCGCCCCGCCTTCCGCTCCGCGTCCAGGCGGTCGGCGATCTCCAGAGCGTCCGGGTTCGTCTCGAGCATGGCCCGGAGCTCCGGCCCCTGCGCGTCCATGTCGGCGATGCGCTGGAGGTAGAGCTCAGTGAGCCGGCGCGAGGTCCAGCGTCCGGCCTGGAGGCCCTGGCGCAGCTCGGCCACGCCGAGGTCCTCGAGCTCGAACGACGGGGGCGCGAACGGCGCGTGGATCGGGCCGGTGAGGTCCCGGGCGACGTCGCCCCGGAGAGCACCGGGCACGAGCGCCGTCGCGCCGCCCACGGCGCTGGCGCGCAGGAATCCGCGACGGTCCATCGGCCTCTCGCTCACCGGGAGTCCCCGGCGCTCGTGGTGCCGAGCTCGGCGGCGTAGGCCTTCTTCAGGTTCGCGTGGTACGTCTCGATCTGCTCCGCGAGGGCAGCGTGCTCCTTCCTGACCGCGGCGCGGAAGGCAGCGTCGGTCAGGAAGTCGTGGAGCACGGCCGCCATGATCTGGGCGTCCATTCGGAAGCCGGTGTGGCCGACGTCGGTGAAGGCGTCGTCCAGCATCTCGTACGTGTGGTTCGGGGCGTTGGAGCTCGCGACCGTCACGCCGAGGCCCGGGACGTCCCGCGTGACGAAGCCGGTCTCCTCGTAGCCGGACGGCCGGCCCGGCTCCTCCTCCAGCTTCGGGGCGCCGAGCTTCTTCGCGTAGGCGAAACCCAGCTCCTCGAGGGTGCCGAGGGAGATGCCGTCCCGGTACTCGCCGTAGGGCTGGATCTCGACGGTCGTGCCCGTGGACTGGGCGGCGCCCTTCGCGGCCGCCGTCATCATCTCCGTGATGTGCTGCAGGTACACTTCGTCGGGGTAGCGGATGTAGTAGTCGACCACGGCGCGGTCCGGGACCACGTTCGGGGCGACGCCGCCCTCGGGGATCACGCCCTGGATCACCGATTCCGGCCGCAGCGAGGAGCGGATGCGGTCGACCGCCGTGTAGAAGTCGACGGCGGCTTCGAGCGCGTTGCGGCCGTTCCACGAAGCGAGCTGGTGCGCCGGGCGGCCGGAGAAGACGTACTTCGCCATGTTGATGTTGAGGCAGCACACCCCGAAGCCGGCCCGGCTGCGCCCCGTCCGGCTCGTGCTGTGGCTGCGCACCAGGATGTCGGCCCCGTCGAAGACGTGCTTCTCCCACATGATCTTCTTCGCCGGGGGTCCGACCTCCTCCGCCGGCGTGCCGTAGAGGCGGATGCGGCCGGGCAGCTTCCGCTGTGACATGAAGTCCTTCAGCGCCACGGCGGCGGCGATGGCGACGGGCGTCTGCGCGTTGTGCTGGTCCCCATGGAAGGCGCCCTTCGTGCCCCGCAGGGCGTCGTATTCGCCGATGAGGCCGAGGGTCGGACCGTCGGTGCCCGCCGGCGAGTCCCAGCTCGCCACGAACGCCGTCTCCAGACCGCCGGCGTTGCGCTCGACGCTGAAGCCCTCGGCAGCGAGCACCTTCGTGAGCGTGTCCACCGCCTGCTGCTCGTGCCAGCCGACCTCCGGATGGTGTCCGATCCAGTCGGCCAGCGTCTGCATGCGGTCGTTCCACACCTTCGCGGCGTCCGCCATCACGGCGTCCCGCCCCGCGTCCTTCCGGCTGGCCATCTCCTCGGCCATACGGGTCGGCCGGAGGCTCGCCTCGACGGTGTCGATGCGCTTCAGTACGCCGGCGGCGGCTTCCCGCTCCGTGCCCGTGGTCTGGGCCGCGACGGCGGCCGGCAGGAGGAGCAGCGCGAGGAGGGTCAGGGTGCGACGTCGCATGGCGGGCCTTCCAGTTTCCGGGTCCACGGAAGCGCGCGCGGCAGAGCACGCGTCGGCGGGCAGGCAAGATGCGCAGGCGGCGGCCGGGCGTCCAGCCGCGGCGGCAGCTGGGTGTCCAGCCGCCGGCCACGCCTGCGTTACCACGTCAGCCGGACGCCGATCTGGACGGTCCAGAACCCGAGCTCCTCCGACGAACCGCTGCGGCTCAGGTTGTCGTGGCGTCGGCCTTCGAGGACGGCAGACCAGCGGCCCGGACCGAGCCGCGCGCCCGCGCCCGCCGAATAGCCCAGGAACTCGACGGATCCGGTAGGATAGGTGTCCCACGAAGTACGCCAGGAATACAGCCCCAGGCCGCCGACGACGTAGGGCGTGAGGGGCCCGCCGGCGGACAGGTCCAGCAGCGCAACGCCGCCGACGTGCCACACCGTGCGCGAGCGGGCGCGGATCGGCTCGCACCCCGGCGGCGGGCACGGCGGGAGGAACTCCGACCGCGGCCGTCCTGTCCCGTGGATGGCGACCTCGGGCCCGACCGCGAGGCGTCCGAAGAGTGCCTCCAGTCGGGCCGAGACGCCGCCGCCGACGCCCGCGCCGTCGGCCGGGATCCCCACGCCGCCGAGCACCGCCGTCGCACCGATGTGGCCGTCGGACCCGGGCGTCTGCCCGGCCGCCGCGGACGGCGCCGCGAGGGCGAGGCCGAGGCCGAGTACCAGGCCGAGGACCCGGCCGCGTATTAGGCCGAAGGCCGCCCTGCGGACCAGGGTCGCGCGCTTCATGGCCACCGCCTCACCCAGCGCGGGATCGCGGCGCCGACGACCGCTCCCAGCAGGGCGCCCGATCCGGCGCCGCCGAGCGCGCCCAGCGCCGTCGTCCCCACGACGAACGTCGCCGTGTTGTCCGGACAGTCGTACTCGCACACGCCGGCGACGACCAGCCCCCCCAGCACGCCGAGCGCTGCGCCGCCCAGAGCGCCCCCGATGAGGCCGATCCGCGCCCCGCGCCCCGTGGAGCGCTCCCGCACCCACACGGCGGCGATCTCCGCCACCGGCACGCGGATCTGTCCCGACGACCCGTCCTGCGTGGGCACCAGCACGAGCGCCTCCGGCTCCACCCGGTCGAGGCGGCCGCGCACGCTGCCGCCCGCCGCCGTCTCCACCCGAACGAGCCCTCCCGGCCGAAGCGCCTCGGGCAGGGACCGCTCCTGGCCCGCTGCCGCTCCGGCCGTGACGGCGGCGAGAAGCAGAGACAGTGTAACGGCGATGCCGGCGCGCATGCGTGAACGTTGCATGCCTTCATGATAACCGGAGCGCGGCCGTGGTCCAGCGATACCGTTCTGTTACACGAACGTGATCGTGCGGCGACATCGGGCGGGAGATTCAACGTGGGAGCCCGCGCCCCCGCTTCCGGGGCGGGCATTCTACTCCCGAGGCGGATGCAGAGGATGCGGGACGAAGCCACGATCATCGAGGCGGCGGAGGGCGTGCCCTCTCCGGAGCCGGGCGGCGAGGACGACATCGCGGTCGCGGCGACGGCGGGACGGCGTGTGGGGGACCGGATCTACGACGCGCTGATCACGGCGTTCGCGGCGTGCGTGCCGATCCTGCTGGTCCTGGTGTTCGTCGTGGTGGCGATCGCGGCGTGGCCGGCGCTGCGGCGGTTCGGCTTCAGCTTCCTGGCGTCCAGCGAATGGGACCCGGGCGCAGGGCAGTTCGGCGCGGCGGCGGCGATCTACGGGACACTGGTCTCCTCCTTTCTGGCGCTGCTCATCGCCACGCCGCTGGCAGTGGGGACGGCGATCTTCCTCTCCGAATTCGCGCCGGGGTGGCTGCGGCAGCCGATCGGCTTCGTGGTGGATCTGCTGGCGGCGATTCCGAGCGTGGTGTACGGGCTGTGGGGAATCTTCGTTCTGATCCCGTTCCTGCGCTCGTTCGTGATGCCGTTCCTGCGGGACACGCTGCACCTGGGGGCGACGCCGTTCTTCCAGGGCCCGGCCTACGGCCCGAGCATGCTGGCGGCGGGGCTGATCCTGGCGATCATGATCCTCCCGTACATCTCGTCTGTGTCGCGGGAGGTGCTGCTGTCGGTGCCGCGGTCGCAGCGGGAAGCGGCGCTGGCGCTCGGGGCGACGCGCTGGGAAATGATCCGGGGCGCGGTCGTGCCGCATGCGATGAGCGGCATCCTGGGCGGCGTGATCCTCGGGCTGGGTCGGGCCATCGGCGAGACGATGGCGGTCACGATGGTGATCGGGAACCGCAACGAGATCTCGGCGTCGCTGTTCGCGCCGGGTTACACGATGGCGTCGCTGATCGCGAACCAGTTCAGCGAGGCGTCCGGCGACCTGCACCTCTCGGCGCTCATGGCAGTGGGTTTCGTGCTTCTCGTCATCACGCTGATCGTGAACGCGTTCGCCCGCTACCTGGTCTGGAAGACGTCGCAGGACGTGCGATGACGGCGTCGGGCGAGAGCGGGACGGTCCGCAGCGCCGCGCTGGCGTCGCGGCGCACTTCCCGGCGGCGTCGGGCGCAGAGCCGCGTGATGATCGGCCTGACGTACGGTGCCGCGGCGCTGGCCGTGCTGCCCCTCGCCTTCATCCTCTTCTACCTGCTGCAGAAGGGCGTGCAGGCGCTGAGCGTGGACTTCTTCACGCACCTGCCGCGTCCGGTCGGCGAGCCCGGCGGCGGGATGTCGAACGCGATCGTGGGGACGCTCATCCTGATCGGCATCGCAACGGCGATCGGCGTGCCGGTGGGCGTCGGGGCCGGCGTGTATCTCGCGGAGCGGAAGACGGGTCCGCTGGCCACGACGGTGCGATTCCTCGCCGACGTGCTGAACGGACTGCCGTCCGTCGTGATGGGCATCTTCGCGTGGGAGATGCTCGTGCGTCCGCTGGGCCATTTTTCCGCGATGGCCGGGGGCGTCGCCCTCGCCGCCATGATGATCCCGACGGTCACGCGCACGACGGAGGAGATCGTGCGTGTCGTGCCGAACTCGCTGAGGGAGGCGGCGCTGGCGCTCGGCTACCCGCGCTGGCGTGCGTCGCTCCGGGTCGTCATCCCCACCGCCATCGGGGGGATCATCACGGGCGTCATGGTCGCCATGGCGCGCATCGCGGGCGAGACGGCGCCGCTGCTGTTCACGGCGTTCGGCAACCAGTTCTGGTCCGTCCGGCTGGATGCTCCCATCGCGGCGCTTCCTCTCCAGATCTTCAACTACGCCATCAGCGCCTACGACGAGTGGCACGAGCAGGCGTGGGCCGGCGCCCTCGTCCTGATCACGGTCATCCTGATCATCTCCATGCTGGCCCGTTTCGCGACGCGCAGCCGCTTCGAACGGGGGGCGGAGTGATGGCGGCGGCGGGAGGCGGGCGCGGCCGGCGGTCGCCGTCGGCGGCGAGTCCCGGGTGGCAGGGGACGGCACGCATTCGGCCGGGTACGACCTCGAGGCGATCGGCGAGCTCGAGGGGCGGGCGCGCATGACGGTGCGGGACCTGGATGCCTGGTTCGGACCCGTGCACGCGGTGAAGGGGATCACGCTCCCGCTCCCCGACAGGAGCGTCACGGCGATCATCGGCCCGTCGGGCTGCGGGAAGTCGACGTTCCTGCGCTGCCTGAACCGAATGCACGAGACGGTGCCGCGGGCGCGTGCGGAGGGGCGTATCACGCTGGACGGCCAGGACATCTACGCGCCGAACGTCGATCCCGTTCGGGTCCGGCGGCACATCGGCATGGTGTTCCAGCGGCCCACGTCGTTCCCGACGCTGTCCATCGCGGACAACGTCGCCGCAGGCCTGAAGGTCCTGAAACGGACCGATGCGACCCGCGAGGAGATCGTGGAGCAGGCGCTCCGCCACGCCGCGCTGTGGGACGAGGTCAAGGACCGGCTGGACGAGAGCGCCACGGCCCTTTCGGGCGGGCAGCAGCAGCGGCTGTGCATCGCCCGGGCACTGGCCATGAAGCCGCCCGTCCTGCTGCTGGACGAGCCCACGGCGTCACTTGACCCGATCAGCACCGAGCGCGTCGAGGAGCTGATCTACCGGCTCAGCGCCGAGATGACGATCGTGATCGTCACGCACAGCATGCAGCAGGCGGCGCGTGTCTCGCAGCGGACGGCGTTCTTCCTGTCCGGCGAGCTCATCGAGTTCTCGCCGACGGACGCGATGTTCACCCGCCCCGTCGACGACCGCACGGAGGCCTACATCACGGGCCGCTTCGGCTGAGCGCGTTCGGGGTGAGCACGTCCGGGTGAGCGCGTGACGAGGCCGTTACACGAACGGGACGCTCGCCGTGACGCAGAGGGGCGAGACTTCGGTACGGTCACGAATCGGATAGTTGATTGCCGTGGTGCGCGTGGCCGATCCGTTCTTCAGTGAGGAGGCTCGAGAGATGAAGCGCTGGATCGCGCTGGTGTCGGTGGTCGCCCTGGCGGCGTGCGGCGGAGAGGGCGCGCAGCAGCAGGCCGGAGGCGAGGCGTCGGGGACGCAGCAGGCGACGTCCAACGCGGGCGTGACGGGGGCCGGCTCGTCGTTCGCCTACCCGATCTATTCGAAGTGGGCGTACGAGTACGCGCAGCAGAAGGGCACGAAGGTCAACTACCAGTCGGTGGGCTCCGGCGCCGGGATCCGGCAGTTCTCGGACGGTATCGTCGACTTCGGCGGGACGGACGCGCCGATGAGCGATGAAGAGCTCGCGAAGGCCAAGTGCCAGGCCGTGCTCCAGCTCCCGACGGTGCTCGGTGCGGTGGCGGTGATCTACAATCTGCCTTCGCTGCAGCAGCCGCTGAAGCTCACGGGAGACGTGCTCGCCGGGATCTATATGGGCCGGATCACGAAGTGGAACGACGCCCAGATCGCGCAGCTGAACCCCGGTGTGAGCCTGCCGTCGGACGACATCCTCGTGGTGCACCGTTCGGACGGGAGCGGCACGACGTTCATCTTCACGGACTACCTGACCGCGGTGAGCGCCGCGTGGAAATCGGGTCCGGGCAAGGGCAAGGACGTGGGCTGGCCGGTCGGCCTCGGCGGCAAGGGGAACGAGGGCGTGGCCGGTCAGGTGAAGCAGGTCCCCGGCGCCATCGGCTACGTCGAGCTGGCGTACGCGACGCAGAACGACCTTCCGTTCGCCGTGCTGAAGAACCAGGCGGGCAGCTTCGTGGCGCCGTCTCTCGAAGGCGCGACGGCGGCGGCCGCGGGCGTCGCGGGCACGCTGCCGCAGGACACGGACTTCCGGATCTCGGTCGTGAACGCGCCGGGCGCGGACGCCTACCCCATCTCGTCGTTCACGTGGATGCTCGTCTGCAAGAGCCAGCCGGATACGCCCGAGGGTCACGGGCTGATCGACTTCGTGCGGTGGGGGATCAACGACGGTCAGCAGTACGCGAAGGACCTGCAGTACGCGCCGCTCCCGCAGCAGCTCCAGACGATGATCAACGCGCGGCTGGACGGCGTGACGTACGGCGCTCAGTCCTGATCACCGGCGGCCTTTCCGCCGCGTCGAGGCGCGCTCCGGTTCCCGCCGGGGCGCGCCTTCTTCGTGGCCGCCACCGAATGGACGGTCACGACCGTGTCGCCGTGCTCGAACCGGTGCAAGCCGCGGGGCAGGACGTGGTCGGCGGCGTGCTCCACGACGAGGAGCCCGGCGAACGGCGTCGCCTGCCAGGACTCGATGAGGCGGTCCAGCATGCGTGAGCGGTAGGGCGGGTCCGCGAAGGCGAGGTCATAGGCGCCTGCGTCGAGGGCGGCCGCGAAGGGCAGGGCGTCCCGCCTGAAGATGCGTGTCCGATCACGCACGTGCAGCGCGGCGACGTTCGCCTTGAGGGCGTGCAGGCTTCCGGGCAGCGTCTCGACGAAGTCCACGCTGCGGGCGCCGCGGGAGAGCGCCTCGAGGCCGAGGGCCCCCGTCCCGGCGAACAGGTCGAGGACGGTGGCGCCACGGAGCCGCGGCTCCAGCCAGTCCAGCAGGGGGCCGCGCACCTCCTCCGCCGTGGGCCGCACTCGCCGGTCGCCGGGAGAATGGAGGTCCCGGCCTGCCCACTTCCCCCCGACGATCCGCACGCGACCCGTCCTCCCGCTGAAGCGACGCCTGATCACGGGCATGATCGGACCGCGCCGCACGCCGCGCAACGGGCGATCCGACCCCGCGCGAGGTGCGGCGCTTGCGTTCGGAGCCCCGCGGCGACCGATTCCACCACCATGGAAAAGCTTCCCATGCACCGAAACCTGCGCAGCACGACTGCGCCGCCGGCGCACCTCGGCCCCCTCCTCGCCGCGCTTCCCGCCGCACTCCTGGCGGCACTCGTCGCCGGCGGCTGCGCCGGATCGCCAGCACCGGGGGCGGCCGCGCCACGGCGGGCCGCGGGCCCGGCCCTCGCCGAGAGGCCGCGTGTCTCCAGCCGGCCGGTCACGGACGCGGGGTATCACAACGAGACGTCCGCGGCCACCAACCCGCTCGACCCCGCCAACGGAATGGCGGCGTACCAGGTGCCGGCCAGCGTGGCGACGACGCTCGACGGCGGCGCGACGTGGACCGCCCGGGCGCTGCCCGGCACCGACTCGTGGCAGCTCGCGGGGGATCCGGCGGTCCTCTTCGACGCCGACGGGCGCGGCTACGCCCTCTACATCGCCTTCGACCGACCCGACAACTACGATACCCTCGGCGTGGCGGCCCACCGGAACGGGATCCTCGTCAACCGCAGCGACGACGGCGGTCGGAGCTGGCGACCGGAGCCGACGGCGGTGATCCACCAGCCGGAGCAGCCCGGCATTCCGTTCGAGGACAAGCCGATGATGGCGGCGGACGGAACGGACCAGGCAGGCCGACGGGGCAACGTGTACGTCGCCTGGACGGAGTTCCGGCGCCACGAGTCGGTGATCCTGTTCAGCCGCTCCACGGACGGCGGGCGCAGCTTCGAGGTGGCGCAGGAGATCAGCGACCGGCCGGGCAGCCCGAAGGACAGCGTCGGGGCCGACGAGGGCACGGACGTGGCAGTCGGCCCGGACGGGACCGTGTACGTCGTGTGGAGCGACTCGACGGGGATCCGAATCGACCGCTCCCACGATGCAGGTCGGACGTTCGGCGAGGACGTGCTGGTGGCGCGCACGCCGGACATCGTCTTCGGCATCCCCGGCGTGGCGAGGGCGAACGGCTACCCGTCGCTGGAGGTCGACCCACGGTCGGGAATGCTGTACGTCGAGTGGGTCGACCGGCGCCTGGGCGCCGCCGCCGTCTTCCTGACCACGTCCTCCGACGGGGGTCGAACGTGGACGGCCCCGGTCACCGTAAGCGGAAACGGGCCGGCCGACCGGCGCGACCGCTTCTTCTCGTGGATGTCCCTCGACCCGGTGACGGGCCTGCTCGTGTTCGGCTGGTACCGATCCGAGGAGGACGGGACGCTGAGCTACCGGATCGCGTGGAGCGACGACGGCGGCGCGACGTTCCGGCGCGACGCCTGGTCGGCGGCGCCGTTCCCCTCCGCCGGCGAGTTCCTGGGCGACTACACCGGCGTTTCCGCGTACGGCGGCGTGGCCTACGCGGCATGGACGGAAGCGCTGCCCGGAGCGCGCGTACCCGGGGTGCACGCGGTGCAGCACCGCACTCGCGTGGTGGCCGGCGTGGCGGACTTCCGCCGGCGCTGAGCGGGGCGACGTCGCCCCTCAGGCCGCTCCCGCCTCGACCTCCGGCGCCGTCTCGGGCGCCGCCCAGCCGCCCTCCAGAAAGAGCGTCCGCGTCGGGTAGGCGAACTCGATGTCCTCCTCCCCGAACCGGCTGTAGAGCTCGAGGTTCACCTTCTGCTGCACGTCCATGTACGCGTTGTAGTCCGGGACGAGCATGTAGTAGACGACCTCGAAGTCCAGGGACGAGCCGCCGAATCCCTTGAAGTGCGCCCGGTCCAGGCGGGTGTTCTCGATGCCCGCCAGGATCTCCCGGACGATCGTCGGGATCCGCTCGAGCTTTTCCCGCGGCGTCTGGTACGTCACCCCGAACGCGAACAGGATGCGTCGCTCGTTCATGCGCTTGTAGTTGCGAATTCGGCTGGAAAGCAGGTCGTTGTTTCCGAACACGAGCTGCTCCCCGGAAAGGCTGCGCAGGCGCGTCGTCTTGAGGCCGATGTGCTCGACCGAGCCCATGTAGTCGTCGACGATGATGAAGTCGCCGAGCACGAACGGCTTGTCGAGGACGATGGAGAGGGACGCGAACAGGTCGCCCAGGATCTTCTGCACGGCCAGGGCGACGGCGATGCCGCCCACGCCCATGCCGGCCAGCAGCGCGCCGATGTTGACGCCCATGTTGCTGAGACCGAGGAGCAGCAGCACGGTCCAGAGCAGCAGCCGGCCGATGAAGCCCATGGCCTTCAGCGTCGTCTCCGCCGACGGGTCCTCCCCCAGTGTGCGCAGGTGCGCGCCGATGAAGTACTCGATGACCTGGCTGCCCCACAGCCCGCACTGCCAGACGACGGCCATCATGACGGCCCAGCCGACGGTGCCGCGTGCCCGGTCCGGCAGCACGACGAGCCCGGCGGCGATGTAGACGGCGAGGCCCGCCAGGAAGAAGAAGGAGGTGCGCTGGATCAGATCGACGAGGAGGTCGTCGAATTCGCCGGTGGTCCAGCGGGCGAACTTCCCGAGGTTGCGGCCGAGCAGCCGCCGGCAGCCCTCCAGCACGAGGTAGGCGCCGGCTGCCATGAGCAGCGCGAGGCCCCAGGTCTCCAGCGGATTTCCGAGAAAGCGGGTGTCGAGGATCTCCATGGTCCCATCTCCGGGCGTCGTCGTCGGGTTCGATGGGGCAAGGTCGGGAACCGGGCGCGGCGAGACAAGCGAGGACTTCGGGGTACCATCCGGAGACGAACCGGTGTACGGTAGCAGCGGGACGACGACCACCGGAGAGAGACTGCGATGATCCTCGAGCGGTTCTACGACGAGAAGCTCGCCCAGGCGAGCTGGCTGGTGGGGTGCCAGGAGACGGGGGAGGCCCTCGTCATCGATCCCAACCGGGACGTGGAGCAGTACATCCGCGCCGCGGAGGAGGAGGGCGTCCAGGTCACGCACGTGACGGAAACGCACATCCACGCGGACTTCGTGTCGGGCAGCCGTGAGCTGGCCCACCTGGCGGGAGCCCTTCTGCTGCTGTCCGACGAGGGCGGCGAAGGGTGGCGCTACGGTTTTGCGGATTCCGACGGAGCGACGCCGCTTCGCGACGGGGACGTCTTCCGGGTTGGCAACGTCCGGGTGGACGTGCTGCACACGCCGGGGCATACGCCGGAGCACGTCGCCTTCATGATCACCGACACGCGGGCGACAGACCGGCCCATGGGGGTGTTCACGGGCGACTTCATCTTCGTCGGCGACGTCGGCCGTCCGGACCTCCTGGAGAAGGCCGCCGGGGTCGTGGGAACGATGGAGGCGGGCGCCCGGCAGCTCTTCCGCTCCCTCGAGCGGATGCGGCAGCTTCCCGACCACCTGCAGATCTGGCCGGGGCACGGCGCGGGCTCGGCGTGCGGCAAGGCGCTCGGGGCGATTCCGTCATCGACGCTCGGCTACGAGAGGATCGCGAATCCGGGCCTGCGGATCACGGACGAGGCGGAGTTCGTCTCCTGGGTCCTCGAAGGACAGCCGGAGCCGCCGCGCTACTTCCGCGAGATGAAGCGCATCAACCGCGACGGACCCCCGATCCTGGGCGGCTTCCGACGGCCGGAGCGGCTCCAGGAGCGCCGGCTGCCGGGGCTCCTCGAGGACGGCGCGATCGTGGTCGACACGCGGGCGGCGGGCGAGTTCGCGGTGGGGCACGTGCCCGGCACCATCAACATCCCGCTGAACCGGTCCTTCACGACGTGGGCCGGCTGGCTGCTGCCGTACGACGCGGACTTCCACCTGATCGTTGAGGAGTCGTGCCGCGACTGCGTCGACGAGGCGGTTCGGGATCTCGCCATGATCGGCCTGGACAGGGTCGCCGGCCACTTCGGCAGCGGCGTGATCCAGGAGTGGTCCGCTTCGGGCCGGCCGCTCGAGACGATAACGCACGCGAGCGTGCAGGAGCTCGCGACGAAGCTCGACGGGGGCGACGTCGCCCTCCTCGACGTGCGCGGGCTGGGAGAGTGGGAGGAGGGACGCATCCCCGGCGCGCCGAACATCCCCCTGGGCCACCTGACCGAAGGCCTCGACCGGCTGCCCCGGGACCGCCCGCTGGTGCTGAGCTGCCAGAGCGGAAGCCGGTCCGCCATCGCCGCGAGCCTGCTCCGGGCGCGGGGCTTCGAGAACGTGGTCAACCTCTCCGGCGGATTCGACGAATGGCGCGCTTCGGGCCATCCCGTCGAGGCAGGGGCGGTGGGGAGGGCGAAGTCGGTCCCGGAGTCGACGCCCCGGCGCTAACGCCGCAGCGGGTTGCCGGGATAGATCGGATAGTAGACCGCGTCGACGGGGACGCGGCCCGGCGCGTAGTCGTGCTCCTTGTCCGGGTAGACCGGACGCGGACGCGAGTCGACGTAGGCCGCGATCTGCTGCGCCTCCCGATCCGTCAGCGTGCCCGGCGCGGTGAGCGGCATCGCCCAGCGGATGAAGCCCGCCAGCGTGTAGATCCGAGCCATGCCTGCCCCGTCGTTCCAGGAGCCGGGTCCCCACAGCGGGCCGGGCTTCGCGTTCTCGAGCTGGATCCCCTGGCCGTCCGGCCCGTGACAGACGGCGCATTTCAGGGAGTAGAGGCGCTCGCCTTCGCCTGCGTCGAGTGAGTCGATGGGGAGCAGCGCGGCCCTGTCGATCGTGTTCCTTCCCCGCCACGGCGGGCTCTGCCCCATCGGCTGCCCCTCCGAGAGCCACGCCACGTAGGCCGCGACGGCCAGCAGCTCCTCGCTGTCGTAGGGCGGCGGTGTGCCGTTCTCGCTGCGCAGGAAGCAGCCCCGGATCCGGTCCTCCAGGCTGAACAGCCGCAGTTCCCGGCGGCGCCACTCGGGAAAGACGGCGGCGCTGCCCACGAGGGGCAGACCCTTCTCCCGCTGCCCCGCGTTCAGGTGGCAGTTCGAGCACGACAGTCCGTTGCCCGTGAAGCGCGCGGCCGCCTGCGGCGTCTCGGTGAAGATGCGGTAGCCGAGGCGGATGCGGTTCGCGATGGCGGTGTCGGCCGAGGGCGGCTCCCGGGTCGGGTCCCGGGGTCGTTCGTCGGCCCGGTCCAGCGTGGCGGTTGCGGGCACGAGCGGGGGCGACGCTGCCGGACCGGAGCCGGCGTCGTTGTCCGTCCGCGGGGCGCGCGTCTCGCCCGTCGCGCCTCCGGCCGCGGCGGCGGAGCCCGAGGGCGCGGGCCCGCCGCAGGCGGTCAGAACCAGCGCGAAGGCGATGAGGGAAAGCGTGCGCACGAGCTCAGCTCCGTCGGGGGAAAGGACGGTCGCACCGTCTCGATGATGAGGACTCCGACCGGGCTTCGCCAGTGGCTCGCCTTCGGATCGCGGCCTGCCGCGAGGTCGACCGTGGGCGCGTGTCGTCATTGAACTCCGGCGCGGCCGGGATTAGCGTGGGCCATCCCAGGCATCACCCCCGATCCGGAGCGCAGCCATGCACCGAGCCGCTACGAAGACGCCCCCCATCGCCGTCGTCCTCGCGGTGGCGGCTCTGGCGGGCGCCGCCGCCAGTGCCGCCGGCCAGCAGACGCCCCGGGCCGACCCCCGCTTCGACGTGCGGGAGGTCATGATCCCCATGCGGGACGGGGTGCGCCTCCACACGCTTGTCTACACGCCCAGGGACGCAGCCGGGCCGCTGCCGATCCTGTTCCGGCGCACCCCGTACGGCGTGATGAACGCGGCGCGGGCGTTCGACGGACCTTACAGCGACCTCGTCGCCGACGGCTACATCTTCGCGTTCCAGGACATCCGCGGGCGCTACGGCTCCGAGGGCACGTTCGTGATGCAGCGGCCGCCGGCCCACACCTGGGACGCATCGGCAGCGGACGAGAGCACGGACGCGTACGACACCATCGACTGGCTCGTGAAGAACGTGGCCGGGAACAACGGGCGCGTTGGCATGCTGGGTGTTTCGTACGACGGCTGGACCACGGCGATGGCTCTCATCGACCCGCACCCCGCCCTGCGAGCCGCCTCGCCCCAAGCCTCCCCCGCGGATATGTGGATCGGAGACGACTTCCACCACAACGGCGCGTTCCGGCTGAGCTACGGGTTCGAGTACGCGGCGATGATGGAGACGTCGAACGTGTCCACGAACTTCTCGTTCGACCGGCACGACACGTACGACTGGTACCTGTCGCTGGGACCGCTCTCGACCGTGAACGAGCGCTTCCTGCACGGCAGGATCCCGACGTGGAACGATTACGTGGCGCACCCGGACTACGACGCGTTCTGGCAGCGGCAGACCATCGTGAGGTATCTGAAGACGCCGACGGTGCCGACGCTGAACGTGGCGGGGTGGTGGGACCAGGAGGACTTCTACGGGCCCGTCGCGATCTACGACACGCTCGAGGCGCGGGACGCGAAGGGGCTCAACTTCCTGGTCGTCGGTCCGTGGAACCACGGCGGCTGGAATCGAGAGGGCTCGTCCCTGGGGGCGATCCCCTTCGGCTCGCCCACGGGCGAGGAATTCCGGTCCCGCATCCAGGCCCCCTTCTTCGCCCATTTCCTCAAGGACCGGGGCGCAGCGCCGACGTGGGAGGCGAAGACGTTCGAAGTGGGGAGCAACCGGTGGCGGGAATGGAGCGCGTGGCCGCCGAAGGGCGACGTCGCCCCGGAGGCGCTCTACTTCGGGGCGGGGGAGCGTCTGTCGTTCGAGCCGCCGGCGGCGACGGACTCGGGTTACGACGCGTTCGTCTCCGATCCGGCGCACCCGGTGCCGTACCGTCACCGTCCCATCCAGGCGACGTACTTCCCCGGCGGATCGCAGTGGTACACCTGGGAGGTGGAGGACCAGCGCTTCGTGGACGACCGGTCCGACGTGCTGAGCTGGGAGACGGAGCCGCTCGGGAAGGACGTGACGATCGCGGGCCGGATCGTCGGTCGGCTCTTCGCCAGCACGACCGGTCGGGACGCGGACTGGATCGTCAAGCTGATCGACGTCTATCCGGAGGACTACGCCGAGGACTGGAACCTGGCGGGCTACCAGCTCATGGTCGCGGGGGACGTGCTGAGGGGCCGCTACAGGACCAGCCGGGAGAACCCGTCACCCGTCCCGGCGGACAGCGTCGTGGAGTACTCCGTCGACCTGCACACGCAGGACTACACGTTCCGGAAGGGGCACAGGATCATGGTGCAGGTCCAGAGCACCTGGTTCCCGGTCATCGACCGGAATCCCCAGACGTGGGTGCCGAACATCTTCCACGCTCAGCCCGGGGACTACCGGGCGCAGATCCACCGCGTCTGGCGAACCCCCGGCCGTCTCTCCCGCGTCGAAGTCCAGGTGTCGGGCGACGGCGGCTGAGCCGGCCTGTCGCCGGCCAGAGGTGAATCGGCTTCGCTACATCCCGTCGCCCCCGGTTCTTGTCGAGACGGACGCCGTCTCCGAGTAGTCGGAGCAGCCGATGTCGTTGCAGGCCTGGAGCCGGTACTGGTAGTCCCGGTTCGGATGGACGTCGGAGTCGGTGTAGCTGCGTGCGTCGGCCGCAATCGACTCGCTGCGCGCCGACCAGCTTCCGCTGCCCTCGGCCCGCTCGATCCGGTAGCGGGTCGCCAGCGACGTGCTGTCGCTCCAGGTGACGCGGACCTCCTTGGAGCTGGTGGCCGTCGCCTGCACGTCGTACGGCGGGGGCGGCGCCTCGCTCCCGGAGAAGACGTTGGAGAGCACGAGGGTGACGGGGATGACGACCGGTGAATTCGTGACGCCCGACGCCGTCGACGCGACGATGACCGAGCCGGTGTACGTCCCCGCGGCGAGGGAGCCGAGCCCCGTCAGGCTGACCGAAAGGGTAGTCGTGGCGGTGGGATCCGCCAGCGAGGCGGAGAGCCAGGTCGAGGCGGTGCCACCCTGGTCCGCGGACACCGTCAGGCCGTCGAGCGTTCCGGTACCGCCGTTCGTGATCGTGAGGGAGCGGGGTGACGGCGCGGCGTCGCCGACCGTCAGCTCGAACAGCACCGAGTCCGGGCTCACGACGAGGGTCGGCGCATCCGTTCCGCTCGTGGTGGAATCGGCGACGACGAACGTCACGTCCACGTTCTGCGGGCTGTTCGTGACGCCAGCGGCCGTGGACACGACGGGGACGTGAGCGGTGTACGTGCCGGCCGCGAGCGTCCCCGTTGCCGGCTGCAGGACGAGCTGCGTCGGAGCGGTCGAGCCGTTCAGCGAGGCGCTCAGCCAGCCACCCGTGCCGCCCTCGTACGTGACCACGCCCACGGCGAGCTGGTCCAGCGTACCGCCCCCGTCGTTCGTCACCGACACCTGCTTCGCGGACGGATCCGCCCCGCCCGCCGTGGCCGAGAACGAGACGCTCGAGGCGCCGAGCGCGATCGCCGGCGACGGTGCGGACGCCGTCACCGTGAACGACACGTCGATGTGCCGGGGCGAGTCGTCGGCAACCGGCGACGTCAGGTTCACCGTCGCACCGTAGGTGCCGGGGGCGAGCGAGCCCGCGTGGGCCGTGAGGCGCAGCGTCGTCGGGGCCGTCGTCGACGACAGGGAGGCGCTCAGCCAGCCCGACGTCGAGCCGTGGTAGGTGACGCTCGCCGCCAGGCCGTCCAGCGTGCCGCCGCCGTCGTTCGTGACGGCGACGTCGCTCGTCACGCCGCCGGCCGAGCCCTGCGCAGCCGACAGGGACGCAGCCGACAGGCTCAGCCCGATGGAGGGCAGCGCGTCGGTCGAAGCACTCGCCACCGACGAGAAGGACGAGCAGCCGGTCTCGTTGCACGCCCGGAGCCGGTAGCCGTACTCGGTCGCAGGCTGGACGTCCCGGTCCACGTAGCGCTCGGTGCCCGCAGGAAGCGAGTCCGCCAGGACCGACCAGTTCGCAGAGCCGACGCTCCGCTCGAGCTGCAGACGCGTGACGTCGGCGCTGTCCGCCTGCCACGCGACGACGACGCTGTCGGTCGCTACGGCCGTCGCGGTGACGCCGGTCGGCGTCGCAGGAGGCGGAATGAGGACGTCGAAGTGAGCCGAGATGAGACCCGTGTCCGCCGATTGCGTCGAGGCCACGCGTACCAGGGCGTCGTACTGACCGACGTCCAGTGAACCCGTGCTGGCCCGCAGCGTCAGCACGAGAGGGGTCGTCGTGCGGTTCACGGACGCGCTCAGCCAGCCGTGGGGCTGGCCTTCGGCGTAGTCGAACGACAGAGCCAGGCCGCTCGCCGGCTGGTCACCGGCCGCCGAGACACTGACGGTCTCGGCGGCGGGGTCGTCTCCGCCGGCAGCGGCGGAGAAGGTGACGGAGGACGGATCCAGAACCAGACTGGCGCCGTTGACCGCCACCGTTGCAATGGCCTCGACGCCCTCCGCCTGAGCCCGGATCTCTGCGTGGCCGGGGGCGACCCCGTGTACGAGCCCTCCCTGCACCTCGGCGACCCCGGGATCTGCGGACGACCACGTGACGGTACGGCCCGTGATCGGCTGACCCTGTCCATCCTGGAGCTGCGCACGCAGGCGCACGGAATCCCCGACGGTCACGGTGGTCAGAGCGGGAGAGAGCGTGATCTGCGCAACGGGAACGACGTTCGTGACCGTC
>CAVSJO010000007.1:0-320119 GCA_963728445.1 uncultured Gemmatimonadales bacterium | reverse complement strand
AACACATCGGCGAGCTCCTTGCGCACGTGATCCGGTGCGCTGGCGACCGCGTCCTCGCCCCAGCGGAAGAGCGCGAGCAGCTCGCCCGCCTCGCTGGCGATGAGCGCGGCCAGGTTCCGGGGCGTGTGATAGCGCTCCCAGTCGCGCTCTCGGGCGAAGCGGCGAAGCTCCGCCTGGAGGGAGACGATGGCGTCCTCGCGTCGCTCAGCCACGGAACCGATTGTCGTTGTGCCACCGGAGCGCGTCCGGGTCCGGGCGCAGCTCTGCGGTGGCGGGAAGCCACAGGGGCGAATCGTCGAGCTTCAGGTAGTTGTCTCCATCGTCGAAGTCGTCCTTCATCCGCCGACTCGCGAGGACGTGGTAATCCGGCGTGACCGTGATGTAGCCGGCGTCGAACAGCTTGTGGACGTCGGAGCGCAGCAGCATGCCGTTCCGGACGTAGTGGACGGGGTTATCGGCGAACGGCCGGATGTGGGCGGCGTCCAGCGCCGGCAGCGCCTTCTCGCGGGTGATGGCGCACCGTCGACCGTACGCTTCCGTGACCGCTACGCGGAATATCCCCTGGCCGATGCGGTGCGGCGTCGGGGTCGGCTCGCCGTACCCGCCCGGAAGCAGCGGATCCGGACTGGCCGCGGAACGAACCGCCTCCAGCCGCAGCAGGACCTCGTCCCATAACTCGCGGCCCACGCCGCGCGTCAGGTCGTACGTCTTGCCACGCACGATCTGCGGGCGCCAGTCGGCCGGCTCCGGGATCCAGAGATCCCTGGGCCAGAACACGGGCTCGGATAGCAGGATGCAGCCGATGACGAAGTCCTCGTACCACGGGACGTCGCGTCGGCGCAGACGCACCAGCCGTTCACGCACGGCCTGGAGAGAAGCCGCCCCGTTCTTGATGCCGAAGGCGTCCCAGGCGAGCGATAGTGGGAGCTCGGAGTACTGCTCGAAGAACCCGAGCCCCGCAATCGCGTTGTCCGGCGCCTTCAGCTTGAAGAAGAGCGGCTCGCCCCGGCGCAGGACACCGAAGCTGCCGCCCCACGGGTTCGGCTGCCAGAAGTTGACCTCGTCGACCTGCTCCTGGTCCGACAGGAAGCGGAACCAGTCGCCGTCGGTCGTGGCGACGTAGCCGTTCATTGTCTTGGCCCACGGAAACTGACGATGCTCAGGCGCTGCATGCACGGGCACGGACGGGAAAGGTCTCTCATGCGCCTATTGAAGCCGGATTCCTCGGCTACCCGGCCGGAGCGCGCCGTCCGCGACAAGCCGATCGCGGGCCTCCTCCACCATCGTCCGGAGCTTCGACCCAGTCCGGCGGAAGCCAAGAAGCCGGGTGGTCTCGGTAACGATCTCGTCGTCGATTAGGGGTGCGCGATACTCGAGGAGCAGAAGGATTGCGGCCTCGACCTCTTCCCGTGCGATCAGTTCCGCGTCCTGAGGTCCCTCGTCGCCACGGTGCCGGACGGGAATGGACTTGTCGACCAACCAGTAGAAAGGTCCGCTCTTCCGGGCCCGGCCAACCTGTACAAGGGCGGCGAGGGACCGCTGGACGCGCCCCACGATCCGACGGCCGGCCCGTTCCATTCCGTAGGCGGCCGCGATCCGCCGAGCAGCTTCCGCGGTATGGATCGGTCCCTCGACGTCAAGCACGCTCTCCGCAATGGTGCGAAGCCGCCGCAATGAGGTGTCGTAAAAGGCGGAAGGTGCGCCCAGTTGGCCCAGCCGGGCTTCCTCGTACGCTGCGATCGGAATCTCCTCGATCGGGACTCGGCCATGCTCCTCGACAGGCTCCTCAAGCGGCGTCGTCGGAAGTGCCGGAGCCGCCGCCGCGGCACCGCCCGGGTGGCCGGCAATCTGTTCGCTACGGGTCTTCTCGATCAGGTCGATCAGCCGGCGCGTCTGTGCCCGCGGGTTCTTGAACCAGTCGGTCGACCACACCCGATGAATTGTCCAGCCGCGCAGCTCCAGTACATGCTGCCGGAGGCGGTCCCGGTCCCGGACGGTGGCGGCGCTGTGGTACGCGGCGCCATCACACTCGATCCCGCACACATACCGTCCTGGAGCCTCTGGGTCGACGATAGCCAGGTCGATCCGATAGCCTCCCTCCCCGACCTGAGGTACGACGGCGTAGTCATGGGCCTTTAGCGCCGCGATGACCTTCCGCTCGAACGGGGAATCCGGCTCTCGCAGGGTCCTTTTTGTCATGGGGTATTTGCCCGTCTCGGCGTACGTGAGGTAACGGGCCAGCTTTTCCACGTTCGGCGAGACGCCCGTCGGGTCGATGTCACTCCCACGCATCGTGGAGAAGATCCGAAGCCGCTTCTTCGCCCGCGTAGTGAGGACATTCAGTCGACGGCTGCCACCGTCCGAGTTGATCGGGCCAAAGTTGCGCGAGAGGTTGCCGTCCTGATCCGGTCCGTATGTGACGCTCAGGAAGATGATGTCCCGGTCGTCACCCTGTATGTTCTCGAGGTTCTTCACGAAGAACGCGTTCTCTCCTTCCTGATTGAAGAACCACTCGATGGACGGGTCCTCCCGGCGTAGTCGGTCCAACTCGTCGAGGATGAGGTCCGCTTGCTTGATGCCGAAGGTCCCCACTCCGAGGCTCTCTCGCTCGTGCTCGGGGCGTCCTGCTTGGGTCTTGATGTGCTGCACGACACCCTGAGCGACGGCGGTCGCCTCCCTGGGGTTCCGCCCCTTGCCCGCATAATAGGCATCCTGGAGAAACTCGAACTGTAGGCCGAGGTCGTCACGTGTCCGGTTCGCGTGCGGGAAGGTCATTAGCGGATCGTCGGCATAAAACTCCTCGTTGGAGAAGCGGATGAGCGACTCATGCAGGCTACGGTAGTGCCAACGAAGCCGGAGCCGCGGCGTTCCCGAGACAGCGACCTCGTCGAGGATGCTCTCGAGCCCGGCCCCAACGTCCAGCACCTCATCGAGCTCCTCTTCCTCCATCTGGACGTCGAAGAAGTTGGTCGGCGGGAGCTGTCGCGAGTCTCCGACTACGATGATCTGGTCGGCGCGGATGAACGCGCCCACGGCATCGGAGGGGCGGATTTGACTGGCCTCGTCGAACACGAGCAGGTCGAAGTGCAGGTTCTCCGGCTCCAAGAACTGGGCAACGGAGAGCGGGCTCATCATAAAACATGGTTTGATCGTCTGGACCGCGCTAGGAGCCCTGCTGAGGATCTTCCGAACCGGCGCAATGTTCCTCCTCTTCCGAGCCTGAACATTGATGAACTGCGTCTCGCTCTGAAGGGCGGCATTCAGTAGTTCCTGACGCTGGTTCGCCAGAGCACCCCGTACCTGTTCCCGGGCGAACTTGAAGCTCTGTGAGTCGAGGGAACGGTACTGCCGCAGGCCTTCCTCATGCGTGTCGCCAAAGAACTCTCTGAGCTCCGGGCTGCCATCGACCGCGGCATTCACCCATGCGTCGTAGAAGCTCCGCCGGAACGAGGGCTCGTATGACGCGGGATCCAGATTCTTCTCCACGGCGGCCGTGATGAAGGGCGCGGCCACGCTCTCGCGGAGCTGGGCGCGGTACCGGTTATGTCGCGCCCAGTCGGGCAGATCGTCTATAGCCCCATCAACTTCCGTGAGCCTGAGCCCCACGCTCCCGATCCGCTCGGCTTCGTCCGCGCTAACTCCGGCGAGCATCGTATCGAGTTTCGTAGCCTCAGCGAACGACGCGATCGAACGGCGGGCCGCGGTGAGAGCCGATTCGACGACCCCGATGAGCTTCAGGTCCTCCGCGATCCGTTCGTCGTCGGCCTGGACCATGTATCCGGAGAGTGCGACCAGGTCGTACCGGTCCGCGCTGCGATGCTCCACGCCAGCCTCCAGCCAATTACCGATCGCCCGCACCTCGTCGAGGTCGGTCTCGGTCCCCAGCCAATGGCGGGCGAAGACGGTCTTCCCCTGGGTGCCATGCTCGCTGAGCCACTCCGCCTTCTCGCGAGTGCGGAGGGCCGTTTGGGCGCCCGCCAGCAACTCGTCCGCAGCGGCGCGGGTCTTGGGCTTCAGGTGCTTCCGGAGGGCTGAGCGGGCGCTCCAATAGGAGGGCATGAACCAGCGCCACACTCCATGCTCGAGGCCACGGCCGTAGGTCGTGGTCGCCTCCTCGAGGCTATCGTCGCCGAAAATGTCGTCCATGAAAAGTTGGTGGGCCGCGGTGCGTGCCGCGTCGTACTCGCCCAGTTTGCAAAGAAGATCGTCTGCCGAGTCTGGACGCCCGTCGGCCCATGCATCGCCTGCCGTCAGGGCGGGGTCTATGGTTGGCTCCTCTAGGAGGTGACGCCCTGCGGCAATGGCGTCACGCGCCTCACCGAACGTATGGGGCTGCACCACGGGCACGCGTCCCATCACCTCGTCCATTGCGTCGACCAGTGCGCTCAGCGCGTCGAGCGCTGCGTCGAGTGACGTACGAACCTCGGCCTGGGCCACCCGACTCCCGTCCTCGAGCCCGATCCCGCGCAGCGCGTGCTTGCGTGGCGGACCGATTCGTCCGAGAACGATCCCAAGGTTGCGCAGATCATTCTCCGCGGCCTCGATCTCCTCCGCTGTTGAACTGGTGACGTCCTCGTAGTGCACGACCAACTCAGGTGCATCCTTGACGTCGAAGAAGCGGCCAATCCCTTCGTAGGCCGAGATCCCGAGCACGGGATGGGGGGCGTGGAGCGCCGTGACGTAGCCCTTCAGAGTCCGCACGAGGGTCTGGAGTCTGCGGAAGTCCGCGGTGTGATCCCCGTCGCACGGAACGTCGGCGTCGAGGGCCCGACCCAACTCCTCCACGAACTCTGTCTTTCGGACCTTGTGCCCATGCAGTTCCAGGACGAAGTCGCCAAGGCCCGTTGATTCCAGACGCGTCTTCACCACTTCGAGGGCCGCCATCTTTTCGGAGACGAATAGGACTTTCTTGCGCTCGGCGAGGGCCGCGGCGATCAGATTCGTGATGGTCTGTGACTTTCCTGTCCCGGGCGGCCCCTCGACAACGAGGTCGGAGTCCCTGAGCGCGGCAAAGATGGCACGCTGCTGGCTGGAGTCTGCGTCGAGGACCTGTGGGATTTCCCATGGGCCCATGGCCTCGTCGAGGTCGGCACCCGCCAGGTTCTCGGGCAACGCACCATTCCCACCGCCATCGATCCCCTCCCCCGGCTCCCGGCTCAGCGACTTGATCATCGGGTGCTGCCGGAATCGCTCCTCATGACGCTCGAGGTCGCGATACATCAGGAACTTCTGAAAGCTGAACAGACTGAGCGCGATGTCGCTCGTGAGGCGCCAGCGGGTATAAACGTCCACGGCCTCCCGCACAGAGAGAAGGAACGCATCGACATCGAGTTCGTCGGTGAGTTCCGGCAGGTCCGGCAGCTTCAGGCCGAAGTCGAGTCGCATCTTCTCGACGAGCGCCGGGTTCATGACCGGTTCGTCGTCGCCGCGGCTCAGAACGTACCGTGCGGCCGCAGTCTCCCGAGACAGTACGACGGGAAACAACAGGATCGGCGCCTTCCGAGGCTCGTCCGAGTTATCGCTCTCGTACCACTCCAACATGCCGAGTGCAAGGTAGAGCGTGTTGACCCCTTGCTCATCGAGGCTGGACTGGGCCTTCCGGTGAATCGCGACGAGGTTCTTCTCCAGCTTGTCGCGGTAGTGGCGCGTCTGCAGGTGGCGGTCGACATGGTGCGCGGGGAGCTCCCCTCCCCCGATCGACTCGAAATCCTGGCCAACTTTGAACTCGCGCGGGTGGACCTCGGCTTCGCCGGTGCCGGCTGTCACCGCTTCGATGATCTCAAGTTCCGGCTGCGGCTCTTCTTCGTCGTCCGAGGCGTCGTCGTCCGAGTCCGGGAGCGGCCCGAAACGGTACGACCGCCCGTCCATCAGGCCCTTGAAGATCAGCGTGGGGTGCTCGTCGACGATCTCGAGGGTGGTGACCTTCGTCGGCCGGTAATTCAATAACCGGTTCCGTAGCGAAAGGTCGAGAAGCTGGCGCTTCCACGTTTCGAGCCGTAGTCGAACGGGATCCAGCGAACTCATGGGCAGCCGCCCCTGTTTCGTGAAAGGATTCCTACTTTTGTGCTGATTCGCCACGGTCGGTGGCGGTGGCTGGCGCTACCATGTCGGACAGCGCCCCAGTTGGGGAACCGGGCGCGGGGAGATTGGCCGCCAAGTGGCTACCTGTTTATGGGCCCCTTTACAAAGTAGGCACGATCAACAGATCCGAAAGTACCATTTGCCCCAGGTGGGCCCTCCTTCGCACGCCGCTTCGGGAGACGGCCGCTGTGGAGGGGCCTGCGCTGGCTGGCAGTGGCCGTTCTCGTCTGGAGAGTCGTCGCGACGGCTTCGGGCGGACTGGCCCGGGCGCAAATGCATGACAGCGGCTCCGGGAGTGGCGCCACCGCAAACTCGACAGGGACTCAGTAGACCAGGCCCTGCGCCTCAGCGCAGGCCTGACAAAGGGACGTTCCGTGCATCCAACCGTTCGGGTTCTTCTCTCGACAGGTGGCGCAGATCCGGAAGAACCTCTCGTCATTCAAAACGGAGGCGATCGCCCGATCTACTTCCTCCCTGGGCGGCTCAGGACCGAGCCGGCGCACAATGCGCCATGACGAGACAGGCGAGTGAGGCCCCTCCCATTCAATGATTCTGACTGCCACGGTAACGCCGCCCGAATCCCCACCCACACGGACGAACTCATCCACCAAGATCTGGTCGCCGTCCTGAATTTGCTCGTCTACCCGGCCTTCCCCGACGACCTCAAGAAGCTCGCGGGAGATCTCCTGCCATGTTCTCGACAGATCGACGGTCCGCGCCTGGATGCGGAATCCCCGCAGGGAGTTGCGGTCAAGTTAAGGTGCCATGCTGGAGACGAATCGTATCGCCGTAACTTATTTCTTGGCAACCGTTAGCTGGCATGAACGCCCCGCGCTTGGACAGAACTTGATTTCGGGGTGGACAGAATGCGTTTCGTTCCGCGGACAGGATCCGTTTCGTCCAGGACCCCCCCCTACTTCACCGTATTGATCATGTCAAAGATCGGCAGATACATCGACACGATCATCCCCCCGACGATCACCCCGAGGACGACGATCATGATGGGCTCCATGGCGGCGAGGAGGGACTCGACGGCGGCGTCGACTTCCTCGTCGTAGAAGTCGGCGATCTTGGAGAGCATCTCGTCGAGGCCGCCGGTCTGCTCGCCGACGTTGATCATCTGGACGACCATGGGCGGGAAGACGCCGCTGCGCTTGAGGGGGTCGGAGATGGTGTCGCCGCCGGCGATGGAGGAGCGGGACTGCATGACGGCGTCGTGGATGACGCGGTTGCCGGCGGTGCGGGCGGTGATCTCGAGGCCTTCGAGGATGGAGACGCCGGAGGCGACGAGGGTGCCGAGGGTGCGGGTGAAGCGGGACACGGCGCTCTTGCGGAGCAGGTTGCCCATGACGGGCATGCGCAGGAGCAGCCGGTCGACGGTGAGGTGGCCGGCGTCGGTCTTGTAGTACATGCGGATGGCGAAGACGGCGCCCGCGATGCCGAGCACGACGGCCCACCAGTACGCCTGGAGGAAGGCGCTCATGGCGATGACGAAGCGGGTGGGCAGGGGCAGCGGCACGCCGGCGTCGGCGAACATCTTCTGGAACGTCGGGATGACGAAGATGAGGAGCACGGCCACGGCGATGACGGCGACGCACATGATCACGGTCGGGTAGATCATGGCGCTCTTGATCTTGCGCTTGAGGGCGTCGCTCTTCTCGAGGAAGGACGCCAGGCGGAGCAGGATGACGTCCAGGATGCCGCCGGACTCGCCCGCGGCGACCATGTTGGTGAACAGGTCGGTGAAGACCTTGGGGTGGCGGCGCATGGCGTCGGCGAGGGTGTTGCCGGACTCGACGTCGTAGAGGACCCTGCCGATGGTCTCGGCCAGGTGCTTGTTCTCGGTCTGCTTGGCCAGGATGTCGAGGGACTGCACGAGGGGCAGCCCCGCGTTGATCATGGTGGCGAACTGGCGGGTGAAGATGACGATGTCCCGGGTCTTGATGCCCGAGCCGATGGTCATGTTCAGGTTGATCCCGCCGGCCTTCTTCTCCTCGATCTTGACGGGGATCAGGCGCGACTTGCGCAGGTGCCCGATGACCTCGTCCCGGCTGGGGAGGTCGATCTCCCCGTTCTGGAGGTCGCCGGTGAGGGTGCGTGCGGAGTAGGTGAACGTCGCCATGGCGTAGTCCCGGCAGTTATCTCGCGCGGAGAAGCGGAGGGGGCGGAGTCAGCGTTCGCGGCGAACACGACGCCCGCGGCCGAACGCCGGATCCTCGTCCGACGAGTGAGAATTTGAAATCCGAATCCGGCGACGGCCGGCAACCGGACGTCCCGCGGCGAAGCCTTCCTCCGCGCTCCTCCGCGGCTCCGCGTGACACCCTGTACGCACGGACCATCAATCGACCCTCTGCCCCGCCATGCGCATCAGCTCGTTGGGGTCGGACGAGTGCTTCACGGCCTCCTCGATGGTGATCTCGCCGGCGATGTAGAGCTGGTAGAGGGAGTCGTTCAGGGTGCGCATCCCGAACTTCTTGCCGGCCTGCATGATGGAGTAGATCTGGTGCACCTTGTCGTCCCGGATGCAGGCGCGGATGGCGGGGGTGCAGATCATGATCTCGACGGCGCAGACGCGGCCGTGGCCGGAGGCCTTGGGGATGAGGGTCTGGGTGACGACGCCCTCGAGGACGAAGGCGAGCTGGGCCCGTACCTGGGACTGCTGGTGGGACGGGAAGACGTCGATCATGCGGTTGATGCTCTCGGCCGCGGAGTTGGTGTGCAGCGTGCCGAAGGCGAGGTGACCGGTCTCGGCGATGGTGAGGGCGGCGCCGATGGTCTCGAGGTCGCGCATCTCGCCGATGAGGACGACGTCCGGGTCCTGGCGCAGGGCGTACTTGAGTGCGCTGGTGAAGGACTTCGTGTCGGCGCCGACCTCCCGCTGGTTGACGATGCAGCCCTGGTGGCGGTGCACGAACTCGATGGGGTCCTCGATGGTGAGGATGTGCCCGTGGTCCTCGCGGTTGATCTTGTCGATCATGGCGGCGAGGGTGGTCGACTTGCCGGAGCCGGTGGGCCCGGTGACGAGGACGAGGCCGCGGGGCTTCTCGGCGAGCCTGCTGACGATGTCGGGCAGGCCGAGCTTGTCGAAGTTCAGGATCTCGAAGGGGATGACGCGGATGGCCATGGCCACGCAGCCGCGCTGGCGGTAGACGTTGCCGCGGAAGCGGGCGAGCTTCTGGATGCCGAAGGAGAAGTCGAGCTCGTCGTCGTTCTCGAAGCGCTTCTTCTGGTTCTCCGTGAGGATGGAGTAGGCGATCTGGAGCGTGTCCCGGGGGCCGAGCACGCGGTCGATGCCGGCGTCCACGAGGTTGCCGTCGACGCGGAACTTGGGCTTCTCGCCGGCGGTGATGTGGAGGTCGCTCGCGCCGCGCGTCAGCATGTCCTCGAGGAGGACGCGGAGGTTGATCCCGTCCTGCTGCTGCGACTGCGACGCGGCCATGGTGCTGCTCATCCGGCGGTCTCCTTGATGACTTCTTCCAGTGTCGTGATGCCGCGTGTGACCTTGAGCAGGCCGTCCATGCGCAGCGTGAGCATGCCGTCCACGAGGCCCTGCGCGCGCAGGTCGTCGGTTCCGGCGCTGGCCATGATGAGCTTCCGGAGCGCCTGCGTGACGGGCATGATCTCGTAGAGCCCCTGCCGCCCCTTGTAGCCCGTGCCGCCGCAGACGTCGCACCCCTTCCCCTTGAAGAACTTCATGGAGGGGTGGTTCGAGTGGTTGACGTGGGCGGCCTCGAGGAACTCGTCCGGGTACTTCGTCTCCTCCCTGCAGTGGCTGCAGATGCGGCGCACGAGGCGCTGCGCGGAGACGAGGTTGAGGGCGGCCGCCACGTTGAACGGCTCGAGGCCCATGTCGATGAGGCGCGTGATGGTGGACGGCGCGTCGTTCGTGTGCAGCGTCGACAGCACGAGGTGGCCCGTCAGCGCCGCCTTGATGGCGATCCCGCCCGTCTCCAGGTCCCGGACCTCGCCGACCATGATGATGTTCGGGTCCTGTCGCAGGAAGGCGCGCAGCGCGGCGGCGAAGGACATGCCGACCTCGCTGCGGACGAGGACCTGGTTGATGCCGGTGAGGTTGTACTCGACGGGGTCCTCCGCCGTCATGATGTTGGTGTCGACGGAGTTGATCTTGGACAGCGCCGAGTAGAGCGTCGTCGTCTTGCCCGAGCCGGTGGGGCCGGTGACGAGGACCATCCCGTACGGCTTCGTGATGGCGTCCATGAAGTCCGTCTGCGCCTTCGGCTCCATGCCGAACGCCTCGAGGTCCAGGCTCAGGTTGGTCTGGTCGAGGATGCGCAGCACGATCTTCTCGCCGAAGATCACGGGCAGCGTCGAGACGCGGAAGTCGACGACCTTGTTGCGGATCCTCATCTTGATCCTGCCGTCCTGGGGCACGCGCCGCTCGGCGATGTTCAGGTCGGCCAGGATCTTCACGCGGGACGTCAGCGCCGCCTTCATCTTCATGGGCGGCTTCATGATCTCCGAGAGCGCACCGTCGATGCGGTAGCGGACGCGGAGCTCCTTCTCGTACGGCTCGATGTGGACGTCGGAGGCGCCGCGCATGACGGCGTCCGTGAGGATGCCGTTGATGAGGCGGACGACGGGCGCTTCCTCGACCTGCACCTGCAGCGCGGCGACGCTGACCTCGTCCTCATCCTCCTCGACGATCTGGACGTCGTCGTCCTCGATGTAGTCGAGGAGCTCCTGGATGCGCTCGTCGGCGGACTCGTAGTACTTCTCGAGGTGCTTCTTGAGGGTGTACTCCCCCACCACGACCGGCTCGATCTCGTAGCGGGTGATGAACTTGAGGACGTCGACGGCGGCGGCGTCGCTGGGGTTCGCCATGGCCACCGTGAGGGTGCGCCCGACGCGGCGCAGCGGCAGCACGAGGTGCTTCGTGGCGACGTCGCCCGGAATGAGGCGGAGGATCTTCGGATCGACCACGACGCGGTTCAGGTCCACCGCCGCGACGTGGTACTGCTTCGCCAGCATGCGCGTCAGCTCGTCCTCGGCCACGTAGCCGAGCTTGATGACGGCGAAGCCGAGGCGCGTGCGGTTCTCGCGGGCGTCGCGCAGAGCGGTCTGGAGCTGCTCGGGCGAGACGAGGCCTTCGCGCACGAGGAGCTCGCCGATCCGGTCAGCCGCCTGTGTCGCGGGTGTGCTAGCTGCCATGGTCAACGGCCAGAGTGCCCCGGGGACAGGGGGCGCATCGATGATCGGGGAGTGGAAGCTTGAACGTAGACAGAAACCTCCCGCAGATCAAGGGATTCCGCGCAGATACGGCCTGAGCTTCTCCAGCGTCTTCGGGCCGATCCCGCGCACCTTCACGAGGTCGTCCAGCGTCCGGAAGCGCCCGTTCGCCTCTCGCCAGGCGACGATGCGCCCCGCCAGCGCCGGCCCGATGCCGGGAATCGTCTCCAGCTCCGCCGCGTCGGCGCGGTTCAGGTCGACGGGCGGATCCCGGCGAGGAGCGGTTGCGTCGGGCCCGCGGCTCGGCGCCTTCGCGGATCCGCGGTCCTTCGTGTCCTTTGCGGCGGCGGTTCGCGCGGAGGCGCGGAGGAGCGCGGAGGCGGACGCCGCGGAGTTGCGCGGGTCGCCGGTCGGGTCGGGCTCCGGGGCCATGACTTCGAGGGGCGGCGGCGCCTGCCACACCGGCGGCCGCGGAAGATCCTCGCCTGTGCGTGTGCGCGAACGCGTGCCCGTCCGTGCCGTTCCCGCCGCTCCCGCCATCAGCCCCCGGACCGTGTCTTCCTTCGCTCCGATGTCCATCGCCTCGGCGTCGGCGGAGAGCGGCGCGCCGGGCGTCTTCAGGATGCGCACGACGGCGGACGCGGTGAGGAGCAGCGCCACGAAGGCGAGGGCGCGGCGCTCGTCGGGTGTGAGGGTCACGTGTGGGGCGGCCTCCCGCCGGCGTGCGGGGGCGGCCGGCCGGGCGCGGGTCGTCTCCCGCGCCCGGCGGCGAACGGCGTCAGCCGCCCCGGTAGATCAGGCTGGCGAGGACCTTACCGACGGCCTGGAGGCCGCGGGCGCTGGTGTGCTCCGGCGTGTCCTGGAGCGTGTGCCAGTAGGCGTTGCCGGGGCCGTAGTCGAGGTCGATGACGTCCGCCGTGCGGATGCCCGCCTCGTTCAGGGGCAGGTGGTCGTCCGTGACGGACAGGCCGCCCTCCTTCACGAACAGGTCCCCGTAGCCCAGCTCCTCGGCCACGTTCCACACCCGCTGCACGACCTCGGGCGCCATGCTCGCGGAGTTCGCCTCCACCGGGAAGCGCGGCGACTGGTCCCCGACCATGTCCACCAGCACGCCGTAGAGCGGCGCGTAGCCCGGCGGCTGATTGGCCGCGAAGTGCTTCGCGCCCAGGTACATGTCCTCCTCCGGGCGATCCGGCGTCGCGTAGTCCTCGCCGTCCGTGAACAGTAGGTCCACGCCGATGGGCGGAGAATGGCGGGAGAAGACGTCCGCAAGCTGCAACAGGACGGCGACGCCGCTGCCGCCGTCGTTCGCCCCCGGGATCGGCTTCGTGCGCGCCGCGCCCGTGTCCTTGTCGGCGATCGGCCGCGTGTCCCAGTGGGTGACGAGGAGCACGCGGTCCCGGGCGTCCGGGTTGAAGCGGGCGAAGACGTTCGCGAGCGGCAGCGTGTCGCCGGACGGGAGCTTGGCGGTGAAGCGCCGCACCTCGACGGTGTCCGCGCGTCCGCGCAGGTAGTCCGTCATCCACCGGAGCTGCTCCTCGTGGGCGGGCGTTCCGGGCACCCGGGGGCCGAACGCGACCTGCGTGCGGATCATGGCCATGGCCGAGTCCGCGTGGAACGCCGGCACGTCGGCGGAAGGCGACGAGGCGGCGGACGCGACGTCGCCCGAGTCGGACCCGCCGCACGCCGCGAGCCCGAGGGCGGCCGCTGCCGCGAGCGGGAGAGCGGCGAAGCGGGACCGCCGCGCTCATCGGGGCGCCCCCGGCAGCGCGGGCGCGGGCAGCTCGCCGGACTGGAAGCGGAACTGGCCGAAGAAGCCGAGCTGGAACTGGCTGGAGCCGGTGCGGGTGCCGATGAAGCTCTGGCGGTCGTCCCAGCTCATCTGCAGGCCGACGTTCAGCTCCGAGAGGACCGTCTCGAGGGTCAGGTGCATGCCACGGTTGATCTGGTCGATGTAGGGGGAGCAGCCGTCGCCCCCGGCGAGGCCGAGCCGGCACTCGCGCTCGGACTGGTAGCGCCAGCGCAGGGACAGCCGGAACGGCGCCGGGAACCGGTCCCGCATGGCGTCCGGCGCCCGGAAACTACCCGAGACCTGCACCCCGTGGTCCATGGACGTGGAGCGGGCGGCGCCGGTGGGGTCGGACGTGTTGCCGCGGGTGATGGCGCCGGTGTAGGTCGCGCTGACGCCGGCGCCGAGTCCGAGGCCGAGCTGGAGGGGCACGCTGCGGTCGTCGCGCGTGCGGACCTCCCCCGCCCCGCCGGTCAGGTGGTCGGTCCGGTCCGTCTGCTCGTAGCCGGCGGCGAGGGAGACGCGGGAGAACAGGCCGGCGAGCGCCGCGGGCACGGGCAGGCTGCCCCAGGAGAGGCGGACGTCGGGCCACGTGCGCTCGTCCTGCGTGCGGGAGCCGCCGCGCAGGTTCTCGATGGTGGAGCCGCCCTCGGAGTAGCCCACCTCGACGCGGGAGCCGAGGGGCAGCGCCAGCCCGGAGCGGGCACGGAACAGGTCCCGGGACAGGGCGGAAACGGCGGAGTCGCCGCCGACGGAGCGGAACGCGTCGAAGCCGCCGAGCCCGAGCTGGTAGCCGAGCCCGGGCGCCGCGGTGCCCCGGTCGAAGCGGGAGCTGAGGGCGCCGTTCCAGGACAGGTCGATGGGCAGCACGGCGGCGGCGACGCGGCTGGAGTCCAGCAGCTGGGCCGGGCTGATGCGCAGCGTGCGCGTGAGCTGCCGCTCGGCGCTGAGCCCGCGCTGCATGACGGCGGTCGTGTCGGGCCCCAGGACCTGGACCTCCAGCAGGGACGGGCTGCGGCTGCCGCGGAAGCTGGATGAGTACGTGAGCCCTGGCTGCAGCCAGTCGGAGAGGCGGGGCCGGAAGTCCAGGCGGCCGGCGACGCTGCGCTCCCGCTCCCAGCCGACGTCGAGCCCGGCCAGGCTGCGCCGCTCGCGCTGGAGGGCCGACCGGGCGAGGTCGCCGTCCACCGCCTCGTCCGGCGGCAGCAGGTCCCGGCCGCTGCGCACGTCGACGGACGCGCCCAGGGACTGCACCGGCCGCAGCGCGAGGCGCAGCTCCGTGTCCAGCCGCCGGTCCGGCGCCAGCGTCGGCGGCAGCGGGTCCTGCCCGGCCGCGGAGAGCGGGTCCGCGTAGCGCCACGAGCGGGAGCTCCGGTCCCGCCACGTCGTCGCGAACGACAGGTCCGCCGGCGTCCAGCGCAGGTTCGCGTCGGTGAGGCGCCGCACCAGCTCCGACTCCTCCAGCCAGCCGGGGGCGACGGCGCGGATCAGCCGGTCGAAGAACGCGGGCGTGAGGGGGAAGTCCCGGTTCCGCGGGGCGACGCCGTACGTCAGCCCCGTCTCCAGCGAGCGCGTCTTCTCGCTGGTCAGCACCCGGTCGGTGCCCGCCGAAGCGTAGTTCACGCTCAGCGCCGCGCCGTCCAGGATCGCGCCGAGCAGCGAGCTGTCCGCCGGCGCGTCCCGGCGCAGCACCACGCCGACGCGCGTGACGCCGGCGCCGCTGCCCCGCAGCCCGGTGAGCTGACCGGCGGCGACGTCGCTGCCCTGCAGGAAGAGGGGGTCGAGCGCCGTGCGGTCGAACTGGAAGGTGAGGGGCGCGGCGATCTGCCACGACGCCGGGAGCATTCGGTCCAGCCGCGCGGTCCCCGTCACGCCCCAGTCGGCGCTGCCCTGGTAGTCGGGGCCGTCCCGGAGCTGCCGGTAGCGGGCGCCCTGCCCCGCCAGGGACGCGGTGCCCGACAGGAAGTCGCCGGCGCGGAAGTCCAGGTCCAGGTGCCCGGCGACGCCCGGGTCCGTGACGGCGCCGCCCAGCCGCAGGTCGTCGATCCAGACCTCCCCGTCCAGCGGGAAGCCCGACGCGTTGTAGACGGCCAGCGTCAGCTCGCGGACGGCGGCCAGGTTCGGGGCCCGGGCGCGGTCCTGGAGGACGACGGCGTACGTCGAGTCGTCGCTCCACACCGTGATCGGCTGCTCGGACCCGCCGCCCCGGGCCGCCAGCTCCTCCTCCGCCCGGGCGCGCAGGTCGAACCAGCGCTGGAAGTCGACGACGCGCTCCGGGTTCCAGTCCCCGGCCCGGACGGACGCCGCGGCGGCGGGCGTGAGGGGCGTCTGGTACAGGTAGTAATTCTTGTCGTCGGTGCCGACCTTCAGGAGCAGGCGCAGGTCGCCGGCGGCCAGGCCCGGCCGCGCAGGCGCGACGACCCAGAAGCGCAGGTCCCGGTAGCTCAGGAAGCTGCGGGGGTTCTGCGGGTAGCGGTAGTAGACCTCGGCCCGCTCGCCCGCCTCCAGCGCGTCGAACGCGACGCGCAGCGACTTCTCGTTGTACTCGACGCCGCCCACGCCGTACGCCGCCGTGGGGTCCTGCAGCTCGCTGTGCACGCCCGGAGGCGAGGCGTACGTGCCGCCGTCGGTGATGCGGCTGACGGGGCCGACGCGGACGTTCGTCGTCGCCGACCCGAAGCCGGCGTCCGAGCCGACGAGGCCCGCCAGCACGCCGCTGCCCAGGCGCTTCGTCCAGCGGGAGCCGACGAGGCGGAGCCGGGCGACCTCGATGAGGGACGTCGCCCCCGGATCGCCCGTCACGGTCACGCGCAGCTCCTTCACGGAGCGCAGCGTGCCGGCGCCTGCGCCGTTCAGCGCGAGCCCGTCGGCGCCGTGCAGGGGGATGCGGTACAGCGCGAAGCCGGTGCGCGTCTGCGAGCGGTCCCGGACGAGGTACTTCGACAGCCCCTGGAGCGGGATCACGTAGCGGAAGTGGGGCCCGTCGGCGGTCTCGAGGAAGCCGTTCCCGTCCAGGTCCTCCGTGTCGACCAGGCCGTTGCCGCGGGTGCAGTCGGCCCGGGGGTCGCCCAGCGGGTAGGACTTGCCGGGCTCCGCCAGGCACGGCTGGTCCCACAGCCCGCGCCGGTCCGCAGACTGGCTCCACACCTCGCCTTCCGACAGCCGCGCCTCCTCGTCCAGCACGCCCAGGCCCCACGGCCGCCCGTCGTCCGCGTACGCGCCGTTCGTCGCGCCGGCGGAGTCGAAGTAGAACGCGTCCTCGGACAGGTCGCCCAGGTCCACGACCAGCGCGAGGTCCCGTCCCTCGGGCGCCGCCGCGTAGAACTCGAGGTACTCCGTGTTGCTGAGGTCCCGCCCCGTGGGCGAGAGCACGGTCGTGATCCCGCGCCAGAGCCGGTCCCCGGCCGCGGTGCCCGTCCCCGTCCCGCCGGTGCCGTCGCCACCGTCGAGGGCCGGCGTGCCCCCGAACGTGAGGTACATGACGGGCTCCGGGACCTCCGCCCCCGCGATGCTTATCAGACTGTCGATGGACAGCGCGGTGCGGGCGCCCAGGGTCTGGCCGCCCACGTTGTAGTCGTGCTGCCAGACCAGGGACGCGGCGTTGTCGACGGACGGGGCGGGCGGCAGCGCGTCCTCGGCGCCCGTCGTCTGCTCCGGCCGCGAGGCGAGCGTCCAGTCCCGCCGCTGCAGGGAGAGGGGGAGCGCGTCCGTGGCCTCGAAGTCGTCGAGGTACGTGTCGCCCCGGGTGTTCGGGTCGGGCATGGACGCCGCGAGCTCGCCCGTCAGGCGGAGCTGCGTGAAGGGCTGGGCGGCCTGCGCGGCGGCGCCGGGGCCGGCGCCCTCGGCGCCCGGGCCGCCACCCGGCCCGCCGCCGACCCGGAACGGCAGCGCCGAGATCATGCGGTCGAGCCAGGCGCCGCCCAGGTCGACGGAGCCGCTGACGCCGCCCATGAGGATGGACGCCGGCTCGAGGCCGAGCTCGGGACGGGTCTGGAGCGCCTTCTCGGAGCGGAAGACGGACACGAAGTGGAGCTGACCGCGCTCGCCCAGGTCGTAGGCGGCGTTCAGCCCGAACAGGGAGGTCGGGGCGACGTCGAAGACCGCCTTCTGCTCCCACGTGGCGCGGATCGTCCCGTCGGGGCTCCCGGCCAGCAGCGACTCGGGGTGCAGCAGCGTGACGGTGCCGAGCTCGTAGTCGACGGCGTAGTCGACGTCCCGCTGCAGCGGCCGGCCGTCCAGCGTCAGGCGCTCGCTGCCGTCCCGCAGCCCGAACGCGCCCAGCGAAAAGGACGCGCCGGTGCCCTCCACGGGCACGCTGTAGTGGAAGGCCAGGCGGAAGCGGGACGCGTTGGCGCGCGTGACGGGGTCGGGCTCGTCGTAGATGGCGGGGTTGGCGTCCCCGTCGAGGGCGGCGGCCGCGGCCGCGGAGTCCAGCGCGGACGTGGCCGGCGGCACGGCGAACGGCTTCAGCGTCGGGAAGACGACGAACGTGCCGGCGACGCGCACGCCCGTCGCCGAGCCGGTCAGCGAGCCGGCGCCGGGCTGGTAGATGCGGCTCGCGTCCAGCTTGTCCTTCGGCGCCTCCTCGTCCAGGCCGAAAAGGCGCAGGAAGGGTACCTGCTGCCCGTTCGCCTCGACGAACGCCCGGCCGGCGTCCTGCTGACCGAGCGTCACGCGCAGGTCGACGGTGGACGGGTCCAGCCGGTCGGACGTGTCCACGCGGTAGACCTCGTGCATCTCGTACTCCCACGTGGCCGAGCCGGGCTGGTGCTGCGTCGTGGGCCCGCGCAGCAGGCGCAGCGTGGGCGGCGGCCCCGCCGGGTCCCGGTCCGAGCCGACGAGGGCGCCCACGGTGTCGCCCGCCGCCGTCACGTAGCCGACGGCCAGAGCCTCGTCCTCCCGCAGCGGCGAGCGGAGCGTCAGCCACAGCCCGCTCGCGTCCACCACGTAGTCCTCCCCCGGGACCAGCCGCCGGAACAGACCGCTGTGCCGCTGCTCGCCGCCGGCCGTCTCTGCCTGCGCCTGGAAGTAGCCGAGCTGCGCCTGCTGCTGCGGGTTCGTGAGCGTCGGCCGCTCGTCCCTGTACAGCACGATGGACTGCCCGTCCCGCGGGCGCACGTCCGCCGACGCGGCGTCCCCGCGCAGGCTCAGCGCGTCGATCTGCGGGTAGCCCCGCAGCGAGCGCGGGTCGACGACGAAGAAGAACTGGCCCCGGGCGTAGTCGCCGTCGTCCAGCACCAGCTCCTGGTCCTGCACGAAGCCCCCGGAGCCGGCGGAGCCCGCGCCCAGACTGCCGAGCCGGAACTCGCGGCTGGCGACGTCGCCCTTCTGCTGCGCGAACACCGCCTCCAGGCTCAGCGGACCCCGCGCCGCCGTGGCCCGGAACCCGAAGTTGCCGCCGGGGATGCCCTCCGTCAGGTAGCGGGACGGCGGCAGCGCGATGGCGACGTCCCCGACCTCGACCCGCTGCACCAGCTCGCCCGGCTTGCCCTGGTACCACAGGTTGATGTTGTTCGCCGCGCTGAACTCCCGGCGCTGGTCGTAGTCGACGTCCACGTGGATGCGGTCCGAGACCGTGCCGGCCACGCGCACGGAGAACTGCATGTCGGGCCGGAGCTGCGGGAACAGGCCGGGGTTGCAGCCGAGCTGGTACGACGGGTCGCAGGGCCGGAAGCGGCTCCACGCGCCGCCCAGCTCGCCGCGGCCCTCGACGTCCATGGCGAGGTCGGCGTAGCGGGTGACGACGGTGGGGAGGAGAGTGGAGGTAGGCTGAGGCTGAGGCTGAGGCTGAGGCTGAGGTTCGGGCTGGGGCTCGGGCTGGGGCTCGGGCTGGGGCTGGGGCTCGGGGAACAACGCGGGCTGGGGGGGCGTACTCGCCAGCGCGAGGCGGGCGAGGGCGGAGTCGCGGGTGGCGGCCCAGGCGGACGCCAGGTCCGCGGCGGGCGCCGCGTCCGGGGCGGCGGGCGAGCCGCCGGGGACCGCGTGCGTTCCGCCGGGGACCGCGTGCGTCGCCGCGCGGAGATCCACGGGGAACGGCAGGGGCAGGCGCTCGAGGCCGAGGCGGACGGTGCCGGTGTCGGCGGGCGCGGCGGCGGCGGCGGGGTGCGCGGCCACGGCGGCGGGCGCGGCGGCGGGCGGCGCGGCCTCGGCCGCCGGGGGCGCGGGGCGCGCGGGGGCCCGGCGACGCTCGGCGAGGAGCGGCGCCGCGAAGGCGAGGAGCAGGAGGAGCAGCAGCCCGCGAAGGCGCATCCGTCACGCCGCGTCCGGCAGGTGGGTCGCTTGTGGGAGCACAGAACTCGAAATATCGTCAGGCTTTAGAGGTTTCTCAACCGGTCAGGCATGCGGATCCTCACACGCTATCTCATCCGGTCCCACCTGGGGCCGTTCCTGTTCGCGGTCAGCACGCTGAGCGGGCTGCTGCTCATCAACGTGGTGGCGCAGCGGTTCAAGGACCTGGCGGGCAAGGGTCTGTCCTGGTCGGTGATCCTGAACGTATTCGCGCTGTCGATCCCGCACACGCTGGCGCTGACGGTGCCGATGGCGGTGCTCGTCGCGGTGCTGTACGCGTTCGGGAACCTGGCGGCGGAGAACGAGATCACGGCGCTGAAGGCGAGCGGCGTGAACGTCGCGCGTCTGCTCGTGCCGCTGCTGCTTTGCGCGACGCTGCTGACGGTGGGCATGGTCTACTTCATGGACCGGGTGCTGCCGGAGACGAACCACCAGCTCTCGAACCTGCTGATCGACATCGCGCGGAAGAGCCCGACGCTGCAGCTCAAGGAGCAGGTCATCAACGAGATCCAGGCGGGCGATCTGCGCTCGCGCTACTACCTCCAGGCGGCGCGCATCGATCCGGCGACGAACCGTCTGAGCGACGTCGCCATCTACGACATGAGCGACCCGGAGCGCTACCGGACGATCTACGCGGACAGCGGGAAGATGGCGTTCAACCGGGCGCGCACGGACCTGTTCCTGACGCTGTACAACGGCTGGATCCACGAGGTCGGGCAGGAGGAGCCGGACCAGTTCCAGCGCGTGTTCTACGACGAGCAGCGGCTGCGCATCGCGGACGTGGGCAACCAGCTCCAGCGGAGCCAGGACCAGTACCGCTCGGACCGCGAGATGACCATGGCGATGCTGTCGCAGGACATCGCCGGGGCGTCGGCGGACCTGGCGAAGGTGCGTCAGGAGACGGCGGATCTGTCGCAGGAGACGGTCTCCGACGCCCTCGCCGGACAGGGCCGGCACCGTGAGCTGGACGACACGACGGCGGAACGCTTCACACCGGCGATGTCGGAGGGGGCCGCGGCCCACGACCCGCTGACGCAGCGGGTGCGCTCGCGGCTGATGACGCTGGGCGACGAGGCCCGGGCGCTTCAGGTCCGGGTCAACCAGCGCAGGGTCGAGTGGTGGAAGAAGATCGCGATCCCGGTGGCGTGCATCGTCTTCGTTCTCATCGGCGTGCCCCTCGCGATCCGCTTCCCGCGGGGCGGGGTGGGCATGGTCATCGCCGTCTCGGTCTCCATCTTCGGCGTCTACTACGTGGGCCTGATCGGCGGGGAGTCCCTGGGCGACACGGGCAAGGTCTCCCCGTTCCTGGCGATGTTCGCCGCCAACATCGTCTTCCTGATCCTCGGCCTGATCGGCGTCTCACGGCTCGGCAAGGTGATGGCGACGTCGCGGGGCGGCGGCTGGGACGACTTCTGGTACTCGCTGCGCAGCCTCGTGCAGCGCCCGCTGCGCGCGCTGCGCCGGAGCTGAGCCGTGTTCCGCCTCCTCGACCGCTACATCATCGGGCAGTTCGTCAGACTGACGATCCTGTTCACGATCTCGACGCCGGCGCTGTTCATCCTCGGCGACGTGACGGACAACCTGGACAAGTTCCAGGCCCGGGGACTCAGCGCCGGCGCCGTCGCCATGGGCTACGTCTACCAGCTCCCCACCTTCATGGTGTGGTCCCTGCCCATCGCGGCGCTCATCGCGACGGTGTTCACCGTCAACACGATGACGCGTCATTCGGAGGTCGCCGCCGCCAAGTCCGGCGGCGTCAGCTTCCACCGGCTCTTCCTGTGGGTCCCGATCATGGGCGTGCTGCTCACGCTCTTCGGCCTCGCCCTGTCCGAGCTGGCGCCCGTCGCGGACCAGAAGCGCGCCGAAGTGATGGGCGCGAACCGGAACAGCCAGACGCGCGAGGACTTCGTCTACCGCAACCAGCACGGCGACGTCTTCGAGATCCGCCGCCTCATCCCCGAGGCCAACCGCATCTACGGCCTCGCCATGGAGCGGGAAGGCGACGAGCCGGACGTGCCGGGCCGCCAGCTCGTGGCGCGGACCGCCGCCTTCCTGCCCGACAGCGGCTGGACCCTCTACGACGGCTACGTGCGCCTGTTCTACGGGCCGGGTCAGGAGCGCACGATGGAGTTCTCGTCCCTGCGCCAGCCGTCGTTCAGCGAGAAGCCCGAAGACCTGCTCGCCCGGCCGAAGGAGCCGGAGCAGATGCGCTTCGCCGAGCTGAAGCGCTTCATCGGCATCCTGCGCCGCTCCGGCGGCAAGCCGCTGCAGCTCGAGACGGAGCTGTGGCAGAAGATCGCGCTGCCCGTGGCGAGCCTCGTCATCGTGCTGTTCGCCGCGCCGCTGGCCACCTCGTCGCGCCGGGGCGGCGCCGCCTACGGCGTGGGCATCAGCCTGGCCGTGACCATCGTCTACCTCATGCTGTTCAAGATCGCGGGGGCGGCGGGGGCCGCCGGAACGATCGATCCTCTGGTGGCGGCGTGGCTGCCGAACGCGGTGTTCGGGGCGGCGGGGGTGGTTTTGATGGTGAGGGTGAGGACGTAGGGGGTCGCGGCGCTTTGCGCCGCTTCCAGGGGGTCGGCGCGCTGGGCGCGCCTCCGAGGGGGTCAGGGCGCTGCGCGCCCTTTCGAGGGGGTCGCGGCGCTTTGCGCCGCTCCGAGGGGGGGCGGGACCTTCGGTCCCTTCCAGGGGGTCGCGGCGCTTTGCGCCGCTCCGAGGGGGGGCGGGACCTTCGGTCCCTGCGGGGGGTCTTGCCTTGACCGAACTTGGGTGTGGGGCGCATCGTGGAAGCCGCAGACGCAGGGGCTCCATCATCGCTCTCGACCGGGACACCGGCCGCGGGGGCGTCCTCTCCTCTTCCACGAATCCATGATCCTCCGCCGCGCCGTCGCCCACGTCCGGGATCAGGACTGGACGTCCATCGTGGTCGAGCTCGTCATCGTCGTGCTCGGCGTCTTCCTGGGCCTTCAGGCCAATCTCTGGAACGAGGCGCGCGTGGACGCGGCCCGGCGCGAGCAGATCATCGACGGGCTCGTGACGAATCTCGACGACGCCGTCGTCGTGCAGGACCAGTTCGTCGCCGCGATCGACAGCGGACTTTCGGGCTGGCAGGCGGCCTACGAGCGCGGCGAGAGGCCGGCGCCGTTCTACTTCCGCATCCCGGGGTCGGACACCGGCCCGGACGTGTGGTCGATGTTCGAGCAGATGCAGCTGACGGACCTGTTCGATCCCGTGACCCTGTTCGACCTGTCGTTCTTCTATTCCGAGCTGGACGGCGTCGGGCGGAAGTACATCCGCTACGTCACGTTCGTCGAGAACGAAGTGCTGCCGGGCGTGATCCGCGGCAAGGACTCCTTCTACGACGGCGACGGTCGGCTGCGACCGGAATTCCAGGCGAACATGGATCGGCTGCGGGACTACGAGCACGAGACGCGGCGCATGACCGCCTGGGCCCGGTGCCTCGTCTACCGGCTCGAAGCGGATCGGACGTTCGAGCAGACGTGTCTTCGGGCGGGATTTCGGCTGGAAGGGATGGAGTGAGGGGTCGCGGCCTGCGGCCGCTCCCAGGGGGTCGGCGCGCTGGGCGCGCCTCCGAGGGGGTCAGGGCGCTGCGCGCCCTTTCGAGGGGGTCAGGGCGCTGCGCGCCCCTTCGAGGGGGGCGGGACCTGCGGTCCCTTCGAGGGGGTCGGCGCGCTCCGCGCGCCTCCGAGGGGGGCGCTCATTGGCGGCCGATCGTGCAGGGATGGCGACCGATTCGGCCATTCCGATGGTTGAGCGGCGTCGACATCTTTGGCCATGGCAAATCCCGACGGGCTTTTTCCGCATGAGCGGATGGAGGTCTTCCAGCTCGCAGTGCGGCTGCAGGTCGAGGTCCGTCCGGTGGTGGACCGCCTGCGAAGATTCGACCGATCGCTGGCCGACCAGCTCCAGCGTGCGGTCTCCTCGATCGGCCTCAACATCGCGGAGGGCGCGGGGGAGTACAGCCCGCGGGACAAGGCCCGGTTCTACCGGTACGCCGTCCGTTCGTCTCTCGAATCCGCGGCAGCCCTCAAGCTCGCCGAAGCCATCGTCCCGCAGCTCGCCGGTTCGACCCCCGGCCCCCGATCGATTCTGCTCCGCCTGTTCCACGACCTGACCCACCTGACCCTCTTCACGGAGCGCAAAGCCGAACACCCTCGCCGAGCCCCCGACCCGCCCCGGCAGGAGGCCGCGCGAAGCTAGCCTCGGCGGCGCCGCCGGCGCCGCCCCCCTCGGAGCGGCGCAAAGCGCCGCGACCCCCTCGAAGGGGCCGCAGGCCCCGCCCCCCTCGGAGGCGCGCACAGCGCGCCGACCCCCTCGGAGGCGCGCACAGCGCGCCGACCCCCTGGGAGCGGCGCAAAGCGCCGCGACCCCCCTCATCCCCACCCCTCCCAAACGTCCCCCCGCACCGCCCCGCCATACACGACCACCGCCTCCCCCCTCAGGTGCACGCCGTCGGCCTCGAAGCGCACGGTCACTTCCCCGCCCTCCATCACGACCCGGACCGTGTCTCCGGCCACGAGGCCCCGCGCCCGGGCGACGGCGGCCACGGCGCACGCGCTGGAGCCGGACGCCAACGTCTCGCCGGCGCCGCGCTCCCAGATCCAGGCCCGCACGGCGTCGTCGCCCAGTGGTACCGCCATCTGCACGTTCGTGCCGGCGCGGAACGCGGGGTGGGTGCACAGGCGCGGCGCCCGGGCCAGGAAGTCCTGCCGCTCGAGGGCGTCGGGCCAGACGACGCAGTGGGGGTTACCCAGGGAGACGGGCCAGGCGACGGCGCTGCCGGCGTCCCCGAGGTCGAGGCGGTAGCCGGCGGCGCTGGCGGCGTTCGCGGCGCTGGCGGCGCTGCGGCGTCCGCGCCCTTCGTATCCGCGGCGTCGCCCCGCTCGACGGGCTCGCCGGGCGGCGTGAAGTCGGGGCCGGGGAACGTGGCGGGGCCCATGGCGACGGCGATGTCGAGGGCGCCGCCGGGGCGGGGCCCCAGGATCTGCATCGTGACCTCGTCGGTGGGCAGCCGGACGGCGAAGACCTCGTCGGCCACGAGGCCGCGGCCGTGCAGCCACGCGCCGAATATGCGCAGGCCGTTGCCGCTCTTCTCGGCCTCGGTGCCGTCGGGGTTGAAGATGCGGAGCCCGAACGGTTTCCGGGCGACGTCGCCCAGCAGGATCCCGTCCGATCCGACGCCCCGGTGGCGGTCGCAGAACGCGCGCACGAGCGGGGGCGCGAGGGGGGCGTCCAGATCGGCGGCGTCGAGGACGGCGTAGTCGTTGCCGAGGCCGTGTCCCTTCCAGAACGGAACGTCTTGCATGCTGCCTCTCCTGTGAAACTGCGGGGCCGGCGTGCCCGTAGTGCGGGGCGAGCCGGTGGACCGGGGGCGGTGCGCAACCCTTCGGGACGCCGGCGGGTCCAAAGTACGGACCTCACGACGAAATCGACGCATTGGAATAGAACAGGAGTTCCCGCATGTCCAGCACTCGCGCAGCCGCGGTTGTCGCGGCCGCTCTGCTCTGCGCCGCCCCTGTGGCCGCACAGGGCCGCTCGGTCCGGCAGAAGCCGCCGAAAGTGAACGGCGACAACGCGAGCGCCTACCAGCTGACGGCCCAGCGGATCGAGGGGGAGAGCATCGCCGTCGACGGCCGCCTCGACGAGCCCGCCTGGACGAGCGCGCAGACCGTGTCCGGCCCGTTCGTCGACAACAAGCCGAACCCGGGGCAGCCGCAGTCGCAGCCCACGACGGTGCGGGTGATCTACGACGCCGACGCGATCTACGTCGGCGCCTACATGCACGACAGCGCAGCGGACTCCATCGTGGCGCGGCTCGGGCGGCGGGACGCCCGGCCGCACTCCGAGTGGTTCATGGTCGCCTTCGACAGCTACAACGACAATCGGACGGGCTTCGTGTTCGGGCTGAACCCGAAGGGCGTGCAGCTCGACGAGGTGATCTACAACGACACGCAGGAGGACGTCAGCTGGGACGCGGTGTGGGAGAGCGCCGCCGCGGTGACGGACTCCGGCTGGGTCGCCGAGCTCCGCATCCCCCTCTCGCAGCTCCGCTACGACGCCAGCGGCGCCGGCGCGAAGAGCTGGGGCGTCCAGTTCTACCGGCTCATCGCCCGGACAGGCGAGGAGGGCTTCTGGGCGCCGTTGGACCCGAACACGAACAAGATGGTCTCGGCGTTCGGGACGCTGACCGGGCTGCGCGACCTGCCGTCCCCGCGGCGCCTCGAGATCCAGCCGTACGGCGTGACGAAGCTGGACCGTCAGCCGGGCGACGC
Source organism: uncultured Gemmatimonadales bacterium (assembly GCA_963728445.1). GTDB lineage: Bacteria > Gemmatimonadota > Gemmatimonadetes > Longimicrobiales > RSA9 > CAVSJO01. The sequence goes on along the minus strand of CAVSJO010000007.1, from coordinate 294,481 downwards.
CGCCAATCCGTTCTACTCCCAGAATGACCTGTCCGGCAACGTCGGCGCCGACGTCAAGTACGGGCTCACGTCGGACCTCACGCTCACGGCCACGATCAACCCGGACTTCGGGCAGGTCGAGGCGGACCCGTCGGTCGTGAACCTGACTGCGTACGAGAGCTACTTCCCGGAGAAGCGCCCGTTCTTCGTCGAGGGCGCGGACATCTTCAACTTCGGCATCGGCGTGGGCGACGGCGACCTCGGCAACGAGTCGCTGTTCTACTCCCGTCGCATCGGCCGCTCGCCCCACGCGGGGCTGCCCGACGACGCCGAGTACGGCACCGTCCCGCAGGCGACGCCCATCATCGCGGCGGCGAAGGTGTCCGGGAAGACGTCCGGCGGCTGGTCCGTCGGCGTGATGGACGCGATGACGGCCCGGCAGACGGCGCCGTACGTGCTCGCGAACGGGACGCGCGACGAGGTGGCGGTGGAGCCGATGACGAACTACGGCGTCGCCCGCGTCATCAAGGACTTCCGGAACGGCGAGTCGGCCGTGGGCGGCATCTTCACGGCGGTGAACCGGGACATCCGGGCCGACCGGCTGGACGACCTGAACACGTCCGCCTACTCCGGCGGCTTCGACGTGCGCCACCGCTGGGGCGGCGGTGACTACACGCTCCGGGCGTTCGCCCTCGGCAGCCTCGTCCGCGGGAGCAGAGCGGCGATCACGGCGGTGCAGACGTCGCCCGGCAAGTACTTCCAGCGGCCGGACGCCGGCTACCTCTCCCTCGACTCGACGGCCACGTCGCTGGCCGGCTGGGCGAGCCAGGTCGAGGTCGGCAAGATGGGCGGCGGTCACTGGCGCTGGATGACGAACGTGAACGTCATCGCGCCGCAGTTCGAGGTGAACGACATCGGCTTCCAGACGACGTCGGACGCGATCTTCCACGTCGCCTACGTCGGCTACCAGCAGAACGACCCGGGCCGCGTCTTCCGGCGCTGGAACGTGAACTCCAACGCCTGGCACGGCTACGACTTCGGCGGCGACCGCGTCACGCTGGGCGGCAACGTCAACGGCAGCTTCGGGCTGCACAACTTCTGGGGCGGCTACGGCGGCGTAGGCTGGAACGGCCCCAGCCTGTCGACGGACGCGCTCCGGGGCGGCCCGGCGCTGAAGAAGACGCAGAACGTGAACTGGTGGGGCGGCTTCTACAGCGATGACCGCAAGGACGTCAACTACTCGCTGAACCTGAACGGCACGCAGGACCTGGACAACGGCGGCTACTACCTGGGCATCTCGCCGGACGTGACGTGGCGCGCGACGTCGGCCCTCGACCTGAGCCTGAGCCCGTCGTGGAGCCACCGGGTCAACGAGGCGCAGTACGTCACGCAGGAGGACGTGGCCGGCACGAGCCACTACTACTTCGGCCGCATCGACCAGCGGACCCTCTCGCTGACGACGCGACTCGGCTACACGCTCTCGCCGGACCTTTCGTTCCAGCTCTACGCGCAGCCGTTCATCAGCGCCGGCGACTTCTCCGGCTTCCGGGAGGTCGTCGCGCCGCGGGCGGCCACGTTCGACGCGCGCTTCCACACGCTCGGCGCCGACGAGATCCGCTACGACGCGGCGAACGAGCAGTACGGCGTCTCCGTGGACGGGCAGGCGGACGCCGTCACGTTCGACAACCCGGACTTCAACTTCAAGCAGTTCCGCTCCACCGCCGTGCTGCGCTGGCAGTACCTGCCCGGCTCCACGATCTACCTCGTGTGGAGCCAGGGCCGGACGGGCTCGGCAACGGACGGCTCGCTGCGGTTCGGCCGGGACGTCGGGGCGCTGTTCGGAGGGGCGGACGTGCCGGTGGAGAACACGCTGCTGCTGAAGGTGACGTTCTGGATGGGGAAATAGGGGGTCGCGGCGCTGCGCGCCGCTCCCAGGGGGTCAGGGCGCTGGCGCGCCCTTCCGAGGGGGTCAGGGCGCTGGCGCGCCCTTCCGAGGGGGTCAGGGCGCTGGCGCGCCCTTCGAGGGGGCGCGGCGCGTCGCGCCGCTTCGAGGGGGTCAGGGCGCTGGCGCGCCCTTCCGAGGGGGCGCTCGCCTTCGGCTTCGCTGGGGTACGGCGGGGGAGGATTTCCGTCGTGAGGGGGGCTGGCGGCTCGTCCGGGGGAGACAGGGCTCACGGGCGAGTCGTTCAGCTCATTGGGCGAGGAGCGGATGCGGGTTGCGGGTCTGGAAGTCGGAGACGGTGAAGCCGAACTCGTCGTCCACGGCCTGCTTGATGTAGTCGACGGAAAGCTCGACCGGATGGCCGAGGGCGGAGTCGTAGCTGGCGTGGAAGGCGTCGGGCCGTCGGTCGAGGACGTCGCCGATCATTCCGAACAGGCCGTCGACCGTGTAGAACACGTCCGCCGGCCGGTCCGCCAGGACGTCGCCCGAGGGCAACGCGGTCACGCGGGTGATGGTGTCCGCCTCCACCTCGATCCGGTACGCGCCGGCCCAGCCACAGAAGCAGGCCCGCGTGTAGGTAAAGGCGTAGCTCGCCGGCCCCCTCTGCACCCAGACCCGCCGCGCGTCGGCCAGCCGGTCCCGCCCCCGCCCCAGCGGACCCGTCGAGAGAACGCACGAGCTCACCAGCAGCACCGCCGCCACGCCCGGAATACTCTGTCCGATTCCCATACCCGTTGAACGCCCCCGCCGCCGCCATCGTGACGTCGCGCGCCACGTCGCGCGCGAAGCCCCGAAGACGTTCGCGCCCCCGAAACCCCGCCGTAAACCCCTCGGAGGGGCCGCAGGCCCCGACCCCCTCGGAGCGGCGCAAAGCGCCGCGACCCCCTCGGAGAGGCGCAAAGCGCCGCGACCCCCTCGGAGAGGCCGCAGGCCCCGACCCCCTCGGAGCGGCGCGAAGCGCCGCGACCCCCTCGGAGGCGCCGCAGGCGCCGACGCCCCCACTTCAGACCTCGACCGCCCCCATCCGGATGCCGCCGACGCCGTCGAGCACGCGCAGCGCGAGCGGCACGCGGCCGAAGGGCGCGCTCACCTGCACCCCCTGGACTTCGCCCTTCACGCGCTCCCACATCTCCCGGGCGATGGCGATGCCCTCCTCGACGCCCGCCTGCTTGCCCCGCGCGCTGGCCCGGCGCATCCGGTCGACGACCGCCTCGGGGACGACAACGCCGGGCACCTCGTTGGCGAGGAATTCGGCGTTGCGGGCGGAGACCAGGGGCCAGATGCCGGCGACGACCGGGATGCGCAGGTCGCGCCGGCGCAGCTCGTCGAGGAAGCGCACGAGCTGGTCCGGGTCGAAGACCGGCTGCGTGATGGCGTACTCGGCGCCGGCCTCGACCTTCCAGTAGAACCGCTTCAGCTCGTTGTCGCGGTCCGCCGCGCCCGGGTTCGCGCCGACGCCGATGGTGAACTCCGTCGGCCGTCCGATGGGGTTGCCGCCGGGATCGACGCCCCGGTTCAGCCGCGCGACCAGGTTCGTCAGGCCGATGGAGTCCACGTCGAAGACGGCCGTCGCGTCCGGGTACGGTCCCATCTTCGGCGGGTCGCCCGTGATGAGCAGCAGGTTGCGCAGGCCGAGCGCGTGGGCGCCGATGAGGTCGGACAGCATGCCGAGCAGGTTGCGGTCCCGACACGTGTAGTGAACGACGGCCTCGATGCCGCCGACCTGCTCGATGAGCACGGACGTGGCGATCACGCCCATGCGCATCTGCGCGCGCGGGCCGTCCGGCACGTTCACGCCGTGCACGCCGGCGTCCCGCAGCAGGCGCACTCCGTCCAGCATGTCGGCGGGCTCGACGCCCCGGGGCGGCACGATTTCCACGCTCGTCACGATCTCGCCCGCGGCGATGCGCTCGCCCCAGCGCGAGCGCCGCGACAGCGGCACCGTCTCGACGTCGGGCGCCTCGGCGCGGTCCGCATCGTGGACGACGACCCCGGGCCGCGCGACCGCCGGCGCGAGGGCCCGCACCGCGTCGGCGATGCGCCGGATGTGCTCGGGTGTCGTGCCGCAGCAGCCGCCGACGAAGCGGGCGCCCGCGCGGATCATCCGCCCGGCGTACGTCGCCACGTACTCGGGCGACGCCATGTAGAGCTGCCGACCCTGGACCTCCCGCGGCAGGCCGGCGTTCGGCTGCGCGCTCAGAGGACGCGACGTCGCCGCCGACATCCGCTCGATGGCCGCGAGGAGCAGCGCCGGCCCGACGGAGCAGTTCAGCCCGACCACGTCCGCGCCCGCCTCCTCCAGTCTCGCCGCGATCTGCTCCGGCGTCGTGCCGAAGCTCGTGACGCCGTCCTGCTGGATCGTCATCTGGGCGACGATGGGCGCGTCACCCGCCTCGCGCACCGCCGCGATCGCCTCCCGGATCTCGTCCAGGTCGCTGAACGTCTCCAGGATCAGGAAGTCGACGCCGCCCTCGAGCAGGCCCGTCGCCTGGTCGCGGAAGAAGGCGCGCGCCTCCGCCTTCGACGTCGGCCCGAACGGCTCGATGCGGATGCCCAGCGGGCCCATGGAGCCGCCGACGAGGGCCCGCCCGCTCACCGCCTCCCGCGCCAGCCGCGCCGCCGCCGCGTTCACCTCCACGACCCGATCACCGAGCCCGAACGCCTCCAGCTTCGGCCGGTTCGCGCCGTAGCTGTTGGTCTCCACCAGCTCCGCGCCCGCGTCCACGTACGCCCGGTGCACGTCCTTCACCAGCTCCGGGTCCTTCAGGTTCAGCTCGTCGAAGCAGCGATTGATGAAGACGCCTTTCGAGTACAGCAGCGTGCCCATGGCGCCGTCGAAGACGTGCGGGCGGTCGTCGAAGAGGAGGTCGTGGAGTTTCACAGGCTTAGGCTGAGGCTTAGGCTGAGGCTGAGGATTGCGCGGAAGCGGTGGGGGCGCGGGCTGGCGTGTTCAGCCATGGCCTTGGCCGCGTGGGCCGGTGCATGATGGGCGCGGAACGGAACAGGGAGACTTCCATGGCTGAATTCGCCCATCGACGAATGCCCGTCTTCGTCGCAGCGACCGATCTGATCGTCGTTGTCGACCGCATCGTCGGACAGACGTCGAGCCGGCACTGGTATCTGCGGGATCAGCTCTATCGAGCGGTCGTCTCGATCCTGCTGAACATCGCAGAAGGAGCCGGTGAATACAGTCCGAAGGACAAGGCGCGGTTCTACCGGATCGCTCGACGTTCCGCCGCCGAAGCCGACGGCGCCCTCGCCGCTTTCGAGCGCCTGGGCATCGGGCACACGGAAGACCTCGAGGAGGCGAGAAGATCGCTCCAGACCATCGGCGCCATGCTCACCGGCCTCATACGGAAGACCCTCTCCCGCATCCCGCCACGATAGAGGAACGTACCGCCCCCTCTCAGCCTTACCCTCAGCCTTAGCCTCAGCCTCAGCCTCAGCCTCAAACACTGAAATACCTCGCCTCCGGATGGTGCACGACCAGAGCCGCGGTCGTCAGCTCCGGAACCAGCGCGCCCGCGTCCGTGAGCGTCACGCCGAGCCGCTCCTCGACGGGCAGCACCTCGAACAGCCGGAAGTGCTGCGTGTGGTCGGGGCACGCCGGGTAGCCCCACGAGTAGCGCAGCCCGCGGTCCTCCCCGAGACCCAGCTCGCCCCGGATGCGGCGGTGCAGGACCTCGGCCGCGGCCTCGGCGAGGCGCACGCCGAAGCCGTGCAGGAAGTAGCCCTCGGAGTAGTCGCCCTCCTTCATGAGACGCTCCGACTTCTCCAGCAGCCGGTCACCCACGGTGACCACCTGGAACGCGACGACGTCCCTGGTCCCGTTCCCCGCCGGCGCGAAGTAGTCGGCCAGGCACAGCTCGTCCCGGTCGGCCTGGCGCGGGAAGTCGAAGCGGACGAGCTCGCGCTCCGGGTCTGCGGGATCGAAGACGACGAGGTCGTCGCCATCCGACGCCGCCGGGTAGTAGCCGTAGATCCCCCGCACCGTCGCCCAGCCGCCCGCCCGCGCCTCCTGCTGGTATCGCTTCAGTCGCGGCTCGAACTCCCCCTTCACCAGCCGCTCCCACTCCTCCCCCTTCGCGTTCTTCGCGCCCCAGTGAAGCCGGTAAAGCGTGTTCAGGTCGATGGCGTCGTAGACTTCCTCGAGGGGCAGTCGCTCGAGCACCTTCGTGCCCAGGAACGGCGCTTCCGGGACGGCGACGTCCCGCGTCACGCCCCGCGCGCTCGCCGGCCGCGTCGCCCGAGCACGCTCCTGCAGCTCGCGCCGCCGCGCCACGCCCTCCACGATCTCCTCCCGCCTCGCCGCCACGAACGCCTCCCGCCGCTCTGGATCGACGAGCGCTTCCACCGTCGACAGCCCCTCGAACGCGTCCTTGCAGTAGAACACCCCCGCGCCGTACACGCGGCGGTGGAAGTCGCCGTCGCCGCGCACCCCGCCGTCGCCGCGCATCCCGCCGTCGCCGCGCATCCCGCCGTTCCCCGCCGCCCGCCGTTCCTCGCCCGCTTCCCTCGCCCGCAGTTCGTCGCCCGCCTCCCCCACAAACGCCGCCTCGCGAACGAAGCTCGGGTTGATCGCCGCCCCGCCGCAGAGCACCGGAAACCTCAACCCCCGCCGTTCAAGTTCCTGGACGATGAGCGGCATCTGCTTGGACGTGGAGACGAGGAGCGCCGACAGCCCGATGGCGTCCGCCCCGACCTCCTCCGCCTTCTCCAGGATGGTGTTCACCGGCACCTGCTTGCCGAGGTCGAAGACGGTGTAGCCGTTGTTCGACAGGATGGTCCCGACGAGGTTCTTGCCGATGTCGTGCACGTCGCCGAAGACCGTCGCCAGCACGACCTTCCCCTTCGTCTCCCCCTCGACCTTCTCCAGGTACGTCTCCACGCGCGCGACCGCCTTCTTCATCACCTCCGCCGACTGCAGCACGAACGGCAGGATCAGCTCCCCGGCGCCGAACTTGTCTCCGACCTCCTTCATCGCCGGCAGCAGCACGCCATTCAGCACCCGCACCGCCGCCCGGTGCCGCCCCCCCCGAGCCCCAGCCCCAGCCCCAGCCCCAGCCCCAGCCCCCGCCTCAGCCTCAGCCTCAGCCTCAGCCTCAGCCTCAGCCTCAGCCTCAGCCCCCGCAACGGCCGTGTCCACGAGCTCCTCCACCCCGTCCTTCTTCCGGTGCAGGATCTTCCAGTGCAGCGCCTGCGGCGGGGTCATGTCCTCGGTGGGGTCGCGGCTCTCTTCCTCTTCGACCTCCGTCACGTCGAAGTGGGCGATGAATCGGGCCAGCGCGTCGTCCCGGCGGTCGAGGATCAGGTCGTCGGCCAGCGCCCGCTGCTCGGCGTCGATTTCCGCGTACGGGGTGATGTGGGCGGGATTGACGATGGCCATGTCCAGCCCCGCCTCGACGCAGTGGTGGAGGAAGACGGAGTTGAGCACCGCGCGGGCGTGCTTCTGCAGGCCGAACGAGACGTTGGAGACGCCGAGCGACGTGAGCGCGCCCGGCAACTCGTCCTTGATCCGGCGGATGCCCTCGATCGTGTCCACCGCCGAATGGCGATACTCGTCGTCGCCCGTGGCGAGGGTGAAGGTGAGCGCGTCGAAGATCAGGTCCTCGGCAGCGAGCCCGAACTCGCCGGTGACGATGTCGTGGATGCGCCGTGCGATCTCCAGCTTCCGATCCGCCGTCTTGGCCATCCCCTCCTCGTCGATGGTGAGGGCGACGAGCGCCGCCCCATGCTCGACGGCGAGGGGCACGACGTCGTCGATTCGCCGGCGGCCGTTTTCCAGGTTGATGGAGTTGATGATGGCGCGCCCCGGGTACTGCCGGAGCGCGGCGGCCGCGACGTCGCTCTCCGTAGTGTCGAGGACGAGCGGCGTCTCGACGGTCTGCGCCAGCAGCTTGACCAGCCGCCGCATCTGCGCCGCCTCGTCCTGCCGCTCCGTCAGCGCGACGCACACGTCGAGGTGGTGGGCGCCCCCCTCGACCTGGCTCCGGGCGATGGCGGCGACGCCTTCGTAGTCGTCCGCCAGCAGCATGCGCTTCACGGCGCGGGAGCCCTGTGCGTTGACCCGCTCGCCGATGAGCGCCGGAGCGGGCTCCTGGCGCAGGGCGACGGCCGTCATCGCGCTCGCGGCCATGGGCTCGTGCGACGGGACCCGCGTGGCCGGACGTCGGCCGCCGACGCGCTCGACGACCGCCGCCAGGTGCGCGGGCGTGGTGCCACAGCACCCCCCGACGACGTTCACGCCCAGACGCGCGACGAAGTCCTCGTGGGCCTCGGCAAGCTTCTCGGGCGTGAGCGGGTAGACGGCCGTGCCGCCCTCGTTGTGGGGGATCCCCGCGTTGGGGATCACGCTGATGGGAAGTCGCGAGTGCTCGGACAGGTAGCGCACGGGCTCCCGCATGTGCTCAGGCCCGGTCGAGCAGTTGAGGCCGACGACGTCGACGCGCAGCGCCTCGAGCACGACCAGCGCCGCGGCGATGTCCGTTCCCAGGAGCATCCGCCCCGAAGTATCCAGCGTGACCTGCGCCTGGATCGGCACGCGCGCGTCCAGCTCCGCCATGGCGCGGCGGATTCCGGTGATCTGCGCCTTGACCTCCAGCATGTCCTGGCTGGTCTCGATGAGCAGCACGTCGACACCGCCGGAGATCAGCCCGCGCGCCTGCTCGGCGAAGACCTCGGCCAGCTCCTCGTACGTCATGTTCCCGAGGGCCGGATCCGACGTGCTCGGCAGGTATCCACTGGGCCCGATGCTGCCGGCGACGAAGCGCGGGCGATCGTCCGTTGCGAACCGATCGCACACGCGCCGGGCGAGCTGCGCGGCCTCGCGGTTCATCGACTCGGCACGGTCGCCGAGTCCGTACTCCTTCAGCGTCAGGTGGTTGGCGCGGAACGTGTTCGTCTCGACGACGTCGCAGCCGACTTCCAGGAACGACGCGTGAATCGACTCGATCACGTCGGGACGCGAGAGCACGAGGGCGTCGTTGCAGCCGTCGAGCGTCGGTCCGCCGAAGTCCCCCGACGACAGGCCGCACGCCTGGATGCTCGTGCCCATCGCGCCGTCGAAGACGAGCACGCGCTCCGCGAGCTCTCCCAGATAGCGACTGTCGGCCTGATTCGCGCCCATCGTCCTCCCGTTCGGCTACCACCACCCGCGACGAAAAAAACCCCGAGACCGCTGGGGTCCGGGGTGCGGGAACTCACGTCAAAGCCTGTTCCGACACTTTAGACATTTGGTTCGACGCGCCGCCCCACATCAGGTTCGGCACGTCCGGCGGTCGCAAGCGGTCGCAAATGAATCCGCCGGTGGGGCTGAATTTTCCTGTCCTTGAGTCTACGTCGACATTGCTTGCCGAGCAAGACAGGCGCGGCGAGGCACGGCGCCGGACTCGCCGGCGGGCACAGGCGGCCGAAGAATGGCGGAGAACAAACGCCGACCGCGCGGGAATGGCCGACCGGAAGCCCCGCGGTGCAGGAAACCGAAGTGCCGCCGGGCCGGTGGGGGGGCGGGATATGGGTATGCGCGCGCGTTATGACGCTGTTCGCGGGAATTGTTGGTGCGTCCACGAGAAAGGACAACCCACGCCACCAACATTTCCTGCGTACAGCGTGCAATTGCTCCGCTACCCCTCCCCCGCCCCCTCATCCGGCCCGATCCGCTATGGCCTCGCCCCCACTCTCCAGGCAGATTGGCCCGGCGATCCCCCCAACGGCGATCCCGCGACGGCGATCCGCCCGACGGCGGAAACGGCAACAGATTCACGGAGAGGCAGTGCGCATCACGGCCATTCGCCCGCAGCGGCGAAACGCGGAACGGGTCAGCATCGACGTCGACGGCGAGTTCCGGCTCGGGGTCGCGCGCCAGCTCGTGCTCGACGCGGCCCTGGCGGCCGGGGACGAGGTTTCCGACTCGCAGCTCGAGGCGCTCGAGCAGAGCGACGTCGGGTGGAAGGCGCGGGAGGCGGCCCTCAACCTGCTGTCGCACCGCCAGCGTTCCCGGACCGAGCTGCGCGACCGTCTGGTCCGGAAAGGCTACGCGCCGGAGATCGCCGAGGACGTCGTGGGGGACATGGTCGAGCGGGGTTACCTGGACGACGCCGCTTTCGCGGAGAGCTTCGTGCGCGACCGTGTCCGGCTCCGACCCCGCGGCCGGCGGCGCCTGCTCGACGAGCTGCGGACGAAGGGAGTGACGGAGGCAATCGCCGGTAAGGCCGTCGAACAGGTCTTCGGCCAGGAGGACGTGTCGGACACGGAGCTAGCCAGCCAGGCCGCTCGGGCGTGGGCGCGCCGCTCGCTCAGGGGCCCGGCCTCGTCGCTGTCCCGGGAGGAGCGGGACCGGGCGCGACGTCGGCTCTACGCGTATCTCGCCCGCCGCGGCTTCGCCGGCGAGCCCCTTCGACGCGCCATGGACGACGTGCTGTAGAGAAAGCGCCACGCGGAACGAAGGCGCCAAGCGCGGAGGCGCGCTGGACACGGAGGCGCGCTGGAAACGGAGGCGGCCACCGCGCGAATCAGTCCGACGCGCCGCCGGGCTTGTGGGGGAGCGCCTCGATGGCGTCGAGGAACCACCGGGCCCGCACTCCGCTGTCATCGGGGTCGGCGGCGATGCGCGCGAGGATCTCGGTGGCGCGCTCGTGCCAGCCGAAGAGGAACGCCTGGACACGAGGGTCCCGGAGCGCGCGTCCGGCGCTGCAGGCCTGCTGCCACGCCGACGCCGCTTCGGGGTCGGCTGCGCCGGCATCGCCCGCCGGTGCGATCACGTGGCGGAGGTACAGGTCGACAGGCGCCTCTTCGAGCTCGCGCGTGTCCCGGGCGAGCTCGGCGGCGGCGCGGCCGAGCTCGCGGGCACGCACGAGCGCGCTTGCGCGATCCGCCAGCGAGAGCGTGTCCAGCGGCTCCACGAGGATTCGAAATCGGTCCATCAGCCCGTCCCGAAAGATGCACCCGGGCAGCGGCGAGCCGAACAGCGCCCGAATGGGCAACAGTCTGGGACCGGGAGCGGGCGAAATCAAGCCCCGTGGGTGGTAGGACGACCGCGCACGGCCGCCGCGCACGGCCACCCTGCCGGTCCGCCCGCGAGAAGCGCTCAGGGCGCGCGAGCTCCGGTGACCATCGCTTCGATCGCCGCGACGTCGGCGGGGAGCTCGGCGGTCAGCACTTCGGAGCCGTCCTCCGTGACGAGCACGTCGTCCTCGATGCGGATCCCGATGCCGTCCAGGTGCGCCGGGACCGCGGGGGCGCCGGGTGCGGCGCGGCTGGCGTCAAAGTACAGTCCGGGCTCGATGGTGAGGACCATGCCGGGCTCGAGGGGGCGCGACTCGCCGTCCACGGCGTAGTCGCCGACGTCGTGCACCTCCAGCCCCAGCCAGTGCGAGGTGCGGTGGGGATAGAACGGGCGCCACGCGTCCGCCCGCTCGACGAGGGCGTCCAGGCCGGGAGGATCGGCGTCGGAACCGGCGTCGGAATCGGGGTCGCTATCCGTCGTCCGCGGCGGGGATCACGCCCAGCGCGACGAGTCCGCGCACCAGCTCGCGGACCGCGGCGGCGTGCACGTCCGCCTCGACGGCTCCGGGCCGGACCGCCGCGATGGCGGCGTCGCGCGCGGCCAGGACGATCTCGTACACGTGGCGCTGCGTCTCCGTGAAGCGGCCGGACACGGGGAACGTGCGGGTGATGTCGCCCGCGTATCCGCGCCAGCGGGCGCCGGCGTCGACGAGGACCAGGTCTCCATCCTCGAGGACACGGTCGTTCGCCACGTAGTGCAGCACGGTCGCGCCCGCGCCCGACGCCACGATCGTCTGGAAGGCGGGGCCCTGGGCGCCGCGGTTTCGGAATTCCGCTTCGAGGGCGGCCTGGACCTGCCACTCCCCGGCGCCGGGGCGGATGGCGCCGGCGGCGGCCCGGAAGCCGGCGGCAGTGATCGCGGCCGCACGGCGCAGCCGGTCCAGCTCGAACGGCTCCTTCCGCAGCCGCATCTCGTCGAGCAGCGCGCGCGGATCGACGAGGGAGAGGAGGCCGCGGCCCCGCCGGGCGCGCTGCGCGCGCGACGTCGCAAGCAGCGAGCGGATCGCGCGCTCGACGTCCGGCCGGGCCGAAGGCGTCCGGACGTGCAGCACGTCCGCGTCGGCAAGGAGCGCGGGCAGGCGCTCTTCGAGCTCGCCGATGGGATGGGCGACGTCGGCGCCGTACAGATCGCGGGCGGCGTCCGGCCCGATGCGGCGGCCGGTCCACAGCTCCTGCTTCGGGTCCTGCGGCCGGACGAAGAGCACGTACCGGTGCTCGGCGCCTTCGGGCAGGAAGACGGCCACCCCCTCGGGCTCCGGCCACCCCGTCAGGTAGTACAGCTCGGGGTCGACCACGTAGGGCAGCTCGGTGTCACGGCCGGCGCCCAGCTCGGGCGTCGCCGCGAGGACGAGTGCGGCGCGGTCGCCGAGGGCGTCGAGCACGTGGCGGCGGCGGTCCGCTGCGCGCTCCAGAAGCGCGTTCAGGTCTTCGGCAGGGCTGTGATCCGTACGGTCCATGTGAGCTCGATCTGGGTGATGAACGTCACGGCGTAGCCGCGGTCGCCGCCGGGCATCACGAGCGCCCGGATCAGCGTAAGCTCCGCGACCATGCTACCCTCGTCCGGCTCCGGCAGAAAGGCGGACGGGACCACGAGGGTGTCGGGCGGCACGCCGTCGGAGGAGACCTGGACGTAGTGGCCACCGGCGCCGGAGAGCTGAAGCGACCAGGACCGGAAGGAGGGGGCGGGCAGGTCCAGCGAGTCCGCCGCCCCGACGTGGAGACGGATGTTCTCGCCCGGCGCGAACGAGACGGTGTCCGGGTCGGCGCGGGTCGGGACGCCCCAGTCGACGGTCGGACGGGGGACGTCCACGTTCGCCACGGCCGGAGGGTCGAGCACGATCCGGGCGTCCGCGGGCAGCGACGGCAGCCACGCCGCGCGGTACCTGCGCACGCCGAGCGCCGTCGTGTCCGCCGGCGGTACGCGGACGGCCAGCATACCGACCGTCGGGTCGGGCACGCTGCGTGTCTCGCCGCCCAGGTCCGTGCCCGGATCGAGGCTTCCCTCGAGCCAGGCGAGGGCGCCGGTGCCGCCGCCCGGCGACGTCGCCAGACGATCGAACGTCCCGGGAACGCATCCCTCGGGGCACGCGCGGGCGGTGTCGTCCACCAGGTGCAGCGTGACGGAGAGCTGCGCGGTCTGCAGACCCGGCCTGCCCTCGGGCTCGACGAAATCGATGCAGCCGGCCGCGCCGAGGGCGGAGGCGGCCACGAGCGCGAACGCCAGCGCGGCGGCAAGGCCCGGGTTCGGCGCGGTGGACGCCGGTCGGCGACGTCGCCTCACCGACCCTCCAGGAAGATCGCCTCGAGCTCCCAGGGCCTGCGGTCGTGACCGCTCCACGCCGCCGAGAGCGTGCTCAGGATCACCTCCCCGAGACCGAGGCCGACGGCGTCCGGCACCGCGCCGGCCGGGCGGAAGTGGTCACGGAGCGCGGACTCGAGCGCGTCGCCCCACGCGAGCGTGAAGAAGTCCGTCTGCATCACGTGCACGCGCTCGTGCCGGAAGACGCGGCCGAGGTAGGGGTGTCCGTAGTTCGGCACGTCGGCCAGAAAGACCGATCCGGCGATCGCCTCTCCCGTGCTGGTGTCCTCGTCGGTCCACGAGCGGCGGAAGAGGAGGCCGGGGGAGCGGAACACCGGGGCGCCCGCCGACAGGCTCGCGCTCCAGTCGAAGTCGAGGCGGCTCTCCGCGATGCCCCACACCAGGGCGGTGAGGGGCACGAGGTCCAGACGGCCGGAGAGGTGGGTGCCGGGCCCCGCCCGGTCGATGCGCAGCCATCCCACCCCGACGGGCAGGCTCAGCCGTTCGAGCAGGGGCCGGTCGGCGCCGGCGTTCGCCACGGCGGACGCGCCGACGGCGGCGATCTCGCGACCGAGCAGACCGGCGCCGTCGAAGCGCTCGATGCCGATCCGCTTGCCGGCGTATACCACGGTTCCGCCCAGGAACCCGCGGGAGAAGCCTTCGGAGAAGGAGCCGCCGTGGAGGGCGCGGCCGACGCCGGCGGTGAGGGCGCCGAGCAGGGCATTTCCACTGAACACGGCCAGCTCGCCCGCCCACCCGGGATAGGCGAATTCCGGGCGCTGCTGGCCCGGCAGCGGCGGCGGCGCCTCGGAGGCGCGCGCCGCCCGCTGCGCCCGCGCCGGAGCCGCCGTCCCCGCAGCCAGCGCCACGGCGAGGAGCAGGGCGACGCGGGGGCGGCGGCTCAGGTCGCTTCCGCCTTGCGCTCGTCGTCGATGCACAGCGTCGCCCACGGCACGATCTCGAGACGCTCCTCGCTGATCACGCCGCCGCACTCCTCGCACACGCCGTACGCGTCCGGATTCGAGTAGATCTTCTCGAGCGCGCGGTCGATGGCGACGAGCTGCTCGCCCTCCTTGCTGGCGAGGAGATACTCCTTCTCCCGCTCCATCGTGTCCGTGCCCTCGTCGGCGAGGTGCATGGGATAGTGGCTGATGTCGCCGTCGTCCTCGCCGTGATGGAGCAGCGTCTCGTCGAAGTCCTCCATGGTGTCGAGGACCTTTCGTCGCTCCTCCTGGAGCCGGTCCTCGAAGTGCTTCCGCTTGGCGTCTGTCATGTCACGTCTCCTGGGTCGTAGTCGTCAGGATGCGGTCCCGGGGCTGCCGCGCAGCCGGGGAGCCGCCTCCGTGGTGTCGCGTCCGGACGTGTCCGGAGGCGTCGCTGGCCGCCGGGCGCTCGGGAACGTCACCGTGTCCGTCGGCGGAGGAAGCCGCCGGCGAGGCGTCGTGTCCCTCCGTGTCGCCGGGAAGGTTATCGTGTCCGCGGGCGCCGGAAGCCGACGTCCGCCGGCCGTGTCCGGCCTCGGTCGCCGTGCGCCGCTCGTGTCCGGCCTCGGTCGCCGTGCGCCGCTCGTGTCCGGCCCTGCAGGCGGCGCCGGCCGCGGGACCGGCCGGATCCCGCCCGTCAGAGAGTCTACACGCAGGGAGTCCGCCAGGGCCGCGCGGCGCAGCGAATCGGCGCGCATGCTGTCGGCCCGTTCCCGGGCGGTCGGGCGGGGCGGGAACAGGAACGCGGGCAGCGGCACGCGGGCCTGCGCCTCCGACTCGAACCGGCCGTCGGCGTCCCGATCCCAGATCTCCAGCTCGGCGACGCTGTCGCCGTCCAGGTCGTAGAGGTACTTGCGGGCGGCGCCGCCGACGCTCAGGGCCAGCACGCGGCCGCCCCGGGCCGTGCGCCAGAGCGTCGACGTGACGGGATGCAGGTCCTCGGGCGGCCCGCAGTCGGCGCGGGCGGTCCCGCCCAGGCGCATGGAGTCCACGGTCGGCCACGGCACGGCCGGAGCGTAGACGGTGGCGGGAAAGTCCGGCAGCGACGCGGGCGCGGAGCGCGCCCAGACCGCCGAGTCGACGTGCAGGCGGAGCAGACCCGCGCTCCGGCGCGCCAGCGTCCCACCCCGCAGGGCGTAGTAGACCGGGATCGTGCCGGAGACGACGCGCTCCTCCCGGGGCGTTGCCTCGAAGACGGGCACGGAATCGTCGTCGAATGCGCAGCGGATCGGCGGAGGCGCGGGATCGAGCCAGAGCGTGTCGAGCCCGGCAAGCCGCACCGTGTGGCCGGCCTTCAGCGGCGGCACGACGCCGGTGAAGACGTAGCGGACCAGCGGTCGCCCGGCCACGTGCTCGACGCGAACGCCCGCCGTGGTGTCCGGCGGCATCAGCCGGGCCCGCGCGGGGAGCAGCAGGTCCAGCCGGTCCGGGTGGGCGTCGCCGGGCCCCGCGTCGTAGACGGCCAGGACGAGGGGGACCAGGCGGTCGCCGTCCGCCTGCCGCAGCGAGTCCGGCGGGGCGAGACGCACGTCCGCCGAGTAGCTGCCGGCGTACCCCTGAGCGACGAGCTGCAGCTCGGCGGTGTCGGCCTGCGCCGCCCTCACCATCAGGAAGAGGGCGACGCCGATGCCGACGAGGACGAGCGGAAAGAGAGCCCGGCCGCCGAAGCCGATGCGCTGCAGGAGGTGGATCACTCAGTTCCCCACGTACTTCAGCCCGCTGCCGGTGTTGAACAGCACGACCTCCTCGTCCGGCCGGAGCCGACCGTCCTGCATGAGGCGCGGCAGCGCGGCGGCCGTCGCGCCGCCCTCGGGCGCGGCGAACACGCCCGTCGTCCGGCCGATGATGCCCACCCACTCGCGCATCTCCTCGTCGGGCACCGCGACGGCCGCGCCGTCGGATTCCCGCAGGGCCCGCAGGATGAGGAAGTCGCCCACGGCCGCGGGCACGCGCAGACCGGCGGCGTAGGTGGCGGCGTTCTGCCACGGCTCGGCGCTCTCGGCGCCGCTCTCCCAGGCACGCACGATGGGTGCGCACCCGGTCGACTGCACCGAGATCATGCGCGGCCGCGCGGAGCCGATCCAGCCGAGGGCTTCCATTTCCTCGAACGCCTTCCACATGCCGACCAGCCCGGTCCCCCCGCCCGTCGGGTAGACGATCACGTCGGGAAGGCGTCCGCCGAGCTGCTCGAACAGCTCGTAGCCCATGGTCTTCTTGCCCTCGACGCGGTACGGCTCCTTGAGGGTGGAGACGTCGAACCAGCCGTGCTCCTCGGCGCCGGCCGCGACGATCTTCGCCGCGTCCGTGATGAGGCCCTCCACGAACTGGAGGTCGGCGCCGAGAGCCCGCGTCTCCTCGACGATGGGGAGGGGCGTGTCGACGGGGACGACGACGTGGGCCGGGAGGCCCGCGGCCGCCGCGTACGCCGCCGTCGCGGAGCCGGCGTTGCCGGCAGACGGGATGGCCACGGCGCTCGCCCCCAGCTCCCAGGCCCGGGCCACGGCCAGGGCCAGGCCGCGGGCCTTGAAGCTGCCCGTCGGATTCTGGCCCTCGTCCTTCACCCAGACGCGTTCGAGTCCGAGCTCGCGGGCGAGGCGGGGCGTCTCCAGCAGGGGCGTGAAGCCCTCGCCGAGCGACAGGCGCCGTGCGGGGTCGCGGACGGGGAGGACCTCCTCGTAGCGCCAGAGCGTCGGCTCCCGGCCCGCGACCGTGTCGAGGGAGAACGTCTCCCGGAGGGACGCGAGATCGTAGCGGGCGTAGAGCGGCTTGCCGCAGCAGGGTGACAGCCGGATCAGCTGCTCGCTGTCGTACGTCTTCCCGCAGCGCGTGCACTCGAGGCTCACCGCTCGACCCATCGATCCCTCCTGTCCGCCGGTCCGTGTGACGGACCCGGCCGCGTCAGAATCGCCAGGTCCAGCCGATGTGGAAACCGGACGCGTCCGGCCCCGAAAGCGATGCGACGGGTCCTTCCGCGTCCTCCTGCCGTCTCTGGTACTGCTTCGCGATCTCGTAGCCGACGGCGTATCCGAACAGCATGCCGATGAGCGTGTCGGATGTCCAGTGCTCCTCGTTCACGGTGCGGGCCACGCCCACGCCGACGGCCGCCAGGTAGACGAGGGGTCCGGCCACCCCCATGTCGAAGCGGTGGTTCAGGAACGACGCGCAGCCCATCACGTTGGAGACGTGGCCGCCGGGGAACGAATGGTAGTTCCACGCCTTTCCGGGTACCGAGTAGTGATAGGCGCTCTGCTGGACGTCGCCCGTCGCGATATTCGTCGGCCGCTCCCGCGCGACGAGCTTGTAGATGCCCTCGCGAACGGCGGAATTCGCGAGGTCCGCCGAGAGGCAGCCCATCGCGGCGTCCCGGAGCGGCCGCGAATCGAATGCGAACCCGGTCACGTAGAGAGCGCCCATGAAGGGGGCCATGTAGTACGTCTTTCCGAGGGCGTCGATGCGGTCGCCCTCGAACGGCTTCAGGACGTCGAACGCATCGCCGCTCCTGTGCCCGCGGACCCAGCGCTGGACGGGCATGTCGATGGTCGTCGCCAGGGCGTAGCCGCCCGCCACGCCCAGCACGGTCAGGGCGTCTCTTCCGTCCATCCGGAACGGGCTCGTCCAGACGTGCCACACGTCCGTCGCGGCGTGCCCGAAGTCGTCCCCGAGCGACTCGAAGGTGCGCTGCGCGGAAACGGGGCGGGCGCCCACGAGGAAGCACGCAACGACAAGCGTCAACGTTCGGCGCAGCATCACTTTGCACGACCTCCCGGCTGGTGATGACGACGGCCGCCACCCGGCGGCCTGCCGCCGCTCCGGGGGCAAGATCCACGCCGGGCAACGCTCCGGCGCTGCGCGGCATCCGATGCAGTGAGACCCGACACCGGCCGGCGCGACCAATGGACGAACGCGAGATCATCGAACGGGCCCAGGGCGGCGACGCCGCCGCCATCCGCACGCTCTACCGCGGCCACGCCAGCCGCGTCTATGCCGTCGTGCGCCGCATCGCCGGCGACGACGCGCAGGCGGAGGACTGGGCGCAGGAGGCGTGGGTGCGGGCGATCCGCGCGCTGCCGACGTTCCGCAGCGACTCCCGCTTCTCGACGTGGCTGCACCGCATCGCGGTGAACAGCGCGCTCCAGGCGAGGCGGTCGGGTCTCCGGCGGGAGGAGAGGGAGACGGTCCTGCGGATCGAACGCGGAAGCGCCACGCGGGATCCCTCCCCGCTGGTAAGGATGCGGCTGGAGCGGGCTCTGGACGCGCTACCGGCGGGCATGCGGGAGGTGCTGGTGCTGCACGACGTGGAGGGCTACACCCACGAGGAGATCGGGGAGATGCTCGGCGTCGCCGACGGCACGTCGAAGAGCCAGCTGTTCAAGGCACGGGCGCGGATGCGGGAGCTGCTGGGCTCCCGCGCCGCGGTGAAGGACGGAGAGGAAGCATGTCACATCTGAGCCCGGAGACGCTCGCGCGTCTCGCAGACGAGACGCCGACGCCGCTCGAAGCGGCACACCTCGAGACGTGCGACGCGTGCCGCGCCGAGCTGGCGGAGATGCATCGCCTGTCGGCAGAGCTCGCGGCGCTGCCACCCCTCGATCCGCCGCCGGAGGCGTGGGCGGCGCTCGAGGCGCGGCTGAGCCGCGAGGGCCTCACGACGTCCGGAGCGGCCGCGTCGGGATCCGCCGGACGGGGCCTCCTCCGCGGCCCCGGGGGCTGGCCGCGGCTGGCCCGCCTGGCGGCGTCCGTGGTCGCACTGCTGGGCGCCGCGGCGGCGGGCGCGGCGGTTCAGGCGCACCGGGACGCGGCCCCGACGCTGGCGGCGGCGCCGCCCGCGGCCGTGGAGGACGGCGACGTCGCCGCGGCGCTCACGGGCGCGCCCGTGAGGTCCGCCCGGGAAGCCGAGCGCCGGCTGCGCGCCACCGAGAGTGCGTATCTGTCCGCGCTCACCGCGTACAACGCGTTCGTGCCCGAGTCGGCGGAGGACCCGTCCGCGCGCCTGGCGGCACTCGAGACGATCATCCGGACCACGGGCGCGGCGATGGACCGCGCGCCGGCGGACCCGGTGATCAACGGATACCACCTCACGGCTCTCGCGCAGCGGGAGGCGACGCTCCGTCGCCTGGCCGCCGAGCGGGGGCCGTGGTTCTGAGGAACGGAGAGGAACGATGCACGCATTCGCCACCGACGGTCGCCGGCTCCGCCCGGCCACCCAGCCCATGCTCACGGGACTCCTCGCCTGTCTCGCCGGGATGGCGACGGCGGCCACGACCCCCGTCCCTGCCGCCGCGCAGATCGAGATCCAGTCGTTCCGCAGGCAGGCGCCACGGGCCTGGCTCGGGTTCTCCTATGATCCGGGGTCCGGACCGGGAACCGTGACGGTGGTCTCCGTCTCCGACGGCTCACCCGCCCGGAAGGCCGGTATGCAGGAAGGCGACGTCGTCCGGCGGGTGAACGGGCTCGCCGCCACGGCCCAGCTCGTGGCTTCCCTCTCCGGATCCCTCGAGCCGGGCGACACCGTGCGGCTGCGCGTCACGCGCGACGGCCGCGCCCGGGACCTGTCCGTCGTCGCCGCCGCACCGCCGGACTGGGTCGGCCGCGACTCCGGCGTCACGCTCCGTGCGCTGAACGGCGACTCCATCGTCTCCCTCATGCACGTCTTCCTGGACTCGGCACGCTCCGACATGGAGCTCCCGAGGCGGAGCTGGTTCTCCTTCCGCACCGATGACTCCAGCCGTGTCTGGGCGGGCTCGCCCGGGGCGCAGGCATGGAGCCTCGAAGCGGACAGCCTGCGCGTGCTCCCGCGCGGTTTCTACCAGATGCAGATCGAGACGGGCATGCGCGCCGTCGCGGGGGCCGAGTTCACGCAGGTGAACCCCGAGCTGGGTGCATACTTCGGCGTCGACAGCGGACTTCTGGTGACGCGCGTCGCCCCGGACTCGCCCGCCGCGCGCGGGGGTCTCGAGGCAGGCGACGTCGTCGTGCGCGCCGCCGGCCGCACGATGCGGGACGTCGCCGATCTGCGCTACGAGGTACGCCGCGCCCAGGGGAACGCCCTCAGCCTCGACGTCGTCCGGCAGAAGAAGACGCGAACGCTCACCGTCAAGCTCGAGTAGGGGCGGCACCCACGCCCGCAGGGGCCTTTATCCGCCGCGGGCGGCCGGATAGCTTTGCAGCACCATGAACTCGACATCCGGCACGCCCTACGGGGCGCGACCCGCGCCCGACTCCGATCCGCGGGACACGATCACGGAGGAGTCCTTCGCCATCGCGCCGGAGCTCCTCGGGATGCCGCTGGCGGGCCCCTGGCGCCGGCTGGGCGGCATCCTCGTCGATCTTGCGCTGGCCGGCCTCCTGAGCCGGGCCGGCGGCTACCTGTTCGCGATCGGCGCGGCCGTCCTGCTCTGGCGCGCGGTGGCCAGCTCCGAGGCCGGTGTGCTCCGGACGAGCCGCCGCTTCTGGGTGCGGGCGGTCGCGCTCGGCATCGTCGCCATCGTGCTCATCAACCTCATGCAGCACGCCGGCGACGTGGTCTCCCGGATCGGTAGCTCCGGCAGCGACGATGCGGAGCCGGCGGACGTCCCGGGCGTCGTGACCCTGCCGGGCCTCTCCGGCATCGGCGCCGTCGCGGACGTCATGCGCCTGCGCAGGGCAGAGTCTCCCGAGGAGGCGAACCGCATCGCCGCCCAGCTCGCGCAGAAGGCCCGGGAGATGGACCCCGACAAGCGCGCGGAGCTCGCCGACGCGGTGATGGAGATTCCCGACGCCGACCTGGCCCAGGCGGGGCTGGACACGTTCTCTGTGCGCGCTCTCCGGGAGTCGTTCCGGCCGATGGCCGCCGCCGCCGAGCCCGTCCCGCGCGCCTCCATCGACTCGCTGGGCGTCGCCTACGGAGAGGCCGTGAGCGCCGGCGATTCCGTCCGCGCCCAGGACGTCCTCGCTCGCCTGTCCGCGGCCGCCGCCGCGGACTCGGTAGGCCGCGTGTCCCGGCGCCTGGCCTCCGCCCGCTCGGAGAACCGCCAGCTCCGGCAGGAGATCGAGGCGCAGAAGAACAAGGGGTTCTTCGCGAGCATCCGGGACTGGGCCGACGACCTGGGCATGGGCGTCGGCTGGCTGGGGCTCTACTTCACCGCGTTCACGTGGTGGTGGTCGGGCCGCACGCCGGGGAAGCGGCTCTTCGGCATGCAGGTCCTGCGGCTCGACGGCAAGCCGATGACGCTGTGGGCCTCCTTCGAGCGGTTCGGCGGCTACGCGGCGGGCCTGGCCACGGGGCTCCTGGGCTTCGCCCAGATCTTCTGGGACCGCAATCGCCAGGCGGCCCACGACAAGATCTCCGAGACGGTCGTCGTCAGGACGTGACGCTTCGCAGCAGACGCTCCGCCGCTCGGACGCCGCTCCGTACGGCGCCTTCGATGGTGGGCCCCGCCAGGTAGTCACCGGCGAGAGCGAGACCCGGCGGAAGGGCGTCCATGTCGAGGGCCGCCAGCTCGCGCAGGCGGCCCGCCGGGAACTGCGTGCTGCCCGCCGCGAACGGATAGACTCGCGCCCGCACGACGTGGCCGCTCACTCCGGGCAGCGCCCGCTCCACGGCCGGCAGGAGCGTGTCCACCACCTCGCCCGCATCACGACCCGCCAGGGAGTCCACCCGCGACGGCGCCGGGAAGACCACCAGGCCGCCCTTCCCCTCCGGCACCAGTCCGCCGGGCTTCGCCTCCATGTTGCAGATCGCGGCGAGCACGTCTCCGGGCGGCTCCCGCCGCGAGAACGACAGGCCGAACCAGTCGTAGCCGGCGGGACGGTCCAGAACGAGCGCCACGGACAGGCACCGCCGGGTCGGCGCCGAGGCGACGAACCCTGCCACGGCGTCCGGGAGTTCACACACGCGAGCCGTCTCCGCGGGCGGCAGCGCCACGACGGCCCCGGCGTGCTCCGCCTCCGTGCCGTCCTCACGGCGGATCCGCACGCGTCCCCCCTCCACGCGCACCTCCCCGACGCGATGGTCGTACCGCAGCTCGGCGCCCCCCTTCTCGAGCGCAGCCGCCGAGGACGGCGGGCAGCGTCCCGATGCCACCCCGCAGCCCCATCACCCGGACGTCCAGGCCGACGCTGGCCAGCGCGTGATAGTAGCCGGCGCTGGTGTCCTCGGGCGTCATGTTCGAGTACGACGCCAGCAGCGGATACACCAGCAGCTCCACGAACTCCGAACCCATCTCTCGACGACCCCACGCGGCGATGCTCTCCACGTCCAGGGCAGGCCCGTTCCCCCGCGACGGGTCCGCCGCATCCAGACCGCTCCGCTCCTTCACGAGGAACGGCAGATACCGGCTCAGGAGTCGGAGCTTCAGCGAGACCGGAAGCGCCCCCGACGTCGCCATGCTCGTCGGCGAGCCGTACGTGATCCCGTGGATCCGGCCGCCCCGCAGCAACGCGTCCCGTCCGCGCGCCGGCAGCACCTCCCCTGACCGACCGAGCTCCTCGAGCAGCGCGAGCGTCCGCGTGTAGTGCCCGCCCACGAACTGCGGACCGGGGTCGAGCCGCACCCCCTCCAGCTCGTCGGTGCGCACCCGCCCGCCGGGCCCCGGCGCCGCCTCGTATACGGTCACAGGCCACCCCGCCTTCCGGAGCCGCCAGGCCGCCGACAGTCCCGCCGGCCCCGCCCCGACCACCGCCGTCGAGCCCGTCCCCATTCCGTCGCTCATCCCGGAAGATGTCGCCGTGCGCGGCGCCTGCGCCAATGGCGGGATCGTGTCATTTCGACACGGCGGCCGTCCCTCTCATGGGACACGGGGCAGTGGTCGCGAGCGTCATATGTATTCATAAACCATTATTTCACAGTCACTTGAGACAATCTCTCCGGATCGGAACGGGCCGTGCCCCGTGGACGCGCGTGGGGTGGCATACAGATCCGAGCCCGGGGTGGATGATGAATACGGCCATGCAGCCGAGAGACAAGACGGAGACCGCGCGAGTGCCGCGGGGAATCGTGATATGGAGCGGAAGGTCCGCGGCGTCGGGTCCGCGGATTTCGGCGATGATCTGGGGCGGCAAGGTGCGGCCGGTGCCGACCCTTCCCTTCGGGCGCTGGAAGGTCGCAACGACCTGATCCCGGAGTTCGTGGGCCCGGTGAGACGGGCTCCTCTCGCGGGCCCGCTCCGGGCGGCTCCTCCTACCTCTCCTCTTCGAGGACAGAACGCATCACCAGGATGGATCGGGCGATGTCGACCATCGGCTGATTGCGGTTCTGGCTCTCCTTCTGGAGCAGACGGTACGCGTCGACCTCCGCCAGGCCGCGGGACGTCATGAGCAGCCGCTTGGCGCGCTCGACCAGCGCGCGCTCCTCCATCTTCCGCTCGAGGTTCCGGGCGTCGGTCCGGAACTCCTGCCATTCCCGGAACCGGGCGAGGGCCACGGCGATGGCGGGCCCGAGATCCTCCATGGACGCCGGCTTCACGAGGTAGTGGAAGACGGGCAGCGAGCTCGCCTGCTCGATGTACTCGGGGGAGCTGTAGCCGGTGAGGAGCAGGATGGGCGTGGGGCGGATGCGGAAGATCTCGTCGGCGGCCTCGATGCCGCTCATCACGGGCATGCGGATGTCGAGGATGGCGAGGTCGATGTCGTTCTCCTGCGCGAGCCGGACGGCCTCCCTGCCGTTGACTGCGGGTCCGACGACCCGATGGCCGAGTGCCTCGAGCTGAGAGCGGAGTGCCAGGGCGTTGAGTGGCTCGTCCTCCGCCACCAGGATCCTGACTCCCCCGGAGCGCTTCGCGGTTCGATGCTTTTCACGCATGGTGACCCGCAGGAAGAGCAAGGATCAGGCCGATCAGGGACGGGCACTTGAAGCGTGTTGGGGTGCCTGCCTGTCAGCGCGCGGGGTGCTCGGCGGAGACGTCGTCCACCAGAGCCGCCTCGAGGCCGGCGTCGTGCAGGCTGCGGACCGCCGCACCTGCGGGACCCTGGGTGGACCAGCGGCCCACGCGCACACGCAGCAGCGATCCGTTGCCCACGGTGACGATCCGGGGCTCGTAGCCGAGCCGACGCGCCCGTGCCGCGAGCGCCTCCGCGTGCTCGCCGTCCCGGAACGCGCCGAGCTGGACGGCATACCGGCCGGCGGCCCGCGCGGGCGCAGGAACGCTGGCGGCAGTCGTCGCTGCCGAGCCGGCCCTCGCCCCGCTCCCGCACGCCGCTTCCCGCTCCGCACGGAGGAGCCGCTCGGCCTCGACGTCTGCCGTCGCGGCCGCCAGGCCGTCCCGCGCCGCGGCGCACGCCTCTTTCCCCTGGAGCGAGCGCGCCAGCCAGACGTAGCCGGCGGCACGCCGGGGACTCGAGGGGTAGTCGGCGACGAGGCGGCGGAGGTATCCGGCGGCGCGCTCACGGTCTCCGGCTGCCGCCAGCCCCTGCCCGAGCCGCAGCAGCGCGTCCGGAGCCTGCGGGGAGGTCGGGTAGCCTAAGACGACGGCGAGCAGATCCTTCTCCGCGGCCGCGAACCGGGGCGTCAGCTCGGCCCGCAGGAAGAGGGCGCGGGCCCGCGCGTCGGCGGGGCCGGACGCCGGGGCGGCGGCGAACCAGCGGTCGAGGCTGGCGCGAGCCCCGGCGACGTCGCCCGCGGCCACGAGCGAGTCGACGCGATCGAGGGCCGGGTCGGCGCTCGTCGGAGCGCGGCGCTGCGCCCGGAGCTCGCCCGCGGACGCCGCCATGAGCACGACCAGGGCGAGCAGACTCGAAAGAACGACCTGCGGGAAGCGCGGGACAGAGGGACGCGGCACGGCGGCTAGGCCGCAGACGGGAGCCGCGCCTGCATGCGGAGCAGCAGCTCTTCGAGGATCGGCTGGTCCCCGAGGCCCGTCGACTTGAGGAGGCGATCGGCGCGCAGCAGGTCGTCCAGCGCGGCGTCCACGCGCTCGAGCGTCCAGCCCCGGGCCTGCTGCACGATGCGGCGAGCGAGCCAGCGCTGGTGGGGCGGCAGCTCGCCGGAGAGGCTCCGCTCACCGCCGGAGAGGGCGAGGCCCAGGCGGAGGAAGTGGGTGCCGAGACCGATGACGAGGCCGACGCCGCTTTCGGAGCCCTCGAGGAGGACGGGCAGCGAACGGCGCGCGCCGGCGATGTCGCCGTCCGCGACGCGGTCGAACCACGCCCAGCGGTCCTCCCGCGGGACGACGCCCACGGCGGCTTCCACGTCGGCCCGGGTGATGGCGCCGCGCTCGCCGACGAAGTCCCGCAGCTTGGTCAGCTCGCCGACGAGGGTGCGCAGGTCCCGTCCGACGGCGGCGGGCAGTGCGCGGGCTGCGTCGGGCTCCAGCTCGAGGCCGTCCACGCGGGCCCGATCCATGAGCCAGCCCGGCACGTCGTTGAGGGACAGGGACTGGAACTCGGCCGCCGTCGCCTTCTTCTTCAACGTCTCGTAGAACCTGGCCTTGGAGCGGGCCGGCAGCTCGGCGACGAGGACGACGGCCAGGTCGGGCAGATCCCGCTCGAGCAGAGACTCGATGACGTCCCGGGTGCGGGCGGAGACGGCCAGGCCCTGGGCGTCCCGGACGACGACGACGCGGAACGGGGCCATCATCGGCGGCGTCTGGAGGATGGAGGCGAGCGTCTCGGGATCGACGTCACCGCCACGGAGCTGATCCAGGTTGAAGTCCCGGGTTCCCGGCTCGAGGTGCGCCTCGACGATGGCCGCGGCCGCTTCCTCCTTCAGGTAGTCCTCGTCCCCGAAGAGGAAGAAGACGCCGCCCCGGGCGCCCTTGCGCAGGCGGTCGAGGAGCGCGTCGGGACTCTGGAGCGCCATGGAGCTCGGTGCGGAGGATCAGTGCGTGAAGATGCGGGCTCCCACGGGGATCGCGGGGAGCGCCGGCGGCCCCACCTGCAGCGGGGAGAAGCCCCCGGCCGCATCAGGGTAGCCGATGTCCGCGGACTCGAACAGGGGCAGCATCCGACGCTGGACGTCCGCGGCCCAGTAGGCGTACGGGGTCGTGGAGCTGTACACCGGCGTCAGCGCCGCCGCCGGCACGAGGGGCATCACGTGGTGGGCATCCTGCGCCAGCAGCGCATCCCCGTCGAACAGGGGGTCGCCCTTGAACGGATTGGGCACCGGCTTCGAGGCGGAAGGCGACGTCGCCCGCGCCCCGTCCTGGCTCCTCGCGAGCTGCGCCGGCGCTGCTTCCGTCTCCAGACGCTGGACCGGCGCGGGTGAGCCCGTCACGTCCGCCGCCGTCCCGGCGGCGGGTGCCCTGCCGGACGTCTCCAGGAGCCCCGTCAGGAGCGGGCTCCACGCGACGAGCGCCAGCGCCGCCGCCAGCGCGACCGGCACCATCGAGGACAGCCCCGAGCCGATGGCCCGGGCGCGCTCCTCTTCCCGCAGGTGCACGATCCTGTGGCGGAGGCGGAACTCGAAATCGTGGGCTACGGTGGGAGCGGGCAGGCTGCACAGGAGGTCGGGGGCGGCGCGTACCGCCGCATCGTAGCGGGCACACGTCCCGCAGCGACCCACGTGCTTCGTCCAGCGGGCCGCCGCGTCCGCCGGCATCCGCCCGTCTCGCCATTCGGAGTGCCCGGACCGGAAGTCCGCGCACGTCAGCGGCGCCGATCCGCCGCGTCCCGTCTGTTCTTCCCGCTGCTCCATGCTTCGCCCTCGACCGTCTCGTCCATCGGGTCCCCCGGTCACCGAACGTTCTACGTTCGCACGCGGCCCGAGTTCCCCGAACGCGAAACGGCCCCGCCGCAATGCTGCCGACGGGACCGTTCGCTGCGGCGTTTCCCCGTTCGCCGCATCCGGCATCGCCCCCCCACCCGGGGAACGACACCGCACCTTCCGGCTCGAGGCCGGATCACCTAGTCCAGCATGGGCTCGATCAGCTGCGCGAAGCTGTTCCGCGCCCGGTTCAGACGGCTCTTCACGGTCCCCAGGTTCACGCCCGTGATCTCCGCGATCTCCTCGTACGTCTTCCCCTCCATCTCACGGAGCAGGAACACCTCCCGGTGGTGCGCGGGCAGGTCGTCCACGACCTTCTCGACCAGCTCCCTCAGGTGCCGCTTCCGGAACAGGTCGTCCGGCCGGTACGTGTTGTCCTCCCACTCCAGCGGACGATGGTCCGCCTCCCAGCTCGTCTTGATCGCCTGGAACAGCACGAGCGGGTTCCGCGACCGGTTCCGAAGCTCGTTCTTCGCCAGGTTGCTCGCGATCGTGTACGCCCACGTCGAGAACTTCTTGCTCTGATCGAACCGGTGCAGGTGCCGGTACACCCGCACGAACGTCTCCTGGACCAGGTCCTCCGCGCGATCCCGGTCCCCGATCATCCGATAGATGAAGTTCAGCAGACGGTCCTGATAACGCTCCGTCAGCTCCGTGAACGTACGCCTGTCTCCGGCCAGGAATCCCGCAACGAGTTCACTGTCGCTCAGCGCCGCCCGCTGCTCCTTCGCCTCCCGCGCCGCAACCTGCACCGGCGTCTCCCGGACCGATCGAGCCGTCTTGGCCATCATTCCCCCTTCGAGCGGCCTCGCACCGGGCGGTCCATCGGCCGCCCGCTGCCCGGCGTCGTCGTCACCCCTGATGAGGGCACGTTCCATACCATGCCCCCGCACGTTGCAAACCTTGTCAGAAATCCCTGTAAATCACCATATACCAACGCTTTACGTACCTTCTGCCAGCCGCCGTGCATCCGACGATGTGTCCTCGATCATGGACAGGCGCCGTCCGCGTTTGTGCACGATCGTGCACGGTCGCGGCCCGAGCGCGCGAGCCGCGCGCGGCGAGCGCCTCATGTAAACAGGACGCGCGACGGAGCGAAAGGGTTGCGCCCGGTCAATGCGGGAGGTCGGCGCGGAAGGCGTGGAAGTGGAGGAGGGTGCAGAGGGTCTTTGCGTCGTCGATGCCGCCGTCGCGGGCGAGGCGGAGTGCCTCGGAGAGGCGGAGCTCGACGGGCTCGATGAACTCGTCCCGGTCGCGACGCGTGGTTCCGGGCGTGCAGTCGAGACCGAGGAAGACGTGGATGCGTTCGTCGGTGAAGCCCGGGGTGGTGAAGATGGTGGTCAGGGGGACGAGTCGGCCGGCGACGAGGCCGACCTCCTCCTCCAGCTCGCGGCGGGCACAGTCCTCCCACGGCTCGCCGGGGGAGCGGGGCCGTCCGGCGGGCACCTCGAGAAGCTCCCCGCTGGCGGCGTAGCGGTACTGGCGGATGAGGAGGACGCGAGGATCGTCGGTGTCGATCGGATCGAGGACCGGGAGCACGGCGGATGCGCCGGAGTGGCGGATCATCTCCAGCTCTCCGGTGGAGCCGTCGGGATAGCGGACGGTGTCGACGGTGAGGTGGACGACGCGCCCGTCGTGGATCATGCGACTGCGGATGCGGCCGGGCCTGTCGATGTCTGCGAAGCGGGCGGCGTCGCCGCGGCCGGGCCGGTCCCGGTTGGAGCGTGGGCTGGCGGGCGGGGGTGGGCCGTCGCCTTCAGTCGGCATGGTGGACCTCGACGTCGCCGAGTCCGAGCTCGCAGAGCGGCTGCTCGATCTCGCCGGCGTCACCCACGACGACGATGGCCAGGCGGTCGACGCCGATCTGCTCGGCGGCGACGCGGCGGACGTCGGCGGGCGTGACGGCCCGGATGCGCTCCTGGTAACGGGCGAAATGGTCGGGCGGCAGGTCGTAGACGACGAGGTCCGCGAGGCGGGAGGCGAGCTGCCCGGTGGTCTGGAAACGGAGGGGCAGCACGCCGGCGAGGTAGTCGCGGGCGTTGGCGACCTCTTCCTCGGAGGCGCCCTCCCGGGCGAGCGTCTGCATCTCGTGCACGGCTTCCCGCACGGCGGGAGCGGTGACGTCCGTTGCCACGGCCGCCTGTACGACGAAGGGGCCCGGATGCCGCCGCATGTCGAAGACGCTGTGGGCGCCGTAGGTGAAGCCGTGCGTCTCCCGCAGGCTCATGTTCAGGCGGGAGGTGAAGGCACCGCCGAGGATGGTGTTCATGACGAGGAGCGGGAAGTAGTCCGGATGGCTTCGGGCCAGGCCCACGTGGCCGATGCGAATTTCGGACTGAACGGCGCCGGGCCTGTCGACGACGAACACGGTGTTCCGCTCGACGCCCGGGGACACGCGGAGCCCGGGCGGCTCGGCAGCGGTTCCGCCCCAGTCGCCGAAGTGGGAGCGGGCGAGGCGGAGGGCGTGCTCCTCGTCGATGTCGCCGACGAGGATCAGGGTGGCGGCGTCAGGCGCGTAGGTGCGGCGGTGGAAAGCCAGAACACGATCGCGGTCGAAGGCGCCGACGGTGGCGGCGGTACCGTAGAGCGTACGCGCGTACGTGGACTCGTCCTCGAAGATGAAGCGGGCCGACATGTCGTTGGCGAGGGCGCGGGGCTCCTTCCGCCGCTGGAGCAGGTCGGCGAGCTGCTCGTCTCTGAGGCGGCGGATCTCGCCTTCCGGGAAGGACGGCGACCGGACGATGGCGGAGAGGAGCTGGAGGGCCGAGTCGAGCCGCTCCGAGGGGACCGTCACGCTCAGGGCGGCGGCGTCCCAGTCGACGTCCACGTCCAGCTCGATCCCGATGCGCTCGAGCTCCCACGCCAGGTCGTCGGCGGACAGCTCTCCGGTCCCGGTCTCGAGGGCGGCCGCGGTGAGCCGGGCCAGCCCGGCCTCACCGGGCCGTTCCCGCTCGGCGCCGGCGTCGAGGACGAGGGAGGCGGTGACCAGCGGGAGCCGTCCGTGCCGGGCGGAGAGGACGCCGAACCCGCTGGGCAGCTCGTCCCGAACCACCCGGGGAAACTCGAAGTGGCGTACGTCCCCGGGCTCGGGTGGGCTCGTGCGGTCGACCTCAGGCATGGTTCGCGTCTTCGTTCGGGAGATAGACCAGAGTCGCCCGGTTCCCTTCACCGAGATAGTCGCGGGCGAAGGTGCGCACGTCGTCGGCGGTGACGGCGCGCGCGCGTTCGATCTCCGTGTTGATGCGCTCGGGTTCGTCGAACAGCGTGGTGTACATGGAGAGCAGGTCGGCGCGCTCGTCCATGCGCTGGAGATCGATGAGGTGCCGGGCCTCGATCAGGTTGATCGCCCGCTCGACGTCGTCCGCCGAGACGTCTCTCAGGGAAGCGATCTCGGAGCGGAGCGTCTCCTCGAAGATGCCGGGATCGACGCCCGGCCGGGCCGTGGCCCAGGTTACGAGCATGCCCGCACCCACGACGACGGGGAATGCGAACGCGACCACGTCCTGGGCCAGGCGCCTCTCCCGCACCATGGACCGGTAGAGGCGGGACGCCTTGCCCCAGGCGAGGACGTGGGCGGCCACGGCCGCGGCGTAGTACCCGTCGTCTCCGTACGCCGGCGCCCGGTATGCCACGTAGACGCGCGGGAGCGAGATGTCCTGATGAACCTCGACGCGGACATCGCCGCCCAGCGTGGCGTCGATGTCCGTTCGGCCGGGAATCGGCGGAACCTCCGGCCCGGACGGAATGGAGCCGAACCACGCCTCGACGCGCTCCCTGGCCCGCTCCGGGTCGATGTCCCCGGCCAGCGTGAGAACGGCGTTGTTCGGCGCGTAGTAGGTCCGGAAGAACTGCTCGACGTCCTCCAGACTCGCGGCGTCCAGGTCCTCCATCGAGCCGATGACCGAGTGGTGGTACGGATGCTCGGCCGGGTAGACCATGGACTGGATCCGTTCGTCCCAGTCTCCATACGGCTGGTTGTCGACCCGCCAGCGGCGCTCGTTCTTCACGACGTCCCGCTGGTTGTCCAGCTTCTCCTGGCTCATGGCCGGCAGCAGCCAGCCCATGCGGTCCGACTCCAGCCACAGGCCGAGGTCGATGAAGTGGGCCGGAAGCGTTTCGTAATAGTTGGTGCGGTCCAGCCAGGTGGAGCCGTTCAGGGATCCGCCGGCCTTCTCGATATGGGCGAAATGGGCGCTCGCGGGGACGTGTTCGGAGCCCTGGAACATCATGTGTTCGAACAGGTGGGCGAACCCGGTGCGTCCCGCCCGTTCGTTCCTCGAGCCCACGTTGTACCAGATATTGACCGCGACGACCGGCTGCGCCGCGTCGGGCGAGAGCACGACGCGCATGCCGTTGTCGAGGCGGAATCGCTGGATGGGTATGTGGATCACGGGACCTCGGTCACAGGGGGTGCATGAGCCGTTCGCGGAGCATGCTGGGGGCGACGGCGTCGCGCAGCATGGCACCGGCTCGATCGGGTCCGGCGGCGACGCGCTCGTTCGCCTCCTGGAGCAGGGTGGCGTCCGCGCCTTCCGCCGAGTACTCGGCCCGGGCGAGGGCGTTGTAGGCCGCCTCCTCCCAGCCGACGACGGCGGCGGCGAGGGCCGCGGCGACCTGCACCTCGGGGTCGTCGTCCCGGTCCTCGGCGGCGCGCCACAGCTCCTCGGCGGCCTCTTCCGTCCGGCCGAGCTGGACGAGCGCGAGCCCGAGGAGCGTCCGGGTCCAGGAGTCGTCCGGCGCCAGGGCCAGGGCCTCCTCGAATCCGACGACGGCGGCGGCGAGGTCCCCTTTCAGCGCCCGCGCGGTGGCGAGCTCGCCCACGATGCTGGGATCCTCGGGCGAGAGCCGGAGTGCCTCCTGGAGCTGCTCGAGGGCCTGGTCGTACATGCCCTCCCGGGCCAGGTACGCGCCGTACTGGAGCCGGGCGACGGGCAGCTCGGGTGCGGTGAGCACCGCCGCCCGCAGCGCGGACGCCGCCTCGGGATCGTCGAAGGCGGCGAGTCCCGCGCCGGCGAGGGCGAGGAGGTGGGGGTCCATGGGCTCGGCGGCGAGGCAGCGCTTGAAGTACTCGTAGGCGGCCCCGTCGTTGCCGATCTCCTGCTCGGCGACGCCGAGCCAGCAGAGCAGGAACGGCTCATCGGGCTGCTCGTCGAGGGCGGCCGCCAGGGTCTGCGCCATCTCCTCCCAGCGTTCCTCCTCGCCGAGGGCAAGTGCCTCGCGCAGGACGTCCTCGACGCTGGCCACGCTCAGGCCCCGAACTTGGCCAGGCGACCGGCGTGGGCGAGGGCGAGGGTCATGAGATTCTTCGCCGGGAATCGGCCGAGCTCGCCGCGGGTGCACGCCCGCTCCCCGAAGGTCTCGGCGTCCCCCGGCCGCGTCCAGGGAGAGGCGATGAGGGCGGGGACCGGGTGCCAGGAGTGGGCGCGCAGCCGGGAGGGTGTGGAGTGGTCGCCCGTGAAGACCAGGACGTCGGGCTCGAGGGCCTCGATGCCGGGCAGAAGCGCGTCGACGGCCTCGATGGCCGCGACCTTCCCGTCGAAGTCTCCGTCCTCGCCGCGGGAGTCCGTGTACTTGAAATGGACGAAGTGGAAGTCGAAGTCGGAGTAGACGGACTGCAGCCGCTCGACGCTGCCGGCGTCGTCCCGCGCCGGCGCCTGTATGGTCATGCCGACGAGGCGGGCCACGCCGCGATACATCGGATAGCGGGCGATGGCGGACGCATGCAGCCGGTAGCGCTCCTCGAACGTGGGATACGCGTGGTAGGCGGCGAAGCCCCGGGCCAGCACGCCGTTGGCGACGGGCTCGTCCCGCAGAGCGTCCCGGGCGTCGTCGAGGACTCGGCCGACCAGGTCGGCGGTGCGGCGGGCGTCCGGATCGTCGGACGTCGGCTGCACGCGGAGCGGCTCGACGCCGGTCTCCTGCGGGTCCGTGTCCGACAGGTCGGCGCAGAGGTCCGGGCCGCGCAGGACGAGGACGAGGCGGTGCTCCTTCTCCGACTCGAAGAAGAGCTCGACCCCGTCGGGCGCCTGTACGCGCTCCCGCAGCTTCTCGACGAGGCGGCGGTTCTCCTCGTCCGAGGGGCGGCCGGCGCGCCGGTCGGTGACGCGGCCGGCGTCGTCGAGGGTGGCGAAGTTCAGGCGGGAAGCGACGTCGCCGTGCCGGAGATCGAATTCGACTCCGAGGGCGCTGAGGACGCCCCGGCCGATGTTCCAGACGAGGGGATCGTACCCGAACAGGGCCAGGTGGCCGGGCCCGCTGCCGGGCGTGACCCCGTAGCCCACGGGGTCCGACATGCCGAGCGCGGCACCGCGTGCGATCCGGTCCAGGTTCGGGGTGCTGGCGGACTCGAGCTCGGTGCGCCCCGTCTCGGGGTGGGGCAGACCGCCGAGCCCGTCGGCGACACACATGACGATTCGGGTGAAGGCCCGGCTCGACGAGATCGTCCGGGATGCGAATGTCCAAGGATCTCCTCCGACGCGTTCGTTCGCGCTAGGGTTGCGGCACGACAGGCGCGCACGTGGCGTACCATCGGCGCGGGGCCGTGGGAATTGTGGTGGTGGCGCGTGAGCGGGGCAAGCGCGGAGTGGCCGCCGGAGCGCGTCCGTCCTATGCTACGGCAACCCCCTCTGGAGCGGAGCGATCGACGATGGCCGACAGATTCATTCCCTTCGAGCTGGAGCGGTGGCAGTCCACCTGGGAGAACCGCGTCGGCCGCAACCTCGCGGAGAGCGGCGTGCACCCGGTGAGCGTGGGCGAGCTGCTCGAGATGGCGGGGGCCGCGGCCAGCCTGGACGACGTGCGGCTGGGTTACGGATGGGCGAACGGCGCGCCGGCGCTGCGGGAGCGGATCGCGGCGCTGCATGGAGGCGGCGTCTCGCCGGACGCGGTGACGATCACGCACGGCAGCGCAGAGGCGAACTTCGTCGCGCTCTGGGAGCTCGTCCGTCCGGGCGACGAGGTCGCGATCGTGATGCCGGCGTACATGCAGGCGTGGGGTCTCGTCCCGATGCTGGGCGGCCGGGTGCGGGAGGTCTGGCTGCGGGAGGAGCTGGGGTGGCAACCGGATCCGGAGGAGCTGGGCGCCGCGGCGCGGGAGACGGCAGGGGTCGTGGTGACGAATCCGGTGAATCCGACGGGAAGCGTGCTGTGCGCCGCGGCGCGGCAGGCCCTGGTGGACGGTGCGGCGGAGTCGGGGGCGTGGATCCTCGCGGACGAGGTGTACGCCGGCGCGGAGCTGGACGGACCGCGCACGCGGAGCCTGCACGGAGAGGCGCCGCGGGTCGTCTCCACCGGCTCGCTCTCCAAGGCGTACGGGCTCCCCGGGCTCCGCCTCGGCTGGGCCGTTTCGACGCCCACCATGGCCGAGCGGCTGTGGGCGCGGACGGACTACACGACCATTTCCCACGGGCCCCTGACGGAGCATCTGGCGACGCTGGCGCTGGACCCGACCGTGCGCGATCGGCTCCTGGCCCGCACGCGCGCGCTGCTGCGTTCGAACCTTGCGGAGGTGCGCGGGCTGGCGGACGCGGGGCTGGTGTCGTTCCGGGACCCGGACGCGGGCGCGATCGTCTGGGTGCGCTACGACCCGGAGCTCGGCGGCTCGTCCGCCCTGGCCGAGCGCCTGCGCCGGGACGAGGACCTGCTCGTCGTGCCGGGCGACCAGTTCCGCATGGATGGGTGGCTTCGGATCGGATACGGAGAGGAGCCCGGCGCGCTGCGGGACGGGCTCGCACGGCTCGGGCGAGGGCTCGGGGGCGCGCGGGGCGCGCGGGAAGGCACGTCGCTTGCGCCTGCTCGCTCGCGCGACTGAGAACTTCCCAGGAGGTAGACGACATGAGCCCGCGCGCCGCCACGCCGTTCCCTGCCCCCGCGCCTTCCGCGGTCGCGGCGGGCGCCGCCCGTCCTCGCACCGGCTGACGGACCATGGCACGCGTGCTCGTGGTCGAGGACAATCTGGATCTGGTGGAGATCCTGGTCGAGGTCCTGGCCGAAGACCACGAGGTACGCGCGGCCAGCCGCGGCGACGAGGGCGTCGAGCGGGCTCGCAGCTTCAGGCCCGACGTCGTCATCCTGGACCTGCATCTGCCGGAGCTGTCCGGCGTCGAGGTCGGCCTCCGGATCAAGGACGAGCTGGACGGCGTCCCGATCCTGGCCCTGACGGCCCATGCCCACAGCGTGGACGAGGTCATGGGCAGCGGCTGCTGTGACGCATTCCTCGCGAAGCCGGCGCCCCTGGCGACGATCCTCGGCAAGGTTCAGGAGCTGCTCGGTGGCGGAACGGCCGAGGAATCCTAGGAGCGCTCGACCGCGCCGGATCGGCATCCTTTCCGGCATCGAAGGCGCACGCCCCAGCCGCGAGCGTCGGGCCTTCCCCTATGCCGTGGGCGACCGGGTCGCCGGCGACCTCACCGTGATCGGGCACCTGGCCGTGGGCCGGGTGGGCCACCTGTACCAGGTGTGGAGCGCGGGGGAGTGGTGCGCGTTCACGTGCAAGATCCTCGCGCCCGGGCAGGCCGGGGATCGAGGCGCCGCGGCTGCGCTGCGCCGGGAGGCGAGGATCCTCAGGCGGATGCGCCATCCGAACATCATCCACGGCTACCGCGAGGGTGAGCACGAGGGTCTTCCGTTTCTTCTGATGGAGTACGTCGAGGGACCTTCCGTGTTCGACCTGCTCGAGGACTCGCCGGAGCGACGGCTCTCCGTCAGCGACGCCGTCCGCACCGCGATCCACATCGGGGCCGGACTCTACCACCTGCACCGCCACGGCTTCCTGCACCTCGACCTGAAGCCGGCGAACCTGCTGCTGCGGGGCAACGTGCCGCTGCTCGTCGACTTCGACGCCGCGCGCCGCTGCGATAGCGAGCGTCGGCCGTCGCGCCCCCTCGGCACGGCCCCGTACATGTCGCCCGAGCAGGTGCGGCGGGAGCCGCCGTCGCCCGCGGCCGACGTCTACGGGCTGGCCGCCGTGCTCTACGAGATGCTCACGGGGCGCTGGCCCTTCGAGGACGTCTTCCTGGAGATCGAGGAGCGGGAGGGCGAGGAGCGGGAGTACCCGCAGCTCGGGCCGGAGCCGCCGCCCGACCCGCGGGACTTCTGCCCCGACACCCCGGAGCCGCTGGCGCGCCTCGTCCTCGACTGCCTTCAGGCGGACCCCGCCCGGCGGCCCGCCTCCCTGCACCCCGTCCTGCTCGGCCTGAGCGGGCAGCTCAACGAGCCGGTCGCCTTCTGGCCCGAGGGCGTCACCACCGAACGGCGCAGGGAGCCGCGCTGAGCGTTTTCGGGGCGGACGGCCGGCATGAATCCCGCAGAATGCGCTTTCCTCATCTCGAATCGCGGGCCGAAGCGGGTCCGCGCCTCCGTTCGCGAGGGACACCGACGTGAGCGACTCGTTCGACCTCAGCGGCCTCGTCGAGGAATTCCGCGACGAGGCGGAACGTCAGCTCGACGGCCTCGACGCCGCGCTGCGGCGCATCGGGTCCGGCGAGTCGCTGTCCGATGAATCCCGCTCCGACCTCCTCCGCGACCTGCACACGCTGAAGGGCAACGCCGCCATGATCGGCCTCGGGCCGGTACGGGACTGGGTGCACGGGGTCGAGACGCTGTTCAAGGACGAGCCGTCGCGGTTGCCGGCCACCGCCCTCGAACGGCTCGACGACGGGCTGCTGTACGTGCTCCGGGCGGTGCGCGCCGCCGGAACGGACGAGCAGGAGTCGCGTCTGGCGGACGTGTCCGGGCTGCCCGATCCCGCCCTGCTGCGCGGGACGAACGACCGCGATGCGGTCGGCGACCCGATGCCGGGACATGGGGGCGAGCTGGAGCGTGGAGGCGGCGCGTCGAGCGGCGGGGGAGCGCCGGATGGGAAGGGCGAACCCGGGAGCGGACAGCCCGCCGACATCGCCGGCTCCGAGAGCGTGCGCGTGCCGTCTTCACGGCTGGACGTGCTGCTGGACGAGGTCGGCCGACTCATCGCCGCGGGCGGGCAGCTCGACGCGCTGGCCGCGCGGTCGCGGCAGGCGCTCGAGGACGGCGGCCTCGCCGACGAGCTGGACGTGGTATCCGACGCGCTGAGCAGCTCGGTCGCGGAGCTGCGGGCGACGGTGATGGAGCTGAGGCTGGTGCCGGCCGCCCGGGTGCTCGGCCGCTTCCCTGCGCTCGCCCGGCAGATCGCGCGGGAACAGGGCAAGGAGGTCCGCGTCGAGCTGGAGGGCGAGTCGACGGAGCTGGACAAGAGCACCGTCGACAGCCTGGCCGAGCCGCTCCTGCACCTCGTCCGGAACGCCGTGGACCACGGCATCGAGCGGCCGGAGGTCCGGGAAGCGGCGGGCAAGCCCGCGGAAGGACGACTCGTGCTGCGGGCCGCGCGGATGGGCGAGCGGGTGCGCGTGGACGTGGAGGATGACGGGGCGGGCCTGGACCGGGCGGGCATCGCTCGGCGGGCGAGCGAGCTCGGGCTGGGTCGGGTGGAGGAAGGCGACGTCGCCTCGTTCGTGTTCCGTCCCGGATTCTCGACACGGGCCCGGGCCGACACCGTTTCCGGCCGCGGGATCGGCCTGGACGTGGTCCACCGCATGGTGCATCGCGCGCAGGGCAACGTGGAGGTGGCGGACCGGGAGGGCGGCGGCACGCGCTTCTCCCTCTACCTCCCGCTGCGGGTGGCCATGGTGCCCGCCGTCTTCTTCGACGACGGGGGGCCCACGCTCGCGCTCCCGGCCCTGGACGTGCTGGAGCTCCTGCACCGGCCGCGGGTGGAGCGTGCGGGGGCCGCCGCCGTCGTGGAGCACCGGGACGAGCTGCTCCCGCTGGTTGCGGCGACACGCGCCCTGGGACTGGGGCGCTGCGAGCCGGCCGACGCGCCGCGGTTCGCCCTCGTCGCCCGGGCAGGCACGCGGACCGTCGCCGTGGCGGCGCAGCGGGTTATCGACCATCGGGAGGCGATCATGAAGAGCCTGCCGCCCTTCCTCGGCCATCCGACCGGGGTGTCGGGCGTGGCGGAAGCACCGGACGGAGAGCTCGTGCTCATGCTGGAGCCGGTCGGCCTGGCGGAGCTGAACATGGATCGGAACCGGATGGACGAGAATGGCGGGTGAGGCGCGCAAGATCCTCATCGTGGAGGACAGCCCGACGATGCGGAAGTTCTACGGGGTCGTGCTCGGCGGCGAGCCGTCACTGGCGGTCAGCTTCGCCGGCGACGGCATGGAGGGGCTCGACCGTGCCGCGCAGGAGGCGGACATCGCCCTCTTCATCGTGGACATCAACATGCCGCGCATGGACGGAGTCTCGTTCATCCGGCGACTGCGGGGCGAGCTGGGGCTGGAGAGGCAGCCGGTGGTGGTGGTGTCGACGGAATCGGCGGACGCCGATCGCAGGACCGCGCTCGACGCCGGCGCGACGGCGTACCTGCAGAAGCCGCTCGAGCCGGAGGCCCTGCTGAGCACGGTGCGGCGGCTGACGGAGGACGCGGATGATGGCTGACGTGGTCGAGGGGGCGCGGGTCGTGGTCCCGATGCGTGTGGGAGAGGCGCTCTACGGGGTGGCCGTCGACGACGTCGTGCAGGTGGTCCGCGCGCCG
Organism: uncultured Gemmatimonadales bacterium; assembly: GCA_963728445.1. Classification (GTDB taxonomy): domain Bacteria; phylum Gemmatimonadota; class Gemmatimonadetes; order Longimicrobiales; family RSA9; genus CAVSJO01. The sequence goes on along the minus strand of CAVSJO010000007.1, from coordinate 255,970 downwards.
CGGCTGACGGCGGTGCCGCACGTGCCGAGGGCGGTGCGGGGCGTGGCGTCCGTACGGGGCGAGATCCTCCCCGTGGTGGACCTCGGAACCCGCCTGCATGACCGGCCCGTGGCGGAGGACGGGCGCCTGGTGGTGGTGCGTCTGCCGCGGACGGGCGAGTCCGTCGGCCTGCTGGTGGACGGGGTGGAGGGTCTCATGACGGGTGAAGGCGATGCGGACGCGCCGCAGGAGACGGTGACTTCGCTGCCGGCCGGGATGGTGGAGGGCGTGGTGCGGGCGGAGGGACGGGCGCCGGTCGCGCTGCTGTCCCTGAGCGCGGTGCTGGACGGACTGCAGGCAGAGGGGGAAAGCGGATGAGCGACGAACGGCAGTGGTTCCGGGACGCATCGGTGCGGACGAAGATCCTCGGCGCGTTCGGCGTCGTGCTCTTCTTCATGGTCGTGGTCGGCGTGCTGGTGCTGGTCCAGGCCGGACGGATCGACGGCCTTCAGCGGCAGAACGCGTCGGCGGACAGTCTGACGGCCGCCGCGGACCAGCTCGACGAGGCGATGACGGACGAGGTCTCCGCGTTTCGCTCCTATCTGCTGTCGGGGGATGCGTCGGACCTCCAGAGCTATCGAACGGCCGACGACGCGTTCGGCTCCGCGATCTCGGCGGCCCACGAGATCGTCCAGGATCCGGCGCAGTCCCGGCAGCTCGACGAGCTGCAGCGCGCCCACGACGCGTGGACGTCGGAGGTGGCCGAGCCGGGGATCGCGCTGCGGACCCGCACGGGCCTGACGAACGACACGGTGGGCGCCTTCTTCCGGGGGGCGCCGCGCGGCACCGCCGACCGGACGATGGCGGCGCTGTCCTCCTTCGAGGCGCGGCGCCAGGAAGCGGCGGACCGACTGAGCACCGATCTCGAGGCGTCGCTCCGGCGGATCCGGCTCGTCATCATCGCGCTGACGCTGCTGGCGGCCGTCCTCGGCGGCGCCGTCGCCGTGTGGGCGGCGAGAATGATCGCCCGGCCGCTGTCGCGGGCCGTGGACTTCGCGGCCGCCGTCGCCGCCGGCGACCTGACGACGCGCATTCCCGTCGAGAGCCGGGACGAGATCGGGCGCCTTGCCGAGACGATGAACCGCATGGCCGAGGACCTGCACGACGCCGTGAGCAAGGTGAACGTCATCACGGAGCAGGTCGCGTCCGCCGCGGAGCAGATCGCGGCCAGCTCGGAGGAGATCCTCACCAACGTGGACGAACAGGTGAACGCCACGGAGGAGTCGTCCAGCTCGCTGGAGGAGATCGCGGCGCAGATTTCCCGGGTGGCGCAGAACGCGGAGGCGCTCGCGGCGTCCGTGGACCAGACGTCCTCCTCGATCACAGAGATGGGCCAGTCCATCGAGCGCACGGCGTCCAGCGCGGAGACGCTGGGGACGTCCGTCGAGCAGACGTCCGCGACCATCGCCGAGATGGTCGCGTCGATCAACCAGGTGGCGCGGCACGTCGAAGAGACGCGCGGCATCGCCCGGGCGGCGGCCGAGGACGCGGAGGCCGGCGGCGAAGCTGTGAGCCGCTCGGGCGAAGGGATGCGCAGGGTTCACCACGAGATGATGGACCTGAAGGCCACGATCGACCACCTGCTTGAGACGAGCGACTCCATCGGGCGGGTGTCGGGCCTGATCGAGGACATCGCGGACCAGACGAACCTGCTGGCGCTGAACGCCTCCATCGAGGCGGCCAGGGCCGGCGAGCACGGGCGCGGCTTCTCGGTGGTGGCCCAGGAGATCCGCCGACTTGCGGAGCGGTCCGTGGAGGCGGCGCGGGAGATCGGCGGGACGATCGGTGAGGTCGCCGAGGAGGTCCAGCAGGTCGCGGCCTCGGCCCGCACGGTGGCGGAACGGACGGAGGACGGCATCGGGCTCGCCGACGAGGCCGGGGAGGCGCTGGAGAAGATCGTGACCTCTGCGGGCCGGACCCGCCAGCTCATGTCGGAGGTGGCGACCGCGACGGAGGAACAGATCCGGGCGGCCGGTCAGACGGGCGAGGCGGCGGAGCACATCCAGCGCATCGCCGACGAGACGCTGATCGCGAACCGGGAGCAGGCGGAAGCGAGCCGTCAGATCATCTCCGCCGTGGAGGACATGAACCGGCAGACGCAGGACGTGTTCGCGGCCACGTCGGAACAGAAGAAGGGCGGCGACCTGATCCTTCGGGCCACCGAGAACATCAGCGAGGGCGCGCGGTCCACGCGGGAGCGCGTGCAGGAGATGACGAAGGCTGCCCGGGACCTGTCGCGGCAGGCGAGCAGCCTCTCGGAAGCGGTCAACCGGTTCCGTGTCTGAGCGGAAAGGCGAGACCCGAATCGCCGCTCACTCGACGGAGTCCGTGCGGCGCATCGCGGAGCGGGAGCTCTCGAGGAATCGGAGCGCCTGGCTCGTGGAGGCTCTGCTCGACCAGGTCTCGTCCACCGCCTCCTCCGAGCGGGAGCACGTGCTGCGTGGCATCGGCGAGGTCGAGGGCGCGGACGTCCTGGTCGCCCCGCTCATGACGGCGCTCCGTTCGCAGGACGACGCCAGCCGACGCAACGCCGCCCGCTCGATGCTGGCGGCCCTCGCCGGCCCCGGCGGGGTCGCGGAGGAGCGCGCCCTCTCCGCCCTCGCCCGCGCGCTCCAGGACGAGGACGGCGATACCCGCGTACTCGCCGCGACGGCGCTGGGAGAGAGCGCCAACCGTGCCGCGACCCGATCCCTCGCCGACGCGCTCGGCGACCCCGAGCCGAACGTCTCCGCCGCGCTGGCCGAAGCCCTCGGCCAGATCGGCGACGCCCGCGCCGTCGACGCCCTCGGGGACGCCGCGACCACCGGACCGCGCTGGGTGCGGCTGGCCGCCGTGGTGGCCCTCGCCCGCATCGGCGACGAGCGCGCGACGCCCGCGCTGCTCGAGGCGCTCCAGGACCCGCTCCTCGCGGAGCCGGCGCTGGATGGGCTCGGCGCCATCGGCGACCTGGGAACGGTGGAGAGTCTGCGGGGCGCCGCCCGCTCTTCCGACAACCGCCTGGCGCGCGGAGCGTGGCTCGCGTGCGCGACCATCCTGACGCGAGAGAGGCAGGCCACTCCTCCGGACTGGCTGAGGACGGCGGTGGCTGCCAGGACAGAGTCGCTGCGCGAGGAGCTTCTTTCCGACCGATCCGAGGAAGCGGCCCGGCTGTTGGGACTGGCCGGGGACGCGGAGTCAGCCGAGGCCCTCGTCCAGCACGGGGGGGATCCCGACATCGGCGCGGCCTGCCTGGCGGCGCTGCGCCTGCTTCCCCCCGGGGTTGCCGTGGACGCCGTGCTCGACCACCTGCCCGCGGCTTCGCGGCAGGACCGCTCGTCGCTGTTGAGCGCGCTGCCCGGCCTCAACTCACGGGCGGCCGCCCGGCGCGTGGCGGACCACCTGGCCGACGAGGACGAGGCCACGCGCTACGCCGCGGGCGACGTCCTGGCGCGGACCGACCCCGCCATCTCCGAGCCACTGCTTCGGGATGCTCTGGGTCATCCGGACGCCAGGGCCGCCGCCGCGCGGTCGCTCGGCCGCATGCCGTCGCCGCCGTGCCAGACGCTTGCCGACCTGCTCGAAGACGCGGACGCGAACGTGCGCGGCGCCGCCGCCGACGCCCTTGCCTGCTGCCCCGCCCGGGAGGTGCGGGAGCGGATCGCGGCGGCGCTCGAGCGGGAGTCGGACCCGGTGGTGCGCGTGGCGCTGCTCGGGGCGCTCGGCGCCGCCGGCGGCGAAGCGGCGGTCCGGACGCTCGCGCCGCGGGTGAGGAAGGGCGAGGGAGGGGAGCGCTTCGCTGCGGTGCACGCACTGGGCGAGACCGGCGCGGAGGCGGCGTACGCTCCGCTCGTCGAGGCTCTGTCGGACCCGGCCCCGGAGATCCAGGCGGCGGCCATGCGGGCGCTGGGTCGACTGGGCGACGCCCGCGCCGCCTCCCCGCTCGCCGAAGGCATGGAGCACGACAACGACGTGGACCTGCGGCGCACCGCGGCGGCCGCGCTTCAGCGGATCGCCCCACCGGAGGCCCGGGCGCGGCTCCTCGACGCGCTGCACGACGACGACTGGGAGATCCGCCTCGCGGCGGTCCGAACCCTGCGGAAGATGGGGGACGAGGAGGTCGCGGATGCCCTTCGCCGCAGCGGGGACGAGGATCCGGACCCGCTGGTAAGGAGAGAGGCCGCGCGCGGCCTCCACGACGATGCGCGACGGAGCGATTGATGCCCGTCGCGTTCACCGACGAAGAATACAGGCTCTTCAGCGAATGGCTCGCTCGACAGTACGGATTGCACTTCGGACCGGAAAAGCGCGACATCCTGCGGGCGCGGCTGGACACGCGGCGCGCGGAGCTCGGGCTGGCCACGTTCGACCGCCTGTACTTCCATCTGAAGTTCCACCCGCAGCGGGAGGTCGCGCGGGAGCGGCTGGTCAGCGCCCTGACGAACAACGAAAGCTACTTCTTTCGGGAGACCCGGCAGATCGACACGCTGGTGGACGAGGTGCTTCCGCCGCTGCGGCGGGGCCGGAGCGCCGGGGATCCGGTGCGCGTGCTGTCCGCGGGGTGCGCCGGCGGGGAGGAGCCGTACACGATCGCGATGCGGATCCGGGAGACGGGCGTGATCCCGCCGTCCGCGGTCCGGATCACCGGTGTCGACCTGGACGCCTCCGCCCTCGCCCGGGCCCGGGAGGGCCTCTTCCGCGCTCACGCGCTGCGCGCCATCGAGGACGGCGACCGGGACCGGTGGTTCGAGGAGGAGGACGGGCACTGGCGCCTGGACGCCCGTATCCGGGAGATGGTCGAGTTCCGCCAGGCCAACCTGGTGGATGCCGACTGGTCCGAAGCGCTGGAGCCCCAGGACGCCGTCTTCTTTCGCAACGTCCTCATCTACTTCGACGACGACGCCGCGCGACGCGCCGTCGAGGGCATCTGCCGGCTGCTCCGCCCGGGCGGAGCCCTCTTCCTCGGCCACGCCGAGACGCTCGGCCGCATCCCGTCGCGCCTCGTCGCCCAGCGCCGGCCCGGCGTGCTCTACTACAGGAAGCCGGAGGACTAGCGTGAAGACCCTCGGCGTCCTGATCGCCGACGATTCGCCGTTCGTGCGCCACGCCGTCCGGCGGATGATCGCGGATACGGGCCTGGCCGCCGTGATCGGGGAGGCGTCGAACGGCGCCGAAGCCGTCGAGCGGACACGGGAGCTCCGACCCGATCTCGTGATCCTCGACGTGAACATGCCGGAGATGGACGGCATCGAGGCCCTGCGACGCATCATGGCCGAGACGCCCACGGCCGTGCTGCTGCTGAGCAGCGTAACGCGGGAGGGAGCCGCCGAGACGCTGGAGGCGCTCGAGCTCGGGGCCGTCGACTTCATCGACAAGACGCTCGCCGGCCGCGACATGAACATCCACGCCCTCGCGCCCATCCTGCAGGACAAGATCCGCGGCATCGCGGAACAGCGTCCGCTGGAGCCGGGCGACGCCGGCCGCCCGACGGGCGCGGGCCGGACCGCCGACGAGCCGACGCAGCCGCATCATCCCGCGCCGGCCGCGGCGAGAGGGTGGGCGCTGCGCCGGACGCGAGCGGGACGCGCCCCGGCGCGAGCGGGACGCGCCCCGGCGCGGGCGGGCGGGCGGGCGCCTACGACGTGGTGGTCATCGGGGCCTCCACCGGAGGCCCGCGGGCGCTCGGGCAGATCCTGCCCGCGCTGCCGGCGGATCTCGGCGCCGCCGTCGTGGTGGCGCAGCACATGCCCGCCGGCTTCACGAGCGCCCTGGCCACGCCGGCTGGCGTCCCGCTGCGCCCTCGCGCTCAGCGAAGGCTGCGACGGCGACGTGCTGACGCCGGGGCGGATCCTCATCGCGCCAGGCGCCTGCCAGGCGAGCATCGTGGCGGACGGCGGCCAGCTCCGGCTGCGCGTCGAGCAGGGCGAAGGCCGCGGTCTCTACCGGCCGTCCGTGGACCGGCTGCTCACGAGCGCGGCGCAGGCGGCGGGCGCCAGGACCGTGGGCGTCGTGCTCACGGGCATGGGCGACGACGGCGCGGCCGGCCTGCGCGCGGTCCGGGACGCGGGCGGCCGCACGCTCACCGAGAGCCGGGAGACCGCGGTCATCTTCGGGATGCCACGCGCCGCAGCGCCCGCGGCGGAACGGGTCCTTCCCCTGGACCGGATCGCCCCCACGCTGGCTCGCCTGTGCGCGCCCGCGGCTTCGGGGGAGGCGTCCTGATGGCCCGCATCCTGGTCGTGGACGATCAGAAGATCCCGCGCGTGACGGTCGCCTCCGCGCTGGCCGAGGCCGGCCACGAGGTCGTCACGGAGTCGCGCGGCGCCGACGGGGTGGAGCGCGCGCGTGAATGGCGGCCCGACGTCGTCGTCCTCGACGTGCACATGCCGGACATGGACGGTTTCCAGGTCGTGGAGGAGCTGAAGCGGGACGAGCGCACGGCGCCCATCCCCGTCATCTTCCTCACGGCGACGGCGCCGACCGACGAGCTCGTAGTGAAGGGGCTGGACCTCGGCGCCTACGACTTCCTGAACAAGGGGTGCAGCCGGAGCGAGCTGCTCGCTCGCGTCGGGGTGATGGTGCGCATCAAGCGCAGCCGGGACGAGCTGGCGGCGATCGCCCAGGTCTCGGGCGCGCTCATCCGCGGATCGGAGCCGGAGACCATGGCGGCGCGCGTGGCGGAGCAGGTGCGCCGCGTCTTCCGGGCGGACGCCGCGATCCTCGTCCTCACGTCCGGCGACGGGGATCCCGGCATCGAGGCGACCGCCGGCCTCGACGGAGCGGAGGCGGAGACGCCGGAGATCGCGGAAGCCCTGCTCGAGTGGCTGGACGCGCGCGAGCGTATCGGCGGCCGAGGTGCCGGTGGACGAGCTCGGGGAGACCGGGCGAGAGACTCCGGAACGCCGACGGGATCCGCTCCGTCCTCGCGGCGGCGGTGCGACGAGCCGACATGCCGCCGGCGCTGCTCGCCATCCTGGCGGAGCGGGACGGCGGCTTCCAGCGTGAATCGGACGCGGAGCTGCTCCACGCCGTCGCGCGGCAGGCGACCATCGCCATCGAGAACGCCGTGCTCCACGCCCGCACCCGGCGGCAGGCCCGGCAGCTCGAGCGCGCCATGGGGGAGCGGTCCCGCTTCTTCGCCTCCATGAGCCACGAGCTGCGCACGCCCGTGAACGCGCTGATCGGCTACAACCAGCTCCTCCTCGACGGCTTCTTCGGGGAGCTCACCGACGAGCAGCGAGAGACGATGGGCAAGGTGAACCGCAGCGCGGAGCACCTGCTCGAGCTGATCAACGACGTGCTCGACATCTCGAAGATCGAGGCGGGCAAGATCGTCATCTCCCGACAGCCGACCCACCTGCGGGCGCTGCTGCAGGATGCCCTCGCCTCCGTGGAGCCCCAGGCGCGGGAGAAGGGGCTCTCGCTGGACGTGGAGGCCGATGGCTCCGTGCCGGCCGTCACCGACCCGGCCCGCGTGCGTCAGATCCTGCTGAACCTGCTGAGCAACGCCGTCAAATTCACCGAGGAGGGCGGAGTGACCGTGTGCCTCCGGGAGGAGGCCGACGGAACGGAGCCGGGCGGCGCGTGGATCGAGTGCTGCGTGCGGGACACGGGGCCCGGCATCCCGGAAGAGGACCACGCGCGCATCTTCCGCGAGTTCGAACAGGTCGAGGGCGCAGCCGCCCGCGGCGGCACGGGTCTCGGCCTGTCCATCTCGAAGAAGCTGGCTCGGCTGCTCGGCGGCGACCTCCTGCTGGAGAGCCGCCTCGGCGAAGGCTCGACGTTCACGCTGCGGATCCCGCGCGAGGACTTCGAGGAGGGCGACGTCGCCTCCGCCGCCGGCGAGGGCGGATCAGCCGGCGTCGCCTGACAGCTCCCGCTCGTTGTTCGAGCGGTCCGCGTCGAGGATCTTCCAGTCCGGGTCCAGCACCACCCTGCCGGGCCGCTCCGGTGTGCGGATTTCTACGACCTGCCTGCGCTCCTTCGAGTCCAGAGTGCGGCGCACGGAGCCGACCTCGAGCGTGACGGGCATCCACGCCTCGCCTGTGCGCAGCACCTCGACCGTGGTCACCCAGGAGCCACCGCGAGGCTTCACGGAGACGTCCCCCAGCCCGTAGTCCAGACGCGAGGTCGTGTGCAGCCACTCCTGGAAGTACCATCCCAGGTCACGGCCGCTCGCCTTCTCCATCGCCCGGCGCAGGTCGGCCTCCGACACGTGGTGGAACCGATTCCCCACCGAGTAGCGCATGAGGCCCTGCCGGAACGCGTCTTCGCCGATGAGCTCCCGCAGCATGTACAGGATGACCGAGCCCTTCGTGTACGACATCGACGAGTACATGCCGTAGCTCGAGAACTCCGCGGCGGGCGTCCCCACGGGCTCCGTCATGCCCGACCGCTCCCGGTTCGCCGCCGACTGGATGGAGCGCTTCCACACGTCCGGCTGCCCGTGCTCCTCCCAGAACCAGTTGGCCAGGAAGCTGGCGAAGCCTTCGTCGAGCCACGCCTCCTTCCACTCGTTGCTCGCCAGGATGCCCATCATCCACTGGTGGGAGAACTCGTGGGCGATCAGACCCTGGGACGCCCCCCCGTTCATGACGAGCATGGGGAACTCCGTCCCGCCCCCCTCGATGCGGTGCAGATTCGTGAGCTGCGGATACGGGTAGGGGCCGAGCACGCCCTCCAGCCACGCCAGTGCCGTCTCCGAGCGCGCGACGGCGCTGTCGGCCCACTCCGTGTCGCCCGGCTGGTAGAGGACGTGGATCAGCACGTCGCCTACGCGGCCCTCCTGGTAGACGTAGGCAGGGTCCGTGCTCCAGGCGAAGTGGTGCACGTTCTCGGCACGCCACCGCACGCGCTTACGGCCGGAGGCCGGCTCGCCCTTCAGAAGGCCGAGGGACTCCGCGCCATCCATAGAGAAGGCGTCGCGCGCATAGTGGACGGGGGTCGAGTCCGTCGCCGCGGCGGCCTTCCACCCGGGGTCCCCCTCCGCGGGTACGCCTGTCGATCCGATCACCTGGTCCTCCGCCACGTCCAGCGTGACGTCCCAGCTCGCGAACTCGCCGTAGAATTCGCCCTGCGGCAGGAGCGGATGCCACTCCCAGCCGCCAGCGTCGTACGCGGCGATGCGCGGGTACCACTGCGCGAAGTCCAAGTGACGACCACGACGCCCCTGCCGCCTTGGCACCGTCGACGGCCGGGCGTCCCAGTCCATGTCCACGACGACGGACTCGCCCGGCCCGAGAGGCGTCGGGAGCGGCACGGCGGCCACCGTGGAATCGGGCGCCAGCGGATAGACGGGGCTCACATCGGTCCCGCCGACCCGGACCGAGTTGAAGCGTTCGAAGCCGTGCTCCTCCGGCCCGAGATCCTGGAAGCGGCGCTCCCCGAACTCGAGCTCCCGCCTTGCCCACAGGCTGTTCGGCCGGAAGGCGTTCAGGTACTGGTGGAAGTAGAGAGTGTCCAGCTCGACCGGCGCGTGGTTCGTGTAGCGCATCCGTGCGCGGCCGTGCAGGACCTGCGCGTCTTCGTCGAGCTTCGCCTCGATCCGGTATGAAACGCCCTGTTGAAACGCCGGCGTGTCGGCCGGCATGGGGCCGATGTGGGCGAGGGAGAGTGCCAGTGCCATGAGCGTAGGGGTCATCGGGTCCTGTGTCCTTGATCGCCGGCGCGCCCCGATCCGAAGGTCCGGAACGTGAGCCGTGGAGACGGACGGAACAAGCCGGCGGGCATCAATGAAGGGTGGTGGAGCAAGCGTTCGACGGGCAAAGAGGTGCGACGGGTCAGAACCTGTGGATGTGGGGCCCGGTGGTGGTGTCCGGTGCCGCTGCGTGAGGCGCCGAGGTCGTGTCCGCGGGAGCGCCGACGCTGTCGGGCGCGACCGGCGTGCCGACGAGCGGCGGGAGCGTGCGTCCGCGGGTCGAGCCCCTGCGGGCCGCGGGCTGCTTCCGGTCCGGTCGTCCGGGCGACGTCCCCGTGCGCGTCTTCGCCGGACTCGAGCTCTGCGCAGCCGGAGCTTCGCGGCCGGCTCCCCGGCCGGCGGCTTGGCGGTCGTCGACCCGTGCGGCGCCTCGTCTCGGCTCGGCGGAGTACCGTTCGGCCCGGCCGAATCCGCGGACGCGGGCCGGCGAGGCACCTCGATGAGACCCTTCTCCAGCGGGCGCTGGAGGTACGGTGCGGGACGGCCGAGCAGCGCCCGCATCCGCTCCGGGCTCGGCGCCTGGCCCGTCTCGTCGGCACCCGGGGCGACGACGCTGTCCGCTTCGGCGGGGGCCGGCGCCGGGGCGGGAGCCGGCGCCGTGGCGGGACCCGGCGCCGCGGCCGGACCCGGCGCCGCGGCAGAATCGGAATCGGGGCGAGCGCCGGGGTCGGACGGGCTCGCGGGTGCCGGCCCGCTCGGGCTGGGAGCGGTGCTCGCCTCGGCACCGAACGGCTGACCGATGAGCGTCGGGCCTGCCGCGTCGGAGTCCTCGGCGGCGCGGGCGCGGGCGGCGGCCGCAGCGGCCTCGGCCCGAGCCAGGCGGACGCGGACGGCGGCGTCGCCGAACACGTACAGCCCGTTCTCTCCGGCCGCCACGTCGGGGAGTCGGTGCGAATCCTCGAACGCGAGATAGCCTTCCTGCAGACTGCTCCAGAAGCGCCACAGGTCTCGGCGCCCGGGGTAGCGGGTCCGCAGCCACGCCAGTCCGGCCGGATCGAGGCGCGTGGGGAAGATGTGGACGGGGATCCGCTCCTGCCCGTTCGCATGGGCCTCCACGGACAGCCAGTAGATCTCCTGGATCTGCGCGTCGGTCATGGGCAGGCAGCCGATGGTCTGGCAGCCTCCGTGGATGAAGATGTCGCCGCCGGGATCGCCGTCCCTGCTGCGCATTCGATCCGCGCGATTCGGGTAGTCGATCCCGAGGGACAGCAGGTACTCGCTGCGGGGATTGAAGTAGGAGATCGAGTAGAAGCCCTCGGGGACCTGGTAGTCGCCCCGACGCTCCTTCGGACCCAGGTCGCCGGACAGCACGCACATCGGGTAGGTGCGGAAGCGGGTGAATCGGTCGGAGTCGCGGGCACGGACCCACAGCTCCACCACACGCTCCCGCTTGAATACCCGGAGGTAGATGCCGGCAGGCGGGTAGTCGAGTCCCCGGGCGCGGAACGCGTCCGCGAGGGCCGCGTCGGTCCGTTCGCGGGCGGCCCGCACGCGCGGAAAGGCAAGCTGTGAGCCGGCGAACGCGGGGATCGTGGGGGCCGAGGCGTCGACAACGATGTCCCCGTTCGGTGCCCTCGACACCGAGGCAGCGCTCTGGGCCACGGCGACGTCCGGGCACAGGGCGCCCACGATCGTGATGACCGCGACCGACGCGGCGATGCTGCAGCGAATGACTGGACGCTTCATGCCTTTCCTGTGGCCTTTGTGTCCCTTACGCCGTCGTGCGGAGAAGTGAGGCGGTCAAGTCGCGTACCATCGCGCGCCTCAGTGCTGGCTCCGGACCATGATGATCCCTGCCGGATACCCGGTCCCGTACCGTGTGGTTGCATCGGCGGCACCGATGAACTCGATCGACTCCACGTCCGTAGAGCGAATGTCACGCAGCGCGTCGAGGCTTCCGTACTGCTGGCCGTCCATGAACACGGCCGGAGCCGCGCTGCCGCCCGAGCGAACGGACATGGGGCCCCGCGACTGCAGCCACTGCGGTCGGAGGCGCGCGACGGCGTCGTAGGCGGTCTGCACGGACGCTGCCAGGACCTCCTCCCGCGTCAGCGTGTTACCCGACCGCTGCGAGCCGCCGGCGCCGGCGCTGGCGCAGGCGAAGGAGGTGAGCGTGAGCGCGACGAGCGCTGCGTGGAGCGGCCCACGCACAGGTCGATGCGGATTCATGACGCTTCCTTTCGACGTGAGCGCCGGAAGACCGGCGCGCGGAGGACGAGGAGCACGGCCAGCACGCTGCCGTAGATCAAAGGGTCACGCGTGTCCGCCTTCACCTTCCAGTAGAAGTGGATCGCGCCGAGGATCGCCGCCGGATAGATGAGCATGTGCAGGAGTGTCCAGCGTCGCCCCAGCCTGCGGATCCACCCCCGCGTCGAGGTCACGGCCAGGGGGAGCAGCAGGACGAACGCGGCCATTCCCACGGTGATGAACGGCCGCTTCACGACATCCTCCAAGATGTAGTGCCAGGAGAACGTCTGGTCCAGCCCCACGTACGAGAGGAGGTGGAGGCACACGTAGAAGAATGCGAACAGGCCGAGCGGCCGTCTCGCCTGGGCAAGGGAGTTCCATCCCGTGATGCGGCGGACCGGCGTGACGGCCAGCGTGGTGAGCAGCAGGATGAGCGTCCACCTCCCGAAGTGGAGGATGACGGCCTCGATGGGATTGGCGCCGAGCCCCATCGGTCCGAGGGCGCGGCGCGCGAGCAGGCCCAGCGGCGTGAGCCCGAGGATCCACACGCCCACCTTCAACAGGCGGACGCGGGCCTTCCGCGACAGCGCGGCACCGGGGCGGGACGCGGACGACGTCGGGGCCGGACTCGAAGTGCGCCGCGCGACGCTCGGAACGCCGCGCGGCGCACTTCGGGAGCCGGGGCGTCCGCCGCCGCGGGTGACGGCGGCGGAATCGTCGCCCACGGGACTCGCCCCGGAGAAAGGCGTCAATACCACTTCCGCAGGTCCATCCCGGCGTACAGGGACGCCACCTGGTCGGCGTAGCCGTTGAACATCAGCGTGGGGCGACGCCGGAACTCGCCGATGCGCCGCTCCCGCGCCTGACTCCAGCGGGGATGATCGACGTTCGGATTCACGTTCGCATAGAAGCCGTATTCGTCCGGCGCCATCGCATTCCACGTCGTGTATGGCATGTCGCGGACGAAGTCGATCTTCACGATGGACTTGATGCCCTTGAACCCGTACTTCCACGGCACGACCAGTCGGATGGGGGCGCCGTCCTGGTTCGGCAGCGGCTTTCCGTAGAGGCCGGTGGCCAGGATCGTCAGCGGGTGCATCGCCTCGTCCATGCGCAGCCCCTCACGGTACGGCCAGTCCAGCACACCCCGCTTCTGACCCGGCATCTGGGACGGCCGCATCACCGTCGTGAAGGCGACGTACTTCGCGTTCGACGTCGGCTGGGCGCGGTCGATGACGTGCTTCAGCGGGAACCCGCGCCACGGAATGACCATCGACCACGCCTCGACACAGCGGAGCCGGTAGATGCGGTCCTCCTGCGTGAAGCCCTTCACGAAGTCGTCGAGGGAGTACTTCCCCCGGTTCCTGCACTCGCCGCCGACCTCGATGCTCCAGGGGCTCGGCTCGAAGTCTCCGGAGTTCCGCCAGGGATCTTCCTTGTCCGTGCCGAACTCGTAGAAGTTGTTGTAGTGGGTGATGTCCTTGTAGGACGTGAGCTCACCCTGAAGGTCCGCGCCCACGGTGGGCTCCACGCCCTGCTGCAGCGATTCCTGGGCGACGCCGCCGGCCGCCAGCTCGGTCGCCTTCGCATCGGCCCGTCCGCACGCCGCCTCCACCGCCGAGGGCAGCACCGCCATGGCGGCCGCGGCCTTCGCCGCATCCCGCATGAAACGCCGGCGATCCAGATAGATCCGCTCGGGCGTGATCTCCGAGGACGGGATGTCGTCAGGCTTTCCGATGAGCATATCGTTGCCTCCGATCGGGAGTCGCAGCCGCCGCCGGACGGCGAGGTCCATTCCATAGAACGCGCGAGCCCCCCCGATCGTTCCGTGCGCCCGCAAGATCCTTGATCGCGCACACGGCGCCGGCATACGTTCGGGGACGCGCGTTTCGCTCCCCCCGTTCCCGGTTGCCATGCGTATCCGCACTGCCGCGGTGGTCCTCGCCGTCGTGTTCGCCGCGACTCCGCTCGAGGGCCAGGACGAGATGCCCGTCCGGGTGCTCCTGTTCGGCGACATGACCTACTCGGCGAGCGAGCGTCCGGACGTGAGCGGATTCTCGCTGGGCCAGGTGGTCGGACACCTCAGCGCGAGCCTCAGCGACCGCCTGAGCGGCTTCGCCGAGGTCACCCTGACGCCGAAGGCGACGTCCGTCTCCGCGGGCGTGGAGCGCCTCATCCTGCGCTACGACGTGAGCGATCGGCTGAAGATCTCCGCGGGGCGCTACCACACGCCGATCACCTGGTGGAACACCGCCTTCCACCACGGCTCCTGGCTGCAGCCGTCCATCGAGCGCCCCCGCATGGTGAAGTTCGGCACACCCCTCATGCCGATCCATTTCCTGGGCGTGCTGGCGTCGGGCAACCTTCCCGCGGGTCCGACGACGGTGGTCTACGAGGCCGGAATCGGAAACGGGCGCCAGGCCGAGATCGCACAGCCCGGCGACGCCGGCGATTTCAACCAGAACCGGGCGCTGGTCGGAAGCCTGCGGGTGCGCCCCCTGGCCCTGCCGGGGCTGGAGATCGGCGGAAGCGGCTACGTGGATCGGGTCGACGTCGGCGACGGCCCCGTGAACGAGCACATCCTGGCGGCCCACGCGATCCTGCAGTCGCGCGTCGACCTGATGGCAGAGTTCATGCGCGTGTTCCACCGCTACGACCGGGCGGGGGCGGAAACGTTCGACACGGACGCCTGGTACGTGGAAGCCGGATACCGACTGCCGGAGCCCGTCTCGGAGCTCAAGCCGTACGGACGACTGGAGCGGATCTCTCCGCCGGCGGGCGATCCGCTCTTCCAGGACCTTGGCCTCGACTACGAGAACCGGCTGCTCGGCCTGCGCTGGGACTTCGCCGATTTCGCCTCACTCAAGGCCGAGTACCGGAGCGAGAAGTTCGGAAGCCCCGAGCGGTACGACGGCTTCTTCGTCAATGCGTCCTTTGTCATTCCGAACGTGACCGGCGGCGCGGCCGAGACGCGCGGCATGCCGGCGCACTGAGAGGGCGGCACCGTATGGCGTCCCCAGGCAGGATCCTGAATCGGGCACGGCCCCTCGCGGCGGCGGTGTACCTTTTCGCCGCCGCAGCGCCCGTGCCGGCCACGGCGCAGCAGGCCGGCGGCGTAGCCATCGTCGTGAACCGTGAGACGCAGGTGCGCGACCTCTCTCTCGAACAGCTTCGCCGCGTGTTCCTGGCCGATCAGCAGTTCTGGGCGGACGGGTCCCGCATCACGCTCCTCGTCCGCGCCCCGCAGGCCTACGAACGGGACGTCGTGCTGAACCGCATCTACCGGATGGACGAGGACTCCTTCCGCAAGTACTGGGTCGGCAAGATGTTCCGGGCCGAGGTTCCGGCCGGCCCGAAGATCGTCTACAGCGCGGGAATGGCGAAGGAGCTGGTGACGGCGATCCCGGGCGCGATAACCTTCATGCCGGCCTCCGAGGTGGACGGCAGCGTCCGGGTGCTGCGCATCGACGGCAAGCTCCCCGGCGAGCCCGGCTACCCGCTGCAGTGAGTGGCGAGCACGCCCCCCGCAGCGGTGCAGCGAAGGCCTCCGGGGGCCCGCTCTCCCGCCGCGAGCGAATCACGCGGCTCCTGCTCGGCGGCGACTGGCTCCCCCACATCATCATCGAGTCGATCCTGATCGTCTTCAGCATCCTCGTCGCGCTGTCCGTCGGGGAATGGCAGGAGAACCGGGCGAACCACCAGCTGGCGCAGCAGGCACTGCTCGCGTTTCGCCAGGAGATCCGCCAGAACCAGGCGCGCCTCCAGGACGTGGGACCATACAGGCAGGGGCTGCAGCAGGTGATCGAGCACCTCGGCGAGTCGGGGGAGATCCGGACGGCGCGGCAGTTCTATGCCACCGTGGGCGTAGACGGGCTGCGGCCGGCGTTCCTTACGAGCACGGTGTGGGAGACTTCGCTTACCACGGGCGCGATCCCGCACATCCCGTTCAGAGTCGTGACGGCGCTCTCCATGACGTACAGTCTTCAGGACCGCCTCGAGGAGCTCGGCCGTACGAGCATGCCGGCGCTCGCCCGGGGAACGAGCGTGCCCGACGCGGACATGGACGCAGCCCTGCGGGACGTCGCCATGTACCTGGGCGACCTGCACCGCAGCGAGATCGAGCTCGCCACGGCGTACGACGAGGCGCTCCGGATCCTGGGCGAGGAGCTCGTGCGCCAGCGGGCGATGCCGCCGGACTCCCTTTCGGCCGCCGCCAGCGACGCTAGCGCCCGATCCAGTACGTCGCCTTGATCTGGAAGACGTTCATGGGGCGATCCCCGAAGATCGCCCTGCCGGCGCTGCCGAAGTCGAACGTGCCGACGGGATCCTCCCCCGAGCGCTGCTGCGTCCACACGAAGTAGATCGTCGATCCGGGCCGGTACTGCCACCGCAGCACCGCGGTCCCGCGCAGCGAGCTCGCGGTGAAGTCGGGGTTCTGGAACGTGAACGGCTGAGCCGGTCCCGCCCCGTCCGGGTCGACGGTGTAGCGATCCCCGGCGGCGTCGTAGGCGATCGTGCCGACGTCCTGCCCGTAGACCAGCTTGTCGATGGAGCGCGGCCGGGCGAACTCCCGGAACGACGAGTAGTCCCCGCTGGCGATGAACGGCTGGGCGAAGAGCTGCAGCGTCAGGTCCGGCGTGAACGTCCAGTTCACACGCGTGTCCAGCGACACGGTTTTCGTGCGCGCGAAGCCGAACACGTACCGCGCGCCGCCGAACCCGGTCGCGGCTGGATCCTCCACGGTCCTCACGTACTGGGCATCCTCCTCGTTCACGGAGAAGCGCGGCGATAGCTGGACGAAGACATTGGCGGCCGGCTTCAGCGCCAGCCCCGGGCTCACGGTCAGCGAGTGCGTCGGGGCCTCGATTCCCCGCGAGCCCTGCACGGAGATGTCGAAGACCGCGGGCTTCCGCGGATCCGTCGAGACTTCGACGCTGCCGAAGTCGTAGCCGGCACGCCGGACCACCGGGCCGCCGCGGGTCAGCCGGTCGTCGAACGACGGCAGGTCGCGAATTCCGAAGACGCGCAGATTCCAGTAGTTGAGCAGCTCCATGCCGTAGAACGCCTGCAGCTCCGTCTCCGTCCGATCTCCCTCGAAGTTGTAGCGCGTCGCACCGCCGAACGTGGCGAAGATGCTCCGGTACCAGCCGGTCGGCGTGGTCCACTGTCCGCCGACGTTGCCGTTGGCCCAGGCGTAGTCGGCCCGGTCCAGGTAGGCCAGGTCGTTGACCTCGAAGCCGGGGCTCCTGACGTTCGCCATCGCCTCCCACAGCAGCGTCCCGTTGTCCTTGCCGACCCGCGTGAACAGACCCCAGCCCCGCAGCGACGTGGCGGTGGTGTCGTACGCCGTGGAGAAGAGGCCGTCGCCCGTCGTGCCTCGGCCCGGCCGCTGGAAGTAGTGCGCGCTCGAGCGCTGGGTACGCGCAATGGCTTCCGGCGAACCCGCCACGTTCGACGCCAGAACGCTGCCCATCCACGAGTACTCCCGCTGGTGCCACGCATGGCGCCAGTCGACGCCCAGGGCTTCCGCGTGGCTGCGCAGCCGGTCCTCGACGACCGGGTCGTTCATGCTTCGCGCGGTCGACGTCACGATGCCGCCGAACGTCGTCGCGCCGTCCCGGAACTCCTTCTTGAGCCGCCCGACGAAGTAGTTCGTCAGGGGCTCGACCACCTGTGTCGACTCGTCCCCACCGGAGGCGGGCAGGTAGTGGGCGCTCTCGCGACTCGTCACTGCGTCCAGGACGCCCACCGTGAAGCCCTTCTGCGTCCGCCCCGTGATCTTGGCCGCGCCGAGAATGGCCGTGTTGTCCGGCGCGTCCGCCCAGGTCGAGACGTCCTGTACGTAGCCGTCGAGCTGCGGCGGACGTCCGATGCGACGCGAATAGAACGCGCTCAGGCTGGACGAGTTGCTGCAGAACATGCATCGCATGCCGCCGAAGCCGAACGCGCTCGCGCCCGCGATGAAGAACGGTCGCTTCTCCTGGTAGTACGTCTCGAAGGCGCTCAGGTTGAGCGACGCCGGATCGACCTCCACCTGCCCGAAGTCCGGGTTCAACGTCGCGTCCAGCGTCAGGTTCGACGTCAGCAGGTACTTCACGTCCGCGCCGGCGTCGAGGCGGAACTGCTGCCCGTCGTGGTACGGGTCCCCAGGCGCCGCGTGCCGGAAGGTGCCGCCGGACACGACGTACGGCATGATCTCCATCTGCCGCGGCTGCTTCGGGATCGCCAGCCCCGCGAGGTGGCCGTAGAACGCCGGTCCTCCCGGCGCGTTCCGGCGCCAGAACGCCCACATGTCCTGCTCGTTCCGGCTGTCGACGTAGCGCCAGATCTGCATCCCCCAGGTCTGCAGCGAATCCGGGGAGAACCGGAGCTGGCTGTACGGGATGCGCATCTCCGCCGTCCACCCGGCGGAATCCGACGTCGCGGCGGCCTCCCAGATCGGGTCCCACGACGGATCTCCGTTGAACTGGTCGCCCTTCGCACCCGCAGGGTTCACCTCGAACCATGCGTCGTCCAGGTGGTTGTGGTACGGGTCCAGCTGCACGACGAGCTTGTCCGTGGTGAGCGAGTTGAACGAACCGTTGTTGCCGTCCGCGTCCAGGAGCTGGTCCCGGCGGGCGAGCGGCGCCACGACTGCGCCCGGCTCCGCCATGCGCGCACCGATGTAGAGCGCGTCTCCGTCGTACAGGACCCGCACCTCCGTCGGCAGCGACGCGGGCTCGCCCTCGTCCGGCTGGTACTGCCGGAAATCCCGGATCGGCGTCGCCGCCTGCCACGCCGCCTCGTCCAGACGTCCGTCGATGGTCACGGCTCCTTTCCGTTCGACGGCCTCCGCCGCCGGCGCAGGCGTCGGGTGCACGGACGACCCCGATTTCTGTCCCGCCACCCCCACCGGGGCGAGGAGGACGGAGAGAGCGAGAACGAGCCCGAGGATCAGACGGGGCGCAGCGGCGGATTCGGCCATACGAGCTTCCGGGACCAGGTTTTCGAAACCGTGTTCACCTGCGTTTGACACGCCGGACCCCACGAGGGTTGGAAATCGAGCCGCGCTCGGCTATCTGCGTGAACGGCCACTACGCGGCCGGGGTCACGGATGATTCAGCGCCGCGGAGGAGCGGACGTTCGGGATGGGCTGCGGAGAATGCAACGAGCCCGCACCGTTCTCGACGGTGCGGGCCCTTCTCACTGCGGCAGTGCGCCCGACAGGATTCGAACCTGTGACCTCGTGCTCCGGAGGCACGCGCTCTATCCAACTGAGCTACGGGCGCAGTACGGGAAGCGAATAAGCCGAGTTCTGTCTCCGGCCAGGCCGGAGGGGATCATTTCTCTGGGCCGACGATTGCTCGACGGCTCGAGCAGCCTACCCGGGGCTGTCGACACCTTGCGACGTCGGCGGCGCGGGCCGCGCCTCGCCCCTGCTTGGCCTTGCTCCGGGTGGGGTTTGCCTTGCCGCTCTCCGTTACCGGGAGCGCGGTGCGCTCTTACCGCACCGTTTCACCCTTGCCTGTGCCCTTGCGGGCCATCGGCGGTCTGTTCTCTGTTGCACTGTCCGTCGCCTCACGACGCCCGGCCGTTAGCCGGCACCCTGCCCTGCGGAGCTCGGACTTTCCTCGACCGGCGCAACGGCCGGCCGCGATCCACACTCGCTTCCCATTTCAAACAGCGCGGGGCCCCCGGCGGAGCCCCGAGTGCGCCCGGGAGGAGTCGAACCCCCAGCCTTCGGATCCGTAGTCCGACGCTCTATCCAGTTGAGCTACGGGCGCGTGGTTTTCGGCGGGTGCCGAGCTTTGAATGGTAGCGGAAACGGCTGCGGGCGTCAATGTGGGATAAGGCTTAGGCTGAGGCTCAGGCTACAGGCTGAGGGAGAGGCGGGCTGGGGCGGGGGCGGGGGCTCCAGTGGATGGGCCCGTCTGCCCCAACTGGCCCGTCTGCCCGCGCTGCCCCAGCCGGCCTCGGCCGGCTATCGGCCCGGCTCGGAGATTCGCGCGACTGTCTCCTCCACGGCCTGGTCGTTCGGGAAGTGCAGGGCCAGGTCCGCCTGCGCGAGCATGCCGATCACCCGGTCGTCCTCATCCGTGACGGGCACGCGCCGGACCTGCTCCCGCTTCATGAGGTCCATCACCTGCTGCGGGTCGTCGGTCGGACGGACGCTGCGCGGCGCGCTCGTCATGTGGTCCTGCACCTTGCAGTTGCCGTCGTGACCCTCGGCCACGCACCGGATCGCGATGTCCCTGTCGGTGATGATACCGCGGAGCCGACGCTGCTCGCCCTCCACGACCGGCACCGCTCCGAAGTCGCCCTCGCGCATCAGCCGGGCGGCGTCCCGCACCGAGTCCGTCGGCCGCACGCAGCGCGGGTCACTCGTCATGATGTCCCGTGCGTTCATGGCATCCCCCGATTCCGTAAGTAGTTTTCTCTCAAGTATTTGTCCCAATCCATGAGTGCAACCTCCGTGCCCGGTTCAGGGGCCGCTGCAATCCCTCGGCCCGACGCCCGATTCCGGGCCGAGCCGCCCCCGACGTTCCGGGCGCGGCAGCGCGTTCCCCTTGACATTCGACAGGAGAGTGAAACACCTTGGACCTGTCGAACGTCTAGGAGAGAGAGGCCATGGCGCAAGCGAACGCGGACGTGCTGCAGGGCACCCTCGACCTGCTGATCCTGAAGGCGCTGTCCCTCGAGCCGATGCACGGCTGGGGCGTGTCGCAGCGGATCCAGCAGGTGTCGAAGGAGGCGCTGCAGGTGAACCAGGGATCGCTGTACCCTGCCCTGCACCGCCTGGAGCACCGCGGCTGGATCGCGGCGGAGTGGGGCGTGTCGGAGAACAACCGGCGGGCGAAGTACTACCGGCTGACGGCGACGGGTCGGCGGCAGCTCGAGGAGGAAGTGGCCCTGTGGCGCAAGTTCGCCCGGGCGGTCGAGCTGGTGCTGGCGGAGGTCTGAGTGCGCGCTCGACGCGGCGGCGAAGCGAGCGGGCGGCGCAGCGCGCGCGCGGCGAGAAGGGCAGGCGGCGGAGCGCACGGGCGACGTCGCCCCCGGAAAGGACGGGAGCAATGATGGACCGGCTGCGGGGAATCTGGCTGCGGGTGCGGGCGCTGTTCCGGCGTGGCGAGGTGGACCGGGAGCTGGAGGACGAGCTGGCGTTCCACCTGGCGATGGAGACGGACGCGGGCGTGAAGCGCGGGCTGAGCGAGGAGGAGGCACGTCGGGAGGCGCGGGTGCGCTTCGGCGGCGTGGACCGGTGGACGGAGGAAACGCGGGACGCGCGGGGGCTGGGGCTGTGGGACGAGCTGCGGCAGGACGCTCGGCTGGCGCTGCGGATGCTGACACGGCAACGGCTGTTCGCGGTGGCGGCGGTGCTCACGCTGGCGCTGGGAATCGGGGCGAACACGGCGATCTACAGCGTGATCCGGGCGGTGCTGCTGGGTCAGCTCCCGTTCGCGGCGCCCGACCGGCTGGTCATGGTGTGGGAGACGGACCGGTCGAGCGGGACGACGCACGAGCCGGCGTCGTGGCCGGACGTGGAGGACTTCCGGGAGCGGTCGCGCACGGTGTCGGACTTCGCGTCCATGGCCGGGTGGGAATCGACGTTGACCGGCGCGGGTGCGGATCCGGAACGCGTGGCCGCCATGGCGGTGACGCCCAACTTCCTGTCGATGCTCGGCGTGCGGCCGGTGGCGGGGCGCCTCTTCGCGCCGGACGAGGGACGGATGGAGGCAGCACGCGTCGTCCTGCTGTCGGAGGCCTTCTGGCGTGCACGCTTCGGCGCCGATCCCTCGGTCGTCGGGGGGACGATCACGCTGAACGAGCAGCCGACGACGGTGGTGGGGATCGTGCCGTCGGACGCGGACGTCGGCATCCGTCAGGTGATCGACAAGGCGGACTACGGGCCGTCGTTCGGCGGCTCGGACGTCGACGTGTGGCTCGCAATGATTCCGGACGCGCGGCAGTTCTCGAGGCAGACGCATCCCTTCCTGACCCTCGGCCGTCTGGCGCCGGGAGCGACGCTGACATCGGCGCGGCGGGAGATGACGTCGATCGCGACGGACCTGGAGCGGGAGTACGCGGACGCGAACGAGGCGCGGGGCGTGAACGTCGAGGCGTACCCCGACGTCGTGCTCGGCGGTGTCCGTTCGCCCCTCTTCCTTCTGCTGGGCGCGGCGCTGCTCGTGCTGCTGGTCACGTGCGCGAACGTGGCCAACCTGCTCCTGGCCCGGACGACGGCGCGGGTCCGGGAGGTGGCGGTACGCAGGGCCCTCGGCGCGGCGACGTCCCGTCTCACGCGCCAGTTCCTGGTGGAGGCCGCCGTGCTCACGCTCCTCGGCAGCGCGGCCGGTGTGGCGCTGGCGTTCGGCGGCCTGCGCGTCCTGATCCATGCGGCGCCGGCGGGCATTCCCCGCCTCGGGGAGGCGCGCGTGGACGGAGGCGTTCTGGTCTTCACCGCCGGCGTCGCGGCGCTGGTCGCCGTCGTCTTCGGCCTCTTCCCGGCGTGGCAGGCTCGCCGGGTGGACCTGCAGAGCTCGCTCAAGGCGCAGGGCGGCCGAGGCGCGTCGGACGGAGCGGCGGCCGGGCGTCTGCGATCCGGACTCGTCGTGGCCGAGGTGGCACTGGCCGTGGCCCTCGCCGTCGGCGCCGGGCTGCTGCTGCGCAGCTTCTGGCAGCTGCGAAGCGTGGATCCAGGCTTCCGAACCGCCCACGTCCTCAAGGCGGAGTACCAGCTTCCCGAGCCCCGCTACCGGATCGACCGTTCGATATGGCCGAAGGCCCCGGCGATCCAGGCGTTCCACCGGACCTTCCTGGAGCGCGTGCGGGCGTTGCCCGGCGTGGAATCGGCTGCGCTGGCGTCGCCCCACCCGCTGGATCCGGGGTTTACGAACTCCTTCGTGATCGTCGGTCGGGAGGCGGAGTCGAAGGACTTCCCGGAGATCCGCTGCCGGTTCATCACGCCCGGGTACCTGCGCACGCTGGGCGTGCCGCTGCTGTCGGGCCGGGCCCTCGAGGAGGGCGACGACGCCGACGCGCCCTTCGTCGCCGTCATCAACCGCGCGGCGGCGGAGCGCTACTTCTCCGGGCGGGATCCGCTCGGTCAGACGGTCCGCTTCTGGGGCACGCCCTGGCGCATCGTCGGCGTCATCGGCGATGAGCGCTTCGAAGGCGTCGACCGCCCGCCGGACCCGGCCGTCTACGTGCCCTTCGCCCAGGCTCCGCAGCAGAGCGCCGCCGTCGTGGTCCGCGCCGCCGGCGATCCCATGACGCTGCTGCCCGCGATCCGCCGGGCGTTCCGGGCCGTCGACCCGCAGCTGGCGCTCTACGGAGCCGAGCGCCTCGACGCCGTGCTGTCCGACTCCATCGCGAAGCCGCGATTCACTGCCGCGCTGCTCTCCCTGTTTGCGGCCCTTGCCCTCGTCCTCGCCCTCGTAGGCGTCCAGGGCGTTCTCGGCTACGCCGTGCAGAGGCGGGCCCCCGAGGTCGGTATCCGCATGGCCCTCGGCGCCACGCCCGGCAGCGTCGCCCGCCTCGTCCTGGGCGAAGGCGTGCGCCTGGCCGCCGTCGGCGTCGCCATCGGCCTGCTCATCGCGCTGGCAGCCTCACGCCTCCTCGCCGGCCTTGTATTCGGCGTGGCGACGACGGACCCCGCCACGTTCGCCGCGGTGACCGTAGCCGTCCTGGCCACCGCCGGCCTCGCGAGCTGGCTGCCCGCGCGCCGCGCCGTCCGAGGCAACCCCGTGGAGGTGCTGCGAGCCGAGTAACCCCGCCCGAAGGGCGGAACCGCGCGAGCAGCGCGAGCGCCCCCGCCCGAAGGGCGGAACCCCCGCCGCAGGCGGTGCCCCGGCCCCAGGCCGGTGCCCGGCGCCGGAGGCGCCGTGCCCCGCGCCGCCAGGCGCGGTGCCCCGGCCGCCTCCGGCGGCCGGCGCTAGTACGCCGCGTACCCCGTCAGGTCCTGCCCCAGAATGAGCCCGTGGATGTCGTGCGTGCCCTCGTAGGTGTAGACCGACTCGAGGTTGGACATGTGCCGCATGGCCGAGTACTCGACCAGGATGCCGTTGCCGCCGAGCAGGCGCCTCGCCTCCCGGGCCACGTCCGTCGCCATGCTCACGTTGGCGCGCTTCGCCAGCGAGACCTGCTGGGGCCGCATGGTGCCGGCGTCCTTGAGGCGGCCGAGCTGGATGCACAGGAGCTGGGCCTGCGTGATGGACGTCAGCATGTCGGCCAGGCGGGTCTGCTGGATCTGCGTCGCGGCGATGGGCTTGCCGTCGAACTGGACGCGCTCCTTGGCGTAGGAGAGCGCCTCGTCGAAGCACGCCATCGCGGCGCCGACGGCGCCCCAGGCGATGCCGTAGCGGGCCTGTGTGAGACACTTGAGGGGGCTCTTCAGGCCGCCGGACTTCGGCAGCAAAGCGCCGTCCGGGACGCGCACGTCCTGGAGCACCAGCTCACTGGTGTCGGACGCCAGCAGGGACAGCT
Source organism: uncultured Gemmatimonadales bacterium (assembly GCA_963728445.1). GTDB lineage: Bacteria > Gemmatimonadota > Gemmatimonadetes > Longimicrobiales > RSA9 > CAVSJO01. The sequence goes on along the minus strand of CAVSJO010000007.1, from coordinate 231,609 downwards.
TGCCCTTCTGGTCCTTCGCGCTGAATCCCTTCGTGTCCGTGGGCACGACGAAGCCGCGGATGGAGCCGGCGTCCTCGTAGTCGCCCGTCTTCGCCCAGACGATGGCGATGTCGGCCATGGACCCGTTGGTGATCCACATCTTGGCGCCGTTCAGGACCCAGCCGTCGGCGTCCTTCTTCGCCATCGTGCGCATGCCGCCGGGATTCGAGCCGAAATCCGGCTCCGTCAGCCCGAAGCAGCCGATCACCTCGCCCGTGGCCATCTTCGGCAGGTACTCCTTCTTCTGTTCTTCGCTGCCGAAGGCGAAGATCGGGTACATGCAGAGCGCGCCCTGCACGGACGCGAAGGAGCGGATGCCCGAGTCGCCCCGCTCCAGCTCCTGCATGATGAGTCCATAGGCGACGTTGTTGAGTCCGGCGCAGCCGTACTCCTCGGGCAGGTTCGCGCCGAAGAAGCCGAGCTCCGCCATCTCCGGGACGAGCTCCTTCGGGAAGTGCCGGCCGATGTATGCCTCCTCGATGACCGGCATGAGCTTCTCGTCCACCCACTGGCGGACGGTATCGCGGATCATCCGCTCCTCCTCGGACAGGAGGGAGTCGGAGTCGAAGTAGTCGATGCCCTGGAAATTGGCCATGTGTCCCGGTTCGTATCGAAAGGTTCAGTCGAGTCGGCCGACGACGGCGTCGGTGAAGCTGCGGGTGTTCCCGCTGCCGCCGAGGTCGGGGGTCAGGCTCTCGCCGGCGGTGAGGGCCTCGGTGAGGGCGGTGCGCACGCGGGCGGCGACGTCGCGCTGCTCGATGTGGTCCAGCATCATGCACGCGGCGAGGAGCTGCGCCGTCGGGTTGGCGACGCCCTTCCCCGCCAGGTCCGGCGCCGAGCCGTGCACGGGCTCGAACATGGCGGCGTCCCGGCCGATGTTGCCGCCGGGGGCCATTCCCAGGCCGCCGACCAGCCCCGCGATCTCGTCGCTCAGGATGTCCCCGAACATGTTCTCCATCACGAGGACGTCCAGCGAGTACGGGTCCAGCACGAGCTGCATCGCGGTCGCGTCGATGATCCGGTCCTCGAAGGCGATCCGTCCCTCGTACTCCTTGGCGATCTGGCGGCCGATCTCCAGGAAGAGCCCCTGCGTGTACTTCAGGATGTTGGCCTTGTGGACCAGCGTCACCTTCTTCCGGCCGTGGCTCACGGCGTAGTCGAATGCGTAGCGGATGATCCGCTCGGAACCCGCCCGCGTGATGATCATCACCGACTCGGCCGCCGCCTTCGGGTCGTCGCCCATGCCGATGAAGTGCTCGATTCCGACGTAGAGACCCTCGGTGTTCTCCCGGATCAGCACGAGGTCGATGTCCTCGTATCGGCCGCCGGGCCGCATCGTGACGGCCGGGCGGACGTTCGCGTACAGGTCGAACTCCTTGCGCAGTGCCACGTTGATGGACCGGAAGCCGACCCCGCTGGGCGTCGTCAGGGGGCCCTTCAGCGCGACTCGATTGCGCCGGATCGAATCCAGCGTCTCCTCCGGGAGGGGTGCGCTGCGCTCCTGCAGCGCCGTCAACCCCGCCACCTGCTCGTCCCACTCCACGTCCGCACCCGCCGCTTCCAGCACCCGCAGCGTCGCCTCCGTGATGGAGGGGCCGATGCCGTCACCGGGGATGAGCGTGACCTTCGTCGCCATGTCTATCCTTTCCCGCCCTGCCGTCACTTCGGCAGGAACTCCGGATTGTATTCGAATCGGGTGTTCCGCTCGCCCCAGTCGATGAGGTCCTCCAGGCGAGTGGGCTGCTTCGTCCCTTCCTGAAGGGCGTGCCCGAGGATGTTCAGGCTGCGCCGCCACTTCACGTCGCTCATGGTATCCCGGGGGAGGAGCGCCTGGGCCACCGTCTTCCCGCCCGGCCCCTGCGTGATGATGCGAACGCCGGCCAGACCGTCGTATCGGTCGAAGAGCTGCCGCGTCGCCGGTGTGAAGAGGTAGATGTAGGGGCCGACCCGGGCCCACAGCGAGCCGCCCCGCCGGAGCTGCTCCGGCGGCTGGCGGATCCAGTACTCGAGCACGTTGCCGTTCAGCCGCACGCTGTCCACCCCCGTGCTCTGCGCGTACGCGGCGCGGGCGGCCGTAAGGCTGGGCAGCTCACCCTGCTTCCTGCCGCCGCAGGCGGCCAGCCCCGCGAGCAGCGCGAACGCCCCGATGCGTGCCGCAGCCCGGACGCCGCCGGGGCGACGTCGCCTCGATGTACGACGGCGCTCCGCGTCGTGCCGCCTCACCGGGCCACCTTCGACGCCAGCGCCCGGGCGGCCGACGCCACGACGCGCTCGTCGTCCGCCGGACCTCTCTCTCCCGCTACGACCCCGTACCACAGTACTTCTCCTCCGAAAGTGTCGATCAGGGCCGAGGCGATCTCGACCCGGCCGGGCAGCGTGTCCCCCGGCACGTACGCCGCCGTCACCGGCAGCAGCGCGTAGCGCGCGTCCACGACGGCGCCCAGGCGGCGCAGGTCTCCGAACAGCGGATCGCCGATCCGCTTCACCTGTGCGGCCCGGAAGCTGGCGACCGGGAGGGCGTCGAGATCGATGTCCCCCAGCGGCGGCGAGCGCCGGATCGCCCGGAGGAGCTGCGGCGGGAAGACCCACTTCACGTTCGGCGCCTGCTGCCCGATCCAGTAGCGGATCTCGTCGTCCAGCCGCTCCGGCGGTCGGGTCGTCGCGCCGCCCTGCGCCGGCAGCAGCATGACGCCCCGTCCGGTCAGGTCGGGCATCGTCTGCTTCACGTCTTCCGGCTGCGGCGCCCGGTGACGCGCGCCACAGGCGGAGGCGGCCACTCCCGTCAGCAGCGCGAACCATGCCGCGCGCACCGCCGCGCGAAGCAGAGACGTCCTCGCGCCGGCGGGGCCGGGCCGTCGCGCCCGCTGGGCATCGGGGCTCGCCTCAGAGCAGGTGGCCGCCGTCCACCGGCACGACGACGCCGGTCACGTGCCGGGCCATCTCCGAGCACAGGAACACGACCACGTGGGCCACGTCCTGCGGATCGCCCAGCCGGCCCAGCACGGCCCGCTCCCGCGCCCGGTCCAGCACGTCGGCCGGGACGCCCTCGGTCAGTCGCGTCGTCCGGATGTAGCCCGGCGCCACGGCGTTGACGTTCACGTTCGACGGCCCCAGCTCGATGGCCGCCGAGCGGGTGAGGCCGAGGATCCCCGCCTTCGACGCGGCGTAGTTCGACAGTCCGAACTCGCTGCGAATTCCGTGCACCGAGCTCACGTTCACGATCTTGCCGTACTGCTGCTGCCGGAACGTCGGGGCCACGGCGCGAATCATGTGGAACGAGCCCGTCAGGTTCGTCTCCAGTACGTCCCGCCACTGGTCCTCCGTCATGTGCCACAGCGCCCGGTCCCGGGCGATCCCGGCGTTGTTCACGAGTATGTGCAGGCCTCCGAGCCGCTCCTTCGCCTCCCGCACGAAGCGGCCCACGGCCCCGGCATCCCGCACGTCGCACTGCGCGCAGTGAACGGCGACCTCCATCATGCGCAGCTCGGCGGCGGTCCGTTCCGCCTCGTCGCGGATGCTGCCGTCGCCGCCGTCCAGGAAATTGACGGCGACGTTCACGCCGTGGGACGCCAGCTCCAGCGCCACGGCACGCCCGATGCCCGTCGCGCCGCCCGTCACGATCGCCGAGCGGGAGCGCATGCCGGAGTATTCAGCGCCCGGCGCCGGGTCCTCGGCCACGGACTCCAGGAGCTGGGCCACGGCTTTTCCTCCGGGATCCGTGCCGTTCGGCTCCAGCGTCGGGTCCTGCCCGTTCGGATCAGTCACGGGACGACTCCTGATCGGCGGCGATCACCGCCCGTCGCGCGGCGGTACGCGACGGGGGCGAGACCGGGCATCATAGGCGGGGATGGAGGGGGACAGCAAGCCGTGGGGCCGTCAGCCAGCGGAGACCTCGCGCTGCTCCGCGTGGTGCTTGATGGTGCGGCCCTCGACCATGTAGACGACGTCCTCGGCGATGTTCGTCGCCAGGTCCGCGATTCGCTCGATGTTGCGGGAGACCAGCAGCATGTCCATACCGGCGGAGATGCGGCGCGGGTCCGACATCATGTGGGTCAGCAGGATGCGGAAGACGTTCTCGTGCAGCTCGTCGACGCGGTCGTCGCGGCGGACGATCTCACGGCCGAGAGCGCTGTCGGAGCGGACGTACGCGTCCAGCGAATCCTTCAGCATCTCCCCCGTGATGTGCATCATGTCCTCGATCTCGGGGAGCGAGACGAAGGGCGGCTCCTTGAGGATGTACTTCACGTTCTGCGCGATGTTCACCGCGTGGTCTCCGACCCGTTCCAGGTCGTTGGAGATGCGCATGGCCATGGTGATGAAGCGGAGGTCGCGGGCCATCGGCTGCTGGAGGGCCAGGAGCTGCATCGCGATCTCGTCGATCTCCAGCTCCAGATCGTCGATCTCCTGGTCCCGGCGGATGACCGACTCCCCCCGTGACGCGTCCCGGTCCAGCAGCGAGGCCACCGCACCCTGCACCGCCTCCTCCGCGAGGCCGGCCATGGTGATCAGGCGCGACTTCAGCCGGTCCAGCTCCTCGTGGAAGTGCCGCTGGCTCATCCGAACCTCCCCGTGATGTAGGCCTCGGTGCGCTCCTCGCGCGGATTCGTGAAGATCCGGTCCGTCTCCCCGTATTCCACCAGGTCCCCCACGTACAGGAAAGCCGTGTAGTCCGAGACCCTCGCCGCCTGCTGCATGTTGTGCGTGACGATCACGACGGTGTAGTCCCGCTTCAGCTCGAAGATCGTCTCCTCGATCTTCTGAGTGGCGATGGGGTCCAGCGCCGACGCCGGCTCGTCCATGAGCAGCACGTCCGGCTCCACGGCCAGGGCCCGGGCGATGCACAGTCGCTGCTGCTGGCCGCCCGACAGCGCCACCGCGCTGGCGTCCAGCCGGTCCTTCACCTCGTCCCAGAGCGCCGCGCGGCGCAGCGACCGCTCGACCCGCTCCTCCACGTCCCCCATCTCGTTGATCCGGGGTCCGAACGCCACGTTGTCCCAGATCGATTTCGGGAAGGGGTTCGCCTTCTGGAACACCATGCCGATTCGCCGCCGAACGTCGACCGGATCGACCTCGTCCGAATACAGCTCCGCGTCGTGGTACACGATGCTGCCCTCGACCCGTGCCCCCGGAACCAGGTCGTTCATCCGATTGAAGCACCGCAGCAGCGTGCTCTTCCCGCAGCCCGACGGACCGATGAACGCCACCACCCGGTTCGCCGGGATGTCGATGCTCACGTCCCGGACCGCCTGCTTCGCGCCGTAGAATACCGACACGTCCCGCGCCCGGAGGACGGGGTCGCGGAAGGCCTCCTCGTCCCCCGGCGCGGCAACGCGGGCGGCCCCCGCAGGAACCCTGGTTCCGATCTCCGTCACGCCGTCCCGTCGCTCGTGTCGCCGTTCCGCCCGCAGCCGGCCGGGCGCAGTTGCTTCGCCCAATGTAACGGGAATCTCATTCCAACGCGCCGACCGACGGGTCGTCGGAGGCGAGGAGCAGGAAGCGGATCGTCGTCCCCTTGCCCAGCTCACTCTCCGCCTCGACGCTCCCGCCCATGCTCTCGACCATGTGACGGACGATGGAGAGGCCCAGACCCGTGCCGCCCTCTTCCCGCGAGCGGGCCGGATCGACCCGGAAGAACCGCTCGAAGATGCGCCCGACGGCTTCCCGGGGGATGCCGCTGCCCGTGTCCACCACTTCGAGGGCCACGCGTCGTCCCGGACGGTGCGGTGCTTTTCGGGGCGACGCCTCCGTCGTCCGTCGCGGGGCCTCCGGCGCCGGTCGCGACCGGACCCGTATCTGGCCGCCGGGCGGCGTGTAGCGGAGGGCGTTGTCGAACAGGTTGGACAGGATCTGCTGCAGGGCGTGCTCGTCGGCGTTCACCCGCACCGCTGCGCCGGGCTCCACCACGAACGTCACGTCGCGCGCCCGAGCCCGCTCCACGAAAGGCCGCCACGCCTCCTCGGCAGCGGCACCGAAATCGACCGGCTCGAGCTCCGGGAACCAGTTGCCCGACTCCACCCTCGACAGATCGAGGAGGTCGTCGACGATGCGCTGCAGGCGCTCGGCGTTCTCCCGTATCGTGCCCGCGAAGCGCCGCGCCACGTCCGGCGGTACGTCGTCGTCGGCCAGCGTCTCGGCGTAGCCCCGGATCGAGGTCAGCGGCGTCTTCAGCTCGTGGCTCGCGTTCGCCACGAAGTCCCGCCGCACCGCTTCCAGGCGACGCAGCTCCGTGAGATCCACGAGGGAGACCACGAGCCCGGCGTCCTCGGCTCCTGAGGCCTGCAGGGGCTCGACCGCCACGAACAGGTTCCGTTCGTCCACGCTCAGCTCCGACGCCGTCGCCGCCCGCTCCCGCAGCGATTCCGCCAGTCGCTCCCGCAGCTGCGGTGAGCGCACGGCCGCCTCGTACGGGATTCCGACCGGATGGTCCGGCAGCCGCAGCAGATCCGTCGCAGCCGGGTTCGCGGTCACGATGCGCCCTGCGGCGTCCAGCCGCAGGATTCCCTCCCCCACGCCGTCCAGCAGGGCCTGCAGCTCGTCCCGCTCCCGGACCAGGGACGCCAGGCGTGACCGCAGGTCGGATCCCGCTCGGGCGACGGCTCCGGATACGTTCTGGATCTCCACGAAGGGGGTGGCCGGCGGCGGTCCGGCGTCCTCCGGCAGCCGCGCCACCCGTTCCCGCAGTGCCTCCAGGGGATCGACCAGGGCGCGGCTGATCCAGGCGGCGGAGAGGACCACGACCGCCGCGGCCAGCACGCCCGTCCACACCACCCCCGTCCGGACTCGCTCGACCGCTACGTCGGCGCTCAGCGGACCGCCCGCCGCACGGGCGGTGGCGCTCAGCAGGTGGGGTACAAGCACGTACGCCCCCGCGGTCACCACGGCGACGGCGAGGATCGATACGGCCGAGAACAGGACGCCGGTTCGTACGCGCATCAGGGAACGCGCGTCGGGAGGGTGCGAACGGGGAGGGCGGAGGGCAGATCCGGCGTTCCGCGGCACGGGCGACGGGGCATCCGCCGGGTCAGCTCTCCGCAGGCTGACGGCCGCGGAACCGGTAGCCGAAGCCCCGGACCGTCTCGATCCACGACCCCGCTTCGCCGAGCTTGGTGCGGAGCCGCTGCACGTGCATGTCCACCGTGCGCGTCTCGATCGGTACGTGTATGTCCCATGCCGCCTCGAGGAGCTGCTTGCGGGACTGCACCCGGCCGCGCCGTTCGAGCAGCGCGACGAGCAGCCGGTACTCCGTGGGCGTCAGGTCCACGTCGTCGCCCTCGACGTTCACCCGCATGGCGCCCAGGTCCACACCCACGGGTCCGCCCCGGAGCACCTTCGCGGACCCGGCCACGGCGGCCGAGCGGGCCCGGCGCAGCACGGCCCCGACGCGGAGCACCAGCTCCTGGGGGCTGAACGGCTTCGTCAGATAGTCGTCGGCGCCCAGCTCCAGCCCGCGGATCCGATCCGCCTCCTCCCGCCGGGCCGTCAGCACCACGACCGGCACATCCCGCGTGTCCTCCGAGCGCCGGAGCTCCGTGAGGACCTCGAAACCGGAGAAGCCGGGCAGATTCAGGTCCAGCACCAGCAGGTCCGGCCGCTCGTGCCGCACGGATTCGACGGCCTCCTCACCGCCCCCCGCCGTCCGCACCCGGTACCCCTCCTTCGCCAGGTGGTAGGCAATGAGGGCCGCGATGTCCCGCTCGTCCTCGACCACGAGGACCTGTGGTGCCGCTTCGCGATGGTTTCCGGTCATGCCATCCCGGTCGTTTTCGGCAGCGCCGTTTCCGGCCGCGAATCGGCCGGGCGTCGGCGCGGTCCCGGTCGATCCGGGATCCACAGTCACAGTGACGGGACAGGGTCAACGATCCGTGACGTGAATGTAACGAACGCATCACGGGCGCGGACAGTGGCTTTTCGGAAAGGCGGAGTCGAGGCTAGTGAAGGAGAGCGCGAATGTCCTGCCCCAGCTTCGTCACGTTCTCGGGGCGCACGCCGCTGTAGACGCCGCGCACGCGCCCGTCGGCGTCGACGAGGAGCACCTGCGCGGTGTGAGTGATGGGTCCCGACCCGTCCGCGCCGGCATGGGCGGCAGCCGGCGACGCCGGCTGCACCGAGATGTGGAAGCCGTCGAACAGCAGCGGTCCCACGCGATCGGCGTCGCCCGTCAGGAAGGCCCAGGTGGCCGGCCCCTGCACACCGTAGTGGGACGCGAATTCCCGCAGGGCGGCGGGGTCGTCGTGGGCGGGATCGACGGAGATGGAGACGAAGCGTACGCGGTCCCCAAGCAGGCCCTCGGTTCGGAGGTCGTTGCGCAGCCGGGCCAGGTTGGCAGTCAGCGTCGGACAGACGTCCGGGCACGTCGTGTAGATGAAATCGACGACCCAGACGCCCCCGGCCAGCGCACGGCTGTCGAATTCGCTGCCGGTCTGATCGGTGAGCTGGAACGGGGGCGTGTCGAAGAGCACCGGCAGGTCTGCACCGGGTGCCGACCTGGGGCCGGCCAGGGCGACGCCGGCCGCGGCGGCGGCCAGGGCGGTCACGGTGCCCGCCACGACGAGCCCGGTCCTCACGGCGCGACTCCGGCCGAGGGGCGCGCGCCGACGGCGGCGCAGCGCGCGTGGAGCTCGTCGTCGCCCAGGACGCGATCCGTCGTCTTCGCGAGCTCGAACAGCGCACCGCAGAGGGCGTCGTCTTCGGGGTCGTATCCGTTGTCTGCCAGCCAGCACTTCACGTTGGACATCCCGCTCACGTGGGAGATCTCGATCTGCTGTCGCCGCCCGAAGAAGCCCGCAGGAACGCCGGAGTAGACCCGGTCGGCGAGCCAGTCGTCCCCCTTCTGGCGGGCCTTGATGATGGCCGCCGCGTGGACGCCCGTGCCGGTGCGGAAGGCGTCGGCGCCGAAGACGGGGTAGCTGGGCGGAATGGGCACGCCGGTGGCCCGGGACACGACGTCGCAGTATTCGGGCAGCTTCGACAGGTCGTAGTCGTGCAGTCCGAGAAGCTTGAGGTTGACGAGGAGCAGGTCCATCTCGGTGTTGCCGACCCGCTCGCCGATGCCGAGGGCGGTGCCGTGAACCCGGTCGGCGCCCTCCTCGATCGCCGCGAGGGTGTTGGGGATGGCAAGCCCGCGGTCGCGGTGTCCATGCCAGTCGATCTTCACGTCCTCGCCGGAGGGGTCGACCACCTCGCGACGCAGCCAGCGCACGAGCTGGCGCACGCCGTTCGGCGTGGCGTGGCCCACGGTGTCGGCCAGGCAGAGCCGCCGGGCGCCGCACTCGATGGCCGTCGTGTAGAGGGCCTTCAGGGTCTCGGGCCGGGCCCGTGTCGAGTCCTCCGTCACGAACATGACCCGCAGTCCCTCGCCGACGGCGAAGCGGACGGCGTCCTCGGCCGCCCGGAGCATCCGGTCGAGCGTCCACCCCTCCGCGTACTGCCGGATGGGGGACGAGCCGATGAACGTGGAAGCCTCGATGGGAACGCCCGTCTCCTGCGTGATCCGTGCGATGGGCTCGATGTCGGCCCGCACGGTGCGGGCGGCGCAGTTGGCGTCGATCCGGAGTCCCGCGCTCGCGATCTCCTGCGCCAGCGCCCGGACGTCCTGGACGGCCCGGGGTCCTGCGCCCGGAAGTCCCAGGTCCGCCGACTGGATCCCCAGCTCCACCATGAGATGGAGAATGCGGATCTTGTCGTCGATGGACGGGTCCGTCACCGAGGGCGACTGGAGCCCGTCCCGGAGCGTCTCGTCGTCCAGCTCGACGGGCCGCAGCGACGCATAGTCGAACGCGTCGGCGACGGTATTCCAGTCGTGGATCAGGTCCTGCTCTCGCATCTGCGGCTCCACGGGAAAACTGGCACGGAAGCTACCGAAATGTCCCGCCAGCGGACTGCGCTGTCAACGCGAGGCGCCCCCGGCGCGACGATTCGGTCAGCCGTCACCGAGGACCGAGGCGTCGTCTCCCACGTTCAGGCTGCCGGTCACGCTGCGGACGACGGTACGATCCCCGACGAGGGAGTCGTGCAGCTCCGCCGCCTCCACCCGCGCGTCGTCTCCGATGATGGCGTCGCGGAGAGTGGACCGCACGATCCGCGTGCCGGCACCGACGGTGACGTTTGGCCCCACCGTGGAGTCCCGGATCTCGGCCCCCTCCTCGATGCGAACCGGGTCGACGAGCTTCACGTTGACGCCGCCGTCGGCGCGGCGACCGCGGCCCCCGTTCTCGAGGAGGTGACGATTCGTCTCCAGCAGCGTCTCGGGCTTGCCGCAGTCGTACCAGCCCTCCACCTCCACGGTGCGGATCCGCGCGCCGTGATCGATCATGTACTGGAAGGCGTCCGTCAGGTAGTACTCCTCGCCGGGCCCCTTCGTGCTTCCAAGCGTGTTGTCGATCCCCTCGAAGAGGAGCTCCCAGTCGCGGATGTAGTACAGGCCGATGTTGGCCAGCTTAGAGATGGGGTCCTGCGGCTTCTCGACGATGCGCTTCATGTATCCGTCCTCGTCGTTCACGACGACGCCGAAGCGCTGGTAGTCCTCCACCTCCTTGGTCCAGATGACGCCGGCCACGTCCTCCGGAAGGTCCCTCACGATGGACAGGTCCGCGTCGAAAAGGGTGTCCACGAAGAGGATGAGCACGTCCTCGTCCACGTACGGCTGCGCCAGCTTCACGGCGCCCGCCGTTCCGTTCTGGTCCGCCTGGTCCACGAAATGCGACCGGAAGCCGGGATACTCGTCGTGCACGTACGTCTCGATCTTCTCTTTCAGGTATCCCGTGATGAAGACGACCTCCTCGACACCCAGGTCCTTCAGGTCGTCCAGGATGTAGCTCATCACGGGCCGACCGCCGACCTTCAGCAGCGGCTTCGGCGTCACGTACGTGTGGGGTCGGAGTCGGGTACCCTTCCCCGCGAGGGGAATCACTACCTTCATCGGCTGGCCTCCGGTTGCATGAGTTCGAGGTCGACGTAGTCCACGGGGGCCCGGACGATCGGCTCGGACGTCGTCGTCACGGCGATCTCCAGCGTCACCGAGCAGACGGCCCGGAAGACGTGGCCTCCGATGGTCGAGAAATCGGATCGGCCGAAGATCCCGTGGACGTGAGGATGGGGCTTTCCATCCTTCAGCGACAGGTTACCCGTTATCGTGAGCACTTCGAGCTGCTCGTCGAGCACCCGGTGCGCGTACTCGCCCTTCGACGGATGGAAGTAGCCGAGCTCGAGGCTGTCCACGGCGCCGATGCCGCCGAGGAACGCAGTCTGCGTTCCCGATTCGCCGGCGAATCGCTTCAGGCTGTCCAGAAGCTCGTCGCCGGGCTCGAGCACTACCACGTGTCCGAAGTCTGTTGCTCGCGTCTGCATGGCTGATCTCCCGGCGGATGGCGCCGGGCCACCTGACCAGGAGTGATCCATGGCCGAGATCGCCGAACGCCTCTCCGCCCATTTCATCTACAGGAACGTGCGCGGCGCAGCTCGTGACGAGCTGCGCCGCTCCTCGGTGGGACTCGCCTTCTCGGGGCTGTCCGCCGGACTCAACATCGGGTTCAGCTTCGTCGCCGTCGCGGCCGTGCTCGGTGCCGTGAAGCAGCCGGAGCACGCGACGCTGTGGGCCGCCGTCGCCTATCCCGTGGGCTTCATCCTCATCATCCTCGCCCGGGCACAGCTCTTCACCGAGAACACCCTCACGCCCGTCATGCTGGTGCTGTCCGATCCGACCCGGCGCAACCTGCTGAACACCGCGCGGCTCTGGGGCATCGTCATGGCGGCGAACCTGGCGGGGGCGTTCCTCTTTGCCCTCGCCCTCGCGAAATTCAACGTGGCCCCCCATCTGGACCCTGCGATCCTCGTCGCTGCGGCTAGGGAAGCGTATGCCGGGCGGTGGCAAGAGCTGTTCCTCCGGGCCATCTACGGAGGGTGGCTCATCGCGCTCCTGGTCTGGATGCTGCACGCCGGGACCGGAATGATCGGCCAGATGGCCGTCGTCTGGCTCGTCGCGTTCGTACTGCAGGCCGCCGGGTTCGCCCACAGCATCGCCGGCGCGGTGGAGGTGTTCTACCTGGCCCAGCGCGGAGTGATCGACTACGCCGACTGGCTGCTCCACTTCCAGATCCCGGTGACGCTCGGCAACATCGTGGGCGGGGTGGTCTTCGTGGCGCTGGTGAACTACGGCCAGTCGGTCGGCGCCGGCCGCGACGCGGAACGCGCCGAGCGCGTGCAGCGCTTCCGGGAACTCCGCGAAGCGCGCAATCTACAAGACATCGTGAGCCGCTCGTCCGAGCCCGACGGTGGCGCCGTCGACGAAGACGAGGCGGCGGAAGATCCCGACGAATCCTGACCCTGACGGAGATGCCCCGATGCGCATGCTGATACGGACGACGACGCTGGCCGCCGCCCTCGCGGCGCTGCTCCCCTCGACACCGGCCGCCGCCCAGGCGCCGGCGCCGCAGCCCCCGAGCATCACCGTGACGGCGACCGGCTCGGTCCAGATCCAGCCCGACCAGGCGACGCTCCAGCTCGCGGTCGAGACGACGGCGAAGGACGCGAAGGACGCCGCCTCCTCCAACGCGGCGAAGATGCAGCGCGTCACGCAGGCGCTGCGCCGCCTGGGCGTCCCGGCCGACCATGTCCGAACGGTCGGCTACGACCTGTCACCGCAGTACGCCGACACGCGCCGTTCGGAGGAACCGGACACGGCCGGGCCTCGAATCACCGGGTACCGGGCGGCCAACGTGCTGGTGGTGACGCTCGACGACCTCTCGAAGGTCGGCCAGGCCATCGATTCCGGGATCGACGCCGGCGCGAACAGAGTCGCGTCCCTCGAGTTCGGGGCGAAGGACCCGGCACCGTCGCGCCTCGAGGCGCTGCGTCAGGCCATGAGCTCTGCCCGCGCACAGGCGCAGGCGATGGCGGAGGCGGCGGGTGAGACCCTCGGCGGCCTGCTCAACGCTTCCACCGGGGAGGGCCCACGCCCCATCGCGTACGCCCGCGCCGAGAGCATGGCCCCCATGGCCCAGAAGACCCCCATCGAGGCGGGCGAGCTGACCGTCACGGCAACCGTGGTGGCGACGTTCGCAGTTGGCGGAGCGCGGTGAGCCCCCCTCCGGGCCCTGCCTCCGCCGCCCGAACCTACGCCGTCCCCTTCGACCGGGTGTGGACGGAGGCGAAGCGGCTCTGCAGCGGCGGCCTGCGCAGCTGGTCGCTCCTGGAGATCGACGAGCGGGAGGGCACGCTGCGGGCCGAGGCGCCCGCCTTCCTCGGCCGGGCCGTGGACGACGTCCACGTCAGGGTAACGCTGGACGAGGACGCGCAGACCCGGCTCAACGTCGAGGCACGGGTACGGGGCGGGGGCCGGGACTGGGGCCGGAATTCCAGGCGTATCGGCACGTTCCTCAACCGCCTCGACACGGCGCTCGCCGGCCGCTCCGGCTCGCCCCCCGCCCCCCCCAGACCGTCGTGACGGCCGCACCGTCGGCTGCGCAGGCGGTGATCGATTTCCACACGCACCCGTTCCGGCCCGAGGACCTGTCCGCCGGGACCCGCGAGTTCGTCCACCGCGTCTCACCGGCCGTGAAGGAGTACGGCGATCGCCTCCGCGACCCGTCCTTCTTCGCCGACGTGCTGCGGGCGCAGGGCGTCGAGCGCGCGGTGCTGCTCCCAGAGCACTGCCCGGCCACGTCTGGGAATGTTCGAACGGAGACGGTCCTCGAGCTGGCCGCAGCGGAGCCCGGCTTCTTCCTGCCCTTCGCCTCGGTCGATCCCGTGAGCGACGAGCGGCCCCCGGAGCTGCTCCGCCGCTACGTCGACGCCGGCGTGCGCGGGCTCAAGCTCTACCCGTCCTACCAGTTCTACTATCCCAACGAGCGGAAGGTGTATCCGCTCTACGAGATCTGTCAGGAGGCCGGACTGCCCGTCCTGCTGCACATCGGGAGCTCCGTCCTCCCGGGCACGCGGCTGAAGTACTGCGACCCGATCCACCTGGACGACGTCGCGGTCGACTTCCCCCGCCTCACCATCGTCATGGCGCACGGCGGCCGCGGCTTCTGGTACGACGCGTGCGCGTTCCTCGCGCGGCATCACCACAACGTGTACATCGACGTGGCCGGGCTCGTGCCGGCGCAGTTGCGGCGCCACTTCCCGGATCTCGACCGGCTGGCGGAGAAGATGGTCTTCGGCAGCGACTGGCCGGCCATGCCGAAGAGCGTCGCGCAGAACGTGGCCGCGATCCGCGACCTCGGGCTGCCGGATGCCGCCTGCGCCCGCATCCTGTACGACAACGCCGCGCGGCTGCTCCGTGTCGAACGCACCTGAGCCGGAGGACCCGAACCAGAGGACGATGTCGACCACTTCCCAGAGCGGACCGCCCCTTCCCAAGTCGCTCCCCGTGATGCCGCTGCGCAGCACGGCCATCTACCCGCTTGGCGTGACCGGCCTCCAGATCGGCACGTCGTCCACGCTCGAGATGCTGGCGGCCAATTCTGCGCCGAACCTCCTCGTCGCCCTGTCCATGGCGGAAGGCGACCCCGACGCGCCCATCGACACGCGCGCCATGGTCAAGGTCGGGGTCATGGGCCGCGTCACCGACCGCCTCAACCTGCCCGGCGGCACCGTGCAGGTAACCATCCAGGGACTCCGCCGCATCCGTGTCCGGGCGGTCGAGGAGCAGGACGGCTATCTCGTCGCGCGCGTGGCTGCCGCCCGGGAGACGCCGGTCCCCGCCGACCGGGCCGACGACCTCATCTCCCGGGTGCTCACTGCGCTGGAGGCGCTGTCCGAGGGCGTGGACCGGGTACCGCGAGAGGTGCCGCGCATCCTGCGCATGAACGTCGCCGATCCGTCCCGCTTCGCGGACCTCGTCGCCTCCCTCGCCAACTTCAGCGTGGCCAGCAAGGACGAAGTGGTCCAGCGCCTCAACGTCGAGAAGCGCCTCCAGTTCGTCCTGCACGAGCTCGAGCAGCAGCTCCACCGCATCCGGCAGGTCGAGGAGGCCGCCCAGGACGACACCGACGACGCGAACGGCGACGACAGCCCGGAGACCACGAAGGGCGAGCGCCGGCGGGCTGGCGACCTGCGACGTCGCATCAAGCTCATGCGTGCCGAGCTGGGCGAAATCGACCCCGTGGAAAGGGAGATCGTCGAGCTGCTGCGCCGTATCGACGCCACCGACCTGCCCGGCCTGGTGGCCGCCCGCGCCCGGGCGGAGACGGAGCGCCTGCGGGGGCTGCACCCCGCCTCGCCTGAGTCCGGCGAGATCCGCTCGTACGTGGACTGGCTGATTCACATGCCGTGGCACCAGGAGTCCGACGGCGGTCCCGGCACCATCGACATCGAGCACGTACGGAAGGCCCTCGCCGACGGCCTGCTCGGCCTCGACGAGCCGAAGGACCGGCTCCTCGACCACGTCGCCGTCGCCCGACTGCGTGGCGACCTGCGCGGACCCGTTCCGTGCCTGGTGGGGCCGCCGACCGTCGGCAAGACCGCGCTGGCGTACTGTCTGGCCCAGGGGCTGGACCGGCCCGTCGCGCGCCTCGAGCTGGGCGGCCGCGGCGAGGCTTTCATCTTCGGGACCCGTCGCACGCGTCCGGGCGCGCAGCCCGGCCGCGTCGCCGCCTCCCTTCGGGACGCGGGCGTACGGGATCCGGTGATCCTGCTCGAGGAGATCGACGAGCTCGGGCAGCCGAAGAGCGAGGGCGAGGCCCGTGAGGCCATCGAAGAGCTCCTCGACTGGGAGTCACGGCAGGCCTTCGTGGACCGCTATCTGGACGTCGAGATCGACCTCTCCGCAGCGGTCCTGATCGCCACTGCGCAGGACTTCTACCGGATACCCCGGGACCTGCGGGACATGATGCTCGAGATCCGCATCGCGGGCTACACACCGGAGGAGAAGGTCGAGATCGCGAGTCGGCGGCTCGTCCCGAGGCTGACCGTCGAGCACGGCCTCGAGCCGGGCGACGTCGCCTTCGACGAGGCCGGCCTGCTCCATCTGACTCGGGGTTACGCTCGCGACGCGGGGCTCGGCCTTCTGCGCCGCTCGCTGTCCACGCTCCTGCGCACGCGCGCCCGGGCCAAGGCCCAGGGCGAGGACGGGGAGTGGACGTTCACGCCCGCGCGCATCGAGGAGATCCTCGGTCCCCCCCGCTTCACGTCGACCGTCGCCGAGAACGCGCCGGAGGTCGGCGTGGTCACCGGCCTCGCCTGGACCGCCGCCGGCGGCGACCTGATGTTCATCGAGTCGCTGCGCATGCCGGGCAGCGGCCGGCTCCTCATCACCGGCCTGCTCGGCGACGTGATGCGGGAGTCCGTGAACGCGGCGTACTCCTACGTCCGCAGTCGCGGCGCTGAGCTCGGCATCGACGACACGGTCTTCCGGGAGTCGGACCTGCACGTGCACTTCCCCGAGGGCGCCATTCCCAAGGACGGTCCTTCCGCCGGCGCGGCCGTGACCCTCGCCATCGCGTCCACGCTGTCCAATCGCCCCGTGCGCCACGACGTGGCCATGACGGGCGAGGTCACGCTGCGGGGAAAGGTGCTGGAGGTGGGCGGGATCAAGGAGAAGGTGCTGGCGGCCTACCGCGCGGGCCTGCGGGAGATCCTCCTGCCCCGGGGCAACGAGCGGGACTTGCGGGACGTGCCCGAGGACGTGCGCGACCGCATGACATTCCATTTCGTCGACCGCATGGACGACGTCCTGGCCGTCGCACTGCTGGACAGGGAGGCGTAGGCCTCAGCCGTCGGCCCCGATGGCGATGGCATGGTCCACGGGGCGCGGCTCCAGCCGCTCGCCCTCGCTCCGGGCGACGAAGCTGGCAGCGCTCAGGTCGCCCGTCACGTTCACGGCCGTGCGCATCATGTCCAGGATCCGATCGACGCCCAGGATGAGGGCGATCCCGGCCTGCGTCTCCGCCGCCATGCCCACCGACTGGAGCACGAGGATCAGGGTGACGATGCCCGCGCTCGGCACGCCGGCGGCGCCGATGCTCGCCAGCGTCGCCGTGAGGACGATCGTGAGCTGCTGCGGAACGCCCATGGGGATGCCGTAGATCTGGGCGATGAACATGACGGCCACCGCCTGATAGAGTGCCGTCCCGTCCATGTTGATCGTCGCGCCCAGCGGCAGCACGAACGAGGAGACCTCGTTGGAGATGCCCAGGTCCTCCTCCGCCGTCTCCATGGTGATGGGCAGCGTGGCGCTGGAGCTGGACGTGGAGAACGCGACGAGGGGCGCCTCCGCGATCCGCTTGAAGAAATCCACGGGATTCAGCTTCGCCAGCACCCGCACCAGCAGCGCGTACGTGCCGAACACCTGAAGCAGCAGCCCGACGATGACCGTAAGTGCGTAGAACACCAGCGACTGCAGTAGATCGAACCCGAACCGGGCGACGACGGCGGCGATGAGCACGAAGACCGCGAGGGGGGCCAGCTTCATGACCCAGTCGATGATCACCATGACGGCGTCGTTCACGCCGTTGAAGAACAGGATCACCGCGTCCCGCCTGTCCTTCTCCACCAGGCTGATGGCCGCGCCGAAGATGATCGTGAAGACGATGAGGGGGAGCAGGTCACCGGACGCGGCCGCGCCGAACGGGTTGCTCGGGACCATGTTCAGGATGATTTCCTTCACGCCCGGCTTCTGCGCCGCCAGCGCGACCTTGTCCGCCGCCTCGCCCGCGAAGCTGGCGGCGAGCCGATCCCGCGTGGCGGGGTCGATCCGCGAGCCGGGCCGCACGACGTTCGAAACGATGAGGCCCAGCATCACGGCCACGGCCGTCGTGCACAGGTAGTAGGCTACGGTCTTGCCGCCCATCCGCCCCAGCTTCCGGATGTCCCCGAGGGACGCCGTCCCGACCAGCAGGCTCGCCACCACGAGCGGGATCACGATCATCGTGATCAGCCGGATGAACAGCGTGCCGATGAAATCGATCGACACCAGGAAGTTCTGGAGCCACACGAGGTGCAGCAGATTCGCCGTGAGCCCCGCAAGGACTCCCAGCGCCAGACCGATCAGGATCTTGACGTACAGGGGCATGGCCGTCGTGTCGAATCGGGAAGCCCGAAGGTGCATTCGGAGGAAAAGCGAAGTTAGACCGGTGGACGAACGGACGCAACTTGAGCGTGCGACGGCGCCTCCGCTACCTTCCTGCCCGATGCACGCAACTCTCCGGGCCGCCGCCGTGGCCCTCGCGCTGACCATCGCAGCAGTGTCCTGCGAGCGCGGCGCCCCGGCCCGGGGCTCCGCGGGCGCTCCCGCGGATACGCTGAGCGGGCGGACGTTCCGGACGCGCCTGGTCTTCGTCGGCGGATCGCCCGACTCCCTCGTGGCGGCGGTGGTCCGGACGTCCGCCGCCTCGGCGGGTGCGGCCGAGATGCGCCACCGCGCCTTCGGGTGGGTCGGCCGGACCCTGGGCTGGCAGCCGTTCCTCGCCGCCGAATGGCGGGGTGCCCCCATGCGGAACCCTGCCCTTCTTCTCCCTCACGACGGCATGCGTCTCATGGTCGGCGCCGACGGCAGCCTGGAGAGCGTCGCGTTCGATTCGGCGGCGCCTCCGTTCCGGATCGACGTCGGAGATACCCTCCTCACGGACGTGGGCGCGGGGGCGGCCGTGATGACGCTCCGCCGCGCCACGCTCCGCATGGAGGGAGAGGCCATCCCTGGCGCGCTGCTCGTCTCCGCGGACGTCGTCGAGGGCGACGCTCGCCCCGCCGCCCGCGTCGCGGCCGTTCTGGCCGACGGTCGGGGCCGCTTCATCCTGGTCGTGCAGGGGTCGGACGCCGACCGGGCCTGGGTCGCCGGCGTCGGCGCCGACTCGGGCCACGCGATTCCCTTGACCGTCGTCCCGCTCCCCGGCGATGCGCCGGACGCCCCACGCTTCGCCGCGTGGAGCCTGCGGACCCCGGGCGCGCCGGACGACGCATCCGCCCCGCGTTCCGCGGCGGAGGGTGAGCTCCGCACGCTCGGCGGCGCGTGGGTCGGCACCGGCGTGCAGGCGGGCTTCGAGCGCTTCGACGGCGTACGCGGCTGGCTTCGCCTGGACGGCCGTCGAATCTCCGTCGCCGGCGTCGTGCAGCGGGGAGGCGCCTGAGTGCCGCCGCTCCAGATCGCGCTCACGATCCTCTTCGGAGCCATCGCCGGAGGCGTGACGAACTCCATCGCCATCTGGATGCTGTTCCACCCGTACGATCCGCCCCGACTCGGAAAGCGTCGTCTCGGGTTCCTCCAGGGCGCCATTCCCAAGAACAAGGGACGGCTCGCCCGGGCCATGGGCCGGACCGTCGGTACGCAGCTCCTCGCGCCGGCGGATCTCGCCGCGGCCCTGGACCGCTCCCACTTCCGGGGCGCCTTCGAGGACAAGCTCGACGACGTGCTCGATGCGTTCCTGCTCCGGGAGCGAGGCTCCCTCTCCGACGAGCTGCCGCCCGCCCTGGCCGGTGAGCTGCGCATCGTCCTGCAGGAGGTCACCGTCTCCCTGCTCGGCCGCCTGCGCGGCTACCTCGACGGCGAGGAGTTCGGCGAGGTCGCCCGGGGATGGGCAGAGCAGCTCGCCGACGAGCTCCGGGACCGGCCCATCGGTGAGATCCTGACGGCGGAACGCGGGGAGGCCATCACGGCGGCCGCCGAGCGATGGATCGACGAGGCGACCCGGGCAGAGGGTTTCCAGGCCGCCGTCGATGAGTACCTCGCCACCGCCGCGGAGCGCCTTCTCCGGCCGGACCGCACCTTCGAGGAGGTCCTGCCGGCAGGGCTGGTGGCCGGGTTCGAGAAGGCGGTCGCCGGCTACCTACCCCTCGCCATCGAGCGCCTGGGCGGATTGCTCGAGGACCCGGAAACCCGCGCCCGCGTCGAGGCCGTTCTGCACGAGATCCTCGACCGGTTCATGAAGGACCTGAAGTTCCACCAGCGCCTCGTCGCTGCTCTCGTCATCACGCCGGAGACGGTCGACCGGGTGCTGGCCGCGGTGGAGTCCGAGGGCGCCGCGAAGGTGGCCGAGCTGCTCCACGATCCCGCCGTCCGGACGTCGATGGCGAAGGGCGTGAACGACGCCGTCGTCGATTTCCTGCGCCGGCCCGTGCGGTCGGTCCTCGGCGCGCCGGAGGACGACGCGGTCCGCGATGCCCGGGGCACCGTCCAGCGATGGGTCCTCAAGGCGGCGCGGGACCCCCAGACCGCGTCGTTCCTGGTCGACAAGCTCAGGGCGACCCTGGACGCCGCCGAGCGCCGGACCTGGGGCGACGTCTTCCGCCACGTCCCGCCCGACGGCATCGCCGACGCCCTCGTCGCCGTCGCCCGCAGCGAGCGCGCCGCCCACCTCTTCGAGGAGACGGCCCGGGGCCTCGTGGACCGTCTCTTCGACCGTCCCGTCGGGCGCCTCGCGGACCACATGCCGCCCCACGCCCCCGCCCGCATCCGGGACGCGCTGGCCGGACCGCTCTGGTCCTGGATCCTGGAACAGGTGCCGGTGGTGGTGGAACGGGTCGACATCGCGGCGCGCGTCGAGGAACGCATCCTCGACTTCCCGGCGCAGCGCGTCGAGATGCTGATCCGCGGAGTCACCGAGCGGGAGCTGAAGGTGATCGTGCGCCTCGGCTACGTGCTCGGCGCCCTCATCGGACTTCTCTCGGTGGGAGTGGGGCTTCTGGCCGGGTGAGGCGTCAGCGCTCGGGAATCCCCTCGTGCTCCGCGATCCGCCTGCGGATCTCCGGCGGGATCTCCCGCGAAGCCCCTGCGCCGTAGTCGTACATGACCTGCACGGTCCGCCCCGTCGTCAGGAGCTCCCCGGCCTCCGACCAGAGCGCGTACTCCAGGTCGAAGCTGCTTCGACCCAGCCGCGTCGCCCGAACGCCGACCGTCGGCCGGCCGGGGTAGCGGATGCGGCCGTGGTAGCCGAGTGTGGCCTCGGCGATGATGTAGTCCGTGTCGTGGTCCTGCGTGCCGCCGGCGATCTCCCGCCACCAGTCCGCCCGCGCCTCCTCGAAGTACGCCAGCGGCACCGAGTGGTGCACGTGCCCCACCGAGTCGAGATCCCGGAAACGGACCTCCACCTGCCGCCGGAAGCGGAACGACGCCGGCTCGGCCGTCCCCTTCATGACCCCATCCGGATCATTCCTCGATCAGATCTTGGGCGGCTTGAGCCAGTCCAGGGGCGTGAAGCTCTTGTGTCGCCTGCGGCGGTGGCGAACGATCCGGTTCTCACGTCCCGGCAGACCGGGAAAACCGAGCCCGATGTAGATTCCCAGCACGAGCGCCACGATGGCGCCAATGATCTGCAGTATCGTCATTCACTTCCTCCTTCGCCGGACGCGGCCTCCTCGCGCCGCATGCGCACCGTGGGGGGCAGAGTCCGGATCCTTTCGATCACGGATTCGGACAGCCGTCCGTTCGTGGCCAGGATGCCGTGCACGCCGGTGCTGCGCCGGTTGTACACCAGCCGCCCGCCCAGGAGGTCGGAGCACCAGCCACCGGCCTCCCGCACGATCACGTCTCCGCCGCACACGTCCCATTCGCTCTTCGGACCGCGACTCAGAAACACGTCGGCCCGGCCGGCCGCCACCGTCGCCATCTTCCAGGCGGTGCTGCCCGCGCCCTCGACGGACCAGTCGGTGAACGGATCGATCTCCCCCGCGCGGATCTCCGAGCGCGAGGCGACGAGCCGCACCGCACGAGGATCGGCGACGTCGCTCACCCGGAGCCGCGTCGCTCCGTCCAAAGGCGTGTGGGCCGCGGCGGCCCGGATGCCGTCGGCCGAAGCCGGCATCCGCTGGAGCCACGCGCCGGCTCCTCGCGCCGCCAGAAAGAGCTCACCCGCCGACGGATTGAAGATCACCCCGGCGACGGCGACGCCGTCCTTGGCCAGCCCGACGGAGATGGCGTATTCGGGGCGCCCGTCGATGTAGGAGCGCGTGCCGTCGATGGGGTCGACGATCCATACCCGGTCCTTACCCAGGCGGTCCGGCTGGTCCGCCGTCTCCTCGGACAGCCATCCGTAGGCCGGCCGGCCGGCCGTCAGGCGCTCCCGGATGAGGCGATCGGCCGCGAGGTCCGCGTCCGTGACCGGCTGATCCGCCGTCTTGTGGCGCACGCGGTGCGGTCCCCCGAAGGCCCGAAGCACCGCCAGTCCGGCGTCCAGAGAGGCCTGGCGGGCAAGCTCCAGATCCTCCATCAGGCCGTCCGGCCCGGCCTCAGGATCCGGCCGCATCGTCGGCCGAGCTTCGGTCGAGCGCGGTCTGGAACACCTCCTGTTCGTAGGCGTTCTCCACGCAGACCACGACCTCTGCGGGGCTGGCGCCCGTCCGGCCGTGCTCCACGAGCACCGCGGCCATGGCCGCCGCGGCCTCTTCCGCTTCGAGGCCGCCGGGTCCCGTTCCGAACGGCATGATTGCCACGGAGTCGAGGTCCCACTCGGCCAGGCGGCGGAGCCCGTTCAGCAGGGCCCGTCGGACCCCGGCAGCGGATACGCCCTCGTCCCGGGCGCGGACGGCGGCGTGCACCATGAACTCGGCCTCGAGGTCACCCGCTCCGGTGATCACGGCGGACCCGAGCGGCAGCTCGCCGAGCTTCTCGCACTGCTGACGAAGCGCCTCTCCCGCCGCGAGCTCCAGACGCCGCGTGGCGGGACTGACGGCGGCCCAGTCCGTGGTCACCGGCCGCAGGATCGCGACCGTTCCGCTCCGGGCCGGGTCGCCCAGGCGGACGGAGATCACGCGGACGCCACCTCCCGTGCGCGGCGGTACATCGACTCGGCCTGCTGCGGCAGGTTCTTCTTGTCGTAGAGGATGCCCATCGTGTAGAACGCCTTGGCGTTCCGCGGGTCCAGGGCGACGGAGCGCTCCAGCATCACGAGGGCGTCGTCCACCCGGCCGATCTGGTTGAGCGCCTCGCCCCGGTAGAAGTGGGCGACGGCAGAATCCGCATCCAGCTCCGTCGCCCGCCGCAGCGCCGCCTCGGCCTGTGCGTACAGCCCGCGCTTGAAGAGCAGCATGCCCAGGTTCAGGTGGATGTCGGCACGGTCCGGGTCCAGACGCAGCGCGCGCTTCAACTCCCGATCCGCCTGATCGTAGCGGGCCAGCGCGCCGAGCGTGGCTCCCAGGGACGAGAGCACGTCGACGTTCGAATCGTCCATCTCCCGAGCGGTCTGGAGCTGATCCAGCGCCAGCACCATCTGTCCCGAAGCCTCGTAGTGGTGCGCGAGACGCAGCCGCAGCCCGAGATCCCGAGGCCGCTCGACGACGAGGGCCCGAAGGATCTCCACCGCTCCCGGCCGATCGCCGGCAGCCTCCCGGGCATCGAGCTCGGCCAGCCGCGGGTCCGCCGGGGCCGACCCGCCGGTCCCGGCCGCAGCCGCTTCGTCTCCGCCGCTCTCCATGGGCTCCGATCCCTCGTTCTTTTCCGGCATTTCGCCCGCCGATCCCGATGCTCCGACCGCGGCATGCTCTGCCGCCCGTGTCCGTCTCCGACTCATGCGCTTTCTATCCATCCTCGTTCGTCCTCGACAGGCTGTCGTCGATCCACGCCAGATACCCCGCCAGTCCCGCTTCGATCGGCAGCACGAGCAGCTCGGGCAGGTCGTACGGGTGCAGCGCCTCCAGGCGCTCCTCCAGTTCCTCGACCCGGTCCGTCCGCGTCTTCAGGATCACGAGCGACTCGGACGCCCGCTCCACCGCTCCGCGCCATCGGTAGATGGAGCGCGCTCCCGGCAGGATCGTGCCACAGGCGATGATCCCGTCCGCGAGCAGGGCTTCAACGATGCGCTCCGCCGTCGCCTCGTCGGGCGTGGTCGTGAGCGCCACGCGGGCCTTCGTCACCCGCCGCCCCGGCGGCACGACGCGCTGCCCGGCCTCATTCCAGCTCGCTCTCCGAGGAGACGTCGTCGTCCCGGCTCGTTCCGTACAGCCCTTCGATGACGTGTCCGTACCGCTCCGTCACCACCTTCCGCTTCACCTTCAGACTCGGCGTCAGCTCGCCACTCTCCACGGAGAATTCGTGCTCGAGCAGCGCCAGCTTCTTCGGCCGCTCGTAGCGAGCGAAGTCCGCCACCGCCCCGAACACCTCGTCCTCCATGTGCTGCTGGACACGCGGATCCCGCAGCAGCGCCTCGTCGTCGTCCGCCTGGATCCCCGCCCCGGAAGCCCACTTCCGCAGCGCCTGTCGGTCCGGCACCACCAGCAGCACAGGGTACGGCCGGCGATCCCCGATCATGACCGCCTCCGCAACGAAGCGGTTCCGCTTGACCCGATTCTCGATGGGCTGCGGCGCGATGTTCTTTCCCCCCGCCGTGACGATCAGGTCCTTCTTTCGGTCCGTGATGCTCAGGAAGCCGTCGTCGTCGATGGCTCCCACGTCTCCTGTGTGGAACCAGCCGTCCTCGTCCACGACCGCCGCCGTCTCCTCCGGCATGCGGTAGTAGCCGGCCATCACCTGCGGTCCGCGCACGAGCACCTCTCCGTCCTCCGCGATCATCTCCTCCGTGCCCGGCACCGGCCGCCCCACCGTTCCGAAGCGCATCGCCCCGGGCGCGTTCACGTTCGTGACCGGCGACGTCTCCGTCAGCCCGTACCCCTCCAGGATCGGCATTCCGGCCGCGTAGAAGAACTTCGCGATCCCCGTGTCCAGCGGCGCACCGCCCGAGATGAAGAACTTCAGCCGGCCGCCCGCCGCCGCACGCACCTTCCGGAAGACGAGCCGATCGGCGAGCGCGTGCTTCGCGGAGAGCAGCGCCCCCGCCTCCCCTCCCTCCACCACGGCCTCCGCCCACTCGGCGCCCACGCTCTCCGCCCACCGGACGAGGCGCCGCCGCAGACCCGCGGCCGACATCACCCGCGTGTGGATCTTCTCGTACAGGCGCGGCACCGAAGCCACGATCGTCGGCCTCACCTCGCGCATGTTGTCCGGCACGCGGTCGAACGATTCCGCGTACGCGATCGTGCAGCCGCCCAGGAAGAGGACGTAGTCCACCAGCCGCTCGAAGACGTGGGACAGCGGCAGGAAGCTCAGCGCCACGTCCCACTCCGTGATGGGCAGCACCGGCCGGCACGCCTGCACGTTCGAGTACAGGTTCCGGTGGCTCAGCATCACACCCTTGGGCCGACCCGTCGTGCCGGACGTGTAGATGATCGTAGCCACGTCCTCCGGGGCCGCCTCCAGGGAACGCTGCTGGAACCCCAGGAACGAGCGGTCCGTCGCCCGCTCCGACAGGTCCATCACCTGCCGGAAGGTGAGGACGCTGCGATCCTCGAGGGACACGTCGTCCATGACCACGACGCGCCCGAGCTTCGGCAGCTCGCTCCGGATCTCCCGCACCTTGTCCAGCTGCTCCGCCGTCGAGCAGACGACCAGCTTCGCTTCCGAGTCCCTGAGCAGGTAGCGGATCTGCCCCGCCGGCAGGCTCGGGTAGACCGGCACGTTCACCGCCCCGACGGCGAGCGTCGCGAAATCGATCGTCGGCCATTCCGGGCGGTTCTCGGACAGGATGGCGACCCTGTCTCCGCGCTCGACGCCGAGCGCCTCCAGCCCCAGGGCCGCGCGGTGCACGTCCGCGGCGAGGTCCCGGTACGTCAGGACGTGCCAGCTCCCGCCCGCCTTGCGGCGGAACGCCTCCTTCGACTCCCAGCGCGCTACGGCGTCGAAGAGGAGCTGGACCAGCGTCCCGGCCGGCAGATCCGCCGGCGTGGAGACGAACTGTCGGCTCACCGGCCGTGTCGACATCGCTCCGGCTCCACCCTCATCCGGGGACTGGAACTGCCGCGACCGCTTCAGCGAAGAACGATCTCGGTCCCGATCTCGATGTCCGGCTGCAGCGAATGCAGCACGCTGCAGTACTTCTCGTGCGACAGGTCGACGGCCCGACGCACCTTCGCCTCGTCCTCCTCGCCCACGCCCTCGAGCGTGTAGACGAGCCGCAGCCGCGTGTAGCGCCGCGGCGGATCCGGCTTCCGGTCGCCCTCCACCAGCACGTCGAACGAGGTCGGCTCGATCCGCATCTTTCGCAGGATGTCCAGCACGTCCGCCGCCGTGCACCCGCCCAGGGAGATGAGCAGCGTCTGCATGGGCGACGGACCCGCCTGCCCATCCCCGTCCACGTCCGCGACCGGGCCGCCGGGCCGGCCGCCCCGGAAATGGTGTCCGCTGCCGGTCCACTCCAGCCGCACCGTGGCGTCTGCCATCAGCCCTCAGTGCGGCCGCCGGCGCCGCCCAGCAGGTCGCCCTGGCCCGCGGCGCCGTTCCCGCCGCCGGCCTCGATCTGCGCGAGCGTGTCCCGGGCGTGGGCCAGGTGCCGCTCCGCCTCGCCCCCGCCCGGCGGCTGCTCCAGGAACGCGCGCAGGTGCTCCGCCGCCTCGTCCGATTTCCCTTCCGACAGAAGCAGGAACGCCAGCCCGTAGTGGGCCCCCGGCTCGTCCGGCTCCCGGGACAGAACGCCGCGGTACGTGCGCGCCGCCTCCTCCGTCATGCCGATGCGCGTGTACGCGATCGCGATCTGCTGCATGACGGCCGTGTCGTCCGGCGCCTCCCGCTGCGCCAGCCGGAACGAGGTCAGCGCCTCGTGGTAGTTGCCCGTCCGCATGAGCTCGAGACCTTCACGATAGTAGTCGACGTCGTCGGGCTCGGAATCCGCGCCGAACAGCTTGTTCCACCAGGCCATGGGCTAGTGATCTGAGGCGGGAAGTTCGGGACCGCCGCCGCCGATCGGCGGCGACGACCCAAGATAGGCCGCGCCGCCGGTACCACGCAATCGACGCCGGGCGGCTCCGCCGCGCCGCCCGCGGCCTCGCGGCGCACGGCCGTCCCGGCTCCTCACGAAGGGCCCTTCCGGACGGCGACGACGCTGCCGTCTTCGGCCGCCAGGACGCTCAGTCCGAGCTCCGGCAGGCGCCGCACGACGTCCGGACTCGCGCCCTCGACGACGAGGCGTCCGAGGGGCCGGACCACGCGCGCGGCCTCGGAGAGGTCGACGTCGCCGGAGACGGCCACCGCCCGCAGCGAGCGGTTCGCCAGAGGCAGACCCGCCTCGGCACCGATCCGGCTCACGCCGGCCGCCTCCGACCAGAGGGCCAGCCCCGGATCCACCGCGATGGTCTCGACGTCTCCGCCAGCGGCCGCGACCGCCGGCGCGAAGCAGGCCAGCCCGCCCGCCAGCAGCGCCATCCCCCTCGGCTCATCCAGCCCGAGGAGCGCGGCCAGGCGGACGCCGGTTTCCTTGTCCCCGACGGAAGGTGATTGCGAGGCGTCCTCCTCGCTCCCGGCCCGGGTCCCGCCCGGCGCCGTCAGATCGGCAAAGCCGCCGCGGATCGGGTAGCGCTGGCGACAGTTGGAGCAGCCCAGCTCCCCGTCGAGCACCCGGCGCTCCTGCATCCGCGTGGCGAGGAGGATCAGACCGAAGCCCGGTCCGCAGCGGGGGCAGGTCAGTACGTCCGTTACGAGGATGTGCATCGGCTCAGGGCCGCCACGTCCGGGGCGAGTACTGCGCCCACTGGTCCGGCGTCTCCCACACGCGGGCGTACACCAGCGCCGCGCCGAGGGCCGGCGGCATGCTGCCCTTCAGCTCGTCGAAGAACCACCGGGCCTGATTCTCCGCCGACGGCTCCCGCTCGTCGAACGGAGGCGTCTCGTTGATGGTGCCGTGATCGAGGCGGCCGACGAGCTCGCGCAGGTGAGCGTCGACCTCCACGAAATCGAACGCGATGCCGCCCTCGCCCAGCTCCTCGGTTTCCAGCCCGACCTCCACCGTCCACCGGTGACCGTGAATCGGCTCCGGCTTCCCCTTGTAGCTGCGCAGCCCGTGAGCGGCGTCGTACTCCGCCCGCACGTTGACCAGGTACACGCTAGCCTCGCCCGATGGAGAGGGTCGGAATCGCCACATCCCGGCTGCGGGTGGCCACGAACAGCACCGCCTCGGCGACGTCCTCCGGGCGCAGCATCTCGGCCCGGGCAGGCAGTCCCGGGACGGCGTCGTCCAGCTCGTCCCAGAGGCCCGTGTCCGTCGCCGCCGGCTCGACCAGCGTGGCGCACACGCCCGTGCCCCGCAGCTCCAGCTCGAGCACCTCGAAGAGCCCGCGCAGACCGTACTTCGACGCCGCGTACGCACCGTTGCCCGGCAGCGCTCGCCGTCCCGCCACGGAGCCGAGGCCGACGACCCGGCCGGCGCCCCGTTCCAGCATGGCCGGCAGGAAGGCACGGATCACCCGGAACGGCCCCCGCAGGTTCGCGTCCACCTGACGATCGAAGGCGGCCTCCGAGGTCTGCGCCACCGGCGCGAGGTCGAAGTCTCCCGACGCCACGACCACGATGTCGGGCGACGTCGCCCCGAAGACCTCGCCGGCGCGCTCCGCGACCCGCGCCGCCGAACCTTTCTCGCACACATCGGCGCTCAGTGCGTCCGCCCGCAGCCGCTCCGCCAGCTCCCGCAGCGGTCCTTCCCTCCGCGCTACGAGCAGGAGCCGGGCACCGGCCGCGGAGAACGCGGTGGCCACGGCCCGGCCGATCCCACCCGTCGCGCCGACGACGACCACCGAACGTCCCTCCAGCCCCGCCGGCCCGTCAGCCGACATTGTTCATCATGCACAGCCGCAGGAACTCCTCCCGCGTCTTCAGGTCCTCCAGGAAGACGCCCCGCATCGAGCTCGTCAGCGTCTTCGAGTTCTGCTTCTCCACGCCCCGCATCATCATGCACAGGTGCGCCGCCTCGATGATCACGCCGACCCCCTGCGGCCGAAGCACCTCCCACACCGCCTGCGCGATCTCCTCCGTGAGCCTCTCCTGGACCTGGAGCCGACGGGCGAACACGTCCACGATGCGCGGGACCTTCGAGAGGCCCAGGATCTTTCCGTTCGGGATGTAGGCGACGTGCACCTTCCCGAAGAAGGGCAGCATGTGGTGCTCGCACATCGAGTACATCTCGATGTCCTTCACGATGACCATGTTGTGGTGGTCCTCGTCGAAGATCGCATCACCGATCACCTGTTCCACGGAGAGGTCGTAGCCTCGCGTGAGCCACTTCAGGCTCTTCTCGACCCGCTCCGGCGTCTTCAGCAGCCCCTGGCGTTCCACGTCCTCCCCCAGCCGGCCGATCATCTCCGCCACCAGGTCCTGGAACGGGACCGACTCCAGTCCGCCGCTCGTCACCACCACTTGCTCCGTCGATGCCATCGCTTCATTCCCCCACGTATTCAACGGAATTCCGCGGCGTCTCCCATAGCACCAGTCGCAGGAGCTCCACGCCGTTCGGCAGTACGCCGACGATCCGATTCCAGATCGCCACGACCAGGTTCTCCGTCGTCGGGTTCACGCCCCGCATCCACTCCACTTCCACGTTGATGTTCCGGTGATCCACGTCCTCCACCACCTCCGTCTCGACGAGATCACGCAGCTTCTTCAGGTCCATCACGAAACCGGTCTCCGGGTCGACCTCCCCCTCCACCGTCACGTCGAGCTCGTAGTTGTGCCCGTGCCCGTGCGGGTTCGCGCACAGCCCGAATACCTCCCGGTTCCTGTCCTCACTCCACTCCGGCCGCTGGAGCTGGTGCGACGCGCTGAAGTGCAGCCGACGCGTGACCCTCACTCTCGCCATCGATCCTCCCGTTGGTGCCCTGCCCCGGTTCCCCGCGAATCCGCGCTGCCGGAGGCCGGATCCCCACCGGCCCATCCCGCCGGACCCGGCCTCCCCGCCCCTCTACCCCGCAGCCGCCCGAACGCTACGCCCCCACACGAAAAAGGCCGACCCGCATCTCGCGGGCCGGCCCATGGGACGCACCAGAGGGTGTTTTTGAAGCCCCATCGATAATGGGTGGGTACCCCTCCTCACCTTGCCGCCTTCCCCGTAGGGCGTGGCGTCCGGGTCCGGAAGCGGGCCCCTGCTTCTGTAGTGTCGGCTCAAAAATGAGCCCTCTGGCACGCCGCCGAGTCCAAGCTATTTGAAGGCGGGCCGGGCGTCAAGATGGTGCATGCGCGGGGGAAATTCCTGGAAGTCTTTGATCTGCAACGAGTTCTGGAACTGCGGGCGACGGACTGCGGGCGACGGACTGCGGGCGACGGACTGCGGGCGACGGACTGCGGGCGGGGTACTGCGGGCGGGGTACTGCGGGGGGAAAACGAGCGACCGCCGGAATGCTCCCCGACGGCCGCTCCAGTCCGCAGCGCTCTCCCCGAGTTCCCGTTCACTGCGGCTGTGTTCTCGCCGCCTTGGTAGGGCAATCCCGGTGCCGAAGCCTGCTGATGTCCCTAACTGTATTTACGTCAACAAGTTACGAAATTCGCACCGGTTCCGCGCCGCCGGGATTTTCGCTACATATTTCGCGGAACGGGACTCTTTTTTCAGATTCCAGCCCTGGACTCAGGCCCGGAAGTTACGCAGGCGTCTGAGGTTGCGACGATCAGCCGCGACCGCGTCATCGTCCTTCGGAGTCTCGAGGAGCTTGGGTACGGCGGTGAAGCGGTCGTCCGTGAGGAGGCGGCGGAACGGCGTGTCGCCGAGGCTTCCTTCGCCGACGTGGGCGTGGCGGTCGCGGCGGCTCGCGAAGGGAGTGGCGGAGTCGTTGAGGTGGAAGAGTCCGATGCGGTCGAGTCCGACCGTGTCGTCGAAGCGGCTCATCACGCCGTCGTAGTCGTCGACGAGGTCGTAGCCGGCGGCGTGGACGTGGCAGGTGTCGAAGCAGACGCCGACGCGGTGGTGGAGCGACGCGGGCATGCGCTCGAGAAGTCCCGCGATCTCCTCGAATGTGGCTCCGAGCACCGATCCGGAGCCGGCTGTGGTCTCGATCAGGACGACAGTCGGACCCGGGACGGCCTCGAGTGCCTCGCCGATGGCGTCCGCGTTCTGCGCAAGGCCCCGGGCCGGGTCTCCGTCGGTGGCATTGCCGGGGTGCGTGACCAGGGCGCTCAACTCCAGGGCCGCGCAGCGGCCGAGCTCCCGCCGGAAGGAATCGACGGAGCGGCGAAAGAGCTCGGGATCCGGGGTGGCCAGGTTGATCAGGTAGGAGTCGTGGGCGGCGGCGAAGCGGACGCCATGGACCTCTCGGGCGTCGGACCAGGCGGAGGCGACGTCGCCGTCGAAATCCCGTTCGGCCCAGCGGCTCGGCTGTTTGGTGAAGAGCTGGAGGCAGACCGAGTCGATCTCGGCCGCCCGGGCGGGGGCGTTCTGCGGTCCGCCGGCGGAGGATACGTGGGCGCCGAGCTCGTCATGGGCGGGTGCGGGGTCGTTCGATCCTGTAGATTTCGGCGTCACGTCATCCTCATCCTGGAGTGAGCATGTCGGTCCATCCGTGGCACGATCTCCCCGTGGGGCCCGAGCCCCCGGGCCAGCTGAACGCGGTCATCGAGATCCCGCAGGGCAGCCGGGCAAAATACGAGCTGGAAAAGGACAGCGGCATGTTCCGCCTGGACCGGCTTCTCTACAGCTCGGTCCACTACCCGGCGGATTATGGACTGATCCCACGCACGCTGGCGGACGACGGCGACCCGCTGGACGTCCTCGTCCTCGTGACGGAGCCGACGTTCACGGGGTGCCTGGTGCGGGTCCGGCCGATCGGCGTCTTCGCCATGACCGATGCGGACGAGCTGGACGAAAAGGTCCTGGCGGTTCCGATCCGGGACCCGCTCTTCGACGAGTTCCAGGATCTCGGGGACGTGGCGCCGCACCTGCTCCGGGAGGTGGAGCACTTCTTCGGGGTCTACAAGGAGCTGGAAGGCGGTCGCACCGTGTCACTCGGGTGGAAGGATCGGGTGCACGCGCACGGGGTGATCCGCGCGTCGATGGAGCGGTACGCCGAGCGCTACCCGGGCGACGCCTGATGCCCCAAATGCGAAGCGGCGGGCCGAAGCCCGCCGCTGCGCATTCCTGTGGGGAAGTACCAGGCCTACATGCTGGTCGTGTCCATCCCCATCGTGTCCATCATCATCGTGTCCGCCGCCATCCCGGTGTCCGGCGTCATGGGCGCCGGGGCCGGAGCAGGCTGCGTGTTCACGTTCTCTTCGACGGGCGGAACGTTCTCGTCCGCGTCGTCTCCGCCGCTGCAAGCCGCTGCGGAGAGGCCGAGCATCGAAACAGCCAGTAGCGTAAGCACCGAGCGCTTCATGTTGATCCTCCGATGAGGGTCGCATGGGGTCCTTCGCGTCCGTTCGGGCGCGAGACGGCCGTGTGTCAACGGATCCCCGCTGGGAAGCGAAGTCGAGTCGGCCGCTCCGGGCGTCGAGTATGCAAGGGGCAGGCCCGGGTGTCAAGAAACGCCCGAGGGTGTCCGGCAGGGAGCCGTGTCGAGGTACGCTCCTTGCCTCTCGATCCGGCACGAATTCAAGGCCGCCGGAGTGAGGAATGGGAACCATCCTGGTGATCGCGTATCTAACTGCTCTCGTTGGGCTTCCCATAGGGGTGGCGGCCATGCTCCGCTATCGATCGCTGCCCCGCGGCCGGGTCTGTCCCGCGTGTCTCGCCGAGACGCTCTGGATCCGCTTCCGCCTCCTCGACGTGCTCCGCACCCATGGGCGGCCGATCGTGCAGAAGCGCTGGTGCTCCCGCTGCGGATGGGAAGGCGTGTGCCGGGCGGTCGCCGCACCCGTGGGGTGCGATTCGGGCAGCGCGCCGCTGGCGGCCGAGGCCGGACACCCGGAGTCCCATCCGGTTACACCCGCCTCCACCGCCGGCACCTATACGCCCTTCTCTCCCGAGGGGACTTCCACGAAGGACAGCACCAGAGATCTGACGACGGTCGATCTCCGCAACCTGCGACTGGACGGGAGCGAGTTCCGGGTGCTCATCCGCTGTCGTTCGGAATCTCACGGCTGGTACGGACGACTGATCTTCGTCGACTCCGGAGGGGACGTCCGCCGGGAGGACGTCGAAGCGTTTCACGGCCCGAGCGTGGCTGACATCCTCGCCCAGGCCCTCGCCCTGTCCGAGAACTCCCTCGCCCGTCGACTCCGCCAGGCCCGCACCGGGTGAGTCCGATCTCCGATCCGGCGCCGGCGGCCCGTCGCTCCTCACTCCGCAGTCCCGTCTGCCGCGCGGATCGCTTTGCGCAGCAGCCGGCGGCGCTCGGGGTAGCGGACTCGCGAGATGGCGCGCTCCGCCGGCAACCACGCATAGCGGGACGCCTCCGCTTCCGAGAGCCGGATTTCCTCCCGCTCGGTCTCGGCGAGGAAGTAGACCACCTCCTTGCGGACGAGTACGCGCTCATTGCCCTCCATGATGCTGAAGCGGTAGCGCTCCGCCTCCTCGAAGCCGTCGACGAGCCGGACGTCCCCGGGCCCCAGACCGGTCTCCTCGGCCATCTCCCGGAGAGCGGCCTCGTGGGGCGTCTCGTCGGGATCGATCCCGCCCTTCGGGAATTCCCAGAGCGGTCGCTTGGTGAGCCGGGATCGGAGCAGAAGGAAGAGCAGCTCGCCGTCTTCGCGCCGGAACACGATCACGCCCGCAGAGCGGTCTCTGCGGGACTTCACGGGCACCTCACGGGAGCCATCGCATGAGCCCGCTCATCTACGGACCGGGTCCGGAAACCGCGAAGCCGCTGGTCCCCTGGCCGGACCTGTCGGGACTGCCCGTCGACGACGTCGGGGGTCGTCCTACCGGCGAGGTGTTCGGACTGCTGAGCGAGGCGAACAGCGGACTCATCCGCTACCTCGACATCGCCGCGGGCGAGCCGAGCCGGCACGTGCTCGTGCCCATCGGCCACGCGCGAATCGAAGAGCACGCCGACGGATCCCGGGTGCGCCTGCGGGCGGTCACGAGGGAGGACCTCGCCACGATCCCGGAATACCACACGGGGGAGGAGCCGGACATCGCCTACGAGAGCGAGATCCTCGCCGCGTACAGTCGCCTCTTCTACGGCGAGCACTACTACGCCCACCCTGCGTACGATCACCGGTTCCTGTACGTGGGCGAGCATCCTGTGGAGAGTGACGGCGACGGCGCGCCGACGCTGGGCCTGCTGTCGCGCCTCTCCGGCTGGCGCGTCGCCTCCGGCGAGCAGGACGTCCGGACGTGGCCCGTCGAAGGGGCCGGCGGGCGGGAAGCGGGCCGGGTCGCGGACCTGTTCGTGGACACCGGCGCCCGTCGGGTCCGCTACCTCGTCGTGGAGCGCACGGGCGCCGGGGCCACGCTCATCCCCGTCGGCTATGCCCACCTGGACCGGGAGCGGCAGCGCGTTCGGCTCGGCGGGCTGTATGCGGCCGACGTGCAGGCGCTGCCAGAGTGCGACCCGGCCGCGGGCCTCGACCGGGAGGACGAGCGCCGGCTGCTTCGGGCGGTCGAGGGCCGGGTCGGCGCCGACCGTCGATTTGAGCGACCGGAGTTCGACGGCGCCGGCGCGTGAGTCAGACAAGCCCGGATCCGATCCCGCCGGGCGTCTCCCAGGCGTCGAACACCTCGGCGGCCCGCACCCCGAAGGCCTCGCCCGCGGCGTGCAGCCGCAGCAGCAGCCAGTCCCGCTCAGGCCAGCCCACCCGCTCACGATAGAAGGCCGCCAGCTCGAGGACCCTGTCGAGCTGGTCCGATACGTCGACCGCCCGCGCCGGCAGCGTCGAGTGGCGTCCCCGCAGGGTGAACACGGGACACGACTCCCGGTGCGCCGGCGCGGGCTCGACGAGACGCCCGATGCGGGCGTAGGTGACGGCGTTCCTCACGAGCTCTCCCGTCGCCTGGTGGTCCGGATGCCGCATGCCCCGCGCCCACGCCCCACCCCACGTCAGAACCGCGTCGGGCCGCACGTCGGCGATTGCCTTCGCGACTTCGATCGCGTTCTCCCGCGTCGTCTCGATCGCCGTATCGGGCATGTCCAGAAAACGGGCCTCGGCACCGAGCATCTGCGCGGCCTGCTCGCCGTGCTCCGTGCGCAGACGCGCAACCTCCCCTTCTCCGTGCGCCGCCAACACGTGCGTCATCTCCCCCCGGGTCAGCCAGAGCAGCACGACCCGGTCGCCCCGCGCCGTGTGGGCTGCGACGGTACCGGCGCAGCTCACCTCGTCGTCCGGGTGCGACAACGCCACCAGCAGGGTCTTCTTCTTCTCCGCCATCGTTCTCCGTTTGACACGTGGACGGCCTGCCGTCATCTTCGCCGCCCCATGGAACTCATTCTCTCCGTCGTCTGCGACGACGCCGACGTCCGTCCGGACGGGAAGCTCGACCTGACGGGCATCTTCACACAGCTCCAGGCGCCGGGGTTCCCCGCCGCGCAGGACCGGATGACGGCGGTCTTCCTCATCGAGTGGGGCCCGGATGAGACGGGGCGGCAGCCGATCCGCGCCGATCTGCTCGACGAGGCCGGCGAGAAGGTGCTCACCATCGAGGGCCACACCGAGGTCGATGCCGTCCCGGGCGGCGCCCCACCTCAGACTCGCCTGATCATGCCGCTCGAGAAGGTCGTCTTCCCCCGCGCGGGCACCTACCGTTTTCGCCTCGCATCGGGGAAGGCGCGCC
Organism: uncultured Gemmatimonadales bacterium; assembly: GCA_963728445.1. Classification (GTDB taxonomy): domain Bacteria; phylum Gemmatimonadota; class Gemmatimonadetes; order Longimicrobiales; family RSA9; genus CAVSJO01. The sequence goes on along the minus strand of CAVSJO010000007.1, from coordinate 196,195 downwards.
GGTCGGGGTGCTCGCTGCACGTGGGCGAGCAGACCGGCTGACCCCCGCGGGGCCTGTCCCCCTCCGACCCGCCGCCCGGGATCCCACCGAGGGAACGCGGGTAGTAGGCGCACCCGCGGCGGTCGACGCCGCGCCGTGTGAATCCCTACGGAGGTGCAGGTGGAAGCGGATCCGAATCCCCGGTGCACCGAGCTCGTGCGCGTGCTCGGCGCATTGTCGGACGAGAATCGCTACCGCATCGTCGAGCTCCTCGCGGAGGAGTCGGAGCTGCCCTGCAGCGCCATCGGCTCGCGGCTGGGGATGTCGGCCTCCCTCGTATCCCACCACCTCGGCATCCTGGAGTCGGTCGGGCTCATCGACCGACGCAAGAACGGGCTCTGGACGCTGAACCGGCTCTGCCGCGACGAGCTGTCGCGCCACGTCGGCGCCCTCGGTGAGCTCGTCCGGCCGGACGCGCCGCCCCGCGCTTCGTAGCGGCAGGACAGCGTCGCGGCGGGGCAAGGTAGCGGCAGGACGACGCGGCCCCGATCGCTCAGTCGCTGCCGGGAATCCCGGGCTCCGTCATGGCCGCCGCGTCCAGCACGCGGTCCAGCTCGTCGTCCGGGAGCACGCCCTTCTCCTTCGCCACCTGCCTCGCCGTCTTCCCCTCCCGGAACGCCTGCTTCGCGATGGACGCCGCGGCGTCGTAGCCGATGTGCGGTGCCAGCGCCGTCGCCAGCGAGAGGTTTCCCTCCAGCAACTCCCGGCAGCGCTCCTCGTTGACGGTGATGCCGTCGATGCACTTGTCGGCGAACGTCCGCGACGCGGTCGCCAGGATGCCGATGGACTGGAGCAGCGCGTACGCCATCACCGGCATCATCAGGTTAAGCTCGAAGTACGCGCCGAGTCCGGACGCGGTGACCGTCGTGTGATTCCCCATGACCTGGGCGGCCACCATCGTGACGGCTTCGGGAATGACGGGGTTGACCTTCCCCGGCATGATGCTGGACCCGGGCTGGATGGAGGGCAGCGTGATCTCCCCCAGACCCGCGCGCGGGCCGCTGCCCAGCCAGCGGATGTCATTGGCGATCTTGCTCAGGGAAACGGCGAGGGCGTTGAGGGCGCCGTGGGCGTAGACGATGGTATCGCGCGTGCCCTGCCGCTCGAAGTGGTTGCCGGCCTCGTGGAACTCGAGACCGGTCGCCTGGCCGATGCGGGCGATGGCCCGGCGCGCGAACTCCGGGTGCGTGTTGATGCCGGTTCCCACGGCCGTGCCGCCGAGCGGGAGCTCGGACATGTCCGCGTCGGCCTCCCGGAGGCGCCGCATCGAGAGGCGCACCTGCGCCGCGTAGCCACCGAACTCCTGGCCGAGACGCACGGGCGTCGCGTCCATGAGGTGCGTCCGGCCCGACTTCACGATGCCGTCGAATTCGTCCGCCTTTCCGTCCAGCGACTCGGCCAGCCGCTCGAGCGCCGGCAGCAGCTCCCGGTGGATCGCCGTGCGCGCCGCCACCTGCATGGCCGTCGGGATCGTGTCGTTCGAGGACTGGCCCGCGTTCACGTCGTCATTGGGGTGGATCTTCGCATCCCCGCCGAGGATCTGCGCCGCACGATGGGCGATCACCTCGTTGGCGTTCATGTTCGTCGACGTGCCGCTGCCTGTCTGGAAGATGTCGATGGGGAACTGGTCGTCGTGCTTCCCCTCGATCACCTCCTCGGCGGCCTTCACGATGGCGCCGGCTTTCGTGCCGTCCAGCAGCCCGAGCTCCTCGTTCGTCTGCGCCGCGGCCTTCTTGATCGTGCCGAGGGCCGCGATGAAGTGTCGCGGAAAGCGCAGGTCGCTGATGGGGAAGTTCTCGACGGCCCTCTGGGTCTGCGGCCCCCACAGCGCGTCCTCCGGGACGCGCATCTCCCCCAGCGAGTCCTTCTCGATCCTGTAGCTGCCTTCGCTCATTCCGGGCTCCGTGGCTGCGCGCGTGTGCGCTTCATTTCTTCGGGGGACGGGACGGACGCACCTCGATCCGGCTCGGCAGCGTCCGCTGCGGCACGGACAGCAGGTACAGGACCGTTTCGGCGAGGTCCTCCGGCTGGATCTTCCAGCTCGTTTCCGAGGCCGACGACCCGCCGAACTCCGTCTCGACGCTGCCGGGCATCACGTAGCTCACCCGCACACCGTCGTGCCGCACCTCCTGCATGAGGGCTTCGCTGAAGCCGATGAGCCCGAACTTGCTCGCGTTGTACGCGGCGCCGCCGGGAAAGGCGTTCTTCCCGGCAAGGCTGCCGATGTTGATGATCCACGACCGCTTCGCCGCCTTCAGGTGCGGCAGCGCGTAGTGGCTGCAGTAGTAGACCCCTGAAAGGTTGGTTTCGATGGTCTCCCGCCAGGAGTCGGGGTCGAGCTCGCCGACGGTACCGAAGCGACCCACGCCGGCGTTGTTGATCAGAACGTCGACACCGTCGAAGCGGTCCACCGCGTCTTCCACGAGGTGGCGGCAGTCTTCCTCCCGCCGGACGTCGCAGACGACGCCATGGACGCGGTCCTCGATCTCCTCGGCGGCGCCCAGCTCCTGCACCGCCCGCTCCACGTGCTCCGGCGTCCTCGAGCTCACCACCACGTTCGCGCCGCGGCTCAGCAGCGCCGAGGCGATCGCCCGGCCGATGCCCCGCGTGCTGCCCGTCACGATCGCCGTCTGTCCACTCAGGTCCACCATGCTCCTCCCTTCCGGCCGTCGCGGTGCGGAGTGTAATTGCTCCACCGCAGGGCCGCCACTATGATCGTGCTTCCCATGTCATCTCCCGACGCAGCCCTCCCGGACCTCCGCGGTCGGACCGCCCTCGTTACAGGGGGCGCACGCCGGATCGGCCGCGCGCTCTGCCTCGCGCTGGCACGCGCCGGCGCGGACGTCGCCGTGAACCACCACAGCTCGGGCGACGCCGCGGCCGAGACCGTCGACGCCATCCGCGCCCTCGGCCGCCGGGCCGTCTCCCTGCGCGCCGACCTCGAGTCGCCCACGGAGGCCGAGGCACTGCCCGCCCGGGCCGCCGAAGCCCTCGGCGGTCTCGACGTGCTCGTCAACAGCGCAGCCCGCTTCGACTCGGCACCGGTCGAGGAGATCTCCGCGACCGACTGGGACCGCGTCATGGCCGTGAACCTGCGTGCGCCGTTCCTCCTCGCCCGGGAGGCGGCTCCGCTCCTGCGGGAGCGGCAGGGATGCATCGTCAACATCGCCGACCTCTCGGCGTGGCAGCCGTGGCCCTCCTACGCCCACCACGCCGTCTCGAAGGCCGGGCTCGTCCAGCTCACCCGCGTCCTCGCCCGTGCCCTCGCACCCGACGTGCGGGTGAACGCCATCGCGCCGGGTACCGTCCTGCCGCCCGAAGAGTTCGACGAGAGCGACGTCCGGCGCCTCCGCGAGCGCATCCCGCTCCGCCGCATCGGCTCCGCAGACGACGTCGTTCGCGCTCTGCTCTACCTCGTCGCAGCCGAGTTCGTCACCGGCGAGGTCCTCGTGGTCGACGGCGGTCGTCTGCTCTGCTGACGGCGCCCTGTGGAAGGAACCCCGGTGGAATGCGAAAGGGCCCCCGGCGGGATGCCGGGGGCCCTTCTCGCGCGTCATCTCTCGGGACACCGTACCCCGACGTCAGCGGGCGCTTCCGATGCGGTCGCCTCCGGGCTCCGGCGCCTCGAGCCGGCGGGCCCGGGCCTCCTCGATCTCGGGCGCGTTCATCGCGAGCCAGTGCTCTGCATCCAGCGCGGCCATGCAGCCGGTGCCGGCGGCGGTGACCGCCTGCCGGTAGTGCTCGTCGATGACGTCGCCCGCGCCGAAGACGCCGGGCACGCTCGTGCGGGTCGTGCCCGCCTCGACCTTGATGTAGCCCTTCTCCGTCAGCTCCAGCGCGCCGCCCAGGAACGCGGTGTTCGGCGTGTGCCCGATGGCGAGGAAGACGCCGCTGGCCTCCAGGTCCTTCTCGTCGCCCGTTCGAACATCCCGCACCCTCACGCCCTCGACGAAGTCGTCACCGAGCACGTCGGCCACCTCGTGATTCCACTCCACGCGGATCTTCGGATTCGTGAGCGCCCGCTCCTGCATGATCTTCGAAGCGCGCAGCTCACCGCGGCGATGTACGACGGTGACGTCGCTCGCGTAACGCGCCAGGAAGGACGACTCCTCCATGGCCGAGTCGCCGCCTCCCACCACGACCAGGGGCCGATTCCGGAAAGCGGGGAGGGCTCCGTCGCAGACGGCGCACGCGCTCACGCCGCCTCCCGAGCGCCGCAGGCGCTGTTCGTTCTCGAGGCCCAGCCAGTTCGCCCTGGCGCCCGTGGCCACGATCACGGTCCGCGTGCAGATCTCCCGGCCCTCGCTCGTACGGAGCACGAAGGGACGGACGCCGAAGTCGACCTCTACGACGTCCTCCGCACGGATCCGCGTGCCGAACCGCTCCGCCTGCTCCCGCATCTCCTGCATCAGGGCCTGCCCATCGATGCCCTTGGAGAAGCCCGGAAAGTTCTCCACCTCCGTGGTCCACATGAGTTGCCCGCCCGGGATCATGTCGGGGCTCGGAGCACCTTCGATCACGAGGGGGTTGAGCTCCGCCCGGGCTGCGTAGATTGCGGCGGTCCAGCCCGCAGGGCCGGACCCGATGACGACGACTTCCTCGATCGTATGGTCTGACATTCGAATCACTTCGTGCCGGAGTCGGGGGAGCAGATTGCGAGACCGCTGCATCGAAGATAGAAATGCTGGCAAGGGGCGACAACCGAATGTGCAGGAGTGACGCCCGATTGCTGGCGTCCGACTGCACGCGGGATTACATTCGCTGCATCCGTCTGGAGGACCATGACCGGAGCCGCCATTCCTTCCCCAAGCATTGACCAGATCGAGCGCCTTCTGACGTCCCTCGCGGGCGTCGTGCGAGCGCGCGTCGTAGCCGGCCCGCTCGGGCGCCCCGCCGAGATCCACGTGATGGCCGAGCCGAATCTGCATCCCAAGCAGGTCGTGCGGAACATCGAGTCGGCCCTCAGCGCCGGACTCGGCGTCGATATTGACCGACGCATCGTGAGCGTCGCCCAGGTGGATCCCGAAACGCCGGCCCCGAACGGCTTCGCCGCCCACGCGGAGGAATCGGAGTCGCCGGAGGGGTCCGCTGGCGGTGACGAGGACGAGATCGTGTCGACCCGCCTCGAGTTCGTCGGAATGGAGACGACCCAGACCGACACGACGGGCGTGACGTGCCGGGTCACCCTCACGACCGAGGACGGCGAGCGGATGGAGGGCGAGGGCCAGGGCCCCGCCACTGCTTCCGGCCGCAGCCAGGCAGCGGCGGCGGCCCTCTTCGCCGCCCTCACCGCGGCACTCGGAGAAGACGCCGTGGTTCTCGAGGGCACGCGCGTGCTCGTCAGCAACGGCCGTGAGTGCGTCCTCGTCTCCGCCCACGCCCGGATCGGACGACGGCTCCTGCCGCTGATCGGCGCCGCCGTCGTCGAGCGCTCGCACGAGGAATCCGCCGTCCTGGCCGGACTTCAGGCGGCGAATCGCTTTACGACCCGCGCGGACGACTGAAGCCTGATATGAACGGGATGGAGGAGTTTGTCACCCGCACGGGCAGGCTCGTTCGCCATCACGTTCAGAACCCACTCCAGGTCATCCTCGCGGAGATCGAGCTGCTCCGCTCGAGCCCATCCCCCGAACCCGAGCTCGTCGAAGGGCTCGCCACCATAGACTCGGCGGCGCGACGGATTGCCCAGACCGTCTCGACGTTCGACCAGTGGGCGCTGGACGGCCTCTCCGCCGGATCGAATGGCACCGGCGAGCCCGTCGCCTCCTCCGGATCCCCGCCTGGCGTGACGGGATCCCGCCTGCCGGAGACCGGGTCGCGCTCCGCACCCGAAGGGCTGGCGGCAGAGCTCGCACGGGAGCTTCGGCTGATCCGGCACCACGGTACACGGGAGGTCCGCCTCTCCCCCCGTCGCCTCGCGGCTCACCTGGGTCGTGCCACTCGACTGACCCGCATCTGGGAAGATGCGGCTGTCGCCCTGGCGGACGCGCCCGGGCTCACGAGGTCGGGCGATCCCGTCCACTCGGCGCCTGTGACGGTGGCCGCACCCGAACCCGCGCCGGCGGCGGCGCCGGCTTCGGCGGCCGAACCCTCCGCGGCGACGATCCCCTCCTCGGCCCCGGCCGCGGCCCCGGACCCGGCCCCGGCCGCCGAACCCGGCGCCTCCTCCGAGCCTGGCGACGACCGCGGCGTGGACGACTGGCGCGCGGCTGCCCACGAGCTGCGAAACGCGACCCAGGCCCTCACGGGGTGGCTCGACACGGTGCGCGTTGCCGCGGCCGGCAGGCCCGAGTGGCTCGCACCCCTGGAACGGAGCGCGCGGGCGGTCGTGAGCCGGGCCGAGGAGCTGCTCGGTGGAACGCGGCAGACGCCGCAACCGACGCCCCGCCGTGCGCCGATCGCGTCTCTCGCGCACGCCGCGACGGTCGCCGTGGAACGCATGCGCCCGGCGTTCCGGGATGCAGGCGTTTCCGCGACCGTGGTGTCCGGACCGGAAACCGAAACGCTTGCCGTGGAGGGCGCCGAGGAGCGATTGGTACAGGTGGTCCTGAACCTCCTGCGGAACGCCCTACGGGTGTCGCCTCGGGGCAGCGTGGTGGTCGTATCGTCCCGAGGTGAGGACGACGCCGCCATTCTCGAGGTCGAGGACCGGGGCCCCGGGCTGACGACGGAGCAGCGCTCGCGACTGTTCACCGACGCCGAGGGTTCCGGCGGCGGTGTCGGGCTCGCCGTTTCGGGCCGCATCGCCGTAGAGCTGGGTGGTACGCTGGAGGCCGCCCCTGCCACTCCGGGCCGGGGCGCCCGTTTCGTCCTTCGACTCCCTCGGGTGCTGCAATGACGGACCCCGCTGGCGATTCCGTCGATCCTCGCGCACTGGCACGGACCCTCGAGCAGCTGCCCGGTGTGGCCGCGGCGGCCGTGCTGCTGCATCGTCACGGCGGTCCGGAGGTCTGGATCGCCGCCCTGGACCATCCGGACGCCGGCCTCATTCGCAGCGCGGTCGATTCGGTACTCCGCCAGCACGGGCTCGAGATCCCGCCCGAGTCTCTGCGGATCGGAGTCATGGGTGCCGAGGTCCCGAGTGCAGGTTCGGAGGGCACGGCGCGCATGACCGCGGCGCCAGCCGCACGCGACGGCAGCGGAAACGGGAGCCGTCTGGGAGACATTTTCCCCCACGACGTCTTCGCCTCGCCGGAGGCGTCCGCGTCGGACGATCTGTCGGACGCCGAGATCTGGGGCAGCGGCGACGCAGGGCGGGACACCTCGTCGCGCCGGGAGGAAGATTCGCCGCCTGGAGAGGACGCAGACGACGCGAACGCGCGTCAGCGGCGGCCTCTCCGCTGGCCGGCGGAAGCGCCGCCGCCCGAGCATCGACGCCGGCCCGAGAATCTGTCCGCCGCGGGCCCGGAGCCCGAGTCGCAGCCGGGGCGCGGCCCAAGCGAAGTCACCGAACCGGAGCCTGCGTTGCAGCAGGCGGCGAGCTCCGGGCGAGCCGAGCGCTCGCAGCAGGCGGGGGACTCCGAGCAGGCAGAGCGTACACCCCCCGAGGGGGTTGGCTCGCAGCAGGGGAGAGGCCCGCAGCGAGAGCAGGGCCCCCAGCCGGAGCGGAGTGCTCGCTCGGAGCAGTCGGCGCCCCGGGGGCAGAGCTCGCCCCCGAAGCCGCCCGAGCCCGTCGACGCGGGTGCGGGAGACGATGGCGGCGAGGGGGACGACGAAGGGCCGTCCTACGACGACGATCCGCTGGCCGGGAGGGCACGCTTCTTCGTGCTGCGGAGCGTGGACCTGCGTGTGAGCCGGGACCGCGCCCGCTGCCGTGTCGAGCTCTACCGGGCAGAGCGGACGTTCACGGGAGAGGCGGAAGACGTCATCACGGAGGTCGGCCGCGCCCGGGCCGCGTGCCGGGCTACCCTCGCGGCGATCCGCGACGCGGCACCCGGCATGGCGCTGGCCCTGGAGGGCCTGCAGATCGTGGAGATGTTCGGGAGACGCAGCGTGGCGGTGTCGATCGAAGCGGCCACGCAGCGGCGGGCGACGTCGCTCACGGCGCTCGTGCACGTCACGCCGTCGGTCGAGCAGGCCGCGGCTCTCGCGTGCCTGCGGGCGGTGGAGCGCTGGGTGGCCTGGTAGCGACCCGCCAGGGCGGGACGCCGCGGCTCCGGAGCGATCCGGTCAGCCGCCCAGCGCCTGCGCGGCGGCCGCTTCCTCCTCGTCGAAGCGGGCCTGCTCCCGGTCCTGGAAGAGCTTCAGATTGGTGGAGTGCCCGGGGTTGTAGCGCGCCTTGGGATCCATGAACTGCACTGCGTGGTTCACGGCCATGGTCGCCTCCCCGAAGCCCGTCGCGATCAGTTCCAGCTTCCCCTCGTAGGTCGCGATGTCTCCCGCGGCGAACACGCCCGGGATGTTCGTCCGCAGCAGGTTGTCCACCTTGATGCTGTTCCGCTCCAGCTCGAGCCCCCAGTCGGCCAGCGGACCGAGGTCGGGCCGGAAGCCGATGAGCGAGAGCACTGCGTCGGCGGTCACGATCGTGTCCTCGTCCGTCCGGTTGTCGAAGATCGTGACCCGCTCGACGCACCCATCCCCGTGGATCTCCCGCACCTCGTGATAGGTCAGGAGGCGAACGCGTCCGTCGTCGACGGCCTCCCGCAGCAGCTTCATGGAATGGGGGTGCGCCCGGAAGCCCTCGCGCCTGTGGATCAGCGTCAACTCCGGAACGCGGTCCTTCAGCCCGAGCGCCCAGTCCACGGCCGAATCGCCGCCGCCCACGATCAGGATCCGCTTCCCCTCGTAGATGGCCGGATCCCGGACATGGTATGCCACGCCCCGGCCGAGGAGCTCCTGATAGCCGGGGCAGCCGAGGTGCCGGGGCGAGAAGGCGCCCTTCCCTCCGGCGATGAGCACGGTCCGCGTCGGGTACTCCATTCCGCGGTCGGTCGTCAGGACGAAACCGCTCTCTTCGTGAACGAGGTCCTGAACCTGCTCCTCGAGGCGGACGTCGGCCCCGAACTGCAGACCCTGCTCGATGAGATTCGTCGCGAGGTCCTTCGCCAGGATCCGCGGAAAGCCGCCGACGTCGTAGACGTACTTCTCGGGGTACAGCGCCATGAGCTGCCCGCCGAGCTCCGGAAGCGAGTCGACGATGCGGCAGCTAAGGCCCCGCATGCCGGCATAGAATGCGGCGAAGAGACCGGTCGGTCCCCCGCCGATGATCGTCAGATCCTTCGGTTCTGCTCGTTCCACGGGCATCGGGTGCGTCGGGTTCGGGTCCTGCGTCGGGCCATAGGGTACCGAGGCCCTGCTCCGGTGGCAACTACCCCGGACGGGTGCCCGTGTGGCAGTGCCTTCACCCGACGTCCTTCGCCTCGACTCCCAGCAGGGTGCCGGCGGACACGAGCACGTCCCGCGCGTTGTCGTAGCTGATCGTGCGGATCGCATCCTCGAAGGCCATCCACTCGCACGCGGAGATCCCCTCCTCGAGGGCCGGCCGCGTCTCGGCTCTGTCGCACTCCATCAGGAAGAAATGGCAGAACTTGTGGATCAGCCGGCCGTGGCTCCGGAAGTACCAGTCGATGCAGGGCAGGTCCCCGGCGATCCGGACGCTGGCGATGCCGGTCTCCTCCGCCACCTCCCGCACCGCGGCTTCCACCGGTGTCTCCGCCGTTTCCACGTGTCCCTTCGGGAGGCCCCAGTTCTGGTAGGGGTCGCGAATCAGCAGGAAACGCATTCCCCCGCCCGTCCTCCGGAAGACGACGCCGCCGGCGCTCGTCTCGACACGCGCCCGACCTCCGCGGCGCCGCCCCCGGGTGCTCTCGCCGCCGCGCCCATCAGACACGGGCGGCTCCTTCCCGCACGACCCGCTCCGCGATCTGCACGGCGTTCGTCGCGGCGCCCTTTCGGAGATTGTCGGCGACGACCCAGAAGTGGATCGTGTTCGGCACGTCCGGATCGATCCGTACCCGACCCACGAGGATCGCGTCCCCACCCGCTGCGTCCGCCGGAACCAGCGGGCGGCCCCGCCCCACGACCGTCACGTCCTCCATGGCCCCCATCGCTTCGCTCGCCTCCTCCACGTCCAGCGGCTCGAGCGTCTCCGCGGTCACCGCCACCGAATGGCCGATCTCCACGGGCACCCGGACGCACGTCGCTGCGACACACAGGTCCGGCAGCCCGAGGATGCGCCGGGACTCGCCTCGCATCTTCCTCTCCTCCTCCGTCCACCCGTCCTCATGCTCCTCGCCGATCTGGGGGATCACGCCGCCATCGATGCGCGCCGGGAAGACGGGCGGATCCACCGCCCGGCCGTCGCGCTCCGCCCGCAGCGCGTCCACGCCGTGCTGTCCCGCGCCCGAGACCGACTGGAACGTGCACGCCACCACGCGACGCAGTCCGCCGGCGCGGCGCAGCCCCTCGAGAGGCACTACCACCTGGATCGTCGAGCAGTTCGGGTTCGCGATGATGCCCTTCGGCCGCCTCGCCGTGGCCTCGCCGTTCACCTCCGGCACGACGAGCGGGACGTCGGGGTCCCGACGCCACGCCGAGGAGTTGTCGATCACGACCGCGCCATGCTCCGCCGCGACCGGCGCCCACTGGCGACTGCGTTCCGCGCCGGCGGAGAACAGGGCCAGGTCACAGTCCGCAAACGACTCCGGCGACGGCGCGGCGACCGTCCACTCCCGGTCCCGCCACTGGACCCGGCTTCCTGCGGAGCGAGGCGAGGCAAGCGCGACCAGCTCGTCCGCCTGGAAGCCACGCTCGTCGAGCACCCGCAGCATCGTCCTGCCCACCGCGCCGGTGACCCCCAGGATGGCCAGCCTCACCGCGCCTCTCCTCCGGCCGCCGACTCGCTGAAGTGGAAGGCATCGTGCAGCGCACGGACCGCCCGGTCTGCCGCCGCGGCAGGGAGCAGCAGCGAGATCGAGATCGACGAGGTCGACAGCCCCATCACCTCGATGCCCTCGGCGAGCAGCGCCTCGCACGCCGACGCGTAGACGCCCGGTCTTCCGTGCATGCCGCTCCCGACGATCGTCACACGCGCGAGTCCTTCATGGACTTCGACTTCCTCCCCGCCCAGCTCGCCCTCCACCGCGCGGGCGACCTGCAGAGCACCGTCCAGGTCGTCCTCCCGCACCGTCAGCCGGATGTCCCTGCGGCCGTCCACCCGGTCCATCTGGGAGACCATGTCGACGCTCACGCCTGCGGCGGACATCCCCGACAGCACGGCCGCCGTCGACTGCATTTCGCCCGGCAGCCCGCGCACGAGGAGGGCCGCGTAGCCGTCCTCCGCCGCGAGTCCCGTGAGTTCGAGCTCTTCCATTCCGTATTCCTTCCGCATGATGAGCGTGCCTACGGGCTCGTCCAGGAACGACGAGAGCACCCGGATCGGCACATCGAAGCGGGAGCCGAGCTCCACCGCCCGCGGATGCATGACCTGCGCGCCGGACGTCGCCAGCTCCAGCATCTCCGCGTAGTCCAGCGACGCGATGCGGCGAGCACCCGGTACCACCCGCGGGTCCGCCGTGAAGACGCCGTCCACGTCCGTGTAGACGTCGCAGCGGTCGGCCCCGAGTGCGGCGGCGAGTGCGACGGCGGAGGTGTCCGACCCGCCCCGCCCGAGCGTCGTCACCTCCCGGCTCCGGCTCACTCCCTGGAAGCCGGCGACGATGACGACGCAGCCCTTCGCCAGCTCCTCCCGCACCCGGTCCGCCCGTACCTCCTCGATGCGGGCGCCCGTGTGCACGTCGTCGGTGATGATCGCGGCCTGCGAGCCCGTGAAGCTGATCGCCTGCACACCCGCTTCCCGAATCGCCATCGCCAGCAGCGCCATCGAGATGCGCTCACCCGCGCTGAGCAGCATGTCCACCTCACGGGGATGGCTGCGTCGCGCGTTCGGCGAGATGCGAGCCGCGAGTGCCAGCAGCTCGTCCGTCGTGTCGCCCATCGCCGAGACCACCACGACGAGTTCCGTCCCCGCCCGATGCTCCGCTGCCACGCGCTGCGCCACGCGGCGGAGCCGATCCGGGTCCGCCACCGAGCTGCCACCGAACTTCTGGACGATTCGTGCCATGCTCCTCACCAATGCAAATCCCGGGCGGCCGCGACGACCGCCCGGGATTGCGTCATCCGCGCGAGCGGACGGGTCAGAAGATCTTCAGGTTGATGTAGCGGCGCGGGTTCTTCCTGAAATCCTCGAGCAGCGCCTGGAGCTCGGCGTTGCTCTGCACCAGCTCTCCGTACAGCGTGGTGTCCTGCAGCAGCCGTCCCAGCGTGCCCTGCCCGCTGGACACCATGCGCGTGATCTCGGACAGCCCCGCGAACGCCGTGTCGGCCCGACCCAGCGTCCGGTTCACGCGGGTCGAGACGCCCACCATCGAGCGGCTGAGGGAATCGAGCTGTGCGCTGGCGCTGTTCACGTTGTCCACGATGGTCGACAGCTCCCCGCCCTCGACGGCGCGGTCGACCTGGTCGGCGACCCGCTTCACCGATGCAGCAGCTGCGCTCATCGTCTCCGTCGCCGCGTTCAGGTTGTCGGCCACTTCGTCCAGCGTCTTCTCCTGACTCTGCACCATGGACGTGAGCTGGGAGCTGAGCTGCTGGATGTTCTCGATCGCATCCCGGAGCTGGATCGCGGTCTCCTCCGTGAACGCGATCTGGAATCGGTCGCTCAGCGTGGAGAGGTTCTCCGCGATCCGGTCCGCCACCGCCGTGAGCTGGGAGATGTCCGGCAGCGAGTAGCCGGGCAGCACGCCTGGATCCCGCGGCATGGCGTAGTCGTAGCGCGTGAAACGCTCGCGGGGGAAGATCTCCGCCTGCCAGTCGCCGAACATGGATTCCGGAGACAGGAGCACGACCGCGTCCTGGGGCAGGCGGACGTCGTTCTTGACGGACATCGTCACGATCACGCCCTGCCCGTCATCCTCCAGCTCGATCATCTCGACCTGTCCGATGGGCACGCCCCGCAGCTTCACCGTATTGCCGATCTGGAGCTGTCCGACCTCCCGGAAGCGGGCGCGCAGCGGCATCTCGTCCTTCATCAGCGAGCCCCCCTTCAGCCACACGACGCCGAAGAACACGACGACGACGCCGACGAGGATGGAGAGTCCGACCGCGATATCCGATCTGCGCATCATGCAGCCTCCCCGATCAGCTCCGGACGTCCCTCCACGAAGCCCTTGACCACCGGATCCTCGGCGGCCGCCACCTCTTCCGGCGTGCCGACGAACCGGATCCGGCCCTGGTACAGCAGCGCGATGTTGCTGGACACGCGGTAGGCGCTCTTCATGTCGTGGGTCACGAGCACGCTGGTGACACCCAGCTCCGAGCGCATGCGCTCGATGAGTCCGTCGATCACGGCGGTGGTCACGGGGTCCAGTCCCGTCGTCGGCTCGTCGTAGAGCAGGTACTTGGGGCGGGTGGCGATGGCCCGGGCCAGGCCGACGCGCTTGCGCTGGCCGCCGGAGAGCTGCGAGGGCATGCGCGACCCGTAGCCGTCCAGATCCACCAGGTCCAGGGATTCCGTCACCCGCTCCGCCACCGTCGGCTCCTCCATCGCCATCCGCCTCAATCCCATGGCCACGTTGTCGAACACGCTCATGGAGTCGAAGAGCGCCGCGAACTGGAAGACGTAGCCTACCTTGCGTCGCAGCTCGTAGAGCGCCTCGCGCTCCAGCTCGGGAACGGAGAGCCCGTCTACCACCACCGCCCCCGAGTCCGGCTCGAGCAGACCCACGATCGTCTTCAGGAGCACCGACTTGCCCGACCCCGAATAGCCGATGACCGCCAGCGTCTGACCCTCCGCGACGTCCAGCGATACGCCATCCAGCACGACCTTCGTGCCGAACGACTTGTGCACGTCACGGAGCTCGACGCTCACAGCAGCACCACCGCCCAGAACGCGTCCAGCACGAGGATCAGCATGCTGCTCACGACCACCGCCCGCGTCGTCGACCGGCCGACCTCCTCGGCGCCGCCCATCGTCGCGAAGCCGAAAAAGGATCCGACCAGCGTCACCGCCAGTCCGAAGGACGCGGCCTTCACGAGGGAGAACGTCACGTCGAAGGGTTTGAAGAAGAGCCGGAGACCGCGCACGAACTCGGGCGTCGTCAGATCGAGCAGGTTGAGCGCGGTGATCCACCCCGCCACGACGCCCACCGCGTCGGCGAACACGACGATCACCGGGAACATGAGAAGGCCCGCGAGAACACGAGGAACCGTCAGGTACGCCATCGGATCGTACGCCAGCGTCTCCAGCGCGTCCACCTGCTCGGTCACCCGCATCGTCCCGATCTCGGCGGCGATGTTCGCGCCGACCCGCCCGGCCAGAGCGAGCCCCGTCAGCACGGGCCCGAGCTCCAGGATCATCGTCTTGCCCGTCAGCGTGCCGACGAAGTACAGCGGAATCGCGCCCGTGAACGTGTACGACGCCTGCAGCGCCAGCACGATGCCCGTGAAGGCCGCGATGAAGATCGCGATCGGCAGGGACTCGACGCCGATTCGCGCCATCTGGATGGGGAGGAGGCGCAGCCAGGTCGCGCTGTCGCGGGTGGAGCCCACGACGCCGCTCACGAACCTGCCAAACCTGCCGAAGCTCGCCACCGTGGCGGTGGAGCTGCGGCCGAGCCAGGCCAGGGGCGTCGTCACCAGGCGGAGCATTCTGGAAGATAGGCCGACGTCGCCGTCAGTGTCCACGGGGAGTCCAGCGCGGCTCGGGCGCCTCCGGTACCTCCCCGAGTCGGGCCGCCAGCTCGTAGAAGCGGCGCAATCCCTGCAGTGCCCCCTCGTCCAGGGAATACTTCAGCTGATTCCAGTACCCGAGGAGGAGGTCGGCTCCGAGGCCGAAGGCCGATGCGCGTTCCCGGGCCAGGCGCGGCGCGTGCTCGCCGAACCACGCCAGGGAGTCGGCGAGCCGGCCGTGCAGCGACGCGAGCTCGCCGTCCAGCTCGGGGCCTACCGAAGCCTGCCAGACGGCGAAGACGAAGGGGAGGCCCGTCCACTCCTTCCATTCGTGCCCGAGATCGAAGCGCAGCCGGGCGTCCGTCGTAGGCCGGCGCAGGGCGACGTCGCCGATGTAGAGCGCGGCGTCCGACCCCGTCTCCAGCGGGTCCGGGTCCCGGACCTGGTCGAAGGCGCGGTACCGAGGGCGGACGCCGTGGCGGAGCTCGAGGAGGGCGCGCAGGAGGACGACGGACGTCGCCGATGCGGTGGTGAGCCGGACGTCGGCCTTGTCCAGTCCGCTCAGGGGTCGCAGGCTCTCGAAGACGATGCTGCGAACGGCCCCATCGGAGGCGATGGCGAAGTCGGGAAGGATCCGGTACCGGTCCGCGTGCCGGGCGAACTCGATGCTGGACGAGGGTGAGACGTCCAGGCCCCCCTCCCGCAGCAGGCGGTTCAGCTGCGACGGGATGCCGCGTACGATGACGAGGTCGGGCGGCGTGCCCTCTTCGAGGAGCCGCGCGTGGACCGGGAAGCAGTTGCTGTACTCGATGTGTCCGAGGCGGAGCATGGAACGCGTGAATGAGGGCTGAGACGAGAGACTGGCGTCCCGTGGCAGGCCTGCTGCTGATCCTCGCGATCACCGGCCTGGCGGTGCTGATCTTCTTCCTGGAGACGATCCAGCGCAAGGCGCAGGATTACTTCCACGTCGTCGCCGTCCTCCCCCAGGGCAAGGACCTGAAGGCGGGCACGCCGGTGTGGATCGCCGGCAAGGAGGTCGGCCGTGTCCTCCGCATCGCCGTCATGCCCGCCACCGCCGACACCCTCGCCGACGTGGCCGCCGTGCTCCAGGTCCCCGAGAAGTACCGCGACATGATTCGCCTGGACACGCGCCTGCGGATGACGAAGGCCACCCTCATGAGCAAGCCGGTGCTCGACCTCGTCCCCGGCAGCCCGGCGGCACCGCGCCTTGGCCCCATGGACACGCTGCGGCTGCCCCCCTTCACGGCAACGGCACTGGCCATGGCCCAGGCGAAGCGCCTCTTCGTCGACCTCGACTCGCTGCTGGCCGAAGCGAACCAGGTCGCCACGCTTGCCGGTGAGCGGCCGGCCAGCCTCGAGCGGATTCGGCGCAACGTACAGGCGGCCCGCGCCACGTCCGGGCGCCTGGCCGCGGGCGACGGCTCGCTGCCCCGTCTGCTGCACGACAGCGTCCTGACCACCCGGCTGGAACGTGTCGCAGCCCGCAGCGGGCGCATCGCCGGGCAGCTCCGCGCGCGACTCGATGCCCTGTCGCCGGACACGGCAGCCGGCGGAGCGCCGCCCACCGCCGACGTGCGGCTTCGCCTTGCCCGTCTGGCGGAGCGGCTGGACAGCCTTCAGTCGGCGCTGGACGGGACGAGCGGTACACTCGGGCGGCTGCGCCGCGACAGCGCGATCTCGATCGCCGTCGAGGGCGTGCGCTCCGCCCTCGACTCGCTCATCGCCGTGACGAAGGCGAATCCGTTCCGGATTTTCTTCTGAAGTCGGTCTAGCGGCCGCGGCGGCGGCGCGCGGGAGCGGCGGGCGGGGGTGGGGCCACGTCGATGGCGAAGGAGACCGCCGCGTCCTCCTCCGGCAGATCCGGAAGCACGGTCTCCACGATGATGCGGCGTATCACACGGCGGGGGTCCTCCACGGAAATCTCGATGTCGAGCCCCTGCTCCGACGACGCGAGACCGGTTCGAACGCGACTGCCCGGTCTGTCCTCGGCAGCTTCCGAAACACGGTAGAGGGTCTTCGTCGACTGTCGCCCGCTCTCGAGGGCGCGCGTCACCTTGATGTGGCTCAGCCAGTCCGGCTGATAGCTCACGATGTATTGGTGACCACGCTGATCGGAGCCGCTGCCCTCTCGGTTGTGGCGCGCCATTCATCCCTCCGATGCCGGCTGATGGACTGGGGCGGGAAATGTTCGGCGCGCCGCCTGCAACTGTCAACCGGCGCCCGCGGGCGCGTGGCGGATACGTCCCACGCCGCTCTTGACCGGTTCGCGCGCGCGTGCTAGACTACGGCCTATACCACGCCAAAGCATCTCTCCGTGTGAGGGCGCGACGTAGCGCCCGAGAGGCCCGCACGTTTTCGTCCCTATCCCGACCGACTTGCACGACAATCCAGCACGCTACATCGGGAACCGGCGAACGAACGCCTCGCCACCACCTGTCGATAACCACTGACGGAGTGTCCTGTGGACATCGCCGAACTCAAGAGCAAGTCCGTCGCCGAGCTGCATGACATGGCGGAGGAGCTCAACATCTCGAACTACTCGGGCCTGCGTAAGCAGGACCTGATCTTCCGGATCGAGCAGAATCTGCTCGACAGCGACGTCGTTCTGCGGGGCGAGGGCGTTCTCGAGATCCTGCCCGAGGGTTACGGCTTCCTGCGCTCGCAGGACTGGAACTACCTGTACGGACCGGACGACATCTACGTCAGCCCGTCCCAGATCAAGCGCTTCGATCTCCGGACGGGTGACACCGTGCTCGGGCAGGTCCGACCGCCGAAGGACGGCGAGCGCTACCTGGCCCTGCTGAAGGTCGAGTCCGTGAACGGGGACGACCCGGACCGGGCCAAGCACCGCATCGCCTTCGACAACCTGCGGCCGCGGTACCCGGAAGAGCGCATCAAGCTGGAGCCGGAGGACGGCGACCTGTCCATGCGCCTCATGGACCTGATCTCCCCGTTCGGGAAGGGCCAGCGCGGGCTCATCGTCTCTCCGCCGAAGGCGGGAAAGACGACGATCCTGCAGAAGATCGCCAACTCCATCATCGAGAACCATCCGGAGATCCACCTCATCGTGCTGCTCATTGACGAGCGGCCGGAGGAGGTCACCGACATGGAGGAGCACGTCTCGGCCGAGGTGATCTCGTCGACCTTCGACGAGCCCGCGGACCGGCACACGCAGGTTGCGGAGATGGTCATCGAGAAGGCGAAGCGCCTGGTCGAGCACGGCAAGGACGTGGTGATCCTGCTCGACTCCATCACGCGCCTCGCCCGGGCCTACAACGTCACCGTCCCGCACTCCGGAAAGATCCTCTCCGGTGGTGTCGATGCCCACGCGCTGCACAAGCCGAAGCGCTTCTTCGGTGCCGCCCGCAACATCGACAGTGGCGGCTCGCTGACGATCATCGCCACGGCCCTCATCGAGACGGGCTCCCGGATGGACGAGGTCATCTTCGAGGAATTCAAGGGGACGGGCAACGCCGAAGTCGTGCTGGATCGGCACATCGCGGACAAGCGCGTCTATCCCGCCATCGACATCAACCGCTCGGGCACCCGCAAGGAGGAGCTGCTGCTGGACGAGGCGGAGCTCAACCGGGTGTACCTGCTGCGGAACTTCCTGGGCGACATGCCGCCGGCGGAGGCGCTGGAGTTCCTCCTAGACCGCATGCGCCGGACGAAGACGAACAAGGAATTCCTGGACAGCATGGCGAAGGGCTGAGCACCGGGACGGCTCCGCCGTGGCAGGACGGGTTCAGCGTCCCACGCTGCCCAGAACGAGTAGCTCGACCGTCGCCCGCTGCGCCTCCGAAGGCTCGGCGGGCGCGGTCACGTTCAGGGCGGCCGGCGTCGCCCCGTCGAGCAGGTAGAGGAGCAGATCGCCGGCGGCCGGGTCGGCGCCGTCCCGGGCACGGCCGGTCGGATCCACGCACACCCACCGGCCGGATCCGCTCAGCTCGGCGATGAGCCGCCCGTACTCGATCCACGCCGCCAGCGGCTCCGTCCCCCCACTCGCCACGGCTGGCACCAGAGATTGCTCGTAATGCCGGAGGGCCTCCCGGAACGCCTCCGGTCGCCGCTCACGCAGGCGGCGCAGCGCGTCGCGGTAGCCGTCCCGGGGGTCCGCCCGCCCGGCCGTAGCCAGGGCCTCCGCCAGCCGGGCATCCGCCCGGGCCTGCATCGTCTCGTCCATCGGCGCGAGAATGGACGAAGCCACCGGTTCCGTCAACCCCGCATCCGATCCCCGCGCGGGACGCTTTCCCCTCCGCCTGCGTCGCGCTAGATTGGGTCTCCCCCAATTCTCCCACAGCCGAGGTGGTCCATGCCCGGGTACCCCGATGCCTCGAACTCCATGAGCCTGCTCAGGAAGAGGGCCGGCGCCGGCGTTCTCGAGCTCGGATGGGAGATGTTCGGTGAGCTGTGCCGGGCACTGGCGCTCAAGGTCGCCCGGAGCGACTACCGACCGGAGCTCGTGGTGGGCATCGCCAAGGCCGGTGTCATCCCCGCCGCCGTCGTGGCGTCCATGCTGGGCTGCGACTTCTTCTCCATGAAGATCAGCCGCCGGGCCGGTGTCGAGCGCGTCCGTGAGCGCCCGAAGATCCTGACGGCTGCACCCCGGCAGGCTGCGCGCCGGCGCGTGCTCATCGTGGACGAGATCTGCACGACGGGGGAGACCCTCCGCATGGCCCTTGCCGCGGTCCGCAACGTGAGCCCCGCGGAGATCCGCACGGCGATCAGCTTCGTGCGCCCGGGCGGGTACGAGCCGGACTACTACGCGCTGCAGACCGACGACACGATCGTCTTCCCGTGGGACCGTCAGCTCGTGGACGAAGAGGGCGCCCTCCTCGAGAACCCGACCTACTCGGGCCTCCTCTGAGGCGATGAGGGCTCGGCCGGCGCCCTCCCGTACCCTCCGCGTACCGGCCCTCGCCATCCTCGGCGGGCTCCTGCTCCTGGCGTCGTGCAGCCGGGACCGCGGGACGCCCGAACCGGAGCAATCCGGCGCGGCCGCGCCGAGCGCGAAAGCCGACTCCGCCGGCGCGGATTCCCTCCGCTCGTACCACACGCCCGATGGGTTCCCCCTCCCCTTCTCCACGTCGATCCCCCGAGCCGCGTCGGTGACACGCCCCGGCGGGAACGGCGGCGGCGCGGCGATCCATTTCACGCTGCCAGGTGAAGGACCCGGGCCGCAGCCGTACGTGAACCTCTTCGTACTCCCCCCGGCCACCGACGCGCCCACGGCGATGGAGCGGGCCGACGCGTTCGTCACGGGACTCGGTCAGCCGGTGAGTCACGCGCTGGACGGGGCGCAGTCCGGGGAGGCGGCGTGGCTGGCCTGGGCGCTGCGGCGGATCCCCTTCCGGTACCGCGCTCCCGATGGAGGGGAGCTCACGGGGGCTGTGGCAGTCGGCTGGCACGCCGGCCGGTACTTCGAGCTGACGGTTCACGGACCCGCGCCCGACAGTGCCTGGCTCCCCGACGCGCGCAGGCTGCTGGACGCGTGGCGCTGGGGCGACGGCGCCCGTCTGGCCCGGGGCGGAGCACCGGAGGCTCCGCCCGGGTACCGTCCGCCGGCGGTGGGCGTCGACACGTCCGGGAGTGGATGAGGCCCATTCGACGGCAAGGGCGGGGTCGCCTCCGACGTGCCCCGGACGCCGAACTGGACGGCGGCCGGGGCGTGTCTCATTCTGAACGAGTCCCGGATCCCGTCCGCATCCACCGGAGCGACGATGCCGAATAGCTTCGACGACATCCACGTTCACGGCTTCGCCCGCACGGCCGTGGCCGTGCCCTTCGTCCGCATCGCCGACCCCGACTACAACGTGGAGCGCATCCTGGGCCTGGCGAAGCGCGCGTCGGACCGGGGCGCCGACGTCGTACTCTTCCCCGAGCTCGGTATCAGCGCCTACACGTGCGACGACCTCTTCCACCAGGACGCGCTCCTCGACGCCGTGCTGCGGGCCCTCCACCGCCTCGTCCAGTCGAGCCGCGAGCTCGGCCCCGTCCTCCTCGTCGGCGCTCCGCTCCGCTTCGACGGCAAGCTCTACAACTGCGCCGTCGCCGTGCACCGCGGACGCATCCTCGGCGTCGCACCGAAGAGCTATCTGCCGAACTACCGGGAGTTCTACGAGCGCCGCTACTTCACACCCGGTCGATTCGACCTGCCGGAGAGCGTCCGGCTCTTCGGCAGCGACGTCCCCTTCGGGAACGACCTCCTCTACGACGCCGAGGACCTCCCCGGCTTCACCCTCTTCGCCGAGGTCTGCGAGGACGTGTGGGTGCCGATCCCGCCGTCCAGCTACGCCGCCCTCGGCGGCGCCACCGTCGTCGCCAACCTGAGCGCCAGCAACATCACGGTCGGCAAGGCGGAGTGGCGACGCGCCCTGTGTGCCGCCCAGTCCGGCCGCGGCCTGTGCGCCTACCTCTATTCCGCTGCCGGATGGGGCGAATCGACCACCGACCTCGCCTGGGACGGACACGCCCTCATCTACGAGAACAGCGACCTGCTCGCCGAGAGCGAGCGCTTCGCCGACGACGAACAGCTCATCGTCGCCGACGTCGACCTCGAGCGACTCGCCCAGGACCGCATGCGCATGACGAGCTTCAACGACGCCGCCGAGGAGCACGCCGGGCGCGTGCGGAAGCTGCGTCGCGTGAGCTTCGAGCTGCGCCCTCGGGGCGACGTCGCCACACTCGAGCGACCCGTGGAACGCTTCCCCTTCGTCCCCGCCGACCCCCGGGTGCGCGACGAGCGCTGCTACGAGGCCTACAACATCCAGGTCCAGGGGCTCACGCAGCGCCTGGACGCGACGGGGATCGACCGGATCGTCGTCGGCATCTCCGGCGGGCTCGACTCCACGCAGGCCCTCATCGTCGCCGCGAAGGCGATGGACCGCCTCGACCTGCCGCGCTCCAACATCCTCGCCTACACGATGCCCGGCTTCGCCACCAGCGATCGGACCCGGACCAACGCCATCGCCCTCATGAAGGCCTTCGGGACGAGCTGGCAGGAGATCGACATCCGGCCCTCGGCCCGACAGATGCTCGAGGACATCGGTCATCCCTTCGCCACCGGCGAGCCGGTCTACGACGTCACCTTCGAGAACGTCCAGGCGGGCGAGCGTACGTCCCATCTCTTCCGGCTTGCCAACCTCCAGGGCGGGCTGGTGCTGGGCACGAGCGACCTGAGCGAGCTGGCCCTCGGCTGGACCACTTACGGCGTGGGCGACCAGATGTCCCACTACGCCGTCAATTGCTCCGTCCCCAAGACCCTCATCCGGCATCTCATCCGGTGGGTCGCCGACACCGGCCAGTTCGACGACGAGACGAGCGCGGTCCTGCGGTCGGTTCTGGAGACGGGGATCTCCCCCGAGCTGGTGCCGGGGGACGACTCCGACGGGCCGGCGCAGAGCACGGAGGCCGTCGTAGGGCCCTACGAGCTGCAGGACTTCCACCTCTACTACACTACGCGCTTCGGATTCCGACCCAGCAAGGTGGCGTTTCTCGCCCGCCACGCCTGGGGCGACACCTACGACCTTGCGACCATCCGGAAGTGGCTCGAGGTCTTCCTCCGCCGCTTCTTCCAGTCCAGCCAGTTCAAGCGCAGCGCCATGCCCAACGGGCCGAAGGTCGGCAGCGGCGGGTCCCTGTCACCGCGTGGAGACTGGCGCGCCCCCAGCGACTCCAGCGCCGACGTGTGGATCGACGAGCTGCGTCGGAACGTGCCGGACGCGTAGGACGGGCCGCGTCCGGGCTCCGGTCCTCATGACCTCGTCGCCTCCGGCCGCGGATCGGCCGGGTCGACGAGGCGCCGGAAGGCGGGGTCGGAGCGGAGCCCGTCGAAGATCGGCGACTGCAGGTAGAACCAGAACCAGGCGCCACGGGGCTCCGTCGCCGAGAGGAGCTCGAGTGCGCGCGCCCGGTCGCCGAGACCGACGGCGGCCATTCCGAGGTACGTGCCGGGCGTCACGCCGTACGGCGGGGCACCGGCCCGGTCCACCGCGTCGGAGAATGCGCGCCTCGCCTCGGCCTGCTCGCCCGCCGCGGCCAGGGCGACGGCGAGCGTGGACAGCACGGGAACCGCGTGGGCGTTGTCGAGGCGCGCCGCCAGGCGCGCTTCGCGGACCGCGCCCGCGGTATCGCCTGCGGCGAGCAGGATCCGGGCGAGGCCAGCCCGGGCGTAGCTGTTCGCCGGCTCGACCGCGAGCGCGCTGTCCTCCCAGGCCCGCGCTTCCGCGACCCGGCCGTCGTGAAGGGCGATGGCCGCGAGCGGGATCAGCGTGAAGGGGCGCGCAGGGTCGAGGCGCAGGGCCCGCAGGTACGCCTCGTGCGCCTCCGCGTCCCTCCCGAGGGCCATGAGCGTCTGCCCGTACTGATGAAACGCCTCCGGCTGCGTGGAGTCGATGGCGATGGCGCGTCGGAACGCATCGACGGACCCGGACAGACGGTAGGGATCTTCGAGAACCCTCAGGTAGGCCCGCGCCAGCCAGCCGTCCGCGGAGTCCGGAGCACGCACGAGCGCGGAATCCACCAGCACCTCGGCGCGGCTCAGCAGCTGGCGCCCCGTGCGGCCGGGATACGGCCACCCCCAGTCGGCGTACACGAGCAGGGCGTACGCTTCGCGGAACACGGGGGTCGCCCACGCGGGATCGAGGCGCGCGGCTTCGGCATACTCGGCTTCGGCCGCCCGCACGTTCGCCGCCGTGCGGTCGATCAGCCGGTAGTTCCCCCGCAGCAGGTGATCGTACGCCTCGAGGTTCTCCGTCCCTCGCTCCACCAGCCGCGCGTCCGCGGGGCCGGAGAGCCCCAGCGCCCGAACGACCGCCTGCGCGATCTCCTCCTGGACCGCGAATACGTCGCCCGCATCCCGCTCGAAGACGTCGCTCCAGATCTCGAACCCCGTCCCCGCGTCCACGACGCTGACCGCCACGCGCACCCGATCACCCGTCCTCCTCACGCTACCTTCCACGATTCCCTGGACCGAAAGCCGGCGGCCGGCCACCTTCACGTCCAGGCCCGGATCGCGGAACCGGAACGATGCCGATCGGGCCGCCACCCGCAGGCCGTCGAGACGCGCGAGACCCGCGATCAGCTCCTCCGCGAGGCCGTCCCCGAAGTACTGCTGATCGCCTCCCTCGGACAGGTCGGTGAAGGGGAGGACGGCGATGGTCCGCGGAGCTCCGGGCGGGGCGTTTCCCCCCGGCAGTCGATCCTTCCATCGAACCGCCGCGGCTCCGACGAGGAGGGCGAGCACCACCAGTATCGCCGTGGCGATCGGCATCCTGCGATGCCCCGCGTCGACTTCCGAATGCAAGGTCCCGGCGCCGCTCTCGACCTCGTCGGTCCGCCGGATCCCCTCCGGCGTCAACTCGAGCGCCCACGCCAGTACGAGAGCGATGGGAAGGCCGACGCCCGACAGAACGATGATGCCCGTGACGAGCGCGTCGGGCAGACCCAGCCGGGGAACGACCGTGTCCGCGACCTGGATGGCCGCCCAGGCCGTGACGAGATACGCCACGCCGACGCGGTAGACGTGGCGGCGCTGCAGCTCGGCGGAAATACGGCGGATCAGGTGGGGCAGGTCGCGCATCGCTTCGACCGCCAGGGATCGCTCGGGGGACGCCGATCCAAGGTAGACGAGGCGGTGCTCGGGGCCAAGCTTCTTGCGTCCTCGAGCGGTCGCC
Source organism: uncultured Gemmatimonadales bacterium (assembly GCA_963728445.1). Lineage (GTDB taxonomy): Bacteria > Gemmatimonadota > Gemmatimonadetes > Longimicrobiales > RSA9 > CAVSJO01. Next base: position 171,794 of record CAVSJO010000007.1, on the reverse strand, counting down.
GACGACGACGACCTCGCCATGCGGCGGATGGAGGGCGGCCCGGGCCGGGCCGCCCTCGATGCGGCTAGGCGCCGATGCCGTCGCCGCAGATGCGGCCGCTCAGGTTCAGGTCCAGCCAACCCTCCGGGACGTTCACCACACCCATGTTGCGAATGATGCCGGCCGCGTTGTCGAAGGCGCCGCCGCCTTCGGCGAGCCGCATCTGGTCGTGGATGCCACAACCGCCGCTGTCCTTGCCATCCTTGCCTGCGCCGACGGAGCAAAGGGCCCGGTCGTTCGTCTGGAACCAGTTCTCACCGGAAACGAAATGGTGATGCAGCACGATGTGGTGCGCGCCCTGGTCCTTCGCGCCCGAGATCGACTCGTCGTCGACGAAGGAGTAGATCATGCCCTCCATGCCGGCGATCGTGATCGCCGTCGGCTTCGCGCCGAAGGCCCAGGTATCGGTCCCTGGGATCTGGTAGAGCCCCAGGTCCCCCGTCTCCGAGACGTCGAAATTGACGCAGTGGTCGTCGGACAATACTCCGGGGGCCCTGGACTGCTGCATGTCGGACGGGGACAGCGCGGGGGAAGCCGGGTCGCCGCCGTCCGCGCAGGCGACCACCGCCAGGATCAGGGACAGAGAGACCACGCTCGCGGGGTAATTCATTTGCTCCTCCGGGAATGGGGGGGATCATCATCGACCGGCTCGGAGGCCGGGTCCTCGGAAAGCGGGGCGGTCAACGCCAGCTCGGAAAGCTGCTGCCACAACTCCTCGGCACGGACGAACTCCCTTCTTTCGCCGGAGCCGAGACGCTCGACCACCCCGTTCAGCACGCCCGCCTTCTGCAGGCGGAGCCGCACCGTGAAGTAGACGTATCGGTCCATTTGACTTCGTGTCCCCGCCAGATCTGTTGTGGGCTGCGCGCAGCGGGGGCATCTTTGAGTCCTGCATCCGCCCGAGCGGTTCGCCGACCGTGCCCACGCTTCCAGCTTCGTTGCCGCGGTCGTCGTGTGAGCCGAAGATGGAGCATGGGCGTTTCAACGGCGTTTCTCCGGCGTTTCGCCGAGCTCGATCTCCTGTGAGGACCATGGCTTCCGCCTTTCTACGCGTTCTGGGTGTGCCGGAGCTCCGGGTCGACGGAGCTCCAGCCGGGGCCGTGCGTACGCGGGATCTGGTGGTTCTCACGTACGTGTTGATGTCGCGGCGCGGGCACGCGCGTCGGGACGAACTGGCCGCCGTGTTCTGGCAGCACTCGGACGCCGCGCGAAGCCGCGCCTCCCTTCGCCAGACCCTCTACCGGCTGCGCGGGGCGGTGGGATCGATGGTGGGCGGATCCGCCGAGGAGGTCTTGGTCGTGCCGGACGCCGTCTCCGTGGACGCGCTCCTCTTCGAAGGTGACCTCGACGCGGGCCGGATCGCCGACGCGCTGGATCGGTGGAGCGGGGAATTCCTCCAGGGAACCGAGGATGCCGGCGCCGCCGACTACCGGCTCTGGCTGGAGGCGACCCGTGAGCGGCTCCGGGTCCGTCGCGAGGCCGCGTTCCGAACTCTGGTCGAGTCGCTGACGGCGGCCGGATCCCTCGACGAAGCACTCGCCCGTGCTGAGCAGTGGCAGCGGACGACGTCGTTCTCTGCCGAGCCGGTCCTGCACGTCTGCGAACTGCTGCGCCGATACGGACGAGGCGCGGAAGCCGAGGCCCGGCTGCGGGAGGCCGAGGTCCACCTCCGTGACGCCGGGCTCACGATGAGCGCGGAGGTCGAGGCGACATGGGCGCGGCTGAAAGCCGCCCTGCGCGATCCGGCCCTGCCGGCATCGGCCGCACTGCTCTCGCCCGAGCTGACCGGCCGTTCGGGCGAGATGGAGAAGCTGCGCGTCGGGTGGCAGAGGGCGCTCGAGGGGTGCGGTCGCCCGATCTGCGTTGAAGGTGAAGAAGGCGCCGGCAAGAGCCGGCTCTGCAACGAATTCCTTCGCGGCCTTTCCCGGTCGGAGGAGCCGCCCCTGGTACTCGCCTCGCGGGCGCGGCCGACGGATTCTCCCGGCGGCCCGTCCGCGCCGGATCCTGCGAGTCGCGACGCGGCGCTCGGCCGGCTTCTCGCGCCCGTTCGAACGGCGCCCGGCCTTTCAGGCGCCTCCGCTCGGGCGCTTGCCGAGGTCGCCCGGCTCGTCCCCGCGCTGCGGAATCGATTCTCCGACCTTCCGGAAGCGCGAGGTACGCCGAGCGTGATGGTCGAGTCCATCCGGGAGGTCCTTGCTGCCGTGGCCGCGGAGGCGCCTGTCGTCCTGTTTATGGACGACCTTCAATTCCTCGACGGCGCGGATCGCAGCCTGCTGGACGAGCTCGGCAAGCGACTTCCGGCGCGCATAATGCTTCTGGCGACGTCGCAGATCGCGCCTTCGTCGTCGAATGGGGACGGCCACCACTCCCCGAGCGACGGTGACTGGATCCGACTTCGCCTGGCCCCGCTGTCGAGATCCGACTGCAGGTCGCTGATCTCGTCCATGCTCGAGCTTCGTCCGGAGGACCTGGAGTCGCTCACCGATCGTCTGTACGACGAGAGCAGGGGCAACCCGTTCTTCGTCACGGAACTGGTAACGGAGCTCGTTGACGACGGCCGGCTACAAACGGGGCCGGACGGCGTCTGGCGAATCGAGGGGAGCAGCGGCCCCTTACCGGTGCCCTCGGATCTGCGAGGCCTCCTGCTCCGCCGGCTGGCACAGCTCGGTCCGGCTGCGCGCCGTCTTCTCGCGGCCGGTACCGATCTGGAGCCGCCCTTTGCAGCTGAACGACTGTTCGGCGCCGCGGGGATGGGCGGCGTCGAGGCCGCTTCCGCGCTGCACGAACTGCTGTCGAGACGCCTGCTCCACGAGTCACCGGGGGGGCTCGGCTACGAGCTGCGACACGGAGCCGTTCGGCGCGTCCTGATGGAGACGCTGTCTCCGATGCCGGCATCCGGCCCGCAGCCGGGAGTGCGAAACGCACGACGGCGGTGGATGCTGATCGCCGCCGCAGCGGCGGTCGTCATCCTCGCAGTGACTGCGGGCGCACGGGTGCTCGGCCGTTCGGCCCCAGCGCCCACGATTGCGGTGTTTCGGCTGGACAACCTGTCCGCGGACTCCGCCGATGCCTACCTGTCGGCGGGCCTGGCGGATGAGCTGGCCTCGCGGCTGGGCCAACTCCAGCACCTGCGTGTCCTCAGTCCGTCTGCGCTCGAGGGACTCCGACCGGCCGGTCAGGACCGCTGGTCAGCGGCCCGGCGCCTCGGTGCCGCCTATGCCGTAGAGGGGAGCGTTCGTCGCAGCGGGGAGGTGGTGCGCGTCGCCCTACGGCTCACCGGCACGTCGGATGGCGTTCAGACGTGGAGCGCAACGTACGATCTCACAGGCGAGCGTCTGCTCGAAGTCGAGGCCTCGGTGGCCGTGGATCTGGCTCGAGAGGTCCGTGCACGGCTCGCTCCGGCGGATCGGCTCGCGCTCGAGCGCGGCCCGACCGACGATCCGGCGGCGTTCGATCACTTTCTCCGCGCGAACCACGCCCTCGCGCGCAGGACGCCGGAGAGCGTTGCTCGGGCGGTGGTTGAATACGCGGCGGCCCAGCGGCTGGATCCGAGCTTCGCCGCCGCGCGCGCCCGCGAAGCCTATGCCCTATCGGTGATGATCGATTGGGGATGGCCCTACCACGGACTCGATGCGGACTCACTTCTGCCGCGCGCGCTCGCCATCGCCGATGACGCGATCCATATCGACTCCACGAGCCCCGACGCGTGGCTTGCTCGCGCATATCTTCGGGTCCTGAAGGATCCGATCCAGGCGACCGGGGCGCTGAGCGCGTTCGAGCGGGCGATCGCACTGGACCCAGGCAGCGCCGAGGCCTTTCACCAGTACGGTCAGACGCTGATGTCCATGGGCCGGTTCGATGAGGCCGAGCGCGCCTACCGCCACGCGCTGGAGCTGGAGCCGTCTCGCGCGATGGTGCTCGTGCCGCTTGCGGGTATCGCGCTTCGGCGGGGCGATGTACGTGCGGCGCTCGCACTCTCCGACAGCGCCGTCGCCGCGGACCCGAGCGTGCCTTACGCCTACACGGGCCGCGCCAGCTTCCGGCTCCAGACAGGCGACCCCACGGGCGCTCGCGCCGATGCGGAAGCAGCCCTTCGGATCGGGCCCGACTACGGCCTTCCGGCGCTGGCCATTCTCGCGGCTGCACGCGCACGGCTGGGGGACCGCGCCGGCGCCCGTGAGGCTCTGGGTCAGGCGCTCGCACGGGCAGACACGGCCCGGCCGTCCTCGACCGACGCCTACTATCTCGGGGTGGCTCTGATCGAAGTGGGTGACACCGCGAAGGCGCTGGACCTGCTCGAGCGGACGCGTCCACAAAGTGCCTGGACATGGTACTACACCCAGTCTCCGCAGTACGATGCGGTGCGAGAGTCCGCCCGCTACCGGGCCTTGATGCACGACGTGCACATCGGCTCGGACTAGCGGCGAGTCGGGCCGCCGCGGATCCGCCGCGTCGTCGCTGAGCGGCGGCTCGGCGCTGTATGCCGCCCAAGCCTCGCCCGTCCCCGGTCGCGTGACCCCGCGGTCGCGACACCCTTGCACGGGCCGGGGCTCTCTGACTAAAGTCAGACAATGGACGCGGAACAGATCGGTGTCGTGCGGGCCTTCCACCGGCTGGTGACGCAGCGGTCGGGCAGCCTGGAGGCGGAGTTCCTGGGCCGGGCCCGGCCCCTCGGCGAGTCGCGGGTGCTCTTCGAGATCGGCGCGGCCGGCGCGGAGCTGAGGGACCTGCGCTCCCGGCTGCGGCTGGATTCCGGGTATATGAGCCGGCTGGTGAGCTCCCTCGAGGCGGCGGGGCTGGTGCGGGTGGAAGCGACGCCGGGGGACGAGCGGGTGCGGCGAGCGGAGCTGACGGATGCGGGCCGGGAGGAGCTGGCGGAGATCGACGGGAGGGCGGAGGCGCTGGCGGCATCGCTGCTGGAGCCGCTGAGCCCGGGGCAGCGGTCGCGGCTCGCGGAGGGAATGGCCGACGTCACCCGGCTGCTGCGGCTGAGTGGGTTGGAGATCCAGCGGGTCGATCCGTCCAGCTGGGAGGCCCGGCGGTGCGTGGAGCGCTACTTCGAGGAGCTGGCGGAGCGCTTTCCATCGGGCTTCGACGCGGGCCGCAGCCTGCCGGCGGCGGCGTCCGAGATGACGGCCCCCCGGGGAACGTTCCTGGTCGGGATGGTGGACGGCGAGCCAGTGGCGGGCGGCGGGATCAAGGGGCTCGAGCCCGGCGTGGGGTCCATCAAGCGCATGTGGGTGGACCCTTCGATGCGAGGCCTCGGCGTCGGCCGTCGGATGCTGGAGCGGATCGAAGAGGAGGCCGGGGAGCTGGGCATGACGACGCTCCGCCTCGAGACGAACGGCGTATTGAAGGAGGCGATCGGTCTGTACCGGTCGTCGGGCTACGCGGAGGTCGAAGCGTTCAACGAGGAGCGGTACGCGGAGCACTGGTTCGAGAAGCGGCTGAAATAGGGCCCCGGCTGGCGGCTCGCTTCTCCAGGAGGTTGGAATGCGGATGGGATTCATCGTAGTCGCGATCTTGCTGGCCGGCGCGGCGGCCTTTGCCGCGCTGCGACTCGGCTCAGGCGCGAGACCCGCGCCGGGCGGCGCGCAGACGGCGGACCTGTGGACCGTCTACGAGCAATCGCTGAAGGGCGCGAAGTACGTCGACCTGACCCACACGCTGACTCCGCGGATACCGGTCTGGCACGGCTTCGGGCCGGCGAAGTTCGGAGCGACGGTGGATCCCGCAACGGGTCGGCCCTACACGTACGCGAAGGACGGATTCGCGGCGACGCGCTACGAGCTGAGCACGGACCAGTACGGAACGCAGCTCGACCCGCCGGCCCACTGGGCGCCGGAGTACCCGTCCATCGACGAGTTGCCGCCGACGTACGCGGTGCGGCCTCTGGTGGTCGTCTCCATCGTCGACTCGGTGGCGCAGCATCCCGGCTATCACCTGCAGGTCTCGGACATTCAGAAGTTCGAGGCCGTGCATGGCCGCATCCCGGAGGGAGCCGTTGTGATGGTACGCTCCGACTGGTCGAAGGACTGGCCGGATCCCTCGCTCGCCACCCGTACGCCGTTCCCCGGCGTTTCGCTGGAGGCGCTGAAGTTCCTCCACCTCCAGCGCCACATCCTCTTCCACGGCCACGAGCCGCTGGACACGGACACCACGGCGACGCTGGAGGGGGAGGACTGGCTGATGCATCACGGCTACGCGCAGGCGGAGGGCGTGGCGCATCTGGACCAGGTGCCTCCCACGGGATGCCTCGTAACGATCGGCTTTCCCGAATTCCAGGGAGGGACAGGCGGCTACGCCCGGTACGTGGCCATCTGCCCTGCGAACTGGAAGTACGGCGTACGGGTGGGTGAGCTGCCGGAGGCGCCGCTCGCGCGCAGTGAAAAGGCCCTGCACTGGGACGCCGCGAAGGGGATGCGCGTGCGGTAGGGGGTCCCGGTCCCCCGATCCTACCTGGCGGTGTCGGGTTCCATCCGCCTGCGAGCCGCCGCCACCAGCGAGTCGGCGCGCGTGTCCGCCGCCCTCACGAGTGCATCGGCCTGCGCGTCGGTCTGCTCCTTCAACCGCCTGGCCGCCGCGCGGGCAGCGGCCTGTGCGACGGGGTTCGTGGCCTTTGCAGCAAGGGAATCGATGCGCACGGCGGCTCGCGCGCGAAGTGTGTCCGCCTGTGCCCGGGCCTCGGCTCGGATGGCCGCGGCCTTCTCCTCGGCGTCCGCGAGCGCGCGCTCAGCGTCGGCCCTCGCCTTCGCGGTGGCGGCCGCCGCCGCGGAGTCCAGGCGCTCCTCGACCCGCGCCTTTCCGAGCGCGGCCTGCTCCTCGATGGCCTGCTTCGCTGCCTGAAGCGCGTTCCCCGCCACGTCACCGAGACTCGTGCTGATGGTCGGTTTCGTGATCGTGCCGCCGATCCTGACGTTCAGGCCGACGGTCGCGGCGCTGTCGAGGCTCACTCCCATGCGGCCGGTCTGCTCGGCCAGGCTGCGGATCGCGCTCGCCGCATCGGCGCCGAGCACGGCGCGCGGTGCCGTCAGGCCGACGGTGTAGTCGAGCGAGCCGTCGGTACCGTTCGAGCCTGCGACATTCACCGCCACCTGGCCCACCTGCGTCCGGAAAGGCTGCACTTCCAGGCGCCCGTCGCGCATGGTGAACGAAGACTCTGAGATCCTTGAAGCCCGGGTTCGGCAGGTGCTGCAGCTTGAGCTTCTCCGTAAGCGCGTCGAGTGGCGGAAAGTCCTTCAGCACGATCCCCTTCGTGGAGACGGCGCCGGCGCCTGCGAGGGAGGTCAGGATGGGTGTGAGGTCCTGCCCGAGGGCGCCGCTGAGCTGGAGCTGGACGGTCGCCTGACCCTCGGCGTAGCGCGCTACGGGCGCGAACGCCTGCACCGTCTTCAGGCTCGCGAACGCCGCCGGCACGGTCACCGACCGGAGCGCCACCTTGCCGTCGAACGTCGGGCGGCTCGGGTCGAGCGTTTCGTAGTAGCCGTCGATGCCCAGCGTGCCGCCGAGCGTGCCCGCCGTAAAATTCTCCAGCGTCAGCCGACGGTTCCGAACGCGCATCGCTCCACGCGCGTCCACAAGCGTCAGCGCGGCGTAGTTCACGGTATCCAGCGTCGCGTCGAGAGCGAAGTCCACCCGGCCCGGCACGGGAACCGCCTGCGCGGCATCGTCGGAGCGCCACTCGTTCAGGTCGACGCGCCTGCTGGCCACCCGCGCGCTGCCGCGCAGGTCCTCGCGGCCGAGCACGAATGCGAGGACGTTGTCCAGCTCGCCCGTCGCGCCCACATCGCTCGACCCGGCGCGGGCGCGGAAAGCGGCAAGCTCGGCGCGCTGCGGCGTGAGGTGCAGCATGGCCGTGTCGACGGCGATGGGGCGCTTCAGCCCCGCGGCGTCCGCGCGCAGCCCCCGCGCCGATATCCGCCCGCTGGCGGAGACCCGATCGTAGTGCTCCCCGCGCACGTCGGAGAGCCGCGCCTGCATGGCGGCATCCGCGCTCACCACGCCGCGGAGCTCGCGTACGCTGTCCAGCTCGATGGTGCGCGGCAGGTCCGTCAGATCGACCCGGCCCGCCACCCGGAACGCGACGTCGGGATCCGACAGCGGCGTGCGCAGCACCAGCGAGCCATCCACGGGATTCTCGCCGATGCGGATGTGGAACCGATCGAGGTCCAGCACCGTCGCGTCGGCGCCACCGCCGGGGTTGGTCACGGCCACGTGCAGGGCGATGTCGCGCGCGGGAAGCGGCAGGCCGGGGTAGCGGAAGCTCCCGTTGCTGACGTCGGCGCTCACGGCGAAGGACGGGAAGGCGCCGTTGCCCAGCCGGCCCTGCACATTGCCCTCCACCGACACCTGTCCGTCCGTCTGCAGCTTCGAGAAGCTCTTCGTGTAGATCGCCGGGACGAGGGAGAGGATCTGGCGGAAGTCCGCGCGCGGCGCGCCGAAGGTGAGGTCGAGGGCGACGTCGCCTGAATCCTGCTCGATCGACCCGGCCGCCACGAGCACCAGCTCGTTCACACGCAGCGTGTCGTCCTCGAGCGTGAAGCGCCGCGCGGCCATGTCCGCGTCCATGGCCGCCGACAGGGCAAGGCGCTCGCCGGTGAGGTAGGGGACGCCGCCGAACCTCAGGTAGGCGCTGTCCACCACGGTCCGTGTGTGCAGTACGAAGCGCGCCTTCGAGAAGTCGCCCGAGAGTGTATGGCGAAGCCCGGCAAGGGTGGCCGTCGTACCCGTCTGCCGGTTCTCCATCGTGACGCGCGCGTCCGAGATCTGGAGCCCGCGCAGGCTGACGCTCAGCGCCCGTCCCGACGGCGCGGCGGGCGCCGTGGCGGCGTCGGGGGAGCGCGCGATGTCCCAGTTGGCGGCGCCGTCACCCAGCACGAGCAGCCGCACGCGCGGGCGGTCCAGGGAGACGGAGCGGACCACGACGGGGCCGCCGCCGCGCAGGCTCGCGAGTACGCTGCCCAGGTCGAGGACGAGCGACGCGTCGGGCACGGCCAGCAGCGTGTCCCCGTCGAAGCGGTCCTCGCCCGTCACCGTCAGGTCCTGCAGCCGGAGCGTCAGGTTCGGGAAATGGCCGATGAGGCCGAGGTCGAGGCCGGTCCAGTCCACGCGCGCGTGCAGCGACGACGAGGCGGCCGCCTTCAGCCGCCTCTGGACGGGGCCTCGAAAGAGAAGGGGCGCGACGAGCAGCAGACCGATCACGAGGAGAACGACGCCCCCGGCGGCGTACACGAGTGTGCGACGTCGCTGCGTCACGACTCGACGTCCCTACACGTCCAGGTTCTTCACGTACTGGGCGTTCTCCTCGATGAACTTGCGTCGGGGCTCGACGTCGTCGCCCATGAGGGTCGTGAAGATCTGGTCCGCCTCGACGGCGTCCTCGAGGGTTACCTGCAGGATCGTGCGGTTCTCCGGGTCCATCGTGGTCGACCAGAGCTGGTCCGGGTTCATCTCCCCGAGGCCCTTGTAGCGCTGGATGTTGAGGCTCGTGCGCTCGCTCTTTCCGTTGCCGGACATGCGGTCGATGATGGAGTCCCGCTCCGCGTCGCTGTAGGCGTAGTGCTCTTCCCTGCCCTTCGCGACACGGTACAGCGGCGGCTGGGCGATGTAGATCATGCCCTGCTCGATGAGCTCCCGCATGTGGCGGAAGAAGAACGTGAGCAGAAGGGTGCGGATGTGGGCGCCGTCGACGTCGGCGTCCGTCATGATGATGATCTTGTGGTAGCGCGCATGGCCGACGTCGAAGTCCTCCTCTCCGATGCCCGTCCCGATGGCCGTGATGATGGTCCGGATCTCCTCGTTGGAGAGGATCTTGTCGATGCGGGCCTTCTCCACGTTCAGGATCTTGCCCCGCAGCGGCAGGATGGCCTGGAAGGAGCGGTTGCGCCCCTGCTTGGCGCTGCCGCCGGCGCTGTCGCCCTCGACGAGGTAGATCTCGCAGACGGCCGGATCGGTGATGGAGCAGTCGGCCAGCTTGCCCGGCAGGACGCTGCCTTCGAGGGCGTTCTTGCGGCGCGTCAGGTCCCGGGCCTTGCGGGCGGCGATGCGGGCGCGGGCGGCCTGGACCGCCTTCTCGATGATCGCCTTCGCGACGGACGGGTTCTCGTCGAGGTGCGTGGCGAGGCGCTCGTTCACGACCTGCTCGACGGCGCCGCGGACCTCCGAGTTGCCCAGCTTCGTCTTGGTCTGGCCCTCGAACTGGGGCTCCTTCACGCGGACGGAGAGGACGGCCGTGAGGCCTTCCCGAACGTCGTCGCCGGAAAGCGAGTCCAGCTCCTTCTTCAGGAGGTTGTTCTTGCGGGCGTAGTCGTTGAGCGTGCGCGTGAGGGCGGCCTTGAAGCCGGTCAGATGGCTGCCGCCCTCGTGGGTGTTGATGTTGTTGACGAACGTGAACGTGTTCTCGTTGTAGCCGTCGTCGTACTGGATGGCCAGATCGATCTCGGCCTCCTCGCGCACGTCCTCGATGTAGATGGGCGTCGCGTGCAGCGCCTTGCGGCTGCCGCGCAGATACTCGACGAACTCCACGATGCCGCCGTCGAAACGGTACGTCGTCTCGACGGGCTCCTCACCGCGCCTGTCCGCGAGACTGATCTCCAGCCCCTTGTTGAGGAACGCGAGCTCCCGCAGCCGGGTGGCCAGCGTGTCGTAGCTGAACGGTCCGATCCGGGAAGATCTCGGGATCGGGCGTGAACGTGACCGTCGTCCCGGTCTGCCCCTTCTTCGTCGTCCCGACCACCTCCAGGTCCGTCTGCTTGATGCCCCGCACGTAGGTCTGCCGGTAGACCTTGCCGTCCCGCCAGCGGATGAGGACCTCGAGGGACTCGGAGAGGGCGTTCACTACCGAGACGCCGACGCCGTGCAGGCCGCCCGAGACCTTGTATACATTCCGGTCGAACTTGCCGCCCGCGTGCAGCGTCGTCATGGCCAGCTCGACGCCCGGCTTCTTCTCCATCGGGTGCATGTCGACGGGAATGCCGCGCCCGTCGTCCACCACGGTGACGGAGCCGTCGGCGCCGAGCACCACCTCGATGCGGGTGCAGTAGCCGGCAAGCGCCTCGTCCACGGCGTTGTCCACGACCTCGTAGACGAGGTGGTGGAGCCCCCGCGGGCCGGTCGAGCCGATGTACATGCCGGGACGCTTGCGCACCGCCTCCAGGCCCTTGAGGACCTGGATCTGGCCCGCCGAATAGTCGCCCGTCCCCGGGATCTTCTTCTTTTCGTTCGCCATTACCGGTGGTCTGTCTGGTGCTGGATTCGAGCCCGCCCGGCCGTCTGGCCGGAGGGTGGACTCACGTACCTCGCGCCTCGCCGTCGTCCATCACGAAGCGGATGCCGTCGATGCGGCCGTGCTTCCGACCCGCGTTCAGGCGGCGCAGGATCTCGCGCTCCATCATCTTCAACTCCATGAGCCAGGCGCTGGAGCGTACGCCCACGATCAGGGTCCCGCCGGAGACGGTGAGCGGACGCGTCACCTCCGCGATGCCCTCCCCGACGCGGTCCTTCCAGTCGGGCACGGCGCCGGCCTCATCGACCCGCTCGGCGAGGCCCGTTCGCTCGAGGTATCTCGCGACGGCCTCGCCGATGCGCATCGGCTTCCCGTCCTGACCCTTCACTCGAAGATCCTTCCCGCCTCGATGCGCAGTCGGGACAGCGCGCCCCGGCGGACCTCCAGGTCCGACTCCTTCGGCGCCGTCAGGATCACCTGGCCGCGCTCCTCCTCCTCCAGCAGCTCCAGGATGCGGGCGGAGCGGCCGGGATCGAGCTCGGCGAACACGTCGTCGAGCAGCACGATCGGCTCGCCGCCCCGTGCCTGGCGGATCGTCTCCGCCTCGACCATGCGGAGCGCCAGCGCCGCCGTGCGCTGCTGCCCGCCGGATCCGTAGGTCCGCAGGTCGATCTCCGCGTCCCCGTCGCCCATCCGGAAGGCGACGTCGTCCCGATGCGGTCCGGCCAGGGTCACCCCACGGTCCCGCTCCCGCTCCGCCACGCGCCGCAGCTCGGCCGCGAATGCCTCGGCCGCCTCGGCCGGTGATGGCGGCCGGTCCCCGGGGACCGGCACGGCGGGGTCGTACTCCATCCGCATCGCGGTCCCCGCGCCGATGCGCGCCGCGCGGATCGAGAAGCCCTCCGCCTGTTCGAGGAGCCACGCGGCGCGGATCGCGATCACGCGGGCGCCGGCCTCGACGAGTCCCTCCTCCCACGCCTCCAGCAGCGCCGGTGCGGCCCCGTCCCGGAGCATGCTGTTCCGCTGCCGGAGCACCTGCCGGTAGCGCTGCAGCGCGGCCATGTAGCCCGGGCGGTTCAGGGACAGCACGATGTCCAGGAACCGGCGCCGCTCCGAGGGTGGCCCGGCCACGAGCGCGATGTCCGCCGGCGAGAACACGACGGCCCCGACCCCGCCCACGGCGTCGCTCAGCCGCTCGGCCTCGAGCCCGTCCACCGTCACCCGCTTCCGCCGGGACTTCCGCTCGTACCCCGCGGAGATCTCCCGGGGCGCCGGGTCGCCCGCGCGCTCGAAGCGCCCGCGCACGTGAAACGCCTCCGCCCCGAAGCGGACGAGCTGCTCGTCCGCGGCTCCGCGGAATGAGCGGAAGATTTCGAGGTAGAAGAGCCCTTCCAGGAGGTTCGTCTTGCCCGAGCCGTTGTCCCCGACGATGACCACCCCTTCGGGCGGCAGCGCCAGGTCCAGAGCCGGAAAGTTCCGGAATTCCCGCAACCGCAGCTCACGGCACGCCAGGACGGCGGAAGCGTTCACCGGCACCCTTCGAAGATACCGCGAAGATCGCCCGAAAGCAAACGCCCGCGTGTGCGCGCGCGTGCGCCCGACCCCCGGGAGCGGGTTCCGGAGTCTTCGGAGTCTTCGGAGGCTTCGGAACCTCTGGGGACTCCGGAGGCTTCGGTCGGGCGGGGCTCGGGCACGAGGCTACCGGCCGCGGAACTCTGCCTTCCGCTTTTCGAGGAAGGCGCTCATGCCCTCCCGCATGTCCTCGGTGGCGGCCAGGAGGCCGAACAGGTTGGACTCGAGGGTGAGTGCGTCCTCCATGCCGGTGTCGGCGGCGCGGTCGACGGCCTCGAGGGCGAGGCGCAGGGCGACGGGGCCGTTGGCGAGCATGGTCGAGAGCAGCTTCGCGGCGGTCTCACGCAGCTCGGCGGCGGGGACGACGCGGTTCACGAGGCCGATCCGGTGGGCCTCGGCGGCGTCGATCATCTCACCGGTGAGGATCAGCTCGAGAGCGCGGCCGCGCCCCACGAGCCGGGGCAAGCGCACGGTGCCGCCGTAGCCCGGGATGATGCCGAGCTTCACTTCGGGCAGGCCGAGGCGGGCATTTTCCGATGCGAGGCGCACGTGGCAGGCGAGGGCCAGCTCGAGGCCGCCGCCGAGGGCGTACCCGTTGATGGCGGCGACGACCGGCTTGCCCATCGTTTCGAGGAACCGGAACGCGTCCTGTCCCTTCCGGGACGTGCGGATGCCATCGAGGGGCCCCATGCGGGACAGCTCGGCGATGTCGGCGCCCGCGACGAACGCCTTCTCTCCCGCCCCCGTCACGACGATGCCACCCACGCCGTCGTCCTCCGCCAGGAGGTCGAAAGCGTCACGCAGCTCCCCGACCGTCGCGTCGTTGAGGGCGTTCAGCCTGTCGGGCCGCGAGACGACGACGGTCGCGATCCGTCCGTCGCGCTCCACCGCGAGCGTATCGAATTCGTAGGCCATGGCAGCAGTCGCGGGGCTCGGGTTGAACCGTGCGTGTCTCGGCCGGGCCTGTCTCGGCCGGGCATGCGTCGGCGGCAAAGGTACGGGCGCGGCGGGCCCGCGGACAACCCGGGTCGGTGCGGGTCGGCCGTCCGGCCCGGCCGCAGCCGGGTGGGCCATTTCGATGTCGCGGTGTCGCGGTGTCGCGGTGTCGCGGTGTCGCGCGGTCTCGCGCGGAGCCGCGGAGCAGGGCGGTGCGGCTGAGGCGGCCGTACCTCGGCCTCCGCTGTGATCAAAATCTCACAACGGCGGGGCCGCTCACGCGCGGTTTCCAGTTTTCGCTCGCTCAGCGAGACGAAACTCGATCGCGTGGATAGGAAGGCGCCACGATTGCTACATTCGTCTCGCTGAGCGAGACAAATCTGCATGCGGCGCATCCCGGACGGCGCGATTGTGATGTTTCGCTCGCCGCGCGCTGCACCGGCGGCTGCCCTCGCCCGCCCGTCCTCCCCCGCTGTCCTCCCCCGCTGTCCTCCCCCGCTGTCCTCCCCCGCTGTCCTCCCCCGCCGTTCTCCCCCGCTGTCCTCCCCCGCCGTCCTCCCCCGCTGTCCTCCCCCGCCGTCCTCGCCCGCATTTCTCGCCCGCCGTCCTCGCCCGCATTCCCCCGCCCCCGCCGTCTCAGCGCCCCCGTACCACCGCCTCGACCACGCGCCCGGGATCGAAATGGCGCCGGAGGGCCGCCACGACGTCCTCGTTCTCGACGGCGGCGATGCGCTCCTCGAGGTGCTCGAGGTCGTCCAGTCCGGCGCCGATCATGAGGGCGTCGCTCAGGGCACCGAGTCGGGCGCCGTTCGTCTGGTTGCTGATCTGCCAGGCGCCGATCGTGTAGCGCTTCGACTGCTCGAGCTCGACGTCGGCGAGTCCCGACTCGGCCAGCTCCTCGAAGCCCTGCAGGAGCGCGGCGCGGGCCTCGTCCTCCCGCTCGGGCGCGGTAGCGATGTAGGCGACGAAGGCGCCGGTAAGCCAGCGGGTCAGCGGGTGGGCCGAAACGGTGTAGGCCAGCGAGCGGCGGTCCCGCAGCTCGTCGAAGAACCGGCCGCCGAGGCCGCTAAGGGCGTTGGCGAGTACCTGGAGCGGGTAGAGGTCGTCGTCTCCGCGGGCGGGCCCGGGGAAGCCGAGCAGGAGCGCGGTCTGCGCGCGCTCGCGCTGTTCGACGACCGTTCGGCCGTCGTCGGGCCACGCGGGGGCTGCTGGCGCGGGCGGGGCAGCGCCGCCCTGGAAGTCCTGGAGCTCCCCCTGGACGAGGGCGGCGGCGGCCGCGGGCTCGACGTCGCCGACGACGAAGATTCGCGGCGTCGCCCGGACGACTTCCCGCTCGTGCCACGCCCGCAGGTCTTCAGCGGAGAGCGACCGCAGGTTCGCCTCGATGGCAGCGGTCGAGCGGCCGTACGCGTGCCCGGCGAACGCGGTCTCGGTGAAGAGCCGGTACGGGTAGCGGTACATGTCGTCACGCATGCGCTCGAGGTGGCTGAGCGCCGCCTCGCGCTCCCGCTCCACCTCATCGGCCGGGAAGACCGGTCGGAAGGCGGCATCGGCAAGGAGCTCGAAGCCCGGTCCGAAATGTCGGCTGGGCACGGACATGGACCACGTGAGCAGATCGGCGGAGACGCCGGGGGAGATCGCGCCGCCGAGGGCCTCCGACTCCTCCGCCAGACGCGTGGCGGATCGGCGCTGGGTGCCCTTGACGGAGGTCTGTGCGGTGAGCGTCGTCACGCCGGCGTTCGCGTTCGTCTCGTGCAGCGCGCCTCCGCGCACGACGACGCCCATGGAGACCAGGGGCGCGTGTCGGCGAGGTACGACCACGAGCTCGACGCCGGGCAGCGGGAACGTGTGCACCTCGGCGCCGGACACGGAGCGGACCCGTGCGGAGCGAGGCGGGGCCGAGCGAGGGGGCGGCGCCACGTCGGGTATTTCGGTCGACCGTCGATCGGTGGAAGGCGACGCGGCCGCGTCGAGCCGCGGGCGCAGCGCTTCGGCGTCGGCGCCGATAGCCGGCGAGCCGGTGGGGCGATTGACCACGATCGACAGGGCGTCGAGGTCGAGGTAGCGCCGTGCGGCCTGGCGAACGTCCTCCGCCTCCAGGTCGACGATCCGACGGCGGTACTCGTCGGCGAGGCGCCAGTCCCCGAGGCTCTGCCATTCGGCCAGGAGCATGGCCTGGCCTTCTGCCGTTTCGGTGCGGCGCACGAGCCTCGCCTCGAGGATGTTCCGGGCGCGCTGCATCTCGGACTCGTCGGGCGCTTCCCGGGCGAGGGCCCTGACCTCGGCGGCGACGGCTTCGAGGGCGCGGCCCGCCTCCTCGGGTCGGCCTTCGGCGCTCACACCGAAGACGCCCAGCTCGGTGGGGGTGTAGTTGTGGGCGCTGATGGAGCTGACGAGGCCGCGCTCCCGCACGCCGCGGAAGAGCCGGGAGGCGCGCCCCTGGCCGAGCACGACGGCGAGGAGGTCCAGAGCGGCGGTGTCCTCGTGAGTGGTGCCGGGCGTGCGCCAGCCGAGCTCGAGGTAGGCCTGGGAGACGTCGCCTTCCATCTCGCGCAGGCGGAGACCACGCCGCTCGGGCTCTTCGGGCGAGCGGTCCCGCACGACCTCGCCCGCAGGCATGTCGCCGTACTGGCGCTCCACCTCCGCGAGCACCTCGTCCGGATCGACGTCTCCGGCGACGACGAGCACGATGTTCGACGGCCGGTAGAGCTGCCGGTAGTAGTCCCAGACGTCGGAGCGGCTCAGGCGGCGCAGGCCCTCCTCCGTGCCGATGCGCCAGCGGCGCATGCGGTGGACGTCGAACATGAGCTCGTACAGGGTCTCGGCCGCGACGGCCGAAGGATTGTCGAGCTTTCGCCTGGCTTCCTGGATGATGACGAGAAGCTCACGGCGGAGCTCCTCCTCGTCGATCTGCGAATTGCGAAGCGCGTCCGCCTGGATGTCGAGGCCACGGGCGAAGGCAGAGGACGGCAGGACCGTGTAGTAGGTGGTCCGGTCGTAGATGGTGCCGGCGTTGAGGTAGCCGCCGGCCACCTTCGTCTCCCGCGCAAGGTCGCCGACACCCCGTCGGGTGGTGCCCTTGAAGAACATGTGCTCGAGCACGTGGCTGATCCCGACGATGGCGTCCGGCTCGTCGAAGTAGCCCGCCCGGACGTGGGTCACGATGGCGACGACGGGGGAGGCATGGTCCTCCCGGACGATGACCGTCAGGCCGTTGTCGAGACGGTGCAGATGGGTCGGGCGGCCGTCGAACGCGGCGTCGGGCTCGCGTCCGGCGTGGGCTGCGGACGTGCGGGGATCGGGCGGCATCGGCCTCGTTGGCTGGGGGTGTGCTCGTGTCGGGGAGGGGGCAAGCCACGTGCCGGAACCCCGGCGCGTTGACGCCTCGTCCGCGGCCGGCCATCATGCCCTGCGGACGACGTGGAACGACGGATGCAGCGCCGTTGCGCCGCAACCGTACCCCGAAAACGAGGTGACTCCGTGCTGGTCTACCTGAATGGCGACTACCTGCCCGCCGAGGAGGCGCGCGTACCCGTCGACGACCGAGGCTTCCTTTTCGCCGACGGCGTCTACGAGGTCGCACGCGTCCATGACGGCCGTGCGCTCCTGCTCGCAGAGCACCTGGCCCGGATGGAGCGGGGCCTGAAGGCGCTGCGAATCGAGGGAGCCGACCCGGCCGACATCGCCGAGGCGGCCGGTCGGCTGGTCCAGCAGAACGGCCACACGGAGGGCGATACCACCATCTACATTCAGGTGACACGCGGCGCCGCGCCGCGCAAGCACGCCTTTCCGTCCGGCGTGGAACCTACGGTCTACGTGGCGACGCGGCCCTTCACGCCGCATCCGACGAGCTCCTACGACGAAGGGGTCGACGCGATCCTGCTGGGCGACGACCGATGGGCACGCTGCGACATCAAGTCTGTCTCGCTGCTCCCCAACGTGCTCGCGAACCAGCGCGCCCACGAGCAGGGCGCATTCGAAGCTCTTTTCGTCCGGGACGGCATCGTCCTCGAGGGCTCGCACTCGAACCTGTGGGGCGTTCTGGACGGGGAGCTCGTCACCTACCCCGCCTGCAACTACATCCTCGCGGGCATCACGCGTGGCCAGGTCTTCGATTACGCACGGGAGCTGGGGATCCCGGCGCGGGAAGGGTTCATCCCCCAGGCTCGCCTCCACGAGTGCGAGGAGTTGTTCCTGTCCGGCACGACCACGGAGGTCATGCCCATCGTGCGCGTGGACGGCCGGAAGATCGACGACGGGGAGCCGGGACCGGTCACGCTGCGCCTCCTCGAACGGTATCGCCAGGACCTCTAGCGCCCGGACGGGTCCGCCTCCGGAGCGGCGCGGAACCGCCATGGCCGCGACCGCTTTCGCCCTTGCCGCGGGTGGTGGCATCTGGTAGCGTGGGGCGGGACGATACCTGCACAGTGAAGAGGCGGAATGGCGAGGTCGCTCAACAAGGTCATGCTCATCGGGAACGTCGGCGCCGAGCCCGAGATCCGGACGACGGGATCGGGGATGAAGGTGGCGAAGGTCTCCCTGGCCACGAACCGGCAGTTCTCCACCCGGGGCGGAGAGCAGCAGGAGAAGACGGAGTGGCACCGTCTCACGTTCTTCGACCGGCTGGCCGACCTGGTGGAGCAGTACATCCACAAGGGCGACCGCCTGTACGTCGAAGGCCGGATCGAGTACTCCACGACCGAGGACCAGGGTCAGACCCGCTACTGGACCGACATCGTGGTCCGCGAGATGGTCATGCTCGGGTCCGGCGGACCGTCGGACGGCGGCGGCTCGGGCGGGCGGCAGCAGAGCAGCTATCAGGCCAGCGGCGGCAGCCGGGCGCCTGCGCCCCCTTCGTCGCCCTTCTCCGAAGAGGACGACGACCTGCCGTTCTGACCGCCCGGCGGACTCGACGCACGATTCACCGGAACGGCCACCTCCTCGAAGGCAGTTGCGATGGACCTCAAGATCACCGGAACCGTGAAGCAGCTCCTGGACGAGCAGTCCGGCGAGAGCCGGAACGGGGCCTGGCGCAAGCAGGAGTTCGTCCTCGAGACCGAAGGCCGCTTCCCCAAGCCGGTGTGCATCGCCGTGTGGGGCGAGAACATCGACGAGTTCGGGGTCCAGGTCGGCGAGCGGCTCACGGCGTCGGTCGACGTCGTCAGCCGGGAGTGGAACGGGCGCTGGTACACCGACGTGAAGGCGTGGAAGGTGGAGCGCGAGGGCGAGCAGCCGCAGGGGCCGACTCCCGGTGCTCCGGAGCCTCCCGACTCCGTGCGGGACTGGGGCGCCGAGGACGACGATCTGCCCTTCTGATCCCTTCCCCGTGACGAGACCGCGGCCGCCGGACGCGGCAGTCCGCCGATGACGCTCCACGTCGAATCGCAGGGCCTGCTCTCGGGCACGTTCGAGCTTTCGGAGAACGGGCGGCCCGCCGGTCGGATCCACCTGCGCTCGGCGTCGAAGGGCCATCTGATCCTCGACGGCATGGAGTGGGACGTGCGCCGGGAGCGGGCGTTTTCCCGCACCTTCGTCCTCGAGCAGAACGGCCGGAGCGTGGCCCGGGCCACCCGGACCGGGTGGTTCCGCCCCGCGTACGAAGTGAAGGGAGAAGACCGCCGACTCACGCTGCGGACGGCGGGATTCTCCATCGCCCGATTCCGCGTACTGCACGGAGACCGGGAAATCGGCACCATCGCCCGGACGAAACTGTTCGGCCGGGACGCAGACGCAGACTTCCAGGAGCACGTCCCCCCGGGTCTGCGGGCTTTCCTCCTCTTCCTGGCCCTGGCCACCTGGCGCCGGCAGCGACAGGCCGCAGCAGGTGGAGGCTGAGGGCGGCGGCCCCTTCGTGTCCACTCCTCCTGAGCGCGTGCGATGACGCAGCCGTCGATCGCGGACGATACGGCGATCCGAACGGAGTCCCTCCGCAAGGTCTATCCGGCGCCCGGGGGCCGCCGCCGCGGCGCCCGGCGCGGGGAGCCGGGCACGGGACCGCCCGGCGCATCCGGCGCATCCAGCGCATCCGGCGCATCCGGCGGCTCCGCTCCCGCGGGAGCACGCGGGGGGGAGCCGGCCGAAATCGTGGCGCTCCACGGACTCGACCTCGAGGTCCGGCCGGGCGAGCTCTTCGGCCTGCTCGGGCCGAACGGAGCGGGCAAGACGACCACCATCGGCATTCTCACCACCCGGGTCAGACCCACGTCGGGCCACGCCTGGGTGGCCGGCGCCGAGGTCGCGGCCGACCCGGTGGGCGTGAAGCGGAGGATCGGCGTCGTCCCCCAGCGGCCGAACCCCGATCGCAGCCTCTCCGTCCTCGAGAACCTCGTCTTCCACGCCGCCTACTTCGGCATCCTGCTGAGGGAAGGCGAGCGACGCGCACGCGGGCTACTGGACGAGCTGGGGCTCGGCGGGCGTGAAGAGGCGAAGGTGGACGAGCTGTCCGGCGGGCAGCAGCAGCGGCTGATGATCGCTCGGGCGCTGATCCACGAGCCCGAGGTGATCTTCCTGGACGAGCCGACGGTCGGCCTGGACCCGCAGGCCCGGCTGGCCCTGTGGGAGATCCTGAGGCGGCTCCACGCAGAGGGACGGACGATCATCATGACGACCCACTACATGGAGGAGGCGGACCGGCTCTGCGACCGGATCGCGATCATGGACCGGGGGCGGCTCCTGGCCCTGGACGCGCCGGAAGCGCTCAAGGCGCGTGCCCCGGGCGGAACGCTCGTCGAGCTCGTGCTGGACGACGACGCGACGCCCGCCGTCGCCGGCGCCGGATCGGTCGCCGGCATCGACCGGGCCGAAGCCGCGGGCCCCGTGCTCCGCGCCTACTCGAGCCGGGGCGGCGAGGGGATCCCCGAGCTCATCCGCCTGGCGCAGCAGGCGGGACGGCAGGTGACGAACATCCGCCTCGCGCCTCCGAGCCTGGAGACGCTCTTCGTCTCGCTCACGGGCAGGAGTCTGGACGCATGACCACGACCCGACGTGACGCCGACCGGCCCCTCGACCGGTCGGTCGACCGGTCCGTGTCCGGTGCGCTGGTGTTCGGCGCGCTGCTGCGCAGGGACTTCCGCGTCGCTCGACGGGAGCTGCCGTTCTTCCTCATCCGGACGACGCTGCAGCCGCTCCTGTTCGTCGTGGTGTTCG
Source organism: uncultured Gemmatimonadales bacterium (assembly GCA_963728445.1). Lineage (GTDB taxonomy): Bacteria > Gemmatimonadota > Gemmatimonadetes > Longimicrobiales > RSA9 > CAVSJO01. Next base: position 150,877 of record CAVSJO010000007.1, on the reverse strand, counting down.
GCTACCTGCTCCCACGCATGGGCTTCGTCGGGCGCGGCTACGGCGCTGCGCTGCTGCCGGGCATCGTCGCCATCAGCCTCACGCTTTCCAGCATCCAGTCCGTTGCGCTCCCCATGGTCGCGGACTTCGGCTGGACCCGCGAAATCGAGGATCGCCTGCTCGCGCCGGTGTCCATTCGCCTTCTTGCCGCGCAGAAGGTCGTCTCGGGCATGCTGCAGGGCGTCGTCAGCGCCGCGTTCGTCTTTCCCGTGGCGTGGCTGATCATGGGCGACGTCGGCCACCTCAGCGCCGGGCGCGTCGAGGCGGTCGTCGCCGTCGTCCTCCTCGGCTCCGCGGCCTTCTCCGCCATGGGGCTGCTTCTCGGCACGGCCATCTCGCCGCAGCAGATCGGGCTCATGTTCAGCGTCATCGTGGCGCCCATGATCTTCTTCGGCTGCGCCTACTATCCCTGGCGTGGACTCGACGTCGTGCCGGTGATGAAGTGGCTGGTCCTCGTGAACCCGCTGGTGTACGTCTCGGAGGGAATGCGGGGCGCCCTGACGCCCGACCTGCCCCACATGAACCTGTGGGTGGTCACGGGCGCGCTGGCGTTCCTGACGGCCTTCTTCTTCGCGCTCGGGCTCCGCAGCTTCGAGCGCAGGGCGCTCGGCTAGCGGCTACGGACGGGCGAGCCGGCGGCCCGCTGCTGCACGATCGGCCTCGATGGCCGGTCGGTCCACCCGCTCCAGCTCCATCGGGCTGAACTGACGGATCTCTCCCGTCCCGTCCAGGGCAACATCGACGCGGCTGGGCTCGTACTCCGTGGACGTGACCACCGTCCCCGTCCAGCCCAGGTACAGCGGATCGATGGGCAGCGTCGAGCGGCGGACCTTCACCCGGGCCCCCGGCGGAATCAGTGGTATCGGTACGGACATCTCGTTCGTCGTTCGGGATGCGTTCTGCGCGCGGGAAACGTAGGCGACGCCGGCGGCAGCGGCAATCCCGCCCCAGCCCGCGACGGGCCGCATCCCCGACTTGCGGCGAGCCGGGATCCACCCGATATTCGCCACGCTTCGACCACGGAAACATCGAGGAGACGATGGCACGGGAAGACGGCAAGCGGACGGCGGCGGCCTGGGCGGCCGGGATCATCGTGGGATTGCTCTGGCTCGCCATGTCGGTCGCGTGCCTGGCCAGCTCGGCCCGCGGCTATGCCAACAACCGCGGCGACTGGGGCCTCGCCTGGGGCCTCATCGGCGTCCTGCTCGGCATCGCCGGCCTGGCTTCCCTCGTCGGCACCTGGTGGCACCAGACCCGCGTCCTCCGCGGCGCACGCGAGCATTAGGACCCACTGCAGCACCGGCCCGCCCGCGGAGTCCGGAGGGCGACGTCGCCCTCAGGCCTCCCGCCAGAACCCCAGCAGCTCCGCCTCGTACCGCTCCGGCTCCCGTTCGTACGCCGTACGCCACGCCTCGAATCGCGGCAGCGTCGTCCACAGGCGCTCCGTTACGCGCTCCACCATGGACCTATAGGAAAGGCGGCTCGCAGCCGCCTCGGCAACCCTCCCCCCAACGACAGAGGCGGCAGGTTCGCCACCCGGCTCACCCCCCGCCTCGAACGCGATTTCGTAGACTTCGTCCGGCGTCAGCCGAAGAAACAGATCTGCGATCCTCGCGGAGCACCAGTCCAGGTACTTCGCGTGAAGAACGTCCTCTGCGGATCGATCCCCGGGCATCGCGACCGCCGAACTCGGCTTCCCACCGGGGCGCCTTCGCCACCCCGCGCTCGCTCGAACCCTAAGCCCCGGGTCCGCTCCCCGTCAAGCGCCTTCGCCTCCGCGCTCACGGTACGGCCCCCGGTGTTCCCTCCAGATCCGCTCTACGCTCCGGCGTCCCGCCGCTGTTCCGACAGTCGCCGGTAGATCGTTCGCCGCGTCAGACCGTACACCAGAATCCGACTCAGCGCCTCCGGATCCCGGCGCTGCACTTCCTCCGCTTCATCCGCCAGGGCGCGGGGAAGCCTCACCCGCAGGTCGACGGCGCACTTCTCGTCGGTCTGATCCACGTCGATCATCTGGAAAATTGTGGAAAACGGTGTGGAAACCATGCCCATCGCCTCGAGGTGGGACTCGAGCGAGGACGGTCGTAGCGGTTCGGTCTGACGCGCCCTCAACGTACGCACCGGTCACGATCGCGTCAAGGCTTCCGGCTAATCGCCGCCACCTCAAGTACTTACAACTATGTCATTTGTTTTCAATAACTTACGCGATTGTTGCACGCGCCCGACAGTCGCGGGTTCCGAGGAATTTCGGGGTTCGGGCGGAGGGCCGTATCACGAAACGGAAACGGTGCTGTGGCGTGCCTTTACGCGCCACCGGGATGGGGTTTCGGGACGGTGGCCGCGCGTGGAAAAATTAGTGAATTTTGGAATGGAGCGGGGGCGCTTGACGGTCCGGTCGGCTGCGGATAGCGTGGAGGGAACGGCCGCCGCGGCGGCGGCCGAGCGCCACGCGAGAGGCATGAGCCGCACCGTCGACCCCGACCAGCGCGTTCTCGAGCTCGAGAGTCAGCCGCCCGACACGGATCTGCCGCCGGGGGGGCGGTGCCGCTCGTTCACGTTCCTGGAGCGGGCAGACGAGCGCTGGACGGTGTTCCTGGTGACGTACCCGTCGGCGCTGGACGACTGGCGCGGTTACTTCGCGTTCCGGCCGGCGAGCGCCGGGGCGGGCGCCTCACCGGTTCGGACGGCGGATCTGTTCATGGAGGAGACGGAGGCGGAGGTGGGAGCGCGTGCACGGGGCCTGGGGCGGCCACTGCTGACGGCGCTGCTGGAGTCGGCCATGGCAACGTACCAGAGGCGCCACGGCTTCTCGGAGGACGCGCGGCGCTGGTTCCGGCGGATGCTGTCGCGGCACTCTGCCCGTCTGCTGCCGGACCTTGGGAAGGAGGTGGCGGAGCCGTCGCTGTCCCACCTGCAGTCCGTGTACGACTCGTACCGGATCGACCAGGTCATGCACCTGATCGCGCTCATGGGGGACGGCGAGTTCCGTGCGCTGGTGGGCCGGGTGCTGGAGGGGAGGCCGATCGACTTCGGGGCGCGGGACCGGCTCCAGCTCGCGATGCTCGTGGTTCAGGATCTGGAGAGCCATCTGCCGCTCCCCCCGTTCGAGGTGTGGGTGGAGGACTATCTGTCGAATCGGGAGGAGTACCGGAGCTACACGTTCGCGCTCCATCGCGGGGAGACTCTGCCCTGACGGGATCGCAGCCGGGCCGTTTCGTCAGGGAGAACCTGATCCTCGTCCTCCTGGGCTTCGTGCCGGTGGCCCTGGCGCTGGACCTCGTCGTGCACGCGAGTCCCGTGGCCGTGTTCGTGACGTCGGCGCTCGGCATCGTCCCGCTGGCGGGGCTGATGGGGCGGGCGACGGACCGTCTCGCGACGCGCTTCGGCGAGGGGATCGGGGGTCTGCTGAACGCGACGTTCGGGAACGCGGCGGAGCTGATCATCGCGGGGCTGGCGGTCCACGCCGGGCTCTACGACCTGGTGAAGGCGACGATCACCGGCTCGATCATCGGCAACATCCTGCTGGTCTTCGGGCTGAGCGCGTTCATCGGCGGGCTTCGCCGCCCGGCGCAGCGGTTCAATCGGACGGCGGCGAGCATGGCGGCGACGCTGCTCATCCTGAGCGCGATCGGTCTGGTGGTCCCGGCGCTCTTCCACCTCGTGTCAGGCGCGGGCGACGGGACCGAGCAGGACCTGAGCCTGGAGATCGCCATCGTCCTGATGGCGACGTACATCGTCAGCCTCTTCTTCACGCTCCGCACGCACCGTTACCTCTACGCGGGCCCGGCCGACGACGCAGAGCCGGGCTCGGGAGCCGTCGACGCACCGCGACGGCACCGGCCGAGTGCGTGGGGGGCGGTCCTTCTGCTTCTGGCATCGACGGCCGGTGTCGCGGTCATGGCGGAGCTGCTCGTGGGGGCCACGGACGTGACGGCCCGGCAGCTCGGCTGGAACGAAGTCTTCGTGGGCGTGATCCTGCTGGCCATCATCGGCAACGCCGCGGAGCATTCGACCGCGGTCCTGATGGCCATCCAGGACCGGATGGACGCCGCTCTCAACATCGCGATCGGCTCGTCCATCCAGGTCGCCCTGTTCGTCGCACCCCTCCTGGTCTTCCTCAGCTATGCCATCGGTCCTCACCCCATGGACCTGATCTTCACGACGATGGAAGTGGTGTCGGTCATCATCGCCGTGACCGTCATCTCCGCCATCGCCGACGACGGCGAGTCGAACTACATGGAGGGGGTGCAGCTGCTGGCCGTGTATCTGATTCTCGGCATGGCGTTCTTCGCGCTGTAGAAGCGCGCGCGCTCCGGCGCTCTCCTAGTACTCGTAGAACCCGCGGCCCGACTTCCTGCCATAGTACCCCATGGAGACCATTCGCTTGAGCAGCGGCGGCGGCGCGAAGCGGGGCTCGCGGAACTCCTCGAACATGATCTCGGAAATCTTGTAGAGCGTGTCGATGCCCACGAAGTCGCTGAGGACGAAGGGCCCCATCGGATAGCCGGTGCCGAGAGTCATCGCCTTGTCGATGTCCTCGGCGGATGCGAGGCCCTGCTCGAGGACGCGGATGGCGTCCAGCATGTAGGGGACGAGGAGCCGGTTCACCACGAAGCCCGAGGTGTCCTTGGCCTCGATGGGCTCCTTGCCGAGGGACGCCGCGAAGTCGTAGGCGCGGCGGAACGTCTCGTCGCTGGTCGCGATGGTGCGCACGACCTCCACGAGCTTCATGACCGGGACCGGATTGAAGAAGTGGAGTCCGACGAAGCGATCGGGGCGACTCGTCGCCGCGGCCATGTCGGTGATGGTGAGGGAGCTGGTGTTACTGGCGAAGATCGTCTCCTCGGAGCACAGTCCGTCGAGCTCCGAGAACATGGCGTTCTTCAGCTCGATGTCCTCCGTGACCGCCTCCACCACGATGTCGGCCTCCTTCAGGTCGGACAGCGACGTCGTGAAGTGGAGTCGTCCCAGGGCCTCGTCCCGCTCGGACGCCTCCAGCTTCCCCTTCTCGACCGCCCGCCCCAGGCTCTTCTCGATGGACGCCCTGCCCTTCGCTGCGAGCTCCTCGCTGACCTCCCGCACCCAGGTCTCGTAGCCGGACTTCGCCGAGACCTCGGCGATCCCGCGGCCCATCAGGCCGCAGCCGAGGACCGCCACCCTGCGTATCTCCGCCATCTGTGCCTCCGTCTGATTTTCGGATGGTTCGACGCCCCGGCGGCCCGCCGCTGCGGGCCGGAGAGGCAGGCGAATAATGACGTGCAGGGAGCGGGGAATCAAACGGCGGCAGGCGACCCGGAGCGGAGCGGGAAGCCCCCGTTCAGGCGCCGCCCGTCAGCCGGCCCAGATAGCGCTCGACCCTGCGGCGGAGCGGAGAGGCGGGGCGCTCGAGGGGCTCCCGGCGCTCGACGCGGTCGAGGAGGCCTTCGGCTTCGGTCTTCACCCCGGAGACGACGCCGCGGAACCACGCGCGGGCGCCGGCGAGGCCGGCGGACAGGCCTGCCCCCAGACCGACGATGCCGCCGCCCATGGTGAGCGCGAGCGTCATGTCGGGGCCGGGCGCCGAACCGCCGATGAGGATGGCGGACACGGCGCCGAGGCCCACACCGACGGCGGTCCCGCCGGCGCCGCCGATGATCGTGCCTGCGACGAGGGCGTTGCGGCGGCGGTCCGACAGATCGAGCTCGAGCTGCACGTGGGCGTGCTGGTCCGGGAGCGGCCGCACGGCCATGCCGACGCCGTGCAGCCCTGCGAGGGAATTCTTGGAGCGGTTGCCGCGCAGGGCGCGGGCGACGGTTGCCGCGACGTCGGCCTGGGGCTCGAACGTGGCGCGCTCGCCGCGGCGGCGGACGGTTCTGAAGTACTCGTCGTCGTTGAGGTAGCGCTCGAGGCCGTCCAGCACGCGCTGCGGGTCGCCGGGCACCGCGCGGGACAGCACGACCCGCCCGGCCCCGATGCGCTGGAGCAGCCAGTTGTCGCGGGTGCGCGGTTCGTCGAGCTCGTACAGCGCCTGCCGCACGTAGCGGGCAGGCAGGCCCAGCTCGCTGGCGATGCGGAGCAGCTCCGCCTCGGGGATGCGGTCCTCGGCGTCCACCTCCGCGGCGGACAGCTCAGCGGCGCGTCGCACGACGAGCTCGAGCTCGCGCCGGCTGACACTCCGGTCGCCGGACGCCGCCGGGTCCGGCGCAGGGGATCCGGGACCGGATGGGTCGCGCGTGGACACGCCGGCTACGGCTCGGCGGGGCGGGACCTGGCCTCGTCCCCGGCGGCCCGGTCAGGCAGACGGTCGGGCGCGGGGCCTGCCTCCAGCTTCTGCCGTTGGCCACCGAGCGCCCGCTCCTCAAGCTGCTCGATCTCCTCGATCTCTTCCAGGTCGCTTTCGGGCGGCTCCGCCGTGGGGTAGCCCCCGAATTTCTTGAGCAGCGGCCCGAAGAGGTCCATGGGAATCGGGAAGAGCGTGGTCGAGTTGTTCTCGGCGGCGATCTCGGTGACGGTCTGGAGAAAGCGCAGCTGGAGGGCGGCGGGGTGGCGGCCGATGACCGCGGCAGCCTTCGCGAGCTTCGTGGAGGCCTGGAACTCGCCCTCCGCGGCGATGACCTTGGCGCGGCGCTCTCGCTCCGCCTCCGCCTGACGCGCCATCGCGCGCTTCATCTCCTGGGGGAGATCGATGTCCTTGACCTCGACGGCCGTGACCTCGATGCCCCACGGATCCGTACCCACGTCGAGCAGCTCGCGGAGAATGCTGTTGAAGTGCTCGCGCTCGGAGAGAAGCTGATCCATGTCGGCCTGGCCGACGACGCTGCGCAGCGTCGTCTGCGCCAGCTGGCTCGTGGCGAAGAGGTAGTCCTCGATCTCCATGACGGCCTTGACCGAGTCGATGACACGGAAATAGACCACCGCGTTCACCTTGACCGAGACATTGTCCCGCGTGATGACGTCCTGTGGCGGGATGTCCATGGCGACGATGCGCAGCGGCACCTTGACCATGCGCTCGACGCCGAGGGGCACGAGGAAGATGAGGCCGGGCCCCTTCGGATTGACGAGACGGCCCAGCCGGAACACGACCCCGCGCTCATACTCGCGCAGGACGCGCAGGCTGGAGGCGATGAGGGCCACGGCGGCCACGCCAACGGGTATCAAGAGCTCCAGCATCGGTTCTCCTTTGTCCGGGACAAGTCGGCCGAGCGCGCGCGGCGGGCGCGTGCCACGGCGCACGCAACGACCCGGCGGCGCCGGCGTCGCCTACTCGAACGCCTCGACTACCACGGCCATGCCCTGGCCACCGCCGATGCAGGCGCTACCGAGGGCGAAGCGGCCCCCGCGGCGGCGCAGCTCGTGGAGCAGGTGCACGGTGATGCGCGAGCCGGACGCTGCAAGGGGATGGGTCAGCGCGATGGCGCCGCCGTTCACGTTCGTCTTCTCCATGTCGAGATCGAGCTCCTTTGCCACGGCCCCGACCTGGGGAGCGAAGGCCTCGTTGACCTCGACGATCTCCATGTCGTCCAGCGTCATCCCGGCGGCGTCCAGCGCCTTGCGCGCGGCGGGCGCGGGCCCGATGCCCATGATCGACGGGTCGACGCCGGCCACACCCCACGAGACCAGCCGCCCGATCGGCTTCCGGCCGTTCTGCTCGGCCCATTCCGCGCTCGCCAGGACGACGGCGGCAGCGCCGTCGCCGATTCCGGACGCGTTTCCGGCCGTGACGAGGCCGTCCTTGCGGAAGTACGGGCGCAGCTTCGCGAGAGCTTCGAGCGTCGTGTCCGGGCGCATGTGCTCGTCGCTCGCGAACTCGACGTCGCCCTTGCGCGTCTTCACGGTGATCGGCGCGACCTCGGCGTCGAACCAGCCGTTGTCCCACGCCTTCTTCGCGCGCTGCTGCGAGTCGTACGCGATGCGGTCCGCTTCCTCGCGGGTGACGCCGTACTCGTCGGCCAGCTTCTCGGCGGTCTGTGCCATGGACAGGTTGCACTGCGTGTCCGTGAGCGCCTGCCAGAGCAGGTCCTCGAAGAACTGACCCGCCTCGCCAAGGCGCAGTGCCCCCCAGCGCGCCCCCCGTACCACGTGGGGGGCCTGGCTCATGGACTCGGCGCCGCCGCAGAGCGTGACGTCGGCCTGGCCGAGAAGGATCTGGGCGGCTCCCTGGGCGATGGACTCGAAGCCCGAGCCGCACAGCCGGTTGACCGTGACGGCCGGCACCTCGACGGGCAGACCCGCGCGGAGTCCGACGTGGCGGGCCAGATAGATCGCGTCAGCGGAGGTCTGGAGCGCGTTTCCGAAGACGACCTGGTCGACCTGATCCGGTGCCACGCCCGCGGATTCGAGGGCGGCGGCCGCGGCGTGCGCGCCCAGATCGGTGGCCGTAAAGTCCTTCAGCGTGCCGCCGAACGTGCCGAACGGCGTTCGGCGGCCCGACAGGAAGACGACGTCCTTCGACTGATTCTGTGTGCCCATTGCGGCTGTTCCTCTACGTTCGTGATGGTTCGTCAGGAGTGCGGCGCGCGGCTTCGGCGACCCAGTCGCCGACCCCGGCGGTGGAGAGCGTCCCGCCGAGGTCCGCGGTCGTGTGACCGCCGGCGAGAGCGGCCGCCACGGCGCGCTGCACCGCCTCGGCGGCGGACGGCGCGCCGAGGAAGTCCAGCATCATGGCGCCCGCCATGATGGCGGCGAGCGGATTGGCACGGCCCGTTCCTACGATGTCCGGGGCCGAGCCGTGGACGGGCTCGAACACGCCGATCCGGCCCGGGTGCAGGTTCGCGGACGGTGCGAGGCCAAGCCCGCCGACCAGGCCGGCAGCGAGGTCGCTGAGGATGTCGCCGAAGAGGTTCCCGGCCACCACCACGTCGTAGCGGGACGGACGGCGGATCATGTCCATGGCGACCATGTCGACGTACAGGGCCTCGCGCTCCACGGCCGGGTACTCGTCCCCGACCGCCGCGAAGACGCGGCGCCACAGGTCGCCGGCGTTGCGCATGGCGTTCGCCTTGTCGGCGAGCGTGACGCGGCGGCGGCCGTTCCGCGCCGCGTACTCGAACGCGGCCCGGACGATGCGCTCCACGCCCTTGCGCGTGTTCACGTCCTCCTCGATGGCGATCTCGTCCGGCGTGCCCTTCTTGAACGCTCCGCCCACCCCCACGTACAGGCCTTCCGTGTTCTCCCGGAAGATGACCATGTCGACGTCCTGGGGCCCGACCCCCTTCAGCGGCGAGTGCGCCGCGTCGAAGAGGCGGATCGGCCGGAGGTTGACGTACAGGTCGAGGCGGAAGCGCATCCCGAGCAGGATGTCCCGGGCGTGCTCGTTGCCCGGCACGCGCGGATCACCCAACGCCCCGAGGAGCACGGCGTCCGACTCCCCGAGACGGGCCATCTCGTCGTCGGTGATGGTGGTTCCGGTGCGGAGATAGCGCTCCGCCCCCAGATCCCACTCTTCGAAAGAGAGCTCGAGACCGTGATCGGGGGCGAGGGCGCGCAGCACCTTCACCGCCTCCGGCACGACCTCTCCGCCGATCCCGTCTCCGGGCACCACCGCGATCCTCGACACGCCCCGCAAGATAGCGGGAAACCGGCCGACGGGGCTACCGAGGGCGGTCGTCAACCGCCACCGTGAGCGTCCCCGACGCGCCGTGGGCCATGCAGTGGAACGGGTAGCGCCCGGGCGGTGCGTCCTGGAGCGAGACCACCCAGGCGGAACCTCTGGCGAGGAGGGGCGGGCTGGCGACCTGTCGCGAGTCGGCAAGGAAGCGCCGCGCGGCCGGGGGCATGGCCGCCGTATCGAAGCGGACGGCGTGCGTGACCGCGTCACCGGCGGTGAACCGCACGGCGTCTCCGGGCCGGGCCGTCAGCGTATCGGGCGTGAAGCGCCCGGCCCCGCCCGGCGCTTCGAGCCGTACCTCGCGGAGGCGGCCTCCGTCCGGCAGTCGGACGCTGCCGCTGTCGAGGACTACCTCGTCACCGGGCGCGATCCGGCGCTGCACGCGATCGCACGCGAACGAGACGAGCGCCGTCGTCAGAAGAAAAAGAAGAACGCCGGAGCGGACCATCCCGGTCCGCTCCGGCGCGGTCGTGCCTTCCTGCAATTCGGCCTTACGAGTGGTGGCTGATCGCGTAGATATAGGCCGCGACGTCATGCACCTGCTGATCGGTCAGGCTCGCACCGCCCATGGGCGGCATCGGTGCCGGGTGCTCCTTCGGCTGCGGAACGCCCGTCTTGACCGTATTGATGATCGCCTGGTAGCTGCCGTCGATGTTGATCCAGACGCTGTCCGTCTGGTTGGGCGCGAGCTGCGTTCCCTTCGCGTCCATGCCGTGGCAGGTGTAGCAGTTCCCCACTCCGTGGAAGATCTGCTCCCCCTGCTGGACCTCCTCCATCGTGGCGCCCTCCGGGACCTGGCCGATCGCCGGACCCTGGCCCGCCGACGCGACCTGGGTCGTGTCCGCGGTCGCGGCCGGAGCATTCGCCTCGGCTGCGGGCTGCTCGGTGTTCGTCTCGGCACCCTGGTCGCCACCGCCGCAGGCAACGAGGCCCGCCCCGACACTCAATGCCACCGCCACCACACTCCACTTGCTCGTACGCATGCTCCTCCTCCTCGGGTTTGGCACATCCGCTCCGGCCGCTTGCCGCGCATCGAACCCTGCAATCGGCTTGCCAGAGACCGGGAAGAATGGGGGCGAGTCCGTTTCCCCGTCAAGCACCCGTCTCTGCGCCGCAGGCGACGCAGAAGCGCCAGCCGTCCCGGATCACCTCCCCGCACTCGGGACATGGGCGCTCCGACTGGTCGGCTCCGCAGAACGGGCAGAAGCGGACGTCGCGGCCCGACGGCAGCGCGGCGCTGCAGAAGGCGCATCGGCCGGCTCCGGCAGACCCGTCCTCGGTCTCTGCGGCTCGGCTGCCAGCGCCATCGGTGTCCGAAGCTCCGCCGTCGGCGGGTCGGGCGCCCGTGTGCTCGGCGTCCGCCGCTGCGACGCTCCCTCCGGCCCGAAGCGTCCCGTCGCTCTCTCTCGGAGTCGCCCGGACGACCTCCGCCGCTCCGGACTCCGCTCCGGATGCCGCTCCGGACTCTGCTGCGCCGGCAGCAGCCGGCGCCTTGCTCTGGGAGGGCGCCGTGTCGCTCCGGCCCTCGCGCTCTGCCGGCGGGAGAGGCGCGACCCAGACGTCACACGCCGCATACTTGCGGTACAGCGTCACGTTCGGATTTCTGGACTGCAGCTCGCGTCGGAGCTCCTGTCGCGCGCTTTCCGGCTCGAGCCGTACCCGCTCGTCCTCGCCGGCCAGGAGCCGCAGCAGCGCGTGCTCATAGTCGGCGTTCATGTCGACGCGGAGGGCGGAGCGAGCGCGTCGGTAGGGGATGAGGTCCTGATAGATCTCCGCGACGCTGATGGGCTGCCGGAACGGGTCCGGCCGGGAATCCCGGAGGGCCTCCACCAGCGAGCGATGCAGTCGGGCGACGACGTCCGCGTTCATGTCTCCGCAGGTTCAGTGGGCGCCGAGTGCCTGACGGGCCTCGGCCGGTGCTTCGCGGAGCAGGTCCTCCGCGCGCGGGTCTCCGTCAGCGCGCAGCGCACGGATCGCGCCGATCCAGTTCATGGGTTCCCCTGGCTGTGCCTGGAGGGCGCGCTGGTACTGCTCGGCGGCAGAGCGGTAGCTACCGAGATCGTAGAAAAGGTGACCGAGCTCCCGGCGCACGTCGGGATCGTCGGGGGAGAGGTCAGCCGCGATGCGAAGCTGCTCGGCCGCACCGCGGGCGTCTCCCTGGCGTCGGAGGACACGGGCGAGGTAGAGGCGCGCGGTGACGTTCGTCGAGTCCCGGTCGACGACCGTCTCGAAGGCGCCGCGGGCGTCTTCCAGCCGCTCCTGTCGAAAGGCGTCGATGCCACGGCTCATCGGCCCGCTGCCCCGGGCGATGCTGATCCATACGGCCGCCGCGACGAGTGCGACGGCGAAGACCACGACGAGGATGGTGCGAGACCGCCGAGCGCCGGCGTCCGCGGAGCGCTTCGTGGCGACGCTCCCGGGGAGCTCGACGGGGTCCGCCTCAGGGCTCGCCGGCCCCGCATGGGGGGACCCGACGCGGGCGTCGACCTCGTCGCGCAGGCGATCGACGGTGGCGAGGGCGACGGCGGCGTCCTCGGAGCGTGTAGCCTCCGTCGCCGCGCGCTCCGCGGCCGCACGCAGGCCGTGGATCTCGCCGGCGAGGGAGACGGAAATGAGGCGGTGCTCGCCGAGAGCGGACAGCAGTCGATCGAAGGGGACGTGATCGGCGGAGAGGGCCGGCAGCCGCAGGTCGTCGGGCACGTCGGGAGCCTCGCGGAGCAGCAGGCGCAGGCTGCGCTCGACGGCGGCGTCGACGGCGAGCACGTCGGCTGCGAGGTCGGTGTCGGGACCGGGGCTGCGGAGCGAGCGGATCGCCGGCCCCGCCTCGTTCAGGGGGAGGAGGACCCGACGAGCGTCGATCACGGGAAGGTCGGCGTCAGCGATCGATCCGGACGAGCCCGACGCGGGCGAGGCCCAGGAGGAAAGCCTCGGGATCGTCGTGGGGAACGCCGCGCTTGGCGCCGGAGCCGGCGTCGTGGGCGCGGCGGCGCATGAACTCCGACACCGTCTCGTCGGCGCGGCCCAGGGCGTCCCGCATCTGCCGGACGATGTCGAGCCACGTTCCGGCGTAGGTGTGGCCGTCCTCGTCCCGCACCTGGTGCAGCAGCGTGCGCGGAAGGGGTGTGTCCCCGGCTTCGAAGAGCTCGAGTTGCGGAGGCTCGGAGGCCTCGTGCTCGATGCGCGCCAGGAGCTCCTCTGTGGGGTCGTCGCCGGTATCAAGCTCGTCCAGCCGGTCCGTCCACGGGCGGAGCGCGGGGTCATCGTCCCGCAGGGATTCGAGGGCGCGCTTCAGCTCGAGGACCCGCCACAGTCCAACGACGTCCCAGTGCTCCGTCGGCGGCACCCGCTCGTACTGGTCGAGAGCGGCCTGCCACTCGCCGCGGTCGTAGTGGAGATGTCCGAGGTAGATGCGCGCCTCGTGGTGCAGTCCGTCGAGGCGCACGGCGCGCCGCAGCAGGCGTCGGGCGGCGCTCGTTTCTCCGAGTCGGTGCAGCGTGTAGCCGAGGGCGGCCGCGGCTTCCGCGCTGTCGGGCCGGATGGTGGCCGCCTCGGCGAACGCCTCGCGGGCGTCCTCGAACATCTCCTCGCGGTAGAGCGCGCGGCCGATGGAGAGCAGCAGCTCGAGGTCGTCGTCGCTGACGAGGCGGCGCACCCGGTCGAAGAGGCCGAGGGCCTCGCGCCGGCGGCCGAGCCGGAGCAGCACTTCGCCGAGGCCGACCAGCGCGTCCTCGTGTTCGGGGTCGAGGACGAGCGCCTTCTCGAACGCTTCCCTGCCCCACGCGAACTCGTCCCTCGCGAGCCGCGCGTACCCGAGTCCGACGAACAGGTCGACGGAGTTCGGATAGATCCGGATCGCCTCCTTCAGCGTGTCCAGAGCCGCGTCGTAGTCGCCGTCGTTGTAGAGCTGGTGCGCGCGCTCGTCGTACTCCTCGGCGCTGAGGAACGGGGTGGCCATGAGGTCCGCGCCTCCTCTGACTTCAGTTGCCGGATGTGTGGGTGGGAAGCCGCCGTGGCGACGACTCCACCCAATGTAATGCGGGGTGCAAGTGGGGACCACCCCGAGAGCTCACGCGGCCATCACTGCTGTGGCTGCTGCGCGTTTTCCGTCGGTTTCGGTGGAACGAACAGCGGCCGGCTCAACTTCTCCCACGAGTACGGCAGCCCGTGAGCGCCCCGGAGCCGGGGCGTCGCGTAGATCTGGAACGGGTGCCCGTACTTCCTGTCGAGGTAGAAATTGATAGCCTCGGCCACGTAGCCCGAGGCCTCGGTGCCGTGCTGCCCGTGCTCGAGGAACCCGGCGACGACGATCTCCGGCTGCTTCCCCTCGGGGCCACCCATGCCCACGAACCAGGCGTGATCGGGGCCCGACGGTGCCTGTGCCGTGCCCGTCTTGCCCATGATGTCCCAGTCCGGCAGCCGGCTGAGATAGGCGGTGCCGCCGGGGCTGAGCACCTCCCGCATTCCCTTCTCCATGTACCAGCTGTCGGAGGCGGTCAGGTTGATGTGGAAGGTGTCGGCGGGCGGCTGCGCCATCGCGAGCCGCGGCGCGGGCACCCTGCCGTCGGGGCGGCTGATTGCGGCGTAGATCTGTGCCATGCGCAGGAGCGTCATGGTCTGCGGGCCCTGACCGATGGAGAGGGCCATGATCTCGTTCTCCGCCGGCTTGTACCCGAAGCGCCTCACCCAGTAGTCGAGCCCGGTCGGGAACTGGTTCGCGGATTCGCTGGGCAGGTCGATGCCCGTCCGCTTCGGGAATCCGAACCGCAGGCCGGTCTTGATGTAGCGCTCGAGACCGATCTTGATCCCGACCTGATAGAAGTAGACGTCGCAGGAGTTCTTGATCCCGCCCGGCAGGTCCTGGTATCCGTGGACGCCCCAGCAACGGGCGTAGCGGCCGCCATAGCTCATCCCGCCGGTGCACGGGATCGGCATGTGCGCGGTGGGATCGATGACGTCGAGATCGAGGGCCATGGCGGCGAGGGCGAGCTTCCACGTCGACGCCGGCGGCTGCGCGGAGTTGCCCACGCGGTCCAGCAGCGGCTTGTCCGGGTTGTCCCGGAGCTGCTTGTAGCGGGGGTACGTGATGCCGCCGACGAACCAGTTCGGGTCGAACGACGGATGGCTGTAGTACGCCAGGATGCCGCCCGTCCTCGGGTCCAGAGCGACCATCCCCCCGTTGAACTCCTTTGGGAAGATCGTCGCGATGTACTTCTGGAGGTCGAGGTCGAGGTAGAGCTGCAGGTCCCGGCCCGGCACGGACGGCTCACCCATCTCCTCGGGCAGCCAGCGCTTGATGCGGCCGGCGGCGTCCACTTCGAGGTAGCGGACGCCCGGCTCGCCGCCGAGGCGAGTCTCGTACTGGCGCTCGAGGCCGGCCTTTCCGATCCAGCGACCCTGCTCGTATTCGCTGAACTCCGGCATCTTGAGCTCCGCCTCGCTGATCTCGGAGACGTAGCCGATCAGATGCGCGATGGCAGCGCCCGCGGGATAGTGCCGTTTCGGATACTCGTGGATCAGCACGCTCGGGTACTGGAAGTGCCGCTCCTGGAGTCGGGCGACGACGTCCGCCGGCGCGTCGGACAGGACCTCCATCGGCAGGTTCGGCGAACGGAGGTAACGGCGGAACGCCGCCTCCACCTGGTCGTCGCTCATCTGCAGGAACGGCTGCAACCGCGCGACCTCCGCCTTCAGCGAGTCGAGGGGAGCCGGCATGAGCAGCACGCGGTAGCCGACGATGTTCTCCGCGACGACGTCGCCATGGCGATCGTAGATGGTTCCCCGGGGCGCCCGGACCGTGATGGGCCGCATCCGGTTCTCCTTCGCCATCAGCGCGTAGCGGTCGGCGGAGAAGACCTGGACCTTCAGGAGGGTGTAGCCGAGGACGAGGACGAGGAGCGCAATGACGACGCGCGCCCAGTTGCCTCTGCGTCGACGCCGTTTTCGCGGCTGCTCCATCTTTGGGCGACGATCGACCATCGGGCTCCGACTTCGTGGGGTTGTTCGGGTCCGTTACCCGACCCCGGCAAGCCTCGTTCCCGTCGTCATGCGCCGGTCTCGGCCAGGACGGGCCGGTCGCGGAGCGCGGCGAGGGCGGCGTGGACGACTTCGGGGTCGAACTGGGACCCGGAGCAGGCGGCCAGCTCCTGGAGCGCCTCTCCCCAGCTCCGGACCGGCCGGTAGGGGCGGGGCGACGTGATGGCGTCGAGGGAGTCCGCAACGCCGACGATGCGCGCGAGGAGCGGAATCTCTTCCCCGGCGAGGCCGTCGGGGTAACCGCGGCCGTCCCAGCGCTCGTGGTGATGCCGGACCACCGAGAGGGCTTCCGGGTGGTCCAGGATCGGCTCGAGGATGCGCACGCCGATCACCGGATGCTCGCGGATGTGGGCCGCCTCGTCTGCCGTGAGGCGGGCCGGCTTCGAGAGCACGTCGTCCCGGGTGCCGATCTTGCCGATGTCGTGGAGGGCGGCGCCCATGGCGAGCCCGCGCCGGTCGGTGCAGCCGAGGGCCTCGCCGATCCGCATGGAGTACTGCGTGACGCGGTCCGAGTGACCGCGCGTGCGGTTGTCCTTCGCCTCCAGCGCCGCGATGAGGGCGCGGATGCCGGCGAGGTAGAGGGACTCGAGACGGCGGGCCTGACCTCGCACGCGGTTCTCGAGCTGTGTGCGGTATCCCTCGTTCTCGAGCTGCAGCATGCGGTGCTGGAGCGCGCGGCTCACGCTGTGGAGAAGGTGCTCCAGCTCGAACGGCTTGAGGAGGTAGTCGTCTGCCTGCAGGCGGAGCGCCTCGACGGCGAGCTCCGTTTCCGCGTGGGCGGTCATCATGATGACCTGCACGAGCGGATCCCGGGACTTCACCTCGCGAAGCAGCTCCAGGCCCGACATGCCGGGCATGGAGATGTCCGTGACGACGAGGTCGACGTCCGCGGCGGCGAGGACCTGCAGCGCAGCCTCGCCGCTGGCGGCGACCTCTACCGTCAGGCCCTCGCGCTGCAGCCGCCGCCGGATGGCCGAGGTGATCCCCGGCTCGTCGTCGACGACGAGGACGCGCGCCGCGTCGGCGGTCGGCCGGGGATCAGGCAGCGTTTGCGTCCTCCTCTTCGGCCGGCATATCTTGGCGGCCGTGAGGGATGGCGGGGCTGCAAAAGCGGAGGCCGATCTCGCGAAGCTGTGCGAGCTCGGCCTCTCCGAGGTCCGGATAGCGCTCGGCCATGTAGTCGATCGTCTCGCCCATCCACTCCTGCTGCTGTGCCTCGTCCGCCTGCAGAACCCCGCAGCGGTGGATGTGGCTGAAGAGTTCGTCGCGGGCGCGCGCGAGGGCGCCGTTCCGGTCATTTCGTGCCAAGCGGGCCTCCTGGGCAGAAGTCTCTACCGGGCCGGCGAGCGGAATGACCGACCTCGGCTGATCGTGGCTGGGGGTGTGCGACGGGAATATAGCGGGCCCCCCTCATCACGCAACCGGCGACCGTGCCCTTCGACCCCGTCCGTCTCGAGACGTACCGGCATCTGCTCACGGCGCTGACGGAGGAGATGGGCGCCGCGCTGCGCCGCTCCGCATACTCGCCGAACATCAAGGAGCGCCGGGACTACTCCTGTGCCCTGTTCGACGGCGCGGGGCGCGTGGTGGCCATGGGGGACCACATGCCGGTCCACCTCGGCGCGATGCCCGCGAGCGTGGCGGCTGCGCTGGAGTCGCTCGGACCGCTGGAGCGTGGCGACGTCGTCGCATTGAACGATCCCTTCCGTGGCGGCACGCACCTCCCGGACATCACGCTCGTGTCGCCGGTCTTCGCCGAGGGCGACGACGCGCCCCTCGCGTTCCTCGCCGCTCGCGCACACCACGCCGATGTCGGAGGCATGGCCGCAGGCTCCATGCCCCTCGCCCGGGAGATCTTCCAGGAGGGCATTCGCATCCCGCCCGTCCGGCTTCTACGACGGGGGGAGCGTGCCGAGGACGTATGGAGGCTGCTCCTGGCGAACGTGCGTACGCCGCGGGAGCGGCAGGGCGACCTTTCCGCACAGCTCGCGGCCCTGAACGCGGGGGAGCGTCGGCTGCTGGAGCTCTGCGCCCGCAACGGTTCGGCGGAGCTGAGGGAGGCGATGGGCGCGCTGCTCGACTACGCCGACCGCCTCTCCCGGGCCGGCGTGCGCTCGATTCCGGATGGCGAGTACGTAGGGGAAGATGCCCTCGAAGACGACGGCTTCGGCTCCGGGCCGCTGCCGATCCGCGTGAAGCTGACGGTCCGGGAGGACGAGGCCGTCCTGGACTTCGCGGGCAGCGCGCCACAGGCCGCTGGCGGCGTCAACGCGGTGGCAGCGATCACCTCGTCGTGCGCGCGCTACGTGCTGCGCTGCGTCGTGGAGGCACTCCTGGGGCAGGCGCTGCCCGCGGGTGGTGGCGAGATGGCGTGCCTGCGCCTGGAGCTCCCACCCCGCTCCATCGTGAACGCCGGCCCGCCCGCCAGCGTGGCGGCGGGCAACGTGGAGACCTCGCAGCGGATCACCGACACGATCCTGCTGGCGTTCGGTCGCGCAGTGCCGAAGCTGATTCCCGCGCAGTCGCAGGGAACGATGAACAACGTCACCGTCGGCGGGACGGATCCCCGCACGGGCGAAGCCTTCGCCTACTACGAGACGATCGCGGGCGGACAGGGCGGCGGTCCAGCGGGTCCGGGGCTTTCGGCGGTGCACGTCCACATGACCAACTCCCGGAACACGCCGATCGAGGCGCTGGAACACGCCTATCCGCTGCGCGTGATTCGTTACGCCGTGCGGCGGGGGAGCGGCGGACGCGGTCTGCACGCGGGCGGTGACGGCGTGGTCCGCGAGATCGAGCTGCTGGCGGACGCCACGGTCAGCCTGCTCACGGAGCGGCGACAGCGGGCCCCGCAGGGAGCGGCGGGAGGGGGCGCCGGACGGCCTGGCGAGAACGTGGTGGACGAGGGCAGCGGCGCCCGGTCGCTGCCGGCGAAAGGGACGTTCGAATTCCGAGCCGGTACCCGCCTCGGCATCCACACGCCGGGGGGCGGCGGATGGGGCGTTGCATAAGAGCCGGCCACGCCTCTCCCACGAGCGCCCTTGCGGGACCCGCGGCCCGACGGTGACATTGCTCGCGACCCCGAGGTGACAATTCGGAACGCGGATCCGTGAAACACGGCGGCCCCGGCTCGCCTGCCCGATTCACCCGAACAAGGACGTCCCTCCGTGAACCTGTTCGCACGCAAGAACATCGACGAGCTGCGCGCCGAGGCGTTCAGCGAAGGCGAGCACTCGCTCCGGCGGGCGCTCACCGCGACCAACCTGGTGCTCCTCGGCATCGGCGCGATCATCGGCGCCGGCATCTTCGTTCTGACGGGGACGGCCGCGGCGCAGTACGCCGGACCCGCGGTGATGATCTCGTTCGTGATCGCGGGCCTCGGGTGCGCGTTCGCGGGGCTCTGCTACGCGGAATTCGCGTCCATGATCCCCATCGCCGGCAGCGCGTACACGTACGGGTACGCCACGCTGGGCGAGCTCGTCGCGTGGATCATCGGCTGGGACCTCATCCTTGAGTACCTGTTCGGCGCCTCCACGGTCGCGGTCGGCTGGTCGGGCTACTTCGTCGCGTTCCTCGACGAGCTCGGCGTGAAGCTGCCGGCCGCCTGGACGCAGGCACCGCTGGACATCGTGGGAACCCACCACATCGTCCGGACCGCGGGCGGCATCATCAACCTGCCTGCCGTCTTCCTGATCCTCGCCATGACGGCACTGCTCGTCATCGGGATCCGGGAGTCGGCACGTTTCAACAACGTCATCGTCTTCGTGAAGACGGGCATCGTGCTGCTCGTCATCATCTTCGGGTTCAACCACGTGAAGACGGCGAACTGGCACCCGTTCATCCCGGCCGGCACCGGCGAGTTCGGGCACTACGGCTGGACGGGCATCGTGCGCGCCGCCGCGGTGGTGTTCTTCGCCTACATCGGGTTCGACGCCGTGTCCACGGCGGCACAGGAGGCGAGGAATCCGCAGCGCGACATGCCGATCGGGATGCTCGGCTCGCTGGCCGTCTGCACGGTCCTCTACATTCTCATGTCGCTGGTCATGACCGGCCTGGCGAACTACACGACCCTGGACGTGCCGCATCCGGTCTTCGTCGCCGTCGCGGCCGCGGGACCGGCCCTCGCCTGGCTGACGTACCTCATCAACATCGCCGCCATCGCGGGCCTCGCGTCCGTGGTGCTCGTGATGCTGATGGGTCAGCCCCGCATCTTCTATTCGATGTCTCGCGACGGGCTGCTCCCGTCCGTGTTCTCGAAGGTCCACCCTACCTTCAAGACGCCGTACGTGACGACGATCGTGACCGGGTGCGTGGCCGCCGCGGTGGCCGGATTCTTCCCCATCGCGCTGCTCGGCGAGCTGGTTTCCATCGGTACGCTGCTGGCCTTCGTGATCGTTTGCGGCGGCGTCTGGTACCTGCGGGTGAAGGAGCCGGAGCGGGAGCGGCCGTTCCGCACGCCGCTGGTTCCGTTCGTGCCCCTCATGGGGATCCTGGTGTGCGGCTTCATGATGTACTTCCTGCCCATCGACACGTGGATCCGGCTCATCGTCTGGATGGTCATCGGGCTCGTCGTCTACTTCGCCTATGGCCGCTCCCACAGCGTGCTGCAGCGGACGGGGCACTCGGCGTTCCACGACATCGAGCAGCCGCCGGAGCCCACGTACACGGAGCCCGAATAGGGCGGCTGCTCGCGGCACGGCACGACCCGGCCGGGGAGCGTCGCTCCCCGGCCTTCTCTTTTCCAACCGCCCCGCCCTCCTTCATTCGGACCCCCGACGTCGTTAGTCTGAACGGCGCCGCGTCGTTGGGGAGGCGGCAGAATGGACGCTCATCGGGACGGCACGGGACGGCACGTGGTATACGAGACGAGAGGAGACTGCGCTCGGGCGTGTGCGCGCGGGCGCGTCGTGACGATGTTCGCGGTGCTGCTGGGGGTGGCGGCGCCGGCGGCGGCACAGCAACCGGCCGCACCGGCTCCTGCACGGCGAGATACGCTCGCCCCGGGGGACAGCGCGCGGCAGACCGGGCTCCGGAGGATGGCAGCGGATACGCCCGTCTACCGGCTTCCGATGCTGAGCGTCCGCGCGTTCGGGCCCGCGATTCCGGTCGTTGAAGCGCCCTACGGCGCCAGCGTGGTGGTCCGGTCTCCGGGCGCTGCGACGACGGACCTGTCCCTCGAGCCCCTCCTGCGCGGCGTGCCCGGCGTGCAGGTGGACGATCGGCACAACCCGGCGCTCGGGGACCGCATCTCGATCCGCGGCTTCGGCGCCCGCTCCCAATTCGGCGTCCGGGGCGTGACGGTGCTCCTGGACGGACAGCCGCTCACGCTGCCCGACGGCCAGACGTCCCTGAGCGTGGTCGACCCGTCGTTTCTCGAAGGCGCCGAAGTGCTCCGGGGCCCCGCATCCGCGCTCTACGGCAATGCGGCCGGTGGCGCGATCCTGCTGCGGACGCCGGACCCTCCGACGAGGGGGGGACTCGCGTCCCTGGCGTCGTTCGCCGGCGCGGACGGTCTGCGACGCGGCCGGGCCGCGGCAGGCGCCGGCTGGGGCGGCGGCGGGGCCCTGGCCCAGGGCAGCTGGATCCGCACGGAGGGCTACCGTGCCCACTCCGCGGCGTCCATGTGGCGGGGACACCTCCGGGCACTTCAGCCGGTCGCGGGCGGCGCGCTCGACGCCACGGTGGACGCGGTCACGTACGACGCGGAGAACCCGGGCTCGCTCTCGGACTCGCTCATGGCCGCGGATCCGAGGGCCGCGTACGTGACGAACCGGGTCCAGGACACGGGCGAGCGAGCAACGCAGGTGCAGGCGGGCGTCCGCTGGCGGCGTCCCGTGGCGGGTGCGAGCCTGGACGTGGCCGCCTACGGCCGGGGACGCACGGTCGACAATCCGATCCCGTTCCGGATCATCGCCCTGGACCGCACCGTTGCGGGCGCGCGGGCGACCATCGGGTCGGGCGACGGGTCGGGCGACGGAGCCCTGGACTGGCGCGCGGGGGCTCAGGTCTCGGCCCAGCTCGACGATCGCCGCAACTTCGTGAACGACGACGGCGCGCGGGGAGAGCGCGTCCTCGACCAGCACGAGCGGGTCGGGGCGCTGGCCGGGTTCGGCCGGCTGCACGCCCGCGTGGACCCGCACTGGAGCGTGCTGGCGGGGCTGCGCTACGATCGCGTCGGATTCTCCGTGGACGACCACCTGAAGGGGGCCGACGACCCGGACGATTCCGGCTCTCGGAGCATGGACGCCTTCTCGTCGACGGCCGGCGTCCGCTACGACGCCGCCCGCTGGATCGGCTTCTACGCCAATGCCGCGACGGCCTTCGAGACGCCCACCACCTCGGAGCTCGCCAACCGCCCGAGCGGTGCGGGCGGCTTCAATCCGGACCTTCAGCCCCAGCGGACGCAGTCCCTCGAGGTCGGCGCCAAGGGCGTGGCCCGCGGCCGCGTCCTCTGGAGCGTCTCCGCCTACCATGCCCGGGTGCGCGACGCCCTCGTGCCCTTCGAGGTCGCGACGGCTCCGGACCGGCAGTACTTCCGCAACGCCGGGAGCACGGTGCACGAGGGGCTCGAGCTCTCCGTCGACGCCGTCGTCGCTCGCGGCGTTACCCTCTCCGGCTCCTTCACCCGAACGGACGCCCGCTTCGACGACTTCGTCGTGGACTCCGCGCAGCTCGCGGGAGACCGGGTGCCCGGCGTCGCCCCGTTCCGCTGGGACGCCGCGCTCGAGTGGACGCCGGTGCGGGACGGGGCGCTGGCCGTGGACGGCCGCTACGTGGCCGCCACCCCGGTCGACGACGAGAACACTGCGGTGAGCCGGCCCTATTTCGTGCTGGACGGCCGCGTGGCGCTACCCGTGCACTGGTCCGGCGGCGACGTCACGCTCGAGGCCTCCGTCGAGAACGCGCTCGACCGCGCCTACGCCGGGTCGGTGGTCGTGAACGCGTTCGGGGGCCGGTACTACGAGCCGGCGCCGGGGCGCAGGTTCGAGGTCGGGGCGCGGCTGCGGACGGGCTGGTAGCACCACGGGGCGGCCGTTGGCGCGGCTCGTCGGGCTTCCTATCTTCGAAGGACCGATGGCCGATTCGAGGAGAAGCATGGCGACGAAGGACGGAACCTACAGGCGGCGAGGCGCGCCGCTCGCGCCGGAGAGCGGCCGGGGCGAAGCGCGGGGCGCAGGCGACGGCGAGGCCGGGGGACCGGTGCCGGAGGATCGCGCCGGCCACGGCAGGAACCCGGGCATGCCGCTGGAGCTGGACTGGGTCGAGGACGTGCGCGTGAACCGCAGCGCCGTCGAACGGCGGGCCGCCACGATCCCGACTCGCCGGTCCGTGAAGAAGCAGTGGCAGGCCGCGTGGCTGCTGCGCGCCGTCTCGCTCATCGACCTGACGACGCTCTCGGGCGACGATACGGAGGGCAGGGTACGCCGGCTGTGCGCGAAGGCGCGGCACCCGGTGCGCGACGACCTGCTCGCGGCGATGGGCGCGGAGGAGCTGGGGATCACGACGGCGGCCGTGTGCGTCTACCACTCGTTCGTGGAGACGGCCGTGAACGCGCTTCGCGGATCGGGCATCCCCGTGGCGGCCGTCTCCACGGGCTTCCCGGCGGGTCTCTCCCCTTTCGAGCAGCGCGTCGAGGAAATCGGCGCGTCCGTCGAGGCCGGCGCGGCCGAGATCGACGTCGTCATCACCCGATCCCACGTGCTGCGGGGCGAGTGGCAGGCGCTCTACGAGGAGGTCCGGGCGTTCCGGCATGCGTGCGGCGACGCGCACCTCAAGACCATCCTCGCCACGGGCGAGCTGGGCACGCTCCGGAACGTGAAGAAGGCCAGCCTCGTCTGCATGATGGCCGGCGCGGACTTCATCAAGACGTCGACGGGCAAGGAACCGGTCAATGCGACGCTGCCCGTCGGTCTCGTCATGGTCCGATCGATCCGGGAGTACCTCGAGCGGACCGGCCACGCCGTCGGCTTCAAGCCGGCGGGCGGGATCCGCACCGCGAAGGACGCTATGGCGTGGATGCTCCTTCTCCGCGAGGAGCTGGGAGAGCGCTGGATGCGGGCGGACCGGTTCCGCTTCGGCGCCAGCTCCCTGCTGACCGACATCGAGCGCCAGCTCGAGCACTTCGTGACGGGCCGCTATTCGGCGGACCATCGACATCCCATGGCGTAGCCGTGCCGGAGCGCACGGGACCGGGAAGGAACGCATGAGCACGGTCGCCGAGATCTACCGCAGCATGGAGTACGGGCCTGCCCCCGAGAGCGGGGCCACGGCCGCGGAGTGGCTGGACGCGCACGGGCGGCGCTTCGGCCACTTCATCGGTGGCGCGTGGCGGGATCCGCAGGAGGGGCAATGGTTCGCCAGCGAGAACCCCGCGACGGGCTCGAAGCTGGCCGAGGTGGCGCAGGGCTCGCGCGGTGACGTTGCCGCCGCCGTCGACGCGGCGCGCTCCGCCCTGCCGGGCTGGCAGGCGCTGGACGGCCACGGCCGCGCACGCTGGCTGTACGCCCTGGCCCGGCAGGTCCAGAAGCACGCTCGCCTGTTCGCCGTGCTGGAGTCCCTGGACAACGGCAAGCCCATCCGCGAGTCGCGGGACATCGACGTGCCCCTCGTCGCCCGCCACTTCTACCATCATGCAGGCTGGGCCCAACTCCGGGACTCCGAGTTCCCGGGCCACGAGCCCGTGGGCGTGGTCGGGCAGATCATCCCGTGGAACTTCCCGCTGCTCATGCTCGCGTGGAAGGTCGCGCCGGCCCTGGCCGCCGGAAACACGGTGGTCCTCAAGCCGGCGGAGTTCACGCCCCTCACCGCGCTCCGATTCGCCGAGATCTGCCGGGAGATCGGCCTGCCCGCGGGCGTGGTGAACGTCGTCACCGGCGACGGACGCACGGGCGCGGCGCTCGTCGAGAGCGACGTCGCCAAGATCGCGTTCACCGGCTCGACGGAGGTCGGCCGGATCATCCGGGAGACTACGGCGGGCAGCGGCAAGAAGCTGTCGCTGGAGCTCGGCGGCAAATCGCCGTTCGTTGTCTTCGAGGACGCGGACCTGGACAGCGTCGTCGAGGGCGTCGTCGATGCCATCTGGTTCAACCAGGGCCAGGTCTGCTGCGCCGGCTCGCGGATCCTCGTCCAGGAAGGCGTTTCCGAGCGCCTCGTCGACAAGCTGAAGGCCCGCATGGAGACGCTCCGCGTGGGTGATCCGCTGGACAAGGGCGTGGACATCGGCGCCATCGTCGCGCCGGTGCAGCTCGAGAGGATCGAGGCGCTCGTCCGCCAGGGCGTGGACGAAGGCGCGTCGCTCTGGCAGCCGTCCTGGAGCTGTCCGGAGGAGGGCTGCTTCTACCCACCGACGCTGTTCACGGACGTGTCGCCCGCCGCGACGGTGGCGCAGGTCGAGATCTTCGGTCCCGTCGTCGTGCTCATGTCGTTCCGCACGCCCGACGAGGCGGTGGAGCTGGCGAACAACACGCGCTACGGACTGGCCGCCAGCGTGTGGACGGAGAGCGTGAACCTAGCCCTCGACGTCGCGCCGAAGATCAAGGCGGGCACCGTCTGGGTGAACTGCACGAACGTCTTCGACGCGGCGTCCGGCTTCGGTGGCTACCGGGAGAGCGGGTTCGGGCGCGAGGGCGGCCGCGAGGGAATGTACGAGTACCTCGTGCCCGCGTGGGAAGGCCACGGCGCGGGCGAGACGTCAGACGCACACGCCGCCGATGCGAACGCCGAGGGTGCCGGGCCGGTAGCGGCCGACGGGGACGCGGAGGGCCGGGACGGGGCCGGCCGGGACGCGGGCGCCGGGCCCGCCGACGCCCTCGCGGGGATCGACCGGACGCCGAAGCTATACATCGGCGGCAGGCAGGCGCGACCCGACGGCGGCTACAGCCTCGACGTCCGCGGCGCAGACGGCCGGCGGCTGGGGGAGGTGCCGCGGGCCAATCGCAAGGACGTGCGGAACGCCGTCGAGGCCGCCCACAAGGCCCGCGGCTGGGCCCGCGCGACGGGACACAACCGGGCCCAGGTGCTCTACTACGCCGCCGAGAACCTCTCCCCGCGCGCGGATTCCTTCGCGAGCCGGATCGCGGCGGTGACGGGCGACGACGCAGCCGCCGCCCGCGAGGTCGACCTCACCGTCCGCCGACTGTTCGAGTACGCGGCCTGGGCCGACAAGTACGACGGGCACGTCCACCACACGCCCTTCCGCAACGTCACGCTGGCCATGCCGGAGGCGGTCGGGGTCGCCGCGGTCGTCTGCCCGGACGACGCACCCCTCCTCGCGTTCGTGTCTCTGGTCGCTCCGCTCGTGGCCATGGGGAACAGCGTCGTCGCCGTGGCGTCCGAGCGGAATCCGCTGGTGGTCACGGACCTCTACCAGGTGCTGGACACCTCGGACGTGCCCGGCGGCGTGATCAACATCCTCACCGGTCGCCGGGAGGAGATCACACCCGCCCTCGCCGCCCACGACGACGTGGACGCGCTCTGGTACTTCGGCCCGTCGAACGGGCGGGCGGAGGTCGAACGGCTGTCCACCGGCAACATGAAGCGGACGTGGTGTCCGAGCGGCCGGCCGGACTGGGGGACTGCCGACGCGCGGGACTTCCTGCGGCGGGCGACGGAGGTCAAGAACATCTGGGTGCCGTACGGGGAATAGCCTTAGCGCCGCCCTTCGGGCGGGGCACCGCCTGCGGCGGGGCACCACCTTCGGTGGGGCACCCCCTGCGGGGGGGCACCGCCCTTCGGGCGGGGGTTCCGCGCTTCGCGCGGGGGGGGGACGGGCATGGTCATCGAGGGGAGGCGTGATGCTGAAGGATGAGGGGTGTGTGCCCTGTACCGGTGAGGCGCCGCGCGTGACGGAGGCGGACCGTCGGGAGCTGGAGCGGGAGGTGCCGGACTGGCGCGTCGTTACGGTGGACGGAGAGCAGCGCCTGCGGCGCACGTTCCGCTTCGACGACTTCCGGTCTGCCCTCGAGTTCGCGGACCGGGTGGGCGCGGCGGCCGAGAAGGCGGGACACCACCCGCTCCTCGAGGTCACGTGGGGCCGGGCGACGGTGAGCTGGTGGACTCACGCCATCGGGGGGCTGCACCGGAACGACTTCATCATGGCCGCGCGCACGGACGAGCTCGCTGCGAAGGACTGACGGGCTCGGCATATCGTTTGCGCCCTGCGGGAGCAGCGATCCGCAGCGGGGAGTCCAATTCGATGAACGCAGTACTCGACGTCTTTCGTGAAGCTCGCAGGGACAACATCACCGGCGAGTCGGCCAAGGCCGCCTACTACTTCTTCCTTTCCATCTTCCCGCTCATCCTGGCGGTCTTCGCCCTCACGGGTCTGTTCGGCGGGGACGCGGCCTTCTCCTGGATCATGAGTCGACTGCAGACGGCGGCGCCGGGCGACACGGCGGACTTCCTGCGCCGCTACGTGAGTCAGATCACGAGCGGGGGGCGGCCGGGAGCGCTCAGCATCGGCGTGCTCCTCACCATCTGGTCCGGCTCGAACGTCTTCTCGGCGCTGACGGACGGCCTGAACCGGATGTACGACATCGAGGAGACGCGGAGCTGGTGGAAGAAGAAGGGGATCGCGTTCCTGGTGACGATCGGAGCTTCGCTTCTGATGGTGGGCGGGGCGGTCGCGATCATCGTGGGCCCGGAGCTGGCACGCGGCGCGGGGATTCCCGTGGCCGGCGAGGTGATCCGCTGGCCGCTGGCGTTCGCGCTCATCGTCGCCATGATGTGGATCATCTACTACTTCCTGCCGAACCGCGAGCAGAACGAGGTCAAGGCGGAGACGCTCGCGGGGGCCGCGGCGGGAACGGTGATCTGGCTGATGGTGACGGTGCTCTTCCGGCTGTACGTGACGAACCTCGGCAGCTACGACGAGACGTATGGCTTCGTGGGGGCGATCATCGTGCTCATGCTGTGGATGTACCTGACGGCGGTCGCGGTCCTGTTCGGCGGGGAGATCGCGGCGGTCCTGGAGGGTCGCCGCTCCCACGGCGAGGACCGTGCGAGGGCCGAGCGGCCGGATGACGACGAGTCGAAGGCGAAGGGTCGAGGCGAAGGCGATGCGAAGGGTCGAGCCGAAGCCGATGCGAAGGGTCGAGCCGAAGCCGATACGAAGCGTGGAGCGGGAGCGGAGGGGGCGCGGCCGGCACGTGGCCGCGCTCTTGCGCACGATCGCCGGGGGTCTCCACCTTCGTACGAGACGTGAAAGGACGGGGCGATGACGGCACAGAAGCAGGGAGGGGTCGCGCGGGTGGAAGGGCGGGCGGAGCAGTCGCCTCCCCGGGACCGCGAGGAGGCGCGCCGACGGATCCACGAGACGCGGGACCGGATGGCGTCGACCGTGGACCGGATCGGCGAGCAGATCGAGACGAAGACGGAAAAGCTGCGGCGCAAGGCGGACGTGATCACGCCGGTCCGGGAGCGGGTCCGGGACCGGCCATTGCCGATGGTGGGCGTGGCGTTCGCCGCGGGCCTCGTGGTGGGCCTGCTGCGCGGCGGGGGCGGATCCTCGGAGGAGGCGGAGCCCGAACGGGAGATCGTCTACGTCGATCCGCGGCCGGACTACGTCGAGTCCTCGTCCACGGGACACCACTCCTTCCTGCACGAGCTGCGGACCGTGCTGCTCCATCAGATCGGCAACGCGCTGATGGCCGCAATCGCGGGCGTCGTCTCGGCGCGCATGTCCCGCCACGACGAGGAGCGGGAAGAGCGACATCGGAACCGGCCGTTCATGCCCTGAGACGGACCGGACGGCAGGGCAGAACCTTTTCGGCCGTCGGTGCGTAAGAGTCAGCCATGGCAAGCAAGACGAAGAATTCGCAGGGGGCCGAGCGCGCATCCACCCGGTCCGCGGAGGCGCGCGGCCAGCCGGCCCGCGTACGGGCGGAGCGCCCGGGTGCCGCCCGCTGGCTGTGGGAGTGGACGAAGTCGATCGGCGGCGCGCTGATCCTCTTTCTCATCATCCGCACCTTCCTGATCCAGACGTTCGTCATCACGTCGGGCTCGATGGAGAACACGCTGCTGGTCGGCGACTTCCTCGTGCTAAACAAGGCGGCGTACGGTGCGGAGATCCCGTGGCTCAACAAGCGGCTGCCGGGCTACGCCGACTTCCACCGGGGAGACATCATCGTCTTCCGCGCCGCCCACGCGCCGGACCTCGATCTGGTGAAGCGG
The DNA here is from genome assembly GCA_963728445.1 of uncultured Gemmatimonadales bacterium. Lineage (GTDB taxonomy): Bacteria > Gemmatimonadota > Gemmatimonadetes > Longimicrobiales > RSA9 > CAVSJO01. Next base: position 122,049 of record CAVSJO010000007.1, on the reverse strand, counting down.
CTGATCGGACTTCCGGGCGATACCCTGGCCATGCGCAACGCGACGCTGATCCTGAACGGTGTCCCGCAGAAGGAGCCGTACGTCGAGCACCGGAACCCGGAGGCGGACGGCTATCACCCGTGGATGGAATGGCAGAAGCAGTACCTGGCCCCCGGCGTCGACGCGGCGACGTACCGCCCGACCCTGGACAACTGGGGCCCCCTGGTCGTCCCGCCCGGCCACTTCTTCGCCATGGGTGACAACCGCGACCTGAGCCTCGACTCACGCTACTGGGGGTGGGTGGACGAGACGAAGGTGAAGGGGCGGGTGCTGGGGATCTACTACTCGTACGATCCGAGCGCTCCGGACATCGTGCCCTGGCTTCAGGACGTCCGCTGGAGCCGGATCTTTCACGGCGTGCACTGAGAAGGGCTGCTCACCCCTCCGCTGCACGGCGGGACGGCGGCGCTCCGTCCCCGGTCTCGTCCTCTCCGGCCTGGACTCCGGGCGGAGGCCGGATCAGCGACCCGGCCACCGAGACGATCAGGACGCCCAGGATCACCACGAGCGTCGTCCAGGTCGGAATGTCGACGACCTCGGAAAGCAGCATCTTCACGCCGACCGCGGACAGCACCACCGCCAGCCCGTGCTTGAGGAAGCGGAACTTCTCGAGCATTCCCGCCAGCGCGAAGTACAGCGCGCGCAGCCCCAGGATCGCGAAGATGTTCGACGTGAAGACGATGAACGCGTCCGTCGTCACGGCGAAGATCGCCGGGATCGAATCGAGAGCGAACAGCACGTCCGTCGTCTCCACCACGATGAGCACGATGACCAGAGGCGTGATCATCAGACGCCCGGACTCCCGGACGATGAAATCGTCGCCGCGATAGCCGTCCGTGACCGGAAGCAGCCGGCGCGCCCACCGAACCACCGGGTTCCGCTCCGGATCGACGCGCTCCTCGCCGCCGAACGCCATGCGCAGTCCGGCGTAGATCAGGAAGACGCCGAACAGATAGATGACCCAGTGGAAGCGCTCGATGAGAGCGGTGCCGACGAGGATCAGCGCCAGGCGCATGCCTGCGGCGCCGATGATGCCCCAGAACAGGACCTTGTGCTGGTACTCCCGGGGTACGGAGAAGTAGGAGAAGACGAGCGCGAACACGAAGATGTTGTCCACGCTGAGCGACTTCTCGATGATGAAGCCGGTCAGGAACTCGAGAGCGGGCTGGTGCCCCTCCACGAGGAGGATCGCCCCGTTGAATACGAGGGCCAGACCGATCCATACCGCCGTCCACAGGAGCGACTCGCGGATGCTGACGACGTGCGGACGCCGGTGAAATATGCCGAGGTCCACGGCCAGAAGGACGAGGATGATGCCGCCGAACCCCAGCCAGAACCAGATTGATTCTTTCATTCACCCGTTTGCAGCGGCGCGCAGCGCCTCGTCCGCTCCGGATCCGAAGCATCAGGCACTTCCGATCGACAGCCGGCACGAGCGATGAATGACGCCCCGGAACCCCGGCGCTCCATCGCGCCCGCCGTCATCTCGTTGATCGTCGCCGGTGTGTTAATTCTCGTGGTCGGCCTCTGGGTCGGCAAGCGCCAGGCCGCCAGGGCCGCGTCGGGAGAAACCGCGGCAGCGGAGACGCCGGGCGCGTTGACGATCCTCAGCCCCGCCGACGGCGACGAGCTCGCCACGGACACCACGCGCCTGCTCTTCGCCACCCCGGCGCCCCTCGAGCTCACCCCCCGGGGGTGGCTCGCCGGCAGCTGGCACCCGCACGTGCTGGTGGACGGACAGGAGCGGATGGCCGGTGCGACCGACATCGCGGACCTGGGCGACGGCCGGTTCGCGTGGCGCGTTTCCCTCCCTCCGGGCCCGCACACGCTGCGGCTCGTGTGGGCCACTCTTGCACACCGGATCGTGGAAAGCGACGCGTCGGGGACCGTGTCGGTTCGTGTCGGCGGCAGCGGAACTCCCGCTGATGGTCCGGGTAGGTAAACAGCTCGGAGAGAAGAGTCGGGAAATCGGATGCCAGGAGGCGTTTTGGGTAAGAAGCATCGGAAGACGGACTTCGACAAGGCACGAGACGAGCTCATGAGCCTGGTGCACCGCTGCAACGTCCTCCAGGCGGAGGAAACGCAGCGGAACGAGTGGCTCAAGGAGACGGTGGAATACATGGCGGAGCGGTTCCCCGGCATGTCGAAGATGGAGCTGGCGCAGCTAGAGATCGTCGGACGCCGGTTCTGCCAGCCGGTCATCGCCCACGGGGCGGACAGCACGGCGCTGAACCGGGACGAGAGCGACGAGGCGGAGCAGGACGGGATGACCGAAGCGCCGCAGAAGGCGGTGCAGGTAGCCTGACGGGCGGCGACGACGTCGCCCGGCACCCGCCGGCGACACCAACGGGATGGGGCGAGAGCTCCATCCCGTTTTTTGTGCCGTGCCGATCAGACGCGCGGAGCGAGGTCGGCGAGTCGACGGAGTCGCTCCTCGAGCTCCGTCGAGTCGGGCGCCCGGAGCGTGACGTGGCCGAGTTTGCGGCCCGGGCGTGGCGACTTGCCGTAGAGGTGGATGGCCGCCTCGGGGATGGACAGGAGATCGGCCAGATCGGGCACCTGGCCGATGAGGTTTAGCATGGCGACCGGGGACGCGACGCGTGTGGATCCGAGGGGGAGCCCGAGCACGCCGCGGAGGTGGTTCTCGAACTGGCTCGTGGCGGCGCCCTCGATGGTCCAGTGGCCGGAGTTGTGGACGCGAGGCGCCATCTCGTTGGCGATCAGCTCGTCCCCGCGCTGGAACAGCTCGATGGCCAGTACGCCGGCGTAGTCGAGACGGTCGAGGACACGGCGGGCGAGGTCCTGGGCGCGAGTCTGGAGGGCGTCGGTCAGGTTCGGGGCCGGTGCGAGGGATCGATGCAGAATGCCTTCGTCGTGGTGGTTCTCCACCAGGGGGTAGAAGGCGGTTTCACCGGTCGTGGATCGGACGGACAGGACCGACAGCTCGCGGTCGAACTCGACGAGCCCCTCGAGGATGAGGGGCGTGCCGGCGAGCTCGTCCCAGGCCGCCTCGATCTCGGGCTCTCCCATGATCGCGATCTGACCCTTCCCGTCGTACCCCCAGCGGCGCGTCTTCAGGATGGCGGGCATGCCGAGTCGCTCGCACGCCGCGCGCAGATCGTCGAGTGAGTCGACGGGCTCGAACGGGGCCGTCGCGATGCCGAGGTCCCGGAAGAAGGTCTTTTCTGTCAGCCGGTCCTGCGCCACCTCGAGGGCGAGGGGCGGCGGCTGCACGGGAACGCGGCCGCGCAGGGATTCTGCGGCGTCGACGGGCACGTTCTCGAACTCGTAGGTAGCGACGTCGATCCCGTCGGCGAAGCGGTCGAGAGCGGCCTCGTCGTCGTACGCGCCGAGCACCCCCTCGGACAGCGGGTCCGCGGGCGTGCCCCCGGACGGAGCGAGGTGCCGGAACTCGAGGCCGAGGGGATAACCGGCGAGGGCGATCATGCGCCCGAGCTGACCGGCACCGAGGATACCGACCTTCATGGCTCCACCGCGGGATCGGGATCGTCGAGGACCCGCTGCGTCTGCTCGCGGCGGAAGCGGTCGAGGGCATCGCGCGTCTCCGGATCGTCGAGGGCGACGATGGCCGCCGCATGGAGCGCGGCGTTCACCGCGCCTGACCGGCCGATGGCGAACGTCGCGACGGGCACGCCCGCCGGCATCTGGACGATGGAGAGCAGCGAGTCGAGCCCGTTCAGCGCGCGACTCTGGACGGGGACGCCGAGGACGGGCAGAATGGTCTTCGCGGCGGTCATGCCGGGAAGGTGGGCGGCGCCGCCGGCACCGGCGATGATCACCCGGAGACCACGGTCCGCGGCGGACGAGGCGTACTCGTAGAGCAGGTCGGGCGTGCGATGGGCCGAGACGACGCGGGTCTCGTGCGGCACACCGAGCCGCTCGAGGGTCTCCGTCGCGTGTCGCATCGTCTCCCAGTCCGAGCGTGAGCCCATGATCACGCCGACGACGGGTCCGGGCATCGTGGCATTCCTCCGGAGGTCTGGATCCGCGCGGGCGCCGCCAGAGGCGACGCGGCGCCCCGTTCCGGACGGGACGCCCGCGTATCTTGCCGGCCCCCCGGGTGCCGCGTCAACGCCGGCCGGCTGGCACGGCCGGTGCGCACCCGTTCAGTGCGGCGCGCGGCGGACGCGCCAGAAGCCAGCGAACCTACATCATCAGACGAGAGGCGAGCGTGGACACGACCCTGAACGATCGAGCGAACGTCGGCGATTCCGAACGCTGGGCGTCCGGACTTCTCGGTGGCATGCTGTTCCTGGGCGGTCTCCAGCGGCGCAGCCTGGGCGGCGTGCTCGTTGCCGCCGCCGGCGGATACCTCGTGAAGCGTGCGTGGACGGGCCGCTGCGAGGTCTACGAAGCGATGGGCATGGACAACTCCGAGCACGATCCGCCCGCCGGCGGGCCCCGGAGCCACGTGTCCAACCGGCGACACATCCCGCGCGACCGCGTCGACGAGGCGTCCCAGGAGTCGTTCCCCGCGAGCGATGCACCGTCCTGGACGCCGACGAACGCCGTCGGCGGCGACGAAGGCGATTGAGCGGCGGCGCCGGGAACGCGGTCCGGGACGCGGCGCAGGAGCTCGACGCCCGCTTCGGACCCGGACGGGTCGAGCGAAACGTCGCCCTCGCGCCCTTCACCACCTTCCGGATCGGCGGCCCCGCAGACCTCTTCCTGCGCGTCCGTGACGCCGAGGAGCTCGCCGACGCCGTGACCGCCGCCCGGGCCGCCGGTCTGCCCTTCTTCCTCCTTGGCTCGGGGGCGAACATCCTGGTGGGCGACGGCGGCTTCCGCGGCCTCGTCATCCGCAACGAGGCCGGCGGCATCCGCTTCCTCGACGGCGGCCGCGTGCGCGTGGGCAGCGGTGCCACCATGTACCCGGACGTCATCCAGGCGACGGTGGCGCGCGGTCTCGGCGGGCTGCACCACTTCGTCGGCATCCCCAGCTCCGTCGGGGGCGCCATGTGGCAGAACCTGCACTTCCTCGCGCCGGACCGGGAGCGCACCGTCTTCATCGAGGAGGTCGTGGAGGTGTGCGAGATCCTCACGGCGGACGGCGATCGGAGGGAGGTCGATGCCGAGTACTTCGACTTCGGCTACGACTTCAGCATCCTCCACGAACGGCCGGACGTCGTGCTGTCCGCGACCTTCCGGCTCGAACCCGGCGACGAGACGGAGATGAGGGCCGTGATCCGGGCGAACCTCGAGTGGCGCGACGACCGCCACCCCGACCTCTGGCTCTACCCCAGCGCCGGCTCGGTCTTCAAGAAGATCGAAGGAGTCGGCGCCGGTCGGCTCATCGACCAGTGCGGACTGAAGGGGCACATCCACCCCTCCGGGCGAGCGATGATCTTCAAGCGCCACGCGAACATCGTCGTGAACCTCGGCGGCGCCAGGGCCCGGGACGTACTCGACCTCATCGAGCTTGCCCAGGAGACGGTCGAGCGGGAGACGGGCTACCGGCTGGAGGCGGAGATCGGGATGGTCGGGGAGTTCTGATGATCGTGCCCCGGGGGGCGGGCACGCCCACGGGCACGAGTGAGCGTCAGAGGACGCGGTAGGAAGCGGTGACCATCCAGTCGGAGTAGGCGGGATCGAGGTCCTTCAGGGCGGCGACGACGCGCTGCCGGAAAGCGGTCTCGACGGTGGCGGTCTGGCCGGGCCAGACGCGCAGCTTCACCCGCACATAGCGCCATCCGCCGGGCTCGGCGTCCCGGACGCCGACGAGCTCCGGGTCCCGGAGCACGAGCGAGCCGAGCTGGGATCGGACACCGAGCGCCACCTTCCGGACCGTCTGCTCCACCACCTGACCCTCCGCGCCGGCAGGGACCTGCACGTCCATCAGCATGCGCACATGGCCGTTCCGGTAGCGGCCTACCACGGCGATGTTGCGATTGGGGATGAAGACCGTCTGGCCGAGGTGATTCACGAGGGACGTGAAGCGCAGGCCCATGCGGTCGACGCGACCCACCTGTCCCGCGATCTCCACCACGTCCCCGATGTCCGCCACGTCCGAGAAGACCAGCGTCAGCCCGATCACGACGTCCTGCACCAGCCCCTGGGAGCCGAAGCCGACGGCGAGCCCGACGACCGTCGCCGTGGCGAAGTACGTCGTCGGATTGACGCCGAGCTCGGAGAGGATCAGCCCGATGACGGTGAAGTAGATCGTGAAGGTGAGGGCGCTGACGGTGAGGCTGCCCACCGTCGCCACCTTGGGATTGGTGTGCTGCAGCCGCTGGCGATTCGGCGCCTCCATCGTCGGCCCCGCGCTCAGGCGTTCGAGGCCGGAGCGCAGCAGGGCGACCACGACGTGGGCGATCAGCGCGATCACCACCAGCGCGGCGACGCGGGCCCACCCCGCCGGCAGCCACCCCAGGAAGGCGTCGGTGAGGTGGTGCGGCGCGACGGCCACGCTGTCCGCCCGGCTCATGCCAGCGCCCGCACGCCCTCGATCAGGCGGTCGACCTCCGCCTCGGTCGTGTAGCACGCGCAACCGGCGCGTACGATGCCGTCCCTTCCGTGCCCGAGGCGGGCGACGACCGTCGCCGCGTAGAAGTCGCCGTGGGACACGAAGACGCCTCGCTCGGCCAGCCCGGCGGCCACGTCGCTGGCGGCGACGCCGTCGACGACAAAGCCAACCGTCGGCGTGCGGGGACGGCCCGGCGGGGGGCCGTAGAGCCGGACGCCGTCGATGCCGGACAGGCCGGACCACGTCCGCTCGAGGAGCGATTCGCTCCGGGCGTGGAGGACGGCGAAGGATTCCTGCAGGCGACGTCGCCTGTCGGACGCGTCTCCTTCCCCGGCGATGGACGCGAGGAAGTCCACGGCGGCGCTCGCTCCGGCGATTCCCTCGTGGTTCTGCGTGCCGGTCTCCAGCCGCTCCGCCCGCTCGTTCGGGGCGGGCTCGAGGCGGGGAACGTCCAGCGCCTCCACCAGCTCCCGCCGTCCCCACAGCACGCCCAGGTGCGGACCGTAGAACTTGTACGGAGAGCAGGCCAGGTAATCGCAGCCGATGGCGCGGACGTCTACCAGGGCGTGGGGTGCGTAGTGCACGGCGTCGACGAAGCAGAGCGCGCCCGCATCGTGGGCGAGGCGCACGGCTCGGGCGACGTCGTTGATGGTGCCCAGCGCGTTGGACGCGGCGCCGATGGCGACCAGCCGTGTGCGGGGTCCGATCGCCGCTTCCAGCGCGCCCTCTACGAGGGTACCCGTTGCCGGGTCCATGGGCACGGTGCGCACCGTCACGCCCCGCTCCACGGCCAGGGCCCGCCAGGGGTCGATGTCCGCGTGATGATCCAGCTCGGTGACGACCACCTCGTCCCCCGGGCCCCATCCGCGGCCGAGGGCCCGGGAAAGGTGGTACGTGAGCGTGGTCATGTTGGCGCCGAACGCGATCTCCGCCGGGTCGCCGTTCAGGAAGTCGGCCATCGCCCGGCGACCGTGCTCGAGGATGGCGTCGGTCTCCTCGCTCGTCGGGTAGCGCCAGTGCGTGTTGGCGTTGTGGTGGATGAGGTAGTCGGCGACGGCGTCTGCGACCTCACGGGGCACCTGCGTGCCGCCCGGCCCGTCGAAGTACGCGACGGGCGCGGCGCCGTGGCTGCGCTGGAGGGCCGGGAAACGGGCACGGATCTGGTCCGTCGTAAGGGGCGGCATCGTCGATGGGCTCGGGTCGGTTCTCCGCCAGGCGCCGGTGCGCTGGCCTGCTCGCGGCGCGGCTCGTCGGCGGAATGTGGGGTGGAGCCCGAGGCGGGATCAAGCTCCGGCCCTACCGCCCCCCGGACCGAGCCGACGCGAGGAGCTCCCGGAGCCGCTCGGGATCGAGGGGACCCCGCGCCGTGACGTCCACGCCGGACAGCAGCGCCCGCGCGCTTCCCTCCCCATCGACCCGCACGAAGCGCAGCATCGGGTCCGCGGGCTTCGCCTTCTCGTTGCGGTGGAAGAGGCCGACGATGCTGCGCACGAGACCCGAAGCGTCGCTTCCCGACGAGGACGTCGCCGACGTCGAGCCCGTCTTCGCGCCGCCGGACGCCCCGGTGGTCGGGCGCGGGACGGCGCCCGCGACGGCGCCGGGAACCGCCTGACCACCGCTCGCCGGCTCGCCGCGGCCGGAACCATCCTGTTGGCCGGCGGGCTTCGCCGACCCCGCCGCATCGCCTGCAGGCTCCGACGCCGGTCCCACCGATGCGGCGGGGGCCGGCGCGCCGGAGGGCGGCGCCGCGGAAGGCGGCGGCGCGGAAGGCGGCGCCCCGGAGGCGGGCGCCGTCGACGACGGAACCGTGCGCGTCCTCGCCGTCCGGAGCGCGGTCTGACGGTCGTCGCCCGATGGGCCGGCCGAGCCGGCGGCGCCCGGGATGCGCTGGTAGAGGTCGAGCAGTGCGCCGTCCTCCAGCCGCTGGCGCACGCGTACGACGAGCTCGTCGCCGAACACGGCCTCCTCATACGCGACGACCTCGAGGACGGGCACGCGGAGCGGGGCGCGGCCGCCGAGAGCGGCGCGGGCATCCTCCTCCGCCACCGGCACCCACGTGCCGCCGGAGAACCGGGCAGGCGGGGCGGACGACCGGTCGATCACGTCGGAGTATTCCGCCGCGGAGGGCGTCGAGGTCTCCGCCGCGTAGGCCGTCGCCGGGACTCCGGTCGTCACCGGAGCCGCCGTGACGACGATCTCGTCCAGGGAGAGCTTCGCCTGCGGCGCCGGTCCGATCTCGCCCCCGCGCCGAGCGTGCTGCCCGAGCGCCCCCCCGGGAGCGGCCTCCGGTTTCTCCGTCGTCGCTGCCGCGACCCGGTCCTCGACCGCGGTCGGCAGGCGCTCTCCGTCGCCGAACCGCCGGGCACCGCGCGCATCCGCCGACGCGACGGCGGGCGCAGGCGCGGCCTCGGCCGGACCGCTGCCGCGTGCGTCGGACGGCCCGGCCGCGGCCAGGCGATCCTCTGAGGCCGGCGCCCCGTCGGAGGCCGGCGACCCGGCTCCGGGTACTCGAGCGGGCATCCCGGCCTGCGGGGGGCGAGTCGCCGCCTCGGCGGTCCGGGCTGCGGCGGGGCCGCGTCCTCCCGGCTCGGCGGGGGTCCGAAGGGATGCGCGCCCGAACCACCCCGCGGCGATGGCGAGGAGGAGGCTCGCCGCCCAGGCAACGGGACCTGGCCGGAAGCCGCGCCGGACGGGACGCACGCCCCGCCGGCCGTCGGCGCGCCCCTGGAGGATGCCGAAGGGAATCTCCTCGATGACCTCGGGCGCGGCGCCGCGCAGGATGAAGCGGGACTCGTCCCGCACCGCCCGGGCGTCCCCGAGGGCCAAGCGGCAGTGGCCACACTCCGCCACGTGCGTCTCCAAACGCGCCCGTCCGGCGGAGTCCAGCTCGCCGTCCAGGTACGCGTGCAGCCGACCTTCATCCACGTGCGACATGCTCGTCCTCCAGCGCTTGATACGCCTCGGCGAGGCGCCGGCGGGCGCGGGCCAGCGTCGTGCCGACCGCCCCCGCCGCGAGCCCCGTGCGCTCCGCGATGTCCGCGTAGCTCATGCCGGCGTCCCAGAGAAGCAGTGCCTCCCGGTCCCGATCGCTAAGGCGGTCGAGGGCGGCCCGGACGCGTGCCGAGCGCTGCTCCGACTCGAGACGGGCCGGACCGTCCGGCTCTGCCGCCCGGACGCTCTCGGCCCGGACGAGGGTGAGGTGGCGACGTCGCCGCACGGCGGTGCGCGCCTCGTCCCGCGCCAGGTTTGACGCGACGCGGAAGAGCCAGGCCCGAGGGTTGTCCGGCCCGTCGCCCTCGTGGCTGAGCCCCCGCACGAACGCCTCCTGCGCGAGCTCCTGGGCGCGCTCGCCGTCCCACACCTTGCGGTGCAGGTAGCGAACGAGGTCCGCGTACACGGCTCGGTAGACGACCGCCCAGTCGAGGCTCATCCGATCAGCTTCGGGTTTCCCTGAACTCCCGTACGAGTCGCTCCAGCTCCGACGGCGCAAGCCGCTCGACCCCTTCGTCGGCCACCTCGACGGCCACGCGGCCGCCGCCCACACGGACGCGGCCGAGCCCGCTCCAGTACGGCTCCAGCTCCGGCAGCCGGGAGAGGAGAGCGAAATAGGCGGGGCCGAACTCCTTGACCTTCACGACCGGCAGATCCGCCGGCGCGCCCGCTTCGGCCCATACCCCGTCGTGGCGCAGGAAGAGCCGGCCGGCCAGGCGGCGGGCGTCGCCGTCGCCGTCGGACGGGGTGGCCGACGACGCGTTGCCTGCGGTGCCTGTACCCGTGACGACGATTTCCGACAGCGAGATGTCACCGGCCGTCCGGGCTTCACGGGCAATGCGGGCGGACTCGGCCTTTCGCACGGCGGCCATGCCGGTCGCGAGCCTGAGGAGCGGCAGGAGCGTGCATGCGCCGAACGGGCGCGGACGCGACGTCGCCCGGCTCCTGAACGAGGTAGGCCGTGTACTCGCTGAGCAGGCCGTAGCGCAGAGCGGTGTTCCGGATCTCGTCGACGAGCGCCGGGCTCGCGCCCTCGAGGTGCACCTGCTGGGTGAGAAAGCCGATCTTGCGGGCGGCCCACAGCCTCGGCAGCCAGCCGTTGCCGGCGTCCACGGCCGGGAACGCGACCGGGGCGGAGACGCGCTCCCTCCGCCCTTCCCTGCTCCCGACCACCGCCAGGGGCGCGTCCTCTGCAGCGCCCGAGTAGCGGCCCATGACGATCAGGTCCTGACCCGCGAACAGGTCCGGCAGCTCCCGGGGATAGACCTCCGACAGACGAACCGGCGCGCCGTCGATGCGCAGATCCGTCAGCACCGGGTAGCGGATGCGCGCAGCCAGCGCCGACACCGGTGCCTCAAGGTCCTCGCCCGGCTGCACGTACTGGGCGGCGCCGCCGGCCACGGCGCCCAGCCGGTCCAGCAGATACGTGTTCACGTCGTAGCCGACGCCGAAGGCGAAGACCCGGCGGTCGCCCGCCTCCCGCTCGGCGGCGTCCGCGATGCGCTCGGCGTCCCGCTCGCCGACGGTCGGGAGCCCGTCGGTGAGAAAGACGACGACGCCGAGGCGGCCCCGCGGCGCGCGATCGCGCAGCGCTTCGGCGAGGGCGCCCGCGATGTTCGTCCCGCCGCCGGGCTGGAGGGCGTCCAGCCAGACGCGGGCTTCCTCCAGGGGCGCGGGCGCCGCAGGCTGGAGCGCGGACCGCTGGCTGCGGACGTCCCCGCTGAAGGCGATCAGCCGGAACCTGTCATCCCTCCCGAGGGTGCCGAGCAGTCCCCGAACCGCGTCCCGCGCCTGCTCCATCTTCGAGCCCGACATGGACCCGGACACGTCGAGCACCACCGTCACGTCCCGCGGGATGCGGGACGCGGCCGCCCGGGCCGGAGAAACGGTGAGGAGGAAGTAGCCGTCTTCGTCCCGCCCCGCCCGGTGGGCGAGCACCGACAGGCCGGCGAGGCGGCTGCGCAGGGGGAGCAGGACCACGACGTCGCCGCGCAGCTCCTGCGCCGGCCGCACCGTCATTCGGCCGCCCGACCGGTCGACCTGCAGGCGGTGCGTCGGCGAGTACGGGTCGCCGAACGCCTCGGCGTCCGGCACCACGAGCGTGAAGCGGAGCGACGAGCCGGAGCCGCCGGTCGACGTCGCAGGGTCGGGCCCCACGGGGCCACCGGCCGCGGAGCCGGCGGGGTTCGGTCCGCCGCCGGAGGGCAGCCGTCCGACCCGTCCGGGCGGAACGTCGGGAAGTGGGATCGGTCCCTCCAGGATCCGGTCGACGAGTCCGGGGCGGCGCTCCCCCCCGCGCGCCGCGGCGTAGCGGAACTGCAGCGCGTCCCCGGACCGCTCGAGCACCTCCGTGAAGCGGAGCGTGATGCGTCGCGTCTCGCCCGACGCGATGGGGAAGACGCGGGTCCGCACGAGTCCGTGGCCGACGAGCTCGATGAGGGCCGGGTCGCGACGTCGCCGCACGATCTCCTCGTAGACGGAGCGCGCCCGGTCCCGGTCCATGGTCTCGCCGCGCAGCTCGCGGTCACCCTGGAAGAGCGAGAAGTCCGCGAACACGGCCTCTCCCGGAAGCGGGTACAGGTAGTCGCCCTCCGCCAGCCCGGATCCGTCGTTCCGGAACCACTCCTCCACCTGTACCGTGGCGACGTGGCCGTGGACGGTTGCCGTGACGTCGGTCCGCAGCCTGACGAGCCCGGGCGCCTCGATCCAGCCCTGGCCCGCGAGAGCGGCCGGCAGGACGAGCAGGACCGGCAGGACGAGCAGGACCGGCGTCGAGCACCGACGGGCGACTACGATGTTTCCGCGCATGGCTTCCTCCGTGTTGCGTCCGGTCCGTATGACGCGCGGGCAGAACGGGCTTGCACACGAGGTGCAGTCCCGGGCCTCCGGCTTGCGAGGGGCGCTGCGCGCGGCAAGGACACGGGCCGGCGTCCCGAATGGGAGGAAATCGCAGGGATCGGTGCCGGAGGGCGTGCCGGCGGAGATCGAGGCCGAGGCCGGCGCGTCGCCCCCCCGCTTCCCGCGGCGACGCGGTTCTGGCAACTTCCTTGCGACTGCAAGGTCTCGCCGGCCCAGGCCGGACCACTGGAAGGCGACCGAACGAGGCGGCGAAAGCGGAATGAGGATCCGGACGGCGGCAGCCCTGATGGCGATGGGAGTGCTGGCGGCGCACGGCGTGCGCGGCCAGTCCCCGGCCGTGCGCACCCCGAACGAGGAGGGGCACATTCCCATCCTCGAGTATCATCTGTTCGGTGCGGGCGACACCCGCTGGCAGAGGGACACCGCGTCGTTCCGACGGGATCTGGAGCTCCTCTACGAGCGGGGCTATCGGCCGGTCACCGTCTCGGATCTCACCGCCCGTCGTCTCGACCTGCCCGCCGGGCTCTCGCCCGTCGTCATCACGTTCGACGACGCGTCCCCCTCCCAGTTCCGCTACCTGCCCGAAGGGGACAGCCTCGTCGTCGACCCCGCGAGCGCGGTGGGCATCTGGCTGGAGTTCCGCCGGAGCCATCCGGGATGGGCGGATCGGGCCACGTTCTGCCTGCTCTCGAACGCGGAGGCGGGGCGGTCGTTCTTCGGCAATCGCGGCATCGAGGGACAGAAGACGGAGTGGCGCTACCGAAAGCTCCGCTTCCTGGCGGAGCGGGGCTTCGAGCTGTGCGACCATACGCTGTGGCACGCGAACCTGGCGAAGTACGACGACGAGACGGTCCAGGAGCAGATCGCGCGAGGGCAGATGGCGATCGACTCGGCGGTGCCCGGCTACCGCGTGCGGACCATCGCGCTCCCCCTCGGGGCGTGGCCCAAGGACCGCGAGCTGGCGGTCCGAGGCGCGTGGACGGACCCGAAGACGGGACGGGTCGTCCGGTACGCCTTCGATTCGGTGCTCCTCGTCGCGGGCAATCCGGTGCCCAGCCCCTACACGCAGGAGTTCGATCCGCTGCACCTGACACGCATCCAGGTGACGGCCGACGATCTCGAGAAGGCCCTGGACCGGCTGGACCGAAGCGGCGAGCGCTACGTCTCCGACGGGCGAGCGTCGGTCGTCGCTCGCGCTCCGAAGCGCGATCCGCGACGCGGACCCCGGCCGCGGTGACATGGACGGAAACGCGTCGAAGTACCCCGACATCGGCGACTACGCGCTCATCGGAAACGGGCGCTGCGCCGCCCTCGTCTCCCGACACGCCTCCATCGACTGGCTCTGTCTGCCCCGATTCGACAGCCCGAGCGTCTTCGCGGCGATCCTCGACGCGGACGACGGCGGCCGATTCCGCATCGCGCCGACCGAAACCTTCCACAGCAAGCGCAGCTACGCGGGCCCGACGAACGTCCTCGTAACGACGCTGCGCACGCAGGCGGGGGCGATCACGGTAACGGACGTCATGCCGATCCCGAGCGCGGCCGAGCGGGACAGGCAGCTTCTGCCGGACCAGGAGGTCCTGCGGCGAATCGAGTGCATCGACGGCGAGCTCGACGTCGAGATCGTCTTCGATCCCCGCTTCCAGTACGCCCGCAGGGTCCCGAAGCTGACGCACGACCGGAGCACGGGCCTGCTCGCAGTCGACGGCGGCCTCGTCGTCGCCCTCCAGACGGACGTGGACATGGAGATCCGCCCCGGACAGGGGGCGCGCGGGACCGTGCACATGCGGGAGGGTGACGTCCGCTGGGCCTCCCTGACAGCGGAGCTGGGGCCCGCGGTGGTGGGCGGACTCGGCGAAGCCGCCCAGAAGCGTCTCGACGGCACGCGCGAGTGGTGGCACGAGTGGATCAGCCGCTGCTCGTACGAGGGGCCGTACGAGGACGCGGTGCTCCGCAGCATCCTGCTTCTGCGCCTCCTCGTCTTCGCCCCTTCAGGCGCGATCGTCGCTGCGCCGACCACCTCGCTTCCGGAGGAGATTGGCGGCACCCGCAACTGGGACTACCGCTACTGCTGGCTGCGGGACTCGACCATGACGCTGCGCGCCCTCATCGACAACGGCATCACGGACGAGGGACAGCAGTTCATGTCCTGGATGCTCCACGCGACGCGGCTGACCTGGCCGAAGCTGCAGGTGCTCTACACGCTGTACGGCGGCACGCGCGTGCGCGAGCGGACGCTCCACCATCTCGAGGGCTACCGGAACTCGGCCCCGGTTCGGGTCGGCAACGGCGCACACGACCAGCTCCAGGTCGACGTCTACGGTGAGGTCCTGGCGGCCGCCCTGAGCTACGTGCAGCGCGGCGGCGAGCTGGACCACGACGAGAAGAAGATGGTCGTCGGGCTCGGCAAGACGATCTGCGAGATCTGGAAGGAGCCGGACAACGGGATCTGGGAGGTGCGGGGGGAACGGACGCACCACACGCTCTCGAAGGCGTTCTGCTGGGTCGGGCTGGACGCGCTTCTCAAGCTCCACGAGGCCGGCGTCGTCTCCGTGCCGGTCGACCGCTTCCAGAAGGTGCGCCAGGAGATCCGCGACGCCGTCGAAGAGCACGGCTGGAACGACGAGATCCAGAGCTATACCGCCACCTTCGACGGCGACCAGGTCGACGCCAGCCTCCTCCTCATGGCCATCTACGGGTACCGCGAGGCGCGGGAGGAGCGCATGCGAAAGACGGGTGAGCGCATCCGTGAGCGGCTCGAACGGAACGGACTGCTCTACCGCTACCGGCGCAACGACGGCATGCAGGGCTCCGATCAGGGAGCGTTCGGCATCTGCAGCTTCTGGGAGATCGAGCTCATGGCACGCCAGGGACGCCTCGAGGAGGCGAAGCGCGCCTTCGAGCATCTCCTCGGGATGAGCAACGACGTGGGTCTCTTCTCCGAGGAGATCGATCCGTCCAACGGGATGCTGCTGGGCAACTTCCCTCAGGCCTTCACCCACGTGGGCCTGATCAACGCCGCGGACTCCATCGCCCGGGTCGAGAAAGGCGAGGAGCCGGCGGAGGTCGGCACGGGAGAGAAGAAGGGATCGCTATGAACTGGGGAAGCGCATTCCTCTGGGGATTCGCCGCGACGATGGTGCTCACGGGCCTCATGATGGGCAGCCAGCAGGCCGGCCTGTCCCGCATGAGCATCACGTTCCTCATCGGCTCCATGGTCACCCCCAGCCGGCGGAAATCGCACCTCTACGGCGCCCTCATCCACTTCGTGGACGGCTGGGCCTTCGCCATCTTCTACGGCCTCCTCTTCCAGAGCCTCGGCCGGGCCAACCTATGGATCGGGCTCACCTTCGGCGCGATCCAGGGCCTCTTCGTCCTCGTGGTCGTCATGCCGCTGCTGCCCACGTTCCATCCACGAATGGCCAGCGACCTCCAAGGCCCTTCCCTCGAACGCCGCATCCAGCCGCCCGGATTCCTCGCGCTGCACTACGGCCTGCGGACGCCGTTCGTGACCCTGCTGGCCCACGGGATCTATGGTGCGATCTTGGGGGCGTTCTATCACCTGGCGTGATGGCCGCGCCTGACTGCCGCGCCTTCGGCGCGGGGCACCGCGGCGGGGCCGCGGGGCACGGCGGCGGAGCCGCCGGGCACCGCCCTGGGGGGCGGGGCACCGCCTGCGGCGGGGGTTCCGCCTGCGGCGGGGACACTTCTGCCCGCCTGCGGCGGGGGGTTCCGCCTGCGGCGGGGGGACTGCCCGCCTGCGGCGGGGACGTCCGGCCGCCTGCGGCGGGGGCGTCTGCCCGCCTGCGGCGGGGGCTAGGCTTCTGCGCAGTGGCGGGCGAAGGCCTCGCGGAGCTCGGCCGCGACGGCGACGGGGCTGCGTCCCTCGATGTTGCTGCGCTCCATCATCCAGACCAGCTGGCCGTCCTTCAGGAGCGCGACGGAGGGGGAGGAGGGCGGGTAGCCGGTGAAGTACTCGCGGGCCCGGGCGGTGGCCTCGAGGTCCTGGCCGGCGAAGACGGTCACGACGTGATCGGGCCGGGCCCCCTCTTGCAGAGCCCGGAGGAACGCCGGTCGCATGAGGGCGGCGGCGCAGCCGCACATCGAGTTGACGGCAACGGCCGTGGTGCCCTCGCCGCGGCCGAGGACCGCGTCGACCTCCTCGGCCGTTCGCAGCTCCTGCACGCCGTTGTCGGTCAGTTCGCGGCGCATGGGCGCGATCATGAGATCGGGGTACGGCATCGTCTCTCCTCTGGTGGGGTTTCGGTGGGTCAGGCGCCCTGACCCGCCGTGAGCATCAGGCCGCCGTCGACGAAGATGGTGGCACCCGTAATGTAGGACGCCGCATCCGTCGCCAGGAACGCCACGAGCTCGGCGACGTCCCGTGGCTCGCCCGGACGCCGCATGGGGATGTGGCGCGACGCGCGCTCCCGCTCCTCCGGGTCCTCGACGGCCTCCTGGTTCATGGGCGTGAGGATCATGCCGGGCGCGACGTTGTTGACGGTGATCCCCTCGGCCGCCAGCTCGAGGGCCAGGGAACGGGTGAGGTTCCGGAGCCCTCCCTTCGCGGCGTTGTAGGCGGCGCCTCGGGGGATGGGCGTCTCCTCGTGGACGGAGGTGATGTTGACGATGCGCCCACCCCCGCCGTTGCGTCGCCGCTCGCGGACGAAGCGGCGAGCGCACAGGAAGGGGCCGTCGAGGTCCGTGCGCAGGCGAAGCGACCAGTCGTCGAGGTCCATGTCGATGGCCGGCTCGTCCACGTAATTCACACCGGCGTTGTTGACGAGGACGTCGGGGGGGCCGAGCGCCTCGACGGTCCGATCGAACATCCGCTCCACGGAACGGACGTCCGAAACGTCCGCCTGGACGACGACCGCGCGGCGGCCTTGCCGCTCCACGGCCGCCGCCGTTTCGCGGGCGCCGTCCTCGTCGGTGTGATACACCACGGCCACGTGGGCGCCGTCTCGCGCCATCGCTTCCGCCGTCGCGGCTCCGATCCCGGAGTCGGATCCGGTGATCAGCGCGACCTTTCCATCCAGTCGTCCCGACATGCTCGTGCCCCTCTGGTTCCACCTTCGAGCGCCCCATGGCGCCCTCCGTGTCCGGGGGTCGCACACCTCGCGCCAGCGTGCCGGGAGAGCTCTGACGGACACGGCGACGCCGCGGCCGGTCGGGACCGGCCGCGGCGTTCGGGTGGGTTCTCGCCTGCGCGGCTCGTCGGCCGCGCCGCAGATCAGTCCAGAGCGGGCTTCTTCCGCCAGTGGCGAATGATGGACACGATGATCCAGCCGACGAATGCCAGCGGAAGCACCGTGAACAGGATGAACGACGCGAGTCCGAAGACCGCGCCGAGGATGCCCATGATGATCTTGATGGCGAAGATGCCCGCCACCACGAGTCCCGCCGCCGTCATGGACTTCACGAAGAAGCCGCCCATTTCTCCCTCCGGTTGTTGAGACGTCCGCTTCCCTTACGGGAGACGACGGCCGAAGGTTTCGCTAGCCCGGGACGAATCGCTTCATGCGATTCGTCATGCGGCCCAGGTCCAGTACGTCGGGCGGGAGCTGACCGGTCACGTGCTGCCATCCCTTCGCGGCGCCACGCCGTGCCAGCATGCGGCCGACCCCGGCGCCGATTCCGAGAGAGATGCTCCAGATCAGGGCGTCTCCCCAGGAGGTGAAGGGATCGGCCGGGTTGGCCGGCGGATCGTCGTCCCGGATGGCACGCCATGCCGCACGTGCGATCGCCCGGACGGCCAGGCCTGCGCCGACTGCCGCTGCTGCGGACGTCGCCTTCCACACCAGCTCGTCCCGGTCCACGCCGTCCACTGAAGGAAATGCTACCATCTCGACCTGTCCTCTTTCGGGTTCCCTGCACTCTTCTCCGGGTGCAAACGCGGTGCCGCAACCGGTCAGCGGGTGGCGGTGCCCGAAACCACGGGGCCCGGGCGCCGCGCGAGGCGCCGTACGAGACGGGCGAGCGGAGACAGGGGCGGGCGCGGCGACGCGGTGAGGTCCAGCACCGATACCTCCGGTCGCGCGAAGAAGCGGATGGGCAGATGCACCGTCCCCACTCCGCGCGACGTATAGACCTGGGTCCACGGACGCCTGCGGACGCCGTCCTCGTACAGCCGCGGGTTCTCGGCGGCGCTGACCGGTGCCCCGAGGAAAGGGAGGCGCACCTGACCGGCATGCGTGTGCCCGCTCACGATGAGGTCGACGGCGTCGTACGAGCGCCGGCAGCGCTCGGCCTGGTCGGGCGAATGGGCCAGCAGGATCGTCGCGTCCCGCTCGGAGGGCGGCGGAAGCCGGAGGCGCGGGCGCCCTTCGTAGTAATCGTCCACGCCCGCCACGCACAGGCGGGCCTCGTCGAGGCGGAACATCAGGCAGCGATTCGTGAGGTCGACGATGCGCGGGTGGGCTCCGACCTGCTGCCGCCACGCATCGATGCCGACGTGGTAGTCGTGGTTGCCCGGAACGGCGTACACCCCGAGCGGCGCCTCGAGCGGCGAGAGCGCCCCGAACACCGAGCCGAAGCCGGGCGCGTCGTCGGCCGCGAAGTCGCCCGTCAGCGCCACCAGGTCCGGCTCTGCGTCCATCACGCGGCGGACCGCCCGTCTCGTCATCGCGAGGTCTCCGGGATCCGCGTGCAGATCCGTCAGCAGCCCGATCCGCAGCCCCTCGAGTGCGGGCGGCAGGTCGCGCACGTGGATCCGCACCCGCCGGAGTTGCAGCCACCGGGGCTCCACGACGAAGGCGTATGCGGCCGCGGCCGCCGCGGCGCCGGCAGCGGCTGCAATCCATCGTTTCGAGTTCATGCGGGGACCGAGGGCAAGGCGCGGGCCATCGTCCGCGGGCAGCCTTTCGCCGGCGCCCGTCGCGCGGCACCATTCACTGCGCCCGGCGAGCGGACCGGGCAGAAACCACGGAATGGGGCCGGATCATGGGCATCGAGGCGCTGGAGGCGCGGGCGCGGGAGGCGCTTGCCCGCGACGTGTACGACTACTACGCAGGTGGCGCCGATGACGAGCGCACCCTGGCGTGGAACCGGGAGGCGTTCGACCGCTGGGCCCTGGTGCCCCGCGTCCTGGTCGACGTCTCCCGCGTGAGCGGGGCGACGGAGGTGCCCGGTGCGAGGCTGGACACACCGATCCTCGTCGCACCGATGGCGTTCCAGGCCCTCGCCCACCCGGACGGAGAGACGGCCACGGCCCGCGCCGCCCGGGAGACCGGCTCCCTCATGGTGGCCAGCACTCTTTCGACCCGCACCGTCGAGGAGATCGCCGGGGCCGCGGCGGGCCCGTTCTGGCTTCAGGTCTACGTCTTCCGCGATCGCGAGCTGACGGGCGCCCTCGTGGACCGCGCCCGGGCAGCAGGCTGCACCGCCCTCTGCCTGACGGTCGACGTTCCGGTCCAGGGAAAGCGGGAGCGGGACGCTCGCAACCGCTTCACGCTGCCGCCGGGCATCGAGATGGCGAACTTCCAGGGACACCGGCAGAGCGGGATGCCGGACTCCGCCGGGTCCGGACTGCACGCCTTCATCGGCCGCGAGTTCGACCCTACCCTGGACTGGGGCGCGGTCGAGTGGCTCGCCCACCGGTCCGGTCTGCCGGTGATCGTGAAGGGAATCCTGTCCGGCGACGACGCCCGTCGAGCTGCGGAGCACGGCGCCGCCGGCGTCGTGGTCTCGAACCACGGCGGCCGTCAGCTCGACGGAGCGCTGGCCACGCTGGATGCGCTGCCGGGCGTCGTGGGCGGCGCGGAAGGGCGGCTGCCGGTCCTGCTGGACGGGGGCGTGCGGCGCGGCGTCGACGTCGCCCGCGCCCTGGCGCTGGGCGCCCGGGCGGTGCTCCTGGGGCGGCCCGTCCTCTGGGGCCTGGCGACGGGAGGCGAGGCCGGCGTGGCGTCGGTGCTGCGAGAGCTGCGCGAGGAATTCGAGCGCACCCTGGCGCTGCTGGGCGTCACCGAACCGTCGCAGCTCGGTCCCGAGCACGTCGTCCGGCGCTAGCGACCGGGCTAGAGCAGCCGCGAAATCGAATACGACAGGTATTCGAGCATCCGTCCGCCCCACCCCCGCTCGCGGAAGCGCTCGAGCTGCAGCTCGTCCGCGTGCTCCAGGTCCTCCTCGAACAGGCGCTCCATCCGCTCCGCCGCGCCTGGCTCGTGGATCATCAGCGTGACCTCGTCGTTCAGCGCCACCGAGCGGTTGTCGAAGTTGACGGTACCGATGGCGCACCAGGCGCCGTCGGCGACCAGCGTCTTCGCGTGCACCATGGTCGGGCGGTATTCGTAGATCCGCACGCCGGCGGCCAGCAGCTCCTCGTAGTGCAGACGCCCTGCGTACCACGTCACCTTCTTGTCCGTGTTTGCGCCCGGCGTGAGCACGCGGACGTCGACGCCGCGCTCCACGGCGCTCTCCAGCAGCCGGACCATCGCGGGGTTGGGGATGAAGTAGGCGTTCGTGATCCAGAGCCGACGCCGGGCGCCCAGGATGGAGAGGACGAAGAAGCGCTCCGCCGGCGTGCTGCCGACGGACGGGGCGGAGTACATGAGCCCGGCATAGCGGCCCCCGTCCCGATTCGCCCAGCGATCGGACGGGAAGACTCGCTCGCCGACGAGCAGCTCGCCCCGGGCCTCCGCCCAGTCGGCGGCGAAGGCAGCCTGGAGCTGTCGCACCGCCGGTCCGTCGATGCGCACCGACGTGTCCCGCCAGTGCCCGGGACTGCGGCCGTCCCCGAGCCAGCGATCCTCGATCGCGAAGCCACCCGTGTAGCCGACCTTCCCGTCGATCACTACCGCGCGCGTGTGCGTCCGCCTCTGCGCCTTGTGCAGCGTGTTCCAGCGCACGGGTCGAAACGAACAGACCTCCACCCCGTCGCGACGCATCGCTTCGAAGTACTCGTCGGGGATGCCGTGGGCCCCGAAGACGTCGAACAGGAAGAGCACGGTCACGCCGGCCCGGGCCCGCTCCCTCAGCACTTCCGAGACCCGGTCCGCCAGCTTGCCCGGCTTGTACCAGAAGACGTGCCAGCAGATGAGGTCTCGGGCCGCCGCGAGGTCCTCGAACAGGCACGGGAAGACGCCGTCCCCGTTCGGCAGGATGTCGATGTCGTTGCCGTCGTGGAACGCGGTCCCCAGGTGGAGCTGCATCGTCTCGAGGAAGTCCTCGTCCTCGATGGCCGGCGGATCGCCCTCGCCGTCCAGGTTGCGCGTGGTGCGGATCGGGGTTCCCCGCGTGAGGTACAGCACGCCGATGAACGCCAGGAACGCGGCCGCGAGGGCAGCGAGCACTGTCAGGATCGTCAGGTACACGGGGCGGATCGGCCTCCGGTGCCGGCCATGCGACGCGCCCGGCCGTCCGGCCCGACGCAGGGGCGGTGCGAACCCGTCGCAAGTCCCTTGCCCGCCCCGGAACGCCGCGACACCTTGGGCCCCCCATGACCCGCTCCCCCTTTTCCTCCGAGCTGCGTGCCCTCGTCGCTCTCGCCGGCCCCATCGTCCTGGGCCAGCTCGGAAACGTCGGCATGAACACCGCCGACACCATCATGGTCGGACCTCTCGGCGCGACGTCCCTCGCCGCCGCCGGCGTCGGCAGCGCCGTCTACGTCTTCACCACCCTCATCGGCCAGGGCGTCCTCACCGGCATGTCCCCCCTCGTCAGCCAGGCGTTCGGAGCCGGCGACCGCGCCGAATGCCGGCGCGTGCTCATCCAGGGGCTCTGGCTCGCCCTTGCCCTCAGCGCGCCCGTCGCTGCGGTGTGCCTCGCCGGCGGACCCATCGTCCGGCTGCTCGGCCAGACCCCCGCGGTCGCCGAGCTGGCGGGCGGGTACCTCCGCGCCCTCGCCCCCAGCGTACCCGCGCTCTTCCTCTTCCTCGCCTTCCGACCGTTCCTCGAGGGCATGAACATCGTCCGGCCGATCATGGTCATCACCTTCCTCGGCCTGGCCGCGAACGTCGCCTTCAACCGACTGCTGATCCACGGCGCCGGACCGATCCCGGCGCTCGGCGTTGCCGGCAGCGGCTGGGCGACCACCGCCGTCCGCTGGATCATGCTCGGCGCCCTGGGCGTCTACGTCAGCCGCCGCGAGGACCTCCACCCGTTCCGCGTGGACGTACGGCGACCCGCTGCCCGACGGCTCGCCCGCATCCTCCACATCGGCATCCCCATCGGCGGACAGATGGGCCTGGAGGTCGGGTTCTTCGCCTTCGCCGCCGTCATGATGGGCTGGCTCGGGCCCGTCCCCCTCGCCGCGCACCAGGTCACCATCAACATCGCGGCGACTACATTCATGGTGGCCTGGGGAACCAGCATGGCAGGGTCCGTGCGGGTGGGGCAGCACATCGGCGCGGGCCGGACGGCGGGCGTCCGGCACGCCGTCACGGCGACGTACCTCGTCGCCGTGGGGTGCATGGCCGCGTTCGCCCTGCTCTTCCTCGCGGCGCGCCGATCGCTCATCGGGCTCTACACTCCCGACCCCGACATCATCGACATCGGCTCCCGGCTTCTTCTCGTCGCCGCCGTGTTCCAGATCTTCGATGGAGGGCAGGTGGCGGGCGTTTCCGTGCTGCGCGGCGCCGCGGACACGCGCGTCCCCACAGCCATCGCCGGCCTCGGCTACTGGGCCGTCGGCGTGCCGTTCGCCTACGGGCTCGCATTCGCCTTCGACGCAGGACCCGTCGGCATCTGGGCCGGTCTCTGCATCGGGCTCGGGGCCGTGGCCCTTCTGCTCGGCTTCCGCGTTGCCTGGTGGCTGCGGCGCTACTCGGAGGAGCGCACCTCCACGTAGCCGCGCATTCCCGGGTGCAGGGTGCAGAAGTACTCCACGCGTCCGGTGTCCGACAGCGCCAGCGTCCACGCGGAGTCGACCGGGATCACGCCCGAGTCCCACTGCCCGCCCACCGCCGTGGCCGTGTGCAGGACCATGTCCCGGTTGATCCAGCGCACCGCGTCCCCCGGCCGCGCCTCCACCACCTGCGGATGATAGGCGTTGCCCTGGATCACCACCTCGTGCACACGCGGCCCGCCGCACGCGGCCAGCGCCAGCAGCCCCGCCAGTGCCACCACCCGTGTGGCGCCGCCCGCCGGCGGTCCGTCCCACAGCCGCCTCGCGCCCCGTATCTCGCGCCATCGTCCCATGCGCGGAAAGTCGAATCCGGCGCGCGGTCCCGCAAGCGCAAGCAAGTACCCACTTGCCCTCCCCCCCGGGAGCCATTATCATCTGCGCCTATGGCAATTCGCGAGCAGATACTCGAGGCTGCGCTCCGGGTGTACGGAGAGCTGGGATACCGTGGCGCCACGACGCGACGGATCGCCGAGGAGGCGGGCGTCAACGAAGTGACGCTGTTCCGGCATTTCGGATCGAAGCGGCAGCTGATTCACGAGGCGGTGTGCCTGGCCTCGCCTGCGCGTGCGGTGCCGGCGCTGCCGGACGAGCCGACGGACCCGGGGAGGGAGCTGCGGGAGTGGAGCCGTGCGCACCTGCGCAACCTGTACGAGATGCGTTCGGTGATCCGTCGCGGGATGAGCGAGTCGGAGGAGCACGCGGACCTGACGACGACGACGGGGGAGCATCCACGGCGTGTGGGGCGGGAGCTGGGCGGGTATCTGGCGCGGGTGCGGGACGCGGGGCTGTCGCGGGCGGACGTGGATCCCCGGGACGCGTCGCTGATGCTGATGGGCGTGCTGTTCGCGGACGCCATGAGTCGGGACGTGATGCCGGACCTCTTCCCGCGGGGGCTGGAGGAGTCGGCGGACCGGTACGTGGGGCTGTTCCTTCGGGCACTGGGCGCGGAGAAGGAGCGAGGAGAGCGATGACTCGAGCGAGGACGCGGCGGCTGGCGGCCGTCGCAGCGGTGGTGTGGGCATGGGCGGGTCCCCTGGCGGCGCAGGGTCCGGCGGTGATCCCGGCGTCGCGAGGGGAGGGCGACGGATCCGCGCCGCGTGCGCCGGAGGTTCGGAGCGACGTCGCCCCGATCGTTCCCGGATCCGGGACGGCGCGCGACACGGTGCCGCTCACGCTGTTCTCCGCGCTGCAGATGGCGGAGAATTCGAGCGAGACGGTCCAGGTCGCGGCTGCGGGGGTGAAGCGGCTGAAGGGTCAGGAATGGCAGGCTCGGTCACAGCTGCTCCCGCACCTGAGCGCGAATCTGGGATACACGCGTACGCTGGCGACGGAGTTCTCGTCGCTGCAGAGCACGCCGGACACGACGACGGGGCCGACGCGGCCGGCGGACTGTGCCGACTACTTCGAGCCGGCGCCGGGACTGTCGACGGAAGCCCGGCTCGACTCGCTGGAGAAGGCGGTTCAGTGCGCGACGACGGCGAACCCGTTCAGCGCATTCCGGAACCTGCCGTTCGGCCGGCTGAACCAGTACACGCTCGGTCTCCAGGGATCGATGACGCTATGGGACGGCGGCCAGCTCTGGGCGGGATTGTCGGCGGCGAGCGCGGCGCGGGAGCAGGCGGAGGTCGCGCTGAACGCGCAGAAGGCGCAGGTCGCGCTGGACGTGGCGCAGGCCTATTACGACGCCCTGCTGAGCGACCGGCTGCTGTCGATCTCGCAGCAATCGCTGGAGCAGGCGCGGACGACGCTGTCGCAGACGCGGCTGGCGACGCAGGTCGGGCAGAAGCCGGAGTTCGAGCTGCTGCGGGCGCAGGTCTCGGCGAAGAATCTGGAGCCGACTGTGATTCAGCGGCGGTCCCAGCGGGACCTGGCGCACCTGCGTCTGAAGCAGCTCCTGGACATTCCCCTCGACGCGCCCATGGATCTCGTCTCCCCGCTGGGAGACTCGATGCCGTCGCTGCCGGGGTCGGTCGCGAAGCTGGCCGGGCTGCCGCCGGTGGACGCGGACACGCTCGCGGAGTCCCGGGCGCCGGTGAAGCAGGCTGCCCAGACGGTGACGATCCAGAAGGCCCGGCTGCGGGCGGCGAACCGAGAGCGGCTCCCGACGTTGCAGGTGAGCAGTCAATACTCGCGGGTGGCGTACCCGAACGCCGGTCTGCCGAACTGGAACGAGTTCAGAACGAACTGGACGGTGGGGGTGAGCGTCCAGCTGCCAATCTTTTCCGGCGGCAGGATCGTGGGAGACCAGATGATCGCCCAGGCGAACCTGGACGAGGCGCAGGCCCGTCTGAAGCAGACGCGGGAGCTGGCGCAGCTGGACACCCGCAGCGCGCGGGACGCTCTCGAGTCGGCCCGCGCAACGTGGGAGGCGAGCGCACAGACGGTCGAGCAGGCGACGAAGGCGTACCAGATCGCGGAGATCCGCTTCAGCGAGGGAATCTCGACGCAGCTCGAGCTGGCGGATTCGCGGCTGATGCTGAGCCAGGCGGAGGCGAACCGGGCGGCGGCAGCGCGGGACCTCCAGGTAGCCCGGGCGCGGATCGCGCTCCTGCCGTACCTGCCGCTGGGCGGCACGGGCGCATCGTCCGGCCAGTCGGGCGGATCGGTGGCGGGGCAGGGACAGACGGGATCACAGGCGGGGGCCGGCAGCAGCGGAACATCGGCGACCAGCACGGGAACACAGACCAACGGCACGGGGGCCGACAGGTAGATGAACGGGACCATGAACGGGGCGCCGGCGGTGCGCCGGCGGCGGACGCGCGGCGCCTGTCGCGCCGCAATCCTCGCATCGGCCGCGCTGCTGGTGGCGGGGTGCGGGGGACCGGAGTCGGGGTCGGGGGAGCCGTCGGGGACGGAGGCGGTGGTCGTCGGCCCGGAGAACGTCTACGTGGTCGAACCGACGACATTGACGAGCGGACCCGTGGTCTCGGGGACGCTCACGCCCGAGCGGCGAGCGCAGGTGCGGGCGCAGGTGAGCGGCCCGATCGTCTCGACGTCCGCGGAGACGGGCGAGCAGGTCCGGGAGGGGCAGGTCATGGCGCGGATCGACGACACGGCGATCCGGGACTCGTACCTCTCGGCCCGGGCCCAGGTCGCGTCGGCGCAGCAGGCGGCGACCACGGCGCAGCGCAACCTGGAGCGCTCGCAGCGTCTGGAACAGGCGGGCGCCATCGCGGAAGCGGACCTCGAGGCGGCCCGGACGCAGGCCGCGGCGGCGGAGTCGCAACTGGCGGACGCGCGCTCGCGCCTGGCGCTGGCGAAGAAGCAGCTCGACCAGACGGTCATCCGCGCGCCGATGACCGGCGTCGTCGCAGACCGATCGGTGGATGCGGGTGACGTCGTGCAGGTGGGCGGCGCCCTCTTCACCGTCGTCGACCCGACGAGCATGCGCCTGGACGCGTCCGTCCCGGCACAGGCACTGAGCGGCCTCTCCGTCGGGCAGACGGTGTCCTTCGAGGTGCGCGGATACGAGGGCCGCAGCTTCCAGGGGAGGATCCGCAGGATCGCGCCCGTGGCCGACCCGGCAACCCGGCAGGTGGACATCGTGGTGTCGCTGCCGAACACCGAGGGCGACCTGGTCGGCGGACTGTTCGCCGAGGGCCGCGTGCAGACGCAGAGCGCGACCGGACTGGCGATCCCGGAGAGCGCCCTGACCGGGACGGGCGGACCGCCGGCGGTGATGCGGCTCGAGAACGGCACGGCCGACCGGGTGCCGGTGCAGCTCGGCCTGCGGGACGCGCGACGGGAGATGGTCATCGTGACGGCGGGCGTTTCCGCGGGTGACACGCTGTTGCTGGGCGCGGCCCAGGGCGTGACGCCGGGCACGACCGTCCGGGTCCAGAGCGCCGCGGAGATCCCGGCGGCCGGCGACTCCGCCGCCGCCACGACCGGTACGACAACCCAGTCGTAGGGGACCGGACATGTTCATATCCGATTTCAGCATCCAGCGGCCGATCATCACCATCGTCAGCATGCTCGCGCTGGTGGTCTTCGGCGTCTTCGCCCTCTTCTCTCTTCAGACGGACGAGTACCCCGACGTCCAGCAGCCGGTCGTCTCGGTGACCGTCGTCTATCCGGGCGCGTCCCCGGAGGGCGTCGAGCGGGAGGTCACGGACCCCATCGAGGAGGCGATCGCCGGGATCAGCGGTGTGGACAAGATCCAGTCGTCCTCGATGGACGGCTTCGCCCAGATCATCGTCTTCTTCCAGTTCGAGAAGGACCCGCAGGTCGCGTCCCAGGACATCCGGGACAAGATCTCGTCGATCCGCTCGGACCTGCCGCCGGAGATGAAGGAGCCGGTGCTGTCGCGCTTCGATCCGTCCGAGTTCCCGATCGTCGCCCTCGCCCTTTCGTCGAGCCGTCAGACGGTGCCGGAGCTCTCCCGGCTGGCCGATCCCGGGATCACGAAGGAGCTGAAGTCCATCTCGGGCGTTGCGGACGTGCGCACCTCCGGCGACGTCGAGCGGGAGCTCTCCGTGCTCCTGCGTCCCGCCGCGCTTCAGTCCGCGGGCGTCAGCGTGGGTCAGGTCGTCCAGGCGCTGCAGCAGGAGAACCTGGCCGCGCCCGTCGGCCGCGTGACCGGCGACCTGAACGAGCGCACGATCCGGCTGCGCGGCCGTCTCGAGGGACCGCAGCAGTTCTCGCAGCTCGTGATCGCGGAGCGGGACGGTCACGTCGTGCGGCTCGGCGACGTCGCCGACGTCAGGGATGCCACCGAGGAGGCCCGCACGCTCGCCCTCTACAACGGCAAGGAGGCCGTCGGCATCGAGATCCTGAAGTCGAAGGGGTACAGCACGACGGAGGTCGCCGGGGAGATCCTCAACCGGGTCCAGGCCATCCAGAAGCAGCTGCCCGAGGGGACGACGCTCGACGTCATCCAGAACTCCGGGCAGACCGTCGAGCACTCCGTCCGCAACGTGCAGGAGGCACTTCTCGAGGGCGCGCTGCTCACGGTGCTCGTCGTCTTCCTCTTCCTGAACTCGTGGCGGTCGACGGTGATCACCGGCCTCGCGCTGCCCATCAGCGTGCTCGCCGCATTCGTGGCCGTCCTGATCATGGGCTTCACGCTGAACACGATGTCGCTGCTCGGGCTGTCGCTGGCGATCGGGATCCTGATCGACGACGCCATCGTGGTGCGGGAGAACATCGTCCGGCACATCGAGATGGGGAAGGACCACTTCGAGGCGTCCAAGGAGGCGACGGACGAGATCGGGCTCGCCGTCTCGGCGACGACGTTCTCGATCATCGCCGTGTTCGTGCCGGTGGGCTTCATGTACGGCGTCGCGGGTCAGTGGTTCCAGCCCTTCGCCCTGACCATCGCGTCCGCCGTGCTGGTCTCGCTGTTCGTGTCGTTCTCCCTCGACCCGATGCTCTCGGCGTACTGGGCCGATCCCCAGCTCGAGAAGGGCGAGCACCGGAACTGGATCGCACGCCAGCTCGAGCGCTTCAACGACTGGTTCGACAGGCAGGCGGACAACTACCAGAAGGTCATCGCCTGGGCGCTGGACCACCGAATCGCCATGGTGCTCATCGCCACGGGCACCTTCGTCGGCGCGCTCGCGCTCCAGGCCGCGATCGGCGGCGTCGGCTTCCTGCCGGACAGCGACCGAAGCGAGCTCACCGTGCAGCTCGAGACCCCGCCCGGGTCCAACCTGGACTACACGCGCATCAAGGCCGAGGAGGCCGCGCGACTCGCCCGCTCGTACCCGGAAGTGGCCTACACCTTCGTCACGATCGGCGGCGCGTCGGGGGCCGTGGACCAGGGAACCCTCTACATCCGCATGGTCCCGAAGGACGAGCGGCACCTGAGCGCGACGGACTTCGCGCAGACGCTGCGCGAGCGCATGAGCCGCATCGCGGGCGCCGACTACGCCATCTTCACCAGCAGCATGGGCGGGGGCCGGAAGGCCATCCAGGTCGAGATCCGAGGCACGGACGCCAACACGCTCGCCCAGATCGCCGACTCGGCCGAGACCCTCGTGCGGCAGGTGCAGGGAGCCGTGGACGTCGGCCTCTCGACCCGCGGGCAGAAGCCGGAGCTGGAGATCAACCTGGACCGGGGACTCGCGTCCGATCTCGGGCTGACGGCCGCGCAGATCGGCCAGGCGCTGCGCGTTGCCTTCGCCGGCGTCGACGCCGGCGACTGGGTCGATCCCACGGGCGAGACACGGGACGTCGAGGTGCGCCTCGTGCCCGAGGCGCGGCGTCGCCCCGCGGACCTCGCCAGTCTGCCTCTCATCGTGCAGACACCAGGGCAGGCCTCACCGGCCCTCATCCCGCTGGGACAGGTGGCGGACATCAAGCAGGGCATCGGCCCCGCGCAGATCGACCACCTCGACCGGGAGCGCGTGGTCGACGTCCAGGCGAACACGTCCGGCCGCTCTCTGGGCGAGGTCACCGCCGGCATCCAGTCGCGCCTGAACCAGCTCCACCTGCCGCCGGGCTACCGCATCACCATGGGCGGCGACGTGGAGAGCCAGGTGGAGGTCTTCACCAACATCTTCAAGGCGCTGGGCGTGGCCGTGCTCCTCATGTACCTCATCCTCGTGGTGCAGTTCGGGAGCTTCCTCGACCCCATCGCCATCATGATGTCCCTGCCGCTCTCCCTCATCGGCGTCGTTCTCGCCCTCATCATCACGGGCGACACGGTGAACCTGATGAGCCTCATCGGCGTGATCCTGCTCATGGGCATCGTGGCGAAGAACGCGATCCTGCTCATCGACTTCGCGAAGTGGGGCCGTGAGCAGGGGCTGAGTCGCCGTGACGCCCTCATCCAGGCGGGCAGGATCCGGCTGCGCCCGATCCTGATGACGACCTTCGCCCTCATCGCCGGCATGCTGCCCGTGGCCATCGGGGCGGGCGAGGGCGCAGACTTCCGCGCTCCGCTGGGGCGAGCGGTCATCGGCGGCGTTCTGACGTCGACGCTGCTCACGCTCATCGCGATCCCGACGTTCTACGAGATCCTGGATGAGTGGCGGGAATGGGCGCTACGGAAACTGCGCAGGGTCGCGCGCACGGAGAAGGCGGCTGGGGCTGAGGCTGAGGCTAAGGCTTAGGCTTAGGCTGAGGACGTCGCGGGGGCGGGGCGGGCAGGTTAGGATTCGGGTCGACGACCGAAACTTCCATCGGAGGACGACGATGTCCCGTTCGACCACGGCCCTGGCGGTGGCGCTGCTCGCGGCGTCCGCGTGCGTCCGGCCCGCACCCGGAGTGGCGCAGGGCGGACGTCCGGCCGCGCAGTCGCGCCCGGAAGCCCTCTTCTATTACGTCGACCGGCAGGATTCCTACGAGGACCTGCTGAAGCACATCGACAGCATCGACGTGCTGGCTCCTTCCGTCTTCAACGTGGACTCGGCCGGCGTCGTCTGGGGCGAGCTGGACCCACGCGTGAGGAAGCTTGCGGCGGACCATGGCGTGCCTGTCATGCCGCTCGTCGTGAACCGGGGCTTCGACCAGCGCCGGCTCCACGTGCTGCTCTCCGACACGGCGGCGGTGCGCCGCACCGTCGAGGCGATGGTCGAGCTCTGCCGCCGCGGCGATTACGCCGGCATGCAGGTCGACTTCGAGGACCTCGCCATGCAGGACCGCGAGGCGTTCACGCGCTTCTACCGGCTGGCCGCCGATGCGCTGCATCGGCAGAGGCGGAAGATCAGCGTGGCCGTCGTGCATCGCACCGACGACCTCGCCGGCAGCACGCCCTACCACCGCTGGATCTTCGAGAACTGGCGCGCCGGTTACGACCTGAAGGCGCTCGCGGACGCGGGCGACTTCATCAGCCTCATGACGTATTCCGAGCACACGCGCCGGACACCGCCGGGCCCCTCGGCGGCGCTGCCGTGGGTCGAAGCCAACGTCGACTATTTCCTCCGCTTCGTACCGGCCGAGAAGCTGTCCCTCGGCATCCCCACGGGCGCCATGCGCTGGTTCACCAGTCAGGAGGACCGCATCGAGCCCGAGTCCGCCCGGTCCTACTCCGAGTCCCTCACCTACGAATGGGCGAAGGCACTCGTCGAGCGCCACGGCGCGAGCATCCAGTGGAGCGACGCGTACTCGGTGCCGTTCGCGTTCTATCCGAACGAAGGCGTATGGGAGTGGATCTTCCTCGAGGACGCCCGCTCCTTCAGGGCGAAGCTGGACGTCGTCCGGCGGCGCGGCCTGCGGGGCTACTCCGTCTGGGTGCTGGGCCCCGAGGACCAGGCGATGTGGCAGTACGTGAAGTAGGGGGGCCCGGAGGCGCCGGATCGGGGGGCCTCCTGCTCCCACGCCCACCGGGCCCGCATCCACGCGCAGGCATCCTCGCACAGGCATCCACGCACAGGCACACGCACCGGGGCGCGGGCGGACTCCCTTTCGGTGGGTCCTCACATCCCCGGAAGGGACCGGGATCGCCGCGCCGGCTCCGCGCCTGGCCTCCGAGCCGGGACCTACCCCTGTGAGAGTGCGTGTGCGTGTGCCGCAGTTCGTGTGCGTGTGCCGCAGTTCGTGCCCGCCGCCGTTCGTGCCCCCGCCGCAGTTCGTGCCCCTCGGCTGGAACTCCCGCTTCCCGTTTTCCTATAAGCCTTCGGCTGCCGTACGATCGTTCGATCGGAACGGCCGGGCGACGGAAGCGCGCGGCTCGCTCGGCACGTGCGGCGGACCTGCGACTCCCAAGGCGAGGTGATGTGAAGATGAGATTCAGTGTGAGAGCGGCGACTCTGCTCGGGACCGTTCTGGCGCTATCGGCGGCGGCGGCCCCGGCGCTGCGGGCACAGGAGGAGGCGCCGCTCGTGAACGGGGACACGTCCGTGTTCCGGCGCCTGGACCTGCCGGCGCCGAACCAGTACCGCTCGGCGTCCGGAATGCCGGGGCCGCAGTACTGGCAGCAGAAGGTGGACTACGCGATCCAGGCGAAGCTGGACACGGCGCAGACGTCGCTGAGCGGCGACGAGACGGTGACGTACACGAACAACTCGCCGGACACGCTGCGCTGGATCTGGTTCCAGCTCGACCAGAACATCTACCGGCCGGAGAGCCTGGGCTCGGATCTGAACCCGGAGAACGCGCGCTTCGCTGGGGGCGGGTTCCAGGGGGGCATGACGCTGAGCTACGTGAAGTCGGGCGGGCAGACGCTGAAGCCGTACGTGAACGACACGCGCATGCGGGTGGACCTGCCGGAGCCGCTGGCGCCGGGCGCGAGCACGACGGTCCAGATCGGCTGGTCGTTCCCCGTGCCGGAGCACGGCTCCGACCGGATGGCGCGCCAGGGCTCGCTGTACGAGATGGCGCAGTGGTACCCGCGTGTCTTCGTGTACGACGACGTGCACGGCTGGAACACGGACCCGTACCTCGGGCAGGGCGAGTTCTACCTGGAGTACGGCAGCTTCGACGTGGCGCTGACGGTCCCGTCCGGATACGTGATCGCGGCGACGGGGACGCTGCAGAACCCGGACGAGGTGCTGACGTCCACGGAGCGTCAGCGCCTCGCGAAGGCGGAGAAGTCGACGACGCAGGTCCAGATCATCGGTCCCGACGAGGTCGGCAAGCCGTCGACGCGCCCGTCGATGAGCGGAACGATGACGTGGAAGTTCCACGCGGACAGCGTGCACGACTTCGCGTGGGCGGGCTCGCCGAACTTCCGGTGGGACGCGATGGCGAGCGCTTCGGGCGTGCGCTGCTCGGCGTTCTACCAGCCGAAGGACACGTCGTGGACGACGGCGGCGGACATGACCTGCTTCTCCATCGACGAGTTCTCGAATCGCTGGTACCCGTATCCGTGGCCGCACGCGACGAGCGTCGCGGGGCCCGTGGGCGGCATGGAGTACCCGATGATCGTGTTCGTGAGCGGCCGGGGCGGTGAGCACGGCACGTTCACGACCATCGCACACGAGCACGGGCACGAGTGGTTCCCCATGCTTGTGGGCTCGAACGAGCGCCGGTTTGCGTGGATGGACGAGGGCTTCAACACGTTCATCGACACGTGGGCGAACGACCGACGCTACCCGGGCTCGAACACGCGGGAGAGCTACCTGCGCGCCTACTACCGCGGCGCCTCGATGGGCATGGACCAGCCGCTCATGACGCCGCCGGACCGCATCAACCCTGCGGGCCTGGGCCTGGTCGGGTACCGCAAGCCCGGGATCGTGCTGCACCTGCTCCGGGACCAGGTGCTCGGGCCGGACACGTTCGACAAGGCGTTTCAGGAGTACATCCGCCGCTGGGCGTTCAAGCACCCGACGCCCGCGGACTTCTTCCGCACCATGGAGGACGTGTCGGGGCAGGACCTGAGCTGGTTCTTCCGGGAATGGTTCTACAGCACCGACCGGCTGGACCAGGCCATCGCCGGCGTCGACCAGAAGCAGCTCCCGTCGGGAGACTGGCAGGCCACGGTGCATCTGGTCTCGAAGGACCGCGCCGTCATGCCCGTGGACCTGACGCTGTCCATGGCGAATGGCCAGTCGCGCACGGTGGACCTGCCCGTCCAGATCTGGTACCGCGGCAGCGCGTACGCCTACACGACGACGCTGCCGTCGAAGCTGACCGCTGCGACGATCGACGCGAACCGGATGGTGCCGGACGCGAACCGGGAGGACAACACGTGGTCGGCCGTCGCGGCCGACGGCCAGCAGAAGCCGTAGGACGCAGCGGCAGCGACGCCCGCTGCCGAGTGGACGCGGCTCAGACTAGCGCGCCGCCGAGCGGCGCCACAGCACGTACGCCGGCCCGCCCGCGAGGACGATCCCGAGTCCCACCGCGGCGCGGGCCGGCTGCGCGATGATGGTGTTCAGCACGATCGCGGCGGCGGCCAG
The DNA here is from genome assembly GCA_963728445.1 of uncultured Gemmatimonadales bacterium. Taxonomy (GTDB): domain Bacteria; phylum Gemmatimonadota; class Gemmatimonadetes; order Longimicrobiales; family RSA9; genus CAVSJO01. The sequence continues at coordinate 88,049 of CAVSJO010000007.1, read as the reverse complement.
CACGAAGAGCAGCGGCGTGATCGGGTAGCCGGGGACCCGGAACGGACGCGGAGCGTCGGGGCGACGTCGCCTCTGAACGAACACGGCCGAAGCCGCCAGGGCATAGAATAGCCAGCCGGCGAAGACGACGTACGTGAGGAGCTGCTCGAACGTGCCGGTCGCGGCGAGGACCATGGCCCAGGCGGAGCTGACGGCGATGGAGACGGCGGGCGTCCCGAAGCCCGGATGCACGCGGCCCAGGCTTCGGAAGAAGAGCCCGTCCCGTGCCATGGCGAAGTAGACGCGGGGCGCGGTGAGCGTGTTGGCGTGGGCGGCCGAGTAGATCGCGACGAGCACGGCCGCGCCGATGGCGCGCCCGGCCCAGGGGCCGAGCACCTGCGTGGTGGCCACGGACGCGACGCGGTCCGTCGCCATCATGCCGTCGACCCCGACGGCCGCGAGGTAGCCGGCGTTGGCGAGCAGATAGATCCCGACCAGAGCGGCCGTTCCCAGGGCGATCCCCAGCGGAAACGCCCGCTGCGCGTCCACGACTTCCCCGGCCGCGTACGTCACGAACTGCCATCCCTCGTATGCCCAGAGGACCGCGATCGTGGCCAGCCCGAGGCCCGTCACGAGCGTCCCGTCGAGCGGCACCGTGAACGCACGGTCGGTCATCTCCGTGACGTGTGCGCCGAACGCGAGCAGAGCGACGCCCATGATCAGGATCGCCCCCGCCTTCACCAGCGTCGAAACGTTCTGCACCCGGGCGCCCTGGCGCGTACCGCGGATGTTGATGGCGGCCATGACGGCGATAATCCCGACGGAGACCACTTTCGCGGCAACCGGGCTCAGGTGGACGAACTGATCGAGATAGGTGCTGAACGCCACCGCCAGCGTCGCGACGGCGCCGGCGTTGATGACGCCGAAGAGAGTCCAGCCGAAGAGGAACGCCGGGAAGCGGCCATAGGCGTCCCGGATGAAGACGTACAGGCCGCCCGCCTCGGGGTTCATGGCCGCGAGCTCGCCATAGGTGAGGGCACCGAGCACGGAGAGTACGCCGCCGAGAAGCCACACGAACATGGCGATGCCCACGTCCCCCTGCACCTGGCGGAGCACCGCGCCGGGCACCAGGAAGATGCCGGACCCGATGACGGAGCCGACGGCGAGGAGGACGACGTCGCCCATCCGCAGCGTCCGGTCGAGGCGCCGCTCGTCGGCCGGGGGCGACGTCGCTGCGGCCGCAGCGACCTGCCGCGGCTCGCTCATGTGCGGCTCATCCGCGTGGTACCGGCCGTCCGCCGTCCCGCCATTGCGGCGCGGGTCCGTCCGCCAGCAGCTTCGCGGCCCGGATCGCCGCGTCGATCACGGCCGTCATGTGATCGAAGTCGACGCGGCTCACTTCGTCCGACGGACGATGGTAGTCGCCGTGCAGGTTGAAGCTGGAGAGGGTGTGGGCCGGGATGCCTCGCAGGGCAAAGGCGTAGTTGTCGCTGCGCTGAAAGAAATGCTGGTCCGGGCGAGGGTCTGCAACGATGGCGACGCCGCCGGCCTTCAGCTCCTCGCCGAAGGTGGACCGGTCGTAGCCGGTCAGCCACGCCCGGCCCGGGCCGCCGGCCAGCGAGTCGGGGCGGCCGATCATCTCGACCTCCAGCTCGGCCGCCGTCCGGTCCAGCGGCACCACCGGATGGTCCAGGTACCAGCGCGTCCCCAGCAGGCCCTCCTCCTCGCCGGTCGTGAGCATCACCACCACCGTCCGTCGCGGACCCGGGCCGGACGCCAGCGCACGGGCGATCTCGAGGACGGCGACCACGCCCGAGGCGTCGTCGTCGGCGCCGTTGTAGATCGAGTCGCCGTCCACGGGTGCGCCGACGCCCAGGTGATCGTAGTGCGCCGCCACGACCAGGGCCTGATCCTTCAGCTCCGGGTCGGAGCCCCGGATCACGCCGATGACGTTCCTTCCAACCGCCCGACGGTCCTCGGCAAGCGAGTCCTGCGCCGCCCAGGAGTCGAGGAGCCGGGGGATGCGCCGGCCGTTCCGCTCGATCCAGATCATGGGCACGCGCTGGTACCAGCCGTCGTCCCCCGCCGGTCGGAGCCCGTACGAGCGGAGCTGCTCCGCCAGCCATTCCGCCGCCTCGTCGCTCGCCGGCGTGGCCGTGAGCCTCCCGCGCATCGAGTCCGCGGCCAGCGCAGAAAGCTCCGCCCGGACACGCGCCACGGGCACGTCGGTCGGCGCGGCCGTCGCCATCCCCTGCCCCACCAGCGGCCCCGCCCCGAGTGCCGCCAACAGGACCAGCACAGCACCGCCCCGCAGCCCCGCAGCCAGCCCCGCAGGCAGTCCCGAGCCCGCCGTGCGCCTCAGCCTCAGCCTCAGCCTCAGCCTCAGCCTCAGCCTCAACCTCAGCCTCAACCTCTCCATACCTACTCCACCTTCACACTGTTGATCTTCACGTCGCTCACCGGCCGATCCGCATGGTTCGTCTGGGTCGATCCGATCGTCTTCACCACGTCCATGCCGCGGACCACCTTGCCGAAGACGGCGTGCCGGTCGTCGAGCCACGGCGTCGCCGCGAGAGTCACGAAGAACTGGGAGCCGCCGGTGTTCGGGCCGGCGTTCGCCATGGAGAGAACGCCCTCGGTGTCGTGTCGGAGCTCGGGATGGAACTCGTCGTCGATGGTGTGTCCGGGGCCGCCCCGGCCCGTTCCCGTCGGGTCTCCGCCCTGGATCATGAACCCCTTGATCACCCGGTGGAAGAGGGTCCCGTCGTAGAACCCCTTCTCCGCCAGGTCGATGAAATTCTTCGTCGTCTTCGGCGCGCGCTCCTCGAAGAGCTCGACGTCGAAGGTTCCTGCGGTGGTGTCGAACGTGGCGGTACGGTTGGGCATCTTTCGCTCCTGTAGGCGTCCGTTTTCGGGGGAGCGAAAGGTAGTCGGCCCTCAGCGCCGGCGCACGTAGAGACCGTCGAAGACCGGCTTCCACGTCGCGCCGCCGTCCGACGAGCTCTCCCAGAGCTGCCGCACGGTGTCGGGGGCGAGGGGCGTCAGCGTCAGCCGCTGCAGCGCGCGGGTGCCGTCGCGCATGCGGGCCTCCCCGTGCAGTCGCATCGCGCCGTCCTCGAAGCCGCCCGTGAGCTCGAGCACGCCGCCCGAGTCCGCGACCCAGACCTGGCGCCACACGTTCCGGGATGCGTCGTAGAAGTTGAAGCTCTTTCCGTTTCCGCCACCGGCGCCGGACCAGTTCTCGAACACCACGCAGTGCTCGAGAATCGGATGGACGTCGTTGGTGCCAGCCACCTTGCCGCCGGACGTCACGTCCCACTGGCCGATCCAGAAGTCGAGCTGGTGGGCCTCCGGCCGGTCGTGACACGGGTGGGGCGGCGGACCGGGCTGCTGCGCGGCCGCGGGGCCCTGCACGAGGGTCGCGGCCACGGCGAACGGGACGAGGACCAATGCCCTGGAGCGCACTCGCATGATGCCAACCTCCACTCGGGGGTACAGATCCATAACGCGCGGCGGCCGTTCGATGGGACAGCGGCGCGGCATCTGCATGGGGTGCCGGCGATGAAGCCGACGACCCTGGCCGCGATGGCGGCCCTGGCAATGGGGACCCTCGCCGCTGGCGCGCCGTCTCCCGGACGTGCCCAGGTTCCGGACACCACACCCGTCCTGCCGCCGCCGAGCCGAACCGTCTCCATCGAAGACCTCGTGAAGGCGAGCCGGCGGGCGGCGGCGCGGTCCGACTCGTCGTACGCTTCGCCGGCGCTGCGCGGCCTGCTCGAGCGCGCCGAGGCCGCCAGCGCCCGCGTTCCCGCCGATCTCGACGGCTACACGGCGAAGGTGGAGACGGAGCTCTCGATGCTGGACACCGAGCCGGACGGCCGGGAGGAAGCGCTGCAGGTCGAGCAGGTCGCGAGTCGCCTCCTCTGGAGAGCCGGGCTGGAGCCGGTGCAGGAGCTGGTCGGATACCGCGCCCAGACCCTCGGCTTCGCGCCTTCCACGCTGTCGTTCTTCGAGATCCCCTGGCTCGTCCCGGTCCTCTACGGGGACCGCCTCGACCTCGTCCGAACGGACCGGCCGGAATCGCGCGCAGGCCGCACGGTGACGGTCCGTGCCGTCCACCCGTTCGCCGCGGACCGCGCCCGGTTCTACACGTTCAGTGGCGGAGACACCGTGGACGTCATTCGCCTGCCCGATCGCACGATTCCCCTCGTCCGGATCCACGTCACGCCGCGTGGGCAGCCCGACCGGAACACGCGTCTGTTCCAGGGCGACGTCGACCTCGACGCCAATCGGCTGCAGATCGTCCGCATGCGGGGCCGGCTCCTGCGCGGCGGCTCTCCCGGAGGTGGCCTGCTCGGCGCCGTCGTCTCCGGAGCGCTGTACGTCCAGTTCGAGAACGCCGAGTACGACGGGAAGTACTGGCTCCCGCACTACCAGCGGATCGAAGTACAGGCGACGTCCCCGCTCACGGATCAGCGCCTCGCCTTCCGCGTCGTCTCTCGATTCGCCGCAGTCCGACCCAATGCCGCAGCGCTGACCTCCCTCGCGGCGGCCGGCGACACGCTGCCCGGCGGCACCCTCGTGACCTCGGATCTTGGGCGGCTGTCGGAGTATGGCGGCTGGTCCCACCCTCTCGGGCAGATGACGGCGGCGGCCAGCGCCCGCGACTTCGACGACGTCGCGCCGACGGCCGTCGTCGTGGCTCGAGAGCCCGGCGTCCGATTCGGCGCCCGCTACCTGTCGAGCCTCGTCCGCGTGAACGAGGTCGAAGGGCTCTTCACGGGCGGCGGATTCATCGCGAACGCCGGCAAGGACGCGTCCGGGCCCGTGCTCCGTGTGCACGCCGGCTATGGATGGGGCGAGGGCCAGGTCCGAGGTGGAGCGGAGCTGTCCGGCTGGATCGGCGGCTGGGAGCTGGGCGTGCGGGCGGCGCGCGAGCTGTCGCCGACCAACGACTTCGTGGCCAACGCCGTCCTGGAACCGGACGTGCCTCCCCTCATCGCCGGCCAGAGCTGGGACTTCGTGGACAGGCAGCTCGCGGGCGTGATCGCCCGACAGCCGAGAGGCTCGGGCACGAGCGTGCGCCTCGAGCTCGCCCGCGCCCGGGATCGGGACCTCGTCTGGTCGCAGGCGGCGGACACGGTCGGGGCCGGGCCGGCCGTTGGTGTCACGGGCACCGCCGTCGATCGGCCCATGGCCGAGGGCGTGTTCTGGCTCGCCCGTGCCGCGATCGAGCACGACGCCGGCGCCGGTGCGCTCTCCCTTCGCCCGGGCCTGGGCTGGTGGCTCCGCTGGGAGGGCGCCACGGGCGATCTCGACTGGCAGCGCATCGTGCTGGGAACGGGCGGCCACACGACCCGAGGGCGGTTTGCCGTCTCGGGCCGCTTCGACGCGGGGCTCGTCGCGTCCTCCGATCCGCCGCCCCAGGCGCTCTTCGAGCTGGGCGGGGCGAGCGGCCTCTCCGGCTACGACCCCAAGTCGTTCACCGGTGACCTGGCCGCCGTGCTGCGAGGCATGACGATGTACACGCTGCCGCTCCTGGAGCGACCGGTCCGGATCGGGTCGCTGTGGTTCCCCGGGCCGGCGCCCGCGCCGTCGGTCGGCATCGACGCCGGCTGGACGTACGTGACGGCCGACGGCCGGCGCCTTCTGGAACGCAACGGCTGGACGACCAGCGACGGCGTCCGGGCCGACCTCGATCTGCGCATGCGCTTCTTCGGCGGCGGCGTCAGCATCGGCGCGGCGCGACCCCTCGGCGAGCCCGGGCCGTGGCGGTTCGTCGCTTCCCTCGCGGTGGAATACTGAGGGAGTCGTTCGGACTGCGGCCCTCGATTCCGGGCGCGACCCCACGTATCATGGGGCCATGCCCTCCCCCTCTCGGACCGATCCCGCCGCTGCCGGCAGCCGTCTGCTCGGCACGTGGAAGCGCGTGCGGGGGTGGCCCTTCGGGGGACGGATCATGGGCTGGATCGTCGGCCGCTTCGCGCCGTACACCGGCAGCGTCTCCCCGGAAGTCGTGGCGCTCGAGCCGGGCTCGGCCACGGCCGCCATCGAGGACCGCCGCCGCCTGCGCAACCACGTCCGGTCGATCCACGCCATCGCCCTCGTGAACCTGGGCGAGCTGGTGACCGGCCTCGCGCTCATGACGTCACTGCCGCCTGGCGTTCGCGGCATTCCCGTCGGCCTCGCCATCACGTACGAGAAGAAGGCCCGTGGCCGTATCGAGGCGAGCTGCCATTGTGAGCCGCCGACCGTAGGCGGTGAAGCCGTCGAAACCGAGGCTCACGCCGACCTGCGGGACGCCGAGGGAGACCTCGTCGCCCGCGTCACCGCCCGCTGGCGGCTCGCGCCCGTACCGGCGGCGCCCGCCTGACATTCCCCGACAGGAGAGATCGTAATGCAGCCGTCCCGCGTCGCAGCCCTTCCCGGACTGGTCCTGGCCACGGCCCTCGCCCTGGCGCCGCGTCCGGCGGCCGCCCAGTCGTTCACGCTCGAGCAGGTCCTCGACGATCCCTTCCCAACCGACCTCGTCGCCGCGCCGCAGGGCGGGCGGGTCGCCTGGAGCGCCGACGAGCGGGGGATGCGCAACGTCTGGGTCGCGTCCGCGCCGGACTGGGCGCCGCGTCAGGTGACGACGTACGACCAGGACGACGGCCAGGAGGTGACCGACCTGGCGTTCACGCCGGACGGCGCCTCCATCGTCTACGTCCGGGGCGGCGCACCGAACGGCGCCGGTGAGGCGCCGAACCCCCTGAGCACGGCAGACTGGCCGGGCCGGGCGGTGTGGATCGTGTCGGCCGCGGGCGGCGAGCCCCGCAGGCTGGGGGCCGGCTCATCGCCGGCCGTATCGCCGAAGGGCGACGTCGTCGCCTTCGTGAATCGCGGGCAGATCTGGTCCGTCGCGCTCGGGGACTCCGCCGAGGCGAAGCAGCTCCTGACGATCCGCGGAGCGGCCGGGTCGCTGACGTGGTCGCCCGACGGCTCGCGGCTCGCCTTCGCCAGCCGGCGCGGCGATCATGGCTTCGTCGGCGTCTACGACCTCTCTGCGAAGTCGGTCACATACATGCAGCCGAGCACGGACCACGACGAGAGTCCCGCGTGGTCGCCCGACGGCAAGCGCATCGCGTTCCTGCGCATCCCGAACGAGAAGGAGCCGCTTCCCTTCATCCCCCAGCGCACGGCGCTTCCGTGGTCCATCGTCGTGGCCGACGTCTCGAGCGGTGGTGGCGCGGCCGTGTGGACGGCGGACGAGGGACCGGGCAGCGCGTTCGCCTCGAACGACCAGGGTGGCGAGATCTACTGGACGGCCGGCGACCGGATCGTATTCCCGTGGGAGAAGACCGGGTGGCTGCACATGTGGTCGGTCCCCGTCTCCGGCGGCAGGGCCGTCGACCTGACGCCCGGCGACTTCGAGGTGCAGCACACGGCGCTCGCGTCCGACCGCCGGGATCTGATCTACTCGTCCAACAAGAGCGACATCGACCGACGCCATCTCTGGCGCGTGGCGGCGGCCGGTGGGGCTCCGGCGCGTGCGCTGACGCGGGGAGAGGGGCTCGAGTGGTCCCCCGTGGCCGTCGGTGGCGACGTCGTCTTCCTCGCCTCCGGCCCGACCACGCCCGCACACGTGGAGCTGCTGACCGGTGGCTCCCGAAAGGCCGTGACGGCGGCTCCCGGCGCGTTCCCCGGCGGCGCCCTCGTGACGCCGCAGCAGGTGATCTTCTCCGCGTCGGACGGAATGCCCATCCACGGGCAGCTCTTCCTGCCCAAGGACCTGAAGCCGGGGCAGAAGCGGCCGGCGCTGATCTTCTTCCACGGCGGCCCGCCGCGGCAGATGCTGCTCGGCTTCCACTACAACTTCTACTATCACAACGCCTACGCGATGAATCAGTACCTGGCCAGCCGGGGCTACATCGTGCTGGCGGTCAACTACAGGAGCGGCATCGGCTACGGGCTGAACTTCCGGGAGGCGCTGGACTACGGTGCGGACGGAGCAAGCGAGTACCGGGACGTCCAGGGCGCGGGCCTGTACCTGCGCAGCCGGCCGGATGTGGACGGTCAGAAGATCGGGCTCTGGGGCGGCTCGTACGGTGGCTACCTGACGGCGATGGGGCTCGCACGTTCGTCCGACCTCTTCGCCGCGGGCGTGGACCTCCACGGCGTGCACGACTGGAACGTGGTGATCCGCAACTTCGCGCCGGACTACGACGTCGCGACACGGGCGGACGTGGCGAAGCGCGCCTTCGAGTCGTCGCCCATGGCGTCGATCGACCGGTGGCGCTCCCCTGTGCTCGTGATCCAGGGGGACGACGACCGCAACGTGCCGTTCAGCGAGTCCGTCGACCTGATCGAGGGGCTGCGGCGAGAGGGCGTCCACTTCGAAGAGCTCGTCTTCCCGGACGAGGTCCACGATTTCCTGCTGCACCGGAACTGGCTGGCGGCGTACCACGCGGCGGCCGACTTCTTCGACCGCATGCTGAAGCAGGGCGGCGCCGAGCGGCTGCGGGCCGAGGCGGGCAGCTAGGGCATTCCCGGACCCGCATCCGGGCACCGGCGTTCGAGGGCCAGGCAGAGGGCGCGATAGGCGTTCACGACGCCGCCCGAGCCCACCCGTCCACGCAGGCCCGGAAGGGGCATCGCGCTGCGCACGAGGATGTCCTTGAGCTCCCGTGCGCCGAGCCCCGGACGTGCCGAGAGGACGAGGGCCGCGACACCGGCCACGACGGGGCCAGCGCTCGACGTTCCGTTGCTGACCGCGTACGTGGGGATGCCGTTGTAGAGATCGGTCGTGTAGTTCTCTCCGAGGGCGGCGATCTCGACGCGCCGGACGCCGTAATTGGAGCCCCGCGTCTGACCGCCGACCTCGTAACGGTAGAGGCCGCCGTCGAACGCCGCCTGGCCCACCCGCAGCTGGTTCGGCATGTCGAAGCACTGCGGCCAGAGGCAGTTCGCGTCGTCGTCGAGGTCCAGGGCGTCGTTGCCGGCCCCGGTGACCAGGAGCACGTCGTGGTCGGCGGCGTAGCGGACCGCCGCCCGTAGCGGCTCGAGGCTCGCGGAGTCCCTCGCGTCGACGTAGCCGCTCCAGTTGACGACCTGGGCCCCGTTGTCCACGGCGTAGCGGATGGCCCGCGCCGCCCGACCCACCCGGGCCGTATCCGCCTCGCCCCGGCCCACGCCCTGGGCGCCGATGCGCAGGAGCATCAGGGACACGTCCCAGTTGACGCCCGCAACGCCGATCCCGTTGTTCCCCTTCGCGCCGATGATTCCCAGCGCCGAGACCGAATGCCAGTACGGCTGGATCCGGGAGCGGTCCATTCCGTCGAACGCGTAGGCATCGGGGTCGGGGTCGTCGAAGGCGAAGTCCCACCCGATCACGTCGTCGACGAACCCGTTCCCGTCATCGTCGACGCCGTTCGCTTCCCGCGGAAGTCCCTGCGCGTCCGTTCCCGATTCCCTGGGGTTGTGCCAGACGTTCGGCTCGATGTCCTCGTGGCGGTAGAAGAATCCGTCGTCGAGGAGGGCGACGACGACGGCGCGGCTGCCGGTGGCGAGCGACCACGCCCGAGGCGCGTCCAGCGTCACGCCGCGTTCCACCACGACGGTGTCGTCGCCCGCGCGATTCGATCGGAGCCGGAGGACCCGTTGTCCGGGCGTGGCGTCGAAGCTGAGCTGACGGGCGAAGCCGGGGTCGTCCGGCCGGCGCCGGTCGGGCGGGGGCGACGTGCAGGCGATTGCGAGCGTCGCGGAAGCGAGCGCGAGCGGAAGCGGCGAGGATGGCGAGACGACGGCGGCTCTCTGCCATGACGGGCCTCGGCTCGGGATTTCGGCGGCGCCGCAGATTCACGCTCCTGCTCGTCGCCTCAACTCATAGACATGGATGACGCGTCGTCCGTTGCGCGACATGCCGGTTTCGGGCGCTGCCGCGACCAGCTCCCAGCCCGGGCTGAAGAGTCGCTCGATGTCGGGCCGGTCGATGCCCCGGGGCCGGGCGCTCCCGTCCGTGGGGAAACCGCCGATCAGGAGCGTGGCATCGGGTGCGGCCAGGGCGGTGAGGCTCCGGGCGCAGGCCTCGCGGGCCGCGTCCGTGAGACCGTGCATGCAGCCGCTGTCCACGATGAGCCGGAACCCGCTGCCGATCTGCTCCAGCGGAAGTGCGGTGACGTCGGCCTGTACGAAGCGCACGCTCACGCCCGCTGCGTGGGCCTTGATCCGGGCTTGATCGAGGGCTCGAGCCACGAAGTCCACCGCGGTGACGTCCCAGCCCTTGCCGGCGAGATAGATCGCGCTGTCACCCGTGCCGCAGCCCACGTCCAGGGCACGCCCAGCGTCCCGGACGTCGCCCAGCACTCGCAGCCTGGCCGGCAGCGCGTGTCCGTCCCACGGCGTGAAGCCGACCGCGTACATCAGGCTGAAGAACAGGCGCGACGCAGTCTCCCTCAGAATGGCCATACGCTCTCCAGGCGGTTTCGATTGTCGGACGAGATGCGATCCATAGTAGCGCGGAGCGGAGCGCGGCGCACACTATTGTTCAAGGCGCCCGGCGACCGGACGCGCTCACGCCTGCGCACCCACGCATCGGAGGGGAAGATGGCCCGAGAGGATCACCAACCGGACGGTCGCGGTCGGGCGGGCGACACGTCCGGCGGCACGGGCGCAGACGCCGATCACGCGGCCCCCGGAGGAGGCGATGCTGCCGGGCATGCTGCCCTCGCCACTCGCCTCACGCGCGACGCCGGCGTCGCGATCCCCATCATCGGCGGTGCCATGTACCCGTGCAGCAACCCCGAGCTGGTCGCCGCGGTTTCGGAGTCGGGCGGCATCGGCATCGTGCAGCCGGTTTCGCTGACCTACGTCTACGGCTACGAGTTCCGGGACGGCGTGCGGCGGATCCGGGATCTGACGTCGAAGCCCATCGGCATGAACGCCCTGATCGAGTCCTCTTCCCGATCGTACCACGAACGGATGGTACGGTTCGTCGAGGAGGCGCTGGAGGAGGGAATCCGCTTCTTCATCACGTCCCTGGGCAAGCCGGGCTGGGTCGCGGACCGGGTACACGCGGCGGGCGGCGTCGTCTACCACGACGTGACGGAGCGGAAGTGGGCCCTGAAGGGCCTCGAGGCCGGCGCCGACGGACTCATCGCCGTGAACCGTCGGGCTGGCGGGCACGCGGGGCCGAAGAGCGCCGCGGAGCTGATGGACGTGCTCGGCGATCTGGGAGTGCCGCTCGTGTGCGCGGGGGGCGTCGGCAGGGCGTCAGACTTCGTCGACGCGCTGCGCCTGGGCTACGACGGCGTCCAGATCGGGACCCGATTCATCGCGACGACGGAGTGCGCCGCCAGTGACGCCTACAAGCGGGCCATCGTCGAAGCCGACGAGGACGACATCGTCCTCAGCGAACGCATCACCGGCGTGCCGCTGGCGGTCATCCGGACGCCGTACGTCGAGCGGATGGGCACGAAGGCCGGACCCGTCGCGCGCTGGATGCTGCGGGGACGACGCCGCAAGCGCCTGATGCGGACGATCTACGCGCTGCGGTCCGCGTGGCAGATGAAGCGCGCGGCGCTGGACGCCCGCGGCACGAAGGAGTTCTGGCAGGCGGGCCGGAGCGTGGAGGGCGTCCACGCCGTCGAGCCGGCCGGCGACATCGTGGCGCGCTTCGCTGCCGCCGCGCAGGCGGCAACCGCCGACCCGCCGGCGTGAGCCCGGCGGCCGTCGCCGTCAGTGGCCGACGGCCGCGCTGTCCTCGTCCCGGGGATCGGGCGCTCCGTACAGAACTCCCGTCTTCGGGTCCCGCATGATGCAGTCGGCCACGCCCTGCTCCCCGCCCACCCGGACGTCGTGGCCCATCGCCTTCAACTGCGCCACGTCCGCCGTCGAGAGTGCCCCCTCTTCCGCATGGATGACGTCCGGCAGCCACTGGTGGTGGAAGCGCTTTGCGTTCACCGCCTGCTGGATGTCTTCGTGGAAGTCCGTGAGCCCCAGGACGATCTCGAGAACGGTGTTGATGATGGTGCGCCCCCCCGGGCTGCCCACCACGGCGTAGAGCTGTCCGTCCTTTGCGACGATGCTCGGCGACATGCTCGACAGCATGCGCTGCTCCGGACGGGCCAGGTTCGGCTCCGTGCCGATCAGGCCGCTCTCGTTCGTGAGGCCGGGCCGCGCGTTGAAATCGCCCATCTCGTTGTTCAGCAGGAAGCCGCCACCGGGCACGACGTACTTCGAGCCGTATCCCTGCTCCAGCGTGTACGTGACGGAAACGGCCATCCCGCTCCCGTCCACGACCGAGTAGTGCGTGGTCTGCGGGCTCTCGGGGGCGAGGGTGATGTCCGAGGGCTTCGATGGCGTGGCTCGATCCGGATCGATGGTCGCCCGCAGCTTTGCAGCGTACGCCTTGCTCGTGAGCCGCTCGATGGGCACGGGCACGAAATCGGTGTCCGCGAGGAATTCCGCACGGTCCCGGAATGCGCGTCGCATCGCCTCCGACACGACGTGCACGTACTGCGGCGAGTTCTGACCCATCGCCCCGAGATCGAAGCCTTCGAGGATGTTCAGCATCTCCACGATCGCGACGCCGCCACTGCTCGGCGGCGGCATGGAGATGACCTCGAACCCACGGTACGTGCCCCGGATCGGCGCTCGCTCCTCCGCCTGGTATCGGGCCAGATCCTCCTCGGTGATCAGACCGCCGTCCCGGCGCATGGCCTCCGCGATGAGGCGCGCCGTCTCCCCCCCGTAGAACCCCGCCCTGCCCTCGTCCCGGATCCGCCGCAGCGTCCTGCCGAGCGTCGGCTGCTTCCACGTCTCTCCGGCTGCATACGGCTGTCCGTTCCGGCTGAACTTGGCGACGCTCGCCGGATAGTCCTTCATGTGGCCCAGCCCGTACTCCATCGACCGCGCCAGCGAGGGCGTCAGCACGAACCCGTTCTCCGCCAGATCGACGGCAGGCTGCACCAGTGCCTTCCAGTCCAGGCTCCCGTACCGGGAGTGGGCGAGATCGAAGCCGGCGACGGTTCCGGGAACGCCGATGGACAGCAGACTGTCATGGTGGCGGGCGTGGGAGTACTCACCCGTCTGCGGATCGACGAACATCTCGGAATCGGCAGCCAGCGGCGCCTTCTCGCGGAAATCGATAGTGGTCGCGTGGCCGTCGGGGAAGCGGATCACCATGAAGCCGCCGCCACCGATGTTGCCCGCGCTCGGGTGCGTGACCGCGAGGGCGAAGCCCACGGCGACGGCGGCGTCCACGGCGTTGCCGCCGCTCCTGAGCACGGCGTCGCCTGCCCGGCTTGCCAGCGGAAATGCGGATACGACCATGCCGTGCCGCGCCGCCAGGGGCAGCCTTGCGGATTCCGCGGAGGTCGCCGCGACGACGCCCGACGCACCGACGTCAATCGCCTCCGGGCGGGAAGGCGAGCGGGCGTCCGGCGGAAGCGTGGGCGGCGCGGAGGTGGGCGCGGCGGCGGGACGCGCGGGTGCGCACGCCGCTGCGAGGAGCAAAGAGAGGACTGCTGGACGTAGCGTTCCGGGGAATCCGATCTGCCGCATGCTTCCTCCCGTGGGATCGAGGGCCGCCGAAAACCTACGCGGTCCCCTCCCGACCCGCACGAGGTCGGCAGAGCGAGCCGCACGAACTCAGCAGATCGGGTCCAGCGGACAGGTTTCCCGGCGCACGTCCCGCACCACCCGCGGAGTGACCTGTGTGCGGCCGTCGGCGTCCCTCCAGGACCGGCTCGAAATCCGTTCCAGCACCCGGTCGAGGCGCTCCTCCCCCTGCCTCAGGTCGACCACCGACGACCCATGGGAGAGCACCATCGTCCCGTGCTGGACGAAGTCCCGGACCAGCGTTCCGGCGCCGTCCCGGTACTCCACGTCGTGCCGGCGCTCCCAACGTCGCAGCACCCGGTCGAGCCGGTTGTAGATCGTCGACGTGTTCATCGGAGAGCCGGTTCCTCCCGTCGACGGATCGTCGCCGGGGCGCGGCCAGACGCCGGGCTCGCCGGGCTCACCCCCTGGAACGCCAGGGGCTCCCGGGCCCGGGATGGGCCGCACGCGTCGTCCGTACCCGCACGCCCCGGTAGCGACCATGATTGCGACGCACGCGGCAGCCGCGACGCGCGCCCAGCCCGTCCCTGCCCTTCTGCGATCCATCATCCGTCCCGTCCGGTCCCTCTCCGCTGGCGTCCCCTCTCGCCCGAAGACGACGCCGCAGCCCGCCCGACCTGCACAACGGACGGCGCACCCCTACGAATCCTCGGCCGCCAGCCGCACGATCGCCTTGCCCTCGGCGTCGTAGCGGACTGTGACGCGCCACGGCCGGCAGCACACGGGGCAGTCCTCGACGTATTCCTGCGCGGGTCCGCCTCCAGGATCGACGGGAACGTCGACGGGCTCGCCGCAGTATGGACAGTTCGCCTCGGCGTTCACGTCGGCCGCGGCCGATTCGCCATCGTCGTCGTCCGGAAAGTCCGGGTCGGAAGAGATCATGGAGCCGTCCGTTCAGGCGCTTCGGCGCCGCCGGCGGATACGGGCGTCGGTGCGCGCCTCGGCCTGGCAGCCGACCCGCGCGGCGATGCGCTTCCACGCAGCCCCGTGGCCCCTGTCGCCGTGACGGATCCACGCCTCCATGTGGGCCATCTCGTGCAGCAGTGTGTCTTCCAGCTCGCGCTCGTTGCCCGGCAGCAGCAGGTCGACGTTGACCCCAAGCTCGAGGGCGGTCCGCCCGCCCTCCCCGTCGTCGTACAGGTGGACCTGGCCGAAGCGGCGCTGCATGCGCCGGCTCAGGCGCAGGACCAGTCGCGTGGGGAGTCGTCCGCCGAAGCGGGACTCGTTCAGGCGGTTGTAGAGCTGCCGCAGCCGCCGGTGGTCTGCCGCGTCGACGCCGTCCCGGTCCGCCGCCTCGCTGGCGAACTGCGTCATCGCCTCCCGGGCGGCGCGGCGGCGGGCGTCCCGCACCGCCTCGGCGCCGCCGGGCCAGCGCCGGATCCGTTCGAGGGCCTCCCGGTACTCGGGGCTGCCTCTCCGCGCCTTCAGGAAGACGGCGATCGCGTCGAGTACCGTTCGGGGCGCGTGCTCGAAGCAGCGGTGAGCGTTCAGGGTGACGCGGTCCCGGGAGACCGAGAGCAGCACGTGGCGGTTGTCCCGGAACCGGACGCGACGGATCTGTCGCACGCCCCGCGCCTGCAGCGCGGCCAGGAATGATTCGGCCGGCATTCCTTCCTCAGAGAGAGCGCGAGCCGCCAGTGGCGACTCGCGGCGCCGCTTCCGGTTCGGGCGTGAAGTCCTCGCCGGGGTTGATGAACTGGTCCAGCTCGACACGGTACTGCGTCTCGTACAGCCGCTGGTACAGACCGCCGGCGTGACGCAGCTCGGCGTGGCTCCCCCGTTCCACGATGCGCCCGCCGTCCAGCACCAGGATCTGGTCCGCGCTCTGGATCGTCGAGAGCCGGTGCGCGATGACGAACGTTGTGCGGCCATGCCGCAGGCTCCGAAGCCCGTCCCGGATCATCGCCTCGCTCTCGCTGTCCAGCGACGACGTCGCCTCGTCCAGGATCAGGATGCGCGGATCGGCCAGCACCGCCCGGGCGATGGCGATCCGCTGGCGCTGCCCGCCCGACAGCTTCACGCCCCGCTCCCCGACGATCGTGTCGTAGCCCTCCTCGAAGTCCCCGATGAACTCGTCAGCGTGGGCGATTCGGGCCGCTTCCCGGACGTCCACCTCGCTCGCCGAAGGCTGCGAAAAGGCGATGTTGTCACGGATCGTGCCATCGAAGAGGAAGTTGTCCTGGAGCACGGCTCCGAGCTGCTCCCGGTAGTCCCGCAGCCGGACCGAGCGCAGGTCCTGCCCGTCCACGAGCACGCGCCCGCTCAGCGGCCGGTTGAACGCCATCACCAGCCCGATCAGCGTGCTCTTGCCGGACCCGCTCGGGCCCACCAGGGCGGTCGTGGTCCCCGCCGGAGCCCGGAAGCTCACGTCCCGGAGCACCGGCGTCCCCGGACGATACTCGAACGTCACATCCTCGAAGGCGACGTCGCCCTCGACCTCCCCGAGGCGCGCACGCCCCCGGTCCTCGTCGTCCTCCGTGGACAGGTCCAGAAGCTCCCGGATGCGGTCCAGACCGGCGAACGCCTCGCTGATCTGCGTTCCGATCCCCGCGATCTGCACGAGGGGCGCCACCATGAGGCCGACGAAGAGCGTGTACTGCACCAGCGACCCGACCGTCATCGCGCCCGCCTGCACGGCACGGCCGCCCACGATGATGATCAGGACGCCCACACCGCCCCCGATCACCGACGAGATGGCCGAGATGGCGGACGTGCCCGTGATCGTCCGCGCGATGTTGCGCAGGAGGCCGTGGATGTTGCGCGTGAAAACCCGCTCCTCCCGCTTCTCGGCCGTGTAGACCTTCACGGTCCGGACGCCGCCCAGCGCCTCGGCGAGCCGCCCCGTCGTCTGCGCGGTCAGCTCACCCCGCTCCCGAAAGATCGGCCGCAGGTAGCGGAACGCGAACGTCATCGAGCCCGCGAATGTCAGCAGCAGGATCAGCGTCAGGGACGTGAGCTGCCAGTTCAGGTGGAAGAGCCAGCCGAGAGCGATCAACGCCGTAAGCAGCCCGCCCACGAGCTGCACGACCCCCGTTCCCACCAGGTTCCGGATCCCCTCCGCGTCGGTCATCACCCGGGAGATGAGCACGCCGGTCTTCGTCGAGTCGAAGTAGCTCGGCGGCAGCCGCAGCACGTGGGCTTCCACCCGCCGCCGCATGTCCGCGATGGCCCGCTGACCGGCAATGCTCACCACCTGCGAAAGCGCGAAGCCCGTACCCGCCTGCACGAGCGTGGCGCCGAGGCCCGCCAGCCCGATGGGGAGCAGCAGCTCCCAGCGACCCTTCCCGAGCACGGAGTCGATGAGGAACTTCGTGCTGCCGGGGATGACCAGCCCCGCCAGCCGGTTCACGACCATGAGGCCCATGCCGATGGCCAGGGAGCGGCGATGCTGCCACAGCAGCGACTTCGCCTCCCGGGCCACCATGGACAGGCTCAGCTTCCGCCTGCCACGCCTGCTGATTCCCGCATCCGCCATCTGTTCCAATCGTCCGGGGTGCGCGTGCACCTGAAGCTAACGCGGGTCCGCCCCGGTGGGTATGGCCGGAGCGGCCACGGTCACCCCGCTCCGGGCACGGCCGCGCCGGTGAAGCCGCTGCCGACGATGGGGCGGCCGATGGCGAGGATTCCGCCGACGATCAGGACGAGCACGATGAGCACGGCGACGGCCTGGAAGCGGTAGGCGGTGGCCGGCTCCCGACGGCGGGTGCGCACGGAGGCGAAGTGGGCGAACGCGACGGCAACGACCATCATGGCGATGTGGCCGATGAGGGCGGGAAAGAACGGCCGGGTGAAGACGGTGATCACGCCCAGGAGGAGCTGGAGGTCGAGGACGCCGACGAAGGCGCTCATCATCGCGCGGCCGGTCCGGTCGTACGGCTGACCGCGCGCGACCGCGACGCCCGCCTGCACGAGAGCGAGGAGGCCGAGGAGGAGGACGAGGTAGCGAACGCCTGAATGGGCCATCAGAAAGAAGGGCATGTCCGAAGCCGGCTTGGGGATTCTCGGGAACGGGAAGTGGGTATCGGTAGCCGTTCCGCCTCCGCGGCGCCAGTCTGGGGCGTCTCTCGGAGCACGCCCCCGCGGCGGTCAGGGCTTGGTCTCGGGGAGCGGCTCGCCCTTCGGAATGAAGCGGAGGGCGATGCCGTTGTTGCAGTAGCGCTGTCCCGTGGGTTCCGGGCCGTCCGGGAAGATGTGGCCCTGATGTCCGCCGCAGCGGGCGCAGTGGTACTCCGTGCGCACCATGCCGTGGGAGCGATCCGTCTTCGTTTCGACGTGTCCCGGGATGGGCCGGAAGAAGCTGGGCCAGCCGCTCCCGCTCTCGTACTTCGCGTCGGACTCGAAGAGCGGGGTGTTGCACGCCGCGCACACGAAGGTGCCCTCCCGCTTCTCCCGGTTCAGGTCGCTCGACCCCGGCCGCTCCGTCGCCTCCTCGAACAGCACGCGGTACGCTTCCCGGGGCAGCACGTCGCGCCACTCCTCCGCGGTACGCTCGACCTCTTCACGCTGATCCTCCGTCATTTCCCCTCCCCCGATCAGAAGATGTCCCACCGTCCGTCGATCACTTCAGCGCGCGTCGGACCCTCGCCCGGACGCCGCGCCCACCCGACGCCAGCGTCCGGGCCCCCACCACGACGTAGTACACCGCGACCACCGCTGCGGCCAACCGCAGCAGCGGCAGGGCCGACAGGGCGATCGCGATCCGATACGCCGCGTCGAACGCCGTCCTCAGGAATGGCGCGGCGAGCACAAGGCGCGGAGTGAGCCCGATCAGCAGGTAAAGCGGCAGACCCAGCGCCAGGGAGAGCCGGGCTCCGCGCGCGCCGGCGCGTCCGGCCTTGCCGCCGGCCCTGCCCTCCCGCGCCGCGTGGGCGCCGAGGACGAAGGCCGCTCCGCCGAAGCCGAGGCCGAGGTAGAGGACGTCGAAACGGACGGGCTCCGCACGCACGTAGGACACCGCATACAGGGCCATGCAGGCAGCGAGGGCCAGCCCGGTCAGCAGCTCGGTCGCGTAGACCGCCGGCGGGGGGGCGGACGCGTCGTCGTCACCGAGCACGCGCGCCAGCAGCCACGCGAACCCCTTCAGCCCGAGGGTCAGCAGGCGGAAGCTCCACGCCAGGAGCACCAGACCCGTGAGGAAGGACAGCATCGTCCGGCTCTGCTCCGATCAGGCGGCGCGGGTCAGGCGGCGTCCCGGCGAGGCCCGTCGCCCGGGGCGGCGTCGGCTGGGGCGACGTCGCCCCGAGCGGACCCGGCCTCGTCCTGCCGCCGGCCGCGGCCACCCTCCGGCCCGCGGCGCACCGTTTCGGGAACGAACCGCCACACCACGAGGGCGCCCCCCAGGGACATGGCGCCGCCTACCAGGAACGGCAGGTGGAACGACGCAACGGCAAGGGCGCCGGCGAGAAGGGGCCCGACGGCGATGCCGAGGCCGAAGCCCATCGTCACGAGCGAGATCTGGCGACCCTGACCCTCCCCCGTCGCCAGCTCCGCAGCCATCGCGAACGCCGGCGCGGCGATGGCCGCCGACGCGAGGCCCTGCACGACGCGCGCGCCCGCCAGCTCGCCCGTCGTGGCGACGTAGCCGAGCCACGCCGTCGCCGGCGCCATGAGCACCAGCCCCGCCAGCACCAGCGGCTTGCGGCCGATCCGGTCCGACAGCGAGCCCAGCGGAATCTGGAAGACGAGTCGGCTGAGCATCAGCGCGCTGAACGCGATCCCGAACCCGAACGCGCCCTGCGAGAGGCGGGTGTTGAACTGCTTCTCGAGGGCGACCATCTCGCTGAACGCCGCGGCCATGACGAACGTCGCGACGCCGAGACCCACGATTCCGGGCGTGAAGTACTTCCGCTCGAAAACACGGAACCGGGTGCCCTTCACCGTCGAGACGTCGACCGGCGTCTCGTTCACCCACAGCTGCACGAGCACGAGCCCGACGGCCACCAGCCCCGCGCCCAGATAGAAGCAGGCGTCGAAGCCGACGTGGTCCAGGAGCCAGCCGCCGGCCAGCGGACCGAGGGCGAAGCCGACCATCCGGGAGCTCGTGTAGATGCCCATCGAGCCGCCCCGGCTCCGCTTCTCCGTTGCCGCGGCCATGAGGGCCAGGGAGGCAGGGATGGTCATGGCCACGCCGAGCCCCTGGATCGCCCGGATCGCGAGCAGGTGCGCGAAACGGGTCGCGAAGGAGAAGGCCAGCGTCCCGGCTGCCATGATGCCGAGTCCGACCACGATGAGCGGCTTGCGCCGGCTGAGCCGGTCGGTGAATGCGCCCACGACGGGCTGGGAGAAGGCGTTCACGAGTCCGTACAGGGACACGAGCACGCCCACCAGGATGGGCTCGGGGAGGTCGAACCACGGCGAGGGCAGCCGGGCGACGTACAGGGGAATGACGATGAACAGGATGCTGTTGCCCATCGCGTCGGCCATCCGTGCGGCCGACAGGGCGAGCACCACCCGGTTCGCGCCGAGGCGGTCGGCGATGCGGTCTGTCAACGATCGATCTCTTTCGCCTTCTCGTTCTCACTCTCGGGATGCGGCCCGCCATTCTGCCGGTTTCGGGCCACCGTCACGAGATACACCGCGGGGCGGCATCCGATCACCCGGGACCGGACGCCGCTCACCCCCAGCCGAGCGCCTCCGCGACGGCGTCGGGATCGGCCTCCAGCTCGTCCGGCTCGAAGTCCGACGGGATTGCGTGCTGCGGATCCTTGAGACCGTGCCCCGTCAGGACGCAGACGCAGCGGCTGGCCGCGTCGATTCGCCCTTCCCGTACCGCGGCCCGAAGCCCGGCCACGCCCGCCGCCGACGCGGGCTCGCAGAACACACCCTCCAGGCGGGCGATGGCGCGGTAGGCCTCGAGGAGCGCCTCGTCGCTCTGCGCCCGCACGTGACCGCCGGATTCCCGCGCCGCCGCCAGCGCCGGCTCCCACGTGGCGGGCCGCCCGATGCGGATCGCCGACGCGATCGTCTCCGGCCGATCGACGGGGTGGCCGGCGACGAAGGGCGCCGCGCCCGCCGCCTGCACGCCCACGATGCGGGGACCTCCCGCGATCCGGCCGGCCTCCTCCCAGCGCCGGAATCCCAGGCCGTACGCGGTGATGTTGCCGCCGTTGCCCAGCGGGAGGGCGAGGACGTCGGGCGCCCCGCCCAGGGCGTCGCAGATCTCGTAGGCCGACGTCGCCTGTCCCTCGAGCCGGTACGGGTTGACCGAGTTGACGAGGACCGCCGGATGCTCGGCGACGAGGGCCCGTGCGACGTCCAGCGCGCCGTCGAAGTTCGTCCGCAGCGCGATCAGCCGGGCGCCGTACACCACCGCCTGCGCCACCTTCCCCGGGGCCACCTTCCCCTCCGGGAGCAGCACGACTGCGCGGATGCCGGCCCGGGCGGCGTACGCGGCCGCGCTGGCGGACGTGTTCCCCGTGGACGCGCAGATGACCGTGTCGGCGCCGTCCTCCAGCGCCTTTGCCACCGCCACCACCATCCCGCGGTCCTTGAAGGACCCGGTGGGGTTCAGGCCTTCATACTTCAGGTGCAGCTCGGAGACGCCGACCCATCGCGCCAGTCGCGGGGCCGGCAGCAGCGGCGTGTCGCCCTCGCAGAGGGACAGGGCCGGCGTGGCCTTGCCGACGGGGAGCCATTCGGCCCAGCGAGCCAGCACGCCCATGCGCCGTGTCTCAGTCATCGACCACCGCCGCGCCCTGGAAGTCCGGCGGCGCCGCGAACGCGACGACGTCGTCCTCGCCCGCGGCCTTCGCGAACGCGCCGGCCATCGCCGCCGCGACCTCCTCCGCACGCTCCGGACGTCCGACGGCGATCAGACCGGACCCGCTGCCGGACACGGTCGCGGCGAACGCGCCGGCCTCCCGCGCCGCCGCCATGGCCGACTCCGCGCACGGGATGAGCGGCAGACGGTGCGGCACGTGCAGCTCGTCGGCGAAACCGATGCGGAGCAGGTCGGGATCGCCCGTCGCCAGCCCGCGCAGGAGCGCCACCATGCGGCTCGATGCCCGGACCGCCACGCCGTGGGGCACTTCCTGCGGCAAAGCGGAGCGCGCCGCGGCGGTGGAGATCGTCGTCCCGGGAGCCGCGTACGCGAAGCCGAGGTGCTCCGAGAGGCCGAGACGCAGCGGGCGGATGGAGCCGTCCTCCCGGTACACCACGGCCACCAGTCCGCCCATCAGCGCCGGTGCTGCATTGTCCGGATGCCCTTCCAGCTCCGCCGCCCGCTCGACCGCCGCGCGGCGTTCAAGGCGCGTCCCGCTCGCCGCAGCAGCGAGAGCCAGCCCGGCGACGATGGCGGCGGCCGACGACCCGAGCCCGCGGCCGATCGGGATCTCCGATTCCGCCACCAGACGGCCGTGCGGCCGCGACGCACCCAGCCGCTCCAGCTCCCGGGTGAAGGCGTCGACGAGCAGGTCGGCGCCGGGCCGCCCCAGCCGCCGCAGCGCGCCGAGACGTTCGACGGACAGCTCCCGGCCGCCCGGCTCGAAGCGCACGTCCAGGTAGCGGCGCACCGCCAGGCCGATGCAGTCGAATCCCGCGCCGAGGTTCGACGTGCTGCCGGGCACGCGCACATGGGCGGATCGCAGTACGGTTCGCATGCCGTGAAAAGGCGCGATCCGCGCCGGAGCGGCAAGCCGGCGCCGTCCCGTCCCGGCAGCGCCGATCGGCACGGAAGCCGCCGTCGAGGGGCTTCGCGGCACGCCCGCCGGTCCCCTAGATTGGGGCATGCCGACGATCCACCTCCCTTCCGTGCTCCGGGACCATGCCGCCGGTCGGGCGGAGGTCGAGGTGCCCTCCGACACCCTCGGGGACGCCCTCGAGCGACTCACCCGCGCGCACCCGCCGCTTCGCCGCCACCTGTTCAGGGAGGACGGCACCCTGCGGGCCTACGTGAACGTATACGTGAACCGAACGGAGGCGCGGCAGCTCGACGGGCCTGCCACGCGCCTCCGGGACGGCGACGAGGTCTTCATCCTTCCGAGCATCGCCGGAGGATGATGTCGCCGCGCGCATTCTACATTGAAGCCGTTCCCTCCCCGGCCAGGAGCGCGTCGTGATCCACCGCAGCCCGTATCCCGACATCCAGATCCCCGCCGAGCCGCTGCACGACTACGTCCTGGCCCGCGCCGCCGAGCTGGGGAACAAGCCCGCCCTCGTCGACGCGCCGACCGGCCGGACCGTCACGTACGCCGACCTCGCGCGGGGGGTGCCCCGGGTGGCGGCCGGACTCGCCGCACGGGGCATGCGCAAGGGCGACGTCGTCTGCATCGACGCACCCAACCTGCCGGAATACGCCCTCGCCTTCCTGGGCGTGGCAGCGGCCGGCGGGGTGAACACGACGACCAACCCGCTCAACACCGTCGAGGAGCTCGCCTCCCAGCTCCGGGACTCCGGCGCCCTCTTCCTCATCACCGTGCCCGCCCTCCTCGAGAAGGCGCGCGCTGCCGCGGAGGGGTCGGAGGTACGGGAGATCTTCACCTTCGGTCAGGCCGAAGGCGCGACCGCCTTTTCGGACCTCCTGTCCTCCACCGGCGACCCGCCCGCGATCACGTTCGACACGGCCGAGGACCTGGTGGCGATGCCGTACTCCAGCGGCACCACCGGCCTGCCGAAGGGAGTCATGCTCACGCACCGGAATCTGGTCGCCAACATCGCCCAGACGAAGGGCACGGCGAAGATGCAGGAGGACGAGGTCTTCATCGGCGTTCTGCCGTTCTTCCACATCTACGGGATGACCGTCATCCTGTGCATGGTCCTCCGCTCCGGCGGGACGGTGGTCACGCTGCCGCGGTTCGACCTCGAGGGGTTTCTCGGCGCCATCGACAAGTACGGGGTCACCACCGCCTACCTCGTCCCGCCCATCGTCCTCGCCCTGGCCAAGCACCCCGCCGTGGATCGCCACGACCTGTCGACGCTGCAGTGGATCAACTCCGGCGCCGCGCCTTTCGGCGCCGCGCTCGCGCAGGCGTGCACCGATCGCATCGGCTGCCTCGTCGGCCAGGGATACGGGCTCACCGAGACCAGCCCCGTCACGCACTTCAATCCCCGGGACCCCGACCGGATCAAGGTGGAGACCGTCGGGCCTGCGGTGCCCAACACCGAGTTCATGATCGTCGACATCGGCACCACGGAGCCGAAAGGCCCGGGCGAGGAGGGGGAGGTCTGGATCCGGGGGCCGCAGGTCATGAAGGGCTACTTCCGCAATCCGGAGGCGACGTCGCGAACGCTCACCTCCGAGGGCTGGCTGCGCACCGGGGACATCGGCCGCGTCGACGAGGACGGCTACCTGACCATCGTCGACCGCGCGAAGGAGCTCATCAAGTACAAGGGCTTCCAGGTGCCCCCGGCGGAGCTCGAGGCCGTGCTCCTGGCCCACCCCGCGGTCGCCGACGCCGCCGTGATCGGCCGCCCCGACGCCCAGGCGGGCGAGGTGCCGGTGGGTTACGTGGTGCTCAAGGGCCAGGCGACCCGCACCGACATCCTCGACTGGGTCGCCGAGCGCGTCGCACCCTACAAGAAGCTGCGGGACGTCGAGTTCCGGGACGCGATCCCCAAGTCCGCCTCGGGCAAGATCCTGCGCCGGGTACTCCGGGACGAGCTCCGCGAGCGGGCCGCGCCTTCGCCGTAGCGGGACGCGGCGCCGTCGCCGGGGCGGGTCGAGCGCGAGCGTCGGGCGTACTGGGCGACGTCGCCCGTCACCGATCCTGACTGGCCCCCCCGGTCCGTGCCCACGCAGGGCCCGCGGCGAGGGTGCGTTCGTAGACGGGACAGGACGGGTCGTGGGCCCCGGGCAGGTACCCGGTGCTCAGGAGGAACGACTTCACGATCTCGCCACCCGTGAACCGGAACGTGCGGCGGAACTGCTTCCGCCACGTCTCCGGGTCCTGCGGGTGATGGGCGTCGAGCCAGCCGACGAACGAGCCGTGGGACTCCCGCAGCGCCAGAACCACGCCGGCGTTGTGGATCACCGCATCCACCTTCAGCCGGTTGCGGACGATGCCGGCGTCCGCGAGGAGTCGTGCCCGATCCCGATCGTCGTACGCGGCGACGACCGCCGGCTCGAATCCGTCGAACGCCGCCCGGAAGGCCTCCCGCTTCTTCAGGATCGTCAGCCACGAGAGCCCCGCCTGGTTGATCTCCAGGGCGAGCCGTTCCAGGAGCACGGCGTCCGCCGTGACGGGGAAGCCGTACTCCTCCGCGTGGTAGGGCCCGTGGAACGGGTGGCCGGTGGCGAGGGCGCAGTAGGTCATCTTAGGCTGAGGCTGAGGCTGAGGCTGAGGCTGAGGGGGGCAAAAGCTGAGAGTTCCATGGTTCCTCCGCCAGTGGGTAGTGGCGTCCCACGCTGGCGCCAGAATGCGGTACGGCGGCCGCGGATGACGGCGAGACCGCCCTCTCCACGCCACCCGCCCCTCGCCACGGCCGGCCCTGTCGAGGATGTCCCGGTCGCAGCCTCAGCCTCAGCCTCAGCCTCAGCCTCAGCCTCAGCCTCAGCCTCAATCCCGAAACTTCCAGCGCTTCCGCTCCGTTGTGCAAGCAGTGGCATCGGTCCCCGCACCCGGAGGCAGAACCGGTGAACGTCATCGAGACACGCGGTCTCACCAAGCGATACCCGAAGCAGACGGCCGTCGATGGCATCAGCTTCGCCGTCGAGGCGGGCCAGGTCTTCGGCTTCCTCGGCCCGAACGGAAGCGGCAAGACCACCACCATCGGCATGCTTCTCGGCATCATCACGCCGAGCGCGGGAGAGATCCGGCTCTTCGGGGAGACGGGCAGGGGCGGACTGCACCGTGCCCGGCAGCGCACGGGCGCGACGCTCGAGAATCCCAACTTCTACCCGTACATGAGCGGCGTCGACAACCTGCGGGTGGTGGCGAACGTGAAGGGCGTCTCGCGTCGCGCCATCGACGAAGCCCTGGATCTGGTCCGCCTCACGGGCAGGCAGCGGGATCGGTATCAGACGTACTCCCTCGGGATGAAGCAGCGGCTGGCCATCGCGGCCACGATGCTCGGGGATCCGGAGCTGATCATCCTGGACGAGCCGGCCAATGGGCTGGACCCGGAAGGAATGAAGGAGATCCGCGCGATCATCGCCGACCTGGCCGAGCGGGGAAAGACCATCTTCCTGTCCAGCCACCTGCTGTGGGAAGTGGAGCGCACGTGCACGCACGTGGCGATCATCCGGAGGGGCCGTCTGATCCGGCAGGCGAGCGTGCGGGAGATGACCTCCGGGGCCGTGGTGGCGGAGCTCGCGGGCGAGTCGCCCGGGGCCATCGCCGCGGCGCTCGAGGCCTACCCGGAGGCGCTCTCCGTCAGCCGTGACGGCGACCTCGTGATCGCGCAGCTCCGGGACGACGACCTCGCATCCGTCAACCGCTTCCTCGCCGGGCAGGGTCTCTTCGTCTCCCGCCTGGCCACGCGGCAGCACTCCCTCGAGGAGGTCTTCATGCAGCTCACGACGGACGAGCCGGCTCCGGCCATGGAGGGTGCAGCATGAGCACGCCCGGTGTGCTTTTCCGCAACGAGATGATCAAGACGACGAAGCGGCCGGCGACGACGGTCACGACGGGCCTCTTCGTCGTGCTGATGTGCATGATCGCGGGGAGCGCCTTCTACGAGGCCCTGATCCGACCCGCGCGTGGGCCCTTTGCCCTGCCGGTGTCGTGGCCGAGCCTGATCGAGGAGCCCGGTGTGCCCTCCGCGTTCTTCGCGGCGATCCTCCTGATCCTCCTCGTGACGAGCGAGTTCTCCTGGCGGACCGCACGCCAGAACGTCATCGACGGCCTCACCAAGGACCAGTGGTTCGCGGGCAAGCTCGTGCTCTTCGCCGTCGTGTGCCTCTCGTACTTCGCGCTGCACCTGCTCGTGGTGGGCTCGGTCGCCGCGTATGGCAGCTACGAGACCGCAGGCGGCCTGAAGGTCCTCGCCCGCTCGACGGACGTTCAGATGATGGGCGCGGACCTGCTCATGGTCGGGGGACTCTGCTCCGTGGCCTTCTTCGCGGCCTTCGCCACGCGCAGCGCCGGCCCGGCCATGGCTCTGTTCTTCTTCTATCTGGCGTTCGGGGAGCGACTCATCGGGCTCGTGCTGCAGCAGATCGGCGGCTCGGCGAAAGCGGCCATCGCCTTCCTGCCGATGAAGCTCTACACGGAGATCCCGGAGGCCGTTCGGTGGGACCCTGCGTCGCTCGAGAAGGCGATCGCCGCAGCGGCGAAGAACAACCGTCCGCCGCCGGACCTGAGCAACACCCACGCCCTCGTGTGGGTGGGGCTCGCCGAGCTCGTCGTGTTCATCGCCGCGGCGTACCTGGTCTACCGCCGCCGCGACCTCTAGGAAGGCGCGGGACCGCCGTCCGGTCCCGCACCCCCGTCACGCTCCGTGACGTCGGCCGGGGGAGGGCTCATCGGGCGCAGCTCGGCAACGAGCCGCTCGAACGACTCCCGGTCGGCGTTGCGGACGACGTCGTAGCCCGCCTCCTTGAGTCGCCGGATGTTGTCCGGCGAGGCTGCATCCAGCGCCGGGCTCGCCTCCGACAGCTCGATCTGGAAGCGGTAGAAGCGCCCCCGCCTGGGAGCGTCGAGCGGCAGGAGCTGCCGCAGCTCGTAGGTCACCGTGTCCGCCACCCCATCGAACACCACCTCGATCAGCGGCCGCGCCCATTTCGCAATCCCCCACCGACGCGCCCGCGTGTACGGGATCTCGCGCGTCGCCTGCCCGGTGCCTACCGAGACGACGAGGACGGACTCCGCCTCCGGAAAGCGGCGCAGGACCTCGGCGTAGGCGCACATCGCCGGGTTGTTGGCGTACACACCCCCGTCCACCAGCGCCCTGTAGCCGATCGCGTCGTCGACCGGGAGCTTCAGCGGCGGAAAGTACGTCGGCCCGGCGGAGCTGGCCCGGGCGACGTCGCGCAGCGCGAAGTCCTGCGCCGCGCTCTCCCGGGCGTTCCAGCTCTTGAAGAAGAAGGGCTCCCGGCGCTCGATGTCGTAGCTGGTGACCAGCACGTCCCGCAGTACCTGGGACAGCCGCACGTCACCGAACGCGGCATCGAGGGCGGATTCGAGGGCATTCGCCGAATACTTCGGCCCGCGCAGTCCGCCGAGAGAGAGCAGCAGGTGGAGGGGCGAGCGTGAGAAGATGCGCGGGCCTTCCTCGTCGTAGAAGGCGACGAGGCGCCGGGCGTCGTACGGAGCACCGTCGCCCGCGACGGGCGCCGCCAGCGCGAGCGCGAGAATGGCGCCCGTCGACGTGCCGGCGAACACGTCGAAAAGGTCGGCCGCGCGCCGCCCCGTTTCCCGCTCGAGCTCCGCCAGGACGACGGCGGCCACCACGCCGCGGATGCCTCCGCCGTCCACGCAGAGGACCCGGACCGGCGCCGACACGCGGCCTACACCCAGCCGCGCTGCCGGAAGCTCCGAAGGGCCTCGGAATGCCGCTCCATCTCGTCCGGGAGGCCGATGGATACGCGATTCCATCCGTCCAGCGGTGGGAACGGCCGGCCCACGCGGATTTCCGCTTCCGCCATCCGCGCGATGTAGTCCTTCACGTCCCCGGCGATCCGGTGCATCACGAAGTTGGCCTCCCCCGGAATGCGCTCCAGACCCAGCGCGTCGAGCGTTTCGAACAGGATCCCGCGGCCCTGCTCGTTCACCCGCTGCGCCCGGTCGATCCAGGCGTCGTCGCGCAGCGTCGCCAGGCCCGCCTTCAGCGCCAGGTGGTTCGTGCTCACGTCCGATGCGAACGCCCGCAGCTTCGCCGCCGTGTCCGGGTGCGCAACACCGTAGCCGAGTCGCATCCCCGCCATCCCGTAGATCTTGGAGAACGTCCGGGTGACCACCACGTTCGGCCGGGACAGCGCCAGCGGGATCAGCGTGTCGTGACCCGCCGTCGTCACGAAGTGGATGTAGGCCTCGTCCACCAGGAAGAGCACGTCGTCCGGCGCGCCACGGATCCAATCCGCCACGGCGTCCGTCGACGTCAGCGAGGACGTCGGATTGTTCGGGTTGCAGACGTAGACCAGCACGTCTCCCGGCGCCGAGCGGACCGCCCCGTCCATCCGGTCGATGTCGTGGGTCCAGTCCTTCGCCAGCGGCACCTTCACCAGCTCCAGCCCGAAGGGCGCCTCGTAGTCCGCCACGTTCTCGAACGTCGGGTCCGGCACCACGTAGCGCGCTCCTCGGTGCGCCATCGTCTGGACCGCCATCTGGATGACTTCCGTCGAGCCGTCGCCCAGAACCACCGCCCCCTCGGGCGCCTGGTGGAACGCCGCGATCTCCTTCTGCAGCTCCCTCATGTAGGCGATCGGGTAGCGGTTCGCCTCGTCGAGCCCCTCCAGGATCGCCTTCCGCCCCGAATCCGAGATGCCCAGCGGGTTCTCGTTCGAGTTCAGGCGGACCGCGCCGTTCGCCCGGCGCCGCGTCGCTCGTTCGAGTGCCGCGGCGTCCGACGGCAGGAGACCGATCGTGCCCGTTCCCACAAGGGCGGCAGCGGCGAGGGAGCCTCGGAGGAAGTCGCGTCGTTCCATGGCCGGATCTGGAGCTGGGGGATGCGGGGCGAAGCCCGCCGAATGCGGTCGGCCTCCAATATAGAACCTTCGCGCCGCCGGCAGCAGGTTGAAGCCCAATCAGACCCGGCAGGCGTCGCCCGGCTAGCTCTTCCGGATCCGATAGCGCACCAGCCAGGGCACGTCCGCGGAATCGGTAAACGTGCCCCAGACGCGGGCGGTGTCGGCGGCCAGGAGCCGAAGGCCGGGCGGTGAGCGGAAGCGGGCGAGGAAGCTGCCGTCGGCGCCGAGGACGTCGAGAAGGGGCGGCTCTCCGCTCTCGCTCTCGCGCACGAGCCAGACCGAGCCGTCCAGCCCGGTACCGAGGGCCGTGACGGGCGGACGGAAGGCCGGCGCCGCCAGCGCTCTTCGGACCCATGCCGCCGCCGTGTCCGCCGTGACGCCCGCCGTCCGGCCTGCCTGCGCGGCCCAGAACGCGACGAAGCTGTCGATGCGCGCCGTCGGCACGGGCACGGGGTCGTACGGGACGCTCACGTGGAAGACGGTGTCCCCGGAGACATGGACCTTGGCGACGTCGTAGGCTGCGCCCTTCGCCTGCCGGACGGGCGTGCGGTCGACGACGACCCAGCTGGAATCGGCGTCGGAGACGGCGAAGAGGGGTGCGTCCGGGAGCGGCTGCAGCGTGTAGACGACGGCGCTGTCCGGCGGCCCGATGGGCAGCACCGTGTGGCCGACGGGGAGCATCGTGAGCGTGTCCACGATGCCGCCATTGCGCCCCATCCTGACGACGGCCCACCACTTCACGCGACCCGCGGCCTCGACGTGCGCCGGATACGACTCCGTCGCCACCAGGTCGCCCGAGGGCAGGAATCCCGTCGCCCGGGGGGCGCCACCGAGGGAGTCCGTAGGAGGCGCCGGTGGCGTTACGCTGCCGGCGAAGGAGCCGTCCAGGCCGTACAGCGCGAAGCGCCCACGGAGGGGGTCCGCCACCCAGACCGTGTCCGTCAGCATGCCGATCGCGACGGGGTCCCGCAGAGCGCCCGGCCCCGCGCCGTCGCCGAACCGCCCCCGCGGCTCCCCCTCGGAGGACCAGACGCGGACGGCCGGCTCCGACGGGTGCAGCGTGAACATGGCGCCGTCCGGCGCCACGGCGATGCCGGCGATCCACGAAAAGTGCGTGGAGTCGGCGCCGCTCACCCGCAGCTCCGGCTGGAGGCTCCAGGCTGCGACCGGCTCGGCCGGGGAGGAGGACGAGTCGCCGCATGCGCACGCGAGGATCGTTGCCATGGAGAGGAAGATTCGGATGCTTCGCATCAGGGTTCCGGTTGCTCGGTTTCGTCGGTGGGTTCCGTCAGTCCCGGCGCCGGCGGACGCTGTGACCCGCCCTCTCGTCGGGATCGGCCCTCGCGTCGGAATCGGCCCTCGCGTCGGAATCGGCCCTCGAGGACGGGCCGCCCCAGCCACGTGAGGACGAGAACGCTCGCCAGAAGCGCCAGCAGCAGCGTCGGAAGTCCTCCGTGGGACGCCGTCCAGCGAAGGACGTCGTCCCGCGTCTCCAGGTCGGACGTGATGACGGTCGACGCCAGCACGGCGCCGAGGTTGTTCGCCAGGTGCAGCCAGACGCCCGCCCAGATCGAACCCGTCGCGTACACCGCCGCGCCGAGGACGATGCCCAGAACGAAGCGGTTCACGTTGCCCCAGTCCAGCCCGTGGGCCAGCGCGAAGAGCGCGGCCGCCACCAGGATCCCGGAGAGCGGGCCGACCAGCCTTTCGAGCCGATGCTGGATCCACCCCCGGAACACGAACTCCTCGACGACCGGCGCCCACACCCCGACGAGCAGGACGAGGGGCAGATTGGCGAGAGGGCCGGAGTACTCGGGAAGGTCCTGAACCGTGTTCGTCGGCGGCACGCCGGCGTAGACGAGGGCGAGGCCGAGGGCCAGGCTCAATACGATGATGGCCGGAGCCGCCGCGGCGAGCGCGCCCCGCGCCCCCGCCGGCACCGCCCTCAGCCGCAGCACCGCCCGCTGCATCCGGTGTCCCGGCGACTCGAGCCGGACCGCGTGCACGCCGACGAAGCCCGTGACCACGGCTACGATCCAGAGCGCCGCGGCGCTCGCGGGCATGAAAAGGCTCGGGACGACCGCCATCATCCACGCGAAATAGACCAGCCCGGCGACCAGCAGGTCGCGCAGGGTCGGCAGCAGCAGCCCGGTTCGCATCGCCGAAAGGTAACGCGCTTGCCCCTTCGTCGCCGCAGCGCGACGATTGTGCCGACCCGAGCCCCCGATACCTGCATGAGCGAAGGCCGACCCCGACTGGACGAGCGCCCCGAGCGCTCTCTCGATCCCGCGGATGAGGCGGCGTGGAGCGCGTTCCGCGACCTGGCGCATCGCATGGTCGACGACGCCCTCGACTGGCAGCGCGACCTGCGGGACCGTCCCGCGTGGCAGCCCGTCCCCCCGGAGGCACGTGCCGCCCTGGCCGGCCCTCTGCCTCGCAGGGGAGTCGGACCGGACGCTGCATACGCGGCCTTCCTCGAGCACGTCTTCCCGTTCCCCTACGGGAACTCCCACCCCCGAGGCTGGGGCTGGGTGAACGGCCAGGGCACGCCTCTCGCCGCCATGGCCGAGATGCTCGCCGCCGTCATGGACCCGAACTGCTGGGGCGGCGAGCACGCCGCCAGCTACGTCGAGGCACAGGTGCTGGACTGGCTCAAGGAGCTGATCGGCGTTCCTGCCGACGCGAGCGGCCTGCTGACCAGCGGAGGCTCCGTCGCGAACCTCGTCGCCCTCGCCGCCGCCCGGGACGCGGCCGCGGACGGCGACGTCGCCACCGACGGCGTCCGCGCTCTGCCCGCCCCGCTCACGTTCTACGCGTCCGCCGAGATCCACAACTCCGTGGACAAGTCGATCGGACTCCTCGGCGTCGGCCGCCGCAACCTGCGGCGCATCCCCGTCGACGCGGAGTTCAGGATCGACCTCGACGCACTGGAGGACGCCATCGCGGAAGACCGGGCGGCAGGCCTGCGCCCCGCGTGCGTCGTGGGCGCGGCGGGCACGGTGAACACCGGCGCCATCGACGACCTCGACGGCCTGGCCGAACTGTGTGCGCGCGAGGCGCTGTGGCTGCACGTGGACGGCGCGTTCGGCGCCCTCGCCGCCGCTTCGCCCGCCCTCAGGCCGCTGGTGCGTGGCATCGAGCGCGCCGACTCCGTCGCCTTCGACCTGCACAAGTGGATGTTCATGCCCATCGAGGCGGGATGCGTGCTCGTCCGGTCCAGCGCCGCGCATCGCCGGCCGTTCTCCCCGCGAGCGGCCTACCTCGAGCGGTTCGACCGGGGCGTCGCGTCGGGGCCGTTCAACTACAGCGTGCTCGGCCCCCAGCTCACGCGGGGCTTCCGGGCGCTCAAGGCGTGGATGTCGATTCTGGCGTACGGGGCCGACGCATACGGCGAGCTCGTCGAGCAGAACGTCCGCCAGGCGCGTCGCCTCGAGTTCCGGGTCCGCCGACACCCGCGCCTGGAGCTCCTCGCGCCCGTCCCGCTCAACGTCGTCTGCTTCCGCTACGCGCCCGAAGCCGCACTCGACGAGCCGCGCATCGACGCCCTCAACCGGGAGCTGCTCGTGCGGTTGCAGGAATCCGGAGAGGCCGTCGTGTCGAGCACCGTTCTACCCGGCGGCTTCGCGCTGCGCGCGGCGTTCACGAACCACCGCACCCGCTCCGAGGACGTGGACGCGCTGGTCGACCTCGTCGTGCGCCTGGGCCGAAACGCGACCACCCACGGCCCCGTACGGTCGATGTCCGAACCCGAACCGCGGAGATTCTGATGGATGAAGACATCGTCGCAATCGTCGTCATCGGGCTGATCCTGTTCACGCCCGTCGCCGGATTCACCCTTCGCTTCGCCCTCAAGCCTGTCGTGGACGCCATGGCCCGCATGATCGACCGGCGCGCGGACAGCGACGCCACGGCCCTCATCGAGCGGCGCATGAATTTGTTCGAGCAGGAGTTGTCAGCCATGCGAGGCGACCTCGACCGGATGGCGGACCGCGCCGAGTTCTACGACAGCCTCGCCGAGGAGCGGCTCGCCGGGAAGCTGCCGTCCGGCGGCGAGGGCCACTGACGCCGTGAGCGACCCGGGGTTCGGACGACGGTCGCAGACGGACGTCTACCTCGCCGGCGTTCGCGGCCGCAAGCCCCGGGTCCCCACCTCGCCCGAGGGCCTGGAGGCCGCCGCCCGGCGCAGCATGTCCCCGCGCGCGTTCGCCTACGTCGCGGGCGGAGCAGGCGCGGAGCGCACGCTCCGGTCGAACCGCGCGGCCTTCGAGCGCAGGGCCCTCGTCCCGCGCGTCCTGCGCGGCGTCGAGGACGTGGACCCCTCCCTGTCGATCTTCGGACGAACGATCCCGGCGCCGCTGGCCCTCGCCCCAATCGGCGTGCTCGAGCTCGCGCATAGCGACGCCGATCTCGCGGTCGCCCGGGCCGCGGCGGCCGCCGGCCTGCCGATGGTCTTCTCCAGCCAGGCGTCGGTCCCGATGGAGGCGTGCGCCGCCGCCATGGGCGACTCGCCACGCTGGTTTCAGCTCTACTGGAGCCGGAGCGACGCCCTCGTCGAGAGCTTCGTCCGGCGCGCCGAGGTATGCGGCTGCGATGCCATCGTGGTCACCCTGGACACCACGCTCCTCGGCTGGCGCCCGAGGGACCTCGACCTGGCCTACCTGCCCTTCCTCGACGGCCTCGGGATCGCGCAGTACACGAGCGACCCCATCTTCCTCCAGGAGATGGAGCAGGCGACGACGCCACCGCCGCCACCGGCCCGGGGCGGCCGTGCGTCCGCGCTCCGCACGCTGCTCCGCCAGGCGCGCGCCTTTCCCGGCGCGACGCTCGGGAACCTGCGCTCCGGTCGTGGGATGCGCGCGGTCCGACGCTTCGTCGACTCCTACGCGCGGCCCTCCCTCCGCTGGGAAGACCTGCCGTTCCTCCGGGAACGGACGCGGCTGCCCATCGTGCTGAAGGGCGTGCTCCACCCCGACGACGCACGGCGCGCGCTCGATGCAGGGATGGACGGCGTCTGGGTCTCGAACCACGGCGGCCGCCAGATCGACGGCGCCGTGGCGTCGCTGGACGCGCTGCCGGACGTCGTGGCGGCCGTGGACGGACGGGCGCCCGTCGTCTTCGACAGCGGCGTCCGGACGGGGGGCGAGGCCGCGACGGCACTGGCGCTGGGGGCGGACCTCGTCGCCCTCGGGCGCCCCTGGGTCTACGGCCTCGCCCTCGCCGGGGAGGAGGGTGTGGGCGAGGTGCTGCGGAACGTACGTGCCGAGCTCGAGCTCACGATGGCCCTCGCCGGCTGCCGGCGAGTGGACGACCTGCGCGGGCTCGACCTTCGATAGCCCCCGACGACCGAGGCCGACCGTCCATCGGGCGGTCGCTCACGCCCCGACGGGCAGGCGCCGCCGGTAGACGCTCCGCAGGCCGAACCAGACCAGCAGCGCCAGCGAGAAGAGGACCAGTCCGAAGATCGACGTCGTCAGCGTCACCCGGATGCCGCCCCAGATCATCCGCGGGTCGAGCGGGCCCAGGCGCTCGATGGCCCGCGCGGCCTGGAACAGGCCCACCACGGTGCCGAGGACGCCGATCACCAGACCGTAGATCCCCCAGAACAGGACAGCGTCGATCCCCGTCTCCAGTCGCGGATCGCGCCCCGCGCGGCTTCGCAGCCGCAGCGCCGCGGCCACCGCCACGCCCAGCGTCACCACCGCGACGGGGACCAGTACCCACATGATCACGCCGCCTTCCCGGATGAAATTCATCATGCCGGCCTCCTCTTTTCGGGTTCCACGATGTCGAGAACGGGGCCGCGGCCGGGTACGCGCCCCGCCCGCAGCGCCGATTCCGCCCACTCCACCCTCGCCGCCCGCGTGCGCAGCCCCATCCACGCCAGGCCCGCCGCCAGCGTCAGCGTCAGCGACGTCGCGAGCAGGCCCATACTCTGACGGATCCAGCCCACCAGCACGGGAATGGCCGTATCCGGATTCGCCTCGAGGGCACCCGACGCGTCCCACAACCCGACGAACGAGCCCAGCAGCGCCAGGGCGATGGCCGCAAGCGGCAGAACGATGAGCGGCACAAGTCCCCCGTCCATCTCCTCGGCCTTCGATCGATCGGCCGGACTCCACCCGCCCCAGAGGGCTACCGCCCGCACCACCGCTACGCTCGCCGTCAGCGCCGCCAGGACGAGCACCGGCCAGACGAACGCCGACGGCCGACGCAGCAGCCCGCCACTCCACAGCCCACCCACCGCCGCTCCCAGCGCGACGAGCGTGAAGGCGACGAGGAGCCCCCGCTCCCCCGTTTCAAGCCGTCCCCCGTACCGCTCCGCCCACCGCTGCCACGGCGGGCGGTGCACTCGGGAGAGCTCCTCCAGCACCTCCGGCGACGGGCCCAGCATCCGCTCCGCCCGCCGCCGCGCCTCCGCCGGCGGCAGCCCCGCCGCCACGAGCTCCTCGTGCAGCAGCTCCAGGTCCGCCGCCAGCTCCTCGACGATCCGCACCCGCGCACGGTGCGGCGCGTCAAGCCGGCCGGCGACCCGACTCAGCAGCGTCCGGTACGTCGCCATCCTCGTCCCTCGTGAGTCGCAGCACCCCCTGCATGACCTCCTCGCAGCGATCCGACTCCGCCGCCAGCCGCCGGAGCCCCTGCCGCGTCAGCTCGTACTCCTTCCGGCGTCTCCCCCCCTCCTCCGACCAAGCACCCCGAATCGCACCGTCCGCCTCCAGCCGGTGCAGGATCGGATACAGCGTCCCGTGCGTCAGCACGAAAAGCCCCCCGCTCCGCCGCTCGAGGTCGAGAGCGATCTGGTACCCGTGCAGCGGCCCACGCCGCAGCGCCGCGAGCACGACGACCTCGTGTATCGCCTTGGCGAACGCCTGGATGTCGAGCGTCTCGTTCATATCCGCACCCTATATATTGGCCGCCGATATGTCAACCCCGACGGGCGCCCGCGGCGTGCCGGGGACTAGCCCGCGTGGCCCGAGCTGGCTCCGGGAGCGCGACGGCGCCGCGGGGGCCAGACGGCCCAGACGACGGCGGCTGCCAGGATGGCGCTGACGACTCCGCTTCCGACCGCGGCGGAGGGCGGGACCCGACCCGGAGCGTAGGCAAGGGGAGCGACCACGGCAGCGGCCGAGATGAGGACCGCCCAGGTCACGGCGAGGACGCCCCCGAGTCGACGGAAGAGCACGACGGCGGCGGTTGCCGCGATGCCGGTGAGGCCGTAGCCGAGCACGGCCAGATCAGCGGCCAGACGGAGGCCCTCGCCTGCGTGGCGCAGGTTCTGGACGCCGTTGACGGTGCCCTTGTACCCCGTCATGAGCAGCAGCCCGATTCCGATCAGCCTGAGGGCGCGCCGAAGCGCCGTGTGGTGCGCCGCTGCGCGGATGTCGGGCGGAATCTCGTCGGAGCTGCGTCCGTCGGATCCGAGCGCCCCGCCGCGGGCACCGCCGGGGGGAACGGAATCGGGTCTCCCGCCCGTCACGGGCGCCCTGCGGGGGTTGCCTCGTCCGCCGAGGCGGCGTTCGGCCGGTACTCGCGGACCGTGTGGGCACGAACGTCCGCGGGGGTGAAGCGGACCGGCTTGAGCTCGCCCCGGGCGAACATTGCCGTCTGGTCGGTGTGGTGGGTCGAGCCGGGCAGGTCGCTCTCGCCGTACGCGAGCACGGAGTACGCCCGCGGGCGTCGGCCGAACTCGACGGCGAGGACCCAGCCGTCGCCGCCGCGCGCGGCGAGCTTTCCGTCGGGGGCGTCCCTGTACCACAGCACCCGGAAGCAGCCGAGATCGCCGTTGCAGCCGCCGGCGGGGAGGTCGACGTCGCCGACGCGGATACGATGGACGTCGCCCCAGGCGACGTCCGGCCGACCCCACTTCCGGGCGGTCTCGTCGACGGCCCACGCGAACGCGGAGGCCGCGCGTGCGGGATTCGAGAGGCCCCGTGGCGTCGTGGTCGCCTGCTCCGGCGACCATGGCTGGGCGAAGAGCGAGTCGGCGGGCGCCCCGAAGCCGGCGGAGGCGGGCGTGGCGGGCGCGCTCGTCGTCGTCGCGAGATAGCGCTCCCACCAGGCGACGAAGAGCACCGCTCCCCGGCTGTCCGGCGCCACCGTTTCGTCCCAGCGGTCGACGAGGTCCGCGGCCCGGGCGACGTCGGGCGCGGGGTGAGACGCCCGTACCGCGCGGACGAGATCGTCCTTCACGCGCTCCGCGAGGAGCATCCGGTAGCTGTGCTTGCGTCGCACGACGTCCTCGAGCGTGACGCCGTGCATGCTGCGGAGCAGATCGATGGAGAGCTGGCTGCGCAGACGCAGCTTCGGCGCGGGGGAGGGATAGGGCAGGCGCGGCAACGGGTCCGCCGGCGTCGCGTACATGTAGGGGTCGTTTTCGTTGTGGAGGAATCCCTGCTTCGGGTCCTGCACCTGCGGCAGCGAGTCCCAGGGGACGACGCGCGTCCAGACGTCGTCCCAGGAACGGGCGGGTACCGCCGCGGTGTCTCCCCCGGAGGGCCTCGGCAGCTCCGGGAGAAGGGAATTCCAGACGTAGAAGATGTG
The DNA here is from genome assembly GCA_963728445.1 of uncultured Gemmatimonadales bacterium. Classification (GTDB taxonomy): domain Bacteria; phylum Gemmatimonadota; class Gemmatimonadetes; order Longimicrobiales; family RSA9; genus CAVSJO01. The sequence goes on along the minus strand of CAVSJO010000007.1, from coordinate 50,368 downwards.
TCCGTCGGCGTCCGCGTACGTGAAGTTCGACGCGCCCCGGGCGTGGATCCGCATCGCGTCCTTCCACTGTGCAAGCGAGGACGACTCCATCATGCGCAGGAACTGCTCGCCGACCCGGTAGACGCCGAAGGACGGATCGCGGAGAACGTACACCATTCCGTGGGCGCGGTGGACCACGGGCCCGATGGGAGACATCCACAGCTCTCGCGTCTCGGTCGAGACCGCGTCCCCGTTGCGGAAGGGGATCCGCAGTGCGATCCGCCGGAGCGGCACGGAGCGGCCGCCGAAGCGGACGGCATCGGCGGCGTCCGGGTCGGCATCGAGCGCGTACAGCTCGTCCGTATCCGGGTAGTTGTTCGTGGTGGCCCATCCGAGGCGCGCGTTGAAGCCGCCGATGATGCCGAACGGGCCGCCGATGCGGAAGTCGCCGTAGAAGTCCAGCGTGTCGGGCACCGTCACGTGGGCCTCGTAGTATCCGGCGTCCCAGGACAGGTGTGGATTGCGCAGCAGGATCGCGTGCCCCGACCTGGTGCGCGAGGGCGCGATGGCCCACGCGTTGGATCCGACGTCCGGCCTCCTGTCGAACGACGTCTCGATGCGCGCCGCGATCCGGTCCCTGCCGCCCCATCCTCCCGAGCCGACGTCCCGGGCCGCCACGTCGGGACCCGTGAAGTCCGCGGGCATCCACTCGGGCATGGCGTCCCGGTGCGTCCGCACGTAGCGGTTCACGCCGTCCGCGAAGCCGCGGTACATCGCCCGGACGTCCGGCGGAAGGGAATCCCACGTCGCAACGGCCCGTCCGTGCACCCAGCGGGCGATGACGTCGTCGTCCAGGGAATCCGGCCCGAGCCACCGCGCGACTTCTCCCCGGGCGCGGACCAGGCCCATGGGGACACGCTCGCCGTAGTCCTCCGACTGCACCCACGCCAGGGCGAAGCCCGCGGCCTCGAGGTCTCTCGCCTCGATGTGGGGCACGCCGAACTCCGTCCGACGGATGAGCGCCCGGTCCGCCGGGTCGGGGCGGGCGGATGCCGCCTGACCGGTCGCGCCGGCCGGGACAATGGAGGCCAACAGGAGAAGGGCTGCAAGGCGACGTCGCATGGACGACTCCGGTGGTGTGGAGGAATCATGTAGTGCGCTGCCATGGGCGGAGCGCTTCGATCTGGGCGGCGAGCGCCAGAAGCGTGTCCTCTCCGCCCGGCGGCGCCACCAGCTGCACCGAAAGCGGCAGCCCCCGCCGGATGTGAGGTCGCGGCATGCCGACAACGTGGATGGGGCGCCCTCCGTCGGGCAAGCAGCGGCGACGGATGCGCATTGGCCGAAAGTGCCAATGCGCGTCCCGGTCGGGCTCCCCATATTCAGAGGATTCCCCTGGTCTCCAGCAACGGATCCATGACGACCCTGCCCGCAGGCGCACGCGACGGCCCCGATCGGCCGGCACCTCCTCTCCGTCCGTCGCCCGAGCCCGGCGAGGACGCCCTCGACCGGAGCACTGCCTTCCGGATCGCCGCATGGTACGTCGTCCTCGGCTCGCTGTGGATCGTCGGGTCCGACCTGGCCGTCGAGATCCTCGCCGGCGACTTCGATCCCGCCGCCCTCTTCCAGACGTTCAAGGGGCTCCTCTTCGTCTGCGGCACCGGCCTCTTCCTCTACGGCGTGTTGCGCCGTGAGCTCCGGCGCCGCAGCACCGCTGCCCTCGAGGCAGCCAGTCGGGAGATGGAGTCGGAGGCCCGATTTCGCGCGCTGGTCGAACAGAGCCTCGCCGGCGTCTACCTCATCCGCGACGAGCGCTTCCTGTACTGCAATCCCCAGTTCGCCCGGATCTTCGGACACGAGACCGCCGACATCATCGGACTTCCGGTCACGGAGATCGTGCATCCCGACGACCGCGAGACCGTCGCCACGGCCGTGCGGGAACGGCTGCTCCGGGGGGGCGCTCTCCATTACGAGTTCCGGGGGCGCCGCGCCGACCACTCGGAGATCCTGGTGGAGGTCCACGGGGGCGTCATTCAGTACGAAGGCGAGCGCACGATCCTGGGTACTCTCCTCGACGTAACCGAGAGGAAGCTTACGGAAGACCGGACCCGTCAGGCGCAGAAGCTCGAGGCAGTCGGCAGCCTGGCCAGCAGCATCGCCCACGACTTCAACAATCTCCTCACCGCGATCCAGGGCTCCGCCGACTTCCTGGCCGAGACCCTGAAACAGCCGCCGGGCATGGTGGCCGAGGTGGAGCAGATCCGCGGCACTGCACGACGCGGCGCAGCCCTCACCCGCCGGCTTCTCGCCTTCAGCCGCGGCCAGCCGGAGGAGCCCGTGCCGGTCGACCTCGGCGCCGTCGTCCGCGAAGCGGAGCTGCTGCTCCGGCGGCTGATCACGCAGGGACATCGACCTCTCGATCGACACCGACCCCCGGCGGCAGCCCGTGCTCACGACCCCGCAGACGGTCGAGCAGATCCTGCTGAACCTCGCCGTGAACGCCCAGGACGCGATGCCGCGGGGCGGAAGCATCACCGTCCGGACGCGCCTCGTCGACGAGCAGGGCGCCCACGTGGAGGATGCATCGCTCGCCCGCGGCGCCCTCCTCGAGGTGCAGGACACGGGGACCGGCATCCCGGAGGAGCACGTGGACCGCATCTTCCAGCCGTTCTTCACAACGAAGCCGCCGGGCCGCGGGACGGGACTGGGGCTGGCGACCGTCGCCCGGCTGGTCGAGGAATCGCACGGCGCGGTAACGGTCTCGACGGCGGTGGGCCAGGGCACGCGCTTCCGGATCGTGCTGCCCCTGACCGACCGGCCGGTCGAGACAGGCCCCGCTCCGCACGGGCGGGAGGGCGGCGAGGGGCAGGGCGCACGCGTGCTCGTCGTCGACGATGAGCACGCGATCCGCCGGATCGTGGCACGGGCGCTGACCCGCGAGGGGCTCGAGGTGATCGAGGCACCGACGGCGGACCAGGCCGTCCGCGTCGCCAGGGAGGGGCCGGCCCCCGACCTGCTCCTCACCGACGTCACGCTGCCGGATCGGCCGGGGACGGAGCTCGCCCGGGAGCTGCGGGGGAGCATGCCTGGCCTGAGGGTGCTCTACATGTCGGGCTACCCCCTTGCCGAGGAGGACGAGCACCTGCCCTTCGAGGGAAGGCCGTCGTTCATCGGCAAGCCCTTCACGCCGGCGGAGATCGTGGCTGCCGTGTCCCGGGCGCTCGCGGCGAACTAGCCCACCCCGTTCGCAGCCGCGGTCACCTCCCTCCGGTCGCGACCGCGCCCATCCCCTTCCCCCGAAGCCGCTCGTTGAAAGCGGCCAGGTCGCCTGCGGCGAAGGCGTCGAGGGCGGCTGCCTGCCGCACAGCCGTTTCGTGGAGCAGCGCGGCGACCTGCTTCTGGGGCTCGGTCGGCGCCAGGTCGGACGCGGAGATCTCGTCGGCCAGGTAGCCGATCCGGAAGCCGGCCCGGGCAGGCCAGCGGATCACGTCCTGCCCCCGGCCCGACTGGCGAAGCTGTGCGAGCTCCTCCTCGATGGCCATCAGGCGCGTGTCCAGGGAATCGGCCGCGGCCTTCTCGGCCGTGGCGGAATCGGCTTCGAGGACGCGTCCGAGATCCCGGAGCTGCGCGCGCAGGAGCTCGATGCGGTTGACGGTCCGGGCGACGGTCTCCAGGTCGGAGCGCAGGCCGTCCATGACCTCCGCCTGCGCGGCGATGTCGGCCTCGGAGCCGGCGGAGTACGGGTCCTTGCGGACGGCGAGGGTCCGGGACTGGGACGCGTCGCCTGCTTTCATCGTGAGGGTATACATTCCCGGCGGCACGAGAACGGAGAGCCGCCCGATGTCGGGCGAGGGGCGCCACCCCTGGTCGTTCAGCTCGACATAGGGCGCCCCGATGGGCGTGGTGCGCATGCGGACCTCGGTCGTGGGCTCGCCCCGAAGATCCCACTGGACGCGATTGACCCCCGCCTGCGAAGGGCCCTTCAGGGTCCGCACGACGGCGCCGGACGCGTCGGCGATGCTCAGCGCCACGCTGTCGTCGGCGGCGGCCTTCAGCCAGTAGGCGAGGGTGGCGCCGTACTTGGGGTTCTGACCCGCGCTCGGGTCCTCGTACGGTGCGACGATGGCCTCGGCGCCGCGGAAGCGCCACGCCTCCCGGGGCGCGAAGAGGTGGGCCGGCTCGGCGGCCACGTCCGGCGTGAGCTGCTCGAGGGGCGTGACGTCGTCGAGGATCCAGAAGCCCCGGCCGTACGTGGCCACGACCAGGTCGCGGAATCGGGGCTGCACGACCACGTCGTAGACGGGGGCATGCGGGAGATTGTTCTGCAGCGGCTGCCAGTGGTCGCCGTCGTCGAACGAAACGTAGAGCCCGTTCTCGGTGCCGGCGTAGAGCATGCCCCGCCGCTGCAGGTCCTGCCGGATCACGTGTGTGTAGCTCAACGGACCGGACGGGATCCCGGTCGTGATCCGCGTGAACGTCTTCCCGAAGTCGGTGGTGCGATAGAGCAGGGGCTCGAAGATCCCGACCTGGTGCCCGTCCGCGGCGACATATGCCGTGCCGGCGTCCCAGCGGGAAGGCTCGATGGTCCGGATTGCCACCCACTCGGGGAGGCCGGGCAGGTTCTTCGTGACGTCCGTCCACGTGGCGCCGTCGTCCCGCGTGACGTGCAGCAGCCCGTCGTTGGTGCCGGCCCAGATGAGGCCCTTCTGCACCGGGCTCTCGGCGATGCCGTAGACGACGCCGGCGTACTCGACGCCGATGTTGTCGCCGGTGAGTCCGCCGGAGAAGCCCATGCGCGACGTGTCGTTCCGCGTCAGGTCGGGGCTGATGGTCGGCCACGTGCGACCGCCGTCCGTCGTGCGGTGGACGTACTGGCTGCCGACGTAGACGGTGTTGTGGTCGTGGGGCGAGATGGTGAGGGGGAAGTCCCAGTTGAAGCGGTACTTCACGTCCTTCGCGGGCCAGCCGATGGACGCGAGCGGCCACACCTCGACGCTCTGGACCTCCCGGGTGCGCCGGTCGTAGCGCGTCACGATCCCGCTCACGGACCCGAAGCCCGACGCGCTGGACCACACGAGGTTGCCGTCCACGGTGTCGGGCGTGGCCCAGCCGCTTTCGCCACCGCCGACCGTACTCCAGTCTCCGCGGGCGATGCCAGACCCGAATCCGGCCCCCGTGCGCGTGTTGCTCGGTCCCATCATGGACGGGCCGTCCTGCCGATTTCCGTAGACGCGGTACGGCACCGCGTTGTCCACGGTGACGTGGTAGATCTGGGCGACGGGAAGCTGGACCCGCAGCCAGGTGGCGCCCCGGTTCTCCGAGATGGAGACGCCGCCGTCGCTGGAGACGATCATGCGATTGCCGTTGGTGGGATCGATCCAGATGTCGTGGTGGTCGCCGGCCGGCTGCTGCTGGAAAGGCAGGTCGATCGTGTGCATCCCGCCATCCAGTGTCTTGCTGAACGACGCGCTCAGGAAGTACGCCTCGTCGGGATCGTCCGGGGATACGCCCATGCGCGTGTAGTAGGCGCCGCGGCCGCCCAGCTCCCGGTCCGCGTTCACCATGCGCCAGCTCTCGCCGGCGTTGTCCGAGCGCCAGAGCTTGCCCGGCTTCGTGTCCTTCCCTCTGTAGGGCACGCCGTCGCCCGCCTCGATCAGGGCGTAGACGCGGCTCGGGTCCGCAGCGGGGACCGCCAGCCCGATCTTGCCCATCACGTCCGGGAGCCCCTTCGTCAGCCGCTCCCAGGTGGTGCCGCCGTCCGTCGACTTCCAGATGCCGCTTCCGGCGCCGCCGCTTTCGCGCCCCCACGTGTGGATCGCGAGCTGCCAGCTCGCCGCGTAGACGATCCGCGGATTGGAAGGATCGAGCACGACGTCCATGAACCCCGTGCTGTCGTTCACGAACAGCACCTTCTCCCAGGACCCGCCGCCATCCCGCGTCCGCCAGAGCCCTCGCACGCTCTGCGGCGCGTACGCGTGGCCCAGCACGGCCACGAAGACGACGTCGGGGTCGCCGGGGTCGATGGCGATCCGCCCGATGCGACCGCTCTCCTCCAGCCCCATCCGCTTCCAGGTCGTGCCGCCGTCCGTGGATCGGTACACGCCGTTGCCGACGGAGATGTGGGAGCGGATGAACGGCTCCCCCGTGCCCGCCCAGACGATCTGGGGGTCGGACGGGGCCACGGCCAGCGCGCCGATGGACATCGCGTCCTGCTTGTCGAAGACCGGCTGCCAGTGCACGCCCCCGTCCGTCGTCCGGAAGACGCCGCCGGACGCCGCGCCGGCGTAGTAGGTGGTACGGTCGCCAGGCACCCCCGCGACCGACGTCACCCTGTTCCCTTCCGGCCCGATGTAGCGGTAGTCGAGGGTGCCGTACGCGTCGGGGGCGAGGCCGGAAGCCGGCGCCTTCTTCTGCGCTGCGGCCGGCGCGGCCAGCGCGAGACCGCAGAGCAGCGCGCCCGCCATTCGTGTGATCGAGCGCCCGCGCCGACCGTGCGCGGGGATCGACGTCCGTGAAGTCGGCGAATGCGGCGTCGGCAGCGCTGGCAGCGACCGTGGCGTCATGGCGGCCCTCCTCGGGGCGGAGCGTGGATGCGGTTCTCATGGGGGTGCTGCGGTGGGAAGCCCCGACAATGTAGACGAGAGCCGCGGCTCCGGGCCAGAGCGACGGGGACCTTGTGGAGACGCAGGGCGGCGGGACACTATAGGCTGTCCCCCCAGCCGGAGCCGAGACGGGCATGCCCCGACCGAGCTTCTTCGAGCGCGTGCGTCACGCGCGGATCGTCCAGGTCCTCGTCGTCTATCTCGGGGCCTCGTGGGTCGTGCTCCAGGTCACCAGCACGCTCCAGGAATCGATGCACCTGCCGGAGTGGCTCACCCCCGTCGCGGTGCTGCTGCTCTTCGTCGGGCTCGTCGTGGTGCTCGCGACGGCGTGGGTGCAATCCCACGCGCCCGCGGGCCCGGCCGGCCCCGACGAGGAGTCCGAGGCCGGGAAGCCGGGCGGCTGGGAGTTGGGCGTCGCCGAGTTGAAGTCCGCCGTGATGCGCGGCGAAGTCCCCCACCTGACCTGGGCGCGCTCCCTGCTCGGCGGCGTGCTGGCCTTCTCGCTGCTGTTCGGCGTGGCCGGCGCCTACGTCATCATCAAGGACCGCGGCCGCACCCTCGGCCCGGCGCCCGTGGAGGCGGCCGTGGCTCCCGGCGTGGCCGTCGTGCCCTTCACCGTGACCGGCGAAGGCCTCGATTCGTGGCGCGAGGGCATGGTCGACCTGCTATCGACCAGCCTCGACGGCGCAGGAGGCATGCGCGCCATCGACAGCCGCACCGTGATGGCACGCTGGCGGGAGAGTGTGCACGGCGACGCCGCCCCCGACCTGGCGAGCGCCCTCGCCGCCGCCCGCGCGACCGGCGCAGCATACGCCGTCGTCGGAAACGCCGTCTCGCTCGGCACACGCGTCCGCCTCGCCGCCCACGTCTACGATCTCCGGTCCGGTTCCGACCTCGGCCCGGCGCAGATGGAGGGGAACGCCGACAGCGTCTTCGCGCTCGTCGACGGCCTGTCCGCCGGCGTGATCCAGCGCATGCTCTCGGGCGAGGTGCCGTCCCTGCGCCGGCTCTCGGAGGTAACGACGACGTCGCTGGTGGCGCTCAAGGCGTTCCTCGAGGGCGAATCGCTCTTCCGACAGTCCGACTACACCGGCGCCATCGCGGCGTACGAGCGGGCCATCGAAGCCGACACTGCGTTCGCCCTCGCGCTCCTCCACGCCGCTCATGCGTACGGCTGGGCCGAAAGCGTGACGAGCGACCGGGCCCAGGACTATTCCGAGCGGGCGGTCCGACACTCCGATCGCCTCCCCGAACGCGAAGCGCTCGTAGCACGCGCGGAGCTCGCGATCCTGAGCGCGAACGCGTCGATGCTCGACACCCTGCGCATGGCGGTGCGGCGCTATCCCGACGATCCGGAGCTCTGGTACAGCCTGGGTGACATGATCGAGCATCTGGGCGCCCAGACGCTCGCCGATCCGAACGAGGGACGGCAGGCGCTGGAGCACGCGGTCGCCCTCGATCCCGAATTCACGCCCTACCGAATCCACCTCGTCGAGCACGCGATCGGCTCGCTCGACCGGGCCGCCGCCGAGCGCGCCCTCGTGGGCTACGACAGCGGCGCGGACCGGGGCACGCAGTGGCGGGGCCTGCACCTGGCGTACGACCTGACGTACGGCGACTCCGCTACGACCGCCTCGAACTCCGCGGCGCTCGACACGGTCGCGTTCGGTGTGCTCCTGGACGCCGACCTCGCGATGCTGTCGCTGTCGACCGTGCGCCAGGGGACCGAAATCGGCCGCGTCGAGACTTCGAGGCCGAAAGCGGGTGCGGCCTCCGCCTTCCGTCTGGCCAGTCGGTTGTTAAACCAGGGCAAGCTTTCCGAGGCCGCAAAGCTGGCCGACCAGCCGTTCATGCCTCTCGGCATCCGGGAATGGACCGCCTACCTTTCCCTTCGTGCAGGGGCACCTCCGCTTTCCAGCAGTCGCGATCCGCGCCTTGCTCTACCCTCCGACACCGTTCTCCTCGGAGCCTGGTGGCCTCCAGCGGCGTATGCGGCCGATCGTGGCGACTGGGCCGTGGTGGCGGCGGCAATGGACTCGACGCGGGCGATCTCGGCCCGCCGCGCGGCGCAGGGCGACTCCACCGCGGCCCGCCATTACGCCGACCTGACTGCTGCCATGGGTGCCTACTCCGCCTGGCGGCGCGGCGGCCGCGCGGCCGACGCCGCTCGTGCACTCGCCACCCTCCAGAGCCGATTCATCGGGTTCGGGCCGCTCGGCGTCATGAACACGGAGCTGCGCTGGCTCACCGCGGAGGCGTACGCGGAATCCGGTAGGACCGACGCCGCTCTCCGGTACTTCCGCGCCTTGCCGAACGACGCCCTGGCCCACCTCCGCATGGCCCAGCTCTTCGCCTCCGACCAGCCCGACAGCGCCCGCGCGCATCTGGGCATCTTCCTGGCAGCGTGGCAGGATGCAGACCCCGGTCTCGCGCCGCTGTCCGAGGCGCAGCAGCTCGCCCAGCGACTCGGGGCTGACCGGCCGCGCTAGCCTGCCGCCGGAGGCGTCGGGGCGGCCCCGCGCGGGTCCATCCCCCGGTCAGAACCCACCAATCCGAGCTCCAATCCGCCGGTTCGTCACGTCCCGCTCGCGTTGCGGAGCATATGTGACAACAACCCGTGGCCGGAGCGCGGCGCCTGCCACGGTGTCATTGTTATCCCCCTCGTTTTCGACGAACCACCGCCGACGCCTCCGGAGATGGTCCTTTTTCGCCGCCCACGGCCCCGCCGCCCACCTTCGCGCCCCTCGCATCTCGTCCCCGCCCCCCGCCCCCTTCGCGCCCCCCGCCCCCGCCCCCTCTCGCGGTGCACATCCTCCCCTGCTACCATTACCCGCCTCACCCGTACCTCCAGCACCGGAGAGTTGCAGATGCGCTCGACGTCGACCGCCCGACGTATGCTCGGCCCGTTGTCCCTGCTGATGCTCGCCGCCGTTTCGCCCCTCGCCGCCCAGGCCGCGCAGAACCCCTTCGGCGAGCTGACCTTCCGCTCCATCGGGCCGGCCGTCATGGGCGGCCGCATCCACGACGTGCAGGCGCTGCCGGACGACCCCAGCACGATCTGGGTGGCCAGCGCGACGGGCGGACTGTGGAAGTCGACGAACCGGGGCACGACGTGGGACCCGGTCTTCGACGGCCAGCCGACGGGCACGTTCGGCGTCGTGGCCATCGCGCCGTCGAATCCGGACGTGGTGTGGGCGGGCACGGGCGAGCAGAACAACCGGCAGAGCAGCTCCTGGGGCGACGGCGTCTTCCGGAGCACGGACGGCGGCAGGACGTGGACGCACGTGGGGCTGGAGAACACCCGGGCGATCGGGCGCATCCTGGTCGATCCGCAGAACCCGGACGTGGCGCTGGTGGGGGCGCTGGGCAACCTCTGGGCTCCGTCCGCGGACCGGGGCGTCTACCGGACGACCGACGGCGGGAAGTCGTGGACGAAGGTCCTGTTCGTGGACACCATGACGGGCGTCGTGGACATGGCCCGGGACGGCGGCGACCCGAACACGGTCTACGCCGCGGCCTACCAGAGGCTCCGGCAGCCGTGGGGCTACAACGGCGGCGGGCCGGGCAGCGGCATCTTCCGCAGCACGGACGGCGGAAAGACGTGGCAGCGCCTGACCGACGGGCTGCCGGCGGGGGACGAGGGCCGCATCGGTCTCGCGACGTCTTCGCACACGAAGGGGCTGGCGTACGCCGTGGTGGAGCACGAGACGCAGGGCGGCATCTACCGGACGACGGACGGGGGCGAGCACTGGCAGCGCATGAGCGACCAGAACTCGCGGCCGGCCTACTACAGCGGCCTCTACGTCGACCCGACGAACGACAGCCGCGTCTACCTGCTGACCCGATGGTTCTACGCCAGCGAGGACGCGGGCGCGACGTGGCGGACCATGCCGACGGAGCCGACCTACGACGTCGGCCTGAAGGGCGATTACCACGCCATGTGGATCGACCCGTCGAACTCGAAGCACTTCTACCTGGTCGGGGACGGCGGCCTGTACGAGACGTGGGACATGGGCGCGACGTACCGGCGCATCAACAACATCCCCATCGGCCAGTTCTACGGCCTCGGTCTGGACGACCGGTCGCCGTACTGGATCTACGGCGGCATGCAGGACAACCACTCGTGGGAGGGCCCGAGCGCCACGCGCCACTACCTGGGCATCACGGACGGGGACTGGCGGGAGATCGGCTTCAACGACGGGCTGGAGCACGACGTCGACCTGGACGGCCCCCGCTTCGTCTACAGCAACGCCGTCGAGGGGGACCTGACGCTGGTGGACGCCTACATGGGCGACCGGCGGGACATCCACCCGGTTGCGGAAGCGGGCAAGCCGGAGCTGCGCTGGGAGTGGATGACGCCCGGCGTCGCCTCCCACCACACGCCCGGCACGTACTACTACGGCGCCCAGAGCCTGATGGTCACGCACGACCACGGCACGACGTGGACGGGCACGGACGACCTGACGCGGGACATCGACCGGGACACGCTCACGATCATGGGCGTGGAGGGCTCCGCCGACATGCTGTCCAAGAACGACGGGCAGAGCCACTTCAGCGCGTTGAGCGCGGTGGACGAGTCGCCGCTGGACGGCACGATCCTGTGGGCGGGCAGCGACGACGGCAACCTGCAGGTGAGCCAGGACGGCGGGACCACGTGGACCGAGGTCGCGGGCAACCTGAGGGGCGCGCCGGACGGGGCGTACATCAGCCGCGTGGAGGCGTCCCGGGAAGGGCCCGGCGTGGCCTACGTCGCCGTCGACGATCATCGACGAGGCGACTTCCGGCCGTATGCGTTCCGCACGACGGACTTCGGAAAGACGTGGACCCCGATCGCGAAGGGCCTGCCCGCCGACGGGTCGGTCCGCTTCATCGGCGAGCATCCGGACCGGCCGGGCTTCCTCTTCCTCGGCACGGAGCACGCGCTCTACGCGTCGCCGGACCGGGGCTCGACCTGGTTCCCGCTCGGGAAGGACCTGCCGGCAACGCTGTACATGGAGGTGGAGGTCCAGCCGCGCACGCACGACGCCGTCGTCGCGACCCACGGCCGGGGCATCTACATCCTGGACGACGCTTCGTCCCTCGCCGCGTGGACGCCGGCCGTGGCGACGGAGCCCGCGCACCTCTTCACCGTGCGCCCCGCCTCCATCTGGCAGTACTGGGAGGACTACTCGTACCGGGGGCAGGACTACTGGGCGGGAGAGAACCCGCCGGAGGGCGCGATCCTGGACTATACGCTCGCTTCGGCGGCGCCGTCGGCCACAGTTACGATCACGGACGCGGACGGGAACGTCGTGCGGACGCTGAGCGGGGCGACGTCGCCCGGCACGATCCACCGCGTGATCTGGGACCTCCGCCACGAACCGCCCCCGTCGCAGCCGGAAGACACGGCGAGCGCCCAGGCCCATGCGCTGCCGCGGCCGCCGCGCCCGCTCGCGCCCCCGGGGCCGTGGGTGTCGCCGGGCACCTATACCGCCACGCTGAACGCGGGCGGCGCCACGTCGACGCAGCAGATCGTGGTCAAGCCAGACCCCGGCAAGCCCGGGCTCACGGACGCACAGTACGCGGCGCGGGAGCGCTTCCTCGTCGACCTGCTGAAGGTGCAGAAGGCCGCCTGGGACCTGATGAATCGCCCGAATCCGCCTGCCGCGGCCCGGCGGCTCTACTTCGGCGCCGGCTCGCTCGCCTCCGACTTCAACGGTCGGGGTTCGGTGCAGGGGACGCTGTATCCGCCGACTCCCGAGCAGGAGCGGCTGCTCGAGGCGCTGAAGGCGCAGCTCGCGAAGGCGTCGGGAGGCTGATCCGATGCGCCTTTCCTCGGTGACCCGCGTCGGGGTCCTGGTGGCCGCGGTTCTCGCCGCGACGGTCGGGGCGTGCGCGAGCGCGCCGTCGACGCCGCCGACCGCGTACACCTACGCCCCGTCCCTGGGCGTCGACCTCGACTCGATGACGAAGACGAACACGGGACTGTACTACGAAGAAGTGACGGAAGGATCGGGTCGGGAGGCGCGTCGCAACGACCGGGTCACGATCCACTACACCGGCTACCTGCCCGACGGGCGGACCTTCGACGCGAGCCGCCCCGGCCCCCCCATCGAGTTCCGCATCGGGAATCGCGAGGTGGTGCCGGGCATGGAGGAGGGCGTCCGGGGGATGAAGGAAGGCGGTGTGCGCCTGATCGTCGTGCCGCCGGACATGGCCTACGGGGCGCGGGGCTCGGGCAAGGTGCCCGGCGACATGACGCTCATCTTCCGGCTCGAGCTGGTACGGGTGAACTAGCGCTCGGGCACCACTCCGGACTTCCGGTAGAGCCCGTTCACCGTGACCCGCCGACCGCCGTCCGGGACCTCGACGTCCACCGTCTCGGTGGGGACGAGGGGCACCAGGCCGAGCCGGCCGAGTGCGCGATCGAGTTGATCCGCGGTGGCGAGGACCATGGGTCCGGCGGAAAAGCCGTCCCAGATGCGGGGCGAGTCCGGCGGACCCTCGTCATCCAGCTCCAGGTGCGCCTGGGGCCAGGCACCGTCCCCCGTCAGGTCCGTTCCGGGCGCGAAGTGGGCGACGAGCAGGCGCCCGTCCGCCGTGAGGACGCGCGCCGACTCGCCGAGGGCACGGCGCCACGACTCGAGCGACGTCGCGTTCTGGAAGATGCCCAGAGCGAGGACGAGATCGAACGAGCCGTCGGCAAAGGCGGACAGGTCGTCCATCCGTCCCCGCGTGACCCGGTCGGCCGCGGCGTCGGGGCCGAGCAGGGGTGCGAGCCGGGCGCGCGTGGCCCGGACCATGGCGGCGGAAAGGTCGACCGCCCGAACGTCGCATCCGGCCTGCGCCGCGAGCTCCGTGTTGCGACCGCCTGCGCAGCCGACGTCGAGGACCCGCAGCGAGCCCGGATCGCCTTCAGCCTCGAGAAGCGTCCGAAGCCTGTGGTCCGCGTCCCGGGCGGCGAACCGCTCGACGACGTCCTCCTCCTCCCAGAACGGATGGATTTCCGTCATGCCCGCAGGTACCGCCTCGCAACCGTGATGAAACGCCGGTCCTGAACGTCCTCCGGCAGCTCGCGCTCCTTTTTCAGCAGCCGTTCCACGTGGGGCCGCAGCTCCGGCGTCCCCCACCGGTACCCTGTCGCGTCCTCCGCCGCCTTCGTCTCGCCGTCCTTCGCGGCGTCGAGCAGCGCAAGCGCTGCGGCCGCATCGTAGCCCTCGTCCTCCGGATCCGGCAACGCGAACCGGCGCTGCGGTCCTCCGGCGTCTTCCTTCACGAATGCGCGTGACATGGCCTTCCCTCCCGTTCTTTCCGTCGTACCCTCGCGACGGTACCCGCGGCGCGCCCTCCCGTGCCGACCGTGACGCCATGCTCCCGGCGCGGTGTGGCGCCATGACGCGCCCCCTCCGGGATAACGCATCGGCTGGGCCGACGCCAGTCCGGTCGCCCTCCGCCCCCGGGGTACTCGCTGGCGCCCGGGGCCGGCCCAGCCTCAGTATTGTCTCGACGGACACCCACGGAAGGAGAGCATGAGCGCCATCGAGATCGACCCGCGCACCACCGCCCTCGTCTGCATCGACCTCCAGGAGGGCATCGCGGGATCGCCCACCGAGCCGCACGCGGCCGCCGACGTCGTGGCGCGAGCCGCCCGCCTGGCGGCCGCCTGCCGTCGACGCGGGGCCCTCGTCGTGCTCGTCCGGGTCGACCCCGGCCGCAACGGCGAGCTCTTCCCACGCGTCCTCACGGACTCACCGCCCCGCAGCCTCGCCGTACCGGAGAGCTGGACGCGCATCGTGCCGGAGCTCGGCCCCGAAGAAGGCGACGTCGTCGTCACGAAGCACCAGCCCTCCGCCTTCTTCGGGACCGACCTCGACGTCCACCTGCGTCGGCGCGGTATTCGCACCCTCCTCCTCGCCGGCATCTCCACCAACGTGGGCGTCGAAGCGACGGCCCGCACGGCCTTCGAGCACGGCTACCACGCCGTCTTCGCGGAGGACGCCATGAGCGCCCGCAACGCGGACCTGCACGAGCACGCCGTCCACCGGTTCTTCCCCACGATCGGGCGCGTCCGCTCGACCGACGAGATCATCCATGCGCTGAGCCCGGCGCCCGTCGAGCCGTCACGTTGATGCACGGAATCCACCCGCACTCCGACCCGGGAGCCACACCATGCCCACCAGCCTCGCCCGCAAGCTGAAGCTGAAGCCCGGCGCACGGGCCGCGATCCTCAACGCGCCCGACGGCTACGCCGGCACACTCGACGCCCCGGAGGGTGACACGATCGACCTCGACCTCGAAGGCAGCTATGACTGGATTCAGGTCTTCGCCCGCACGAAGAAGGATCTGGACGTCGAGGCGCCTCGCGCCGCGGCCGCCCTCCGACCCGACGGCATGCTCTGGCTGTCCTTCCCGAAGGGCAGCTCCGGCATGCAGACCGACCTGACACGCGACCGCGGCTGGGACGTCCTCGAGAGCCTGGACCTGAAATGGGTAACCCTCGTCTCCGTCGACAGCGACTGGTCCGCTTTCGGCCTGCGGCCGTTCCGGGAAGGAGAGGACAGGACATCGATCCGGTAGAGCCCGGTACCGGCGACGCGCGCGAGGAGAAAGAAGGGGAGAAAACACGAACCCCCGGCGACCGGTTTCCCGGTGCCGGGGGTTCGAGCACTGGCGAGAGTCGGGGTCCGCTCGGGTTCGGTTCCGACGCCCCGAAGGGCGCGTGCCAGATCCCGCTCTCTTTCCGTCCTCACGCGGCTGGTGAGTTCGGGTGCCCCGTGGCCCTGGGGCTTCGACCGTGGCCAGTGACCTCACGGTCGTCTCTCCGCTTCCGAACCGTCCCGGAGAGCTGCCTCGAAAAGCGTCCCTTTCGGAGGCGACGTCCGTGGCCCGAGAGCCGCTCGGCCGCTGACGTCTGCCACAACAATACACTCCGGCAGGGGGGCCGGTCAAGGATTCTGACCGAACGTGTAACGTGTTGCGAACATTGCGGTTACGGAGATTGCCACGAATCCTCGCGAATACCGCGGCGGCGCCGGTTGACGCAAGTGGATGGCGCGCGGGCAGATGGGGCTCTGTAACAGATCCAATTCACATTATTTCATACTTTTTCAACGGCGAATCCACAGAGATCCGGCGGGTTGTCCACGCTCGGGCGTGGAAAAATGGCGGCGGGAGCGTCAGGACTTCTCGTCCAGCTCGGCCCACCGGCGGTAGAGCGCGTCGACGCGCTCGCCGGCGGCGTGGTAGGCGCGCGTGATCGCGGCGGGATCGCGATTGTCGGCGGCGTAGAGGGCGGGATCGGCGAGGATCGCCTCGAGCCGGTCGCGCTCGGACTCGGCGTCGAGGATGCGCTCCTCGATGGCCTCCAGCTCCTGGCGCTCGGTCCAGGAGAGCCTGCGCTCGGGCCGGCTCTCGGCGCGGCGTGCGGCCTCGACGACGCGCCTGCGTCGGCGTTCGGCCTCGGCGCGTTCGCGCTCGGCGGCTTCCTTCTCGGCGATCGCTTCGGCGCGGAGCCGTGCGTAGAGGTCGTAGCCGCCGACGTGCTCGCGGACGGCGCCGTCGCCTTCGAAGACCCAGAGGTGGGTGGCGAGCTTGTCGAGGAAGAACCGGTCGTGGGTGACGACGATGACGACGCCGTCGAAATCGAGGAGCGCCTCCTCGAGCACCTGGAGCGTGACAAGGTCGAGGTCGTTGGTGGGTTCGTCGAGTAAAAGAACGTTCGCCTCCTCGAGGAAGAGCCGCGCCAGCAGGAGGCGGTTCCGCTCGCCCCCGGACAGGGCCGACACCTTCTGCTGGTGGGTGGCCGTCGGGAAGAGGAACTGCTCGAGGTAGCTTCGGGCGTGGACGCGGCGCCCGCCGACGTCGAGCCATTCGGACACGGCAACGGTCTCGTAGACGGTCTTCTCGGGGTCGAGGGAGTCCCGGCGCTGGTCGTGGTAGGCGATGCGAGCGGTCTCTCGCCGGACGATCTCACCCGCATCGGGGGATTCCTCCCCCGCAATCATGCGGAGCAGCGTGGTCTTCCCCGCCCCGTTCGGGCCGATCACGCCGATGCGCTGGCCGGGGCGGAGGAGGCTCGAGAAACCGTCGACGAGCCTGCGCCCGTCCCATGCCTTGTGGACGTCGCGGAGCTCGATGGCCGTGCGCCCCAGGCGAGGTCCGGCCGCGGTCTCGATGACGGTCCGTTCGTCGCGCTGACGCTCCGCGAGCTCGCGTCGCTCGCGCTGGAGCCCCTCGGCTCGTCGCAGGCGCGCGCGCGCCTTGCCGGTCCGTGCCGGAGGCGCGCGCTTCGCCCATTCCAGCTCCTTCTCGATCAGGCGACGTCGCTTCTCGTCCTCCACGGCGATGCGCCGTTCCCGGTCCTCCTTCTGCTCCAGGTAGTCGGCGTAGCCGCCGTCGTAGAAGTGAAGGGCGCCGAGGGCGATCTCTACGTTCCGGTCGACCACGCGGTCGAGGAAATAGCGGTCGTGCGTGACGAGCAGCAGGACGCCGGGAAAATCGACGAGCCATTCCTCGAGCCACTGGATGGTGTCGGCGTCCAGATGGTTCGTGGGCTCGTCCAGGAGCAGGAGGTCGGGCTCGGCGAGGAGCGTGCGTGCGAGAGCGACGCGCTTGCGCTCTCCACCGGAGAGCGAGTCGACGTCACGATCCCACCCGGCGACGCCGACGCGGGTCAGCATCTCCTCCACGCGGTGCTCGTAGGCCCAGGCGCCGAGCCGGTCCATCTCCGCGCTCAGCCGCGTGACGTTGCGGGCGACGGCAGAGTCGGCGACCGCCGCCTCGCGTGCCAGCGCCGCGGCGGCCGAGTGGTATTTCGAGACGACGTCCACGAGCTCCGGCTTGCCGGCCGCCGCGGCCTCGAAGATGGACGCTCCGGGCGGCAGCTCCGGCTCCTGTGGCAGGTAGGCGACGCGCGCGTTGCGGCGCAGGCTGATCTCGCCTTCGTTGCGGGGTTCGTCGCCGGCCAGGATGCGGAGCAGCGTCGTCTTGCCGGACCCGTTTGCGCCGATGAGGCCGACGTGCTCGCCGTCGGCGAGGGAGAAGTCGATCTGCTCGAAGAGGACCCGGGCGCCGATGGTCTTCGTGAGGCCGCGTACGTCGAGAAACGCCATGGACGCGGCGGTCCGCTACGTTTCGGTCCGCGCGTCCTCGGCGAGCGACTTCGGGCCTTCGCCGGCGAGCATCCTGTCGGGAGCGGGAGCGGGCCGGGAATCCAGAAGAGACTCGGTGAACGACTGGCGATCGGCGAGGGCGGAGACCTCGGCCTCGAGCGCACGGATTGCGTCGTGCAGCGCCGCGATGTCCGCATCGGCCGGTCCGGGCGGTTCGCCTTCGCGCAGTCGATTCTCGAGGTAGCGGCCGAGCTGACGGCTCAGCGGATACAGCAGCACGGTCCCGCCGATCATGAGGATGATCAGCAGGACGAAGACCATGGCGGCAGGAATGACTGGATCCACGCGTATCGGCTCCTGAGCTCGACTGGGATTCGTCCTGCTCTACGCCGCCGACGCTCGGCGGGTTTCGGTGCCCGCGATCTCAGTGGACGTCGAAGCTGACACCGGCCCGGAAGACAAGATCGTGCTGCGTGGTCACCTGGTCCACGCCGTCATGGAAGTGGAAGCGGCTCAGGTAGTCGCCGAGCTCGACCGCGCCGAGGGCGCGGCCGACGCGGATCTCCACGCCCGCGCCGAGGTGAGCCGCCGGATCGATCACGTCGCTGGAGAAGGAGCCGGGAACGAAGCCGCCTGTGCCGACGAAGCGGTACTGCTTGATACCCCCGCCGGCGACGAGGTAGGGAGTCAGATTGCGGGTGCCGCGCAGGGCGCGGTAGACGACGTCGGCGTTCGCCAGCAGCATGCGGGCGTTCACTTCGGGCTGCGGACAGGGGCCGACGATCGTGGTGCTTCCCGCCACGCAGAAGATGGCCACCGGCATCGTGGACCGGTCCGTGACCGCGAACGTCGCGCGCAGCGAGAGCGGGGCGGGCAGAATCGCCTCGAGGTTGAGCCCCAGCAGGGCGACGGTCCGGATCCGGAAGTCGGGGCCCAGCGACCGCGCGGGACGCAACGCGCCGACGAACGGGGAGAACCGGAGCAGGACGTCCGGCTCCTGGGCGGCCGCCGGAGGGGCTGCGAAGGGGAGCGCGGCGGCGAGGATCAGGCCGAACCACAACGGCTTGCACATGGGAGTCTCCCGGTCCATCGATCGAGCAGCTGGCTGACCGAAGAACGAACGGGCCGGCGCCGACATGACGATTCACTGGCGGTCCGACGGCCTACCGGCAGGCCCGGACGAGAGCTCTGGGCGCGGAGTGGAAAGGCATCATTCGGCGTGCCCGGCGCGCGTGGGGAAGCCGGCTGGAACAGGGTCCGCGGCGTGCCAGGAGGAGTTGCAGCCGGAAGCTGCCCGGGTCCAGCAGCGCCGCCGTCGCGAGGGAGCTGCGGGACGCGGGGCGGGCGACGGCGACGGCCGCGGTTTCGCCGCCGGCCAGGAGCGCCGCGGCGAGAAGAACCACGCCGGCGCCGGTCACGATGCGACGGCGGGCCGTGTCCGACAGCGTCCGATTCACGATCGGCCGGGCCTCGGGCAGCGTGGCGCCGACGACGCTCCACACGAAGAGAGTCGGCGGAGGCAGGAGCAGAACGGCGTCAAAGAGCCCCGCGACGAACGCGGCGGCCAGGGTGCCGAGAACGACGGCGGCTGCCGCCGCGTCGTCGCCGTCGACGGAGCCGAGCCTCCGGATGGCGACGGTCGCTGCCGCCAGCCCCGTCAGCAGCAGGAGCAGGGCCCCGACGGGTCCACGCTCGGTGATCATGGTGACCCAGTCGCTGCTCGGCCACGGGTTCGTCGGGATCGGATCGTACGCGGCGAACGCCGGGTCGCCCTTCGTCGTGACGCGGGGATAGTGCACGAACCAGTTGCCCGGCCCCACGCCGAGAACCGGTCGCTTCGGTACCAGGCGCAGCGAGTTGGTCCACTGGATCAGCCGCCCGTGGCCGGAGCCCTCCTGGTAGCTCGCGATGCGCCCGAGCGTCTCCGCATACGGCGAAGACGACTTCCATTCCAGGGTGTTGGGCGCGAACACGGCCACGCTCACGGCGATCACGAGTGCGCCGGCGGCGAGGACGGCGCGAGCCCGGCGCACGCCCCGGAGCGGACCGCCACGGCCGACGGCGACGGCGAGGAGCAGGACGACGACGGCGGCGGCAAGGGCGAGCCAGGCGGCCCGCGAGCGCGTCAGCACGATGGCCGCCGCCGCGACCGCGAGCCCGACGAGGCCCGTGGTCGAGGCGATGAACGAGCGCCCGCGCAGGGTCAGGAGGAGCAGCGTCGGGACCGAGATCGCCGTCAGGTGCGCGAGGAAGTTCCGGTTTCCGAACGTCGCGCCGGGTGGACGGGCGTCGGAGAGCCAGCTCCAGTCCGCGCCGTAGGCCTGGGCCACGCCGAGTGCGGCGGCGAGGATCGCCGCCGCAGCGACGCCGCCGAGGAGCGCGCGGCGACGGCCTTCCCGCACCGCGTGGCGAGCGGCGAGGAAGACGACGAAGCCCGAGAGGCTGATCGCCAGCCCGTGCACGGCCAGCCAGTGGTTCCTGGCGAAGACCGTCGAGAGCAGGCTCCATCCCACGAAGGCAGCGTACAGGAGCGTCGGCGCGTCCAGTGCCACCGCATCCCAGCAGCGCGCCAGCGAGGGCAGGACGAGAAGCGCGGCGACCTCCAGCGCCAGCTCCTTCGGCGTCAGAAATCGCTCCAGCTCGAAGACCTTGGAATGCACCGACGCCAGCACGACGGCGAACGCGGCGAGCACCAGCACGGCCGTGACGTAGCGGCCGCCGCGGCGTGGAGGGCGGGCGGACTCCGTCGTCCGCGGATCCGGACGGGGACGGTACGACGGCATCTAGCGCGTCGACTTCTCGGCGGCTTGGCTCATTTCGCCAGCTCGACCTCCCGGAAGGCCCGGGGCGGACGCACGTAGGCGGAAACGAAGCTCTCGTGGCCTTCGGCGTCCACGGCCGCGACGCCGAAGATGTAGTCGTCCACAGAGACGCCCGGCAGCGCTGCGGAGTCGACGTCGCCGACACGGAGCTCGTACTGCCAGTCGGGCGTCCACGCATCGCGCCAGACGACCCGGTAGCCCACGGCGCCGGGCGACTTCGCCCATTCGAGCGTCGCCGTGTAGCCGTCCTCCCCCCGTCCCAGCCGCGGGTAGCCACGCTCGCTCATCACGTCCGGAGCGGGCGGCGCCAGCGCGACGGTCGCCACCGCGCCCCCGTCGACCCGGGCGTTGCGGGCCAGGTACTGCGGATCGATGAGCGTGTCGTGAACGGTGTGCTGACGGGAGTAGTCCTCCTTCGACTCGGAGATCCGCACGCCCGGGTAGCCGACCCCGTTGAAGGCGGTGTGGTCGCCGCCGCGCCCGAAGCGATCCTCCCGGGCGATGAGACGCACGCGCTGCTGCGGCTCGTACACGGCCCCCCAGCGCCGGATGTAGCGGGCCATCTCCCGCGACGGCGAGTCCATGGGGTCCTCGCTGAATACCCGCAGCGTCCAGGAATCGACCTGACCGGAGCCGCCGATGGAGTTGCCGGTGATGTCGTTGTTGAAGACCCCGTCGATGCGAACGCCCTTCGCCTTCGCCGTCTGCGCGTGGGCGCTGGCCCCGATCAGCCCTTCCTCCTCGCCGGCGAACGCGATGAAGACCAGCGTCGCGTCGAACTGCATCCCGCTCTGCGCCAGGACGCGGGCCAGCTCCATCGTCAGGGCCGTGCCGCTGCCGTCGTCGTTCACGCCCGGCGCCGGATTGTCGCTCCTGCCCCAGTCGAAGCCCTGACCCTCTACGCGGGCCACGGAGTCGTAGTGTCCGCTCACGTAGATGCGGCGATCGCTGCGCCCCGGCAGCACGGCCATCACGTTGCAGAGCTTCACGGGTCTCACGACGCGCCCCTGCTTCGCCAGATCGTAGCAGTCGTAGCTCACGTTCAGGCGCGGCGACGAGGCCGCCATCCTGTCGTGGATCCATTCCCGTGCCGCGACGATGCCCTGGCCCTTCGGCCGGTCCTCGGAGAGCAGCAGCCGCGTGCCGAAGGAGCGGAGCCGACTCGTGTAGGCGGCCAGGGAGTCCGGCGAGATCGCGCTCAGCGCGGCGACGATGCGCGGGTCCCGGGACTGGGCCGCCGCCGGCGACGGGGCGGCCGAGATGCCGGTGGCGACGAGCAGGGTGAGGGCGGCTGCGGTTCGGAGTCCGCGTCCAGGTGCGGCGCTGCGATGCATGTCTCCAATTCTCCCGTTGAGTGGCTCCGAAAGCGTGGGACGAGCCGCGGCTCGGGGCAAGGGCAGCGCGCCGGTGCGGCGCTCAGCGGCCGGCGCGCCCGTTCCGGCGTCCCGCGGCTGCCCGGGCCGGCCAGGCCCATCCCGCGACGGCGAGGATGACTGCGGAGCCCGCGCACATGGTGAAGAGGTGCTCCACGGCGACGTCGTCCACGGGGGGCGCAGGTCCGAGGGACGGCGCCACGAGCGCACGAATGGCGACCTCCCGGTAGAGGAAGAACAGCACGAGGGGCAGACCTGCGGAGAGAACGGGCCGCTTCGCCGCCAGCCATGCGGCCGCGAGCCAGAGGGCGGCGGAAAGGAGCAGGGTGATGACGGCGAACCAGATCAGCCCCGGAAACACGCCGGAGCGGCCGGTCTCCGCGTCGGCCCACGTCGACGCGAAGCCCCAGACCCACCGCGTCTGGGCGAGGACGGGAAGAATGGAGACGGCCAGCAGCGCGCGGAAAGACGACAGTGCGGCGCCCGAGCGTGCGGATACCAGCACCACGCCCACGGCGAGCAGCGCCAGGACCAGGAGGAACGGAGTCATCGTCGCCAAGGTGGACACTCCTCCCGGCGGGCGCTCCGGCAGCGGGTGAACGCCGTGTTACAGGCGAACGACGTGTTCGGCCTCCGGCCCCTTCTTCGTGTTGGCGCGGGTGAACTCGACGCGATCGCCCTCGGACAGCGACCGGAAGCCTTCGCCCACGATCGCCGTGTAGTGGACGAAGCAGTCGTCGTCGGAATCGTCCGGAGAGATGAAGCCGAAGCCCTTCGCGTCGTTGAACCAGCGAACCGTTCCCTGGACCCGCGGTCCGGTACGGCGAGCGGCCTCGGCGTCGGGCGCGGTCTCCCTCACGCGGCCGGTCCCGTCGCTCCCCGCGGCATCGGCGGGGGTGTCCGCCGGCGCGTCCCGGCCGGTCGGCGACGCTGCCTCCTTCGGGGGTAGGCCGGCCTCGACCCACTCGGCGTTTCGCGTGACGCGCTCCGCGAGCGAGCGGAGACGGTCCGACGCTTCCGCCGCCAGAAGGACGGTGACGCGCTGCTCGGGAACCGACTCGAGGATCGCGTCGACGGCGGATGCATCGAGCCTGTCGGCGTCGTCGAGTACGAGGACCTCGACCTCCCGGAGGGAAACCTGATCCTGTCGAACCATCTCGGCGAGGCGCCGGGGCGTGACCACCAGGAGGTCGAAGCCGGCCCGGAGGTCCCGGAGCAGCCGATCCTCGGGGACGCCGTCGTGGAGGGCGCCCACCCAGAGGTGCGCCTCCTCCGCCAGATCGCGGGCCTCCTCCGCCACCGCCTCGACGCACCCCGCGTCGGGGCAAACCACCAGCGTGTGCAGCCCCTCACGTTTGATCTGGCGGGCCATGGCGGGCACCAGGTAGGCCGCCGTCTTTCCTGCGCCCAGCGGCGCAATGGCGACGACGTCGCGTCCGCCCGCAACGTGGGGAATCACCGATGCCTGCACGGGCGTCGGTCGCTCCCAGCCCCGCTCCTCCAGTGCACGGCGCAGCGCCTGCTCGGACGTCAGCTCCGACCACGAGCGGATCTGCGGGGCCCGTGCGGCCGCCGCCTTCGCGAACTCCGGCGCCGGACCTCCGGGTCGTGGAGCCGGCGACGTCCTCAGCTTCGGCTCACCCGCCGCGCTCCCCCGGCGCCGGCCGCTCCCGAAGAGCCCGTACAGCAAGATCCCCCCGATCACAACGATCGCGAGGAGGATCCACACCAGCGGCGTCCATTCGAAGTTCAAGATTGCCTTGCCGATTCGAGTGCCGAGCAGCATCGCGTCCGGGTTCCGCAGGATTCTTTGACGCCGCCTTCCCCCCTGTCAAGGAACGGGCGGCGCCGTGAGCGCCGCCCGTTCGATGATACGGTACCGCCGGGTTCTCCCTCAGCGGGAGCCGAGATACCACGCCGCCGCGGCAGGAACGGCCACGAGCGCAGCCGCGATCCCGAGCGTCGTCGGGTTCGTCAGCCCCTTGTAGGCGACGTACGCCTTCGCTCCCTTCACGGGGTGCTTCACCATGAAGGTCGCCTTCGGGGCCTTTCTGTATCCGATCAGGGTGGCGATTCTGCCGATCATGTCGTCGTCTCCGGTGGAGGTCGAGTTCGCGGGTCAGAGATTGATAAGTGCAATCCTCACGCCAACTTGCAGAAACCTATGCGCGGCGGGGCTTGCGTGGGCCCCGGCGGCCGGGCATTCTCGCGATCCACCGAAAGGAGAATGCACATGCGGGTCGTGGTTCTGGGTGCGGGGCGGGTCGGCGCGGCGATGGCGCGAGACCTGGCGCGGGACGGAGAGTTCGACGTGGAGGTCGCGGACGCGTCGGCGGAGTCGCTCGCGCGGCTGGCGGGGAGCGGCATCGCCGCTCAGCGCACGGATCTGAGGGACCCGGACGCGCTGCGGCGCGTCGTCCGGGAGGCGGATCTCGTCGTGGGCGCGGTTCCCGGCCCGATGGGCTTCGAAACGGCGCGGCGGGTTCTCGAGGCAGACCGCGACATCGTGGACATCTCCTTCTTCGAGGAGGACGCCTTCGAGCTCGACGCGGTGGCACGGGCGAGGGGAAGGATGGCGATCGTGGACGTCGGCGTCGCGCCCGGCTTCAGCAATCTCGTGCTCGGACGTCACGCGGCCGAGCTGCGGTCCGTCGAGCGGTTCGACTGCATCGTCGGTGGGCTGCCGGTGGAGCGGCGCTGGCCGTGGGAGTACAAGGCGCCATTCTCCCCGATCGACGTCATCGCGGAATACACGCGGCCGGCGCGCCTGCGCCGGAACGGCGTCGACGTGGTGCTGCCGGCGCTCTCGGAGGTGGAGCTCGTCGACCTTCCCGGGCTGGGCACCGTCGAGGCCTTCAACACGGACGGGGTGCGATCGCTGCTGACGAGCTTCCCGGACGTGCCTCACATGGTGGAGAAGACGCTGCGGTATCCGGGGCACGCCGAAAAGATGCGGATGCTGCGGGAGAGCGGGTTCTTCGGGGAGGTCGAGCGGTCGTTCGGTGGCAGCGTCGCGCGACCGCTGGACGTCACCGCGAGCCTGCTTTTCGACGACTGGCGCTACGAGCCCGGAGAGGCCGACCTGACGGCCATGCGCGTCGGGGTGGAAGGCGCGGACGACAGCGGGAGGGTCCGCCACGAATGGACGCTCCTCGACCATTACCACGCCGGCACGGACACGTCGTCCATGGCCCGGACGACGGGCTACACGTGTACGGCGGCGGTGCGCATGGTGGCCGCCGGACTGTTCCGGGAGGCGGGGGTCGTGCCTCCCGAGCGGATCGGCGCCGATGCGCGCTGCTTCGACTTCATCGTGGAGCGGCTTCGAGAGCGTGGCGTGGACTGGCGCCACGAGCAGTCGCGCCTGCCGTCGTGAGTCCCCGCCCGATTCCCCACCCGCCGGCAGCGTGTCCGTGCGCGTGAGGGACCGCGTGCCCGGCGACGCCTAGAACCCGCCCCCTCCACCGCCCCCGAACCCGCCGCCCGAGAACCCGCCGCCGCCCACGCCCGAGCTGCCGCTGCCCGAGGGCGGACTCATCGCGGACCCCATCGCGGCAGTGGCGCCGTTGAGTGAGCTGACGAAGGCGGACGCATTGAAGGTCGTCACCGGTGATACGCCGTGGTACCAGTCGGGCGGCGGCAGCGTGATGCCCTCGAACCGCTTCGCCCAGCGGTCCTCGACGCCGAGCGCCATGGCGAACGGCAGGAACTGGTCGAACATCTCCGGCTTGAGCATCATGCGGTCGTAGCGGTCCGACTCGACCCGGGAGAGGAACTCCTTGAACCCGCGCGTCTGCGAGCGGGCTATCGCGCCCGCGCCGGTTCGCCGCGGCATGATGAGCCCGAACACGAGGACGACCAGCCCGGTGGCGATGCCCCCCACGACGGCCGGCACGGGATTCAGGCCGTGTCGAGAGGCGAGGGCGACGCCGGCGGTCGTCACGACGGCGCCGAGGGCAACTCCGAGGAACACGAAGCCGGAGCGCACCTTCACCGGACTGTGGCCGTACAGCTTGCGGTTCAGCACCGCCTTCTCGATCCGCTTCCTCGCCTCCTGCGCGGACTTGTAGAACTCACCCTTCAGGTCATCCATCCGGGTCCGGGTCCGGCCTTCGTCGAACAGTCCGGTGAGGATCTCCCGTTCGTGGGGCTGCAGATCGAGCCACTGGGACGGGTCGGTTCGGGCGACGAACTCGTAATCGGTCTTCTCGCCGAGTCCGAGGAAGCGGGACGACTCGACCTCCTCGATCGAGATGTGCCCGCGCACGGCCAGGTCGACGATCGTGGCGGTGACGTCCCGGGCGCTCGTCGCCTCGCGGTCCACGTACCCGACCTCGGCCGGGCTGAGTCCCGCCGGCGGCTGGTAGCGCACGACGACGGGGCCCGTCTCCGGGTCGTCACCGTAGCGCCGCCAGAGCAGGAACATGAAGCCGAAGGCAAGGACGGGGAGCGCCAGAGGCCAGTCCGTCCGGAAGCGGGTGTCGAGACGATCTGCGGCGGTCGGACGGGCGATCACGCCCGGATCCCACGCAGCCGCCACCGTGAGTCCCTCACCCGGTTCCAGCCGATTTCGGGCCGTGTACTCGACGGCCGTCGCATACGCTCGAACGTCGACGTCGGAGGCCGTCGATCCGTAGGCGCCGGAATGCGCCTCCGTGCGCAGCCCGGTGATCCCGGTGGGCAGCAGCACGCGCGCGGTGGCGTGCTCGATCGGGACCTCCCAGAAGTTTCCCGTGGCATTCCAGTACAGCTCGTCGAAGGCGGGCTGCCCGTCCTTCGCGTCGTGGAAGATGAGCGCGTTCGCAACGGTATAGCGCAGCACGACGTCCCGCACGGCATCGCGTGCATCCGGCACGTAGATCTTCAGTCGGAGGGCGTCCCCGGAGTAGCTCCGCTCGACCTTCAGCGCCGTGCCCGATCCGTCGGATGCGGAGAGGTCGTCGATGCGAAGCCGGCGGGTGCCGCCGAGGGGGTCCTGCGCCTTGATCGGGATGATCCGGTAGATCCCGTTCCACGCCCCGGAGAAGCGAGGGCGCAGGTGCTCGAGCACGTGCAGTGTGCCATCCGAGTCCACGCGAAGGTCGGTCTGGAAGTCCTGGATGACGAGCGTCCGCTGCGCCGCCACCGGCCTCGCGACGCACCCAAGGAGCGACATCGCGAGCAGGGCCCGGAACGAGACGCGTGCGGCTCTCATCGAAGACTCCTATCTTTGGAGGGACCGCCCCTCGTTCCCCAACAGGACGAAACCATGAGCGGGATGCTCCTCGTCGGCGTACTGCTGCTGATCGTGGCGGCGTACTTCATCATGACGTACAACGGCCTCGTGTCGCTGCGCGTTCGGGCCGACAACGCGTGGTCGGACATCGACGTGCAGCTGAAGCGACGACACGACCTGATACCCAACGTCGTGGAGACGGTAAAAGGGTACGCGTCCCACGAAAAGGGTACGTTGGAGGCCGTCGTCCAGGCGCGCAACGCCGCCGTCGCGGCGAAAGGGCCCGCGGAAAGCGCCGTCGCCGAGAACCAGCTCACGGGGGCGCTGCGATCGCTCTTCGCCCTGGCCGAGAGCTACCCGCAGCTCCGGGCGGTCGAGTCGTTCACGTCGCTGCAGTCGACGCTCCAGTCCCTCGAGACGTCGATCCAGGATTCCCGCCGCTACTATAACGCCGTAGTGCGCGATCTGAACACGAAGATCGAGCAGTTCCCGTCGAACTTCGTGGCCGACACCTTCGGATTCCATCCTCGCGAGTTCTTCGAGGCCGAGGCCGACGAGCGAGAGACACCGGAGGTGAAGTTCTGATCCAGCCGGAGGGCTGAATGCCCGAGATTCTCCACAGTCTGCAAATTGGTGCTCCCCCGGACCGCGTCTGGGAGGCGGTCTCGCTTCCCACGCAGATCTCACACTGGTGGACGGAAGACGCCCGGGGAACTGCCCGGGACGGTGCGATCCTCGAGTTCGGCTTCGACGGCGGAGGGACGATCGTCCGAATGCGGATCGACCGGCTGAATCCGGACGGCCGGGAGCTCGCCTGGCACTGCATCGGCGGGCACGGCGAGTGGGAAGGAACCGACGTGGTATTCCGCGTCTCTCCGGACGGGGAAGACGAGTCCGCGTCGATCCTCGACTTCGCGCATCAGCACTGGCAGACCACGCAGGGAATCCTGCCCCGCTGCAGCTACGACTGGGCCGGGTATCTCGGCCGCCTCAAGGCATACGTCGAAGGGGAGGTCGCGGCCGAGGCGTCCGCGGCCGAAGGCTGACCCGCGCGCCCGGCCCCGACGTCAAGCGACGCGTCCTGACCGGTCCTGCGGCTCAGCCTTCCCTCAGGGCGGCGACGGGGTCCCCTCGCGCCGCGCGCAGGGCCGGCACCGCGGACGCGGCCAGGGCGGCCACCGCAAGGAGGGCCGCCACGGCGAAGTAGGTGAGCGGGTCGGTCGCCGTGACGCCGGCGATCAGCCCTCCGAGCAGGCGCGTCGCAGCCAGGGAGAGCACGGCCCCCAGCGCGAGCCCGACCATCACCAGCCGTGCGCCCTCGCCCACCACCTGCAGGACCAGGTCTCGCGGCGTGCTGCCCAGCGCCAGCCGCACGCCGAACTCCCTACCCCGCTGCGCCACGGCGAAAGCGATCACCGCGTAGAGACCCGCCAGGCTCAGGAGCAGGGCGAGGCCGGCGAAGAGCCCGACGAGGACGAGCTCGAAGCGGGGGCCCGCCAGCCGCTCCGACACCTGCTCGTCCAGCGTACGCACGTGCGCGACCTCGAGATCGGGATCCAGCTCCGCCAGCCGCGACCGGATCGTCGGAACCAGGCTGGCCGGAGGCACGGCCGTGCGAACGACCAGGTACGTGGCGCCTCGCGGCGCCTGGGCCTGCGGCCAGTAGATCTCCGGCTCCGGCGTCCCGTCGGGGTCCATGGGCGGGACGTCCCGGACCACGCCGACCACGCGCCGCTCGGTGCCGGACTCCAGGGAGCGAACCATTCGGCCCAGGGGGTCCCGTCCGGGCCAGGCGCGGCGCGCGAACGTCTCGTTCACGAGGGCGACGGGCGATGAGCCCTGGTCGTCGCCCGGATCGAATTCGCGGCCGCGCACGACGGGCACGCCGAGGGTCGGGAGGAAGCGAGAGTCGACGTCGAACCAGCGCGCCACACGACGCCCCCCGGCGGCGTCGCCTTCGACGGTGAACTCGCCGGTCTCCCGTCCGCCGAACGCCGGGCCCGCCGACGCGGAGCCGGCGCCGAGGACGCCGGGCAGCGCGGCCAGGGCCGCGGTCGCGCGCCGGTACAGCGCCACGATCTGCGCGTCCTCTGCGTATCTGTCCGCCGGCGGAAAGATCTGGATCGTCAGAACGTGGGAGCGCTCGAAACCGGGATCCCACCCGCTCCGAGCGGCGAAGCTGCGCAGAAGCAGGCCGGCGCCGACGAGCAGAACCAGGGAGACCGCCAGCTCGGCCACGACGAGCACGTCCCGGGCGCGTCCGCGCCGGGCCCCCGCGTCCGTGCGGCCGCCGGTGCGTAGCACGTCGGGCAGGTCGCCGCGGCCCGCCCGGAGCCCGGGCACGAGTCCGAAGACGACGGTCGTGAACGCCGCGAGCCCGAGTGCGAAGAGGAACGCGGCACGGTCGACGCCGACGGTGTCGGAGCGAGGAAGGGCGGACGGGGCGAGTGCGAGGATCCCGCCGGTGGCCCACCACGCCAGCAGGAATCCACCGACGGCCCCGAGAACGGACAGCACGGCGCTCTCCGCCAGGAGCTGGCGGAGCAGCCGACCGCGGCCGGCGCCGTTCGCGGCCCGGATCGCGAATTCGAGACGGCGCCGTGAAGCACGCACGAGCAGCAGGTTGGCGGCGTTCGCGCACACGACGAGAAGGACGAGGGCGACGGCGCCGGAGAACAGGAGCAGGGCGGGCCGAACGGACCCGACCACGAATTCGTGGACCGGCTCGACCCGTACGCCCCAGCCCTGGTTCGTCGCCGGGTGCTCGCGGGCCATCCGGCCGGCCAGGGCGCCGAGCTCGGCGCCCGCGTCCGAGAGGAGCACACCCGGCCGCAGTCGGCCGATCGCCGTGAACCCACGCCACGAGCGCTGTTCCTCGTCCCGCGGGTCGAACGGCAGGGGCAGCCACACGCGCGCCGTCCCGATCCCCGGCACCCGCAGCCCCGCAGGCAGCACTCCCACGATCGTTCGTGGCACCCCGTCCAGCGTGAGGGTGCGGCCGAGCACGCCGGGGTCCGATCCGAAGCGGGAGCGCCAGAGCTCGTCCGTCAGGATCGTCACCGACGGCTCGCCCCCCGTGACGTCGTCCGGGGCGAAGAGCCTGCCGAGCTGAGGCCGGATGCCGAGGGTCGTGAAGAGGGCGGGGGTCGCGATCCCGGCGTTTACGCCCTCGGAGCCGGCCGCCGTCGATAGCCGGTAGTGCCAGTCCCGGCCGAGCCCGAGTGAGGCGAGGGATCGGCTCGTCGCCCTCCATTCCTCGACGTCGGGCGGCGAGGCGATGCAGAAGCCCTGCACCTTGGGATTGGTCTCGCAGAGCACGACCAGCCGCTCCGGGTCGGGCAGATCGAGGGGACGGAGCAGGATGGCGTTCACGATCCCGAAGACCGCGGTACACGCACCGATCCCGGCGGCGAGCATTCCGATGGCCGAGACGGCGAACCCGGGGCTGCGTCGCAGGCCGCGCAGTCCTGAGCGCAGGTCGAACCACAAGCCGTTCATGGCAGTCCAGTACAGAGTGGCGGGGGGCCGACAGCGTGTAGGGTCAAGGGCTGTGCCCTTCGGGAGCCGTTCCCGCAACGCGTTGAGCCGCCTCTGCTTGTGACGATCCGGATGCGGCCCCGCACGGCACGCCGACGTCCGCTGCCGGGACGCGGGTGTCCGGACGCGGACGGTGGATCAGTCGTGCCAGACGAGCTCCCACTCACAGAAGGCGTCCCCGTCGAGGGCGCAGCGGACGTGTCGCGCCTCGGCGTCCTGTCCGCCGGCGAGCTCGAGGGCAGTGCGGAGTCCGCCGGTCTGGCGTCGGCAGAAGAGGCGGTCGGGTTCGTCGAAGCCGGTGAGGCGGAGCACGGCGCGGCCGGGCTCCTGTGCGACGACCTCCATGTCCCCACTGTGGTAATACAGCCGGAACAGCTTGACGGGCTGGAGCAGGAACTCGAGGGGCGTCGGTTTTCGAACGATGCCGGCGTAGAGCTGGACGCCCTGGGAGCGAATGGAGTGGGCGCCGGCCCGCTCGACCCAGCCCGGGTCGTCCGCGCCCAGCTCGGCGTCGACCGCGTGCCAGAGCTCGAGCAGGCGGGCGAAGGGCAGTTCGGCCGTGGGCTCGGCCATTCGCATGGCGTCCCGTTGCGCCGCGGGAAGTCGGCTGAGGACGCGCTGCATGGCGTCCGCGCCGGCCTCACGCTCGACGAAGTCGAGGGTGGCCCGGACCGTGGAGCCCTTCGCGAGAGCCATTACGCCTCCCGCTCCGGCGCCGCCTCCCGGAGGGAGACGTCCCGGGCGAGGCGCAGGACCGCGCTGCGGTCCGCCTTCCCGGAGCCGAGCCGCGGAAGCGAGTCGACGAGAACGACCGCCTTCGGCACCTTGTAGCCCGCCAGTCGGGTGCGGGCGTGGGAGACGACGTCGTCGGAAGTGAGTCCGGCGCCTTCACGGGACACCACGAACGCGCATCCGACTTCGCCCCAGAGGTCGTGCGGTACGCCGACGACCACGGCCTCGGCCACGCCCGGGCACTCGACGAGCGCGGCCTCGACCTCGCCGGGGAAGACGTTCTCGCCGCCGGAGATGAACATCTCCTTGCGACGTCCCGCGATGCGGAAGGTCGATGACTCGTCCCGCTGCGCGAGATCCCCGGTGCGCAGCCAGCCGTCGACCCCGACGGCCTCGTCGGTGCGCCCCGGATCGTTGAGGTAGCCGCCGAACATCTGCGGCCCCCGCAGCCACAGCTCGCCGATCTCGCCGGGCGGTACGTCCCGCCCGCCCGCGTCCACCAGGCGCATCTCGAGGAATGGTACCGGCCGCCCCACCCAGCCGGGTCGATCGGCGGCTTCCTCACTCGACATGGCGAAGCAGTTCGGGCCGCACTCCGTGAGGCCGTAGCCCTCCCGGAACGCATAGCCCGCGGCCCGCACGGCCTTCGAGAGGGCGTGCGGGCACGGCGCCCCACCGGAGATGAAGAACCGCAGCGCGGGGAGCGCCCGTCCGAACCCCGGCCGGTCGCGCATCAGCAGCAGCTGCGTCGGCACGGTGAGGGCGACGGTGATGCCTTCCCTCTCGATCGCGTCGAGATAGTCGTCGGGGTCGAACCCGTCGAAGAGGACGACGGTCCCGCCCCGGTGCCAGAGGGGGATGGCGAAGACGTTCCAGCCGCCGGTGTGGAAGAGTGGGGTCGAAATTGGAGCGACGTCCTGCGGCCCGAGCTCCCACGCCGTCGTGGTCGCCACTGCGTTATAGAAGATCTGCCGGTACGGGATCACCGCGCCCTTCGGCCGGCCGGTGCTGCCCGACGTGTAGAGGACGAGACATGCGTCCTCGGGCTCGATGACGAGGTCCTCCACGCGCGCGGGTCCGCCCCCGTCCAGCCACCGGTCGAGCTCGGCGTCCAGGTCGATCCACTCAGGGGCCTGCCGAGGCTCCATGCCCGCGGACCGCAGCGCTTCCTCGGCGGCGGCGCGGAAGCGAGACTCGCCGAAGATCATGCGGGGCCGCGCGTCGCCCAGGACCGGGGCCAGCTCCGCCGCCGGAAGCCGCCAGTTCAGGGGCACGAGCGCCGCGCCGACCCGCAGGCAGCCCCAGAACAGGGCGACCTGCTCCCGGCGGTTGGACGCGAGGGTCGCCACCCGGTCCCGGTACCCGATGCCCGCGCTCCGGAGGGCGGCGGCCCAGCGGTCGACCTCGTCGTCCAGCTCCCGATAGCTCCAGCCGCCGCCGCGGGCACGGTCGACCAGCGCCCTGCGCTCCGGCGCGAGCCAGCGCCAGCGGCGGACGGGATCGCAGAAGTTCGGAAAGAGGGGCGGTCGCATGGTGCGGCTCCTTGGTTGAATCAGGAGGATCCGTGTGCGCCGACGGCCAGGAAGAACCGGACGATCTCGGAGGTCGCGTCGGGTCCCCGGGGATCGGTGTACGTGCCGTCCCCCGAG
The DNA here is from genome assembly GCA_963728445.1 of uncultured Gemmatimonadales bacterium. GTDB lineage: Bacteria > Gemmatimonadota > Gemmatimonadetes > Longimicrobiales > RSA9 > CAVSJO01. The sequence goes on along the minus strand of CAVSJO010000007.1, from coordinate 17,372 downwards.
CCGCCCGACCACGCGTGGCCGAGCCCCTCCACGCTCCATCGCTCGACGGCCGGCGCTCCGTCCGCCTCCGCGTGTACGGTCCGCGTCCACGAAAGGCCAGCCGTCTCGCCTTGCGTCTGCGTGACGGAAAGGCCGACGTCGTCGGATCCGGCCGAAGCCGCATCGGCCGGGGCCTCACCCGGCGCCCGAGCCCGGATCGCCCGGCGGGTGGCCAGCCACTGCTCCGCCGCCTGCACCCCGTTGACCGGCAGCACCGCGGGGTCGGCCGTCCCGTGGAAGATAATCACGGGCGGCACGCGGGCGCCCCCTCCCATCGCCTCGGCCGCGGCGCGTCCCCGCTCGGCGGGGTCGGGGCCGCCGTGCTGCATCGCCTGCAGCGCGCCCGGCACGTCGGCGGCCGCGCCCCACTCGAGCCCCGAGTGGAACGCTGCACCCGCCCACAGCTCCGGATAGGCGACGACGACGTTCGCCGCCATCGCCGCGCCCGCCGAAATGCCGGCGATGAAGACCCGGGTGGGGTCTGCGTCCCACTCGCGGATCGCCGCGGCCGTGATGCCGGCGATCATCGACGCCTCCCCGGAGTCCCGGCGCTGATGGGCCGGGTCGTACCAGTTCCAGCACGTCTTCTCGTTGGCCGCCTTCGGCTGCTCCGGATAGACGACCAGCAGCCCTGCCTCTTCCGCCCGCTCGTTCATGCGTGTTCCGCGAGCGATGTCCAGCGCATCCTGGGTGCATCCGTGGAGCACCACGATGAGCGGCGGCGAACGCCCGTCGCCGGATGAGGACGGCACATAGACCCGGTAGTCCCGGGCGCCGGTGGGGCCCTCCCACCGGCGCTCCAGGAAGCGGCCGGGGAGCGCCGGCCGAACTTCGGCGGCGCCCCCGTCCGGTGTCATCGGTTGTAGCGGACCCCGAGAAAGACCATCGTGCCGAGCCCCGGCATGTTGATCATCTCGGAGTGCTTCTTGTCGAACCCGCACGTGCTGCCGCCGACGTCGCCCACCGCCGTCAGCTGGGCGTCACTGCGACAGGTGAAGAGGTTGACGACCTGCAGGTTCACGGTCGAGCCGATCGCCGGCAGCCGGTAGCCCAGGTTCACGTCGAACGTGGTGTACGTTCCGATCTTGCCGTTGTTGATGCCAGACTGGAAGTGGTAGCCCGTGACGTGCCGGGTGGTGAAGCCGCCCAGCAGGCCGGGCGCACCGATGCCGACGAAGTCCGCGCCCGCCGTCCACTTCAGCGTGGGCGAGTTGAGCGCCGTCGCCTCGACGTCCGTGCTCTCGACGTTCGTGATGTTCATCCACGACGTCGTCCCCGACAGCGTGACCTTCGGCGAGGCGATGAAGCGCAGGCCGACGTCGGTTCCGTAGATGTTTGCCTTGCCGAGGTTCCAGTACGTCAGCACGATCTCCGGTGCCGTGCCGAGAGGCGTGGCACCGGTGATCAGCTGACCGCTGCCGTCGTAGGCGAGCGTCGGCGCGCCTGTCGTCGCATACGGGTTGTTGATCGTCTTCAGCGAGCCGAGGAAGTTCTGGTACCACGCGTAGTAGCCCGTGGCGTCGATCCAGAGCCGATCGCCCAGCACCCCGCGGTAGCCCAGCTCGACGGTCTGGTTCTCCTCGGGCACGAGCGGGTCGTACGTCTTCACGACGTTCCCCGCCTGGTCCTTCACCGTGAAGCCTTCCGTGTTGCCATAGACGCCCACGAAGGAGACGAACTCCGGGATGAAGAAGTGGGTCTGCAGCGTCGACGGCGACTTGAAGGCCCGATTGTACGTGACACGCAGGGCATCGTCCTCGGTGGGCTTGAAGACGAGTCCGACCTTGGGGCTGAACTGCGCGTCGTAGTCCTGGTGATCGTCGTAGCGGGCAGCGAGGACGAGAGAGAGCTTCGAGCCCACCGGCGTCTCCGTCTGCGCGTAGACACCCGTCTGGTCGATCTTCAGCGACTCCCCCGTCAGCGCGTCCGTGAGCCACTGCCGGTCGCTGCTGACGATGTCGTGGCGGTACTGGACGCCCCACGTCAGGCGCGTGTCCGCAAGCTGCGGGATCATGAAGTTGTTCTGCACCTCCGCCGCGTAGAGCTGGCCGTTGCTGGGCCAGTCGGAGAGCATGCGGAGCGAGTCGGGGCTCAGGTTCGGGTACTTCGCGTAGGCGTCCGCGTACCGGTTCAGCGCGAAGGAGTCGCCGGACTTGGACTGCGTTCGGTACACGTTCAGGTACCAGTGAGGGTGCGAGAACGTGATCTGCTGATCGTCGTAGAGCCAGTTCTTGAGCTGGTTGCGGCCGACGTTCGTCTGGCCGACGCCGTCGCTCAGGCTGGCGCCCGCGTGGAAGGTGAGCTTCGCGCCGTTCTCGAAGTAGCGGATGAGCGCGCCCTCGCCGCGAGCGACCTGGGAGGTCCAGTCGATGGAGTTCTCCCCCATCTGATCCTCGGGGACGGGCTTGGTGGTGCCGCCCGTCGCGATGTTGTACGTCAGGGTGTTCGACCAGTCGTTCGCCCGCTGCCACTCGCCGGCGACCTTGAAGCCCCAGTCACCGAAGACGTTCGCCTGACGGCCCTGGACGTCGATGTAGCTGCGGTTGCCGCCCGCCACCTCGAAGCTCGTGCCCGGGTACTCCTTCGGGTCCTTGGACTGGAGGGTCAGCACGCCGTTGGATGCGTCGGGTCCGTAGAGCGCCGCGCCCGGACCCACGAGCACCTCGACACCCGCCAGGTCCAGCTTCGGGATGGCGGTGAACTGTCCGACGGGCAGCCCGTTCTCCGGGAGCACGGCGATGCGGCCGTCCTCCATCATGAGCATGCGGTTGTTGAACGAGGAGTTGAATCCGCGCGCGTTCACCGCCGCCGTCGTCATGCCGATCTGGATGTAGTCCAGCCCCTTCACGTTCTTGAGCACGCCGGAGAAGGAGTTGCCCACGCTGTTCGCGATGGCGTCCGCGTCGATGCGCGTGATCGTCGCGGGCGCATCGGTGATCCTCTCCGGACGCCGGGACGCCGACACCACGACCTCTCCGAGCTGCACGGGCGCCTGCGTAAGCGTCACGTCCACGCGGACCTCCTGCCCGGCGGAGACGGTGACCTCCTGCGACGCTTCGCGGTAGGCCATGTGCACGACCCGCAGCGTGTACGTGCCCGGGTCGACGTTGGCGATCCGGTACGCGCCGTCCGCATTGGTCAGCGCGCCGAGTCGCGAGCCCACGAGCACGATCTGGGCGCCGCTCACGGCCGTGCCGTCCGCGTCCCTGACCGTACCGCTGATCCGTCCCGTCTGCGCCTGCGCGGCGGACGGGATCAGAAAGAGCAGCGCGGCCGCGAACAGCCGCAGCGCTCCATGTCGAAATACCGCTCTCATCGGTGCCTCCTGGCGATGGGGGAAATCCGGGTCGCGCCGGCCAGCCGGCGCTTCCGTCGGTGGTACGTCCTGCTCACCTCTCTGCGCCGGAGGGCGGCTCCGGCACCAGCACGGTCGCCTCGCCCTCCAGCACGCCCTCTCCTCTCTGATTCGTGCACGTCGTCCTCAGCACCGCGCGCCGCTTCGCGGCGACCAGCTCCGTGACCTCGACCCGGGCCGTGACGGTGTCCCCGAAGTGGACCGGCCTCGTGAAGCGCAGCGTCTGGCCCACGTAGATGCTGCCCGGACCCGGCAGCTTCGTCCCGAGCACCGCCGACACGAGCCCGGCGGTGAGCATCCCGTGGGCGATCCGACCGCCGAATCGGGAGCGTTCGGCCCAGACCTGGTCCGTGTGCGCCGGATTCACGTCTCCCGTGATTCCCGCGAAAAGCACGACGTCCGTCTCCGTGACCGTCCGGCTCAGCTCCGCCACCATGCCCACTCGCAGCGCGTCGAACTCCATGCTCAGACCTCCATGATCAGGCGCACGTCGGCGGGCAGCGGCGCCGCCCGGCGCCGGGTCGCCGCCGAGACGGCGAAGAAGACGAGGATCGAGAGCACCAGCGAGGCGCCGGACACGGTCACGCCCGCCGGAAAGCCGTAGAGGCCGAAGTAGCCGAGGCTCTCGAAGAGGAGGGTCACGACGAGGCCCGTCGCGATGCTGGCCACCGCACCCTGCCGGGTGGCGCCCTCCCAGTTGAGGCCGATCGCCAGGGACGGCACGAGCGTGGACGCGAAGAGTCCCCAGCCGAAGATCCCGAGAAAGGCGACCAGCGTCCCCGAGAGCTGGGCCACGAGCGTCGCGAGCAGCGAGACTGCGACGGTGGCGATTCGGCCCCATCGGAGCTCGTCGTCCACCCGGCGGTCGAGCGCGACGGGCAGGTCGTGGGTCAGGGCGGCGGCGCCGATGTTCACGAACGAGTTGACCGTGCTCATGATCGCCGCGGCCACGCCGCTGAAGACGACGCCGGCGAGCAGCACGGGCGTGTAGTGGAGCAGGAACGTCGGCGTCGCGTCGTCGGGGCTCGCCAGGGCGGGCAGGTCGCCGCGGGCGACGAGCGCCTTCACGGCGACGCCGACGCCGAAGTACAGCAGCAGCGTCAGGATCACCGCGAGCGACGCCAGCATCGGGAACCACTTCAGCCGCCGCGGGTCCCGGAGCATGTAGAACTTGTGGACGACGTGGGGCTGCCCGAGGGACCCGAGTCCGAAGACGAAGAAGAACGAGATGGCCGCCATGGGCGCCATCTTCCCCCACGGGGACAGGAAGCCCGGGTCCGACGCCAGGATCGTCCGCGAGATGCCGCCGAGCCCGTCGCCGTGCTCGAGCACGAAGAGGAAGACCAGGATCGACGCGACCGCCATGAGGCTGCCCTGGAAGACGTCCGTGTAGACGCCCGCCAGGATGCCGCCGGCTGCCGAGTAGGCGAGCACGACCGCCATGCCGAGCCAGATCCCCCAGCCGAGACCCGTCCCGAAGATCGCGTTGATGACGATCCCCAGCGCCAGGATGTTCGTGGCCATGTAGCCGAGCACGGCGATGAGGATGGCCAGCCCGGCCAGCCCCTGCGCCGCGGGCGAGTCGAAGCGTGCACCGATGGCGTCGGGGACCGTGATCATCGGCCGGACCTCGGCGAGCAGCCGCATTCGCTTGGCCAGCACCCACGCGCCCATGGCGCTCGTCAGCGCCGCCGGCAGCACGATGTACATCGCGCCGAGGCCCAGGGCGTAGATGAGGCCCGGTCCGCCGATGAAGGCGAACCCGGAGAGCGTGGCCGACATGGCGGCGAGCGTCAGGGCGACGAGGCCGATCCCGTCCCCCGCCACGAAGAAGTCCTTCGCCGTGCGCGTCCGCCTGGACGCCCAGGCGCCGATGGCGGCGACGGCGCCGAAGTAGACGACCGCCACGCCGATGATCGCCGGCTGCGTCAGCCGGGGCAGCGTGCTCTGGAGCGCGGCGAGTACCGTCATCGGGCGTCACCCTTCGCGGGGTCCGCAGGCGCGGCCGCGGCGCCGGCCGCGTCCCGCGCGATCCCGGCGGCCGCTGCATCCCGGGCCGCAGAGCGCACCCGGGCCAGGTCCTCGTCCGAGAGCGTCAGATGGTCGAAGGTGCGGGCGTACGCGACGGGCACGACGAAAAGCGGCGCCAGCCCGATCCCGTACATGAGCACGGCCGCGCGCGGCGGGAGTCCGAGCCAGAGCGCGGGGTCGCCCGGGTTCACCGGCGGCAGCGCGAGCAGCACGAGGAAGCCTCCGGCGACCCAGACGAAGACGAGCAGGAAGACCCACCCGAGTCGGCCGACCCGCCCCTGGCGCGCGGCGCCCACGAGCATCATGGACACCATCACCGCCGCGGTGCCCACGGCCAGGACCCAGGCGGCCCAGGGTGGCGCGCCGCCCGGCAGGAACGCCGAGGCATACGCCGCCGCGATGGCGGCCGTCGAGGCGAGCAGGAGGGCGATACCGACGCGCTTGGCCATGGGCCTCACCGGTAGAGAGGGTCGAGGAGGTGGGCGTATCGCTCGGCGACGACGTCGCGGCGCGGCTTCATCGTGGGCGTCAGCTCGCCGGCCGCCGCCGTGAGCTCGTCCTCGAGGATGACGAAGCGTCGCACGCGCTCGGTCCGCGACAGGTCGGCGTTCACCCGATCCACCGCCGCCTGCACCCGCGCGACGACGCGGTCGTGGACGAGGAGATCCGGCCATGACGCGCCCGGCGCCTCCGTCCGCGCCCAGGCTTCGACGGCGCCCCTGCGCAGCGTGATCAGCGCGCTCACGAACTTCCGTCCCTCGCCGTGAAGGACCGCCTGGCCGATCCACGGCTCGTCCACCAGGCGCGCCTCGATGGGCTGCGGCGCGACCTTCTTTCCGGTGGACAGCGCGATCAGGTCCTTCTTGCGGCCCGTGACGTGGAGGAATCCATCGGCATCCAGCTCGCCCAGGTCGCCGGTGAGGAGCCACTCCGCGCCTTCCTCGTCGCGCACGAAGGCGGCACGCGTCGCCGCGTCGTCGCCGAGGTAGCCGCCGAACGTGAGGGCGCCGCCGCGGATCAGGATCTCGCCGTCCGGGGCGGTGCGGATCGCCGTGCCGGGCATCGGCGGCCCGGCGGAGTCGAAGGCGTAGCGGTCCGGTCGATGGAAGGCGACGCACAGGTGCTCCGTGAGGCCATACGCCCCGAGCACCGTGAGCCCGAGGGCGTCCAGCGTCTCGGCCACCTCCAGCGGCAGCACCGCGCCGCCGGACGTCGCGACGCGAACGCGACCCCCGAAGCGATCGTTTACCGCGGCGAGGAACGGCGCCGCGGCCGTGCGCCATTCCGCCTCGAGGGTCGCCGGCACCGTCCCGCCGCGACGCCGCACGCGGGAGCGACGTCGCCCCAGCTCCAGCACGCGCTCCCAGCGCGACCGCTCGTCCGATGCAGCCGCCGCGCGCAGCGCGTCGATGGCCTCGTACGCCTTCTCGTAGAAGCGGGGCAGCCCGCCGAATACCGTCGGACCGTACGCCCGCGCCGCGTCCCACACCCGCCGATGGTCGGGTACGAGCAGCGCTTCCATTCCGCAGTGGATCCTGCTGTAGAGGCCGAAGATCCGCTCCGCCGCGTGACAGAATGGCAGGAAGGAGAGAGACGTGTCCTCCGCGGTGAGGCCGAGCGTCACCCGCACGGATTCCGCCGAGCCCAGCAGGTAGCGGTGTGGGATGCGCGCCGCCTTCGGCAGACCGGTCGAGCCGGACGTGTAGATGAGCAGGGCCGTGTCGTCGGGGTCTGCGCCCGTGGTGCGGGCGGCGATGACACCGCCGGCGCCCGCGTCCATCGCCCGGTCGCCCCGATCCAGCCATTCCGCCAGCGTTACCACGTCGAGGCCGTCCACCGGGGCGGCCTCCGCGTCCGACACGATCACTGTCCGGAGCGCGGGGAGCGCCGCGGCGACCGACGCGATCTTCACGAGCTGGTCCGCCGTGTCGACGACCGCCACGGCGGCACCGGAGCTGCGCAGCACGTGCGCGACCTGCGGCGGGGCGCTGGTCGGATAGACGCCTGCGCTGACGCCCCCCGCCAGCAGCACCCCGAGGTCTGCCACCGGCCAGACGAGCCGGTTGCCCGCCAGGATGGCCGCGACCGTCCCGGCCTCGTGCCCCCCCGCGATCAGCGCGGCAGCGAAGCGTCGGGAGGATTCGGCCCATTCGGCCCACGTCACGGACCGGTCCCGCTCGCCTCCGGCTGCCTTCATCTCCCGAAGCGCGGGTCGGTCGCCGAGGGAGGCGGCCTGCTCGAGGAAACGGACCGCTGCCGTGCCTGGCGGAACCCGCAGGGGCGGCTCGCCCACGACCATGGCCGTGCCCGGTCCGGGATCCCCACTCACGCCGCACCCCCTGGATTCCAGCGAAGAGCTACGCAGCCCATGGCGAGTCCGGCCCCGGATCCCGTCAGCACCAGCAGATCCCCCGGGGACAGCCGCCCCTCGGCCCGCGCGTCGTGCAGCGCCATCGGCAGGCACGCCGAGCCCGTGTAGCCCCACTTGTGCATTACCGTGTGGGCGCGCTCCATGGGCTGGCCGAGCGCGGCCATGACGTGCACGATCGTCGACCGGTTGACCTGGGTCCACAGCCACTGATCCACGTCGTCGGGGCTCTCGCCGATCCGTCCGAGAACGCTCCGCACGATGCGTGGCCACCCTTCCTCGTTTACCTCGGCCGGGTACTTCTCGACGAACCTCAGGTGGTTCCGGTAGCCGTCCCTGAGCACCTCCTCCGTGATGGGCTCGGCGGTGCCGCCCGCGAACACGCCCATTCCCATGCACAGCCGCCCGTCCGCGTACAGCTCCGACGCCACTACGCCGGGGGAGGTGGAGCGCTCGACGACCACCGCCCCGGCACCGTCGGCGAAAATCGTGGACGTCTTCTTGTCGTCCCAGTCCACGAACTTCGTCATGGCGTACGCGGCCACCACCAGGATCCGCCGGTAGCGCACGTCCGCGACGACGTACTTCCACGCTACGTCCAGGGCCGTCACGAACCCGGCGCATGCCGCGTTCACGTCGAACGTCCCGGCACGCTCCAGCCCGAGCCGCCCCTGAACCACCGACGAGGTCGGCGGCGAGATGAACTCCGGCGTGTCCGTCGAGACGATGAGAAGATCGATGTCGTCCGGCCCGAGGCCCGCGGACGCCAGCGCGCGCCGTCCGGCCTCCGCGGCCAGATCCGCCGTCGACTCGTCGGGCGCGCACACCCGGCGCTCGCGGATGCCGAGCACGTTCGTGACGAAGTCGTCGATGTCCACGCCGAGGCGCTCCGACAGCTCCGCGTTCGGCACGACCCGGTCCGGCACGTAGACGCCCGTCCCCGTGATCGTTGCGTGGCGCGCACCGTCGCCCGCCGCGGCGGACCCGTTCCGCGCCACGTCGCTCCCCTGGGCGGCGCTCATGGGCCCTCTGCCGCCGGCGGCGGCGGCGCGGTCGTGCCGCGCACAACCAGGCGCACCGGGAGCGGGCGAGGAACCCGCCCCTCCCGGCCTTCCATCCGCTCCAGCAGCAGCCGCGCCGCCCGGGCGCCCAGCTCCCGTGCAGGTATCGAAACCGTCGTCAGCTCCGGCGTCATCAGCCTCGCCAGCTCCAGGTCGTCACATCCCACGATCGACACCTCCGAGGGAACCGCCACCCCGGCGTTCACGCACGCCTTCACCGCCCCGGCGGCAACCAGATCGTTCGCGCAGAACACGCCCGTCGGCCGCCGCTCGAGCCCGAGCAGCGCCCTCATCGCCGCCTCCCCGCCCGCCGCCGTCGGTGCAGCCCGCCGCAGCCACTCCGACGGGATCGACAGCCCCGCCGCTCGCAGCGCGTCCACCCAGCCCCGCTCCCGCAGCCGAAACCGGCTAAGCGCGGTCGCCGGGCCGATGAAGCCCAGCCGACGGTGGCCGAGCCCGATCAGGTGCTCCCCGGCCAGTCTGCCGGCGGACGGCGCGTCGCTCACCACCGCGGGAAAGCGATCCGACGGCTCGTCCACGAGCACCACGTTCGCCAGCGGATGCGAGGCCTCCAGGGATGCGGCACCCGAACCGTCGAGAATCACCCCGTCGATCTGGCGCGCCACGAGCGCCTCCACGTGCCGCTCCGCGCCGACCTCGCGGGCGTCACACAGCAGCACCGCGTAGCTCTCTTCCGACACGACCCGCTCCACCCCGCTCACGACGTCCACGTAGAACGGGTTCCGCAGATCGGAGACGATGACGCCAAGAGCATAGCTGCGCCGGCTCTTGAGCCCCCGGGCCAGCACATTGGGTCGGTATCCCAGCTCGTCCGCCGCCCGCAGCACCCGCTCCCGGGTCGCCGCCGAGACCCGCGCCTGCGGGTTGCCGCCGAGCACGAGCGAGACCGTCGGCTGGGACACGCCGGCGCGCCGGGCGACGTCGGTCGCGGTGGGGGGGCGTGGAGGTGCGGTCACCCCTTGCTAATACGTATTAGCATGGCGGGTGTCAAGACTGTTGTGCGGCGAGAGCGGAGGTCAGCGAACCGTCAGACCGATACGGACTGACGGTCCTGCGCCACGTCTACGTGCCACCCGTTGAAGCGGTCCTGGATGGCGACGCGCATGGCCTCGGCGGAGGCGGGCTCGCCGTGGGTGAGGAAGACGCGGCCGGGGCGGCCATCCATGCGGTCGAGCCAGGCAAGGGCTTCGTCGGCATCCGCGTGGGCGGAGAGGCCGTCGAGGGCGGCCACCTCGGCGCGGACCTGGACCCACTGGCCGTGGATCTTCACGCGCTCGGCGCCGCCGAGGATGGAGGCTCCGCGGGTGCCGGCGGCCTGGTAGCCGGCGAAGAGGATGGTGTTGCGGTGGTCGGGCGCGAAGACCTTGAGGTGGTGCACGACGCGGCCGCCGGTGGCCATGCCGCTGGCGGCGATGACGATCATGGGCCCGCGGCGCCGGTCGACGGCCTTGGACTGCTCGACGCCGTTCACGATGGTGGCCACGGACATGACGTCCCGCCACTCCTCGCGGCTGAGGCGGTGCTCTTCGGGGTGTCGCGCGTAGAGCTCGGTGACGTCACTGGCCATGGGGCTGTCCAGGAACACCGGCAGGTGCGGCACGCGGCCGTCCTCGAACAGGCGGTGGATGTGGAAGAGCAGCGACTGGGCGCGCCCGACGGCGAAGGACGGAATGACGACGACGCCGCCTCGGGCTGCGGTCCGGGCGATGACCTCGGCCAGCCGCCCGGCCGGGTCACCGTCTTCGTGCGTGCGGCCTCCGTAGGTGGACTCCATGACGAGTAGGTCGGTGGGTACGGGGGCGTCGGGCGGCAGCAGGACCGGGTCGGCGGGGCGCCCGAGGTCGCCGGTGAAGAGCAGGCTCCTGCCGTCCGCCTCGAGACGGATCATGGCCGACCCGAGGATGTGGCCTGCGCGGAGGAGGCGGACGCGCACGCCGTCGGCGATCTCGAAGTCGTGGTGGATCGGAACGGGGTCGATGCGCTCGGCTGCGTGCTCACCGTCGGCTCGTGTGTAGAGCGGCAGGGCCGGATGGTGGCGGGAGAAGCCGTGGCGATTCGCGAACTCCGCCTCCTCCTCCTGGAGGTGTCCGCTGTCCGGGAGCAGGATGGCGCACAGATCGCGCGTGGCGCCCGTCGCCCGGATCGGGCCGGCGTAGCCGTTCCGCACCAGTACGGGCAGGTAGCCGGTGTGGTCGATGTGGGCATGGCTGAGGACTACCGCGTCCAGGGAATCCAGGTCGACCGGAAACGGTTCGCGGTTGCGCTGCCGGAGGTGCTTGAGTCCCTGGAAGAGACCGCAGTCCATGAGGACCCGCGCCTTCGCCGTCTCGACGAGGATGCGGCTGCCGGTCACGGTGCCGGCGGCCCCGAGGAAGGTCACCTTCATGTTACCACTCGTCGGCTTCGTCCCACCGTTCCTCCTCCCAGAAGCGCTCCTCGGCCTCCCGGATCTGGTCGACGTCGAGAGGGTCCTCGGCGTCGATCCGCTCGCCGCGCTCGAGACGTCGGATGACGTCGTCGGTCAGCTCGGGCTCGACGGCGCGCCTCTGGTCGTGGAGCGAGCGGTAGACCGACGCGCCGCCCAGGACCACCAGGAGGGCGATGAAGAGCCAGAGCCAGGACATGGGGGAAAGGTCGGGGGGCGGGCGGACGTGAGGCAAGGGGCATCCGCCGTCACGATGTCAGGGTTTCCCGGCTTGCGCGTCGCCGCTTCGTCCACGGAATTGACGGCATGTCGACGCCCCGCGCGCGACGCCCGCTGGTCCGCACGCTGCTCATGCGACCGCTCCTCCGCTTCCTGGAGCTGGAGGCGGCGGGCGGCGTCGTGCTGCTGCTGGTCTCGCTCCTTGCCCTCGCGTGGGCGAACTCTCCGTTCGGCGACAGCTATTTCCGGCTATGGGAGGGCACCCAGCTCACGGTCGGGTTCGACCGCTGGGTGCTGTCCCGGGACCTGCGCCACTGGATCAACGACGGCGTGATGGCCGTCTTCTTCTTCGTGGTCGGGCTGGAGATCAAGCGGGAGCTGCTGGTGGGCGAGCTGTCGACGCGGCGGCAGGCCACGCTGCCGCTGTTCGCCGCCGTGGGCGGGATGGTGGTTCCCGCCTCGATCTACCTGCTGCTGAACGCCGGCACGCCGCTCGAGCGAGGGTGGGGCGTGCCGATGGCCACGGACATCGCCTTCTCGCTGGGGATCCTCGGCCTTCTGGGCAGCCGCGCGCCGCTGGGGCTCAAGGTCTATCTCACGGCGCTTGCCATCATCGACGACCTGGGCGCGGTCCTCGTCATCGCCCTCTTCTACAACCAGGGCGTGAGCTGGGGGGCCCTGGGCGTCGCCGTCGTCTTCCTGATGGCGCTCGTGGTCGCGAACCGGCTGGGCGTGGCGAACCCGGTCGTCTACGGCGTGCTCGGCTGCGCCGTGTGGCTGGCTGTCCTGGAGTCGGGCGTGCACGCCACGGTGGCGGGCGTCGCCGTCGCCATGACGATCCCGGCGAAGCGGCGGCTGCACGCCGACCGATTCGTCCGGCGCGTGCGCGGACTCGTCGAAGCGGTGGATCTGGGGAACCGACCGGGCGAGTCGGATCCTACCGCCACGCAGCGGGACGCCATCTATTCCCTCGAGCATGCCTGCCGGAACGTGCAGAGCCCACTCTTCCGGTTCGAGCACGCCCTGCACGGCTACGTGGCGTTCCTCATCCTGCCCGCCTTCGCGATGGCCAACTCCGGCGTGGTGCTGACGCACGACCTGGGTGAGCTGGTCGACCGGGCGACGCTCGGGATCGCCCTGGGCCTCGCGGCAGGAAAGCCCGTCGGCGTCTTCGGCATGTCCTGGCTGGCCGTCCGGCTCGGCCTGGCGCGGCTGCCCAGTGGCGTCTCGTGGCCGCACATCGGGGGGGCTGCGGTCCTGTGCGGTGTGGGGTTCACGATGTCGCTCTTCATCGGCGGTCTCGCGTTCCTCGACCCGCAGCACATGGCGGCCGCGAAGATCGGGATCCTCGCGGGCTCCTCCGTGAGCGCCGTGCTCGGCCTGGCGCTGCTGTGGATGGCCGACCGGAACGGCCGCAGCGGCTAGTCTCCGATGGAGACGAGCTCCAGATCGAAGATGAGCGGCTGCCCCGCGAGGGGATGGTTCAGGTCGAGGGTGATGTTCTCGTCGCCGACCTCGGTGATCTCGGCGATGCCCTGCCGACCGGGTGCGACCTCTACGGTGAGGCGCTGCCCGGGTTCGGGCTCCACGCCCTCCGGCAGCTTCGCCTTCGAGACCTCGACCTGCAGGTCGTCCCGGCGCTCACCGTAGGCGTCATCCACGGGGATGCGGGCCTCACGCGTCTCGCCAACCTCCATTCCCTCGACGGCCTGCTCGAAGCCGGGGATCACGCGCCCCCCTCCGAGCTGGAACTCGATAGGGTCCCGATCCCGGGAGCTGTCGAAGACCGAGCCATTTTCGAGTCGTCCGGTGTAATGTACCCGAACCGTGTCACCGGACTTCGCCTGCTGCGCCATGTCGCACTCCTTCTTCCGAATCGAGAATCGTAGTCGGTACCACCCGCCAGCCGGTGGAGTGTTCCGGGCCGCCGGCTCAACGTTTTCCGTCTGCAGCGCGTCCATAGGCACATGACCGCCACGGACGCCGACCTCGTCGAACGGGCCCGTACCGGCGACCGCGACGCCTTCGACCTGCTGGTGCGCCGTCACATCGGGACGGCCTTCGCAGTGGCGATCTCGACACTGGGCGAGGTGGCGGACGCGGAGGACGCGGTGCAGGACGCCTTCATACGGGCGCTCGAGCGGCTGGACGACTGCCGGGATCCCGGGAAGTTCGGCGCCTGGCTGACGAGCATCGTTCGCAACCGCGCGCACAGCCTGCTGCGCCGCAGGAAGGTCCGGCTCGCCGCGCCGCTGGACGAGGGGCGCGCAGCGGAGCGGGGCGGCCGACACGACCCGGTGGCGGAGACGGACCGGTCGCTGCTCCGCGAGGAGCTCACGGCCGCGCTCGGCGAGCTGACGGAACAGCAGCGGGAAGTGGTGCTGCTGCACGACCTGGAGGGCTTTCGGCACCGCGAGATCGCGGAACGGCTGGAGCTGCCCGAAGGAACGGTGAGGTCCCACCTCTTCCACGCGCGTCGAAAGCTGCGCGCGCGACTGGGGCCCGTCGAAACAGAGGAGGAGTCGCATGAACGAGAGAGATCCTGATCTCAGCCCGCTTTTTCCCGCGCGGTCGCGGGAGAGGCTGGTCGGGCGGATCCTGGAGGCGGCGACGCCGGAGCTGCTGCGGCGGCAGGCCGCGCTGCGCAGCCCATGGCTGATGCTCGCCGAGTGGGCACGTCCCGCTCTGGCGGCCGCGGCGCTCATCGCCCTTGCCTCGGCCGTGGTCCTGGGCCTCGGCCGCGGCCGTGCGGCGGTGCAGCTCGCCGTCGACACGGGCAGCGCGCCGGCCAGCGGCGTGACGGAAGCGCTCGACGTGCCGTCGCCTCTCGACGCCTGGATCGCCGGCGACCGGGACCCGTCGGTCTCGGATCTTGTCGTGGCCGTTGAGGAAGGGGGCATCCGATGACCGGACCGCTGATGCCGGGCCGGGCGCGCTGGCTGGCGATGGTCGTACTCGTGGCGACGTTCCTCGTCGGCGCTCTCGCCGGAGCGGCCACGCTCCGGGCCGTGAGCGCCCGCGAGCCGGCCGCAGGGGCCGGCGACGCGCGGGACGACGGGCATCGCGAACACGGCTCCCTGCTCGACCGGCTGGACCTCTCGCCGGCCCAGCGTGCGCGGGCCGACTCGATCCTGCAGCGCCGCCGCGCAGAGACGGACGCGTTCTGGAAGGAGCACGGCCCGGCGCTGCGAGCCATCGTGGATTCCACGCGCACGGAGATCCGCGCCATCCTGACACCGGAGCAGCGCGCCCGCGAGGACAGCATTCGAGCGGAGCGCAAGGCCTACTACGAGCGGCGGGAGCGCGAGCGACAGGCCGCCTCCCCCGGGAGTGAGCATCGATGATCGGCAGAATCGCCCGACTGGGTGTGTTGGGCGCGGCAGCGCTCGCAGCAGCAGTCGCCCCCGGCACCGCCCAGCAGCCGTCGACGCCGACGCAGTCGGAGCCGGTACAGCTACAGACGCTCGACACCCCCGAGCCGACGGATTCCGTCACCATCGAGCAGGCGGTCGAGCTCGCGGTGAAGAACAGCCCCGGCGTCGCCCAGAGCCGGGGTGACGTGACGAACGCCGAGTGGAGCATCCGCTCCGCGTGGGGCGCCTTCCTGCCGTCGCTCTCCGGTTCTACCGGCGCGTCCGTCGCCAGCACGGAGCGGTTCAATCCGACGACGAACACGACGGTCACCGGCTCCTCCGACAGCTACAACGCCGGGCTGTCGGCGTCGCTGCCCATCTTCACGGGTGGCCGTCGCACGGCGCAGCTCCGGCAGGCGAAGGCGGAGACGAAGACGGCGAACGCCTCCCTCGTGGAGCAGCGGTTCGCCGTCGCCCTCTCTGCCAAGCAGGCGTACTACGACGAGCTGGCCGGCGAGGAGCTGATCGGGGTCGCCGAAGCCCGCATGGAGCAGGCGAAGGAGGGCCTGGACGCGGCGCAGCGGCGGGCCCAGGTGGGCAGCGCCACCCGGTCCGACGTGCTCCGGTCGCAGCTCGAGCTGACGCAGGCCCGCAAGTCCCTGCTGGACGCCCGCAACCAGCGCAACTCGGCGGCGCTGGCCCTCGGTCGACTCGTGGGCACGGCCGGTCCCGTCGCCGCGAAGGCCGTCGACCTCCCGGATCCGACGCCGCTCCCCGTCAGCGACGACGAGCTTCGGCAGATCGCGCTCTCGAGCACGCCCGCCGTCCGCACGGCCGAGGCGGCCGTCACCACCGCGGAGGCCGGCGCGCAGGTCGCCCGGGCCCAGTACTTCCCGTCGCTGAACCTGTCCAGCGGCTACGACTGGTTCAACACGAATCCGACGTTCAACGACGCCCGCGGTAGCTGGAGCCTCCGGCTCGGCCTGTCCTACCCCATCTTCAACGGCTTTCAGCGCGAGCAGTCGGCGGCGCGGGCGAATGTCACGGCCGACGTCGCCCGCACGCGGCTCGACGACGCCCGCCGCGTCGCTGGCGTGACCTTCGAGAACCAGCTCGCCGCCCTGCGCCTCGCCGAGGACCAGATCACCCTCGCGAAGCAGGCCCTCGAAGTCGCCCAGGAGGACATGCGCGTGCAGGCGGAACGCTATCGCCTCGGCGCGTCGACGATCCTCGACAGGATCACCTCGCAGATCAACCTCGTCCAGGCGGAAACGGATCTCGTCTCCGCCCGTCACGCATACCAGATCGCCCGGGCGCAGCTCGAGGCGACCGTGGGGAGAGAACTGTGATGCGCAGCAGACTGAATCGAATTCTCGTGGCGGGCCTCTCCCTCGGAGCCGCCGCCGCCTTCGGCGCGTGCCGCGGCTCGGATGCCGCTCCGGCCGGCAGCACCGACTCTGAGCTGGCGACGGTCGAGCAGAGAAACCTCGACGTGACTGCCGAGGCGTCGGGAACGGTCGAGCCGATCCTGGTCGTCGAGGTGAAGTCGAAGGCGTCCGGCGAGATCCTCGCCATGCACGTCGAGACCGGCGACCGCGTCGACAAGGGCGCGCTCCTCGCCGAAGTGGATCCACGCGACGTCCGGAACGCGTACGACCAGGCCAACGCAGATCTCGCCGTGGCAAAGGCCCGGGTGGAGACCTCGACCGCGCAGTACAACCGGACGGAGGAGCTTCGCAAGGCGAACGTCGTCACGGAGCAGGAGCTCGAGACCGCGCGGCTCGACCGGGCCAACGCGCAGTCGCAGCTCGTCAAGGCGCAGACCAACCTGCAGCTCGCCTCCGAGCGCATGGGCGACGTCACGATCCGCTCGCCCATCGACGGGACCGTCATCGAGAAGGACGTGGAGCCCGGGCAGATCATCGCCTCCGCGAGCAACAACGTCTCCGGAGGCACGACCCTCCTGAAGATGGCGGACCTGAAGGAGATGCAGGTCCGGACCCTCGTGGACGAGACGGACATCGGACGCATCCAGCCGGGACTCCCGGCCGACGTCACCGTCGAGGCGTACCCGAACCGCCACTTCAAGGGATCGGTCTTCAAGATCGAGCCGCAGGCCGTCCAGGATCAGAACGTCACCATGTTCCCCGTTCTGATCCGCCTCGACAACGGCGAGGGCCTGCTGCGGCCGGGGATGAACGCGGAGGTCGTGATCCAGATCGCCAACCGCGAGAACGTGCTCGCGGTCCCCAACGCGGCCGTCGTCAGCATGCGTGATGCGGCGGCCGCCGCCGCTACCCTCGGCCTGGGCGAGGACGTCATGCGGGGCGCGTTCGCCGGTCGGCGCGGCGGCGGCAGCGGCGGCCCGGGAGGAGCGCCGGGCGGCCCGGCGGCAGCCGCGGGCCCGGGCGGCAACGGCCCGAAGGGCGCGGCCGGCAACGCCGGCGAGCAGCAGCTCGCGATGGCGACGCCCGGGGAAGGGGCGGCCGCTGGGTCGGGC
>CAVSJO010000006.1:1097500-2150001 GCA_963728445.1 uncultured Gemmatimonadales bacterium | reverse complement strand
ACAGCGCGCGGGCGTTCGCGGACGCACTCGCCGATCCGCACTTCCGGCTTTCCGACGCCGCCCCCACGGGCACCGTGGCCCGCCTCCCGGAAGGCCCCGGCCGTCGCCGCGGCGCCCTGATCGTCGCGGCGCTCTCGCTGGCCGTCGCGGCCTGGGCCGCTGATGCGGCGCCCGACCGGAGTCCGGGACATCGGAACGCCGCCGACGAGCGCGGTCAACGTCACCACCGAAGACCGGGCTTTCTCGGTAGCGCCCGACGGATCGTTCGTGGTCTATACCGCGCAGAAGGGGGCTACCACCGAGCTGTGGTACATGAGCCTGAGGACGGGAGAGGGTCACCCCATTCCGGGCACGGTCGGAACATTCACCGCGCCGTGGATCTCCCCCGACGGCAAACGCGTGGCGGTGGGCGTCCCCGCCGGTAGCGGTTATCAGCTGAAGGCGGTGGGGATCGACGGAGGGACCGTGTCCCCCGTCGCTTCCATCATGCTTCCATTCGGCGGAACCTGGACGGATGACGGGAGGATCTTCTTCAGCGACGACAACGGACGCCTGCTCCGCTGGGTCGACCCGCTGGGCGGTGACGCGCGTGAGATCACGGTTGGAGGATACTGCCTGAATCCCGTGCTCATCGGAACCGGCGACCGGGTGATCTGCGGAGGCGGCGCCGACAAGTTCGCCTCCAGCCGCGACCTGGCAGATCCGGGCCGCATTCGGTACTGGCATCACGCGGCCGAGGGGCGCGGCGGCAAGGCCGCGCTGCTGCGCGGCGCGGACTTCCGCGTGGTCGATGGCCGGTACCTGGTCTACATGGGCGTCGACGGAACCATCATGGCCACGCGCATCCAGAGCGTCGACTCGCTCACGGTCGGCCGATCCGTCTCCCTCGTACCCGGCGTACGCAATGGAGACTACAGCGGCACCGGCCAGTTCGACCTGACCCGTGACGGCACCCTCGTCTACCTGCCGGGAACCAACGCGGCCGTGGGCCGGCTCGTGCGCGTCGGCACGGACGGGCGCATCGAGCCGCTGCCGGTGGAGCAGGCCGCCCACCTGCGCTTCCGCGAGAGCCCCGATGGGCGGCGGTTGGCAACGGTGGTGGAAGGCCTCGAACAGCAGGAGCTGCGCGTCTACGATCTGCAGGCGGGCACACACGAGACCGTGGCCGCCGGCTCGTTCATCGACGTTCCGGTGTTCAGCCCGAGTGGCGACCGCATCGCGTACTCGATCAGCGAGGAACCGGGTCGAGAATCCCTCGTCTCCCGGCTGCTCGACTCGCCGACGAAGCCTCGGGTACTCGCCACGACCGCACCCCCTGTCACGTTTCGGCCGTCCATGTATCTGGCCGATGATTTCCTTCTCGTTGGATTCCCGGGGGGCGAATCCGCGATGATCGTGGGTTCGGACGGCGGAGTCGACTCGCTCGGGCTTGCCACCGGTCAGTTCCCGTCGATCTCCCCCGGCGATCACTGGATTGCGTACCAGGGGAGTTCGTCGGGAGATCTGCGGGTCCAGCCGTGGCCCGCGCTCGATCGGCGTTATTTCGTGGATGCCCGGGGCCTGGAGCCGCAATGGCTATCGACGACCGAGCTGGTCTATATCGCACAGACGATCGAAGGCGACTGGGAGTTCCACAAGGTGACGATTCATCCCGGCGCCGATCCACCGTTCGACGCGCCCGAGCTCCTCGCCCTGGCCCCGCAGTTCAGCCAGACCCCCGGCTGGTCGTGGGCCGTTGGCCATGACGGAAGCCTCATCTACCTGCAGTCACCGGCTGAGCGGGCGGAGCATTATTTCCGGGTCGTCCCGAACTGGGTCAGGCACATGGAGCGCGCCGTGGACCAGGCGAACCCATGAGCAGCCTCCCGGAGCGCCTCGTCGCCGCCCTCTCCGACCGCTACCGCATCGAGCGCAAGCTCGGCGAGGGCGGCATGGCGACAGTGTATCTCGCGCGGGATCTCAGACACGAGCGCGACGTCGCCCTGAAGGTGCTCCGGCCGGAGCTGGCCGCCGTCATCGGCGCCGAGCGCTTCCTGACCGAGATCCGCACCACGGCCAACCTCCAGCACCCGCACATCCTCCCCCTGTTCGACTCGGGCGAGGCGGACTCGTTCCTGTTCTACGTGATGCCGTACGTCGAGGGCGAGTCGCTGCGCGACCGGCTGAGCCGGGAGAAGCAGCTGCCGGTCGCGGACGCGCTGCGCATCGCGGCGGGTGTCGCCTCGGCGCTCGACTACGCGCACCGCCACGACGTCGTCCACCGGGACATCAAGCCGGAGAACATCCTGCTCCACGACGGACAGCCGCTGGTCGCCGACTTCGGCATCGCGCTGGCGCTGAGCACGGCCGGCCCTTCGCGCATGACGGAAACGGGCATGAGCCTCGGCACGCCGACGTACATGAGCCCCGAGCAGGCCATGGGCGAGCGGGAAATCGACGCCCGCGCTGACGTCTACTCGCTGGCGTGCGTGGTCTACGAGATGCTCACGGGCGACCCGCCGTTCACCGGCTCGACGGCGCAGGCCATAGCCGCCCGGGTGCTCATGGAGGCGCCCCGGTCCCTCACGAAACAGCGGCACACGATTCCACCGCACGTGGAGGCGGCCGTTCTGACGGCGCTGGAGAAGCTGCCGGCGGACCGGTTCCCCACCGCGCGGGCGTTCGGCGACGCCCTCGAGGGAAAGGCCGGCGCGACGCCGTTGCCGGGACATGCCTTCGCCGTTCCCACTCCCCGACCCGGATGGCGTGGGACGGTGCGCAATCCGGCCGTTTGGGTGCTGACCATCATCGCGGCCGCGGCGCTGGCCACGGCGTTCCGCGATCGAACGGCCGCCTCGAAGCCGGGGACGACCGGCACCGTCCGCTTCACAGTAGATCTCCCGAACGGATATCAGCCCACCCTCTCGGACGCGTTCGGACCCGACCTTGCCGTCTCGCCGGACGGGTCGACGATCGCGTTCCCGGCGACCGACCGGCAGGGCCGGCACCGCCTGTTCGTGCGCCGCATGGACGACGCGGTCGCCCGCGAGCTGCCGGGCACCGACGGAGGCACGGAGCCATGGTTCTCGGCGGACGGGTCGTCCCTCGCGTTCTACTCGGCCGGCAGGGTGCAGAAGGTGGCCCTCGGCGGAGGTGCGCCTCAGATCGTCGGCGAGTTCGGGACCTTCCTGTCGTACACGTGGACGCCCTCCGGCGACGTGGTCTTCTCATCGACGGCGGCGCCGTATCTGATGCGGGCCTCCGCCGCGGGGGAGCAGCCGACTCCTGCGGCGGCGCTGGACACCGTGCACGGCGAGACCGGCCAGTTCTATCCGCTGGCGCTGCCCGACGGCCGGCACGTCCTCTACCTGAGCTGGGGACGCGGGGCGACCGAAGATGCCCGGATCGGCGTCCTCGACCTCTCCACGGGCCATGCCCGGCGGCTCGAGCTAGCGGGAACGTATCCGCTGGGAATGCTGGACGGTCGCCTGATCTACGGCGACCAGACCGGAACCGTGATGGCCGCGCAACTGGACCTTGCCTCCGGAATCGTCACCGGCGAGCCCGTTCCACTCCTCACCGGCGTCGCCACGTCGGGCCGCGGCTCGCTGGTGGCGGCACTTTCGCCGAACGGCACGCTCGCGTATGGCGAGGGGAGCCCGGAAGCGACGCTGGAGCTGGCGGACGCCGCCGGGGCGACGCCACTGCTGCCGGAGGCCCGACCGTACTCGAATCCACGCTTCTCCCCCGACGGGACGAAGGTCGCCGTCGGCATCGCCTCGGGCACCGCGTCGGACATCTGGCTCGTCGACGTCGCATCCGGCGGCCTGACCCGGCTCACGAGCGGCGGTGCCGTCAACGGTCGTCCCGAGTGGTCTCCGGACGGCAGCCACGTCCTCTTCCGTACGGTTCGCGGCCTTCGCTCCGCCATCTGGTGGCAGCCGGCGAACGGCAGCGGCCCCGCCGCCCCGCTCCTCGCCGACACGAGCGGCAACTATTTCGAAGGCGTGATGACGCCCGATGGGCGCAGCCTGGTCTACCAGCTCGACGCGAGCGGATCGGACGTGCTGGTTCGGGACCTGACCGGAAGCGTTCCGGATCGCGCGATCGCGGACACCCCGGCCAACGAGGACCGCCCGCGCGTTTCACCCGACGGCCGCTGGGTCGCCTACACCACCGACGACGGCGGCACGCTGCAGGTCATCGTCCGGGCGATCTCCGGGGCGGGCGCCCCGGTCCACGTCTCCATACGGACCGGAAACGACCCCGTCTGGTCGCGGGACGGGCGCCGGATCTTCTACCGGTCGGACGGCAAATTCCGAGTGGCCGAGGTCTCGGCGGACCCGACGTTCCACGTCGTTTCCCGCACCGACTTCATGGACGACGCCTATCTGCCCTCGATCGTCCCCCACGCGAACTACGACGTGAGCCCCGACGGCAGGAAGCTGCTCGTACTCAAGGGCGAGTCCCAGCGGCTGATCGTGGTGCATAACTGGGCGGCGGAGATGCGGGCGAAACTGGCGCAGGCGAACGGCAGCCGATGAGCGGCGGGATCCCCGACTGGGCGCCGCGGCTGGTCACGCTGCTCGTTCTGCTGGGGCCAGAGTTCACTACGTCGACAGCCGTGCACCAAACGTGTGCGCCGGGCGATGAAAGGACGACATTGCCATGAACCCATCCGATCGCGCACCCCTGATCGCCATCCTCATGCTCGCGGCCCGGGCGGATGGCAGGACCGACACGGCGGAGCAGGCCGCCATAGACACCGTCGTCGAGCGAATCGGAGCGCCGGACGTCAGCCAGCTCGCCAGGCAGGTTAGCGCCGGGACGCTCCGGGTCGCGGACCTGGCGGGCCGACTTTCTGACGACGAGGCGCGCCGCCACGCATACGCCTCCGCGCTGGCCGTCTGCCACGCGGACGGCGCGACCAGGGACGCCGAACGAGCGTTCCTCGACGAGCTGAAGGGCGCTCTCGGACTCGATGCGGCCGTGGCGGAGGAACTCGACCGGAACGCCGACCGCCTTTCTGCCGCGCCGAGCCCCGGATCCGATGCTGCTGCTGCCACCCCGGCTCACTGGAGACTGGCGACGACGCCCTCGAGGACTTCATCCTCGACCAGGCGATCCTCACCGGCGCGCTCGAGATCCTCCCCGACCACCTTGCGAACATCGTGATCCTGCCGCTGCAGATGCGCATGGTCTACCAGATCGGGCAGCGCCGCGGCCAGCAGCTGGACCTGAGCCAGGCGAAGGACCTCGCCGCCACGCTGGGGCTCGGCGCCGCCGCCCAGGCGGTCGAGGGTGTCGCCATCAAGCTGCTCGGCGGCCTCGCCGGCGGCCTGCTTGGCGGGCTCATGGGCGGGGCGACGCGAGTCGCGACGGGCGCGGCCATCACGTTCGCGGCCACGTACGCGCTCGGCCACGTTGCTGACGAGTACTACGCGCAGGGGCGGACGCTCAGCGCCGAGGACCTGAGGACCCAGTTCGCGAGGTTCAAGGACGAGGCACGCATGATGTATCCGCGCGTCGAGCAGGAGATCCGCGCGCGGTCGCGGACGATCGATCTCGGCAGCCTGACCCGGAACCTCGGCGCGCGGCCGTCCTGACCCGGCGATTCCGGCGCGAGCCTCACTCCGCCAGCTCCAGCCCGGCCTCCACGAAGCGCCCAAAATCACCCGCGTCAGACGTCGCGAGCTCGGCGCCGGACACGATCGCGGTGCCTGCGATGATGCAGTCGGCAAAGCTCCCCCGCCTGCGGCCGCCGTGGTTGAAGAGCCGAGCGGCCTCGGTTGCCTCCGACGTCCCGACTGCCACGTGCCGCGGAGCAATGCGTCGAGCCACGGCTTCGTCTGCCTCGGCCAGTGGGCCGCACAGGAACTCGCCCCAGACGAACGCCGAGACGACAACCGGGCGACGCCGCACGAGCCAGCCGCGCAGCCTGTTCGACTCCGTCGAGCCCGGAACCAGCGCCCGGATGAGGAAGCTGGTGTCCAGGTGCACCGCCCGACCGCCGCGCACGATCACGGACCGCCCGCCTCCCGCTCCGCCCGGAGCTCGCGGATCCAGGCCTCGGCCTTCTCTTCCGTCAGCCCCAGCCGCGCCTGCAGCTCGTCGAGCGCGGCAAGGGCGTCCGCGGCGGCGTCGGCCTCCTCGATGACGGCCGCCGTGCTCACGATGCGACGCACGACCTCCGACTTCGAAACGCCCCAGCGGTCCGCGATTTCGTCAAGCGCGGCCACGGTCTCAGGGTCGAGGGCGAACGTGGTCCGGATCGTCATTCTGGCCATGCCGAACGTTATGGCCATAACCGCGGCACCGGCAAGAGGGATTCTCTTCAAGGTTCGCTGGACGGCGCGCTTCGTCCATGGTAGATCGAGCCTGCCACCTTGCGACTCGCGCCGGCCTTGCTCTCGCCGTACCATTCCGAGCCCCTCGCCCGCTTCTCGCCTGGGGCGCCGCGTCACGGCCGCCAGTGCCGCATCGCACGTCACGCCACGATCGATGGAGCGAAAACAATGGAATGGGTCGTCTTGATCCTCCGGGGAACGCGAGCAGCCGTCCTGCTGAGCCTGCTGACTGCCCTGCCGCTCTCGGCACAGCAGACGCCCCGGGCCTCGTCGGATACGGCAGCCGCGGACACGGCGGGCCCGCACACCACCTTCCGCCTGACGGACCTGCGCCGCCTCGTCTCGGTGGGCAGCCCGGAGATCAGCCCGGACGGAAAGCGCATCGCGTACGTGGTGAGTAGGCACGACTGGGATGAGGACAGGTCCCGCCGCGAGCTCGACCTGGTCGACGTCGCCGACGGTTCGACGCGTGCCCTCACGTACCGCCGCGACGGCGTCGGATCGCCGAAGTGGTCCCCCTCGGGTGACCGGCTCGCGTTCGTGGCCCCGGACACGGCCACCAAGAAGGGGCAGATCTGGGTGCTGAGCATGAGCGGCGGCGACCCGATCCGGATCACCGAGTCGAAGACCGGAATCTCGGCTTACTCCTGGAGCCCCGACGGCGGAACCATCGCCTTCATCGCGCAGGACACCGTGCCCGACCCGAAGGCGGTGAAGCACCACGAGGACGCGTTCCAGATCACGCTGAACAACTACCAGGTCCGTGAGGCCGTGCAGCCGTGGCACCTGTGGATCACTCCGTCCCACGGCGGCACGGCAAAGCGCCTGACCGCCGGCAGCTGGAGCCTCGAGACGGAGCCCGGCGGCGCGGCGGACCCGGCGTGGAGCCCGGACGGCGCGTCGCTCGTCGTCGTCCGGCACCCGGGCGTGTGGTTCGGCGACGCGTACCGCTCCACCCTCGTCCGCGTGGACACCTCCGCGGCCGCCGACTCCACGCCGCCACTCGTTGTCGGCTCGCCGGACACCGCAGAGACCCGCGTCGGCACGACCGGCGACACGCTCTACACGGGCGAGGGCGCCAACCGCCCTCTCGCCGGCCCGAAGGGCGCCGCCCTCGCCTTCGCGCGCGCCCGCGGCGGCGACATGAACAACGGCAACGCTGTCTACGTGGTGCAGAATGGACAGGTGCGTGACGTCACGGCCGACATGGCGCGCGACATCGGCGGCTTCGAATGGCTGCCCGACGGCCGCTCGTTCCTGCTCACGGGGGCCCTCGGCGGCCGCTCGGTCATGTGGCTGAAGCCCGAGAACGGCACCGCCCGCGTCCTGGACCTCGGCGGCGTGCAGCCATCGAGGGGGATGAGCGTGGCGGACAACGGCGCCGTCGCCTTCGTGGGCGCCACGGCCAGCGACCCGGGGCAGCTCTACTACATGGCGTCGCCGACGTCGAAGCCGAAGCAGCTCACGCACGTGAACGCGTTCCTCGACTCGCTGCACCTGGGGAAGGTGGACACGGTGGCGTGGCAGGGTCCGGACGGCTTCCACGAGGACGGCGTCCTCACGTACCCGGCCGACTACGTGAAGGGGAGGAAGGCGCCTCTCGTGCTCGTGATCCACGGCGGTCCTGAAGGCGCCTCGACGACAGGCTTCTCCTCCCTGCCTCAGCTCTTCGCGGCGCGCGGCTACCTCGTCTTCGAGCCCAACTACCGCGGCAGCATCAACCTGGGCGACCGCTACCAGCACGCCATCTACCGCAACACCGGTCAGGGCCCCGGGGAGGACGTCATGGCGGGGCTGGCGGCGGTGGAGAAGCTGGGCGTCGTCGACACGAGCCGCATCGGCGTGTCCGGCTGGTCCTACGGCGGCTACATGACGACGTGGCTCACGGGCCACTACCATCCCTGGAAGGCCGCGGTCGCCGGCGCGGCCCTCACCGACTGGGTGATGGACTACACCATCGCCTTCTACCAGAAGGGCGACCTGTACTTCTTCGGCGGCTCGCCGTGGTCGAAGGAGTACTGGGACATCTGGCGGGAGCAGTCGCCGATCGCGTCCGCGCGCAACGTGACGACGCCGACTCTCGTGATGGGCGACGTCGGCGATCCGAACGTCCCGATCGTGAACAGCCTCGAGTGGTACCACGCCATCCGCGACAACGGGGTGGAAGCCGAGTTCTGGGCCTACCCCGCCGACTCGCACTTCCCCGGCGACATCGTCCGTCAGACCGACGTCTACCGGCGCTGGATCGAGTGGATGGACCGGTACCTGAAGCCGAGTCCGAAGGACGCAAGCCGATGAGGTCGGCGACCCGGCTGAACGGGGCGACGCTGCTGCTGAGCGTCGCGGCGGCCGCCGAGACGTGGACGCTCGACCAGGCGGTGTCGGGTGTGGAGTACGTCGACGGCGACCCGTCGAAGGGCGCGATCGTCACCATCGCGAACGACGACCGGATGGTGATGCCCGCGACCGTGCGCGTGGTCGAACGGGGCGGCCACGCCGATACGTGCGGGCAGCCGCTAGCCGGCCCGCCCGCCAGGCTCCTCATTCCTCTTGCCGGGCCGGTCCGCGGCGACATAAGTTTCGGCGACGGCGGCGGCGTGGAGCACACGCCGCCGCTCTGACTCCCCCTCCCCCCGCGGACCCCCCTTGCCCGACTTCCGGGACCGGCTCCAGGAGGCCCTTGGAAATGCCTACGCCATCGAGCGGGAGCTCGGTGGGGGAGGTATGTCACGGGTATACCTGGCGAACGAAGTCGCGCTCGGGCGGCGGGTCGTCGTGAAGGTCCTCCCGCCCGGGCTCGTGGGCGATGTCTCGATCGCACGCTTCCGCCGGGAGATCTCCCTGGCCGCAACACTGCAGCATCCGCACCTCGTTCCGCTGATTTCCGCGGGAGAGATCGACGGCCTCCCGTATTACACGATGCCGTACGTCGAGGGCGAGTCGCTGCGCGAGCGATTGTCGCACGGCGAGCTGCCGATACCGCAGACGATCTCGATCCTGCGCGACGTTGCGCGAGCGCTCGAGTACGCGCACGCCAAGGGCGTCACGCATCGCGACATCAAGCCCGACAACGTGCTCCTGGCCGGGCACTCCGCCGTAGTGACCGACTTCGGCGTCGCGAAGGCGATCAGCGGCGCCGCGCTCGCGGACGACACCATGACCGCGGTCGGCACTGCGCTCGGCACTCCTGCGTACATGGCGCCGGAACAGGCGGCGGGCGACACAGCAGCCGACCACCGCGTGGACCTGTACGCGTTTGGCGCGATGGCGTACGAGATGCTCGGCGGTCGTGCACCCTTCGCCGGGCGACACGTGCAGGCGGTGCTGGTCGCGCACGCGATCGAGGATCCCCCAGACATCGCATCGCTCAGGCCGGCAACGCCACCGCGACTGGCGGACCTCGTGATGCGCTGCCTGGCAAAGCACGCTGGGGACCGGCCGCAAACGGCCACTGAAGTGGCACGAGAGCTCGAGACGGTGGCCACACCGATCGATACCCGGCGGCCAGGCCGAACGCACGTCCGTGGCTCAGTCCCGACCTTCTCGCGGCTCCGGATCTCCATGATCGTGGGCGCGGCCGCGATCGTGCTCGCGGCACTGGGCATGGTCTGGCGACAGCTCGCCGGCGCAGGCGAGGGCGCGATCCGCTCCGTCGCCGTCCTGCCGTTCGAGAACACGAGCGGCGACAGCGCGCTGGACTACCTGCAGAATGGCGTCACCGATCACGTGCGCGATGCGCTGAACGCGCTTCCCGAGCTCACTGTTCGGGCACGAAGCTCGTCGCAACAGATGAAGGGTCGGAGTGTGCGCGAGATCGCGTCGGCGCTCGGCGTCGCCGCAGTGGTTCAGGGAACGGTGAGTGGCTCCACGAGCCGTCTCCACGTCACCGCGGAGCTCGTGCGCACGGCCGACGACGTCTCGCTGTGGAGCGTGACATTCGACGGGCGGCCGGACGAGCTGATCGGAATGCAGGATTCGATCACCCGCGCCATTACGGGGAAGCTGCGCCTGGTATCGGTAATGGCCGGCGGAAACCAGCTCGCCTCCAACGGAGCTCGCGGCACGGCCGACGACGCGGCGTACGACCTCCTGCTGCGCGGGCGCTATGCGTTCGATCGCCTGGAATTCATCGGTGCAGAACAGCTATTTCAGCAGGCGCTCCAGCGCGATCCACACTTCGCGCGGGCGCGGGCGTACCTCGCGGTCGCGCAGGCAGCCCTGCCTCTGATGGGCGTCGGCCCGCTCGATTCGATCGTCGCCGAAGTCCGCAGGAACGCGGATGCGGCCCTCGCGGAGGATTCCACGGTGGCCGAAGCCTACATCGCGCTCTCGAATACGCTCGGAGCCGAGATGCGGCTGGGAGAATCGCTCGTTCCGCTTGCGCGCGCGGTCAGGCTCGATCCGGATCATGTCGATCTGTTGCTCGCCTACGCGCTGGCGCTCGGCTCCGTCGGTCGGGTGCCAGAGGCCCTGGCTGCCAGTCGGCATGCGTACGAGCTCGACCCGTTGTCGGTGGCGGCGTCGGGCATCTACGCAGGCGATCTGGCGCTGTCGGGGCGGCTCGACGAAGGCATTGCCGGGATGAAGCGCGCCGAGTCGCTCGATGCGAATGGGGCCCTCACGCAGCGCGAGCTCGGGTACATGTTCGGATTCGCGGGTCAGCCCGACAGCGCGTTCGCGCATTTTCAGGCGTCGTACGCGCTGGATTCGCTGACCTTCGGCGGTCGGAGCAATCTCGTATTCGGCTATGCGCTCGAAGGTCGCTGGCGTGACGCCGCCCGCGAGCGCGCGCTACTGGAGCAGAGCCGTGATCGGACGTCCATCAACTATGAGCTCGCCGTCAGCCAAATCGCATTTGGCGAATACGACAAGGCGATGACGTCACTGGAACGCTCGGTCGAGGCGCGTGAGCCCTTGCTGTGGGTCAAGAGTCTTCCGTGCGATCCGCTGTTCGATCCGCTCAAGGCGGATCCGCGATTCGGTGCCCTGATGGCGCGGATCGGCGCCAGGTCCTGCGCTCCGGACGTGCACTGGCCGATCGTGAACGCGGCCTCATAGTGTCTGCAGATACCCGGGTCATCCCCCGGCGACGGTCACCACGTAACGCATCAGGTCCACCGAGCACGCGAGCCGTCCCGTGCCCAGCGTGAAGTCGTGGCCGCTCATGCGCGGGTCCGGCGCCTCTACGGGGTCGGCGGTCGCACCGGCTGCAAACGGTGGTGCACAGTCGCGGATGCCGGGGGTGGGGGTCGAACCCACACGGGCGACGATGACGGCCACGCCCCTCCGCCGCCACGTGCCGGTGCGCCTCGAGGGGGCCACATTGAGTCTCGAGGACATAATCACCGTCGGCTTGAACGCCGCGCCGCGGCTATCTGTTCATCCGGACGCCTATGGGCCGCCCCCGTCGGACGGAAAGCGGGCCACCTCTTGTCCTTGCTCGTCGAGGAAGCGCAGCGCTGCCGTGCCGTCCGCGGCGACCTCCACGACTAGTCGATCGCGGCCGGCCTCGTCGGCCAGCCGTAGCGAAACGGCCCCATTCTGGCTGCGCCCGAGGAACATGCGCAGGTGTGCCTTCGGGTGATTCTCGAAGAACGCGTTGATGCGCGCACGTTTCTCATCCTGAGGCAGTGAATCCACGCTCTGCGCTTCCACCGGAAGGGGCGGGGCCGGATGACGTTTCGTGCGGGCGCGGCGGAAACCGGACAGTCCTCGCCCCTCGCATCGTCCAGCTCACCATGGCAGGCAATCGAGCGGGTCATCGAGACCGATGACCTGTTCCTGTTCTTCTTCACCGGGTCTTGCGCGGCGGGGAACCTCGTACTACGATGTACCTCGTGATGCAAGGTTCCGCAGGCTACCGCAATCGCGAGACTCAGCTCCGCAAGGGAGTCCTCGAACTCGCCGTGCTCGCCGCACTCGGGCAGCGGCGCCACTACGGTTACAGCCTGATCCGACGTCTGGACGACGTGCTCGGGTTCGTGGTAGGAGAGGGCACCGTCTACCCCCTTCTCGATCGACTCCGGAGGGACGGGCTCGTGCACACGACCCTGGAGCCCTCACCGAACGGGCCTGCCCGGAAGTACTACGACCTTACCGAGGAGGGGCGTGCGACGCTCGCGTGGCTTCACTCCCGGTGGGAATCCCTGACGCATGGGATCGACACGCTCATGGAGGATTCGGATGGCTGAGCTCACGGTGGGTGCGAAGAGACTGCTCGATGAATACCTGTACCGGGTTCGGGAGGCGCTCGAGGGGCAACGGGTGGATCGGGAGGAGATTCTGGGAGACGTGGCAAGCCATGTGCACGAGGCGCTGGAGGCCGAACCGCAGCCGGTGGGAGAGATCGGAATGCAACGAGTCCTCGATCGACTCGGGGATCCAACCACGTGGGACGGCTCAGACCGGACGCCTCCGGCCGCGGGCGCTGGCGCCCACCGCCGCTTGAGGGCGCTCGGCTGGGGCGTACTGGCGGCGACTCTCGCGTCGACCCTCGCCTTTCCGTGGGTCGGCCCGCTTGGGCTGATCTTCACGTGGATCCTCTCACGGGCGGTCATGGGGCAGGTCGAGGAGGCGTATGGGAACATCCCCGCCGACTACCGGTGGCAGCTCCTGCCGCCGGTGGTCATCGTCGTTGCCGGGATTGCAGTCTTCCTTGTGATCGCGCCCCTCTTCCCTCTTGTGGATCTGTCCCGCGAGGTGGACGCCATTCCGGATTGGGCTTTCGTGGCAGGCGGAGTGATTCTCTGGTGGGGCGTCCTCGGCGTCGCGTTCCACGTGGCTCGCGCACAGTTCCGCTGGCTTGCGCATCCCCTGCTGGACTTCAACGCCCGAAGCCGTGGCTTCGTGCTCGCGACGTTCGCAATTCTCGTGGGCTTCGGAGGAGCCGCCGGACAGCAGGCAAAGGAGCCGAATCCGCCGGTGGGGCGTTGGGAAATCCAGGCCTCCATGGGATCGCGGACGCTGAGCGGGAGCATAACGCTTTGGACCGACTCGTCCGGAGCGGGCGGACGTCTGGAACTCGGGGGGCTTCCGCCTGCAGCGGTCACCTCGGTTGAGGCGAGCGCCGATACGATCCGCCTTGGGCTTCGCCTGCCCGAGGGACCCGCCACCGCATTCTGGGTCCGTAGCGGCACACGTACGATCGCCGGAGAGATCCGCGCGGGACCCAACCGGATCCCATTCACCGGCACCAGGTCCGACCTCCCTGAAAGCGGTAGTCTGGACGCGGGCGAAGCGATCCGAACGCTCATCCGTGCCAACGCCACGTCGATGCTGGCAGCGCACGGGGAGCCGGGCCTGGCGGTCGCCGTCGTGGATTCCGGCCAGGTGTGGGTGGCCGGCTTCGGTACGGCCGACCCTGCGACGCGCGCGCCCGTGGTCGATTCGACCCTGTTCCAGCTGGGATCCATCTCGAAGACGCTCACCGCCTGGGGCGTCCTCCACCTCGTCGAGGAAGGCCGAATCGACCTGGACCGGCCGGTGAACGCGTATCTGCGAACCTGGCATCTCGAGGGGAGCAGTCCCGGTGCAGACCAGGTGACGGTCCGGCAGCTGCTGAGCCACACGGGCGGCGTGAACCTCCCGAGTATTTCCGGAGTCGACGTGGGGGACTCCGTTCCGTCCCTCCGATCGGAGCTGGAGGGCCGCGGCGATCCGGAACGTCGCGTGCGCGTCGTGCGCTCACCCGGAGAGGCGTACGAGTACTCGGGGGGAGGCTACGTCGTACTCCAGCTCCTGGTTCAGGAGGTGACGGGGCAGCCGTTTGCCGAGTGGATGCGGGAGCAGGTGCTGCGCCCGCTCGGAATGAACCACGCCGAGTTCGGGTGGAGTGAGCGGGTCGCGGCGCTCGTCGCGACCCCCACGAGCCCCGACCCCGCCCGAAATCGACGCTATCGGCGTTTTGCGGGCCTCGCCGCGGCTGGCCTCTACGCGTCGGCCTCCGACATGGCAGCCTTCCTCTCGGCTCATTGGCCTGGGCCGAATGGCGAGCCGCCGGGCCGGGGCGTGGTCTCCCGCGAGGACATTCAACGGATGACGAGTGCCGATCCCATAGCCGTCCGTTACGGCCTCGGCTACGAGGTCTACCCCGCCGTCGCCGGGACCCGGATTGCAGGGCACGGGGGCTCGAACGTCGGGTGGAAGGCGAACTTCATCGTCGTCCCCGATCGACGTCTCGGGGTGGCGCTGCTGTCGAATGCGGACCGCGGTGAGGCCCGCGCCGCGCTGCTCATCGGGATCCGAGACCGGATCGTCGGGGCGCTCGACGGTGCCAGAGAGCAGTAGCCGACCTCTGCGTCCCTGTTCCGGGAGGTCTGTCCCGCCGCCGGCGAATGCCGGTCCC
This sequence comes from uncultured Gemmatimonadales bacterium, assembly GCA_963728445.1. GTDB lineage: Bacteria > Gemmatimonadota > Gemmatimonadetes > Longimicrobiales > RSA9 > CAVSJO01. The sequence goes on along the minus strand of CAVSJO010000006.1, from coordinate 2,135,331 downwards.
CCTCGAATCCCAGCATGACGAGGACACCAGGTGACTCGAGACGGCTGCTCGAGGCCCTGAACCGCCTAAACCGCCAGGCTCGCCGGCCCGTAGGGCCTCGATGGCATTTCGGCGAGGTGCCGGACCATCCAGTGACGGCGCGCGCCAGAACACAGGCAAACAGCGCGATCCTGCTGATGTCGAAAGATGATTTCACACTCATCAGGAGGATCCATGCGAAAGCTCGCACTGCTCGGTCTCGCAGCCGTCTTTGTCGCTGCCTGTGACGCTCCGAGCTCGACCCAGCCCTCCCTCGGGTCCACGCTTGACCCGGACGGAAACGTCGTCGCCACCGACGGCGTAACCGCCTCCGCCACGGGAAGCGGCCACGTCCACATTCCCGGCGATGGCAGCATCCGCAAGTTCACCGTTTCGGCGGTGAAGCGTGCCAATGGAACCGTTTCGGGGCAGTACGACCTCGAAAGCGGCCCGAGCGACCTTCTGAGAGACTTCGGCATCTCCCCCGCGCTGATCGCGCTTCACGGCACCATCACATGCATGACGGTTGTCGGGAACAGCGCGTACCTGGGCGGGACCGTGGACCACTTCAAGAACGCCGACCTCTTTTTCGGCCCGGAGATGACGGGAGTGGCGATCGAGTTGATCGACCATTCGGCGGAAGGGCTGCCGGACGAGATCAGCAGCGTCGCGGTCTACATTCCTTCGTCCATGTCCACGCCGGAAGACTACTGTGCGAGTCCCGCTCCGGGACCGGTCTTCCCCATCGACCAGGGCAACATCCACGTTCGGTGAAATCTGTTCCCGGCAGGGCCTCCCGTAGCCCACGGGCGGCCCTGCCGGATAGGGTCAGCGTTGAAGGCAGAGCTCCAGTTCCCGGTGTACCCAACCGAGGCTGCGCCACGTCTGCACGGGAAGACATCCACCGCTCGCGTCTCAGACCGTGCCATGACGTGCGAAGACACCTATGCAGCAGCGCCGGGAGTGATCGATCCATTCAGTGATAGTCGATCGCCACTGGATCATTTCCCTTGAAGATGACTTCGACCACGTTCCGGTCATCGTCGAGCCCGAACGCGAGTATGGTCAGCGCATCCCCTGAGCAGATGCTTGCGGACGAGTCAAGTAGGCCGCGCGACAAGGCAGTCTTGATCCATAGGGGGCGAGCGCGGGAAACCTCAGTCGAGAATCGGCTCGACAGCCGCAGGCCACGGCCGCGCGGCTCGTCGCGGAGATAGTCGCGCGCGACTCGTTCCAGCGTCGGGTCGGATAGGGCACGGATCAGGACAGCGCGGAGCTCCGGGTCCAGGCCTCCGTGAGGCGATTCGATCACGAAAGAGAGCGTCTCGGAGGTCCTCCCGATCCACCGCCCCGCGCCGACGTATTCGAGCTCCCCGAGCGCTGGATCGATGATCCGTTTCGGGCCCAGGAGCCGCTTGAGTACTGCAGCAATCATCCTTGGTCAGCGCTCGTCTCGAGAAGCGGGTGCTCGACGGACATGGGTCGGCACAGGTCCGAAGATTCTCGCCTCGCTCCCACGACGCGCAATCGTCGTGTCGCGAAACGGACCGCCGGCGCCCGTACCTATCAGAACGCCCTCGGAAGGATCGTCATGATTGCCAATCAAACGGCGAAAGCGCGGTCGACCACGCCTGGCCTCTTCATTATGGCCCTCGTCGTCGCGGTTGCAGGCGGGACCCACGTTTCGGCGCAGGAAGCTTCAGCAGCCTCCCCGATGGGGTGGTACCGCACACCGAATGGGGCATCGGTATTGGTTTCACCGGGACCTGGCGGCGGTTGGCGGCGCCTCGACTTCGAGAACGCGTCGTTCGATGCCATGAAGATCGGCCCGGGCAAGGATGCGTTCCGGTGGATCCCGGACGGAAAAGGTGGTCCGGTGCTCATCGACCCTGACGGCGGCCGATGGGTTCGGCACCCCGACCCTCCCTACCACCTCGAAGAGGTCGCCTTTCGGTCGGTCGACGGAGTCCGGCTCGCGGGGCTGCTGCTGCGACCGTCCCGGCCGAGGGGGCGTGGCGCTGTCCTGATCCACGGCTCCGGAGCGAGCGACCGTGACAACGTCTGGGCCTACACATTCGCCAACGCCCTGGCCTCCGCAGGCGTGGACGTGCTCTTTCCTGACAAGCGAGGGTCGGGAGCGTCGGAAGGCGACTGGCGGCAGGTCGGCTTCGATGCGCTGGCTTACGACGCAGTCGCGGGCTTCGACTTGCTCCTCGAGCAGACGGGGCTCGATCCCGCCGACGCCGGCTGGGTGGGCCTGAGTCAGGGCGGCTGGATCGCACCGCTCGCCGCCCGCTTCGCCGGCCGCGGCTCATTCACGGTCAGCCTCTCGTCAGCGGCCGTACCCGTGCTCGACCAGATCGAATTCGAGATCCGGAACAGCTTGCGCCAGCACGATTTTCAGGAGCCGGCGATCGCGCAGGCGATGGAATTGCAGAAAGCGGCCCGCGGGTACGCCCTGGGGCAGACGGAATGGCGCGAGTATTCGGCAACACGCATGAAGGTCCTCGACGGGCCCGCCGCGCCGTTTGCGGAGTCGGTGCCCTCGGACTCAGCGGACTGGCAATGGCGCTGGTGGGCCCGGGTCGGCGACTACGACCCCGTACAGGCGTGGGCCAGCAGCGGCGTGCCCGCTCTCATCATGTACGGCGCCGAAGACGAGCGCGACAACGTGCCGGTGGGGCGCAGCGTAGAGCGAGTGAAGGCGCTGGAACGGCGCCCCGGCATGGGCGGACGGATCACCCTCGTGGTCATGCCCGCAATGGGCCACACGCTTGTGGATCCCGACCGAGGCTGGATCTCCGCCGAAGTGCTGTCCCGGCTCACCGGCTTCGTCGTGAACGGGAGCAGCCCCTGAGCACCAGCTATCGCGGCGCCGGCGCTGCAGGGCCGATCCTGATCGTGGAGCCGATTCATGACTCATGAACGCGACCGCGGCGTGTTGCCTCCGTAGACCCTCCCGTCTCGTTTCCGGACCACCTGAGAACATCCCCATCCGCTGCCCGATCGGGCCGAAGCAGATTGAAGGTCACCGGACGGCAGAACCCGGCCTCCGGCCTCTTTTCTCATGGAGTTGATCCGATGATCAGTCGCCGTTCTTTGGGCCTCGCGCTCCTCGCAGCGGTCATTCTGCCGGGTGGCGCGACGGCACAGACGATCCGCCTCGGGGCGGAATTCGGAGTGGGTCGGTCGACGTTCCGAGGCACCAGCGAACCGGGCCTGCAGAACTACAGGACAGGGGTCGTCGGAGGGGTCCTCGTGGGAATCTCGCTGACGCCGGTACTGATGATCGAATCAGGCGCCGAATGGATCGAAAAGGGAGCCGAGGGGAATGCCCAAGGCATAGAAGGACCGTTCTCGGCGGCAATGCGTCTGAACTACGTCCAGGTCCCGCTGGTGCTGAGAATCACGCCTTTCCCCGGAAGGCGACTGCGTCCGTCGCTCCTTCTGGGACCGACGGTCGCTCATGAGGTGGCTTGCAAGTTCGATTTCGATCCGCTCGAAACCGCTGCGATTCTTCCCTGCAGCGACTCGGAGCGGCGACACGTTGACATCGGGTTCCGGACGGGTGCGGGGATTTCGTGGGCAGCCGGAAGGGTGACCCTGAACACCGAAGGACGCTATGACGCTGGACTCCGTGATCTCGATCCGAGTACAGAGGCCGTCACCCGAAACCGGGGGTTTGCACTCATCACGGGAATTGCCATTCCTCTGCGGCGGTAGGGCCGCGGTGGTCCGGCGGTCGCTGGCCATTCTCGGCCTGCTTGCGAACACCGCGTGCGCGCCTGTGATCCGGTCGCCCGGGCTACCGACCGCGGTCGCATCTCGACCGACCGGCATCGGGATGTCGGAAACAGCACCCATACGGACGAGACCACAGCCGGCGCCGGACGCAGGACACGCCGACTCCGGATGGGACGGTGCTCTATCCGTCGGCGGCGGCGTCGTCGGGAGTCTGGCAGCCGGTATTCCGACGTTCGAAGTGCTCTACAACCACGGCCCGCCGATCAAGGTCAAGGGAGACGATGGGTATTCGGTCGCCGCCAACGTCGGGCTCCTGGTTGCCGGAGCGGCGGGCGCAGCGCTCGGCGTGCATCTGGCGAGGCACGTCCGCGAAGCACCCAGCTCACTGACCGGAGCTCTTCTCGGCACCGTCGCGGCGACGCTTCCGTTCATGCTCGGAGTGAGTTCTCCGACCCTGCCCTACTACGGCCTCACACTCGTCCCTCTCCTCCAGGGAATCGGAGGGTGGCTCGGTGCGAAGTAGGCCGAAGACCCTTCGGATGCGGATGCCATTTCGCACCGGCTGCTACCCAGGTAGAACCCTACTGGAGATCGCCATGAGCCACCGTGTCGAATGTTGCTGGAGACCCGCAGCACAAACGGCTGTCCTCCTTTGGGCGCTGCTCGCCGGTCCTGCACAGGCGCAGAACGCGGCGCGCTGCGACGATGAAGAGTTCCGCCAACTGGATTTCTGGCTGGGTGAATGGAACGTGACCGATCCGCAGGGCCGGACCGTCGGGACGAGCACCGTCCATTCCATGCTCGACCGTTGCGCCGTCCGCGAGGAATGGGACTCGGGCAGTGTGCACGGCATCAGTATCAACGTGTTCGACAAGCCCGAGCAGGTCTGGCGCCAGGTATGGGTCGACAATCGCGGAGCCGTGCTCCGTCTGGAGGGGCGATTGCAGGGGGGCCGGATGGTGCTGACCGGGCGGCGTCTAGGCTCCGATGGCAAATCGAGACTCTGGCGCGTCACTCTCTCGCCCGACGCCAAGGGGACCGTGCAGCAGATCCAGGAACGGTCGGAGAACGAAGGCCGCACCTGGTCCGTCATCTTCGAGGGCAACTACACGCCGGTGAACCCGCCACCCAAGAAGCACCAACCGCCTTCCATGTGGTGAGCTGAGGGAGAGGCGATCCCATTCGTGCCGGGAGAGGCCGCCCTGTGGGGGTGGCCGTCCGTACCTTCACATCGTGTGCCTCGCGTTCTCCGAGAGGCCCGATCTTCCATCCGTGCGGTGCTGTTCCGGAATCAGCAGATGACGCCGATATTTTCGGATGGAGCTAGGGGATCGGCGGTTCTTCGAAGATTGGAGTGGAGACGTGAACATCTGGCAGCCGGAGAATCGATGACCCTTCCGTCATGGGCCTCCGGTACGAGGGCTAGAACCGCGCTCATGCTGGCCATCGCCGCCGTCGTGATTGCGCTGGTCTCGGGGTCGCAGTTGTACTTCAACTGGGTCGCGGCGGGCTACGAAGCCAGCTTTCCCCAGCTCGCCGGTTCCAAGCTCATCGAGTGGGGCCTCTGGGCAGGGTATGTTCCGGTGATCATCTCGCTCGAACGGCGGTTCGGATTCACGGTCCGTCCCATCCCGGTGGCCGCCTCTGTCCACATCCTTTCGGCCGTTGCGTTCTTCGCGGTGATGAATGCGGTGCTCACGGGCATGACTCTGGTCGTCGACCCCGTTGCACAGCAGAGTTCGTTCGCGGCCGCATACTGGGGGCGAGCCGGTGCCAAGCTCGTGTCCGCCCTGGTCATTTATTCGGCCATTCTGGGTGTGTACTGGCTGCTTCGGCTGCGAGAGGAGCACCATCGGGAGGCGTCGGAACGCGCACGCCTGAGCGCCGACCTGTCCGAGGCGCGACTCATCAATCTCAAGTCGCAGATCCATCCCCATTTCCTTTTCAACACGCTTCACATGGTGGCCGGACTCGTTCGCGAAGGGGACAGACAAGCCGCGGTGGAGACGATCGAGCAGCTCAGTGACCTCCTGCGTCGCGCCATGCGGGACCTGGACCAGCACGAGGTTCCACTCCATGAGGAAATCGAGTTTCTCGATCGGTATCTGAGCATTCAGAAGCTCCGATTCGGGGAACGTCTCGAGGTCGACGTACGGGTTGATGAGAATGTGAGGAACGCCGCCGTGCCGGGCTTGATCCTTCAGCCGCTGGTCGAGAACGCGATCCGCCACGGCCTCGACCTGGATCGACGGGGAGGCCAGGTCCTCGTGGCGGCAGGCCTTTCGGACGGCGAATTGTCGCTCTCCGTCGAGGACAACGGTGAGGGCCTTGGCCCGGGCCCCCTGCGGGAAGGACTGGGAATGGGAACGACGCGTCGACGCCTCGCTCAGCTGTTTGGTGATTCCGCAACACTCACCGTCTCGGAATCGCCGATGGGGGGGGTATGCGCTCTCATCCGTCTGCCGTTCCGTCCGCTGACTTCGGCTCGGCGTCGGGAGGAGAAGGTCCATGGGTGAGCCGACTCACGTCGGGCGCATCCGGACACTGATCGTCGACGATGAACCGGGCGCCCGAAAGACGCTTCGCAACCTGCTCGTCCTGGACAGCGACATCGACGTCGTTGGCGAATGCTTCGGCGAAGACACGCCCGCCGCCATCCGTGAGCTCGGCCCGGACCTCGTCTTTCTGGACGTGCAGATGCCGAAGCTGGATGGCTTTCAGATCCTCGCCTCCCTCGAGCCGACGGAAATCCCGCTGGTGATCTTCACCACCGCGTACGACGAGTATGCCCTCGACGCATTCGACCATGCAGCGGTCGACTACCTGCTCAAACCTTTCTCGGATCGCCGCTTCTTTCGGGCGCTCGCTCGAGCCAAGGAGATCCTGCGTCAGGAGGAGACGGAGCTGGCACAGCGGAGGCTCGTGGCCCTGCTGTCCGATCGTCTGAGCCGGGCATCCGCCGAAGCTCCGCTAGCCGGCTCATCAACGGCAACGGCATCGGGCCCGGGACGTGACCGGCTCGTCATCCACGATTCGGGCCGGCTCCTGGTCGTTCTCACGAAAGACATCGTGTGGATCGAGGCCCAGGGTCCGTACGTACGCATACACGCGGCGGACGGCGAGTCGCTGGTGCGGGAGTCACTGGGCAATCTCGAAGCGCATCTCGATCCCGCCCGCTTCTTTCGCATTCATCGCTCCGCCGTCGTGAATCTGGAGCGCGTTCGTGAGGTGAAGCCCCTCTCCCACGGCGACTGTACCGTGGTGCTGCGCAACGGCACCGAGCTGAAGCTCAGCCGCACCCGCAGAGAGGAGTTCGAGACACGTCTGGTTACGGGCGAAGGAGGCCCCCGTACGGGCGACACGGCCTAGCCGAGCCGGGCTTCCGTGAACACGGGCACGGCTGCGTCGCCCGCGACGATCTGGTCGTGCGCGCCGAGCCGATCGAGCACGTCTGCCATTTCCTCGGCGGTAGCGAAGTCTCCTCCGAGAGCGGCCAGCTCGCTTTCAACGTGCTCCCTCAACCCCGCAACGACATCGCGCGCGTCCAGTTCGGGGCGCCCGCGCAGCGCATGCTCGACTCGCGAGAGGTAATCGTCGAGCCTCTGACGGGCTCGTCCGGTCAGCTCCATCGTCTCCTCCGTGGCGACGCTCATCGTGCCTCCTGCGGACCCTTCGAGAACGCGGCGCGGATTTCCTCCAGCGCTGCCTGAACCTGCGGCCCAACCGTGTCGCCCGAGAGGTTCGTGAGCACCGCGATCGAAAGTTCGGCGGGCGCGTCGAGCAGCAGGAATGCGGTCCCGCCGACCCCAACACCCTGTGCCGTGTATTCGTCGCCTCCGCGCAGGAAGAGCTGGAGGCTCCGGGGCGAGAGCAGCGTGCCGTCGAGCATCGCAGCACCGAAACGCGCGACGTCGCCGGCCGTCGACAGGTAGGCGCCCGCGCCCCACTTGCAGGTGTTGTCGACCGCGCGCGCCGGCCGCAGCTCTCCGCCGGACTCCTCATAGAAACTCGCCTGCGAGGGCAGCGGCGCGTCGGGCCGCTCCATCGTCGTGCTGCGCATTGCGGCCGGGTCGAAGACCAGCCGACGCATCGCCGCCTGGAAAGGCGCGTCCGCCGCGCTGGCGACGACCGCGCTGAGCAGCACGTATCCCCAGGATGAGTACGTCTCGCCGGCACCGGGGGCGTGTAGCAGCGGGTCATCCTGGAAGATGTTCAGCGCATCCTGAATCGTCTCGCAGTGCAAGGTCCCACTCGCTTCCGACTCGTCGGCGTAGTGCCGGATGCCCGACGTGTGCGTGGCGAGCTGCATCGCCGTGATCGGCGCTGACTTCCTCGGGAAGGTCGGCACGTACTCGCGCACCGGGGCTGATGGGTCGAGTGCGCGCCGTTCCGCAAGCCGTGCCGCCGCCGTCGCAGTCATCGCCTTCGCGACGCTGTAGATACGGAAGCGCGTCCGCTCCGCGTCCACCTCCGAACCGGCATCCTCGTCCCCGCGGCCGATCCCCTCCACCCATACGGGTTGGCTCGCCTGGTACACCGCGACTGCCACGCCGCCGCCGTCTCGAACCGCCGATCGGAGCAGCGCGCGCGACCGGTGGATCGCCGAATCGTACTGCTGCGCCGCCTCGGTCGTATGCACGCCCACGACCGACGATGACGGCGCTCGCCCGCTGTGGCCCTTCCCGGCACATGCGGCGCAGATCGCCGCAAGCGCGACCGCGACCATGATCGTTCCCCTCATCTTCATTGCTTGTCTCCCGACACGACATGCTCGCTCAGTCCGCGCCACGGAGCGCCTCGACCGCCGCGACGATGTCGTCCCAACCGGCGTTGATCCGCCCCAGCGCCGCCCCCCCATCCCGACTGAGCTCGTAGTATTTCCGGGCCGGACCCTCCGGCGACGGCTCCAGAGACGACGTTACCAGCCCCTCCTTTTCCAACCTGCTCATCAGTGGATAGATCGTCCCTTCCAGCACCATCAGCCCCGGGTGCTCCTGAAGCCGACGCGCGATTTCGTAGGTGCCGAGTGCCAGGCCGCCGACGACGGCCCCCACCAATACCCGAGATCTCGATTGCACCCTCACGTACGACTCGCGCTGAAAAGCTGTTGCCGAGAACCGCTGATTGCCCGTCGTGCCTGGCAAGTCCGCACGGACACTCATCGTCGGAGTGAGGCATGGCCTTCCCGCAGCGCTAGCATCACGATGTGGCCCTGCACGCCGATGACTGGATCGCAGGGGGACTCGTGTACAGCACTCCCGCACAAACCGGGTGACCGGCCCGATCAGTTGCTCACCTGTGAAGGGTCGTACTGGAAGCCCACGCCCGAAAGCACCGTGTCCCCAACGGGATTCCTGCGTGCTGCGCCGGTTCCGTTGCGGGGCGAGTTGGCTCGTCACTGCCGGCGAAGACGTACCCCTACCGACCCGCCTCGCAGCAGCCGGCGTGCTCCTCGCCGTCAGCATCGGCTTCGTCAGGCATGAGATCGGCGCGCGCACATAGGTCTGGCCGGCTCGAGAATGGATTCGGGGCGGCGGGGCTCCACCCACGGATCGTGTCCGGAAGCGGAACGACGGGTCCCGCTCCCGGACGAGGCGGGGCGGGTCCGGTCCTCTCCGAAACGGCGCAACGCCTTGATCTGACATGGCTTACGCTTCCTGCGCAGAAGGGCACGACTGCTGCCTCGAAGCGGCAGGAACCAGCGCGTTGGAGCACCACGCGCCTGTGCCTCCGTGTAGTCCCTCGAAATGGCCATGGACAACTTCCTCCAGGATTTGAAGTTCGCGGTGCGCTCACTGCGGCGCCGGCCTGGCTTTTCCACCGTCGCGATTCTGACGCTGGCGCTCGGCATCGGCGCAACGACCGCGATCTTCAGCGTCGTCTACGGGGTCGTGCTGCGACCGCTGCCGTACCCCGACGCGGACCGTATCGTGTCGATCGGCCGGACGGACCTGGCGGAACCAGGGCAGGACGCCTTCGAGGTGTCACCGGTGGACCTCGAGGACTGGGACGAGCCGTCGCGTTCGCTGGACGCGATGGCGGAGTACACGACCTCCCGAGCGACGCTCACGGGCGGAGACAACGCCGAGGTGGTGCCTGCGGCTGTCGTGACGCCGAACTTCTTTCGCGTCTTCGAGGCCGCGCCGGCGATGGGCCGCACGTTTACGCCCGAGGAGACGCTGCCGAACGGCCCCGACGTCGTGGTCGTGAGCCACGGCTATTGGCAGGAACGGCTGGGCGGCCGGGCGGACGTTCTCGGCTCGACCGTGGAGCTGGGCGGGCGATCGTATCAGATCGTGGGCGTCGCCCCCGAGGGCTTCGACTTCCCACAGCACGCGCGGTTGTGGCGACCGCTCCAGAACGACGCGAGCCGCTGCGGCCGCGCCTGCATCTTCATGGACGCAGCGGCCCGGCTCGCCCCCGGCGCCACGGTGGCGGACGCTCAGCGGGAGCTGAGCGCGATCGCGGCGCGTGTGGAAGAGGCTTACCCGGGCACCAACAAGCACGTGGGAGTGAAGGTGCAACGCCTCCAGGACCGGATCGTGGGGTCGGCGGACCAGGCGCTGGACGTGCTGTTCGCGGCCGTCGCACTGGTGCTCCTGATCGCGTGCGCGAACGTGTCGAACCTCATGCTCGTCCGCGGCGCGGCGCGTCGGGAGGAGGTCGCCGTTCGTGCGTCGCTTGGCGCCGGCCGTCAGCGGCTCGTGACGCAGCTCCTGACGGAGGCGGTGGTGCTTGCGATGGTGGGCGGTCTGTTCGGCGTGGCACTGTCGTGGGCGGGGGTGGAGGCGCTGCGAGCGCTTTCACCGGGCGACATCCCGCGCCTCGACGAAGTGGGCGTGGACGGCGCCACGCTGCTGTTCGGCACCGGGCTGGTGGCGGCCACGAGCCTGCTGTTCGGGCTGGCTCCGGCGCTGGGTCTCGCTCGCACGCCGATCGCCAGTGTGCTGAGGCAGGGCGGCCGGGGCGGCGCCGGGGATCGTTCGCTCGGTCGCGCGGGTCTGGTGGTCGCAGAGGTGGGGTTTTCGCTCGTGCTGCTGGTCGGTGCCGGGCTTTTGCTCCGGAGCTTCGCGCGGCTGGCGTCCGTGAATCCCGGGTTCCAGACGGAGCGCGTCGTGAAGTTCCGCGTGAACCTGCCCTCCGACTACGGAGAGGATCCGGACCGGACCACGCAGTTCTGGACCGATCTCGAACGGGAGCTCGCGGCCGCAGCGGGGACGCGGGAGGTCGGAACGGCGGCGGGGCTGCCGCTCTCGCAGATGGTGTTCTTCACGAGCATGCTCCGCACGGACCGGCCTCCGCCGCCGCCCGGGGAGGAGCCGGGATCGTTGATCGACTGGGTGACGCCGGGGTTCCTGGACGTGCTCGGTGTGCCGGTGGTGCGCGGTCGGAAAATCGAGGACGGGGACCGGTGGGGCACGGTGCCCGTGGCGGTCGTGAGCCGGGCGGCCGCGGCCAAGTTCTGGCCGGGCGAGGATCCCGTGGGCAAGCAGATCCGGGTAGGCATTACGATGGGCTACCCCGACACCACGGCCCGCACGATCGTGGGGGTGGTGGGCGACCTCCGCTACAGCGGGCTCAAGCGGGATCCGGACCCCATCATCTACGCACCGATCGCACAGACGGCCCCGAGCTTCGGCTCGGTCGTGGTGCGCACGACGGGATCGCCGGCATCGACGCTGCGCGCCGCCCGGGAGATCGTGCACCGGCTCGAGCCGGGAGCTCCGGTCATGGACCCGGGCATCATGGACGACCTCGTTTCTGCCGAACTCGCGCGGCCGCGATTCATGCTGCTGCTCGTGGGACTGTTCGCCGGCCTCGCGGTGGTCCTTGCCGCCATCGGAATCTACGGCGTCGTGGCGTATGTAGTCGCGCGGCGGACGCGCGAAATCGGCGTGCGGATCGCGCTCGGCGCGACGCGTGGGCGCGTGCTCGGCCTTGTGCTCCGCCAGGGCCTGCAGCCTGCGGCAGTCGGCGTCGCCCTTGGTATCCTCGTCAGCGCCTTCGCGGTGGACCTGTTGAGGGCGCAGCTTTACAGCGTGGAGCCGAAGGACCCGTTGACAATGGCAGGCGCCGGCGTGGTGCTGCTCGCCGTAACGGCGCTGGCGTGCCTGGTGCCCGCGCACCGGGCGGCGGGGATCCCGCCGGCGACGGCTCTGCGCATTGAGTAAGCTCCGGACAGCGGCCCTGGCCGAGCAATAGCCCCAGAGAGTCTCGCATGTTCGGCATGGGCGATCCGCTATACAGTCGGCTACTCGAACTGTACTTCCGTCCCAAGTCTCTGGAACGGCAGTCGCTTTACAAGATTCTCGGAGTCAACGTCTTCAGACGATGGGTGGTGAGACTGGGCCGGAAAACAGGGCACCATTCCGATCGTCCAAACCGTTATTTTCTGTGGGACAAGAGCACAAGCGGACTCTGCCGTTACGAACGGCAGACAAGAGTCAACGAGCTGATGCACCTGGCCGGCACCGTGATACCCGCGATCGGAATGATCGTGGGAGGAGAAAACGTATCGGTCGACTGGCTACTCGGAGGTATCCTGATCGTGAATCTCTACCCACTGCTACTGCAGCGATATAACAGGCTGCGTCTATGCCACGCTGTCCGGCGCTCCACACACCGGCTCCGCGGGGGGCATTGAGTTGACTGCTGCCGACTGCACGCCCTTGCCGCCAGCAGAACGAGGTAGTCACGGGTCCGATGATGACGGTGTGCACCGGATTTCCCACCGGCCGATCAATCCCCCGGTGTCGCGTCCTGGTGCGGCTCGTGCCACCGAAGATCCGCCCCATGGCGTGCAGGTCCCGTCCGCCTCCCTCGGTCTGGCCGCCGCGAGCTTCCTGGTTATCCTTGCTCGTAATGGACCTTCCTCGCTCCCGTCTGATGCCCCTGCTCGCGCTCCCGGCGTGTATGTCGTGCACCCTGCTCACGGCGCCGGAGTCCGACGTGCACATCGTTGTGGAGGGTGTCCCCACGCTCTCGCCTGGAGACACCCTGACGCTGGCGCTCGAGAGCCCAGGAGGCGACGTGGCCTGGGCCAGCACCCGGCCGGAAGCCATCGAGGTGGATGGAGCCGGCCGGATCCGGGCGGGCGACGCGTTGGGCCAGGCGCTCGTGATCGCGCGCGTGGCGGGCGTCGGAGCCGACACCGCACGTATCTGGGTCCAGCCGCGCGCCGGGTCTCCCTCGGCATTCCACATCACGGTGTCGTTCCGGGAAGACGTCCCGAACGACTGGCGACGGCCTCACGGGCGCGATCAACGATGCCGGAATTCTCGAGTTCGCCGACGGCGGGCGTGCAGTGGTGGTGGTCTTCGTGAAGGGATCCCGTCGGGGCCCCGGTCAGGTACGCGATCGCGCAGGTCGGCCGGCTGGTTGCCGAGGCTTCTCGCTGATCCCTTCGTACCGCGTTCGCACCAACGTTCGTACCTGCGCGATCGGCATGAACGAACCCCACGCCCCAAGGCTTTCCTCTCTTGCTGCAGATCTTACGCGGATGCCGGGGGTGGGGGTCGAACCCACACGGGCCGAAGCCCAGGGGATTTTAAGTCCCCCGCGTCTGCCGTTTCGCCACCCCGGCGAGGTCGCGGTCGACTCTGGAAGGTAAGCCTGCCGCGAGCAGGGTCAAACGGCCGTGCCGATTTCGTGGCTGCAGCCGCGGTACAGGTCCTGCTCAGGGGCGGGTGCGGTAGCGGAGCACGCGGCGGCGCGCCAGGGTGATCTCGCACGACGTCGCACGAAACTCGCACCCGGACGGAGCCGTGCCGACACCAGCGACCGCAGAGAAGCGGCAGCCGATGTGGAAGCTCTTCACGCAGAAGCGCATGGTTGCGCTGCTGCTGCTGGGGTTCTCCTCCGGCATGCCCCTCTACCTGATGACGCGCACGCTGCAGGCGTGGATGACGGTCGAGAAGGTCGACCTCGGCACCATCGGCTTCTTCAGCCTGGCCGCGCTGCCGGTCTCGCTGAAGTTCCTGTGGGCGCCGGTGATGGACCGCTACGTCCCGCCGCTTCTCGGCCGCCGTCGGGGCTGGCTGCTCATCACGCAGATCGCGCTGCTCATCGCCATCGCGGCCATGGGGCTGCACGACCCGAAGGCCGGGCTGGCCGCGCTCGCCGTCAACACCGTGGTCATCGCGTTCCTGAGCGCGTCCCAGGACATCGTCGGCGACGCCTACCGCACCGATCTGCTGGAGGAACGCGCCATGGGCGCGGGCGCCGCGGTGTGGGTGCTCGGCTACCGCATCGCGCTGCTGATCACGGGCTCGCTGGCGTTCGTGCTCGCCGACCACCTGGGCTGGCGCACCACGTACGCGCTCATGTCGCTGCTCATGCTCGTGGGCATCGTCACGGACTTCTGGGCGCCCGAGCCCGCCGGCGATGACCGCCCGCCGCCGTCGCTGTACCAGGCCGTGTGGCTCCCCTTCCGCGACTTCTTCCAGCGCGCGGGCGGCGCCACCGGCTTCGTCATCCTCCTCTTCGTCATCCTCTACAAGCTGCCGGACAATCTGGCCATCGGCATGTCGACCCCGTTTCTGCTGAAGCTCGGCTTCTCGGAGACGGAGATCGGCACGGTCGTCGGCGCAGTGGGGCTCGGGGCCACCATCGTCGGCTCGCTGGTGGGCGGCGGCGTGGTCGAGCGGCTGGGGCTCAACCGCTCGCTGTGGGTCGTGCTCGTGGGGCAGGCGCTCAGCCAGGTGGGCTATCTCGTGCTGGCGCTGCGCGGACACAGCTTCCCGTTCATGGTGGGCGCGGTCGTCGCCGAGAACTTCGTCTACGGCATGGTGACCACGGTCTTCATCGCCTACCTGATGAGCCTGTGCAGCAGGCGCTTCTCCGCGACCCAGTACGCGCTGCTGTCCAGCCTCATGGCCGTCAGCCGCGACCTGTTCATCTCGCCCGCGGGCGAGCTGGCGAAGGCCACGGGCTGGGCGGGCTTCTTCCTCATCGCGCTGCTGTCCGGCATCCCGCCCCTGCTCATGCTGCCGTGGCTCGCGCCGTGGCGAGGCAGGCACCCGCTCGGCGCCGCCGAGCACAGCGGCGCGCAGGAGGAGCCGCCCGGCCCGACGCCGGAGGCGCGTGCGGAGCAGCCCGGCGGCCCCGCGCCGCGGGCGTAGCGGCGCGGGTTCGCGGCGCCGCTACGATGCAGCCGCTCCGAGTCCCGCGGCGCGCCCCGTCGCCCACGCCCACAGGAAGTTGTAGCCGCCGATGGGGCCGAACGCGTCCAGCAGCTCGCCGCACAGGAACAGCCCGGGCGCGACGCGGCTCTCCAGCGTGCGGGCGTCCACCTCTCCCAGGGCGACACCGCCGCCCGTTACCTCCGCCTTGCGGTAGCCCTCGTCGCCCGTCCACGGCAGGGGGTAGCGGGCGAGCACGTCCACCAGCCGCGCCCGCTCCTCGCGCCGCAGCTCCGCCAGCGACCGCTCCGGCGGGACGTCGCTTTCGCCGATCAGTGCGTCCGCCAGCCGCGTCGGGAGCCGACGCCGCAGCAGCGAGGCGAGCGTGCCGCTGCCTTCTCCCAACAGCGTGCGCTCCCACGTGGCCGCGTCCTCGCCCGTCCACTGCACGCGTATCGGCACGTCGCCCGGCGCACCGCCCGCGAGCCGGTGCCGCACCGCCACGTGAGACACGTTCAGCACCGCCGGACCGCTGTAGCCGCGGTGCGTGAACAGGAAGCCGCCGCTCGTCTCCAGCGCGCCGCGCTCCAGCGGCGCGGACAGCGTGACGTCCAGGGAGATGCCCGCCAGCGTCGCGTGGCGCGGCGGGTCCGCCGTGAGCGGCGTGAGCGCGGGGTAGAGCGCGTGCACCGTGTGGCCCAGCGCCTCGAGCAGCCGGAGGCCCCCGCCGTCGCTCCCGGTCGCGGGCACGGAGAGGCCTCCCGTGGCCACGACCACCGAGCGCGCGTCCAGCACGCCACCATCCGCCAGCGTCAGCCGCCAGCGCGCGCGGCCCGCGGCGGCGGCTCGCTCCAGCCCGGTTACATGCGCGTTGAAGCGCGACTGCACGCCCCGGCGGCGCGCCAGCTCCACGAGCCCGTCACGCACGTCGCGCGCGCGATTCGTCGAGGGGAACAGCTTGCCCGTCTCCGGCTCCCGGACCAGGGTCAGGCCCAGCTCGGCCTCGAAGAAGCGCCGCTGCTCCTCGAGTGGCCAGGCACGCAGCATGTTCCGCATCGTGTTCGGCGACGACGCGGTGACGTACTGCTCCGACCGCCAGCTCGACGGCAGGATGTTGCAGCGGCCGCCGCCGCTGATCAGGATCTTCCGGCCGCCGTCCTTCGTGCGCTCCAGCAGCACGACGCGCTGCCCTTCGCCGGCCGCGTGGATGGCGGCCATCAGTCCGGCGGCGCCGGCGCCGATGACCGCGACGGTGTGCTCGCTCATGGGTGCCATGATAACGCCGGCGGCGTGAAGGGCGCGTCCGACCGGGACGCTTGACGCCGCCTCGGTCCCGTCGTAGCTCTCCGAAACGTGACCGTGCCCGAACCGCCACCCCACTCGTGCGAGAACTGCGGCGCGCGCCTGGCCGGACCGTACTGCTCCGCGTGCGGGCAGCCGGCGCGCTCGCCGCTCACGTCCGTGCGCACGTTCGCGTCACACGTGCTCGACGACGTCGCGAGCCTCGACTCACGGCTCATGCGCACGCTCGGCGCACTCTTCTTCCGTCCCGGTCGGCTCAGCGCCGAATACCTCGCCGGGCGACGCATCCGCTACACATACCCGGTGCAGCTCTACCTGCTCGCCGCCGCGACCTTTTTCCTCGTCGCCTCGTTCCGGCCGTTCCTCTGGGTCGACACCACGCACAGGATGGTGCGCGGCGCGCTGCCTGGCATGGGCGTCGGAAACACCCTCGCCCACCGCACCCTCCAGCGCATCGCTGCCAGCGGCCTCTCCCTCGACCTCTTCGCCGCGCACTTCGAGGACGCCGTCAACGCGTGGCTGCCGGTCTTCCTCGTGGGCTCCGTCGCCCTGTTCTCGCTCGTGCTCTACGCCTTCGAGTTCCGGCGCGAGCGCCGCTACCTTCCGCACGCCGTGTTCACGCTCCACTGGACCGCGTTCTACCTGTTCGTCATGGCCGCGGCCCGGCTGCTGCCCGCCACACGCACGCTGCAGCAGCTGTCGCTTTTCCTCGCGCTCGTCTGGCTCACCGCCGCACTTCGACGCGTCTACGGTCAAGGCCTCGAGCTCAGCCTCGTCAAGGCGTTCGTGCTGCTCATCGCATTCCTGGTCATGCTCGTCGTGTGGGTGCAGTCCGCCGTCGCCATAGGCATGCTCGTGGTGTGATCGCGCCGACGCCGCTACTCCACCGTCAGCCGCGCCACGCCAAAGATGCGCCCGCCGCTCGTCTCCAGCACGACGCGGTAGCGGCCCGGCGGCACCTGGCCGGACGCCGGCCGCCACGAGTCCCACACCCGGAAGCCCGCCGTCTGCGCCGTGGCCGCGTGCGCGCTGATCGACACGTCACGTGACGTGCGTACGGCAGCGCCGTCGCGCTGCCACTCCAGCCGCACCATCGCCGGCACCACCGTGGGCGAGAACACCTCGAAGACCACGACCAGCACGCCGGCCACCTCCGAGCTCGGCACGCGCGCCGGCAGCGGATGCCGCAGCGACAGCGTCCGCTGGTCGATTCCCGTAGCGAACGTGGCGCGCTCCAGCCGCAGCGGCACGGGCGGGATCACCTGCGGCAGCCCCAGCGCCACGGCCACGAACGCCACGGCGGCCGCGCCCAGCGTGACGGCTGTGCGAACCGTCCGCTCGGCGGTCCGGCGCGCCAGCACCGCCGCCGCAACTACCGACACGAACGCGGCCACCGGCACGGCGAAGCGAGGCGGAAGCCCCACGAGAAGCGGCAGCAGCAGGTTCACGGCGGAGAACGCCACGATGGCGAAGAACGTCAGCGCGAACACCGGCCGCGTCCGCAGCCACCGGTCGAACAGCAGGTCCAGGCACGACAGCACCGCGAGCGCCCCGAGCAGGACCATATACACCACGTTCGGCGAGCGCGGGACCGTGGAGTAGGCATAGAACGGCAGCAGGAAGAACAGCGTCTCCTGGTACAGGACGCGCGTGATGTACGACGCCACCTCGTGCACGAGCCCGGGCGGCTGCCCCGGCTCCATCGCCGCCGCCCGCCCAAAGTACAGGGTGGACCCCCACACGGCGGCCAGGAACAGCACGACCCACGGCACCAGGTGGTAGTGCTCGCGCGCCAGCACCACGACGACGATTCCCCCGGACAGCGCCCATGCGGAGTGCGCGAACAGGACGGCGGTGCGGTGACGGGCCCAGAAGCGCGCTACACGCTCACGCAGGGGCGGCCGCACCGGTGAAGGTTCCGAAGGGTGGAGCCCGGTCATCGGCCTCGAACCGGAAGGAGGGGCCCTCACGCCCGTGGCCCATCCACAGATCGAGGGCAATGCCTGAAAACAGAAACCCCCGGCGGCCGGTTTCCCGGTGCCGGGGGTTCGAGCACTGGCGAGAGTCGGGGTCCGCTCGGGTTCGGTTCCGACGCCCCGAAGGGCGCGTGCCGGATCCCGCTCTCTTTCCGTCCTCACGCGGCTGGTGAGTTCGGGTGCCCCGTGGCCCTGGGGCGTCGACCGTGGCCAGTGACCTCACGGTCGTCTCTCCGCTTCCGAACCGTCCCGGAGAGCTGCCTCGAAAAGCGTCCCTTTCGGAGGCGACGTCCGTGGCCCGAGAGCCGCTCGGCCGCTGACGTCTGCCACAACAATACACTCCGGCAGGGGACCCGGTCAAGGATTTCCGGAGATCGTGTAACATGTTACGCAGCTTACCATTACGACGTCCGCCCGAAATCCTCTTGAATACCGCAGCGGCGTCGGTCGACGCAAGTGGAAGGCGCGCGGGCAGATGGCGCTCTGTAACAGGTCCAATTCACATTTTATCATACTCTTTCAACGACCAATCCACAGAGATCCGGCGGGTTGTCCACCGTCGGCGGTGGAAAAGTCGCACGCGGACTAGCGTTCGAGCGCGGGCTGCAGGCCGGACTCGGCGGCTGCGCGCAGCGCGCCGAGGTTCTGCGCGACACTCCCCTCCCCCCCATAGATGGCGGCGCCGGCGACGAGGACGGTTGCACCCGCGCGGACCACCTCCGGCGCGGTGTCCGGGTCGATCCCGCCGTCCACCTCGATGTCGACGTGGGAGAGCTCGAGGGTCTGAAGCCGGACGTGCACGCGGCTGATCTTGTCCGTGGTGGTGGGGATGTAGCGCTGGCCGCCGAAGCCGGGGTCGACGCTCATGACGAGGACCTGGTCGACGTAGGGCAGGATCTCCTCGAGGGCGGAGACCGGCGTGGCCGGGTTGAGCGCCACGCCGGGCCGCATTCCCAGCTCGCGGATTCGCTGGACGGTCCGATGGAGGTGCACGCAGGCCTCGACGTGGACCATGAGCACGTCGGCGCCGGCGTCGGCGAAGGCCTCGAGGAAGGCGTCCGGCCGCTCGATCATGAGATGCGTGTCGAGGGGCAGGCGCGTGGTGCGTCGCAGTGCCTCCACGACCGGCGGCCCGATGGTGAGGTTGGGCACGAAATGACCGTCCATCACGTCCACGTGGATGCGGTCTGCGCCCGCAGCTTCCGCTTCGGCGACGGCTTCGCCGAGGCGGGCGAAGTCGGCGGAGAGGATCGAGGGTGCGAGTCGGGGTGTCATGTGCGTCTCCGTATCTCGGTGCCGTCGGCCCGGGCCACGACGACGACGTCGGCGAGGCCCACGAAGAGTCCCGTCTCGACGACGCCGGGGCGGCAACACAGGGCCGTGTCGAGGGACTCGGGGTCCCCGATGCCATCCGCGAACCGGCAGTCCAGGATGAAGTGTCCGCCGTCCGTGCGATACGGCTCGCCGGAGGGGTCCCTCCGCAGCTCCGGCTCGCCGCCGAGGTCACGGATCGCGTCCACGTGGGTGCGCCAGCCGAAGGGAACGACCTCGACGGGCAGCGGGGACCGCTCGCCCAGTCGCGCCACCAGCTTCCGGTCGTCGACGACGACGGCCATCCGGTCGGACGCGGAGGCGACGATCTTCTCCCAGAGCAGCGCGCCGCCCAGCCCCTTCACGAGCTCGAGGCGCGGGTCGACCTCGTCCGCGCCGTCGATGGTCAGGTCGAGGTGCGTCTCGGAGTCGAGTGTGGAGAGGGGGATGCCCAGCTCCCGGGCGAGCTCCTCGGTTCGGTGCGACGTTGGCACGCCGAGGATCCCGGGCAGCTCACCGCGGACGCGGCGTTCGGCGAGCACCTCCAGAACGTGACGCGCGGTCGAGCCGGTGCCGAGTCCGAGACGCATCCCGTCCTCCACGAGCTCGACCGCGCGCTCCGCGGCCTTGCGCTTCAGGCCTTCGACGTCGCTCACGCCGCGAACTGGCCCATCATCTCCTTCACCCGCGACGTCACGGCAAGGGCCTCGTCCATGGGGCGCTGCCACATGTTGCGCCCGAAGATGAGACCCGTGGCGCCGTTCTCCATCGCCAGGCGCGCCTTGTTCATCAGGTCCTCGTCACCGAGCTTGCTGCCGCCGCTGAAGAGGACCATCGAGCGGCCGGCCGAGTCCACGACGCGCCGGACCCCCTCTGCTTCGTCCCACTCGAGTGAAGCGTACTGCTTCGGCTGTTCGGAGTCCTTGGCGCCCTTCTTCGGGACGTTGAGCTTGATGATGTCCGCGCCCAGCTCGTGGGCGAGTCGAGCGGCGTAGTCCACGGCATACAGTGAGTCGCGGCCGCCCTTCTCCTCGATGGCGGCGCCGCGGGGGTACGCCCACACGATGACGGGCATGTTCCAGCGCTCGCAGGCGTCCCGCACCTCCATGAACTGGACGATGTCCTCGTCCTGGCGCGGCGAGCCGACGTAGAGCGTGTAGCCGACCGCGTCGGCGCCCAGCGAGACCGCATCCTCGACGGTCGACGTCAGGGTCGAGAGGGCGTAGTCGTCGTCCGGGATGTTCGTCTTGCCGTTCAGCTTGAGCACCAGGGGCACGCGCCCCGCGTACTTCTCCATGTACTTCCGGGCGAGACCCCAGTGGCAGGCGAGGGCGTTGTAACCGCCTTCCGCCGCCAGCTTCCACTGGAAGTCCGGGTCCTTCGAGGCCGGATTGGAGAAGAAGTCGACGGGTCCGTGCTCGATGCCCTGGTCGATGGGCAGGACCAGGAGCGTGCCGTTCTTCGTGCCGTGCTCGTAGAGAAGGCGGTGCAGCCGGACCCGCTTTCCGAGCGGCAGATCCAGGTCTGCGAGCCGCGGACGGGCGACGCCCGCCGCCGGCTCCATCGTCGCCGTTCCATTGGTCATCATCAGCCTCCGGGTTCGTTCGCGATCGCGCGAGTGCCGGGCACTTCCGGCTGCAAGGATCGTGACGCCGGCGAATGTAGCACGCTCGCGGTCGGGCGGGCAAAACGTGCGGGCGCCGCCAGGGCGGAGCCGGGGAGTGGGGCCTCGCCGGGGCCGGCACCGCCGCCGGGCGGTGCGCCGGCCTCCCTGGCGAACGGCTGGAAGACGCACCCCGCCGGGGCCAGGGGCAGGTAGACGACGCGCACGGCCGCGAAGGCCGCCCGGAACTGCGGATCGTCCGAGAGCAGCGTGTCGAGGGCGATCGTCGGTGTCGCCTGCAGCACGTCCCGGAACGACGTGCCCGCGCCGCTGAGCTCGCGCCCATCGACGAAGACCGGCACTCCGCTGGCGCGTCCCACGTATGTCAGGGCTTCCGCCGGCACGCGCCGCGGGCCCTGGTACGGCGCGTAGCTGAACGTCCGCTGGCCCGCCCGAATGACGAGCGAACGTCCTGCCGCGTACCAGTCGGCCCGACCGACGGTGGGGACGCCGGCGAACGCCTCCCGAAGCGGGACCTGCCGGTCGCCCGCGACGAGCAGCGTGTCGCCGCTGTTCACGAGTACGAGCCCCTGCCGCATCGAGACGCCGGCGCCCGTGCCGGGGTCGAGGGCGCAGAACGAGATCTCGCGGGTGGGGACCGGCAGCGTAGGCCGGGGCTGCGGCCGTGGCGCCGGCTCGGGAGCCCGCATCGACGAGTCGCCCTGCCCGAAGGCGTACGTGGCCCCTACGGCGAGGCGCAGGGCGTGGACGATGCGTCCGACGTCGCCGCTCTCACCGCCCTCGATGCCGTACACGCGCACGTCTGAGCCGAAGAGCAGATCGCTCGCCTCGAGCTGGAGGGTCCAGTCCGCCGCGGCGGCGTAGTCGAGTCCGCCGCGCACCTGCACGCCGAGCCCTGTCGACGCGTGGAGCGCCTGACGCCCACCCTCGTCCACGATTCCCACGACGGAGCCCGCCGCCGGCTCCAGGGCGGCGATGCCGACGTCGGCGCCGGCGTACGGCCGCAACCGGTCGCCCTCGAAGGACCGTTTCGCACCGACGAGCGCCGCCCACAGTGCCGCGCCGTCCGAGCCGCTCGACAGGCTCGCGCCCGTTTCGGGGTCGAAGATGTCCTCCGTGCCGGACAGATGGGTTCCGGCCCACAGCCCCTCGATCCGGAACGACCACGCCGTGCCCGTCCGCCAGTCGAGGGACGCGGAAAGGGACGCCGCCCCGCCGAGCCTCGTGCCCCCGTCCCGGTCGAGGTGGCTGCCCAGCAGGTAGCCCGCCTCCGCTCCGAACGCCGGCCCGGTCTCCTGTGCCTCCGCCCGCGACGAGACGGCCAGGAGCGCGATCACTCCCAGCGCCGTCGTCAGCCTCCACGTCGTTCCCACGAGTCCTCCGATTCGATTCCGAGTTCCTCGCCGGCGCCCCGGCGGCTCCCGCCCGTTCCGGGGCCCCACAAAAGAGGAACGGCGCCCGGCCGAAGCCGGACGCCGTTCCGCCGGTCAGGTCAGCGCGGGGTGCTACTCTCCGCGGCCCTTCCGAACCTCCTCGACCCGCTGCAGGCCCTGGAACACGCAGCCCGTGGTCTGAAGCGGAACGTAGAGCACCTGGACGTCGTTGAAGGACGTCCGCAGGCTTGCATTCGCGCCCAGCAGCGTGGCCAGGTCACGGTTCGTCGCCGACGAAACCGCGCTCTCCCACTGCGACGCCGCGTCGCCCAGATCCTGGCGCGCCGCGTAGACGGGCATGCCGTTCACGGTGCCGACCATGAGCAGCTGGCTCGACTCGACCGTGCGCGGGCTGCCGTACGTGACGAACTCGACCTTGCGGCGGTTCACCGTCATCGACATCGGCTGACCGGCCACGTACCAGTCCGTCTGCGGCGCGAGCATCACGTTGCCGACCGTCGAGCTGAGCGGACGGCGCGTGCCGTTGGACACCACCACCGTGTCGCCCGTGTCGATCACGTACGTCGCGTCGACCATCCGCGTTCCAGCGGCGACCGTCGGATCGACGACGCACACCTGGATCGCGCGCTCCTTCGGAGCCGGCGGAGCCGGAGCCGGCGGTGCGGACGGCGGCGGCGGCGGAGCGACCACGACCTTCGGAGCGGACGGCTGCACACCGAGCAGCATGTGGAGCCCGACCTCACCGTAGATCTCGTGCACCCAGCTGCCCTGGTCCTCGCCGGGCCCGGTCAGCGTGGTGTAGTTGCCCGCCGTCCCGTTCAGCAGGTAGATCGGCGTATCGTACGCCCGATCGCCGACCTCGAGGCTGACCCCGAACTTCGGGCTCGTGCGCCACAGCGCCCCGAGTGCGCCGAGGAACTCCCACTTCGACTCGTCCGACAGGTACCACGTGTAGTTGCTGGCCGTCGGTCCCGTGGGGTTGAAGACGGCGCCTTCCTTGTCGCCGTTGTTCGCCGGCGTGTTCGTGGCCGGATTGATCCACTTCTTGCCGGCGCCGAGCGCCAGATACGGCAGGAACTGCGCGCCGTCGAAGTTGTCCGGCACGTCGGCGAGGCGGATGAGCAGATCGCCCGTACCGTCCCACAGGTTCACGTGCTGGACGAGCTCCGTGTCCGACTGCTTCAGTTTGTTGTCCGTGTAGCCGAAGTTGGCCCGCAGGCCGACCCGGTCCGTGATCCAGTAGCTCAGGTCCGCCCCGAGCCGCCAGTCAGGCGCGAACTTCACGTTCTCGGCCCCGTCACCCAGCTGATGATCGTTCATCGCCGGCGTGTAGTAGGAGCCACCACCCTTTATCCCCAGATCGACCTTGTAGCTCTGCGCCGCGACAGGCGTGGCACCCGCAAGTGCCACGAAGGCGGCCGCAGTAGCAAACAGACTCGTACGTTTCATTCGTCCACTCCCTCCTCATCAGGTCTCGTGGGCGTCAGCCGGACGTCCTCGGATCGAGGCCGCGGACCGGCTCACTCCGCGCTTCCCCCCATTGCACATTCCACACCATCCCCTCGTCCCTTCCCTGTGCCCCCCTTTCCCGATGCGGCGGATCCTGGGCCGGGAACGATCGCAATGGCTTGCGGGCCGAGTTTGCAAGCCGTATGCCGCTCCCCGTGCTCCCTCCCGTGGTCCGGACGCGCGTCGAGGCGACCCGACGGACCGCCTCGATGATGCCGGCGGTGATCCGCTTCGGCTCAGCCCTGCTCCGGTTCCGCGGTCACCGACTGCGCGCGCGCCGCATCCCCGTGTCGCGGCAGCCGGTCCTCGCTCAAGCGAGCGAGGGCGAAGTAGTAGACGACTTCAGCGATGCTGTCCCGCACCTCCAGTGCTTCGAGATAGAGCTCGATCGCCTCGTTGACCGGCATCTCCTCGTCGAGGATCGAGGCGAAATGGAGCGCGTTCTCGACGTGCGTCTCGAGCACGGACACCTCCGCCCGGGCCGCGTGCATCTCGATGAGCCGGCGCAGGTCGTCGTGGACCCGTCCACGCATCCGCTGTCGCAGCGACTCGAGGAACGAGCGCCGATCCTTCGGCCGATCCGAGTCCTCCACGGCCGGCAGCTCGCTCGTCCAGCGGTCCGCCTCGTCCGTGCGCTCCCCGAGCCGCGCCAGCGCCTGCGTGGTCACGATGCGCGTCTCGTCCGCGGAGAGCCGGAGCAGCCGGGAATAGATGTCCAGGGCGCCGTCGAAGGGGATCTCGCCCCCGACGATCTCGATCAGCTGGAGCGCGTGCTCCACGTGCGTGTCGAGAAGCCGCTCCTGCGCCATGGCCACGGCCAGATCGATCCGGCGCCGGGCAGGGTCTGACAGGCTGCTCGATGCGAACGGGTTCTTCACGGCGGCGTATCTCCTTGCGTCGTCGAATCCCGGGGAGACGGGGCTGAGCGAGACGCGCCGGTCGCAATTTCCATTCCCCACAGTCACCCCCCGCTCCGGCGCTGGCGCCGCGAGCCGCCCGAGCCCACGAAATATTCAATGCAGCA
This sequence comes from uncultured Gemmatimonadales bacterium, assembly GCA_963728445.1. Classification (GTDB taxonomy): domain Bacteria; phylum Gemmatimonadota; class Gemmatimonadetes; order Longimicrobiales; family RSA9; genus CAVSJO01. Next base: position 2,110,309 of record CAVSJO010000006.1, on the reverse strand, counting down.
CGACGATCGACAAGATAGAAGGTACAAGACAGAGGACCGCCGGCGCCCGCGTGCGCGGGGCGGCCGCGCGGGTCACGCGGGGTCGAGCAGCGGCAGTGCATGCCGACGCCGGCCCGTCGCCGCCGCGAGCGCCGCGCCAGCGCCGGTCGCATCATCGCGGCGACGCCCATGACGGCGGGCGGAGGACAACCCCGACGGTCGGTTCCGGCATTCCCCGACAGCGACCGAGGGCCGGTCAGCCGATGATACGGCTACGACTCACCGGAGAGGCGGAACGGACACGTGCGAATCCTCGAACGAAGCGGGCTGGACGCGCTGCTCTCGACGCTGCGCGGTGACGGCTACGCGCTGATCGGTCCGGTGGTGCGGGATGGAGCGATCGTCTACGAGGCCCTGAAGTCGACGGCGGACCTGCCGGGCGGCTGGACGGACCGGCAGGAGCCGGGGCGGTATCGGATCGAGCGGCGAGCGGACGATGCGCTGTTCGGCTACACGGTCGGGCCGCGCTCCTGGAAGGCCCACTTCCATCCGCCGGAGCTGCGGCTCTGGGCGGCGCGCCGGAACGGGGACGGCTTCCACCTGGAGCCCGACGAGTCGGGGCCGCCGCGAACGGCGCTGATCGGCGTCCGCGCCTGCGAGCTGCACGCGATGGCGATCCAGGATCGGGTGCTGAGCGAGGGCCCCTTCGCCGACCCGGGCTACCGCGCCCGGCGCGAGGCCGCGTTCATCGTCGCGGTCAACTGCGGCGAGGCGGGCGGCACGTGCTTCTGCGCGTCGATGGGCACGGGGCCCAGGGCGAGCTCGGGATACGATCTCCTGCTCACGGAGATCCTCGAGGGCGGCCACCGCTTTGCCGTCGAGGCCGGGACGGATGCGGGGGATGCGGTGCTGGCGCGCCTCGCCACGGCGCCGGCAGAGCCGGAGGACGTGGAGGCCGTCGAGGCGGTCTTCGAGCGCGCGGAAGCGTCCATGGGACGTCGCCTGGAAACGGACGGTCTGACGGAGTTGCTGGAGGAGAGCCTGCAGAGCCCGCGCTGGGAGACGGTGGCGGATCGCTGCCTGACGTGCGGCAACTGCACGCTGGTCTGTCCGACCTGCTTCTGCACGACGGTCCACGACGCAAGCAGCCTCGGCGGCGACCGGGCCGAGCGCTGGCGACGCTGGGACTCGTGCTTCACCGGCCGGTTCACGTACATCCACGGCGGCAACGTGCGAGGGAGTGCCGCCTCCCGCTATCGGCAGTGGCTGACGCACAAGCTGGGCACCTGGCAGGCGCAGTTCGGGACGACCGGCTGCGTGGGCTGCGGACGCTGCATCACGTGGTGCCCCGTCGGCATCGATCTCACCGAGGAAGTCACCGCGTTGCGGGCCGCGGCCGAGGAGAGCCGCAGCCCCGCTCCGGATCAGGAGGTCATCCCATGAAACGACTCGAGGGACTGCTCGCGGAGCACCCGTTCTTCCGGGACATGCGCCCCGAAGACCTGGCGCTCATCGCCGGATGCGGCTCCAACGCCCGGTTCGAGGCAGGCGAGTACCTGTTCCGGGAGGGCGGGGCCGCCGACCACTTCTTCCTGCTGCGAAGCGGCCGCGTGACGGTGGAGTGCCACGCGCCCGGCCGCGGCCCCGTGTCCGTGCTGTCCGTGGGAGGTGGCGACGTCGTCGGCTTCTCCTGGATCACGCCGCCGTACCGGTGGGTCTTCGACGCCCGCTGCCGGGAGCTCACGCGGGCCGTCGTCTTCGATGGCGCGTGCCTGCGCGGCAAATGCGAGTCGGACCCTCGCCTCGGCTACGACATCATGAAGCGCGTGGCCGGCGTGATCGCCGCGCGGCTGGAGTCCGCGACGGTCCAGCTCGTGGACGTCTACCGTGCGCCCGCCGGGGTTTCGTGACGGCAGCGGCAGGCATCGCCGCCCCGGACGTCGCCAGGGTACCGGCCACACCAGGCCGCGAGGAGCCCATGGCGCCCGTCCCCTACCGCGTCCGACGCGTGCGGCGGGAGACGTCCGACACGTGGACCCTCGAGCTCGAGCCGGAGGACGGATCGCCGCGACCGTCGTTCGGCCCTGGCCAGTTCAACATGCTGTACGCCTGGGCAGTGGGGGAGGTCGCCATTTCGGTGAGCGGCGACCCGGGCGCCGAAGGTCCGATGGTCCACACGATCCGCGCCGTCGGCCCCGCCACGCGGGCGCTCTGTTCCGCGCGGCCGGGAGACGCGATCGGCGTGCGGGGACCGTTCGGGAACGTCTGGCCCGTCGCGGAGGCCGATGGACAGGACATCCTCGTCGTGGCCGGCGGGGTGGGCCTGGCCCCGCTCCGCCCGGTCCTCTACCACGTGCTGCGCCGCCGCGGGCGCTACGGACGCGTGACGCTGCTCTACGGCGCCCGCTCGCCCGCGGACCTGCTGTACACGGACGAACTGGGTCGCTGGCGGGCCCGCTTCGACCTGGACGTGCGGGTCACGGTGGATCACGCCGTGGACGACTGGGCGGGCCCGGTCGGGGTCGTGACGCAGCTCATTCGCTACGCGACGTTCGACGCGTCGGACGGCTCCGCGTTCGTGTGCGGGCCGGAGGTGATGATGCGGATGGTCGGCCTCGAGCTCCAGCGGCTCGAGCTCGCGCCGGAGCGGATCCACGTCTCGCTGGAGAGGAACATGAGCTGTGGCATCGGGCTGTGCGGCCACTGCCAGCTCGGCACGACGCTCGTGTGCCGGGACGGGCCCGTCTACCGGCTCGACCGGATCGAGCCGCTCCTCCGGGTCCGGGAGCTCTGACGAATGGCGACGAAGCGGAAGCCGCGCCTCGCGGTCTGGAAGCTGGCATCCTGCGACGGCTGTCAGCTCACGATCCTCGACTGCGAGGACGAGCTCCTGGAGATCGCCGGCGCCGTGGACATCGCCTACTTCCTGGAGGCGTCCGGCGCCACGAAGCCGGGGCCGTACGACGTCTCCCTGGTGGAGGGCTCGGTCACGACGGCGGAGGACGTCGCGCTGGTGAAGCGCATACGGCGCGACTCCCGGCTCCTCGTCGCCATCGGCGCGTGTGCCACGGCGGGCGGCATCCAGGCGCTGCGCAACGGCCGGGACATCCTGGGCCTCGTCTCGGCCGTGTATCCCCGACCGGAGTACATCGACACGCTCGCGACATCGACGGCCGTTTCCGACCACGTCGACGTCGACGTCGAGCTCCGCGGCTGCCCGATCTCCCGCCCGCAGCTCGTCGGACTGCTGTCCGCCCTGCTCGCGGGACGGGCGCCCGACCTGCCGATGGGCTCCGTGTGCATGGAGTGCAAGCGCCAGGGCATCGTCTGCGTCATGACGGCCCGGGGCACGCCCTGCCTCGGCCCCGTCACGCACGCCGGCTGCGGCGCCCTCTGCCCTGCCTGCGCCCGGGGATGCTACGGCTGCTTCGGCCCCAAGGAGACGCCCAACACGCAGGCGCTCTCCGCCTGGTGGACCGGCGAGCTCGGCGTCCCGCCCGGCGCCGTCGCCCGGGCGTACCGCACCTTCAACGCGGACGCGCCCGCGTTCCGCGACGAGGCGAAGTCCCATGACTGAGACCGCCGCGCGGCCGCGCAGTCGCACCCGCACGATCCGCGTCGAACACCTCGCCCGCGTGGAAGGGCACGGCGGGCTGCGGGTCCGCGTCGTCGGCAGGCGCGTCACCGAGGCGGAGCTCAGGCTGTTCGAGGCGCCGCGGTTCTTCGAGCCGCTCCTGCGCGGCCGGGCGTTCACGGAAGCGCCGGACATCACCGCGCGGATCTGCGGCATCTGCCCCGTGGCGTACCAGATGAGCGCCTGCCACGCCCTCGAGGACGCCCTCGGCGTGCGCGTGAGCGGTCCCATCCGGGCGCTGCGGCGCCTGCTCTACTGCGGCGAGTGGATCGAGAGCCACGCGCTCCACGTCTACATGCTCCACGCGCCGGACTACCTGGGCTTCGAGGACGCCATCGCCATGGCGGCCCGCTACCCGGACGCGGTCCGGCGCGGGCTCGAGCTGAAGAAGACGGGGAACCTCGTCCTCTCGACTCTCGGCGGACGGGAGATCCACCCCGTGAACGTGCGGGTGGGCGGGTTCTACCGGGCGCCGGAGCGGGACCGCGTCCTGGCGCTGCGGGAGCCGCTGCTGCGCGCCCGGGATCAGGCCCTCGAGACCGTCCGGTGGATCGCCGGCTTCGACGTCCCGGAGGAGGATCTGGACGTCGAGCTCGTCGCGCTGACGCACCCCGACGAGTACCCCATGAACGAGGGACGGCTCGCGTCGACGCGCGGGCTCGACGCCCCGGTGAGCGCCTTCGAGTCCGAGTTCACGGAGGAGCAGCAGCCGCACACGCACGCCCTCCAGGCGCGCCGGCGGGACGGCAGCCTGTACCTGACGGGTCCCCTCGCGCGCTACTCCCTCAATCACGCGCGACTGGCGCCGATCGCCCGGGAAGCCGCGCGCGACGCAGGGCTCGGCGAGACGTGCGCGAACCAGTACCGGAGCGCGCTCGTGCGGGCCGTGGAGCTCGTGCACGCGTGCGACGACGCCGTGCGCGTCGTCGAGACGTACGAGGAGCCGGACCCGCCGGCGACCGAGCTGCCCGTTCGCGCCGGGACCGGCTACGGCTGCACGGAAGCGCCCCGGGGCATCCTGTACCACCGGTACGACATCGGCGACGACGGCCTGATCCGGGCCGCGCGCCTGATTCCGCCGACGTCGCAGAACCAGCTCGCCATCGAGGAGCACCTCCGCCTGACCGTGCAGGCCCGACTCGACCGGCCGAAGGCCGAGATCGAGCGGGCGTGCGAGCGGGTAGTGCGCTGCTACGACCCGTGCATCTCGTGCGCGACCCACTTCCTGCGCCTGGACCTGGAGCGGTCGTGACGGCCGAGCGTGTGGTCGTGATCGGCCTCGGCTCTCCGGATCGAGGCGACGACGCCGCGGGGCTGCTCGCCGCCCGCACCCTCGCCGGCCGCCTACCCGACGGCGTGCGCGTCGTGGAGATGGCCGGGCGCGTCGACGGCCTCATGGACGCCTGGCGCGACGCCGAGCTCGCCGTCGTCGTCGACGCGACCGTCTCGGGTGCCCGGCCCGGGACGGTCCGTCGCCTGGAAGCCTCACGGCTCTCCCTGCCCACCCGCGCGCCCCGGCGCTCGACCCACGACCTCGACGTGGCCCAGGTCGTCGAGCTGGCCCGCGCGCTGCGCGAACTGCCACGGACCCTCATCGTCTACGGCATCGAGGCCGGCGAGTGGACTCTCGGCGACGAGCCGTGCGACGCCGTGCTGCGCGGCGTCGAGCGGGCGGCTGGCCGGATCCTGCAGGAGGTCACCGCCGCCGTCCGGTAGCGCTCGACCCGCTGAAACCTCGCCGCACCTCCCTCCGTTCCAACCAGAAGGGGCCGCAGCCCGTCCATAGGGTTGTGCCCCGTCCACGCTCCCGCCCAACAGGAAGACGAGCATGAGCCGTCTCGATCTGCGCTTCGCGCTCCGCTCCCTGCGCCGCAATCCCGTCTACACCGGCCTCGCACTGGTGACGCTCGTGCTCGGGATCGGCGCAAACGCCGCCGTGTTCAGCATCGTGAACGGAGTTCTGCTCTCCCCCCTGGACCTGCCCGACCCGGGGCGACTGGTGCGCGTCTCCGAGGTGAACGGCGGCGGGCACGAGATGCACGCCGCGTGGCCCAACTTCGAGGACTGGCGGCGCTCGGCCGACGATTTCACCTCCATGACGGCCTTCACGGATGGCGGAAGCACGACCGTGCTGGGCACGTCCGAGCCCCTGCGCGCGTCCGTGACGGGCGTGAGCGACGGCTTCTTCCGCACCATCGCCGTCGCGCCCCGCCTGGGCCGGCCGCTGCTGCCGTCCGACCACCACCTGGGCGCGGCTCCCGTGGCGGTGGTGAGCGACGGCTTCTGGCGCGATCATCTCGGCGCCGATCCTGACCTCGCCGCCCATCCCCTGACCGTCTCCGGCTTCCGCGTCCAGGTCGTCGGCGTGATGCCGAAGGGCTTCGACTTTCCCGCCGACGCAGACATCTGGTATCCCCTCGAGCTGAACGAGCTGGGCACGTCCCGGACGTCGCACAACTTCGTCGTGGTGGGACGGCTCCGGCCCGGCAAGGACATCGACGCGGCGGACGCCCAGCTCGACGCCATCACGCGCCGATTCGCCGAAGGACCGGACGCCCCCATTGGAGAGGAGATGGAGGCGTACTTCCCGCGCCAGGCCAGCGTGGTACCGCTCCGGGACTCGGTCGTCGGGGACGTGAAGCGGCCGCTCTGGATCCTCCTCGGCGCCGCCGTGCTGGTGCTCCTCGCCGCCTGCACGAACCTGGGCAGCGGCACGCTCGCGCGGGGCATGGCCCGGGAACACGAGTACGCGGTACGGCACGCCCTCGGCGCAGGCCGCCGCCGCATCGCCCAGGCCGCGTTCGGCGAAGTCGCGATCCTCGGCGTACTCGGAGCCGGCCTTGCCCTCGCCGTCGCCTTCGCCGTCGTACGCGGTGTGCGTGCCTTCGCGCCGGCCGGCCTGCCCCGCGTCGCCGACATCGGTCTGGACGGAAGCGTCGTGCTCTTCACGCTGTTGATCACGGCCCTGGCGACGGGGCTCGCCGGCCTGCTTCCCGGGCTCCGCATCGCGACGGGCGCCGTCGCCTCCCTGCGCGGCGGGAACCGCGGCGGCGACGACCGGCGCCGACAGCGGACGTGGAAGTGGCTGATCGGCGCTGAGGTCGCCTTCGCTCTGGTCCTCCTCGTCGGCTCCGGCCTCCTCCTCCGGAGCTTCCGGACGATCCTCTCCGTCGATCCCGGCTTCCGGTCCGAGAACGTGCTGACGGTCGATCTCGACCCACCGTCTTCGAAGTACGACGACAACGCGTCGAAGCGCCTGTACTACGAGCGGGTTCGCAACGCGCTGGAGACGCTTCCGGGCATCGCCTCCTTCGGCCTCGTAACCGCCCCGCCCATGGAAGGCGTCAGCAACGGAATGGTCGATGTCGCCGACGGTCCCTCCCACACCGCCAGCGGGGATTATCAGCTCGCGGACGCCGGCTACTTCAGGACGCTCGGCATTCCGCTCCTCGAGGGTCGGCTCTTCGACGCCCGGGACGCCGCCGACGGCGCTCACGTGGTAGTGGTCAACCGCGCGTTCGCCGAGCTGGCCTGGCCGGGCGAGGATGCCGTGGGCAAGCAGATGACGAGCGGCGGAATGGACGACTACTGGGACCGGAAGACCTGGGTCACGGTCGTAGGCGTCGTGGGCAGCGTCCGGCAACGGGACCTCACGCGGGACGCGGACCCGCAGTACTACTTCTCCTGGGTCCAGCGGCCGTATCGGGCCCGGAGCATGACTATCGTGCTTCGTCCGACAACCGGCGACGCCTCGGCCATCGCCCCGGCCGTGCGCTCCGCACTCCGGGACGTGGACCCGGACGTGCCCGTGCGCTTCGCCACCATGAGCCAGCGCATGGCCGACTCGCTGGCGACGCGGCGCTTCCTCCTGTCGGTGGTCCTCGGCTTCGCCGTCATCGCCCTGCTGCTGGCGGGCTTCGGCGTATTCGGCGTCGTCTCCTACGCCGTGGCCCGGCGCCGCAGGGAGATCGGCATCCGGATGGCCCTGGGGGCGGCCCCGGGCAAGGTCCGGCGGCAGCTCCAGCGGGAGTATCTCGTGGCGGCGGGCTTCGGGGCCCTCGCGGGCCTGGCGGGCTCGCTGGCGCTCTCCCGCGTCGTCGCCAGCCTGCTCTACGAGGTGACGCCCACGGACCCCCTGACCTTCGCCGCGGTCCTGGTCGGACTCGGCGCGGCGGCCTGGCTCGCAAGCTTCATCCCCTCCCTGCGGGGCACGCGCATCGACCCCACGGAAACGATGCGGGCGCAGTAGGCGGACCGCGGAGACCAAGGGGCCCCGGCATTGCACGGGAGGGGTACCGCCCGCATTCTCAGGGCCGGGACGGCGGCGCCCGTCCGCGACACCTCCGCCACGGCCGGGCGCCCCGCGGCAGCGCGGGAGCAGCATCCGAGTCATGGCAGCTACCACGAAGGGCACCCTCGCCATTCTCACCGGGGGCGGCGACGTCCCCGGTCTCAATCCGGCCATCCGCGCCATCACCATCCGGGCGCTGCGGGAAGGCTACCGCGTCCTCGGCATCCGCCACGGGTGGGCCGGACTCGTGGACATGGAGCCGGACGCCGGGGCCGACAACTCCGAGTTCGTCCGGGAGCTCACCGAATCCATCGTGAATCGGGCAGGCCGCACCGGCGGCACGTTCCTTCACACGTCCCGCACGCGGCCCAGCCATCTGCCCCGCTCCCGCGTGCCCGCTCGCCTTGCCGACCGCTACACGGACGACGTCAACGACATCACACCCGACGTGCTCCGCAACCTGGAGTTCCTGGGCGTGGACGTGCTCATCCCCATCGGCGGCGACGACACGCTCAGCTACGGCGCCCGGCTCAACCGGGAGGGGGTGCCCGTCGTGGCCATCCCGAAGACCATGGACAACGACGTCCCGGGCACCGACTACTGCATCGGATTCAGCACGTGCGTGACCCGCACGATCGAGCTGACGCACCGCCTGCGCACCTCCGCCGGGTCCCACGAGCGCTTCCTCGTCATCGAGGTCTTCGGCCGATACGCCGGCTTCACCGCCCTGCTGCCCACCATGGCCGGGGCCGCCGACCGCTGCGTCATTCCGGAGCATTCCTTCCAGATCGAGCAACTGGCGGAGCTGCTCTCCTACGATCGGAACCGTCACCCGAGCCGCTACGCCGTCGTGCTGGTCTCGGAGGGCGCCACGATGGCTCATCAGGACGGGATGGTCTTCGAGGGGCAGGAGACCGACCAGTACGGGCACCGGAAGCTCGGCGGCATCGGAGACCAGGTGGCGTCCGCGCTCAAGGACCTCTCTCCCCGCTACAACAACGGGCGCCGCGTCGACGTGGTGAACCAGCGCCTCGGCTATCTCGTTCGCTCCGGCGACCCGGACGCCATGGACTCCATCGTTCCCATGGCCTTCGGGAACCTCGCCCTCGACCTGGTCATGGCGGGGCGATACGGTCAGCTCGTGAGCATCCACAAGGGACTCTACGACAGCGTTCCCCTCGAGCGCGTCACGGGAGAGAAGAAGGTCGTGGCCGTGGAAAAGCACTACAACACCGACCGTCTGCGGCCGATCTACGAGTTCGCCGGACAGCCGCTGTTCATCATGACGGCCGACCAGTAGTCGGGGGGCGTGTTCGTCGGCCCGCCGCCCTACAGGCGCGCGATGGCCATGAAGTGGCAGACGCTGCCGACGAGCACGAAGACGTGCCACGCGACGTGCGCGTAGCGGACCCGGTCCAGGTGGTACAGCAGCGTCCCGGCCGTGTAGACCAGCCCGCCGCCCACCAGCCACGCCAGCGTCACCGGTGAAAGGTGTCGAGCGAGGGGCAGCAGCGCCGGAAGCGCGACCCACCCCATGCCCAGGTACAGCGCCGTCGACACCCGCGGGAAGCGATCCAGCAGCGTGAGCTTGTAGACCACGCCGCCCACGGCCATCGCCCACACGAGGCCGAACAGCGTCCACCCCCACGGGCCGCGCAGACGCAGGAGCAGGAACGGCGTGTACGAGCCGGCGATCAGCAGGTAGATCGCCGAATGATCCAGCACACGCAGGCGTGCCTTGAGGCGGCGCGCCGAGACCGCGTGGTACGCCGTCGACGCCGCGTACAGCAGCACGAGCGACGCCGAGTAGACCCCGAAGCTCAGGATCCGCCAGGGATCGCCCGCGGCGATCGCGCGCTCCACCAGGTACGCCCCGCCCATCACGGCCAGAGCCGTGCCGACCCCGTGGGTCGCGGCGTGGAAGATCTCCTCTGCCTTCGTATACATCTGCCTGCCTCCTTGCCGCGCCTGCACGTGCAATCTCGGGGCCACGGTGCCGATTCACCTTCCTTCGAAGGGCACGGAGCCGCGTCCGCTTTTTAACACATCCGGGTTGGAATCCGTCCACTCATGCGCAACGAATCGGTCCACGAACCGGATGTGTGCCATGAAAGCTGTAACCTGCGCGCTGCTGGTGGGCGCCATCGCGTGTGCCTCTCCCACCGCTTCCGCGCTGCTCCACGAGGCGAGCGGCGGAGCGGCGCTGCCACTCGGCGACGGGCATGTTTCGTCCTCGCCGGAAGTGGGTTGGGTATACTCGTGCCAGCAGACGTTCCGGTCCGGTCGGAAGGGGTCGGCGCCGTGGATCACGGGCTCCACCTGGGATCCGACCGCGAAGCCGGAGGTGAGCGGGTCGGTGGAGTGGCCGGACGCCCAGATCACCATCACGCGGCAAGGGTCGGAGCGGATCGTGAGCGCCAACAACCTGCCGGAGCATCCAACGGGGACGTTCCCGATCCAGCGGACAGACCCTGCGTTCCAGTACGATGGCAATCCGAACTCGATCCGCGCGCAGAACATCCTTCTGACGCTGCCCGCGGAGCCGACGAAGGCGGCATCCGCGTCCTGCGTACCGATGGGCATGATCGGCTTCGCGCTCACGGGCGCCGCCATCTACAACGCGCTGGACGCGGAAGGGCGGGACGCCGCGGCGCACGAGGTACAGGACCACTGCCAGGGGCATCCCCAGCAGGCGGGCCAGTACCACTACCACAGCCTGAGCTCCTGCTTCGAGGATGCGGGCGCTGCCCAGGGAGGCCACAGCTCGCTGGTGGGGTACGCCATCGACGGCTTCGGCATCTACGGCTCGTATGGTGAAGACGGGAAGAAACTCACGGATGCGGACCTGGACGCCTGCCACGGTCACACCCACGCCATCGAATGGGATGGCCGGACGGTGGTGATGTACCACTATCACACCACGGACGAGTATCCCTATACGGTCGGCTGCTTCGTGGGGACGCCTGTGCGCTGAAGTGCGCGGGTTGAAAGGCGTCCGTCCAACAGGATGAACGAGACCGGCCGGACTCGATACGCTGCCAGCTCCATGGCGCCGACGGCGCAGCTCCTGCATAATCGCACTGGCCGATCGAGGACGGACCTGAAACGCCGGGAGAGACGCCATGACCGACTTCGTGACCTGCCTCTGGTTCGACCACGGAGAGGCGAGCAAGGCAGCCGAATTCTATGCAGCGACCTTCCCGGACAGCCACGTCGACCGCGTGAACACCGCCCCAGGCGACTTTCCCGGCGGCAACGAGGGCGTCGAGCTGACCGTCGAGTTCACCGTGCTCGGCCGACGCTTCCTCGGCCTCAACGGCGGCCCGAACTTCACGCCAAACGAGTCGGTCAGCCTCGTGGTCGTGACCGAGGACCAGGAAGAGACCGACCGCTACTGGAACGCCATCGTCGGCAACGGCGGTGAGGAGAGCGCCTGCGGCTGGTGCCGCGACCGCTGGGGCTTCTCCTGGCAGATCACCCCCCGCCGCCTCCTCGATCTCACCACCAGCTCCGACCCCGCCCGCGCCAAACGCGCCTTCGAAGCGATGATGACCATGAAGAAGATCGACATCGCGGGGCTGGACGCCGCGGTCGCTGAGTAGCCCGCTTCGAGCCCAGGCGCTGCCGTTGGCATGGCGGATGCGCGCGGAGCGGGCTCCAGCCCCGCCTGCCCTGTCGGGCGACGTCGCCCGCCGACGATTCCGGCACCCCGGGTCCAGACGCGCGGCTTCGGCTTCGGCTGCGGCCCCCGGCCGGGGCACCGCCTGAGGAGTGAATGATTGACACATCGGAAGGCGCCCAGGCATATTCGAGCGACTTCCAGCCAGCCCGCAGCGATCCCTTTGCGGCTCCAGGCCCGATCCGAAGTTCAGCAGCAATGCAACCGAGGGGCAATTGCCATACGGCGGGACACCCGATGCGCTCTACTCGGCCGTTTACGGCGAGCTGAAGCGGCTGGCGCGCGGGCATCGCCGTGCGCGCGGCGCCGACCTGACGCTGTGCACGACGGAGCTGGTGCACGAGGCCTTCCTGAAGCTGGGCGCCGATTCCGACTCGCCATGGGACAGCCGCGCTCACTTCTTCGGGGCCGCGTCGCGCGCAATGCGCCAGGTGCTGGTGGACTTCGCGCGTCGTCGCCATTCGTCGAAGCGCGGCGGCGCCTGGCGAACCGTGTCGCTGAGCCAGTCCGACCGTGAGCTCGAGGTGCAGATAGACGAGATGCTCGCGCTCGATGCCGCGCTCGACCAGCTCGACGCCGTCGAACCGCGGCTCCGTCAGGTCGTCGAGCTGCGCTTCTTCGGCGCCGTGCCGGAGGAGCTCATCGGGCGGATGCTCGGCGTCTCGGTGCGCACGGTCGAGCGCGACTGGGTGAAGGCACGGGCGTTCCTGCTGCGTGCCATGGAGCCGGCCGGCGCGTAGGCGGTGACGTCCGCCGGGCGCCGTGGTGCGTGCCGAGCCGCACTTCCCGGCGGTGAGACCCTCGTCCGGAGACGAAGCTGGACAGCGAACGCTGGCACCGCGTCGAAACGGTCCTCGACGCCGCCCTGAACGCCGATCCGGCGCATTGGCCGACGCTCCTCGAGGAGCTGTGCGCGGGCGATCCGGAGCTGCGCTCCGAAGTCGACGTGCTGCTCAGGCACGCGATGGCGAAGCACGCTTTCCTCGATTCGCCGCCCGCCGCGCTCGCGTCCGCGGTGGCCGCGGAGCGCCGTGATGCGGAGCCGACCGCCGAGTGGACCGGTCGACGTCTCGGCGCCTACCGGATCATCCGGGAGATCGGGCGCGGCGGCATGGCCCGCGTGTTCCTGGCCGAACGCGCCCTGGGCGACTTCGAGCAGCGCGTCGCCGTCAAGCTGCTGCGCCCCGGACTCGACACGCCCATCGATCGCAGCCGCTTTCGCGCCGAGCAGCAGATCCTGGCGTGGCTCGATCACCCGAGCATTGCCCGTCTACTCGACGGCGGGGTCACGCCGGAGGGTCAACCTTATCTGATCCTCGAGTTCGTCGACGGCCAGTCCATCGACGCGTACTGTGAGGAGCGCGGACTCGGCGTTCGGCAGCGCCTTCAGCTCTTCCTGACAGTACTGGATGCCGTTCAGTACGCCCACCGCAATCTCATCGTCCATCGCGACCTGAAGCCGTCGAACATTCTGATCGACCGCGACGGGCGCGTGAAGCTGCTCGACTTCGGCCTCGCCAAGCTGCTCCAGCCCACGTCTCCGCCGGACCCGCTCCTCTCGCATACGCACCAGCGCTGGCTCACGCCGGAGTACGCGGCGCCCGAGCAGATCCTCGGCCGGCGGGTCTCGACGCTCACGGACGTCTATCAGCTGGGCGCCGTGCTGTACCGCTTGCTTGCCGGCATGCCGCCGTTCTCCCGCGACGCCAGCGTACACGAGGTGGAGGCATCGGTGCTCGGGCGCGAGCCGGACCTGCCCTCCGTCGCGGCCGACCGGTCGTCGCCCGGGCAGGGCCGGCAGGTGCGCGGCGACCTCGACGCGATCGTGCTGAAGGCACTCGGCAAGGACCCCGACGAGCGCTACGCCACGGCGGAGTCGCTTGGCGACGACGTGCGACGTCACCTCACGGGGCTGCCGGTGCTCGCCCGCCGACAGACGGCGGGATACCGCGCGCGCCGTTTCGCGCGCCGGCACCGGCGCGAGACGATCGCCGCGGTCGGGATCGCGCTCTCGCTCGTCGCGGGCGCGAGCATCGCGGGCGTGGAGGCACGCCGGACGGCCATCCAGCGCGATCGTGCAGAGGCCGCATCGCGCGACGCCGCGGGCGTGACGAACTTCGTGCTGGGCCTCTTCGACGCCAGCGATCCCGGTGAAGCGCGCGGCGACACCCTGACCGCGTCGGAGCTCGTGCGGCGTGGCGTCACCCGCGCAGCGCGGATGGACGGCAATCCGGCACAGGTGGCGAGCATGCTCGAAATCACGAGCCGCCTCTACATCGGGCTCGGACGCTATGACGAATCACACACCGTGCTGGAGCGCGCGCTCGCGCTGCGCCGCGGACGGGGGCGACCCGACAATCTCGAGGTCGCCGCTACACTGCGGCAGCTCGCGCTCTCGCTGCGATCGCTGGGCCGGTACGCGGAGGCGGATTCGGTGGCGCGGAAGGCGTTCGATATTCAGCGGCGGATCCTCGGGTCACGGGATCCCGCGCTGGCGTACACCCTGCATCAGCTCGGCAGTCTTTCGGTCTATCGCGGTGACCTGATCACGGCCGAAGACCTCCACCGGCGTGCGCTTGCGTTGCGAATCTCAGCCCTGGGCGCCGAGGACTCGCTGACCGGTGTGAGCCACCTCTATCTCGGGAGCATTCTCCGGAGCCGCGGGCGGGCGGACGACGCCGAACGCGAGTTCCGGCGCGCCCTCAGCATCTTCGAGCGTGTCGGTGCTCCCGAGCAGGAATTGGCCCAGGCGACCATGCAGATCGCATACTTGCTGGCAGCTCAGGCGTCCCGACGGGCCGAAGCGGAACCGCTGTTTCGTCGCGGCCTCGAAATCCGACGCCGCGTCTATGGCCGGGACCATCCCATGACGGCGTCCGCGCTGGGCGACCTCGCCGATTATCTATCGCAGTCCGGCAACCTTGCCGAAGCCGTGCCGATGGCGCGGAGCCAGCTCCGGATCCTCGAACGCGCCTACGGGGACGAACATCCGTCGACCGCAGCGGCCTTCTCCACCCTCGCTCTCGTCCTCGCCCGTGCCGGCGAAGCCGCCGAGGCGGAAGACCTGTTCCGCAGAGCGCTGGCGGTGGAGCGACGCGTTCACGGCGACGTCGCCGGCCGCGAGATCAATCTCGCCGAGCTCCTCATCGACCGCGGCAGCTACGCCGAAGCCGAGCCGCTGCTCCGGGACGCGCTGCGCATCCGCACCCGTCTCGCGGGACCTGAATCGCCGAATACCGCCTACGCGCGCGGGCTGCTCGGCAGGCTGCTCACGCTCACCGGGGACTACGCGGCGGCGGACACACTGCTGCATGGCGCGATCGGCACGACGGAGCGGCAGGTGCTTCCGTCGCAACCTTCCGTGCGGCAGCTACGCGGCTGGCTCACGGCACTGGATTCGGCACGGTCCCGCGCGGCCGGGAGTGGCGGCTTGCGGTGACGGCCCAGCGATCGTGATCCGCACGTTCCGCGCGGGCGCGATTCTCCGACGGCACGCCGGGGCGGACTACGGCTTGTGCCCCCAGAACAGCTTCACGGGCGCGGAGGCGGTTTCGGAGAGCACGATGCCCGTGACTCCCGGACTGCTCGCGGTGACCGTGCCGCTGCCGTTCTTGAACGCGCCGGTAGACGGCGTCAGCGCGATGGCCCAGGCCCCGGGACCCTGGCAGTAGAGCGGCATGTCCCCGGATGCGAACACCGCCGTGTTCACCTTTCCGGCCTTCTGCGGTTCACTCAGCTCCACGTGAAGTGTGGACGTGATCACGCCCGAGCACGAGTACGTGCCGGACACCAGGGCGACCCCTGTCTTCGAGTTCACGACCACGCTGGCGTCGACGCCGAGCCCGATCGTGAAGTACGCGTCGAACTCGTACGCGCCCGCGTCGCACGCGGGACCCTGCGGCCGCGCCACGTGCCGCTGGTCCTCCGACACCCTGCAGTCGATCAAGGGCACGGCTTCGATCGCCGAGCTCCCCACGGAAAGGGCGTGCGTCATGGTCGGGCCGCCATTGTCGGCAAGTGACGCGAGATGAGGGTCCGCGATGATCATGTGGGACCCCGCGGCGCCACACGTGGCGTCGTCGGAGACGTTGACGCCCTCCAGCACGATGTGATCCGGCACGACGGAACAGTTGGCCGTCGAATTGCCCGCAAGGACCGAGTTCCGAAGCGTCAGCTCCGGGTAGCCGATTCCCAGGACCGCGTTGGCTCCGTTGTCGGTGATCGTCACGTTCTCCAGGACGGTCCTCGAGCCGTCCTGCAGAACGAGTCCGCCGCCCGAAGCGGGATCGAACATATTCCCTGATATCGTGCTGTTGGTGATCATCAGGACGCCCTCGCTATAGATGCCTCCTCCGAAAGTGGCCTCGTTGGCCGTGATGGTGCTGTTGAAAATCGAGAGGGAACTGCCATTTGAGATACCACCCCCGAAATCGGCACGGCCGTCGGTGATCGTCGTGTTCACGAGTGTGAGATCGCCGGGATCGGAGATCTCGAGGACGCGGCTGCTGTGATGCCCGCTGATCGTGATGCCTTCGCTCGGCGAACCCTCGACGGTGATGTGCTTGGCGACCACGAGCGCGCCGCTGGTCAGCATGATCGTCCCTCCCGCCAGGCTTTCCTCGAACGCGATGACATCGCCGGCCACGGCATCCGCGATCGCCTGACGCAGCGAACCGGCGCCCGCATCGTCGAGGTTCGCGACCACGATCGTGGGCGTCGCGAATACGTCGGCCTGCGGCGACGGGACCGGCCGCGCCTTCGGCGATGTCGGCGGGTCCGCGCACGCGGCTAGAGACGTGAATGCCAGCGCTGCGGAAAGCTCTCGCCATCGTCTCATGGTCCACCTCGACGGTCTGCGTATTCGGGCCCGCGTCCGCCGCGGCGGGCGCAGCACGGTCAGTCTCTACATACGCAGTTCCGGCGTGGGATCCGACACGAGGCCGGGGAATGGCTAGCGGAATTCCGGGGGTAGAGGCGTCGTCGATGGTTCGTGAGGCGGCGGGGTGAGCCACCAGCCACGGCCGGCCGCGGCTCGCCCCGCAAAAGACAGGACGCGCCGCGCCGGTAGAGGCCCCGGGCGGATTCGAACCGCCGCATAGAGGCAGCGCCCGGGGCCGCCGATCCGGCGATTATCGCCTAGCTGCGCGGTTTCTGTTCCGCATCGGAGTGTGCGCCGCCGGCCCGATTTCCGGTTATTTCCGCTTCGCGGCGCACAAACGGCGCACAGTAGGAGGGCGGTCCCGCGGCCGTACCGAAGGAGCGACTCGCTGCCACTGTCCGCCGATACCGGTCCCTGGTCTCCATCCTCTCCGCGTCCGTTTCTCCGCTCGGGGGGCCTTCGCGACGCCGCTTCACCCCCTGAAAGGCGACCGGGCTGCGCGTCGAGCCCTGACCGCAGGGAAGCCCCCGGAGCGACCCAGGGGCTTTCCTCTTGCCACTATGTACCGGCACGGCTTGCCATCGCAGCCTATGTTCTGAGAGACCGTGCGAGCGTGATCCGGCAGCCCAACGGCGGAGGTCTCTATGAGGTGCCTCGCAGTCCTGGCTTTCACATTCCTCCCCGTGACAATCGCCGCTCCGGCCTCCGCGCAGTGGCGTGCGTCGGCTTCGGGCCTTCTCTCGAACCTGTCGGGCGGCCTGCAAGGGACTGAGTGGAGCCCGGGCCTCCAGGCCTCGGTCGAGGTTCCGGCGGCCGAGTCGTCCATCGCGTTCGGTGGTACGTACCTGCCCTTCGGCATCCCGAACTCCGACGCGGAGCTGCGGATGACGCAGGCATTCGTTGAGCCTCGTGTGAGCGTCAAGATCCCGTCCGCGGCCCCCGCTCGCCTGCTGCTAGAGCCGAGGGCGTCCTACGTGCACCTGAGCTCACCGGTTCGAGGTCCGGATGTGACGCGCAACGGCGGCCTGTTCGGCTTCGGCGGCGGCCTTACCTTCCCGATTTCAGGCGCCGGGGCTCGATTCGATCTGACGGGCTTCTACTGGTGGGTCTTTCTCGGCAAGGCTCACTTGCGCGGGCAGGCTGTTGCCGAAGAGGTCGACGGCGGAATGTACGGAGGTGCGATCAGGCTTGCGTTGCCCGTAGGATAGATCCGGACGGTCCGGGGGATGTACGGCTCGGCCCGAGCAGGAAGCCGATTCTGTAGGCGTCCGCGACCTCCGAAGCCGAGACGTCGTCCACGCTCATGGCGCCGGGGCTGGCGAGCGTCAACGCGTGGTGGGTAGCTCGGATGGCATTAACGCGGGGAAGCCTCGAGGGCGTCAAGCCGCTCGCGCAGCTCGCCAAGCTGCACGTCTGCTTCGTCCAGGTCCTCGAAGACGACATCGAAGTTGCGGTTCACCGCCTCGACGACGTCGGCCAGCGACGCGACGCGAGTCCAGTCGCGAGCCTGCAACGCCGCGTCGGCCGCCCGTTCCACCTTCTCGATGAGCGCCGCCCGCTCGCCCTCCGGCGCGATCTCGAGCGCCTGGTCGAGCTGAAGCCGCGCGAGTGCCAGCTCGCCGCGCTGGACCGCCTGTGCGGCGGCATCGGCCCAGATGGAGGCGGGCTCAGGCATCGAACCGCTCCCTCAGGCGCCGCAGCCGGAGCCGCGCCCGGCGGATCAGCGCGATCCCGCGCCGCTCGGCCTCGTCGGGCTCGCCCTGCCAGTCGTAGCGGGAGCCCTCCGGCGCCCACTGTCCAGCGGCCTCTACCGCGCGCTCCCAGTCATCTCGCATCAGGCGTACGCCACGCCGGTGATCCGGTCTACGGCGCCGGACCGAGCGGACCAGTTGATCGTGCGGTGCGCCTTCATCGCGACTGCGTTCGCCTGCCAGAGGCTCACGAGCGAACCCGGCGTGCCGTCCGGGGCGTCGTCCATCTTGAGCGACGCGTGCCGCGCGACGTCGAGCGTCATGTTTCCATCGTCGGCGTAGAGGATCGACGGCATGTGGGCCACCACGATGTTGTCGTCCGCAGCCGGCGAGAGCACGAGCGAGAGCCCCGCGCGATCGAGCACGGCGAAGAATGAGTCGCCGAGCAGCAGCGCGAGCGTGACGAAGACCGAGTCCGCCATGATGAGGGCCGACTCCGAGAGTCGGTACCCGGCCCCCGCAAAGCCGCCGAGCAACGCCGCCAAGTCGGCACGGGCCGCCGCAGCCGTCGTGCCGCTCGCCGCCGTGCCCGCAACGCCGTTCGTGATGGCGGCGGGCGCCACCTCCGACGTGCCGGCGTTCGTCGGGTCGATGAAGGCGGCGTCGAGGAACTCCACCATGGCGGCGATCATCTCTTCGCGGATGGCCGCCTCGCCGGCCGGGCCGGCCGCCCGGAGGAGCTCCATCGTCAGGACCACGATGCCGCTCGCTGTCATCGCGGGCAGAGAGGCGAGGTTCCACGCGAGGTGACCGACCGGAGCCGCAGCGGCGCCGTTCGTCGTCCAGGCGAACGCGGAGCCGCCCGTCGCGAGCGCCGCGCCAACATGGAACGGCACCCGGCGCAGGGAGGGCAGGCGTCCGAGGATCGAGCGGGCGCGGACCAGTCCCGAGAAACTCGCTCGTGCCCGGCGCCAGGATCCCGGGCGTGTTCCCCGTGGTGTTCGCGGCGACTGCGGCCCGCTCGAGCCACTGCGCCACAGCCGGCGTATCGGCGAACCGTTGCCGGGCGAACTCGGCGGCTCGCTCGTTTCGGCCGCCCCCGATCGCCAGCGCGGCGACCGAACGGACGAACAGCGAGCCCGGCCCGGTGCGGAGCGATACGACGCGACGGACCTGCGCTTCTGCTGTGCTCATGCCGCCTCCGATGTGGTCTCTGTATCCTGCTGATTCAAGCTACCGGAGGTCTCCTGCCCTGTCGGGGTTGATAAGCACCGGCGCGAACGCTTCGGCCAATCGCGGCCGCGAGTGCGGGTCGTGTCAGGCGAGACGCCGAGCTCAATCGCCGCCCGGTCCAGCGCGTCCTTCTCGCTGCAACCGACTGCCTGCACCAGCTCGGCCGCTCGCAACAGCACGGCGGCATGCGCCAACGGTGGGCCGAGTGGTGAGTCGCGCCAGTCGAAGAGGTTTTCGATTTCGCGCAGCGCCTGGAGTGCGCCGTACAGCGTGGGCTCCGCGAGCACGAAGTCGCGCAGTACCGCCTCGACGGCTTCGCGGTGGCACGGAGAGGCGCGGCGAGGCATTCAGCTAGGGCCGGGTGTCGGGGTGAGGACGGACGGGGCTCACGGGCCGTCCTGGGGGCGGCGCCGGACGGGTTCGAGGGAGCCCTTCCAGACTTGTACGCGGAAAAATCCGACCCGCAGACCGGTCCGCTGCGCCGTCGCGCAATGTGGAGCCATCCCCCCGCCCCAATGACGTCCGCCACGGTCGCGGGCCGTTGGCCAGGAGGTCGCCGACCTCGCGCTGTCGGGTCGTGAGCGGGGAGTGCATTAGCCCCAGACTCCGCGCTCACGTAGGATCCGCTCGGCCTCGACGCCGTAGGCGGGCGATGCACGCCACTCCGCCGGCCAGCCCACCGTGGTCGCGCCGGGGGCGTCAACCGTGAGCTGGACGAGCTCGTCGTCCGTGAAGGTCGCCAGGTCGGCCAGCGACGGCCCGCTGCGGTGCGCCGGCCCGATCCGGCGGACGCGCGGCATCAGACCGCCCGGAGGTGGGAGTTGGCCGGCGCGGCCGGCGCCCGGGACTCGCCAGGCTGCGCGACGTCCAAGCCCAGCTCCCGGAGCATCCGGGCGAACGCGACGCGGCTGTCGCGCTCGATCGCGACCTCCGGCCGGGGCTTCGGCTGGCCGAATCTGTCCGCGAACGTCAGCCCGTCGCGGTCCAGAATCTTCCGGGCGGCCGCGCAGCGGTCCCAGGCTTCCCCGGCGAGCGTCAGCAGCTTCGTGTGGTGCGCCTCGAGCGCGAAATCCCGATGGACCTGGAGCCACCATGTCCGGGTCGACGGGCGAAGGTGGGCGGGTGCGGGTGGGGTCTTCCGTGGCATCAGGGCCTCCTCCTCGGAGTTTTTTTCTTCATCCGGGTACGTGTTCGACAAGCTCGAGTCCGAGACCGGTCCGCCCGTGACGCCCGGAAGTTCGACCAGTCCCCCCCCCGCGTGCTCATGCCGCGTCCCCGTCGTCGTCGCGCTCGAGGAAGTGGCGCAGCACCCGGTAGCGTGGTCGGCCGGTCCCGGGCAGCGCGGCGGCAGCGTCGCGGATGTGCGCTGCGACAGTGAACTCGGAGATGCCGAGCCGGTCGGCGATCTGCCGCGTCGTGAGCCCTGCGGCCACGAGCCGTCCGACGTCGGCCTGGCGTGCGGTGAGCGGCCTCACGCCGCCTCCAACTCGGCCGGCGTGCTCAACCCGCGCTCGCTGTAGTCCTCGAGCTCCAACAGCCCCTCCGACAACGCGACCGCCTCTGCCGTCCGCAGCGCAGCGAGCAGCCACGGGAGCAGGTCGACGCGGAGCGCGAGCCCCCGGCCCGGCTTCCACACGTCGCCGTCGCGGTAGTACTTTCTGGCGTGGAGGTACTGCTGCCCCCGAAAGGCCGAGAGCGTGACGCGGAGCTCTTCGTTCGCCCGCAGCGGCGTCGTGGCGACAGTGGCGTCGATTGGCTTCGGCATCTTCCCCTCCGTTGTCAGTGAGCTCAGGCCGCAAGCTTCGAGTAGTCCTCGGCCGCCGTTCTCCATGCTTCGACCACGCCGTCGTACAGCTCGCGAAGACGTGGGATGAGGTGTGGCTCGCCCGTGGCTTCCCATGCCGTCAGCTCGGCCAGGAACGATGCGGACACCTCCCCGACAATCCGCCACGCTCCATCCCACTGGCCGATGCCGGGCGGCGCGATACGTCCGACGTCCTCGGTCAGCCGCCGGCAGAGCCGGTCACCCCTGGCGATTCGCTCCTCGCTGCTCATGCGGCCGCTTCCCCCTTCCCGAGCTCGTCCGTGGGGTGCGTCTGACTGCTTGCCTGCCTGCTTGCCTGCCTGCTTGCCCGCTCGTCTGCCTGGTTGCCCTCCCTTACAGTAGGGGCAACCACAGACGGGCCTTTCGCGCTTGCCGGGCAACCACTCGGCAAGCTGGCAACCAGTGGTTGCCGTGGTTGCCCAGATTTTTCGGCAACCACCGTGAGGTACCAGTTTTTCGAGTTGTGTTCGCCCCGCTCGAACGCGATTTCGCGCAGCGTTTCCATCCTCGAGATGGCCGCCGAGATGTCCAGGGCGGAGATCCCGGAGCCCTTCGCCAGCTCCTTCACCTGGGTGGTGTTGAGCTGCCCGTGTTCTTCGAGGTTGCGGCGAACGAAGGCCGTGGCGGCGTCGTCCTCCGCCTGCCGGGAGGTCACGTAGCGCAGGCTGGCAGTGAGCCAGGTCCCGGGGTTGTCGGGGTCGGATTCGACTTCCCGTGCGAGCACGAAGGGCGCGGGCTTCGCGGCGCGGTTGAACTTCAGGCACTCCACTGCGACGCCGAGCTCGTTCTCCTCGAGGTAGTAGACAGCGCGGGCGGCGCCGAAGAGGGCCGACGCTCCACGCAGCGCGCGGTCCTGCTTGCGCTTGTCCTGGCCGGCCTTCCCGGAGTGGTGCAGCACGATGACGGCGACGCCGAACTCGGAGCATAGGCGGCGCCAGAACTTGATGACGGGCTTCGCCTCGTCGTTGCTGTTCTCCTTCGCGCTCGTGAGCTCGGTGTACGGGTCGAAGATGACCGCCACGGCCCCGATCCGGGCGACCTCCGAGCGGATGTGCTCGCGCCACTCCTCAGAGTCGAGCGAGGCGCCTGCGAGCGCGATGACGTGGACGCGCGAGACCACCTGTTGCACGTTCCATCCGTGGCCCCGGGCCAGAGCCTCGAGGCGGTTGCGAAGCATGGCGCCCGAGTCCTCTTCGCTCACGAACAGGACCGGGCCGCTGTTGTCCGCAGCGAACGCGGGCCAGTCGTGCAGCGCCGTCCCGGTTGCCGAGTGCCCCGCTATGGCGAGGGCTACGGTCGTCTTCCCGACGCCGCCGTCGCTGCTGATGAGGACGATGTCGCGCGGGAGCGCGCCCCGGGCGAGCCACTTCACGGGCGGCTCGGGCGGGAGCTCCCCGATCGGGACGGCGCGCGGGAGCGCGTCCGGGTCCTGCCATACCGGCGCCTTCTGAACGAGCTGGCGGAGCTCGTCTACGGCCCCGCCCGCGTCGAGCCAATCGGAGACGTCGCCCTTCGCCGGCAGGCCCGGCAGCTCGACCACCCGCACCTCGCAGCCGGCAGCGGCCAGCCGCGCGGCAACCGCTGCGGCATGTTCCCGCCCCGGCTCGTCATTGTCCGGCAGGATGGCGACGGAGGCGCCGGCAAGAGCGGCCGTGAACTGCGGCTCCCATTTCCCGGCGCCGCCCGCGTTGCACGTCGCGGCCAGGCCAACCGAGGCGAGCCGGTCCGCATCCTTCTCCCCTTCGGTCACGTAGACCGTCGCCCCGTCCGCTACGGCCCGCGTGACGTCCGGCAGGCGGTAAAGCACCCGCTCGATGTCGGCCACGCTCCACGCCCAGCCGCCGATGCCATCCGGCCGCCGCTGGCGGAAGGTCTTCGGGAAGTAGCGGACCACCTGGAAGAGCAGTCGGCCATTCGCGTCGCGATAGTCATACGCGCACACCAGGTCGGCGCCATTCGGCCCGGGACGTCGGTCGGACTCGGGGAAGAGGTCGCGCA
This sequence comes from uncultured Gemmatimonadales bacterium, assembly GCA_963728445.1. Lineage (GTDB taxonomy): Bacteria > Gemmatimonadota > Gemmatimonadetes > Longimicrobiales > RSA9 > CAVSJO01. The sequence continues at coordinate 2,087,100 of CAVSJO010000006.1, read as the reverse complement.
GCTCAAGCCCCATGGCCGCCACGATGCTCTCGGGCGAGCAGCCCCGGTGGCAGTTGAGGAGCACGCGGGCATCCGCGCCCGTCCCGATGGAGAGCGACGGGTCGCCGTCTTCATGAGCCGGACAACGGCCCGTCCATCCTGAGCCGCTGCGCTTCACTCCCTTGAGGCGGGCGAGCACGCCATCGACGGGATTCGCGGCGTTCATGACGCCTCCAAGAGCCGGGCGGCATCCGCAGCCGGATCGTATTCTCCTGCGCCTGAGCCGCCCGACTTCCTCGGCAGGTCGCCCCGGCGATACCGCGGCGCATTCCGCCGCCCGTGGTCGGGCAGCTCACCCGAGCGAGTGAGGGCGCGGAGCTGCCGCGTGCTGTAGCCGCTCCAAGCCGCCGCCCCAGTCTGCGAGAGTAGGTCCTCGGCCGGATCCGGCGCCGCCGCAGCCTCAGACTCGAGCGCGGCCGCGACCCACTCGGCCGGGACGAGACTGCCAGGCGGCATCGCCCGGAGGCGGTCAGCGAGCGTCATCGCTCGCGTCGGGCAGCAATTCGGCGGCGCGCACGATCGCCAGCCGCCGGAGCCACTCGCTCAGGGACAGCCGCTCGATTTCCGCGCAGCGTCGGAATCGCTCCTTCTGGGGCCGCGGTGCCCTCACTTGGATCGTCGTGTCCTTGGGCATCTTGATTTCCTCGCAGAGTGTCCGTACACTTGTGGTGTCGGTGTATATATGGTGCCACAGAAGACCTCTCGAAGTCAACCACTTGCACGGAGTTGGTCCATATGTCCAGACGAGGGCCTGAAACGAGCCGTCGAGCACCCCCGCCGCAGCCTGTAAATCAGCGCTTGGAGTACATACGGACGGAAATCGCGGGGCTCTCGAAGCTGAGCGAATTTCATGGGCGGCTTGTGGACGCGACCGCTGCGGACCGTGAGGAGGGGACGGCGTACACGTATGAGGCGGTCCGCAAGTACCACCACAACCGGGAGCCGCCCCGCGACTACATCGCCGCCGTGCTCGCGGCCTTCCCACGGCTCAATGCCGAGTGGCTGATTCGGGGCGAGGGCGAACCTCTGAAGAGCTCGGCGCAGCTACGTGCGGAGCAGATGCGGGACGATACGTTTGCGGCGTTCTATCGAGAATCCCCGACGTTTCGACTGCACGGCATCGGAGCTCAAACCGCCAGTGGCGTTTTCGGGGTCGCGGTATCGATCGCAGCGAACCTCATCAAGGCGCGCGGCTCCACGTGGGACGTCAGCGGCAGCGAAGATGAGGCGGAGATTGTCAGGCGAGCCGGTGCCGCCCTCGGACAAGCACTGGCAGCGCCCTTGGACCCTCTAGGGCTAGACGCATCCCAGTGGTCGTCCGAGGTCAAGGCGCAGTATGTCGCAGGTGTTCTTTCCGCCTTGATGGTGCCGATGGAGGTCGAGCGTTGGCGCGAGGTGGCGCGCCGCGAGGACGAGTCCCGAACCGCAGAAAGGCAAGCCGACAATGCCGAAGAGTAAGATCATCGAAGAGCACGGCGTCCGCGTGCGCCTGTACGAGCGCGGCGGCATCGTCTGGCGCGACGTCGCCTTGGGGCGCGTCGTGAGCTCGAGCGGGAAGGCCAGGACGAAGCACGACCGGAAGAGCCTCGGTCACGGCGACTGGCGGCTCGCGGAGCGGCAGGCGCGGGCCCTCTGCCGCGAATTGGCGACGGCGACCCTCACGGGCGTACGAGTCGACGGGCTCACGCTCGCGCAGCTCCAGACCGTGTACCGCCATGAGTGCGGCCCGCTGCTCACCCGGGAGCGCAAGCGGGAGGTCACGAAGGCGCTCGGGCTCCTGCGTCGTCACTTGAGCGACGATTTCCTCGTGGCCGACCTCGGACCCCATCAGGTCCAGACCTACGCGGCAGCGCGCGAAGCCGGCACGCTGGCGCCGAAGGTGAGCGGCAATGGCGGCAAGGGCGTGCGCGCCGGCACGATCGCGAAGGAGCTCGGCGTGCTGCACGCGGCGCTCAACTGGGCCGCGACATACCGCCGGGGCGGCCGCCCGCTCATTTCGGGCAACCCGATCCGCGGCGTGCCGATCCCCCGCGAAGTGAACCCGGCCCGCCCGGTCATGACGGCGAAGCGGTACGCGAAGCTGCTCGAGGTAGCGGGCGACGTCGACCGCCACGGCGCGTTCGGCCCGATGCTGAAAGTGGCATGGATGACGGGCCGACGACTGGGCTCCATCGTCGCGCTGCGGGCCTCGGACGTCCTCCTGAGCCCTGAGCACGTCCGGAAGGCGCTCGCGGCGTCAGGGGGCGAAGAGAGGCTCGCGGAGGAGTGGCCGGCGGCGATCCGGTGGAGCGCGGAGGCCGACAAGGAAGGCGTGGAGTGGATCGTGCCGATCCCGGCGCGGCTGCAAACGCTCCTGGCCGACTACATCCGCACGAAGGGGCTGGTCGGGAACGCGCTGCTCTTCCCTTCCCGGCGCGATCCGGCGAAGCCGGTCTCGAAGGAGACGGCCTACTACTGGATGCGGCAGGCCGAGAAGGCGGCCGAGCTGCCGCACCAGCGCCGGGGCGGCTGGCACGCGCTGCGGCGGGCGTGGGCGACGGCGCGCAAGCACATGCCGTTGCAGGACGTCATGGCTGCGGGCGGCTGGCGGGACGCGACCACGCTCCAGCGGGCCTACCAGCACTCCGACGCGGCCACGGTCCGGGCCGTTATGGAGCTCGGAACGTGAACGGGGCGGCGCACAATCGGCGCACACCCCGTTCGTAAGTCGTTGTCCTGTAGAGGCCCCGGGCGGATTCGAACCGCCGCATAGAGGTTTTGCAGACCTCCGCCTTACCACTTGGCTACGGGGCCGGAAATGCCGACGGCCATTGTGTCGGCACCGCAGCATTCTAACGGCGGTGCATGTCGGGCTCAAGTCGCCCCGCCCGGCACGCCGTCAGCGGCAACCCACGTCAGCCCCGTCCGACCGGATGCTCACGGATCCGGCATGTGCGCGTGGTGCGCGTCCCTCTGATAGGCCAGGAACGCACGGATCGCCGTGAGGGCCTCGGGGTCCCGCGTGCGGATCCGGACCTCGCCCCCCCGCTCCCGCTCGGCGTACTCGTACCGAATCTCGGAGGCCTTCGCCTTCATGACGTCGGTACCGGGGACCGTTTCGTGGTGCACCATGCCGGGACTGGTGAAATCGCCTCGGCCGAATGCCCCGGCGATGTCGCGCAGATGCGCTCGGATGGCGGCGACGTCGGTGCTGTCGCCCTCGTCGCTGAGGAGCACGATTGTGCCGCCATCCGGCAGGTCCGTGAAGTGGTGCGTCGACGCATACTGGTCCACGCCCATGACCTCCTGTCCGCGCGCCTGCATCGCTGCGAACGAGGTGTCTCCGCTTGCGACGGATCCCGAGTCACTCGCATCGTCTCGCGCTCCGCCGGCGCAGCCGTAGATCAGGAGAAGACACGCCAGGATCTGAGCTGTCTGGCCGAATGATCGGGATTCCATCAGACCCTCACTGCTGCGCGATGTGCTCGAGCTTCGCGAGCTCGTTCTTCTCCACCTGGTCGATCGCCGCGGCGTGCTCCTCGACGATCTTCGACAGCCTCGCGAAGAGCTCCTTCTGTCCTTCCGTCGGCGGCGCGTCCGCCATCGACGCGAACGTCATCAGGCGTGCGAGCTTGCTGTCCACGCCGGTGGGCCAGGCGATGAGATCCTGGCCGGCGCGGGCCCGGTACTGGACGAGCCGCTCCTCGAGGGGATAAAGCCTGTCGTTCAGCGCCTTCAGCGCCGCCGCCGTGCGAGGGTCGCCGCCCGAGCTGCGAACAGCCTCCTCTCCCCGCGCCCGCATGTCCCGGATCCTCTTCACGAGGCTCATCGTCTCGGTGAGCTCGTCCCGGACCTGCACGAGGAAGTCGAACTGGGCGACCAGGTCCTCGTCCGTGTAGCCGATGCGCGGGTCCCGCCGGATCTCGAACGGCTGCCTCTGCGTGCGGCCGGCCAGCTCCAGCTCCACCGTGTACGTCCCGGGCGGCGCGAGAGGGCCCCGCGGGCTTCCCTGGAAGACGGCGTCCGGCAGGACGACGGCGCCGGGATAGCGCATGTCCCACGTGAACGTGTTGGCACCGGCCTCCGTCCTCACGTTCTCGAACGTCCGAACGACCTCGGTGCCCCGCAGGATGCGCAGCGTCACCGGGCCGGCCGGGGCGTTCCGGACATGGAAGGGGATCACGACCCCCGATGGAGGATTGCGCCCGGCGATCTGGCTGGCACCGTAGCGCGCGACGGCATCGCCCCCGTCCCGCCAGCGGATCGTCGGCCGCGCGCGGAAGAGGTGAACGTCGTCCGCGAGGGCGGCGGCGTCGAGCTGCTGCAGCAGGGCCGCGTTGTCGAGGATCCAGAAGGATCGCCCGTGCGTGGCGGCGACGAGGTCGCCGTCCTTCACCGCGAGGTCGTGAATCGGCACGACGGGGAGGTCATGGCTGAGCGGCTGCCAGTGCCCTCCGTCGTCGAACGAGACGTACACGGTCCGTTCCGTGCCCGCATAAAGAAGTCCGGGCCGGTCCGGGTCCTCCCGGATGACCCGCGTGAAGTCGTTCGCGGGGATGCCGTCCGTGATGCGCGTCCACGTCTTCCCGTAGTCGTGCGTCCTGTAAAGGTACGGACGATCGTCGTTCAGCTTGTAGCGCGTTGCGGCGACGAACGCCGTCGCCGGATCGTGTGCGGACGGTTCGATGATGCTGATCAGCGAGAACTCCGGCAGATCCGGGATGTTGACCTTCGTCCACGTCCTGCCGGCATCCCGGGAGAGGTGGATCCAGCCGTCGTCGGAGCCCGCCCAGAAGAGCCCCGCCTGGGCCGGTGATTCGGCGAAGGCGAAGATGGTCGCGTACCACTCGGGCCCGTAGGCCTCCCGGGTGATCGGACCCCAGTAGGGACCCGGCTGGGGGTGGTCGTACGTGGGCGTGTGCTCCAGCGTCTTCGGATCGTGCCGGGTCAGGTCCGGACTGATGATCTGCCAGCTCTGCCCCTCGTCCGTCGAGCGATGAACGAACTGCGACGTGACGTACAGCACGTCGGGGTCGTGGGGCGACGTCATCACGGGATACGTCCACCAGAAGCGGTACAGCATGTCCGCCGCGCCCCAGCCGTAGTAGGTCTCCGGATTCGGCGAAATGTCGCGCGTCTGCCGGGTGCGCCTGTCGAACCGCGTCAGGAAGTGGTGATCCCCTGCGTAGACGATGTCCGGGTCGTCCGTCCGCGGCTGCACGTAGCCGTCCTCGCCGCCACCCACTGTGAACCAGTCCTCCACGGAGTTCTCCCCGAAGTCGGAACGGCTCGGCACGGAGATCGTCGTGTTGTCCTGCTGCGAGGCGTACATCCGGTAGGGAACCGCGTTGTCGACGGCGACGTGGTAGAGCTGCGCCGTCGGCTGGTTCATGTTGTCGGACCAGGAAGCTCCGCCGTTGAAGCTGATCACCGCGCCGCCGTCGTTGCCCTCCGCCATCCGCATCGGGTTCTTCGGGTCGATCCACAGGTCGTGGTTGTCCCCGTGGGGCACCTCCATCTGCTCGAACGTCTCGCCGCCGTCGGTCGACTTCCAGAACCGCACGTTGAGAACGTAGACGGTGTTCGGATCCTTCGGGTCCGCGAAGATGTGGTGGTAGTACCAGGGGCGCTGCGTGAGGTCGGCGTCCTCGTTGACGCGCGTCCAGGTCGCGCCCCCGTCGTCCGACCGGAAGACGCCCTTGCTGCCGAGCTCGGCGTCGATGATGGCCCACACCCGGTCAGGCTGGGCCGGGGAAACAGCAAGCCCGATGCGCCCCTTCAGACCGTCGGGCAGACCCGGTCGGTTCGTCAGCTCCGTCCAGTGGTCACCGCCGTCGGTGCTCTTGAAGAAGCCGGTTCCGGGGCCGGCGCTCGTGAAGCCCCAGGGATAGCGCCTTTCCTGGAGGAACGAAGCGTACAGCACCTGTGGATTCGTCGGATCCATCACGAGGTCTATGGCGCCGGTGTTCTCGTCCCGGTAGAGGATCTTCTGCCACGTCCGGCCGCCGTCCTTCGACCGGTAGACGCCGCGGTCGGGCGTGGGACCGAACGGGCTGCCCAGCGCCGCCACGAAGACGAGGTTCGGGTCCGTCGGATCGATTCTCACCCGCGCGATGTTGCTCGTCGCTTCGAGGCCGACGTGCTGCCACGTCTTCCCGGCGTCGGCGGATCGGTAGACGCCGTCGCCGATGGAGGCGTTCCCGCGGATGCACGTCTCGCCCATGCCCACGTAGACGACTTGGGGATCCGAAGGCGCGATCCCGATCGCGCCGACCGACCCCGTGTGGAAGTAGCCGTCGGACACGTTGTGCCAGGCGATCCCGCCGTCCTCCGTCTTCCAGACGCCCCCGCCGGCTGTCCCCTGATAGAAGACGAGCGCGTCGTCCGGATCGCCGGCGACGGCCAGGACCCGACCGCCCCGCGTGGGGCCCACGTTGCGCCACGAGACCAGGTCCAGGTAGGAAGGATCCACCGTCTGGGGTGCCGCGCCCGTCGGTGCGAAGGCGAGCAGTACGGCCAATCCCGACAGCATTGTGCGTCGCATCGGACCGCGCTCCTGTCCTGCCCGGCCCCGCCGCGGACCCGGGCATGTGGGTGGGCCTCCCCGGCGCCGTCGGTGACCGCTGGCGCTGCGGCGGGAGGAGCGTCTGGACGGCGTGCACGGGCGTGTGCCGGGGGAGAGAGCGGCGGCCCGTCGGAATGGACCTGCAACCTACGGTGGGAGCGGCAGGATAAAAAGAGGGACGAGCCGTCGCTCGTCCCTCTTTCTGCCACCAGAGCGGGAAACCGGGTTCGAACCGGCGACCTTCACGTTGGCAACGTGACGCTCTACCAACTGAGCTATTCCCGCGGGAGTCGAAAACCTAGAAGAGATGGGGCGGAGCGTCAACCCGCCTGCGCCCGGCGCAGCTTCGTTTTCTTGACCGCGGGGGAAGGCCGGAAATACATTTCCGGCGTCCGCCCTGCGCGTCACCGGGCGGAGCGCACAACCCCCCAGGAGTGAAGGCCCAATCCTGCGGTACGCGATCGGCGCACCGTCCCGCAACGGAGAGAAAGTCTCAATGTCACTTCACGCGTTGAAGCGTGTTCTGCTCCTGGCGGTCGCCGCCCTCGCGTGGGCGCTTCCCTTGCAGGCGCAGACAGGGTCGATCCGCGGTCGCGTCACGGACCAGGACAGTGGTCAGCCGCTCGCGGGTGCCCAGGTCCAGGCGATCAATGTCGGCAATACGGTGGCCGGCGAGGCGATGACGGAGGCCGACGGTCAGTTCATCATCCAGGGGCTGCCGCCGGGAACGTACGCTCTGTCCGTGGACATGGTCGGCTACGAGGCCAGCCGGCGGGCCGCCGTGCGCGTGCTCGCGGGGCAGACGTCCATCACGTCGGTCCAGCTCCGGGTCGCGGCCTTCGTCCTGAATCCCGTGGTCGTGTCCGCGTCCAAGAAGATGGAGAAGTCGCTGGACGCGCCCGCGTCGGTCTCGGTCGTGGACGAGCGGGCGATCGACTCCCAGCCGGCGGTGACGCCCGCCGACTACCTCCGCAGCGTTCCGGGCGTCGACATCATCACGCAGGGCGTGCAGTCCACGAACGTGTCGATCCGCGGGTTCAACAACATCTTCTCCGGCTCGGTGCACATGCTGACCGACTACCGGATCGCGGGCGTGCCGTCGCTGCGGGTGAACGTGATGCAGTTCATCCCTACGACGAGTGAGGACATCCAGCGGATGGAGGTCGTGCTCGGGCCGGGCTCCGCGCTCTACGGTCCGAACACGGCCGATGGCGTCCTGCACATCCTGACGAAGTCGCCGCTGACCAGCCCCGGCACCGAGTTCAGCGTCGAGGGCGGGAGTCAGACGCTCTTCAAGGGCTCGCTGCGCACGGCGCAGAAGCTGAGCGACCGCGTCGGCCTCAAGGTGTCCGGCCAGTATGTCACGGCGGACGAGTGGCCGTACACCGACAGCGTCGAGGTCAACGAGCGCATCAAGTTCACCACGGGTCCGAACGCGGCCACCTTCCAGCAGAACCTGGCCCAGGCGCTCGGGAGCCAGGCGGAGGCGCAGAAGCGCATTGCCCTCATCGGCACGCGTGACAACACGATCGAGCGATGGAGCGTCGAAGGGCGGCTGGACTGGCGGGCCCTGGAGGACATGACGGCCGTCTTCCAGTCGGGCGTGTCCGCCATCGGCAACGGGATCGAGCTCACGGGCCTCGGCGCCGCGGAAGTGCAGGACTGGCGGTACGCGTACTACCAGGCCCGTATGAACTGGGGGCGGCTGTTCGCGCAGGGCTACGTGAACACGAGCGAGGCCGGCAGCACCTACCTGCTCCGGACGGGTCAGCCCATCGTCGACCATTCCCGGCTGTGGGTCGGGCAGGTCCAGCACGGGCTGGCGCTCCTCGAGGGCAAGCAGTCGTTCACCTACGGTCTGGACTACCTGTACACGGATCCTCGCACCGAGGGAACGATCAACGGCAAGTACGAGAACGAGGACCAGACCACGGAGGTCGGCGGCTACGTCCAGTCGGAGTCGCACCTTACGCCCAAGTGGGACCTGGTGCTGGCGGGGCGCCTGGATTCCCATTCGGCGCTGCCGGACCCCATCTTCTCGCCGCGCGCGGCGGTGGTCTTCCACCCCACGGCGGACCAGGCGTTCCGTCTGACGTACAACCGTGCGTTCTCGACGCCGACGTCGCTGAATCAGTTCCTCGACCTGCCGACGGCCATCCCCGATCCGGGCGCGGCCGCGCTCGGATACAGTGTCCGGGTGCAGGGCACGGGCGAGACGGGATTCCATTTCCGGCAGTCCGGCGGCGGCTACCTCATGCGCTCGCCCTTCACGCCCGGCGCCCAGGGCGGTCCGAGCCAGCTCCTGCCGGCGGACGCCACGCTCATGTGGCAGGCCGCGCTCGGCGTCGTCGCCGCGAAGTCGGCGGCGGCCGGCAGCCCCATCGACCCGCAGCTCCTCGGCTATCTGCAGTCCCTGTCGCCGACGGCCGCGGAGATCCAGACGGACGTGCTCGGCGACGGAGCCCTCGCCTCGAAGGCGATCCCCGACGTCAACCCGATCCGTGAATCCACGACGACGACCGTCGAGGCCGGGTACAAGGGGATCCTCGCCGACAAGCTGCTCCTGGCAGTGGACGGGTACTGGTCGCGTCGGCAGAATCTGACGACGCCGCTCACGACCATGACGCCGCTGCTCAGCCTCGACGCGCAGCAGACGATCGCCTATCTGGTGCCGCGCCTGCAGGCCATCGGCATGTCGGCCGCGCAGGCGAGTGCCGTTGCGCAGGCCATCGGCGGCGGCATGGGGCAGATCCCCGTCGGCGTCATCTCGTCCGCCGAGGTGGACGCCACCGGCGCGCAGCTCCTCGCGTCGTATACGAACGTGGACGAGTCCATCGACCTCTACGGCGTGGACCTGGCGGCGACCGCGCTGCTCAGCGACGCCTGGTCGCTCGGCGCCACGGCGTCGTTCGTCAACAAGGACCACTTCGAGACGCACACGATCGGGGTCATCACGCTCAACGCGCCCAAGGAGAAGGGGAGCGTGACGCTGACGTACCGTCCGCCCCACGGCCAGTTCAACGGAGAGCTGCGGACGCGCTTCAACAGCCGGTTCCCGGCGCAGTCCGGCGTCTACAACGGCACGAGGTGCATCGGAGAGGGGCTGGGCGCCACCGATCCGTGCGTGGACTCGTACACGCTCGTCGATCTGACGCTCGGGTGGTCGCCGCCAACGGTGTCGGGCGCCTCCCTGCAGGTCACGGCGCAGAACCTGTTCGACGCGGCGTACCGTAGCTTCCCCGGCGTCCCGAACGTGGGGCGGATGGTCATCGTCCGGCTGAAGTACGGCATCTGAGGTCGCCCGCTACGGGCCGACCTCCAGCAGCTCCCGGGCGTGCCGCACGCTGACCTCGCTGCCGGGGTCGCCGCCCATCATGCGCACGAGCTCGGCGACGCGTGCCTCCCCCTCGAGGGGCACGACCCGTGTCGACGCCGCCCCGCCTTCGTCGGACTTCTCGACGCGCAGGTGGTGGTCCGCACGAGCCGCGATCTGGGCCAGGTGGGTGATGGCGAAGACCTGGTGCTCGCCGGCGACGTCGCGGAGCGTCTCGCCAACCTTGTTCGCGGTGCGCCCGCCGATGCCGGCGTCGATCTCGTCGAATACGAGGGACGGCACCGCGTCGACGCGGGCCAGAACGGTCTTGAGGGCGAGCATGACCCGGGACAGTTCCCCCCCGGAAGCCACACGGGCGAGGGGCCGTGGCTCGAAGCCCCGGTTCAGGGCGACGCGAAACTCCACCGACTCGCCGCCGGTGGCTCCGGGCTGCTCGAGCGCCTCGAGCTCCACGCGGAACCGGCCGTCGTCCAGGCCCAGCTCCGGCAGGATCGCGTCGACCTCCGCCGCCAGCCGGTCCGCGGCCCCGCGCCGTGCCTCCGAGAGCCGGCCGGCGAGCTCCGAGAGCCGCTCCGCCGCCGCCTCCACGCGCGCCTCCAGCTCCTTCCGCGTCAGCGAACCGCCTTCCAGTACGTCCAGCTCTTCCCGAGCGCGACGTCCGGCCTCCAGGACCGCGGCGGAGCCTTCCCCGTACTTGCGGAATAGCCGGAACAGCAGGTCCTGACGCGCTCGTAGCGTTCGCAGGCGAGCGGGGTCGTGCTCGACGCCGGCGGCGTAGTCTCCGAGGCGGCGACCCGCCTCCTCCACGGCGAAGTAGGCGCTGTCCATGAGGGCGCGGAGCTCCGACTCGGAGCCGTCGATCCGCAGGAGCCTGTCGAGCTCGCGCCGCGCCGCCGCCAGACGCTCGGAGAGGGCGTCCTCCCCCGCGTACAGCGTCTCGTGGAGTGCGCCGGCGAGGCCGGCGAGCTCCTCGGCGTGCTCCAGCCGGTTCGCCTCCTCCTCGATCCGCTCCTCCTCGGCCGGCTCCAGCCGTGCGCCCTCGATCTCCTCGAGCTGGAAGCGCAGGAAGTCGGCGCGCTGCGCCACCTCCTGGCGGCGACGATCGAGGTCGGCCAGGTCCTGCCCGGCGCGGCGCCAGGCCTCGTGTGCGGCGGCGACGTCGCCCGCGAGATCGGCGGCCCCGGCGTATGCGTCGAGGATCCCCCGCTGCTCGTCCGCCCGGAGCAGGGTCTGGTGCTCGTGCTGGCCGTGCAGATCGACGAGCATGCCGCCCAGGCGCCCGACGAGCCCTGCCGTGCTGGCCGCCCCGTTGATCCACGCCCGATTGCGGCCCTCGAGCGCGACTTCACGACGCAGGATGAGCAGGCCCTCCTCGGCCTCGATCCCCTGCTCCTCCAGCAGCGCCAGCACGCGGGGCCGGTCCGAGACGTCGAAGACGCCTTCCACGACGGCCCGATCCGCCCCGGGGCGCACGACCTCCGAAGAGGCGCGCTCGCCGAGGAGCAGTCCGAGGGCGCCGACGATGATCGACTTCCCCGCCCCGGTCTCCCCGCTCAGCACGTTGAGGCCGGGCGCGAGACGCACGGAGACGCGATCGATGACGGCGAAGTGCTCGATGCGGAGCTCGAGAAGCATGGGAGAGTATACCGGCGGCCTGCGAGCCGGTTCAATGGGACGGCGGGCCGATTACCGTTCGGCGCCGCGTTCGATGCCCCAGTGCAGCTTCCGGCGCAGCGTGGACATGAAGCTCTGGCCGGGGAAGCGCACGAGGGGCAGCGTGCGTGAGCCCCGCCGCACGGAGACGCGGTCGCCCGGGCGGAGATCCGCGCCGTCCTGACCGTCGATGGTGAGGATCAGTCCTTCGGTCGGGGACAGGATCTCGACCGTGAGCACGGCGTCGGCCGGCGCGACGAGCGGCCGGACCGCGAGCGTGTGGGGGCAGATGGGCGTGGCGAGGATGCACTCGACGTCCGGCACGACGATGGGACCGCTGGCCGACAGGGAGTACGCCGTCGAGCCGGTGGGCGTGGCGAAGATGATCCCGTCGGCGCTGTACGTCCCGACCTCCTCCCGGGACGACCCCTCGCCGACGACGACCCGGAGCCGGATCATGCGGGCAAAGCCGCCCTTGTGCAGGACGGCGTCGTTCAGGGCGACGAAGGCGGGTCCACCACCGTCGCCCGCTCCCGCGACCGTCGCCTCGAGGGTCATTCGGCGGTCCAGCCGCGCCCGTCCGTCGATGACCTGATCGATTGCTTCCTCGAGATCATCCGGCGCCGTCGAAGTGAGGAAGCCCAGATGGCCGAGGTTCACGCCGAGGACGGGCGTGCCGTGGGCGACGGCGAGCCGGGCGCCCCGGAGGAGCGTTCCGTCGCCGCCCAGGGTCACCATCAGGTCCAGCCCGCCCACGCCGCCGCCGTCCTCCTCCCGGAAGGGGCGGGCGCCGATACGCTCCGCGAGCCACGGCTCCGCCTCGAGGGCCAGGCCATGGCGCTCGGCAGCTCGCGCCAGCGACGCGAGCGCCGGCCGCAGCGTCTCCTCGCTGCCGTGGGCGACGACGCCGACGTGCCGGACGGGGCCGATCTCGTCCGACCGCGAGGAGGCCTCCGTCACGCCAGCTCTCGGACCGGCTCCAGGCGGGCGCTCCGTGCGAGGTAGCGGGCCCGGTCGGCGATCCCGGCGGGCGTCAGACCGACCTGCTCGAGCTGCTCCCCGCGGGCGGCGTGCTCGATGATCACGTCCGGCACGCCCATCACGTCCATGTGCACGTCGGCGCCGTCGCGGCGGGCTGCCTCCACGTGCGTCGCGATCATGGCGCCGAAGCCGTTCACGATGGTCCCCTCCTCGACCGTGAGCACCGCCCGATGGTCGGCCAGCACGCTGGACAGGGTGTCGGCGTCGATCGGCTTCAGGAACCGGCAGTTCACGACCGTCGCGTCGATGCCCTCGGAGGCGAGGGCCTCCGCCGCCAGAAGCGCCGGATGGACCATTGTGCCGACGGCCAGGATGGCAAGGCCTCTGCCCCGTCGAAGCGTCTCCCATGATCCGAACGCGATCTCCGGGATCTCGTCCATCGGCGGTACCGGGCCCGGCACGTTGTCACGCGGGTAGCGGAGCGTGAACGGGCCCTCGGCGTCCCGCACGCCCATGCGCAGCAGCGCCGCCATCTCGGTCCCGTCCTTCGGCGCCGTCACTACCACGTTCGGGACGGCCAGGAGGTAGGCGATGTCGTAGAGTCCCATGTGGGTCGGGCCGTCGTTCCCGACCAGTCCGGCGCGATCCATGGCGAAGACGACCGGCAGCTTCTGGATCGCCACGTCGTGGATGATCGAGTCGTAGGCGCGCTGCAGGAACGTCGAGTAGATCGCCGCGACGGGTCGGATGCCCTGCGTCGCCAGGCCTGCGGCGAACGTCACCGCGTGACCCTCGGCGATCCCGACGTCGAAGAAGCGATCCGGGTAGGCGTCCCCGAAGGCCGCCGTTCCGGTGCCCGTGGACATGGCCGCCGTGATGACGGCCATCTCCGGATGCGCGTCGGCCAGCTCCATGAGCGCGGTGCCGAACGCCTTCGTATAGGCCGGCAGCTCGCCCTTCTTCTTCGTGGTTTCCCCGCTGATCTTGTCGAACGGTGAGGCGCCGTGCCACACGACCGGGTTCTGTTCCGCGAGCGCGAAGCCCTTCCCCTTCTGCGTGATGACGTGCACGAGCCGCGGCCCCTTCATGCCCCGGACCTTTCGCAGCACGTCCACCACGGCGTCCATGTCGTGGCCGTCCACGGGCCCGAAGTAGCGGAAGCCCAGCTCCTCGAAGAGCGTTCCCGGGACGAGCATGTTCTTCATGCTCTCCTCCAGGCGGATCATCCACTCCTCGACCCGCTTCGGGCTCTTCTGCAGGACGCCCTTCAGCTCCTCGCGCAGACGGTTGTAGATGGGATTCGTCGAGATTCGCGTGAGGTACTTGTGCATCGCGCCGACGTTCGGCGAGATGGACATCTCGTTGTCGTTCAGGACGACGATCAGGTCCCGGTGCGTGTGACCCGCGTTGTTGAGCGCCTCGTACGCCATTCCACTCGTCATGGCGCCATCGCCGATCACCGCCGCGACCTTGAAGTCCTCGCCCCTGAGGTCCCGGGCGGTCGCCATGCCGAGGCCTGCCGAGATGGAGGTCGCGGCGTGCCCGGCCCCGAACGTGTCGTACTCGGACTCGTCCCGGCGCAGGAAGCCGGAGATGCCGCCCTTCTGGCGGATCCGGGCGAGCTCGTCGCTCCGGCCGGTGAGGATCTTGTGCGGGTAGCCCTGGTGCCCGACGTCCCAGACGATCTGGTCCCGCGGCGTGTCCAGCACGTAGTGCAGCGCGATGGTCAGCTCCACCACGCCGAGCCCCGGCGCGAAGTGCCCGCCGATCTGGCTGATGACGTCGACCATTCGCTCGCGGACCTCCCGGGCGAGCTCCGGCAGCCGGGACTGATCCAGGCGGCGAATGTCTTCTCCGCCGCGGATGTTCTCGAGCAGCGCCACACCTCCTCCTTTCAGCGATCGCGCTCGGCCGAGTAGCGGGCGAGCGCGTCCAGCAGGGGTTCCTCCAGGCCGGCGTTCCGCAGCACGTCGGTGGCCCTTCGCGCCTCGGCGACCGCGCGATCGCGGGCGCCATGCACGCCGAGAAGTGCCGGAAACGTCGATTTCTCCAGCACTTCGTCGCCCCGGACCTTGCCCGTTACGGCCGGGCTCCCCGTCACGTCCAATAGATCATCCGCGATCTGAAATGCAAGCCCGACGGACGCCCCGTAGGCCGTGAGGGCGGCGAGGGTTGCATCGTCCGCTTCCGCCGCCCGAGCCCCGATCCGGAGCGACGCCACGAGCAGCGCACCCGTCTTGCCCCGGTGCACCCGCTCCAGCTCCGCGAGGTCCAGCGCCCGCCCCTCCGCCTGCAGGTCCCGGACCTGGCCTCCGACCATGCCGCCCGCGCCGGCCCCCATCGCCAGCTCCCGGGCCAGCGCTGCCCGGCGGCCGCCCTTCAGTCCGAGACGGCTCGCCCCTTCATCCAGCACACGGAAGGCCAGCGGGATCAATGCCGCGCCCGCGAGCGCCGCCCTGGCCGCGCCATACCGGCGGTGGACCGTGGGCCGCCCCCGCCGCAGCGGCGCGTCGTCCATGCACGGCAGGTCGTCGTGCACGAGGGAGTAGCCGTGGATCAGCTCGACGGAGCACGACAGGTCCACCACGGCGGCGGGATCGGCGTCCCGCGCCTCGCGCGGCGTCCCGATTCCGCGGCGCCACGCCGCCCGCCACGCCGCCCGACAGAGCAGGGGCCGAAGCCGCTTGCCGCGGGACTCGATGGCGTAGCGTACGGGTTCGGCGACGTCGGCCGGCGCCGACTCCAGGTACCGGTCGAGGATCCCCGCGAGCGCCGCGTCCGTCGCCTCGCGCTCCGTCTGGAGGCGTCGCTCGAGCCCGCCACCGGCCGCCGCGGCCGAAGTGCTCACCCGCCGTCGGCCGGTTCCAGCAGCGTGCCGCCGGCGCCGTCGTCCAGCAGCCGCTCGATGCGCAGCTCCGACTCGCGGATGACCCGCTGCGCCTCGCGCAGGTGCGCGACCCCTTCCTCGAACAGGCGCATCGCCTCCTCGAGGTCGAGGTCGGATGACTCGAGGCGCTCCACGATGGCCTCGATGCGGGCGAGGCGCTGCTCGAGGGCCGGGGCCTCGCGGGACTCGGGCTCGGGCATGTTCACGCTCCCGTGGACGGGGGCTTCGGATCCCGCGCCGCGGGCCGCTCGTCCGCGGACACGGGCGCGGACTCGGCGGTGACCCTGCAGGGCACTTCGGCGTCGGTGACACGCAGGCTGAAGTCCGTGCCGGGGGCGAGGTCGGCGGCGCGCCGGAGCACGTGCCCCGAAGCATCCCGCGCGACGGCGTAGCCGCGCTCCAGGGACGCCAGGGGCGAGAGGGCGTGGAGCCGGCCGGCGGCGACCCGCATCCGCTGGCGACGCGCGTCGACGATGCGGCGGGTGTGACTCTCGAGGCGGTCCGCCAGCCGGTCCATCCGCCGCAGGCGATCGTCGAGGCGGGCCCGCAGCCCGCGCCGGAGGCGGTCCGCATAGCCGGTCAGCTCGCGGTGCAGCGCGTCCCCGTCGAGCACCGCCAGCTCGGCGGCGGCCGACGGCGTCGGTGCGCGGACGTCGGCGACGAGGTCCGCGATGGTCACGTCCGTCTCGTGTCCCACGGCGCTGACGACGGGGACCGGGCAGGCCGCGATGGCGCGGGCAACCGCCTCCTCGTTGAACGGCCAGAGGTCCTCGACGGATCCGCCACCGCGGCCGACGATGAGCACGTCCGCGACGCCGGCGCGGGCGAACAGGCCGATGGCGGCCGCGATCTCGGCGGCGGCGCCGTCGCCCTGGACCCGCGCCGGTGCGAGAACCAGGCGCGTCCACGGCGCCCGCCGCTCGACGACGTGCCGGATGTCGTGGAAGACGGCGCCCACGGGCGACGTCACCACGCCGACGGTGAGGGGGCAGCGAGGGAGTCGCCGCTTGCGGGAGGCGTCGAGGAGGCCTTCCTGCTCGAGCTGCCGCCGGAGCCGCTCGAAGGCGAGGCGCCAGAGTCCGTCGGCGCCCTCGGCCTCGACACGGCGCACGATCATCTGGAAGTCGCCGCGCCGCTCGTAGACGGTCAGGCCGCCCAGGGCCCGGATCTTCATGCCCTCTTCCGGATCCGTCGGGAGCCGCTGCGCGTCGGAGCGCCACATCACGCAGCGCAGCTGGGAGCTGGCGTCCCGGAGGGAGAAGTAGCAGTGGCCGGAGTGGTGCCGCTTCCAGCCGGTGACCTCGCCGCCGACCCACAGGGGCGGGACGCTGCCTTCGAGGAGGCGGCGCACCATGGCGTTCACCTCGGACGGGGACAGCGCGCGCTCCGGGTCGCCGCTCCGGCCGGCGCCGGGAGCGGGGCCGGTCACGGAAAAGAGGTCCGGCACGGAATCAGGCGACGTCGCCCGTCAGGCGGCGGGCGGCTTCCAGCGTGTTGCGCATCAGCATCGTAATGGTCATCGGGCCCACGCCGCCGGGCGACGGCGTGATGGCCGCGGCGACTTCGGAGACCGCGTCGAAGTCCACGTCTCCGCACAGGTAGTACCCCTTCTCGAGGGAAGGGTCCTCCACCCGGTTCGTGCCCACGTCGATGACGACCGCGCCGGGCCGCACCATGTCCGCCGTCACGAGCCCGGGCTGCCCCACCGCTGCGACGACGATGTCCGCCTCTCGCGTGACCGCGGCGAGGTCGGGCGTGCGGCTGTGCGCCACCGTCACGGTCGCGTCTCCCGCCTCGCCCCGGCGCAGCAGCAGCAGTGCCAGCGGGCGGCCGACGATGTTGGAGCGGCCGACGATCACCACGCGCTTGCCCTGTGGCCGGTGCCCGGAGCGGAGCAGGAGCTCGACGACGCCCGCGGGGGTGCAGGGCGCCAGCACGTCGGTCGAGCCCGTCGCGAGCCGCCCCACGTTGATGGGGTGGAAGCCGTCCACGTCCTTGTCCGGGCGGATGCGCTCGATGACCTCGGCCTCGTCGATCTGATCCGGGAGCGGGAGCTGGACCAGGATGCCGTGGATTTCGTCGTCGTCGTTCAGCTCGTCCACCAGCGCCAGGAGCTCCTCGTGGGAGGTCTCCGCGGGCAGCGTGATCTGACGGGAGTGGAAGCCCAGCGCGTCGGCCGCGCGGCCCTTCATCCGGACGTACACCTGGCTCGCCGCGTCCTCCCCGACTAGCACGGTGGCGAGTCCGGGCCGCGCGCCCGTCCGCTCCCGGAAGGCCGCAGTCTCCGCCGCGATCTCCTCCCGGATCTGCCGGCTGATCTCCCTGCCGTCGATGATCTGCGCCATGCCTGTTCTCGTCATCAGCGTGCGAAGTCCACGGCCCGCGTCTCCCGGATCACGACGACCTTGATCTGGCCCGGATACTGGAGCTCGTCCTCCAGACGTCGTGCGATCTCCTCGCTGAGCCGGGACATGGCGGCGTCGTCCAGCTTCTCGGGGTTGACCATGACACGCACCTCCCGCCCGGCCTGGATGGCGAAGCAGCGGTCGACCCCCTCGAAGCCCTGGGCGATGTTCTCGAGCTTCTCCAGCCGCTTCACGTACGTCTCGAACATCTCACGCCGCGCACCCGGGCGCGACCCGCTGATGGCGTCCGCGGCCGTGACGAGGAACGTTTCCGGGTACCGGTGCGGCTCCTCGTCGTGGTGCGCACGAATGGCGTTCAGGACCGGGTCGGGCTCGTTGTACTTCGAGCACAGGTTCCAGCCGAGCTCGACGTGGGTGCCCTCGTGCTCGTGGGTCATGCCCTTCCCCACGTCATGCAGCAGCGCCATGCGCCGGGCCATCGTCGCGTCGAGGCCCAGCTCCGACGCCATGTTGCCGGCGAGGATCGCCACCTCCCGGGCGTGCTGGAGCTGGTTCTGGCCGTAGGACGTGCGGAACTTCAGTCGGCCCAGCACCTTCACGATCTCCGGCGCCACCCCGTGGACCCCCATCTCGTAGAGGAGCTCCTCGGCCGCCTGGATCATGCCCTCCTCGACCTCCTTCGCGCTCTTTCCCACCACCTCCTCGATGCGACCGGGGTGGATGCGCCCATCGGCGATGAGCTTCTCCAGCGCGATGCGCGCCGTCTCCCGCCGAACGGGGTCGAAGCCGGACAGGATGACGGCTTCCGGTGTGTCGTCGATGATGACGTCGATCCCGGTGGCCTGCTCGAAGGCGCGGATGTTCCGCCCCTCACGCCCGATGATCCTGCCCTTCATCTCGTCGGACGGGAGGCTAACGACGGAGACCGCGCTCTCGGCGGTGTGGTCGGCGGCGATGCGCTGGATGGCGAGGGAGACGATGTTTCGGGCTTCGCGCTCCGCGTCCCTGCGGGCGTTTTCCCGGATCTCCCGGATGGTGTTGGCGGCCTCGGCCCGTGCCTGCTCCTCGACCTGCTGGATGAGCTGCCTGCGCGCGTCCTCGGCGCTGAGGCCGGCGAGGACCTCCAGCTTCCGGCGCGCCTCGGATTCGATCTGCTGCTGGCGGGCGAGAGCGTCGTCGAGATCCTGCCGGCGCTGGGCGAGCTGCCGGTCCTGCTCCTGGAGGTCCCGCTCCCGGCGCTCAAGATCGTCCAGCTTCCGGTCGAGGTTGCCCTGCCGTTCCTCGAGCCGCCGCTCCTGTCGCTCCAGGTCCTCGCGGCGCCGGACCTCCTCCTTCTCCCACTCCTCCCGCGCCCGGAAGGCCTCCTCCTTCCCTTCCAGCGTGGCGGCCTTCCGGACCCGCTCGGCGTCTTCCTCCGCCGC
Source organism: uncultured Gemmatimonadales bacterium (assembly GCA_963728445.1). Classification (GTDB taxonomy): domain Bacteria; phylum Gemmatimonadota; class Gemmatimonadetes; order Longimicrobiales; family RSA9; genus CAVSJO01. The sequence continues at coordinate 2,067,875 of CAVSJO010000006.1, read as the reverse complement.
GGCGCGGATGCGTGCAGCCTCGTCCTCCGCCGTGGCACGCGCTCGCCTCTGGCGGGATCGTTCGACCCGCCACCCCAGCATATAGGCCAGCGCGACGAGCACGGCCGCTGCCGCGCCCACTGCGATCCATGTTCCCATGTGCACCCCGAAAAAGGCGCGCGCAGGCGCCTTGCGGCAGGCTTCGTGATGTCGCTATGTGGGGATGCGGCACGGCGATGGGCCGCGCGGCAGCCCTCGGGGCAACCTAGCTGGCCCTACGGAGCGGATGCAAGGTCGTCCGGCACCAGCGCGCTCTCCATCTCGCCGGCGAGCTTCGCCGCGTGATCCGCGAAGGTGGACCGGGTCCGCTCCGCGCCCGAGCGCGCCTTCAGCAGCTCGTCGGCGATCGAGAGCGCTGCCAGGATCGCCGCTTTGTGCTCCTCGATGAGCACGCCGCGACCCAGGATGTCCGAAATCGTCCGGTCGACCAGCGCCGCACACTCCCGCGTGTGGTCCGGCGGGGCTTCCGTGCGGATGGAGTACTGCTCGCCCGCGATCTCGACCGTGACGGTGCTCCTGCTTCCGTCGCTCATCGGTCCTCCTGAAGGAAATCGAGGCGGGCCAGCATCCGCTTCACTCGGTCGTCCGCCTCCTGGAGTCTGGCCTTCAGCTCCCGGTTCTCCGCCTCGGCCCGGCGCAGCCGCGCCTGCATCGCAACGGGGTCGACCGCCCCCTCGGAGACCTGGCGCAGCGTCTCCTCCAGCCGGGACGCCCGCGACTCCGCCTCCCCCAGCCGTCTGCGGGCCGCGGTGTACTCCTTCAGCAGCCGTCGGGCGGCGAGCTCGAGTCGGTCCCACTCGGGTCCCGCGGATCGGCCGCTACTCCCGCCGTTCGACATCGTGCCTCTCCCGGAGGCGCTCCAGAACCCGCGCCACTGCGCGGTCCGCCTCCTCGTCCGTGAGCGTCCGATCCGGCGCGCGCAGCCGCAGCCGGTAGGCGATGCTGCGTCGGCCCTCCTCGACGCCGGCGCCGGTGTAGACGTCGAAGACGTCCACGGCCTCGAGCAGCGGACCGGCCGCGTCCCGCACCCCCTCTTCAACCGTGCCGCTCGGCAGATCCCGGGGCACCAGAAGCGCGAGATCCCGCTCGATGGCGGGGTACTCCGGCACCGGCACGTAGGTCGGCGCCGCGCGCCGGGCCATTTCAGGATCGAGGACGATCTCCAGTCCCCATGCGGGCCCCGCCCAGCGAGGCGCGTCCACCGCACGGGCGGCGATCCGGCCGCCGACCCCCGAAGCGCCGTCCTCCGGTCCCACCCTCAGCGCCCAGCCGGGGTCGATTTCCGCCGGCACGCCGGCTTTCCCGGCCGGCTCCGGCGCCGGCAGGCCCAGCGCCCCGGCCAGCTCCGCGAGCAGCCCCTTCAAGTCCCACACGTCGACGTCCTCCGAGCCCGACGACCAGTGGGCGGGCGCGCGGGCCCCGGTCAGCAGCGCGGCGATCCGTCGCGTCTCCCGCGGCGCACCGTCCCCGGGCGCGAAGGCGGTCCCGATCTCGAACAGCCGCACGTCCCGGACGCCCCGGGCGAAGTTGTGCTCCGCGCGGTGGATCAGTCCGGGCAGGAGCGCGCGCCGCAGATGGCTCTCCGCGCTGGAGAGCGGGAGCTGAAGGGCGACGTCGCCCTCCGCCGCCGGCGCGAAGCCGCCCAGGTGCACCTCGAAGAGCCCGCGAGCCACGAGCAGGTCACGCAGGCGCGCCTCGAGGTCCTCCATCGGGTCGGTCCGCACGGTCCCGGGCCGGAACGTCCGGAACTCCTGCGGGAAGCGCTCGTACCCGTGCCGCCTCGCGACCTCCTCGATGAGATCGACCTCGCGGAGCACGTCGTACGAGCGTGCGCCCGGCACGCGGAAACGCAGCGCGTCGTCCGCGCCGCCGTCTGCGTCGCCCGCGCCGCCGTCTGTACCCGGGCCCACGGCCTGGAATCCGAGCGGCTCGAGGTGCTCGACGATCGTGTCGGCCGGGATCGCCACGCCCAGGACCTTCTCCACGCGCGACGGGCGCAGCGGCACGACGCCGGCCTCGAACGGTCGGGCCACGGCGTCGGCGACGTCGCGGTCGGCCGCCCCGCCGGCGGTCTCCACGATGAGTTCCACTGCGCGCCGGAGCGCCCGCTCCATCCCCTCCGGGTCGACCCCGCGCTCGTAGCGGTAGCTGGCGTCCGTCACGAGCCCCAGCGCCCGCCGCGTGGAACGGACGGAGTGGGCATCGAAGAGCGCGCACTCGAGCAGCACGTCGCGCGTCTGAGGGCCCACCTCCGAGTCCTCGCCGCCCATGACGCCCGCGACGGCGACCGGCCGCTCCGCATCGGCGATGACCATCATCGACGGGTCCAGCTTGCGGTGCTCGCCGTCCAGAGTGGTGATGCGCTCCCCTTCCTGTGCCCGCCGAACGCGGATGCGCGCGCCGCCGATACGGGCCAGGTCGAACGCGTGCAGCGGCTGCCCCAGCTCGTGCAGGACGAAGTTCGTCGCGTCCACCACGTTGTTGATGGGACGCTGTCCGATCGCACGCAGCCGGCCACGCAGCCACTCCGGGGACGGGCCGATCGTCACACCCCGGATCACGGCGCCGAGGTAGCGGAAGCACAGGTCCGGAACCTCGATGCCGATGGTGACGCTGCCGGTGCTCGCCGAAGCCTCGCCTGCCTGCAGAGTCAGGTCCTGTGCGCCCGTCGGCAGCGCGAGCGTGCCGAGTCCGTCGGCCGCCAGCTCCCGGGCCACGCCGGCGTGGCAGAGCAGGTCGGGCCGGTTCGGCGTCACGTCGATGACGATGCGGGCATCGTCCAGGCCGAGGAACGGCACCAGGGGCTCGCCCGGCTCGCCGCCCGACAGCTCCATGATGCCCTCGTGTCCGCGCCCGAGCCCGAGCTCGCGCTCGCTGCACAGCATGCCCTGGCTGTACTCGCCGCGGATCTTCGCCTTCCGGATCTTCGTCCCGTCGGGCAGGAACGCGCCGACGGGCGCGAACGCGTACGTGTGGCCGGCGCGGACGTTCGGCGCGCCGCATACCACCGGGAGCGGCTCGTCGCCGCCGGCGTCCACGCGACAGAGGGAGAGGCGATCCGCGTTCGGGTGCGGCCCCGCCTCCAGCACCCGGGCGACGACGATGTCGCCCAGGCCCTCTCCCAGGGGAACGAGCTCGTCGACGGGCGCGCCGAGGGCGGCCAGCCGGTCCGAGACCGCCTGTGGGGAGGCGTCCAGCCCGTCGACGAGGGTCTGAAGCCAGCGGTAGCTCAGGTCCACGTCACCCCCGGAACTGCTCGAGAAAGCGCACGTCCGACTCGTAGAACAGCCGGATGTCCGGGATCCCGTAGCGCAGGATCGCGATTCGCCCGGGTCCCATCCCGAACGCGAAGCCGGTGTAGCGCTCGGGATCGTAGCCCACGTTCTCCAGCACCGCGGGGTCCACCATGCCGGCGCCCATGATCTCGATCCAGCCCGTGCCCTTGCAGGTCGGGCAGCCGGACCCGCCGCAGATCGTGCAGCTCACGTCCACCTCCGCACTCGGCTCGGTGAACGGGAAGTACGACGGCCGGAAGCGCACGCGGGCGCTCTCGCCAAAGAATCGGCGCGCGAACTCGGCCAGCGTCGCCCGCAGGTCGACGAACGTGATCCCCTCGTCCACCGCGAGCCCCTCGATCTGATCGAAGGCCGGCGCGTGGGACGCATCGTACGGGTCGCGCCGGTAGCACATGCCCGGGATCACCACGCGGATCGGCGGCTCGTGCGTCTGCATCGTCCGGATCTGGCCGGGCGACGTGTGGCTGCGCAGCAGGAACCCGTCCGAGAGATAGAACGTGTCGTGCTCGTCGGCGGCGGGGTGGTCGAGGGGGGTGTTCAGGGCCACGAAGTTGTGCCACTCCGTCTCCGCCTCCGGCCCGCGCACGCGGGCGAAGCCGAGGGTCCGGAAGACGTCGCAGATCTCGTCGATCACCTGCACGACGGGGTGCTTCGCGCCACGCCAGACGGCCCGGCCGGGGAGCGTCAGGTCAGGACCGGACTCACGCCGGGCGACGTCGCCTACGGCGCTCGCCCGCTCTTCGAGCAGCGCCGACACCGCTTCCTTCACGCGGTTGGCCGCCGCCCCGACCTCGGGTCGGGCCTCGGGCGGGAGACTGCCGAGGCGCTTCAGCACACCCGTGATCCGGCCTTCCTTTCGGCCGAGATAGCGGACGCGCAGCTCCTCGACGGCCGCCTCGTCGGAGGCGGCGCCGATGGCCTCCCGGGCCTCCCGCTCGACGGTCTCGAGCGCTTCCAGGAGATCGCGGGTCATGGATGAATGCTATGGGACACGGGTCCGGGGACGCACCGCCGGGCGGCGGCGCGGCGTCGGGGACACCCTCTCGGGCGTCCCCGACGGCTCGAATCGGCCGAGCTCGTCAGCCGGCGCACGGCCTCCTCAGCCGAGGTGCGCCTTCGCCTGCTCGACGATGGCGCCGAAGGCCTCCGGCTCCCGGACCGCCAGATCCGCGAGCACCTTACGGTTGACCTCGACCCCGGCCAGCTTGAGGCCGTTGATCAGGCGCGAATAGCTCAGGTCGTGCTCCCGTGAGGCCGCGTTGATGCGCGTGATCCACAGGCGCCGCATCTCCCGCTTCCGGTTCTTGCGGTCCCGGTACGAGTACACCCAGCCGCGCTCGACCGCGTTCTTCGCGATCCGCCACAGCTTGGAGCGGGCGCCCCAGTATCCCCGTGCAGCCTTCAGGTACTTCTTCTTCTTCCTGTGCCGGGCGACGGCGTTCGTTGCGCGTGGCATGGATCAGCCTCCCAGCATGCGCTTGACGCGCTTCTCGTCCGCCTTCGCCACCGTCGTGGCGTGGCGCAGGTGACGCTTCCGCTTCGCCGTCTTCTTCGTGAGGATGTGGCTCTTGTTCGCCTTGAATCGGCGGACCTTGCCCTTCCCCGTCTTCTTGAAGCGCTTCGCCGCGCTCCGATTCGTCTTCATCTTCGGCATCGCCGTCTCCTTCGAAAGCCGCGCTACCGCCGCGGCGCCACGATCATGGTCATGTTCCGGCCCTCCAGGGCAGGCTCCGATTCCACCCGCCCCACGTCCTCCAGGACCTCGGCGACCCGGACCAGCACCTGCCGGCCCAGATCCGAATGGGCGACCTGTCGGCCCCGGAACATCATGGTCGCCTTCACCTTGTTGCCCTCTTCCAGGAAGCGCCGCGCGTGCCGGATCTTGAACTCGAAGTCGTGCTCCTCGATGCCCGGCCGGAACTTCACTTCCTTGATCTGGACCTGGTGCTGCTTCTTGCGCGCCCGACGCGCCTTGCGCGCCTCCTCGTACTTGAACTTCCCGTAGTCCATGATCCGGCAGACCGGCGGACGCGCCGTGGGCGCCACCTCCACCAGATCCAGCCCCCGCTCCTCCGCGGTCGCCACGGCCTGGTCGACGGGCAGGATCCCCAGCTGCTCACCATTCTCGTCCACGACCCGGACCGGGCTGATCCGGATCTGACGGTTCACGCGCACCCGCTTGTCCGTGGATATGGTGATGTCTCTCCGAAAAAGGGACAAAAAATGCGGACCCACATCCGGGATCCGCATGTCGGGACGCACCCCCGCCACGCCCGTGGCCGGGTGCGTCTCGCTCGGGACCCGCCAGTACCGCTCGCGCGGACCGTTCAGGTGGAGGCAAGCCTCAATGGAGGCAAGCCTCACTTGCTCGTCTTCTCGACCGGTCAAGGTACTGGAAAGGGACCGGGAGTGTCAAGGCGCCGCCCTGCGGGCGGGGCACCGCGCCTGCGGCGCGGGGCACCGGCCCGCGGGGCCGGGTCACCACCCTTCGGGTGGGGCACCGCCTTCGGCGGGGGTTCCGCCCTTCGGGCGGGGGCGCCGGCCTGCGGCGGCGCGGGCGCCTTCGGCGGGTTCCGCGCTTCGCGCGGGGGCGCTCGCGGGGCGAAACGGCGGGAGGCGCCACGCCCTCGAAACGCGGAGGCCGCGAGGCGTACATGCCGGTCCAGGAGCCGCGCCGATCCGCCCCTCCCGACGAGAGCCACCCCCGCCGCAGGCGGAACCCCCGCCGCAGGCGGAACCCCCGCCGCAGCCGGAACCCCCGCCGCAGCCGGAACCCCCGCCGCAGGCGGAACCCCCGCCGCAGGCGGAACCCCCGCCGCAGGCGGAACCCCCGCCGCAGGCGGAACCCCCGCCGCAGGCGGTGCCCCGGCCCAGAGGGCCGGTGCCCGGCGCTCCGCGCCGTGCCCCGCGCCTCCGGCGCGGTGCCCCGGCCGCAGGCCGGCTAAAGCTGTTTGCGTTCGATCTCGTCCTGCAGTCGCGCCAGAAAGGCGGAGCGCTCCACCACCTCCTGCTTCGAGCCGGAGCCGTGCTGGCGCACGGCGACGGTGCCGGCCTCGGCCTCCCGCTTCCCCAGCACCGCCATGTACGGGACCTTCATCGTCTCGGCCTCGCGGATGCGGTAGCCGAGGGTCTCGGAGCGGTCGTCGACGGTGACGCGCATGCCGGCGTTCTTCAGCTGCTCGGCGAACGAGCGCGCGTCGGCGGCGAGGTCGTCGGTGATGGGCAGCACGCGCACCTGTTCAGGCGCCAGCCACAGCGGGAAGGCGCCGGCGAAGTGCTCGATGAGGATCGCGATGAAGCGCTCGAAGGAGCCGAAGATGGCACGGTGGATGACCACCGGCCGGTGCTCCTGGTTGTCCTCTCCGGCGTAGACCAGGTCGAAGCGGTCGGGATTGTTGTAGTCGAGCTGGATGGTGCCGAGCTGCCACGTGCGGCCGATCGAGTCGGCGACGTCGAAGTCGATCTTCGGCCCGTAGAACGCGCCCTCCCCCTCCTTGGTCTCGTAGTCGAGGCCGGTGGCGTCGAGGGCCGCGCGGAGGTCGCCTTCGGCGCGGTCCCACAGGGCGTCGTCGCCGATGCGCTGCTCCGGCCGGGTCGAGAACTTCGCCACGAAGCGCAGACCCAGGGTCTGGTAGAAGTAGTCGATCAGCTCGACCAGACGCTGCACCTCCTCCGCGATCTGGTCCGGCGCCACGAAGATGTGGGCGTCGTCCTGCTGGAACTGGCGCACGCGGGTGAGGCCGCCGAGGGCGCCGCGCACCTCATTGCGGTGGAGAACGTCCTGCGTCGCGTATCGGATCGGCAGCTCCCGGTACGAGTGGCGGCTGGACGCGTAGAGCAGGAAGTGGGATGGGCAGTTCATGGGCTTGAGGGAGAACTCCGGCTCGCCGCCCTCCTCCTCCAGGACGAGGAACATGTTCTCGCGGTACTTGCCCCAGTGCCCGGAGATCTCCCACAGCCCCTTGTTGAAGAGGAGCGGCGTCTTCACGATCTCGTAGCCGTTGCGCTTCAGGGTGGAGCGCATCCACTCGCCGAGCTCGTGGAAGACGGCCTCGCCCCGATCGGTCCAGAACGGGGCGCCCGGAGCGAAGGGGTGGAAGACGAACAGGTCCAGCTCGCGTCCCAGACGACGGTGGTCCCTGCGCTTCGCCTCCTCCAGACGCTCAATGTGCTCCTCGAGGTCGCTGGCGCTGAAGAACGCGGTGCCGTAGATGCGCTGGAGCATCTGGCGCTTCTCGTCGCCCCGCCAGTACGCCCCGGCGGTGGAGAGCAGCTTCACGTTCTTCACGCGACCGGTGCCGGGCAGGTGCGGGCCGCGGCACAGGTCGAGGAAGGGGCCGTCGCGATAGACGGTGATCGTCTCGTCCTCGCCCAGCTCCTCGAGGCGTTCGAGCTTGAGCGGGTCGTCGGCGAAGAGCTCGCGGGCCTCGTCCCGGGTCACGACGCGCCGCTCGAACGGGTAGTCCTCGCCGGCGACGTCGCCCATCACCTTCTCGATCGTCTCGAGCTCCTCGGGCGTGAACGGCTCGTCGACCTCGAAGTCGTAGTAGAAGCCGTCCTCGATGGCGGGGCCGAAGCCGATGCCCGCGCCGGGCCGGACCTGGCGCACGGCCGTGGCCAGGACGTGGGCGGCCGAATGGCGCAGCACGTCGAGGGCGTCCCGGTCCCGCTCCGTGAGGATGGAGACCTTCGCGTCCTCCTCGATGGGGCGGTTCAGGTCCACGACGCGGCCGTCGACGCGGGCCGCGAGGGCCGCGCGTGCGAGCCCCGGCCCGATGCGCGCCGCGACGTCCGCCGCGCTCGAGCCGCGGGGCATCTCGAGGATCTTTCCGTCGGGCAGGGTCACCCGGATGTCGCCGTCGCTCACTGGTCCTCTTGGGTCTGCGGACGACGCCGCGTCTCACGCGCCGACGTCGGCCGTCGAAGGTTCCTGTCGCAATCCATGAAGATGGAAAAGCCGAGGGCCGCCGGCAACCGCCGACGGCCCTGTGGCTGCCGCGAGCGTCGTGAGGCGACGTCGCCCGCTCAGTCCAGCGCGGAACGCACCTTCACGGCGACGCCGCGGGGCACGCCCTTCACGGCGGCGATGCGCTCCACGTCCGCGTGCCGGAGCTCCCAGAGCGTTCCGAACTCGTCGACGATGGCGTCCCGGCGGCGGGGACCGAGTCCGGGAATCGCGCGGCTCTCGAGCGTGCGGCGCAGCCGCTCCGCCTCGAGGTCGCGGCCCAGTGCGTCGGTGTCCCGGGTGTCGTAGCCGGCGTGGGAGAGCCGGTGGACGAAGCCGGTCCAGTCGTCGTGGTTCCAGCCGTCGGGATGCTCGTCGAGGAAGCTCCGCATCTCGGCGCGGATGTCCAGCCCGCGCCGGCGCGGGCGGTTCGGAGATTGCTGTGTTGCCACGTCACCCTCTGGTTGCGAGGTTCAGCGTCTCGCGAGACAGACTCGCACGGGCCCGTGAGGACTGCAAGGGCCGTGCAGCGCGACTCTCCGAAAGCACGGGCCATGGCCGAAGACATCCAGGAAAACCTCGAAGCGGGCGACGGTCTGACCCCCGGCCGCACCATCCGGGAGCGGTTCGACCACCGCGTCACGATCAACGTCCCGGATCGGCACAACGCGAAGCTGCAGGAGGTCATGGAGCGCGTGAACGCGGACGTGGAGCTGTACGCCCTGTGGCTGGCCGCGAACGTAAACGCCATGGAGCGGCTGGGCATGACCGACCACGGGCCCGTGCACGTGAAGATCGTCATGAACATCGCCGTGAAGCTGCTCCGCATGCTGCTGGAGGAGGGCGTCGAGCCGGCCGTCGTGACGAACTACGGCATGGGGTCCAACGACGCGGAGGTCGTCGTCGCCCTGGCGGCCCTGTTCCACGACCTGGGCATGTCCATCCACCGCGCGGACCACGAGGGATACTCCCTGTTCGTGGCCCAGCCGATCCTGAAGCGGATCCTGGAGGGCCCCTACGACGTCGCGACGGCCACGATCCTGCGCGCCGAGATCCTGCACGCGATCATCGCCCACCGGTCCGGGGGGAAGCCGCTGACGCTCGAGGCAGGCGTCGTGCGCGTGGCCGACGCGCTGGACATGGCCAAGGGCCGCTCGCGCATCTCCTTCCAGTCCGGCTCGACGAGCATCCACTCGATCTCCGCGGCCGCCATCGAGGCAGTGCACATCGAGAAGGGCGAAAACACGCCCGTTCGCCTCGTCATCGACATGTCCAACTCCGCCGGCGTCTTCCAGCTCGACCAGCTCTTCCGGGAGAAGCTCGCCGGCAGCGGTCTGGAGGCCTACGTCGAGGCGGAGGCGAGGATCGAGGGGGAAAGCGAGAAGCGGCTCCTGCAGAGCTTCAGACTGTGACTCCACACAGCGCCGCCAGCTCCTCGACGCGCTCGACGACGTAGTCCGGCCGCGCCTCCAGCAGCGACTCCGCCCGCACCGCGCCCCACAGCGCCGCCGCAGTCCGCACGCCCGCGGCCCGACCGGCGGCGACGTCGTGGGGCGAGTCCCCGACGAACAGCACGCGCCCCGGCTCCGCCGCCGCCAGCCGTTCGAGCGCCAGCAGCACCGGCTCCGGGTCCGGCTTGCCCCTCGTCACGTCGTCCGCGAAGACGTGCGCCGCGAAATGCGTCTCCTGCAGCCCGCAGCAGCGCAGCGTGCGCCGGCCCATGACCCTGCCCTTGCTCGTCACGATGGCCGCCGGCGTGCCCGCCCGCCCCAGCGCCTCGACGATCTCGACCACGCCGGGGAACGCCCGGGCCATGCGGTCGTGGATCGTCTCCTGATAGGCGACGTAGGTCTTCACCATCGCCGGCACCTCCGCCTCCTCCCGCGCGAAGATCCGGAGCTGGTCCCGGAGCGGCGTGCCGATCCACTCCAGCCACTCCTCGTCGGGCCGCTCCTCGCCCAGGTGCGTGCGCATCGTGTGGCGGTAGCAGGCGAGGATCAGCTCCGTCGTGTCGGCAAGGGTGCCGTCGAGATCGAAGAGGACGGCGAGCCAGGACTGCGGGGGCTTTGGGTTCATCCGGCTCAATGTACGGCGGGCTGGGTACGGCGGGCGAATACGGCGGGCGAGAACTGCGGGCGAGTACTGCGGGAAAGTACTGCGGGAAAGTACTGCGGGGGGGATGACGGCGGGCGAGTACTGGCCGCCGATGCTGCCGGCATCGATGGGCTCCTCGCCCGCGCGGCGGTCGGCACCGTCTTCGCCTGGGCGGCGGGACACCGCCGCCCGAACCCGAACGTTGCCCGACGTTCCCAGCCCTGGCCCCAGCCCTAGCGCCAGCCCTGGAAAAGGGGCGGACCCCCAAAGGAGTCCGCCCCTGTTCCGGCGCAGAAAGCCCGATCAGGCGACTAGTACATTCCGCCCATGCCGCCCGGCATGCCACCGCCGCCGCCGCCCTTCTCCTCCTCCTCCGGCTTCTCCACGACCACGCACTCGGTCGTGAGAAGGAGGCTGGCGATGGAGGCCGCGTTCTGAAGCGCGGTGCGGGTCACCTTCGTCGGGTCGATGACGCCCGCCTCCACCAGGTCCTCATAGGTGTCGGACTGGGCGTTGTAGCCGAAGTTGGCCGCGTCGTTCGTACGAACGCGCTCGACGATGATGGAGCCCTCCGCCCCCGCGTTGGACGCGATCTGGCGGATCGGAGACTCGAGGGCCCGCAGCAGGATCTGGACGCCGATCTGCTCGTCCGCCTGCTCGACCGTGAAGTCGGCGAGCTTCGCCTTCGCCCGCAGCAGCGCAACGCCGCCGCCGGGCACGATGCCCTCCTCGACGGCCGCCCTCGTGGCGTGCAGGGCGTCCTCGACGCGCGCCTTCTTCTCCTTCATCTCGGTCTCGGTGGCCGCGCCGACGTTGATGACGGCGACGCCGCCCGACAGCTTCGCGAGGCGCTCCTGGAGCTTCTCGCGGTCGTAGTCGGACGTCGACTTGTCGATGGCCACGCGGATCTCCTCGATCCGGCCCTTGATCTTGTCCTGCTCGCCCGCGCCGTCGATGAGCGTGGTGTTGTCCTTGTCGACGACGATCCGCTTCGCCTGGCCGAGGTCGGACAGGACCGCGTTCTCGAGCTTGAAGCCGAGCTCCTCACTGATCACCTGGCCGCCCGTCAGGACCGCGACGTCCTGGAGCATCGCCTTGCGGCGGTCGCCGAAGCCCGGCGCCTTCACGGCGCAGACCTTGAGCGTGCCGCGCAGCTTGTTCACGACCAGCGTCGCAAGCGCCTCGCCCTCGACGTCCTCTCCGATGATCAGGAGCGGACGGCCCTGCTGCGCCACCTTCTCCAGCACCGGCAGCAGGTCCTTCATGTTGCTGATCTTCTTGTCGTGGATCAGCACCATGGCGTCCTCGAGGACGGCTTCCATGCGCTCCGGATCCGTCACGAAGTAGGGCGACAGATAGCCCCGGTCGAACTGCATGCCCTCGACCGTCTCCAGCGTGGTCTCCAGGCCGCGCGCCTCCTCGACCGTGATCACGCCGTCCTTGCCGACCTTCTCCATGGCGTCGGCGATGAGATCGCCGATCTCCATGTCGTTGTTCGCCGAGATCGCGCCGACCTGGGCGATCTCCTTCTTCCCCTTCGTCGGCGTCGAGAGCGCCTTCAGCTCCTCGACGACCTTCTCCACCGCCCGGTCGATGCCGCGCTTGATGGCCATCGGGTTCGCGCCGGCCGTCACGTTCTTCAGGCCCTCCTTGAAGATCGCCTGCGCCAGCACCGTCGCCGTCGTCGTGCCGTCGCCGGCCAGGTCGCTCGTCTTCGTGGCGACCTCCTTCACCATCTGCGCACCCATGTTCTCGACGGGATCCGAGAGCTCGATCTCCTTGGCGACCGTCACACCGTCCTTCGTGACCGTCGGCGAGCCGAACTTCCGGTCCACCACCACGTTCCGGCCCTTCGGGCCGAGCGTCACCTTCACCGCTTCGGCCAGCTTGTCCACGCCGCGCTTCAGCGCCGCGCGCGCCTCCGTGTCGAACTGAAGCTCCTTGGCAGCCATCGCTGCTCCTCCTCTATCGGTTCATTTCGGGGTTCACATACCGTCGTTCCGCCTGCCGCGGATTTCAGTCCTTGATCACCGCCAGGACGTCCGACTCCCGCAGGATCAGGTACTGCTCGTTGTCCAGGTTCACCTCGGTGCCGCTGTACTTGCCGTACAGCACCCGATCCCCCGCCTTCACGTCCAGCGGGATCCGCTTCCCCTCATCCGTCAGCCTGCCCTCGCCCACCGCCACGACCTCTCCCTGCTGCGGCTTCTCCTTCGCCGTGTCGGGGATGTAGAGCCCGCCGCGCATCTGCTCCGTCTCTTCCAGCGGCTTGACCACTACGCGGTCGGCCAGCGGCCGGATCTTCGTCGCCGATGCAGTCGCCATCGCGTCTCCCTCCTGAATCGGTTGATGAAACACCGTGTCCGGTTTTCTGGCACTCATCGAATGCGAGTGCTAATACCGGTGCCAAAATAGACGGACGCCCGTCGATGTCAAGCGCCCGTGATACCCCCACTCAACAGCATGGGCCATGCCGCCCCAAGCCGCCGATCTGGCAGGAGGATCCGGTCAATCAGGCAGTCAGCCTCAGCCTCAGCCTCAGCCTCAGCCTCAGCCTCACTTCAAATAACGATACGCCACGGCCAGCCCATGCAGCGTCAGATGGGGCTCGATCTTCTCGATCGTCTCGCAGTGGGGGCCGAGGAGGGGGGCGAGGCCGCCGGTGGCGACGACGAAGGCGTCGGGGCGGCCCCACTCGTCGCGCATGCGGCGCACGATCCCATCGATGACGGCGACGGCGCCGAAGAAGATGCCGGAGTGGAGCGCGGTGTCGGTGCGGCGGCCGATGACGTGGGCGGGGCGTTCGAGGTGGACGTGGGGGAGTCGAGCGGTGCGTCGGACGAGGGTCTCGGCGCCGGTGCGCACACCGGGCGCGATGACGCCGCCGAGGAAGTGGCCGTCGCCGGTGATGCAGTCGAAGGTCGTCGCCGTTCCGAGGTCGACGGCGATGGTGTCGCGGTGGTAGAGCTCCATGGCGGCGAGGGTGTTGACGATCCGGTCGGCGCCGACGCTGAGGGGCTCCTCGACGTCGAGGTGGACGGGCAGCCCCGAGTCGCCGCGGATCTCGTGGGTAGCGACGGCGAGGTGGCGCTCGCACATCTGCAGGAGGACGGGCGTGATGACCGGAACGACCGATGCGACGATCCCGGCTTCGAGATCGTCCAGGTCGTAGCCGGACTCGCGGACCAGGGAGCGGACCAGGAGGCCGGTCTCGTCGACGGTGCGCCTCGTCTCGGTGGATATGCGCCATTGCTCGACGAGCCGCTCGTCCTGGAAGAGGCCGAGGACGGTTTCTGTGTTTCCGACGTCGAAGACGAGGATCATGGGTTTCCGTTCTCGGTCAGGGGGTGGAGCATCGCCGCCGTGCGGATCGTGGCGGCGGACAGGGTCTGGAGCGCGCCCCCGGGGGAGCGGACGCGCAGCCTTCCGTCCGGCTCGATGCCATCGCCGACGCCGAGGGGCGAGCCGTCGGCGTCGTAGACGGACTGACCGAACAGGACGTCCCGGGAGCGGAGCTCGTCGGCCAGGGGACCGTCGAGCGGCTGGCCCGCGGCACCGGCGAAGGACCGGAGCTCGTGGATGAGGGCGCCGGCGTAGTCGGCGCGCCGGACGTCGCCGCCGGAAGCGCGGGCGAGGGACGTCGCCCTCCCGCGCACGGAAGGTGGCAGGTCGGCGTCGGTGAGCGACACGTTGGTCCCGATTCCCGCCACCACCCAGCCGGCCCGCCCCCCGGTGATGGCGGACTCACACAGTACGCCCGCGAGCTTGCGTTCGTCCACGACGACGTCGTTCGGCCATTTCACTCCGGCCCGGACGCCCGTCAGGCTCTCGACGGCGCGGGCGACGGCCAGTCCCACGAGAACGGGCACCGTGCCCGTCCAGCGCGGGTCGACGCCGTCGCCGGGGCGGAGGATCATGGACAGAAGCACCGCGGTACCCGGCGGCGCGATCCACGCCCTTCCCTGGCGGCCGCGGCCCGCCGTCTGCTCGTCGGCGAGGACTGTGGAGCCGCCCGGCGCGCCGGCGGCGGCGAGGCGGGCGGCGAGGTCGTTGGTCGAGCCGACGCTCGCGTAGACGAAGAGCTGCGGCACGTCCCAACGGACGCGCCACTCCTCGACCGACCGTCCCTCCCATTCGGCGACGGGGGTCGGTTCCGGGCCGGGACGCGTCCGCTCTGCCCTCGGTCGCGCCGGGTCGGGGTTCACCCCAGCCAGATCCATCCGAGGTACGCCAGCCCGACCGCCCACAGGTAGTAGGCGAAGCGGTGGAACTCCTGCCGCCGCAGCATCCAGACGAGGAACTTGATGGCGACGACGCCGGCGATGAGCGAGGTCAGGAAGCCGACGGCGAGGGGCACGGCGCCGATGACGCCGATGTCGGCCCGCACGTCCCCGACCTGGAGCACGGCGGCGCCTGCGATGGCGGGGATGGACATCAGGAAGCTGAACTCGGCGGCGGCGGCGCCGAGCATGCCGCCCCAGAGCCCGGCGGTGATCGTGGACCCGGAGCGGGAGATGCCGGGCAGGATGGCGAACGCCTGTGCGCAGCCGATGAGGAGGGCGAGGAGCCAGCCCGGCTCGGTCGTGCCTCCCGGCCGGTCCTTCTCGACGAAGCGCGTCGTCCAGAGCACGACGCCCGTGACGAGGAGCATGGCGCCGGCAAAGGCGGGCGCGTCGAAGGCGCTCTCGATGGAGCTCTCCAGGAGGACGCCGACGACGGCGGCGGGGAGCGTCGCGAGTGCGAGGAGCGCGATGTAGCGGAGATCGCGGCCGCGACCGGTGAACAGGCCCACGACGAGCTCCCAGAGCTTGGCCCGGTAGACGATGATGACGGAGAGGAGCGTGCCCACGTGGAGCACGACCTCGAGGAACACGCCCGGCTCGTGGACCCCCAGGATCTGCTGGGCCATCACGAGGTGGCCGGAGCTGGAGACGGGCAGGAACTCCGTGAGCCCCTGGACCAGGCCGAGAATCACAGCGTCGAGTATACTCACCGGCTCAGAACCTCCTCGTAGAACGACTCGTACATCGGGACCACGCGCCGGGCGTCGAACCGTCCCGCGGCCTCACGGGCGGCGCGGCTCGCGTCGCGCCACCGGTCCCGGTCCCCGAGCAGATCGATCGCTGCCGACGCCATGGCCTCGACGTCTCCGACCGGGGCCAGGAAACCGGCCGATCCGTGGGGCACCACCTCCGGAACGCCGCCGACGTCGCTGGCGACGACGGGCACGCCGCAGGCCATGGCCTCGAGTGCTACGAGGCCGAACGACTCCGACTCGCTGGGCAGCAGCAGCAGGTCGGCACACGCGAGCAGCTCGGCCACCGACTCCTGCTTGCCGAGGAAGACGACGTTCGACTGAACGCCTTCGTCCTCCGCCACCTGCTGCGCCTTGCCGCGCTCCGGTCCGTCGCCGACGAGGAGCAGCCGGGCCGGCAGCTCGCGGGCGATGCGCGCGAAGATGCGGACGACGAGGTCGACGCGCTTGACGGCCCGGAAGTTCGAGATGTGCATGACGATGTACTCGTCCTCCTTCACGAAGCTGCCGCGATGGCAGGGTAGCCGGTCCCGGCGGTAGCGATCCAGGTCCACGAAGTTCGGGATGACGCGGATGGGCTGGCCTCCGAGGGCGAACGCCCGCTCCGTCTCCTGGCGCAGGTACTCCGACACGGCCGTGACGCCGTCCGAACGGGCGATCGAGAAGCGGGTGATGGGTTTGAAGGACGGGTCCTGCCCGATGAGCGTGATGTCCGTCCCGTGCAGCGTCGTGACGACGCGCAGCCGGTGCTCCGGCGCGAGCATCTCCCGGGCGATCCACGCGGACGTGGCGTGTGGCACGGCGTAGTGGGCGTGCAGGATGTCGAGCTTTCGCCGCACCGCGGTGTTGTGCATCTCGGAGGCCAGGGCCAGGCTGTAGGGCGGGTGCTCGAAGAGGGGGTGGGCCGGCATCTCGACCTCGTGGTAGAACACGCGGTCGACGAAGTATGGCAGCCGGAAGGGCTGGGAGTAGCTGATGAAATGCACCTCGTGACCGCGCTCGGCGAGGGCGAGACCGAGTTCCGTCGCGACGGCGCCGGAGCCTCCGTAGACGGGGTAGCACGCGATCCCGATCCTCACGCTTCCTCCTCCTCGGTTCTCCACGTCCGGGCGATGTCGTCGGCCAGATCCTCGGGGTCCCGCGTGGCGTCCAGTCGCACGGCGTCCGCCGGCAACTGGTGGCGGAACCACGTGAGCTGCCGCCGGGCGTATCGACGCGTAGCCCTCTGTATCGACTCGATGGTGGCGTCGAGGGGTTCGTCCCCCTGCAGGTGTCGCACCACTTCGCGATAGCCCGTCGCCGTGAGACCGGGCGCGTCCGGCGCGTACCCGCGGTCCCGAAGCCGTCGAACCTCGTCCACCAGCCCCTCGTCGACCATGCGATGCACCCGGTCGTCGATGCGCCGATACAGCTCCGCCCGGGGCAGCTCGAGGACGAACGCGGCGACGGGCACACCCGGCTCGCCGGGCGCGTGCTCGTGCCACCAGCCGATCGTCCTGCCGGTCAGCAGCACGATCTCGAGGGCGCGGAGCACGCGCTGCCGACCGCCGCCGGCGGAGAGATCCCGGGCGCGTTGGGGGTCGACCCGCTCGAGCCACCTCCGGAGATCCGCGTCGGCCATCGTGCCGAGGGCCTCGCGAAGGCGCTCACGGCGCCGCGCCTCCATGGGCGGCTCGTCGAACAGCGGCTGGATGAGAGCGCGCAGGAAGAAGCCGGTGCCGCCGACGAGAACCGGGACGTGGCCCCGGCCGCGGATGTCGGCGATCCACCGGCGAGCGTCGCGGGCAAAACGGCCGGCGCTGTAGCGCTGGTCGGGCGTCACGACGTCGAGGCCGTGGTGCGGCACGCCCATCCGCTCGTCCGAAGTGGGCTTGGCAGTGCCGATGTCCATGCCTCGGTAGATCTGCCGGGAGTCCATGGACACCACCTCCCCGGCGATCCGCCGGGCGAGCAGAACGCCGACCTCGGTCTTCCCCGTCGCCGTGGCCCCGACGATGGCCGGGATGCGCTCAGCCACTGCGGCCGAACCGTCGCTCCAGCTCCTGAAGCGACAGACGGATGACCGTGGGCCTGCCGTGCACGTCGTGGTACGGGAGCTCGGTGGCGAAGAGCCCGTCGAAGAGCTCGAGCATCTCCTTCGGGCCGAGATGCTGTCCGGCCTTGATGGCCGCCTTGCAGGCGAACGTGGAGGCGATCCGCTCGAACTGGTTCTTCGCCGCGCGGGTGAGATCGCTGCCTTCGGCCAGCTCGCCGATCATCTCGCGCAGGCATCGCTCCGGCTCGAACCACGGATGTGGGCTCGGCACCGCGTGCACGATGACGGTCCGGCCTCCGAACGGCTCCAGCTCGAAGCCCGCCCGGGCGAAGATCTCGGCGCTCTGCTCGAAGACGTCGTACTCCGCGGGCCCGAACCGCAGCGTGATCGGAAAGAGCAGGCGCTGGCTCACGGCGCCCCCTTCGGAGAACTGTCGCATCATCGCCTCGAACAGCACCCGCTCGTGGGCGGAGTGCTGGTCGATGATCACGAGGCCGCTCCGCGTCTCGGCGAAGATGTAGCTGTCGTGGACCTGCCAGAGATGAGGCCTCGCGGCTCGAGGGGCGACGTCGCCTCCGGGCTCTCCGGCCGCATCCGCGTCCGCCGCGGATGCGTCCTCCGATGCCTGTTCCCCGGCCATGGGCTCGCCGTCGGCTCCGGAGGCTCCGCCGGGCCGGGCGCGCGCAGCGGAGACGAAGAGCGAGAACTGGCCGCGCGACGCCGCACCGGCGGCCGGGGGGCGGGACGCCTCGTGGCCCGCTCCGGGACCGACGAGCCGTGGAACGCCCGGGCGCCGCTCGAGGGGCGCGGCGCTGCCCAGCGTCCCGAGGGCGTTCCGCACGGCCTCCTCGACGACCTCCTCGACGGCGGCCCGCTCGCGGAACTTCACCTCTGCCTTCGAGGGGTGGACGTTCACGTCCACGTCGCCGGGCTGCACGTCGATGTAGAGCAGGAGGGACGGCCGCGCCTGGCGCGGGACCGTCGTGCGGTAGCCGCGCTCGGCGGCGTGCACGAGGCCGCGGTCGCGGAAGGGGCGCCCGCCGACGAAGAGATGGATCCGCCGCGGGCCGGTCTCGGCCGCGTCGGGTCGGTCGACCAGGCCAGCCACGCGGGTCCCGCCGCGGACGGACGAGAGCGGGATGAAGCGGCCCGCCGTCTCGGGTCCCCACAGGTCCGCCACGCGGTTCAGCAGGTCGGGGGCCGCCGGCAGGTCGAACAGCTCCCGGCCGTTCGACTCGAGGCGGAACGCGGTCGAGAGGTTCGCCAGGGCGAGAGACGTGACCGCGTCCACGATGGCGCGGGTCTCCACGGCGGCCGTCTTCAGGAACTTCGCACGCACCGGCAGGCCGTGGAACAGGCTGCGCGCGACCACGGTGGTGCCTGCCTGGCGGGCGGCGTCCTCCACGCCCGCGATCCGGCCACTGGCCGCCCTCACCCGTGTGCCCACCTCGCCGGGCTCGGCCGTCTCGATGGTGAAGCGCGTGACGGCGGCGATGGACGGCAGGGCTTCCCCCCGGAAGCCGAACGTTCGGACGCCCCGCAGGTCGTCGGGCGTCGAGATCTTGCTGGTGGCGTGTCGATCCAGGGCCACCAGCGCGTCGTCGCGGCTCATGCCGCAGCCGTCGTCGGCGACGCGGATCTCCGTCTTTCCGCCGTTCCTCACGACGATCTCGATGCGCGTAGCGGCGGCGTCGAGCGCGTTCTCGACCAGCTCCTTCACGATGGAAGCCGGACGCTCGACCACCTCCCCCGCGGCGATCTGGTCGACCAGCGCGTCGGGCAGTACGTGGATCCGCCGTGCCACGCTACGCCTCCAGCCGGTAGAAGCGGCGGGCATTCTCCGTCGTCCGTTCCGCCACGGCCGATCCGTCCTCCCCGAGCATTTCCGCGAGCCGCTCCACGACGCGTGCCACGTACGCGGGCTCGTTGCGCCCGCCGCGATGCGGCACCGGCGCGAGATAGGGGCTGTCGGTCTCGACGAGGAGCCGGTCGGCGGGCACGCGGCGGACGAGGTCTTCGGCGCTCCAGCTCCGGAACGTTACCATCCCGGAGAACGACACGTACCAGTCGTTGCGAAGCCCGGCGTCGAGGAGACCGTCCCCCCCGGCGAAGCAGTGGAGAACCCCGCGCACGTCGCGGCCGGCCTCCTCGATGAGGGCGGCGGTGTCGCCGTCCGCCTCCCGGGAGTGGACCACGATCGGGAGCCCGGTGCGGGCTGCGAGCTCGAGCTGCCGGCGGAAGACCTTCCGCTGCGCGTCCCGAGGGCTGTTGTCGTAGTGGTAGTCGAGCCCCGCTTCGCCGACCGCCACCACCTCGTCCCGCCCGAGCAGATCCTCGACCCTCCGGAAGGCCTCCTCGTCCGCGTCGCGGGCCGTGTGCGGGTGGATCCCTGCGGTGGCGCGGAGGCGGGGATCGGCTGCCGCGAGGGCGGCAGCCGCCTCGGCGTCCTTCGCGTCCGACGCGATGCTCACGAGGCCGACGAGTCCTGCCTGCCACGCCCGCTCCAGGACGGCGGGAAGGTCCGCGGCGAAACGCTCGTCGGTCAGGTGGCAGTGGGAATCGAACAGCATCCGTCTCCGTCGGCTCGAACGAAGCGAGCCGCCCCCGGCATGCCCGGCGGCGGCTCGCATGGGACCCCCGCTCGGGCGGGCCTCAGACGCCGGCGCCGGCCCGCGCGGTCTTCCGCTTGCGGCCGCGGCTCTTCGATCCGCTCGAGCCCCAGCGCCGCTCGATCTCCAGGAGCGCCGGCGACGCGACGAAGATGGACGAGTACGTCCCGAACACGATCCCGATGATGAGGATCAGCGCAAACTGCCGGATCACGCCGCCGCCCAGGATGAACAGCGCGAGCAGCGTCGCCACGGTCGTGCCGGCCGTCAGGATCGTGCGCGGCAGCGTCTCGTTGATCGAGCGGTTCAGGATCGCCTTGGTGTCGTCCCGCCGGCCCGTCGCCTTCAGGTTCTCGCGAATCCGGTCGAAGACGATGATCGTGTCGTTCAGCGAATAGCCGATGATCGTCAGCACGGCCGCGACCGTGGTGAGGGAGAAATCGAGCCGGAAGCCCGAGATCAGGGCCATCGTCAGAATGATGTCGTGGAACGTGGCGATGACGGCGGCGACGCCGAAGCGCCACTCGAAGCGGAAGGCCAGGTAGATCAGCGTGAACGCGAACGAGAGGAGGACGGCGAAGCCGGCCTTCTCCTGCAGCTCGCTGCCGATCTTCGGTCCGACCGCCTCCCGCCGCTCGACGTCCACCGACGGGTATTTCGCCTGTACGGCCGCCACCAGCTCGTCGGCCACGTTCTCCGTGCCTTCCACGAACTGTGGGGCGCGGATCAGGAACTCGGCGCCGGTCCCGATGCGGGTGACTTCCGAGCCCGGGACCACCTTCTGCACGGTGCCGCGCAGATCCCCCACCGGCACGTCCTGTTCGAAGCGGACCTGGACGAGGGTGCCGCCCGTGAAGTCCACGCCGTAGTTGAGCCAGGACCCCGTGGCCACCTGGAAGAAGATGCCGGCGGCGATGCCCAGCACCAGCAGCGTGCCGCTCACGACGTAGGCCCGGCGACGGACGCCGATGAAGTCGTAGTGGGCGTTCTTGAAGAGTCGCATTGCGCAGCCGGCTCAGATGCTCAGGGTTTCCGCGGTGCGCTTCCGATCCAGATAGATCAGGAAGAGCGTGCGCGTGATGTAGACCGCGGAGAAGAAGGACGCCAGGATCCCGATGGACAGCGTGACGGCGAAGCCGCGTACCGGACCGGTCCCGAACTGGAACAGGATCAGCGCCGTGATCAGCGTCGTCAGGTTCGAGTCGACGATGGCCGACATGGCGTGCTCGAAGCCCGCGTCGACCGCGCCCCGCACGGTTCTGCCCAGCGCGAGCTCCTCACGTATTCGCTCGAAGATCAGCACGTTCGCGTCCACGGCCATGCCGACGGAGAGGATCATGCCCGCGATGCCGGGCGCGGTGAGGGTCGCGTCGAACGCGGCCAGTCCGCCCAGCACGAGCAGCACGTAGGCGCTCAGCGCCACCACCGACAGCACGCCGGCGAGGCGGTAGTAGCCGACCATGATGCCGACGACGAGGAGCAGTCCGACGATGCCGGCCATCCTGCCCTGCGCGATGGAGTCGGCACCGAGAGACGGACCGACCGAACGCTCCTCCATGACGTGGAGCGGGGCGGGCAGCGCGCCGGCCCGCAGGACGAGGGCGAGGTCGCGGGCTTCCTCGATGGGCGCCTGGCCGAGCTCGATCTGGCCGGAGGTCCCGATGCGGCCCTTGATCACGGGCGCGCTCACGACCTCCTTGTCCAGGAGGATCGCGAGGCGATCCCCGATGTGGCGGCTGGTGACGTCCTCGAAGATGCGACCGCCGCGGCGCGAAAGCTGGAAGCTGACGATCGTCTGGTTGTACTGGGACTCGCGGCCCGCCGTGGCGTTCTCCAGGTACTCGCCGGTCATGACCGGCGGCGTCTCGAGGACGTACAGACGGCGGTAGAGCTGCGCGCCGACGCCCTCCGTCTGGTTCGCCCAGTGCAGGTCGAGCCCCCGGGGCATGAGCGCCTGCACCTGGGGCAGCGCCAGATACTTCTTCGCCTGCGCCACGTCGGACTCGGGCACGAGGAACTCGCCGTCCGCACCGCCGCTCATCAGAAGCGAGCTGAGGGGATGCGCCGCCGCCGCAGCAGCCGCGGCGGAATCCGCGGGCGACGGAGTCGCCGCCGCCGCAGAGTCCGCGGCCCCACTGGTGTCTGCGGACGCGCCGGTGGTGTCCGCGGACGCGCCGGTGGTGTCCGCGGCGCCCGTCGTGTCGCTCGTACCGAAGAGGAGGTTCCGGACCTCGTTCTGCGGCGTCGTCTGACCGGCGCCGGACGGCACCGCTTCCGCGCCCAGCGTATCGACGACCGCCTGGTCCATGCGCGGCAACGCGTCCACCACCTTCTGCGACGAGCCCACGATCTGGAACTCGAGGAACGCCGCCCGCTCGATGACGTCCTTGGCCCGACCCTCGTCCCGGATGCCGGCGAGCTCCACGATGATGCGCGTATCGCCGACCTTCTGGATCAGCGGCTCCTCGACGCCGAACTCGTCCACGCGCGTGCGGATGATCTTCAGGGCGCGATCGGTCGCGTCCTTCTTCGCCTCCGCCGTCATCGTGCCCTTCTGGTCCTCCACCTCCATGACGAGGTGCATGCCCCCCTGCAGGTCGAGACCGAGCTTGATCCCGTGCGTGAAGAGGTAGCCAGCCGCGACGGCCAATATGACGAGGATGACGAGGATTCGGCCCTTGATCGTGCCGAGCATCGACAGTTACTCCCTGCGTTGTAGCGGACGGAAAGAGCGGGGCCGGCCATCGGGCCGGCCACAGCAGGATAAGGTCGCCATCGGCTGCGGCCTTGTCAACGCGCCGCCGCTAGTGCACCGCAGGGCCGGCGGGCGTCACGAGCCGCCACCCTGCCAGACGATGCGCCAGATGCGGCCGCCCTGGTCGTCGGAAACGTAGAGCGAGCCGTCCGGGCCGACGCTGAGCCCCGTCGGCCGGTGCGCGGCGTCGTTGGGGGAGAGGTTCCCCCCCGCGAAGCCGTCGGCGAAGACCTCGTACTCCCCCGAGGGCTGGCCGTTCGCCATCGGCACGAAAACGACCTTGTACCCCGCCTGCGGCTGTGGCGCGCGGTTCCAGGAGCCGTGGAAGCCGATGAAGACGCCGCCCCGGTACTTCTGCGGGAACTGGTCTCCGTCATAGAACGTGATGCCGTCCGGCGCCCAGTGACCCGGGAACGCCATGAGCGGCCCCTTCCTGTCGGCGCACCTCCCCACCTCGCTGCCCGTTCCGCCGTACTCGGGGGCGAGTATCAGCTTCCCCTGGTTCTGGTCGTAGTAGCAGTACGGCCAGCCGAAGTCGTCTCCGTTCGTGACGTGCAGGAATTCCTCCGCGGGCAGCTCGGCGCCCTGCTGGGCCGTGTAGTACTTGCCCCAGTTCTGGAAGAGCTGGTCGCGGCCGTGCTGCATGGCGTAAAGCTCGCCGCCGTGGACCGTAATGGCGACGGCGTTGCGGATGCCCGTGGCGAAGCGGGTGCCGTCGGACTCGGTCTGTCCCGTGCGGGACGGGTCGAACCGCCAGATGCCGGCGCGCGTCTGCAGCTCGGCGCACGGGTCCTTGCCCGGCGACCCGTTCCCCCGGTCCTCCTTCTGGCAGCTGTTCGAGGGCGAGCCGATGTTCACGAACATGGTGCCATCGGACAGGGCGATGCTCTTGGCGCTGTGTCCGGGGCGCGCCGGAAGGCCCGACACGATCGTGTCGGGTCCGCCGCTCGGCTCGAGGCTGCCCGTCGGCAGGTGGAACCGGAGCACGCCCGTATCGGAGCCGAAGTAGAGCGTTTCCCCGTCCAGCGCCATGCCCGTCCCCGGGGCGTCGACCGACCAGCGGCGCTGGACGTCGGCGTGCCCGTCGGCGGTCGTATCACGGAGGGCGACGATGCCGCCGTTGTTACCGCGCAGGGCAACGAAGACGTCGCCGTTCGGGGCGATGGCCATGTGCCGGGCCGCGCCGACGTCGTCGGCGAAGACAGTGGCGCAGAAGCCCTGGGGGAGGGTGATGCCGCCGTTCTGCGGGTCGCACGTGACCGTCGCGGCGGACTGCCCGGGCGTGCCGGCATCGGTCCCGACCTGTGCCGCAGCGTCCGAATCGCCCTGCGTGGGACTGCAGGCCGCGATGACTGCGGCCGCGACGAACACCGAGAGGACCGGGCTACGGGCGAAACGACGTCGCATGAGACCCCCGGGGACGGGTGGACGCTGGCACCCCTTTGCGGCGGGCGCCGGAACCCGGGGAATGTGGCCCGTAGGTGCAGGCGCGTCAACGCGCCTCGCGGTCGCTCGGGTCCCCGCTGCGGCTGACGCCTTCAGCGGGAGTGGCTCTCCAGGAAGTCGCCGATGAGCCGGTAGTCGGTGGAGTCCAGCGGGATCAGACCGGCCTCGCCCATATGGCCCGCCATCCGGCTCATGAGGACGCGCCACTCCGGGCGCGTGTGCATCGACGGGTCCGGCGCCGCGTGGCACGTCCCGCATCGGTGCGCGAAGCGGTGGAAGGGGCGCGACGACGAATCAGCGCCTAGAGCGTCCACGTCGACGGGCGTCACGCGGGCGATGTCCTTGGCGCTCACCGTCGCGAGCGGCGCACGGCCGGGCAGCGCCGCGTTCGCCTCCGCGAGCTCCCGGAGGGCCGCCTGCCGGCGGGTCCAGGTGGCCATCGGGTCGTCCCGCCGGCAACCGCCCGCGACGGCCGCCGCGACGAGGGCGAAAATGACGGCGACGGTGCGCCTACTTCGCGCCGTGGCGGGTCGGAAGGCAGCGGTCACCGCCCCCCGTACAGGGCGTCGACGGCGCTGCGGATCTGGTCCAGCGACTTGCCCTCCTTCGCCATCTTGTACGCCAGGGCCGCTTCGGACAGGCAGATGTCGCAGCCGGCACCGTGGTCGCTCTTGAAGCAGTCGAGGAGGGAGTAGTGCCCCGAGTGCCTGGAACAGTCGCAGTAGCAGTAGAGTCCGTCGAGGATCTCCGGGATCTGCGCCGCTTCCCGGTAGACCTCGGCGACGCGCGGGTAGGCTGCGTACGCGCTCGCAGGCACGACGTCCCGGACCTGTACGGTGGCCGCGTCCAGCCGCGGCGTCGGGTGCGCCGAAGCGCGTCCCGGCGAGACCAGCACGGCCACGAGCGCGCCGAGTGCGATCACCGCGACGCCGATGCCCAGCAAGGGTGAGCGGGTCCGCTTTCCGCGGGCCCCGCGCCTGTTCCCCCGGCCCGTGCCCTTCAGCTTCGATCGGCCCATCTGTCCCTCCCCGTCGTGTGCGGTGAACTCCGCGGCGGCCGGACTCCCGCCGACTCACCGGCCATTATGCCACCCCAAGGGCGTGAATTGAACCGGGGGATCGCCGCGCCGGCTGTCGGGAGGTCCCTGACACGCCGCGGAAAGTCGCCGGCCTTTCCGGGCGTCGGCTCGCTCCCGAGATTGTCTGCACGACCCCCGGCCGCGAAGGTCGCGCGGACAAACCCGCACTCGCTCCCTCCGGTGCCGACATGGAGACGCCGACCGACATCCTCGTTCCGCTCGACGGGTCCGCCGAGGCGGAGGAGGCGCTCGCGCCCGCGATATCTCTCGTTTCCCGCGGGGGAGGCAGGATCCACCTGGTTCAGGTCCGGACCCTCCTGGGCGGTGGACCCCAGGCGCCGGGCGCGCCTCCGCCACGATCGATCGAGGACGCGATCGCAGGCTATCTGAAGGGTGTGGCCCGACGCATCGGCCCCGAGCTGAAAGAGAGTCCGGTGGCGGCGGTGCTGCGGGACCCGGAGTCCGATCGGCTGTACGGAGGCCCTTCCCGCCACGCGATCGCGGGCCGCATCGCCGAATACGCCGACGCCAAGGGCATCGGGCTGATCGTGCTGACGAGCCACGGACGCGGCGGGTTCGACCGGGCGTGGCTCGGGACGGTGGCGGACGGTCTGATGCGGACGGCGAACGTGCCGCTGCTGCTGATTCGCGAAAACGCCGAGGAGGCGGTGCGTCCGCCCTTCCGGCGGATCCTCGTGCCGCTGGACGGATCGAGAGCGGCGGCGACGGCGCTGAAGGCGACGCGCCTCGTGGCCGCGCCCGACGCCGAGTACACGCTGCTCGAGGTCGTCTCGCCGACCTACGAAACGGGCGCACAGTACCGGCCGGGGCGCCTGCAGACCGAGGGAGAGGCCGTCGACATGCTGCGCGCCCGAGCCGACGCGCGCCTCGAGAGCGCGGCACGCATGCTTCCGCCGACTGCCCGGGCCCGCCTCCAGACACCGGTGCACGAGTCGCCTGCCAGCGCGATCCTGGGCGCCTGCGGGGCGGACGCCGCGGACCTCATCGCCCTGACGACCCGCGGGCGGGGCAATGCCCCTCGGTACGCGGTCGGCAGCCTGGCAGACAAGGTCGTGCGCGGCGCGGTCTGCCCGGTTCTGGTGATCAATCCCCCCGCTGGAACCGACGGGGACGACGTCGCCTGAAGCCAGGTCCGCCGGACAGGAGCGAGCCGTTTGAAGGGCGTTCCGGGCTTGCGGCCGGCTGCGGCCATCCGCACATTCAGGCCGATTCGACCGACGGCGGTCGTTCTCGCCCACAGCTCAGGAGGCCCGACCAATGCCCAGAAGTGTCGGCTCGTACACGCCTGAGGAAGCGTCCCGGTTCCGTCCGCGCCCCGTCCAGATCCTTCTCCGCGACCACCGCCTCGTCGATGCCAACATCCATATACGGGACGGGCAGCCTCTGACGGTCTTCCTGGGAGCACAGCGGACCTTCACGAATCTCACCGAGGTCCGATGGGCGGACTCCGATGCTGCGCCGGCTCCGCACGTCGCGGTCCGACGCGATCACATCCTCTGGATGACATGCCTCGACGCGAACGTGCCGCTGTCCCGCCAGTCGGGACGGCTGCGCAACTGCGCCGTGGAGGTCCATCTCGACTCGGGCACGATCCTGGAGGCGGCGCTGGACATCGCCGACCGGCAGCGGCTCACGGATTACCTGGAGGGAATCGACAGCGGGTTCCTGCCCCTGTACAACGTCCACGCGGCGACGGGCGCTCCGCTGGGGGACCTCGCCGTCAACCTGGCGGCCGTGATGTCCGTTCAGGAGGCCACGACGGAAGCGCTGGTCGCGGCCTGAGCCTCACGAGCTGAGGCCGTCTCCCCACTGGAGGACCTGGACCTCGACCCGGGCGTGACCCTCGCGCTGGAAGCCGAGGCGCTCGGCTGCCCGGCGCGAAAGGTCCACGATGGCTCCCTTTGCGCGATTCGCGCCGTACGGGCCGCGATCGACGACCCGGACGTTCACGCTCCTGCCGTTCCGCAGGTTGGTGACCCGGAGGATCGTCCCGAACGGGAAGCTCCGGTGCGCCGCGACGAGCTGATTCTGCCGGAAGGGCACGCCGCTCGCGGTCCGGTGTCCGTCGAAGCGATCCGCGTAGAAGGTCGCGCCGCCACGGACCGCCTTGAGGACCTTCTGGCCCGTCCGCCTCGCGATACCCTCGGGCACGTCACCCGGCGCTGCGTCCGGGTCGGGGTGCGGCGCGGGAGCGCGGACGGAGTCCAGCACGGGATACTCGCCTTCCAGCGCCTGGATGCGGGTGGGGGGCACGGTCTGCCCCTCGTTCCCGCTTCCTCCACACGCCCCGATCACGAGGGCCGTGGTCAGGGTCCATCCGATCGTCCGTGCGTATTTCGTGATGGTCGCCTCTTCCTCCGTGTTGCACCTGCGGGCTCACCCCCTATTCCCAACAAGATGCGTTCCGGCGGACTCACGCGTGCATCGGGCAGGCCCGACAGGCGGCTCAGGCGGGCCCGACAGGGGGCTCAGGTGGGCCCGGCGGAGGACTCGGCCGGCCCGTCCTGGGGCTCGGCCGGCCCGTACGGCGGCTCCGGCGGCTCGTCCCGGAGTGCGTCGACCGCACGGCGGTGGCGGCGCTCGGCCCAGACCACGAGCCAGATGCTGATCTGGTAGAGCAGCAGGAGCGGCAGGGCCATCATCGTCTGCGAGACCACGTCCGGCGGCGTGAGGACGGCGGCGACCACGAAGATGAGGACGATGGCATAGCGCCGCGTGCGACGCAGCATGTCCGACGTGACGACGCCGAGCAGGCCCAGCACGAGCATGACGACGGGCGTCTCGAAGATGACGCCGAAGCCGAGGAGCAGCTTGAGCACGAAGCCGAGGTAGGGTCCGATCGTGATGGTCGGCGCGAGACTCTGCTGCTGGAACCCGGCGAAGAAGCGTAGCGCGATGGGAAGCACGCCGAAGTACGCCAGCGACATGCCCCCGGCGAAGAGCAGGAGCCCGAAGAAGAGGGCGGGGATGATCGCCCGCTTCTCGTGAGCGTGGAGGGCGGGCGAGACGAACGCCCAGAACTGGTAGAGGATCACCGGCGAGGCGAGGACCACGCCCGCGATGAGTCCCAGCTTGAGGGTGATGAAGAACGGATCGGCGGGACTCAGGTAGCGGAGCTTGCCGCCCTCGAGCCACGGCTGGATGGGTCGGACCAGGAGGGCGAGTACGTCGAAGCGGCTCACGAGGAGGAAGCCCGCGACGGCGCCGATCACGAGAGCCACGGCGCTCCAGAGGATCCGCCAGCGCAGCTCCTCGAGATGATCGAGGAACGGCATCTCGTCGGACTTCGGGGGCCGGCCCCTCAACTTCATGCCTTGCCTGCCTTCACCACTCTCCGGATGGGCCCGGTGGGACTCGAACCCACGACCTAGCGATTATGAGTCGCGTGCTCTAACCAGCTGAGCTACGGGCCCGGGGTCGCCGGACGGGCGACGCCGCCAAAGGTAGCGGGCACGCGGGTCGCGTTCAATGGCGAATCCGGACGCCGGCTAGCGCGTCCCGAAGAGGCGATCGCCGGCGTCACCGAGGCCGGGCAGGATGTACCCGCTGTCGTTGAGGCAGCGATCGAGGGCGGCGGCGTAGACCTGCACGTCCGGGTGGTCGCGCTCCATTCGCTCGACCCCCTCCGGCGCGGCCACGAGGCACATGAAGCGGATGCGGCCTGCCCCTGCCTCCTTCAGCCGGCTCACGGCCGCGGAGGCCGACCCCCCGGTCGCCAGCATGGGATCCAGCACGATGAACTCGCGGGCCTCCGGCTCGGGCGGGATCTTGAAGTAGTAGGGCACGGGCTGCAGCGTCTCGTGGTCCCGATACATGCCTATATGACCCACGCGCGCCGAGGGTACGAGGCGCAGCACCCCCTCGACCATTCCGAGCCCGGCTCGCAGGATCGGCACGAGGGTCAGCTTCTTCCCCGACATGCGGGCGACACGGGTGCGCTCCAGCGGGGTGTCGATCTCGGCCGATCCCAGGGGCAGATCGCTCGTGGCCTCGTAGACCATGAGCATGGCGATCTCGTCGACGAGCTCGCGGAACACCTTCTTGGATGTCCTCCGGTCGCGCAGGACGCCGATCTTGTGCTGCACCAGCGGGTGGTCGATCACGACGAGGTTGGCATGTGCGGGCACGGCCGCCTCCGTGGAGTGCGGGGGAAGTCGGCGCAGTATACGGCCGCGAGTGCCGGGTCGGTCAACCCCCCGGTCAGCCCGGTCCGACGAAGCGGGCGTCGCGACGCTCGACCCAGCCCTCCCTGCCCTGCTCCGTCCGCACGCGCACCCAGTCGCCGCGGCGCTCCTCGACGCCGAGGGCATCGCCGTCGTCGAGTCGGTCCAGCGCCTCGGAGCGCATATCCGGCGCCGGGCGGAGCGCGGCGCCGTCCGCCGCGACGACGACCGCCGTGGGGGCCAGGGCCCGCGGCGCGACTCCGGCGGCGAGCAGTCCAACGGCCAGCAGCACCGCCGCGCCACCGGCCAGCGTGAGGCCGGGCCGGGGGCGCGCGCGGTGGACGAGGAGCAGCCCGGCGCCGACGAGCCAGAGCAGCGAGGCGAGGAGGTAGGTCTCCGAGCGGGACAGCGGGACCGGTGGGACCACCCGGTTGATGACGGCCGGGGCCACACCCGCCGCCGCGAGGCCGCCACGGACGTCTGCGTCCCGGGGCGCGAGCGTGGCTGCCGTCAGCCACGCCCAGGCCGCCTCGCCCTGCGCCCCACTGCGCATCGCGGCGAGGCCGTAGTCGTACCAGCCCGCCGCGTCCTCCGGATGGTGCTGCAGGAACGTCGCGAAGCCCCGGCGGGCGGTGGCGAACCCGCCCTGCTGGTACGCCAGGACCGCCTGCTGGAAGGCGTCGGCGGCAGGCGCACGCGCGGCGTGCCCCTGCGCGGCGTCCCGCCCGGAGTCCTGCCGCGCATCCTGAGCGGCATTCAGCGGACGGGAGAGAGGCAGCGCGAGCGCCAGAACCACGAGCCCGACGGTTCCGGCTCGCTTCGCCCCGGCGCCGACCGGCGGGATCCTGCGGGGAAGCGCCCGGTCGACGGCCTCCAGCACCTGCTCGACCCCGTCCGTGTAATCGCGCAGCTCGGCCGCTGCCGGTGGGTTCGGGGCGTAGCGAGCCTCCCGGAGCCGGTGCTGGAGGGCGGCGACGTCGCCGGCGAGAGCCGTGTGCCCGCGGCGGCGGAGCGCGGACTCGAGCTGCGCAGCGGAACCCGGCGGCAGCCCCATCCGCTCGAGGCTCCAGCCGACAAGCAGCCGCTCGAGCCCGCCGAGCACCGCCAGCGGGTCCGCCAGAGCGCGCAGCCGCTGGAGCTCGGCCCTGCGCCGGGCCCGCAGCGCCCGGCGGGACGGCGCGCGGGCTGCCGAGCGCACGCGGCTTCGGCCCAGCAGGAACGCTCCTGCGGCCATGGGCAGCAGCTGTACGAGCACGAACCAGCCCGAGCGGGTGAAGTCGAGCGGATCACCCGCGGGCGACGTGCGGAGGGGGCCGAGGACCGGGGTGGAGCCGTCGCGCTGCATCGCCCCGGCCACGGCCGTGCCCGTCACGTGCAGCCGCAGGGCCGGACCGCTCAGCACGTCGTAGCGCTCGGTCGTCGGGCGGAAGATGCCGTATCGGACGGGACCGACGACGACGTCCCCCGGCTTGCGGGGCACGAGGACCCAGGAAAACGTCTTCGTGCCGCCCACCACCGCGCCGTCGTCCCGCATGCGGGCGTCCTCGGTGGGCGGATAGACGTCGACGCCGGGAATCGAGTCGAGAGAAGGCGCGGGGAGGGCGCGGACGTTGCCGCTGCCCTCGATGCGGACGGTCAGCACCGTGGTTTCCCCGGCCGCGACCGAGGACGGTTCGAGGGTGGCCGTCATCACGTAGTCGCCGACGGCGCCCGTGAAGGCCTCCGGCTGCCCCGTGGCCGGCAGCGGCCGCACCACGAGTGGGATGGAGTCCGTCTGGAGCTCCCGGCTCACGCTCTGGCCGAAGAACCCGGCGCGGACCTCGTACGAGAGGGTCGCGGGCGGAAGCCGGTAGTCGCCGGGGTGGAGCGGGAAATAGGCACGGCGGTAGGTGTGGACCTCCGAGAGGATGCGCGAGCCGGTGATGTGGGTGCGCACCGACGAGGCGTCCGTGAGATCCTGCACCCAGAAACCGTTCGCGCTGGGCGGCAGGTACTCCGGCGACCAGTTCATGCGGTTGCGGACGTCGCCGGAGAAGCCCGCCTCCGCCACGAGGGTGGACTGCTGTCCGACCCAGACGGTGTCCGGGTCCATGCGTGCGTGAAAGGCGACGCCGGTCTCCTCCGCGTCCGGGGGCAGCTCCACCGTCCCGCCGATGCCCCCTCCCGCTCCAGCGCCGCCGGACGCCGATGGTGTGACGACGAGGGTCAGTGGCCGGGTCGGGTACGTCCGTCCACCGACGGAGATGCGGACGGCAGGGATGCGAAACACGCCCTGGCGGGACGCCATCAGCGTGTAGCTGCGGGTCATCGAATAGGAGCGGCCGCCGGGGAAGCTGTACTGCATCTGTGTCCGGTCGCTGGTACCGGCGACGTCCAGCCCGTCCGGCAGGGACAGGCCGCCCCACGAGTCCGGCTCCGGGCCGCCGGTGGTGACCGTGACCTCGAGGACGGCCATCCCGCCGACGGCGACCCGCTCGGGCGACAGGGCAGCCGAGACCTGAACGTCGTCCTGGCGTCGCGCGCCGCCCGACCCCAGCGGCAGCAGGAGCAACAGCGCCAGGGCGCGCCCCGGCAGAGCCATCATCACCAGTTCCGTTCGGTCGTCCGATCCGAACGGCCCTTCTTCAGGGACTGCTTGAAGAGGGAGCGCTCGTTCTGCTCGATGGCGTTGAGCAGCCGCGCGGCGTCCGCCTGGGTCATTCCCTCTCCCGACGGACTCTGTCCCTGACCGCCGCCGGGGCTCGGGTTCGACCGGGCCTGACCGCCACCGCCGCCCGACGCGCCGGACTGCCCCTGGCTCTGTGGGTTCTGGGACTGCCCCTCCTGCTTCTGCTTCTCGTCGTTCTTCTTCTTCTCCTGGAGGGCCAGCTCGAGATTCCACTTCGCCGCGGAATCGGGCGGCGCCAGCCGGAGGGCCTGCTTGTACGTCTCCACGGCTGCGTTCAGGAGCTTGCCCGCCGCCTGCACGTCCTTCGTCTGGCGACCGGCCACGAGGAAGCGGTTTCCGAGATTGTAGAACGTGCGCTGCCGGAGGGACGGATCGACCGCGGACAGGGCGTCCCGGAAGGCCTGCTCGGCCTCGTCGTAGCGGCGGAGCTGGAGAAGCGCCGTTCCGAGATTGTAGTACAGCTCCGGGCTGGAGGTGCCGTCCTCGACGGCCTGGCGGTACTCCTCGACGGCGCGGGCGTAGTCCCCCTGCCGATAGTATCGGTTCCCGCGCTCGAGGCCGCCGAACGCGAAGCCCGCGAGGACCAGGACGGCGAGGCCGATGCGTGCCGTGGCTGTGATCTTCACGTGTTCGCTCCTCCCATGAACCGCGGCCGCCGGAATCGGAACAGCCTTCCGTCGGCGGTCTCCTCCCGGCGTCCCCGGAGCACGTCCAGGACCAGAAGGATCAGCGCCGCGGCGACGAACCAGCCGGTCCGGTCCTGCAGCTCCATCCGGCGCCCCGACGCGTCCGTCCTGCCGCGCTCCAGCCCGCGCAGCCGCGCGAGCAGGGCCTCCGTCGCGCCGGCCTCTCCCAGGTGCACGTACGAGCCACCCGTGATGCGGGCGACGCGCTGGAGCAGCTCCGGCTCCATCTTCGATACAACGATGCTGCCGTCCACGTCGTGGATCCAGCCTGTCTGCTGTCCGGTCTCGGGGTCCACGTCCGGTACCCGCGCCCCCTGCGTCGTGCCGACGCCCACCGTATGGATGATTACGCCCGCCGAGCGGGCGCGTTCCGCCGCCTGGACCACGGCGTCCCGGTCCTCGAGGGCCTCGCCGTCGCTGACGAGCACGACGGCGTGCTGGCCGCCGCCCTGGTCGCCTCGCACTACATCCGTCGCCTGGCGGATCGCCGACGACAGCGCCGTGCCGCCACGGCTCAGGATCTCCGGGTCCAGCGCGTCGATGTAGAGCTGCAGCGCTCCGTGGTCCACCGTGAGGGGCGAGAGCACGTAGCCCTGACCCGCGAAGGCGACGAGGCCGATGCGGTCCCCGCCCAGCTCGCGCAGCAGACGCTCGGCCAGCAGACGCTCCTGCGTCAGGCGGCTCGGCGGCACGTCCGTCGCGAGCATGGAGTTCGACACGTCCATGGCCAGCACCACGTTGCCCGCGCGGACGGTCCCCTGCGTGGGGGCGAAGCCCCACTCGGGCCCGGCGAGGGCGAGGCCGAGGACGACGGCGGCCGGGGCGAGGAGCGCGAGCCGCCCCGCCGGGAAGCGGCCCAGGTCGCCGGCGCCGAGCCGGTCCGCCATGAGCTGACCGCCGAGTGCCGATGCCACGCGCCGTCGCCGACGGGCGTACAGGTACACGGCCACGCCCACCAGCAGGGGCAGCAGCGCGGCGAGCCAGGCGAGCTCGGGCCGGGCGAAGCTCACGGCACCCTCCCCCAGCGCGTTGCCCGCAGCGCCAGCTCGGCCAGCAGCAGGAGCACGCCCGCCAGGACGAACGGGAAGGCGTGGGGCGTATAGTCGACGAACCGCTGGACCTGGATAGGATCCCGCTCCAGCCGGTCGATGCGGCCGTAGATGTCCTCCAGTGCCTTCTCGTTCGTGGCCCGGAAGTACTGGCCACCGGTCATCTGAGCGATCTTCGTAAGCAGCTGCTCGTCGATGTGGACCGGGACGTTGGCGTACTGGTAGCCGAACGGCCCCCGGGCGATGGGCATGCGCGCCACTCCCTCCGTGCCCACCCCGATGGTGTAGATCCGGATCCCGAACGCCTTGGCCGCCTCGGCCGCCGTGACGGGATCGATCTCGCCCCGGTTGTTCTCGCCGTCCGTGAGCAGGATCAGGACGCGTGACTTGCTCTGCACCTTCCGCAGCCGGTTCGCGGCCGTCGCGATGGCGGTGCCGATCGCCGTCCCGTCCTCGAGCATCCCGGGCTTGAGCTCGCCGAGGGCCTGGTAGAGGATCGGATAGTCGATGGTGAGGGGGACCTGCGTCAGCGCCTCGCCGCTGAAGGCGACGAGCCCGATGCGGTCCGACGTCCGGCCCTGGATGAAGCGCGCCGTCGTCTGCCTCGCCACCTCCAGACGGTTCTGCGGCGAGAAGTCCTCGGCGAGCATCGAGCTCGAGATGTCGACGGCGACGACGATCGTGATGCCCTGCGTGTCGACGTTGACCTCCGAGATCCCGGTGCGAGGCTCGGCGAGAGCGATGATCAGCGCCGCCACCGCCGCGGCACGCAGCCACGAGGGCAGCCGGGAGACCAGAGCGGTCAGCCGGCCGGAGAGACCGGCCAGCTCCGCCGTCCTGGAGAAGGCGACGGCGCGCGCCACCGTCCGCCGCGTGAGCCACGCCCAGAGCGGCAGCGTCAGCAGCAGCGCCAGCGCCCACGGCCGCGTGAAGCCCCAGGTGTTCACGCAGCCTCCGACGTCTCGGCAGCGGCCGGTGCGGGCGGATAGCGCTCGATCCAGTCGCGCATCGCCGCTCGCTCCTCGCCCGCTTCGGCGGCCGGGGGACGGCGCTTCGCGAACTTGACCATGTCCGAGGCTTCCAGCAGGCGAATCAGGTCGCGGGCGTCCTCCTGACTCATGGACTGTCGGATCATGCGCGCCAGCTCACGCGTCGTGTACTCCGGACCGAACGGCGGGTGCAGCGTATGAAGGTAGTCGCGCAGCACCGCGGACGCCCGTGCGTAGAACGCCACGGCGCCCTCGCGCTCGAGGACGTGCTCGGCCTCGATGGCGTCCAGCGCCGCCAGCGCGCGCTGGCGGGCGGTCAGCGGCGGGACGCGCACCGGCACCTGGGGGCGACGTCGTCTCCGCCGGATCAGCCACCAGACGAGCAGCGCGATGAGGAGCAGGGCCACCAGGGCGCCCAGGATCCAGTCCCACGGCAGCCCGTAGCCGCCGACGACCCCCTTCGCCGGCTTCGGCTGCACGTTGGACGTATCGGCCGGCAGCACGGACGCCACACGCACGTGGGGCAGAGCCACGGAAAAAGTCGAGTCCACGCCCGCGCCCGTCAGGCGGACGGCAATGGCCGGAAGCGCCTGGTCACCGGGCCGCCAGGCGGTCAGCGGGTAGACCGCCGTCACGCGCTCGCGCCCCGACACGGTATCGGTGAGCAGCTCCCGGCGGCCGGCGTTCTCGACCTCGCCGGATGTCGCCACGCTGTCGGGGAATCCTGCCGAGACGCCGGGCGGCAGCGTGACCCGTACGGCCGCCCGGAAGACGCCTCCCACCGTGGTGGTGTCGGGCGCGACCGCCGCCGCCACCTCCTGGGCGCGGGCGGGCGTCGCGGCCAGCGCCATGGCCGTCGCCAGCGCCAGGGCCGCCAGAGCCGCCACGGCCGAGACCGGGGCACGGATCGGAGCCAGCCCCGCGAGGACAGGACTGCGTCTCACGCCGAGCGCCTTCGCCGCGCCTCCCGGCGGCGGAAGAAGCCCAGGAGCGGACCCACGTACGACTCGTCGGTGCGGATCTCCACGGGGTCCATCGCCAGGCGGCGGAGGCGCCGACGGAGCTCGTCGCGGCGCTCGTGGAAGCGGCGCTCGTACTCCTCCCGCACGGCCGCCCGGCTCGTGTCCACTGCGATCCGCGCGCCCGTCTCGGGGTCGGTCACCCGGACCAGGCCCACGTCCGGGAGCGTCTCCTCCCCCGCGTCGACGAATTCGAGGGCGACGAGGTCGTGGCGCCGCCCCACGACCCGGGCCGCGCGCTCGAACGCCTCCAGGCGCTCGCCCGGCGGGAGCTGGAAATCGCTGAGCAGGAAGACGACGGCCCGGTGCTTCAGCAGACGGCCCACGTAGTCGAGCGCCTCGCCCACGTCGGTGCCGACGCCCTGCGGCCGGAACGCGAGCACGTCCCGGATCAGGCGCAGGACGTGACGACGCCCCTTCTTGGGCGGGACGAGGTACTCGACGCGGTCGGTGAACAGGAGCAGCCCGACGCGGTCGTTGTTGCGGACGGCAGAGAGGGCGAGTACGGCGGCGACCTCGGCGGCGAGCTCGGCCTTGAAGCGGCCGCGGGTCCCGAACTGCTCCGAGCCGGAGAGGTCGACGGCCAGCAGCACCGTCAGCTCCCGCTCCTCGACGTAGCGCTTGACGTGGGCCTGGCCGGTGCGGGCGGTGACGTTCCAGTCGATGGAGCGCACGTCGTCCCCGTGCTGGTACTCCCGCACCTCCGCGAACTCGATGCCCTGCCCCTTGAAGACGGAGTGGTACTCGCCGCTGAAGACGGAGTCGACCCAGTCGCGGGTGCGAAGCTCGATGAGCTTGACCTGGCGGAGCACCTCCCGGGGCACGCCCCCGAGGGAGCCGGTGGCGGGCCCTTCCTGCGGCGGACTCGCCGCCGGCCCGCGCCGGCGGCGGCCGATCACGGCACCTCGACGGCGTCGAGGATGCGGCGCACGATCTCCTCGGAGGTGACCTCCTCGGCCTCCGCCTCGTAGCTCGTGATGATGCGGTGGCGCAGCACGGCCGGCGCCACGTCCTTCACGTCGTCCGGCAGCACGTAGCCGCGGCCCTGCAGGAACGCGCTGGCACGCGCGCACACGGCCAGGAAGATGCTCGCGCGGGGCGACGCCCCGTACTCGATGAGCGGCGCCATGTCCTCCATGCCGTGCGCCGCCGGGTCCCGGCTGGCGTGCACCAGCTCGACGATGTAGTCGGTGATCCGGTCGTCCATGTACAGCCCGTGGATCTCCTTGCGGGCAGCCAGGATCTCCTCGGGCTTCGCGACCACGTCCAGCGGAGCCGGCTCCTGCCCCGCCATGCGGCGGATGATCTCCCGCTCCGTCTCCTTGTCCGGGTAGTCGACCCGCAGCTTCAGCATGAACCGGTCGACCTGCGCCTCCGGCAGCGGGTAGGTGCCTTCCTGCTCGATCGGGTTCTGCGTCGCCAGCACCAGAAACGGCTCCTCGAGTGGGAACGTCTCGCTGCCGATGGTGACCTGCCGCTCCTGCATCGCCTCGAGCAGCGCCGACTGCACCTTCGGGGGAGCGCGGTTGATCTCGTCGGCGAGCACCAGGTTCGCGAAGACGGGGCCCTTCTTGACCGTGAAGACCCCCGTGCCCTGGTTGTAGATCATCGTGCCGACCACGTCCGCCGGCAGCAGGTCCGGCGTGAACTGGATCCGGTGGAACGTGGCCTCCATGGTCTCGGCCAGCGACGCGACCGTGAGCGTCTTCGCCAGTCCGGGCACCCCTTCCAGCAGCACGTGCCCGCCGGCAAGCAGCCCGATGAGGAGCTGGTGGATCATGTCTTCCTGGCCCACCACCCGCTTGTGCAGCTCGCGGGTGATGCGCACCGCGAGCTCGCGGCCCTCCGCCGCACCCGTGGACACCGCGCTCGAGCTCACGTCGCTCCTTTTTCCGTGGGGTTCGTCGACTGCGACAAGGCTGCTACGCGGCAGCCCGTCCGCAAGATCCATGTTGCTGGCGTGCGCCCGGCCGCAGGGGTCCGGACGGTCCCGACCACTACCGCTTCAGGCGCTCGCCGCCGTCCTCGCTGCGGAAGACCCACGCCGCGAGGCGGCCCGGACGCAGCGCCAGACGACGGCGCCCGGACTCCACGTCCGCCCGTGAGCCCATCTCCGGACCGGGCAGCTCCCGCCCCTCCGCTGCCATCCGCGTCAGCCGCTCCTTCCAGCGCGCCCAGTTGGAGGCGCGCAGGTCGACCCAGCCGTTCTCCGCCAGGCGCGGGTCCCGGGGACTCTGCCCCGCCTCCGGGGCGACCTTCAGATCCCGGCCCCGCAGCATCCGCTCGCCGTCGGGCAGCAGGATCGGCAGGCCCGTCGACAGGATGCGGACGCGAAGGTCGTCGTCCCCGTCGACGAGGTTCGCCGCGCCCTCGGCCATCGACTCGGGCTCGAGCTCGGACGCGGACACGACGTCGTCGTAGAAGCGCTCCAGGATCGCCGCCTCGAAGAGCAGCTTCGACAGCCGCGGGGGCCCGAGCATCTCGTAGGCGACGGCGCTCACCCCGTGCTGCCGCTCCAGGGCCTCCATCTCCTCCACCGCCACCTGCCGGAGCACGCCCGCGCGGTACGTGGGGCCGGACGTCGCCGCGTCCAGCGCCGCCACGACGTCCCGGCCCGTCGGGTGCCCGCGGACTTCCCGCAGCACGTTGTCCGCGATCTCCTCCGGCGTGATGAACTCCATCAGGCCCAGGGCCGTCAGCACCTCGAACTCCCCGAGGCTGAACAGCCCGTTCTCACCCGCGTCGAGGTAGACGCCGCGAATGGAGCCCTCCAGCCGCCGACAGGCGCGCGCGGCGACGTCGTCCGACGCGAAGTCGCCGAACGCATCCTCCAGCGACACCGGCTCCACGGCGTCCCATCGCTCCAGCGCCCGGCCGCCCCGCCGCACCTCGCCGTACGCGATGCGCTTCCACGAGATCGCCGCTGTCGGCTTGATCTCCTTCACCACCGGCGCGTCCGGCGTCCGGGCCATGAGGTAGAGCAGCAGCGTGTGGGCGCCGGCGAGCCCGGCCTTGGAGAGGAGCATCCGGCTCGGTCGCTCCTCCGAGTGGGTGAACGGGATGTTCAGGCCCATCCCTCCCGTGCCCGACGTGCCGATCTTCAGGTACAGGCTGGTCCCCGCCTCCCGCAGCGACTCCAGCACGATCTGCACGTGGCGGATGAGCTGCGGCAGGTACAGCGTGGTGAGGTGTCGCTCCACCGTGTCCCGGTCCGCGCCGCTGCCCTCCGCCGCGGTGCGCAGCGACTGCGCGCTCTGGAAGACGTTCTGGTAGGCGAACGCCGTCGCCGTGTTCACGCAGTCCACGACGATGTCCGGCCGGTGTCGCGCGACGAGCCTGCCGAGGCTCGAGCGCGCCACCACGTCCGGCGTCAGCTCCCCGTACAGGTCGTCCAGCAGCGCGACCCGCGCCTCGTGATCCTCCAGCACCTCCCGCCGGGGCCGGTCCTTCAGGGTCTCCGGAACGAACAGATCCCCCCACTCGGCGACCAGCTCGACGCCGTCGGCTCCATCGGGTCCCGTCGCTCCGCCCGCTCCCGCCGCTCCCTCTGCACGCAGCTCTTCGACGGCCGTCTCCGCCTCGGTCTGCATCAGCGAGGCGATGACCAGCCGTGCCGGCCGGTGCGGCAGGATGCGTCGGGCGACGGCCATGCCCACGAGACCCGAGCCCCCGAGCAGGACGACGCTGCGTCCGGTGATGTCCATGCGATTCCGTGTGCGTGTGCGCTTCCGGCCGCCGAACCACGGCGGTACGTCCCGTTCCTGTCTGCAATCCCGCTTCGCGAGCCGCCGTCAATCTCCCGCGGCCTGCTCCAGCGCCCCGACCTCGTCCCGATCCAGCCTGCGCCATTCGCCGCGCCGGAGACGTCCCAGCTCGATGGGCCCGTAGCTGCGGCGGATGAGCCGGCGCACGGGGTGTCCGATGGCGGTGAACATGCGCCTCACCTCCCGCTTCCGCCCCTCGGTCATGGCGACGCGCACGCGCGTCTCGCCGGGCTTGCGCGCGGGCCGAGCTTTCACCCGCTTCGCCCGCGCTACGCCGTCGCCCAGCTCGACGCCCGTCCGGAGGCGCGCGAGGTCCGAGGAGCCGAGGTCGCCCTCGACGATCGCCTCGTACGTCCGCTCGATGCCGTAGCGCGGGTGCAGCAGCCGGTGCGCCAGGCCGCCCTGGTTCGTGAGGAGGAGCAGCCCCTCCGTCCCGTAGTCCAGCCGGCCGACGTGGAAGAGCCCCCGGTGCTCGGCCGGCAGCAGGTCGTAGACCGTGCGCCGGTCCCGCGGGTCCGAGCGCGTGGTCACCACTCCCGGGGGCTTGTGGAGGGCAATCCACAGAGGCGCCGACACGCTCACCCGGCGGCCGTCCACCTCGATCCGGTCCCTCACGGGATCGACGCTCACCCCCATCTCCGTCACAACCGTCCCGTTCACCCGCACCCGGCCCGCCCGGATCATCGCCTCCCCCTTCCGCCGGGACGCGACCTCCGCCCGCGAGAGGAACTTCTGAAGGCGCATCGTCCCGCTCACCCGCCCTCCCCGGCAGCCTCAGCCTCAGCCTCAGCCTCAGCCTCAGCCTCAGCCTCAGCCTCAGCCCACTGTGCATGTGCCGGGACAGGTCGGGCGACTCGAAATCGTCCTCCTGGTCGGGCAGTGGGGCGCCCCGTTCCCGCAGGACGATGGGCAGCTCCTCCGGCCGCGGCAGATCCTCCGGCGAGCGGAAGCCGAAGTGCTCGAGGAACAGGCGGGTGGTCCCGTAGTGGAGCGGCCGCCCCAGTCCTTCGCCCCGGCCGACCACCTCGATCAGCCCGCGGTCCTGCAGCGTCCGGAGCACCGCCGACGACCCGACGCCGCGGATCTCCTCGATCTCCGAGCGCCCGATGGGCTGGCGGTAGGCGACGATGGCCAGAACCTCCAGCGCGGGCGTCGAGAGCCGGGCGGGCTGAGGCACGGTCTCGAAGCGCTCGAGATGGGGCGCGTACTCGGGGCGGGTCAGGAGCTGGAATCCGCCGCCGACCTCGTAGACCTGAAAGGCCCGGGCCTGCTCCTCGTACTGGACGCGGAGCTCCTCGATCGCCTCCACGACGCTGTCCTCGTCCAGCTCGTCGTCGAGACGGGCGATCTCCTCCGCCGCCAGCGGGGCGTCGCTGGCGAAGAGGAGCGCTTCAATGATCTGCGTCGTCCGCATTCGCCTGCTGCTTCCGTTTCCGTCGATGCATCCAGAGTGGGGCGAACGGCTCGCGCTGGCGGAGCGAGAGCTCCTGCCGTTTCGAGAGCTCGAGTCCGGCGAGGAGCGTCACCGAAGCGTGCAGGCGGTCGGGGTACGGGGCGACGAGGGTCCTGAACTCGACGCTCGCGCTCTCGGCCAGCGCCCGCAGGATGAGGCCGACCTTATCCTCCATCGAGACCGGCCGACGCGTCACGCGGTGCTCCAGCCGCTCGAGTCCGCGGTCCTCGACGCTCAGGGCGGCGTCCAGGAGGTCCTGCCACTCGACCTCGAGGGGCGGCGGCTCCGAGGGGACCTCGCGCTCGACGCGCGGGGGCACGTACCCGCGCCCGAAGTGCCGGGCCCGGTCCGCCTCCGAGTCCTCGAGGCGACGGGCCAGGTCCCGGAAGTGCTCGTACTCGAGCAGCCGCCGTACCAGCTCGGCCCGCGGGTCCTCATCCTCCCCCAGCTCGCGCCCATGCCGCGGCAGAAGCATCTGCGCCTTGATGCGGATGAGCGTCGCCGCCATCTCCAGGAACTCCCCCGCCACGTCCAGCTCCAGCCGCTCCAGATGGCCCAGGGCCGCAAGGAACTGTCCCGTGATCTGTGCGATGGGGATGTCGAAGACGTCGATGTCCTGCGACCGGATCAGGTGCAGGAGCAGATCGAGGGGGCCCTGGAAGCGGTCCAGCTCGACGACGAACCCGACGATCCCGGCGTCCGTGAAGCCGGACCTGCCGGCCATCGAGCCGGAGGACGCCATGCCCGGAGCCGCCCTCGTCATGCCGGCGACCCGCTCGGCGAGAGGTCCGGTGACGGGTCCTGGGACCGGTCCTGGGAGGGGGCCTGCGAGAGGTCCGGCCTGAGGTCCTGCGAGAGGTCCGGTGACGCGTCCGCTTCGACGACGCCCGAAGCCCCGGCCGTGCAGGCACGTCCGGCGGGTTTGCGGGCAGGTCGAAGACGGGAGATGGGCAGGCGCTCCATAGGCGGGAGAAATTACAGGTGCGGGCTGGGCGGCGCCACCGGGGCTGGGGCTGGGGCGGGGGCTGGGGCTGGGGCTGGGGCGGCGGCGGGCTGGGGCGGCGGCGGAGGGCGAATACGACCGATCCTGGGCGCGCCCTGATCGAATGCCACGTTTGTCGCGGAATCCGGTGCAATCGTGGCGAGCCGTCCTCGCGGCCGGCGCAGGATTGACGCATTCGCGTCGTCCGGCAGGCACTACGCGACAATCGAAGCGCGACGCACACAAGTTGAGACGCTTCGCCCGGCGCACACTCCGCCACACTCCGCCCGGCGCACGCTTCGCCCGGCGCACGCTCCGCCCGGCGCACGCTCCGAGGCGTACACGTCGTTCGGGCTGATGTGCAAGAAGCTCGGGATCCGAGTGATCGGCGCCGGAAGCCCGCAGGCCAAGGGGCGGATCGAGCGGAGCAACGGTGTCCACCAGGACCGGCCGATCAGAAAGGTGCGACGGCTCGGTGTCGACGACGACCCGGCCGCCAACCGGTGGTTAGCAACGACTTCGTCGTGCAGCGCCGGTGGACGCCGGCTGTGCTCCCAACGCAGACGGCGCCCCGGCCGACGCCGACACCCAAGCCCCGGAAGACCCCTCCGAAACCCGACCAGGAGCACCCCTGGCGACGCGCAGGACGCTATGCCATCGCCAAGGCAGAAGCCCGGAAAACGGCGGCCCTCACTGGACCGCCCGCCTGAACCTCGAGAAGGGGACACTTCTACTGGCCGCAGACCGGGGACATTTCTAATGGCCGTTGACACGCCTGGCGCCAGCGATGTTGTCGGCAAGTAATAATGTCCCCTTCTTCGGCAAGTAGAACTGTCCCCTAAACTACGGGTCTCTCAAGGAGGCTCGAGTGGAGCGGACAGCGATGAGTACGAAGGAGCATGAGCGGGCGGTGGTGTTCGCGCGTGTGGTGGCTGGGGAGCTGCGTGTGGGGGAGGCGGCGGAGCTTGTGCAGCTCTCGAAGCGGCAGGCGAAGCGGGTGCTCGCGAGGTTCCGGAGCGTGGGTCGTGCGGGGCTCGTGCATGGCAACGTCGGTCGGCTCTCGAACCGGGCCAGGCCAGTGGAGGAGCGGGAGCAAATACTGGAGCTGGTTCGCACGAAGTTGGGCGGCATGGCGGAGCGAGGATCCGGGCAGCGGTTCGGGCCTACGCTGGCGTCGGAGCACCTGGCGGAGGAGTTCGGGATCGTCATCCCGACCCGAACGCTTCACAGCTGGATGGTGGAGGAGGGGCTCTGGAGCCGAGCTCGGAAGATTCGGCCTCGGCCGGGGCGTCGGGAGCGACGGGCTCACTTCGGGGAGCTCATACAGCTGGATGGCAGCTTTCACGACTGGTATGAGGGCAGAGGGCGGCGGGCGGGTTCGGCGAGCTGCGTCATGAACATGGTCGATGACGCCACGAGCGAGACGCTCCTGCGCTTTGGCGACCAGGAGACGATCTGGGCGGCCGTCCACATCCTCCAGGAGTGGATCCGGCTCTATGGCGTGCCGAGGGCTCTCTACACCGATTGGAAGAACATCTACAAGCGGACTCCCAACTCGGCCGAGCGTAGTCTTGGCATCGAGGCGCACACGTCGTTCG
Source organism: uncultured Gemmatimonadales bacterium (assembly GCA_963728445.1). GTDB lineage: Bacteria > Gemmatimonadota > Gemmatimonadetes > Longimicrobiales > RSA9 > CAVSJO01. The sequence continues at coordinate 2,024,151 of CAVSJO010000006.1, read as the reverse complement.
GGCTGATGTGCAAGAAGCTCGGGATCCAGGTGATCGGCGCCGGAAGCCCGCAGGCCAAGGGGCGGATCGAGCGGAGCAACGGCGTCCACCAGGACCGGCTGATCAAAAAGATGCGACGGCTCGGCATCGAAGATGACGCGGCCGCCAACCGGTATGTGCTGGAGAAGTACCTGCCGGCGCACAACGCGCGCTTTGCCAAGCCTCCACGCGAGCGCGCTGACTATCACATCCCGTTCAATCCTGCACTTAATCCGGACGACGTCTACTGCATTGAGTACCACCGGGTGGTGAGCAACGATTTCGTCGTGCAGTTCCAGGGAGCGGGGCTGCAACTGGACCGAAAGAGCCGGGGCAGGGTGCCCGCCGGGAGCCGCATCCTGGTTCGCTGCACCGAAGATGGCCGAATCCGAGTGATCCACCGTGGAGCTGGCGCGCAGGAACACGAGTGCCGGTGGACGCCGGCCGTGCCCCGAACGCAGACGGCGCCCCGGCCGACGCCGACACCCAAGCCCCGGAAGACCCCTCCGAAACCCGACCAGGAGCACCCCTGGCGACGCGCAGGACGCTATGCCATCGCCAAGGCAGAAGCCCGGAAAACGGCGGCCCTCACTGGACCGCCCGCCTGAACCTCGAGAAGGGGACACTTCTACTGGCCGCAAACCGGGGACATTTCTAATGGCCGTTGACACGCCTGGCGCCAGCGATTGACACTGGATGGCTCCTGCATTAGTATTACAGGCTACGTCTTCGAGCGGACCAACGAATCGGGAGCATCGTCTTGCCGAACACGAGAAGTGCCGAGAAGCGGATGCGGCAGGCCGAGCGCCGTCGCGACCAGAATCGGGCCCAGAAATCGAGGCTCAAGACCTCGATCAAGAGAGTCATGACCGCCGACTCGGCGGACGAGGCCACGCAGGCCTACCGCGCCGCCGCGGCCATGCTGGACCGCTTCGCGACCCGTCGGCTGATCCATCCGAACAAGGCCAGGCGCAAGAAGTCGCAGCTCGCCCGCAAGGTGCTGGAGCTCGGCGGCCAGCCGTAGCCCCCACGACCGTCAAGAGAACGGGAGGCGCATCGACCGATGCGCCTCCCGTTTCTTTTTGTGACCGCGCCAAGGCACGACGAACGTGAGCGACGAGCTCAGCCCTCGAACATATCCAGCGTGAACGGATCCCGCCCCGCAGTACCCCCGCCCGCAGTCCCCCCGCCCGCCGTCCCCTCGCCCGCAGTCCCCCCGCCCGCAGTCCCCCCGCCCGCCGTCCCCTCGCCCGCCGTATCCTCGCCCGCAGTCGCCGTCCCCGCCTTAAAAAACGTCCGCCCGAACGACCGGTTGTAGCCGGACCACGTCCCTTCGTCGACGCCGTCCAGGAAGTCCATGGCCTGCTGGAGCTTGGCGTCCATGTCGTCCGCGTGGTGCAGGAGCAGGGCCTCCAGGAGCAGCGGCTCGCGCGGGCTCTGCCATTCGTAGCGTCCCTGGTGGCTGGCGACGAGGTGCAGCACGAGGTCGAGCCGCTCGGGCGAGAGCGCGGCGACCGCCCGCCCCGCGTCCCGCACCAGGTCCAGGCCGATGAGGATGTGGCCCAGAAGCTTGCCTTCGGTCGTATACCGGAAGCCGGGCTCCGTCGAGATCTCCCGGATCTTGCCGATGTCGTGGAGCAGTGCGCCGGTGAGGAGCAGGTCCCGGTCGATGCGGGGGCCGTGCTCCCGTGCGTTGTAGTGCCGGGCCAGGCCGTCGCAGATGCCGGCGAGGGAGAGGGTGTGCTCGAGGAGGCCGCCGACGTACGCGTGATGATTCTGCTTCGCCGCGGGGGCGTACCGGAACGCCCGCCCGGACTCCGTGTCGGGTCCGAGGAGGGCGCCGAGCAGGGTCCGGAGACCGGGATCGGCGACGGAGCCGATCCAGCCCACGAGCTCACCCTCCATGGTCGCCTGGTCCCGCTTGGAGCGGGGCATGAAGAGCTCCAGCTCGTCCCCTTCGAGGGCGACGGGCTCGATGGCGTCGACCTTGAGCTGTCGGGCGTCCCGGAAGGTCTCGACGCGGCCGCGCACGCCGACGAAGGTCGCGGACTCGATGCGGACGCGCACCGCTTCGGCGTCGTCCCACACCTTCGCCTCCACGGCGCCGTGGCGGTCCGAGAGCGTGAGGGTGAGGTACGGCTTGTCGTTCTTCGTCGTGCCGACCTGGAGCGAAGCGATGCAGTAGCAGCCGACCAGGGTGGCGCCGACGTCCACGTCGTGGATCGAGGGCCACGGGAACGGATCGCTGCCAATCCAGTCGCGGGCGGAGAGGGGCTTCCTTGCCATCGGATTCCGATGCTGCGGAGGAGTCAGCGAGCGTCGTCGCCTGCGTCGAAGACGACGCGGCCGCCGACGAGCGTCAGGAGTGCGCGCCCGCGCAGGGTCCAGCCGGCGAAGGGCGTGTTCCGGCTCTTGGAGCGGAATCGGGCGGGGTCGACGGTCCACTCGGCGGTCGGGTCGAAGACGACGACGTCCGCCGGCGAGCCGGTACGCAGCGTGCCGCCCGGCAGATCGAACGCCCGGGCCGGCGCGCAGCTCATGCGGTCGACGAGGGTCGGCAGATCGAGAACGCCCTTCTCGACGAGCTCGGTGACGGCGAGCCCGAGGGCGGTCTCCAGCCCGACGAGGCCGAAGGGCGCCTCGTCGAAGGCCTGCTCCTTCTCGTCGTAGTGGTGCGGCGCGTGGTCGGTGGCGATGACGTCCAGCGTGCCGTCCGCGACGCCATCCCGCACCGCCTGTCGGTCCTCTGCCGCACGCAGGGGCGGGTTCACCTTCGCCTCGGTCCGGTAGCCGTCCACGGCCTCGTCCGTGAGGGTGAAGTGGTGGGGCGTGCCCTCGGCGCTGACGCGGATCCCCCTGGACTTCGCCTCCCTCACCATGGCCACGCCCCGGCGCGTGGAGACGTGCTGCAGGTGCAGCCGCCCACCCGTCAGCTCCGCGAGGATCAGGTCCCGTGCGATCATGGCGTCCTCTGCGGCGTTGGGGATGCCGATGAGTCCGAGCCGCGTGGACACGACGCCCTCGTTCATGGAGCCCCCACGGGACAGCCCCTTCTCCTCGCAGTGGCTCGCGACGGGGATGCCGAAGCTCTGGGCGTACTCCAGGGCCAGGCGCATGAGCCCGGCGTCGGAGACGGGCAGCCCGTCGTCCGTGATGGCGACGGCGCCAGCCTCGACCATCTCCCCGATCTCCGCGAGCCGTTCCCCCTTCTGGCCGATGGACACGGCGCCCACGGGGTACACCCGTGCGCCGCCGGCCCGCAGCCCCTCCGCTCGAACGAAGCCCACCGCGGCGGGATCGTCAATGGGCGGATCGGTATTCGGCATGGCGCAGACGGACGTGAAGCCGCCGGCCGCGGCAGCGCGGGCGCCCGTGCGGATCGTCTCCTTGTGCTCGCCGCCGGGTTCCCGCAGGTGGACGTGCAGGTCGACGAATCCCGGCGCCACCACGAGGCCGGCGACGTCCCGCACGTCGGCTCCGTCGACGCCGTCGATGGCCGGCTCGAGGCCGGCGACGACGCCGTCGCGCAGCAGCACGTCGGCAACGCGGTCCAGCCCCTGGCTCGGGTCGACGACCCGGGCGCCCTTCAGCAGGATCGGCCCCTCGGAAGCCGCCATGTCAGCCCTCCCCTCCCTTCGCCGCCTCGGCGCGCTCCGGCGAGCCGCCGGCGAGCAGGTAGAGCACCGCCATGCGCACGGCGACGCCGTTCGTGACCTGGCGCAGGATCACGGAGTGCGGCCCGTCCGCCACGTCGCTGTCGATCTCGACGCCGCGGTTCATGGGCCCGGGGTGCAGAACGACGATGTCCCGGGGCGCCCGCTCGAGGCGCTCGCGGGACACGCCGAACACGCGGTTGTACTCCCGCAGCGTCGGCACGTATCCGCCCTGCATGCGCTCGAGCTGGAGCCGAAGCACGTTCAGCACCTCGGCCCATTCGATGGCCTCCTCGACGCGGCGGAACACCGTAACCCCCAGCTCCTCGATGGCCGGCGGCATCAGGGTACGGGGGCCGCACACCGCCACCTCGGCGCCCAGCTTCGTGAGCCCCCAGATGTTCGAGCGCGCGACGCGGGAGTGGAGGACGTCGCCCACGATGCACACGCGCCGGCCCTCCAGGGTGCCGAGGCTGTCGCGAATGGTCAGCATGTCGAGCAGCGCCTGCGTCGGGTGCTCGTGCCGGCCGTCGCCCGCGTTCACCACGTTGGAGCGGATGCGCTCGGCGAGGAAGCGCGCCGCGCCCGACGCGCCGTGGCGGATCACGACCATGTCGATGCGCATCGCCTCGAGATTGCGGGCCGTGTCCACCAGCGTCTCCCCCTTCGAGACGCTCGAGCCCGTCGACGCGATGTTGACGGTGTCGGCGGACAGCCGCTTCTCCGCGAACTCGAACGAGACGCGCGTGCGGGTGGACGGCTCGAAGAACAGGTTGACGATGGTCTGTCCGCGCAGGACGGGGACCTTCTTGATCTGCCGCTCGCTGATCTCCTTGAACGGCTCGGCGGTGTCGAGGATGGTGCGGATCTGGGACGCCTCGAGCGTCTCGAGGCCGACGAGGTCCTTGCCCAGGGGAGCGGCGGCGGGCATCAGGCCGGCGTTTCGGCGGCGGCCACGATCTCCACGCCCAGGCGCCCGTCCACCTCCGGCACCAGAACCTCGACGCGCTCCTGCGCGCCGACCTCCACCACGCGCCCCGCCACGTCCGGCTGGATCGGCAGCTCCCGGCCGCCCCGGTCGATCAGCACGCACAGGTAGATGCGCGCCGGCCGGCCGAAGTCCGCCAGCTCGTCCATCGCCGCGCGCGCCGTGCGGCCCGTGTAGGCGACGTCGTCCACGATCACCACGACGCGCTCGTCCACGCCGCCGTCGGGCAGCCGCGTTTCCCCCACCACCGGCCGCGGCCCGATCGCCATCAGGTCGTCCCGGTAGAGCGTGATGTCGAGGGAACCGCACGGGGGCCGCCGCCCCTCGGCTCGCTCGATCTCGTCGGCGATGAGGTCCGCGAGCTGGACGCCCCGGCGCTGGATCCCGATCAGCACGAGCCGCTCGACGCCGGCGTTCCGCTCCACGAGCTCCCGCGCCATACGGGCGACGGCGCGCTCGACCGCGCGCTCGTCCATCAGGAGCTGTCGTCGGGAATCGGTCATCCGCCGGGTGCTGAACGGGAGAGGGAAAGAGCGACGGGAAGGTAAGGGATCGAGTGGGCTGAGGCTAGAGGCTGAGGCTGAGGCTCAGGCTGAGGATCGGAATGCGGTTGCGGCCTCGCGCTCCCGTCGGGTACCTTCGGTCGATCCTGGCGCCGGGGCCGCGGCCCGGCGCCCGCCGCCCCCGCGAGCGCGAGCCAACCAGGACGAGCCCTCATGAACCTGTTCAAAAGGAAGCCGGTAGACGACGAGATCGCCGAAGGCCTGGAGACCCAGCTCAGCCGGACGCTGGGGCCCTGGCAGCTCACGGCCCTCGGCGTTGGCGCCATCATCGGGGCGGGCATCTTCTCCGGCGCGGGCACGGCCATCGCGGGGGGCAGCGGCCATCTCGGCGCCGGACCCGCGTTGATCGTCTCCTACATCGGCGTGGCCATCGCGTGCGGCTTCGCGGCGCTGTGCTACGCCGAGTTCGCGGCCATGATCCCGAAGGCGGGCAGCGCCTACACCTACGCCTACGCAACGCTGGGTGAGCTGGTGGCGTGGATCATCGGCTGGGACCTGATCATCGAGTACGCCGTCGGCAACATCGCCGTGGCGGTGAGCTGGTCGGGCTACTTTCAGGAGCTGCTTCGGGGGTTCGGCATCGCCCTTCCGGAGTGGGCGGCCACCGATTACATCACGGCGTTCCGGGACAACGCACAGGTGGTCGCGGCCCGGGCTGCGGGGACGGACGTCTCCACGCTGCCCGCGCACGTGCAGCAGGCGGCCGTGGCGGTGCAGAGCGCGCCCCACATCTTCGGCGTGCCGATCATCCTGAACCTGCCCGCCGTGGCGATCGTCGGGCTCATCACGTGGATCCTCGTCATCGGGATCCGGGAGAGCGCGTGGTTCAACGTGACGATGGTCGCGGTGAAGCTGGTGATCCTGGCCTTCTTCGTCGTGGCGGGCGCGTTCTACGTCCGCCCGGAGAACTGGACGCCGTTCGCGCCGAACGGCGTCCACGGCATATGGACGGGCGCGGCGCTGATCTTCTTCGCCTACATCGGCTTCGATGCCGTTTCCACGGCGGCGGAGGAAAGCAGGAACCCGCAGAAGGACATGCCGTTCGCCATGATCGCGTCGCTGGTGATCACGTCGATCATCTACATCGTCGTGACGCTGGTCCTCACGGGCCTCGTCCCGTGGAACCAGCTCGGCACCGCTGAGCCGCTGGCGACGGCGTTCGCCGATCGCGGGCTCAACATCGCCGCCGGCATCATCTCCGTCGGCGCGATCGCCGCGACGACGTCCGTCCTGCTGGTCTTCCAGCTCGGCCAGCCCCGGATCTTCTACGCCATGGCGCGCGACGGCCTGCTGCCGCCCTTCGCCGCGAAGGTCCATCCCAAGTACCACACGCCGTACGTGACGACCATCATCACCGGCGTGTTCGTGGCGTTCTTCGCCGCGTTCGCGCCCATCGACGCCATCATCGAGCTGACGAACATCGGGACGCTCTTCGCGTTCGTCATCGTGTCCCTCGGCATCCTGGTGCTGCGCCGCCTGGAGCCGGACCGGGAGCGGCCGTTCCGCACGCCCCTCGTGCCGTGGGTGCCGCTGCTGGCCATCGCCTCCTGCCTCGGCCTCATGCTCGGCCTGCCGTGGGAGACGTGGGTCCGCTTCGTCGTCTGGCTCCTCGTCGGGATGGTGATCTACTGGTCCTACGGGCGGAAGCACAGCGTGCTGCGGACGGGCAAGCCGGTGGCCGCCAAGCCGCTGCCGGATCTGCCGGAGCATTAGGCTGAGGCTTAGGCTGAGGCTGAGGCTGAGGCTTAGGCTCAGGCTGAGGCTGGGGTAGGGGCGGGGACTACACGGGGGTGATCGGGTCCTCGCCCCGGACGCCGCGGAGCAGGTTCCGCCACGCGATGTCCCACATGGCGCGGCGTGCCTGCTCCGTCGCGCTGCCGAGGTGCGGCAGGAGGACCACGTTCTTCAGGCGACGCAGCCGCTCCGGGATCCGGGGCTCTTCGCGGAACACGTCGAGGCCGGCGGCGCGGATGCGGCCGGACGCCAGCGCGCCGATCAGGGCGTCCTCGTCCACCATCCCGCCGCGGGCGGTGTTGACGAGGATCGATCCGGGGCGCATCCGGGCCAGGCGCCCGGCGTCCAGGAGGCCCTCCGTCTCCGGCGCGAGGGCGGCGTGGAGCGACACGACGTCGCACGCCTCGAGCAGCGCGTCGAGCTCCATCCGCACGGCCCCGGTCTCCGCCTCCCACGCGGGCCGCGGCGTGCGGTTCCAGTAGGCGACGTCCATCCCGAACGCGCCCGCCCTGCGGCCGACCTCGCGCCCGATCCGGCCCGCCCCCACGATCCCCAGCCGACGACCGGTGAGGCCCATGCCGAGGAGCTGCGTCGGATGCCAGCCGGTCCACTCGCCCGAGCGGGCCAGCGCCTCCCCCTCGTGCAGCCTCCGGGCCGCGGCCAGGATGAGTGCCCACGTAAGCTCGGCGGTGGCGTCGGTCAGCACGTCCGGCGTGTTCGTGACCTCGATCTCCCGCTCCCGGGCGGCGTCGACGTCGATGTTGTCGACGCCGACGCCGTAGTTCGCGACGACGCGGAGCCGCGGCAAGCCCGCCAGGTCCGCGGCCGACACGGCGCGTGAGACGAGGGGGACGAGGCCGGTCCACTCCCCCGCCGGGATCGGGGCGTGACGCGGCAGGAGGTCGACGGCGACGTCGCCTTCCGGCGGCGTCGTCTCGAGAAACGGCTCCAGCTCCGCAGAGACCAGAACCCGCATGGGGTCAGCCGCGGCGGGCGAGGAAGAACGACCGGAGCAGCTCGCCCGCGGGCCCGGCGAGGACCCCACGGGTCACCGGCACGTAATGGTTGAGGCGGGGGTCCTGCACGATCGCGCCGAGAGAGCCACACATGCCGGCCTTTGGGTCGGGCGCGGCGTAGACGAGCCGGCGGATGCGGGAGAGCACGGCGGCGCCGGCGCACATCGCGCACGGCTCGAGGGTCACGTAGAGGGTCGCGTCGAGGAGGCGCCAGTCGGTCTGGCGGCCTGCTGCGGCCCGCAGCGCCACCATCTCGGCATGGGCCGTCGGGTCGTTCCACGTCCGCGTGCGGTTGCGACCCTCGGCGACCAGACGCCCGTCCACCACCACCGCCGCACCCACCGGTACCTCGTCCTCCGCTCCTGCCACCCGGGCCTGCTCCAGCGCGCGCTGCATCCAGAGCAGGTCTCCGGGCTCCTGCGGCGTCTCTTCGATCAGGGGACGACTCTCAGCATGGGCGACTCGTCCGGTATGGGCCCGTTGGCAGGCGCGAGGGAGCGCCAGAACCCCGTGGCGCGGCCGAGCACCTCCAGATTCGGCGCCGGCGCCGGGCGCAGGGGGAGCTGTCCTCCCCGCCACTCCACCGCCAGGCCCGTTCCCGACAGGCGGCACCGGGCCAGTCCGACCTCGCCTGCGATGCGACAGGCCAGGATGTCGCCGTCGTCGATCTCGCGCTCGTCGACGGGCCGCAGCACGATGAGGTCGCCCTCCTGGCTGCCCGTCCCGGCGAAGCCGTCGACCGTCGCCCGGACGCTCGTCGCGCCCGGCGCGAGGGCGATGTCCGTGAGCGTCGCGGCGGTCGCCGCCGTCTCCGTGGACGGCTCGGGACCCGTGACCGTGAGGTCCACGCCGAGGATGCGGATCCCTCGTGAGCGGGACGGATCCCGCTCGATCCAGCCCTTGCGGGCGATCGCCTGGAGGTATTCCGACACCGTCTTCGTGCTCTTGATGTCGAAACGCCGGCCGATCTCGCGGATGGACGGCTGGTAGGTGTTGTTGCGCAGATACTCGACCATGTAGTCGAGGATCTTCTGCTCCAGGTCCGTCAACAGCTCCGGCATGGGTTCCTCCGTGCGAGCACGGGGTGTGTCAGCACCGCAACGAGGCCACAGGAAGGGGCGCCCGACGCACCCCGACCGGGGGTGATGCAGACGCCCTTGTCGTCGAGCCGAAGTTCCGCCGTGAACACATGAACCGAGTTCTCCGGACTGCCCCCTCGCGGGGCTAACGGTTTGTTGGGGGATCTGTGACCAACATATGACGGCGCGGTCGCCGGAGTCAACGGAGTCGCCGGGGGGGGCGCGGCTACCCTCGAAGTCGCTCCACCGCCGCGTCTACACGGCCGAGGGAGCGCTCCCGCCCCATGATGACGAGGACGTCGAAGATGCCGGGCGAGACGGACGTGCCCGTCAGCGCCACGCGCAGGGGATGGATCAGCTTGCCGGCGCCCACACCCAGCTCCTCCGCCAGTCCACGCAGCGCAGCCTCGAGGGGCTCCGGCTCCCATGCTTGGAGTCCCTGCAGCCTTTCCCGGAGGGCGACGAGACGGCCCGCGGTCTCGCCGGGGTTCTTCCAGTGCTTCGCGACCGCCGCCTCCTCGGGCTCGACGCTCTCCTCGAAGTATGGCACGGCCTGGGGCACGAAGTCCTGCAGCCGGCGGGCGCGGGTCTTCAGCAGATCGAGCAGGGACAGGTACCACGACCGGCGCGCCTCGAGCTCCGACGCCGTGGCCAGGCCCGCCTCCACGAGAAGAGGGGTGACCAGCGGCGCCAGCCGCTCAGCGCTGGCCCGGCTCATGTGCTGCCCGTTCAGCCACTCCAGCTTCGTCGTGTCGAAGACCGCGGACTTCCGGTTGATCCGCTCCAGCGTGAAGCGCTCGACGAGCTCGTCGACGTCGAAGACCTCCTCGTCCGTGCCCGACGACCAGCCCAGCAGCGCCAGGAAGTTCGTCATGGCCCAGGGCAGGATGCCCTCGTGCCGGTAGTCCCCCACCGCCGTCGCCCCGTGCCGCTTCGACAGCTTCTTGCCGTCCTCACCCAGGATCATCGGCACGTGGGCGAAGAGCGGCTCGTCCTGCCCGAGGGCGCGGTAGAGCAGGATCTGCTTCGGCGTGTTGGAGATGTGGTCGTCGCCCCGGATCACGTGCGTGATGCCCATCTCCACGTCGTCGCTCACGACGGCGAGGTTGTAGATGGGCGTGCCGTCGGCGCGCAGCACGATGAAGTCCTCGATGTCCGCGTTGTCGAAGCGGATCTCGCCGTGGACGACGTCGTCCCACGCCGTCTCGCCCTCCGGCACGCGGAAGCGCACGGTGTGGGCCTCCCCCGCCCCGGCGCGGCGCTCTCCCTCCGCGGGTGGGACGTGCGTCAGGCAGTGGCGGTCGTAGCGGAACGCCTCGGGGTCCTTGCCTGCCGCGCGACGTCGCTCCTCCAGCTCCTCGGGCGTGCAGAAGCAGCGGTAGGCGTGGCCGCTCTCCAGCAGCCGCCTTACGTCCGCCCGGTGCCGCTCCAGCCCGTCCGCCTGATGGAACGGACCCTCGTCCCAGTCCAGCCCCAGCCACGTCATGCCGTCCAGGATGACCTGCGTCATGGCTTCACTGGAGCGCTCCCGGTCCGTGTCCTCCACGCGCAGCACGAACACGCCGCCCGCGTGGCGGGCGAACAGCCAGTTGAAGAGCGCCGTCCGGGCCCCTCCGACGTGGAGAGAGCCGGTGGGGGACGGGGCGAAGCGGACGCGGGGGGGCATGTTGGTCGTCGTCATGGTGCGGATTGTATTTGGGAAGGTGGGACGGGGCAACGGGTTGGGGGGGCGCGCGTTGCGCGCAGGGGGTCGGGCGCTGGCGCGCCCTTCGAGGGGGTCGGGCGCTGGCGCGCCCTTCGAGGGGGGCGGGCGCTGGCGCGCCCTTCGAGGAGGGCGGGCGCTGCGCACCCTTCCGAGGGGGTCGGGCGCGCTGCGCGCGGCCCTCCGAGGGACTGCGGGGGTTCGCGGCGGGGTCTCAGCCTCAGCCTCAGCCTCAGCCTCAGCCTCAGCCTCAGCCTCAGCCTCAGCCTCAGCCTCAGCCTCAGCCTCAGCCTCAGCCTCAGCCTCAGCCTCAGCCTCAGCCTCAGCCACTAGCCGTAGCCCTCTCCCGACAATACCCTTCTCTCACCAGCACCCGCACCCCGAAAGATATGACCGACTTCATCCGCCAGATCATCGCCGACGATCTGGAAAGCGGCCGCCACAAGACCGTCGTGACGCGCTTCCCGCCGGAGCCGAATGGCTTCCTTCACATCGGGCACGCCAAGGCGATCCACCTCAACTTCGGCCTGGCGCTCGAGATCCCGGGGGCGCGCTGCAACCTGCGCTTCGACGACACGAACCCGGAGACGGAGAAGCCCGAGTACGTGCAGTCCATCCAGGACAGCATCCGGTGGCTGGGCTACGACTGGGGCGAGCACCTCTACTTCGCGTCGGACTACTTCGGCCAGATGTACGAGATCGGCGAGCGGCTCATCGAGGGCGGGCACGCGTACGTCGACAGCCAGACGTCCGAGGAGATACGGGCCAACCGCGGCACCGTCGACGAGCCGGGGACGCCGAGCCCCTACCGGGACCGGAGCGTCGAGGAGAACCTGGACCTCTTCCGGCGCATGCGCGCGGGCGAGTTTCCCGACGGCGCCCACGTGCTGCGCGGGAAGATCGACATGGCGTCGCCCAACATGCTGCTTCGCGACCCGGTGCTCTACCGCATCCGCCACGCCCACCACTACCGCACGGGCGACGACTGGTGCATCTACCCGCTCTACGACTACGCCCACCCCCTCGAAGACACCATCGAGGGCGTGACCCACTCGCTGTGCAGCCTCGAGTTCGAGACCAACCGGCCCCTCTACGACTGGGTGGTCGAGCACGCGGGACTTCCGGCGCGGCCGCACCAGTACGAGTTCGCCCGCCTGAATCTCGACTACACCATCATGAGCAAGCGCAAGCTGCTCACGCTGGTCAACGAAGGGCACGTCGGCGGCTGGGACGACCCGCGCCTCGCGACCCTCGCCGGGCTCCGCCGCCGCGGCGTGCCGCCCGAGGCCGTCCGCCGGTTCTGCGACATGGTCGGGCTCGCCAAGACCAACAGCCGCGTCGACATCGGCAAGCTCGAGTTCGCCATCCGCGACGAGCTCAACCCGCGCGTGCCCCGCGTCCAGTGCGTCCTCGACCCGCTGCCGGTCGAGATCACGAACTATCCGCAGGGGAAGACGGAGGAGCTTGACGCGCCGCTCTACCCCCACGACGTGCCGCTGGAAGGATCCCGCACGCTGCCCTTCTCCGGCAGGCTCCTCATCGAGCGGGACGACTTCGCCGAGGACCCGCCGAAGGGATGGCACCGCCTCTCCCCCGGCGCCGAGGTCCGTCTCCGCTACGGCTACTTCATCCGCTGCGAAGAGGTAGTACGCGACGACGCCGGCAACGTCACCGGCCTCCGCTGCACCTACGACCCGGAGACCCGCGGCGGCAGCGCACCCGACGGCCGCAAGGTGAAAGGCACGATCCACTGGGTCAGCGCCGGCCACGCCGTGCCGTGCGAGGTGCGCCTCTACGACCGGTTGTTTGAAGTGCCCGATCCCGATGCCACAGCGGCAGATAGCGGTCGTGAGTTCACGTACTTTCTCAACCCCGATTCGCTGGTAGTGCTGCCCTCCGCCCGGATCGAGCCGTGGGCGGCGGAGGCGGCGACCGCAAGCGTGCGCGACGGTGGGCTCGGCGCTTCCGGAAGCGGCGTCGCCCGCTTCCAGTTCGAGCGGCAGGGCTACTTCGTCGTGGATCCGGACTCGCGGGAGGGACGCCTGACGTTCAACCGGACGGTCACGCTGCGGGATACGTGGGGGAGGAAGGCTGAGGCTGAGGCTGAGGCTGAGGCTAAGGCTGAGGCTTCGGGGGGCGGGGCGCGGAAGCGGAAGGCTTCTGCGGGGCCCGTGCCTTCGGCGCCTGCGGCGCCGGTGGTGCCGGAGCGGTCGGCGGAGCTGGAGGCGCGGCGTCGCCGGTACGAGCGGGAGGAGGGGCTGTCCGGGGAGGACGCGGAGATCCTGTCCCGGGACGAGGCGACGGCGGACTTCTTCGAGGCGGCGCTGGCGACGGACGCGGACCCGGGCGCGGTCGCCAACTGGATGATCAACGAGCTGCCCCGGGCCATCGGGGAGCGGACGCTGGAGAACCTGCCCTTCTCCGCGGCGGACTTCGGCGCCCTGGTCCGCATGGTCCACGACGATACGCTCACGAGCAGCGCGGGGCGCGAGGTCCTGGGGGAGATGGTCGACGGCGGCGGGAAGCCGGCGGAGATCGTCGAGGCCAAGGGGCTCACGCAGGTCAGCGACGCGGACGCCCTGGCCCCGGTCGTCGAGGAGGTCGTCGCGGCGAACCCCGGCAAGGCCGAGGACTACCGGGGCGGGCGCACGGGGCTGATGGGCTTCTTCATGGGGCAGGTGATGCGGAGCACGGGCGGGCGGGCGAACCCGGAAGTCGCGCGGCGGCTGCTGGAGGAGCGGCTCGGGGGCTGAGCCTGGGGGTGCGGAGGTCGGCGTCGGCGGCGGGGGTCACTCCCCGAGCCGACGGCGAGTGCGCTCGGCCTTGCGTTCGAGCCGGCGAAGCCGCCGCTCCTCCCGGCTGCGCTGCTTCGCTTCCTTCTCGGTTTCGCCCGGCCGGCGCACCTTCACATTCACGCCGGCCATGATGGCGACGCCGTCGATGCGCAGCACGGGGCCGCCCTCATCCGCGCTCGTGTGGTCGCTCTGGTCGTCGAATCCCGCCATGAGTGCGACGCCGTTCACCTCCACCCGCATGCCCGGCGGCACCGTGATGTCGACGCCGCCCCAGAACGTGAAGATGGTGACGCGCGTCTCCCCGACCGGAAGCTCCGCCTCCCTGAAGTCCAGCTCCACGCCCCCCATCACGGCCGTGACGACCAGGTGATCCGGCGGCCGCCACCGACCGCGGCGCCGCGCGCCGCCCAACAGGGCGATGGCGAAGCCGTAGTGGGAGCGCTCCAGCGTGGCGGGCGGCGGAGCGCGGGTCCCGGCGGCCGCGGGCGTCACAGCGTCGCCGGGCGACGTCCGGTCCGGGGGCGGCGCGTCCATCGGAGCCCCGGAGGCGTCGAGCGCGGCCGGCAGGTCCGACACCAGCCCGTCCAGCTCCTCCAGGCTCGCCGCGGCGTTCGCCCGGTCGAGACGCCCCTCGAATTCGTCCATTTCGAGCGCGTCCTCCGCGAACGCGCGGCACAGAACGTCGATCGTGCGCTCCCGCGTCTGCGTCAGGGTGCGCATCGGGACCGGCCGGTTCTCGTTCATGGGGGGAAGGTAATCGGGAGGGGGGCCGAGCACTACCGGCAGAGCGGCTTCTTCCCCGGAAACGTCTCGGCGTAGACCGGCCGCCGCAGCTTCACGTCCCCGGCCGTCATGCGGGCGACGTACTCCCGGGAGTAGATGCGCAGCATGCCGCCGCCGAACAGGGCCTCGACCCGCTCCATCTCGTACGCCATGTACAGGTCGAGCTCGTCGACGGGGTTCTCGCTCGGCACATCGTCGATGATGACGCAGCGCGGGCGGTAATGGGCGCCCCAGCGCTCCTGCACCAGCCGCAGGACCGTGCGGTTGCCGAACCGCGACAGGACGTCCCGGTCGAGGGCGGGCTTGCTCACCGAGCCATAGGGGTGCGCGCGGTCCGCGAGTCGCCGGACCTGCTGCCGCATCATGCGCCGGGCGACGCGGTCCGGCTCGAGCACGAACGCCACGCTCGTGTCACCTGAAACCTCCAGCTCCCGCACCTCGGGCAGGTACTCCAGCGCCCGCACTTCGACCCGGATCGGCACCCCGGCGGGAAAGCGGCGGACGCGGAAGCCGCCCGCCACGTTCGTGTACGTGCGCTTCCCTTCCACCCAGACCTCCGCGTCGATCAGCCCCTCGCCCGTGTCCGAGCCGCTCACCTTCCCCTTCAGCGTGACTCGGCGCGCCTCGGCCCGGAGCGTGTCCAGCTCGAACGGGACCGGTTCAAGCTCGACCAGGAGGCTCGTGTCGCGGCGAAGCTCGACGGCGACGTCGCGCGGCGCGTACCCCGGCGCGCGCACGCTCAGCGTCCCCGAGCCGGGCTCGAGGCCGGCGATGCTGAAGCGGCCGTCGTCGCCTGAAAGCGTGCGGCGGCCGCCGAAAACGATTTCGGCGTCTTCGACCGGTCCCCCGCCCCGCTCGACCACGCGGCCGCGCAGCGTGATCGACTGGGCGGACGTTGGGGCCGGCGCCAGGGCCGCGGCGAGGAGGAGAACGTGGAGGAGGAGCAGGGCGCGCGGGAGAAGCATCCCGCCGGCCGCCGCCGGGCGAAAACGACCGATTCGGGCCACCGTTCCGTTCGGTGTCACCTTAGCTCGGCCAGCCGCCCGTTTCGCGACGACGGTCCGCCCCGCGTCCACGGCGCGTGTCACGTAATCCGCGCGATGTGAGCAAAAGGCCACAATCGAGGGCCGAACGGCATGAAATGGTCGATTCTGCTCGTCCGGGCGGCCCACCCTAGCGGAAACCCTTCGTAAAGATCAGCAGCGCGCCGCCGGTGGCTTCGGTACCGAACTCCAGCACGGCTTCGGTGGGATGTAGCACGGCCATCCAGGCGACCGCCTCGGGCGGATAGAGCGCCGCGGCCGCCGGGTCGATGATTGCGTTGTTGAGGACGACCAGCGCGCAGGGTGATCCCATTCCGCTCAGCGATCCTCCGTGTCCCGTCACCACGACGCAGACTCCGTCCGTGTCATTCTCGACCCGCACCCCCGGGATCGACTGCCACCGCACGATATCCCCGACGTTCCGCGCCGTCATCTCGCGCTTCGCGACGGACTCCGGCGAGATGAACCGGCTGCCGAGGTCGTTCAGCCGCACCCCGTAAAAGGCGAGCTCGGCGCGGGCCGCCCGGGCCGCCCGGGCCACCCGGGCCGCCCGGTTCGCCTCGGTCTCCGCCACGATCCCCGGCAGCGGGATCGGCTCCACCTTCAGCTCGATGCGCACGTGCCGGCGCCGGCCCGTCACGAGGTCCAGCGGAGACGAGGCAAAGCTCCGGTAGCCGGTGCGCTGCACGACGACGCGGTATCGTCCGGCCGCGGGAGCCGCCAGCCAGAAGGCGCCGACGGAATCCGACATTGCCGTGACCGCGGCCGCGCCGCCTTCGTCGACCAGCGCCACGTCCGCGTCGGCCACGGGGAATCCGTCGTCCTCGCCCACCACCACGCCGTAAACCGTCTGACCGTGCACTGCGCCGGGCGCGGCGAGGAGAACGACGAACAGCACGGCGAGACCTGCCGGCACGGGAACAGGACGGGTCACCTCGTCAGCTCGAATTCGTTGGATACCAGGTCGTACTGCCAGTGGAGCCGGTACGTGCCCTGCGGATCGGAGGACCGGAACTGCGGGCCGCCGCCGCTCCCGAAGGCGGGCGCGAACACGTGCAGCGTGTCCGCGTAGACCGCTCCCGGCGGGACGTCGACGGCGGGGCCCAGACACAGGAGGATGGTATGGGCTCCAGGCCTGCACCCATCCGCCGTCCGTCCGCACGTCCAGAGACGGAGGAAGTGCCCCCCGACATGCCGCGAGGTGGACCGGCGCTCGGCTGCCGTTGTGGAACCGGAACGGGATGTCGACGCGGATGTCGCCGCGGTCGTCGATCTGCAGCGGATACGCTGTCTGGTCCGTCCGCAGGGACGAGGAATCGACGACGTTCGGCCCGGAAATGGCCTGGCACCCGGCCATGAGGATCGCCGACGACAGGGCGGCGGTGAAATGTGAGGATCGTGGGCGGAGCACGGACATGAACCGCCTCCTTGCGCAGAATGTCCTGATTCGGGCCGGCGGGCTATCTCTCTCTATGAATGGAACGACGCGCGACGGTCAATAGTGACGCACGCAGAGCCAGCATCCGTGTGGCTCGTGGCCGTTGTCGATGATACTCGGGCTCGACGTCGCGACTGCGAGGTCGTCGTCCGCGCTCCCGCCGCAGCCGAACAGGCCGAGGACGACACCGAACGCCACGAAACGCCATTGTGTCCTCATCATGCCTTCCCCCTCTCGAACACCAGATACAGAGCCGGCGTGACCGTCAGCACGAGCACCGTCGAGCTGGCCAGACCCCCGATCAGCGCGTAGGCCAGCGCGTTCCAGATGTTGGCGTCGGCGCCGGCGCTGAAGAGGACGAGGGGGAGCAGGCCGAAAATCGTCGTCGCCGAGGTCATCAGGATGGGACGCACGCGCTCCAGCGTGCCCCGCACGATGGCCAGCTCCAGCGCGACTCCGTCCCTCCGGCGCAGGCCGTTCACGTGGTCGACCAGCAGGATGGCGTTGTTGACGACGACGCCGCCCATCATGATCACGCCGACGTACGCCTCGCGGGTGAAGCTGGCGCCCGTGTAGAAGAACGTCAGGAAGACGCCGATCAGAGCCATGGGCACGGTCAGCAGCACGCACAGCGGCTGGCGCAGCGACTCGAAGAGCGCGGCGGTGACCATGTAGATGAGGGCGACGGCGACGGCGAGGATCCCCCAGATCTGGCGCTGCTCCTCGCCGCTCCAGCGCCAGTCCCGGTCCTTCTGGATCGCGTACCCCGGCGGCAGCGCCGTCGCCTCGACGGCGGCGTCACGCACGCGGTCGCCGAGCTTCATCGGGCCGCGGAACTCGTACGCGACCGTCCGCTCGTACTGCTGGTTCTCGCGCCGGATCTCGCTCATGACGCGGCGCTCCTCGACGCGGGCGACGTCGCCCAGCCGCACCGCCGGCCCTCCGGTCCGCGCCATCGCCAGCTCCTGGAGCCGGTCCAGGTCCAGCGTCTCGGCGCCCGCGAGCTTGACGGACAGGTCGACCTCGCGTCCGCCGAGCGTCACGGGCTGGACGGCGCCGCGACCCTCGCACCGCCGCAGCCACGTAGTCCACGGCGTCCCGCGCCGTCAGCCCGTACATCGCCAGGCGACGCCGGTCCAGCCGAAGCACCAGCTCGGTAGCCGGGTCACTGTCGAAGAAGCCGCCGCTCGAGTTCGTGTCCACGTCGCGGATGCGCGAGAAGCCCTCGAGCCGCCGCCCCAGGTCCTCGGCGATGTCGCGCACCCTCTCGTAGTTGTAGCCCAGCACTTTCACGGCGTAGTTCGGCGGCGAGCCGCCCCCGCCGTAGAAGCTGGGTCCGTAGCCGTAGACCCGGACGTCCGCGCCGCCGAACAGGTGGCTGAACGCCTCGAGCTGCTCCTTGATCGCGAGCGGCACGAGCGTGCGCTGCAGCGAGTCCGGGAACGTGACCTGGATACGCGCGCTGCGGGGGTACACCGTCGAGACGAACCTCGCGGGCTCCGGCATCGTGCGGAGCCGCGCCTCGAAGTAGCGCGCCAGCTCATCCGTCCGCGCCAGCTCCTCGCCGCGCGGCTGCGAGATGACGATGTCGATGCGGTCCTCCTGGCCGTACCACCGGCCCCACACGACGCCGCGCTGGACGTACGTGTCGAAGAGGTGCCAGGAGCCGGCCAACAGCAGGACGGCGGCCGCGATGGTGGGCCAGGGATGGCGGGTGGTGGCCCTCACGACGGTCGGTAAATCCGCAGATATATGGGCTCCGGGCCACCAGGCTGAGGCTGAGGCTGTGGCTGAGGCTGCTGAGGCTGAGGCTCAGGCTCAGGCTCAGGCTCAGGGGGGCTGCCGCTGGCGTCCGCCGGTATCCGGCTTCGCGGCTTGACATCGTTCAGCAGGCGGGCGGCGAGGGTGGGGATGAAGGTGAAGGCGACCAGCAGACTGGCCAGCAGGGAGAAGCCGACCACGATCGCGAGGGGGACGTAGTAGAGGCGCAGCTCGCCCTGGAGGTAGACGAAGGGGACCAGGACGACGACGGTCGTCAGCGTCGCGGCGAGGACGGGCAGCACGACCTCGCGGGCGCCGCGCTCGGCTGCTACGGCGGCGGGCTCTCCGCTGCGACGTCGCCTGTAGACGTTCTCGAGCACCACGATCGCGTTGTCGACGATCAGCCCGAAGCCCATTGCCAGGCCCATGAGCGTGAGCACGTTCAGGGTGAGGCCGCCGAAGTAGATCAGGTTGAGGGTGATCAGGATCGAAAACGCGAGGGTCGCGAAGACGATCCCGGCGCTGCGCAGCGAGCCGAGGAATATGAGCAGCACGAGGAAGACGGCGGCGCCCGAGACCAGCGCGCGCCAGCGCAGGTCCATGAGCTGCCTGCGGATGGCCTGGCTCTGGTCGGCGTCGAGGAGCAGCCGCATGCCCGAGGGGAGCCCCGGCCCGAGGCGTGCGACCTCCGCCTTCACGCGGTCGGCGACGGCGACGGAGTTGCCGCCGATCGCCTTCCGCACGTCGAACGCCACCGCCGGCTCGCCGTCGATGCGGTAGTGGCTCGTCGCGTCGGCGTACGTGTCGTGGACCCGGGCGACGTCCCGCACGCGCACGACGCGGCCGCGATCCGTGAGCACGGGCGCCGCCAGCACGTCCGCCACGGACTCCGGACGACCGCGGATCGCCAGCGCCCGCCGCTCTCCGCCCGGGCCCGCGACCACGCCGGCCTCCGCGTCCAGGTCGAGCGCCGCGAGCCGGCGCCGCACGTCGTCCGGGCGCAGGCCCAGCGCCAGGACGCGGGCCTCGTCCAGCTCGACCTCCAGCACCCGGTCGCGGCCGCCGCTCACGTCCACGGACGCGACGCCGTCCACCTGCCGCAGAGCCGGCGCGACGTCCGCGTCGAGGCGCGCGCGCAGCGCGTCGAGCGTGTACGGCCCCGTCGCCGTGAAGCGCAGTAGCGGGCCTCGCCCCTCCGCGAGGGCGTCCGGCACGTACGGCTGCACGTACGGGCCCCGCACCCCCACCGGCAGGTCCGGCTCCAGCGCGGCCAGCCGCTCCGACAGCTCCAGCCTCGCGAACTCCATGTCCGTGTCCCGGTTGAACTCCACTGTGACCTCGGCGCTGCCCAGCCTGTCCCGCTCCGTCGACACCGAGGACACGTTCGAGACGCCCCGCACCTGCTCCACCGCCTCCTCCAGCGGCGCCGTGACCAGCGCCTCCACCGTCTCCGGCGTCCCGCCCGTCCACGTGGCCGACACCGTCAGCCGCGGCAGCTCCGTGTCCGGCAGCAGCTCGATGGGCAGGTTCCGCCACGCCGCCACGCCCAGCAGCGCCAGGCACAGGTATGCCATCGACACCGCGACCGGACGGCGCACGGCGAGGCGGATCACGGGGAAGTCCGGCTCATCGACGAACGCCGGCGGGGCGCTCGCCGCTGGGAGGGCGATTTCCGCCGATGGGGCGGTTGGCGCCGAGGGGCGGTCGGCGCCGGTGGGGGCTGTAGCCGCCCGTGAGTCGGTTGCTCCCGGTGAGGAGCGTCGGCAGGATTCGACACGCGACGCGGCCTCCGTCCGCCCCGGTCACATCGTGCCGAGAAATCCGGTCGAATTCGACCGGCGGCGCGCGGAGCCGGCCTGCCGCGTCGGATCAGGCCGGAAAACGCGGCACGAATCGCACAAAGCCGTCGGGAGGCGCCGCGCGCGTCGAATGTTGCCGGCGGCGGCGCGGGCCGGGCCGGGCCCACCCCGGCCTGCGGCCCCCTCCTCACCGGCCCCCTCCTCACCGGCCCGCTCCTCACCGACCCTCTCCTCACCGGACCCCTCCCGCCCGCCTCCGCCACGCTCCCGCCCGCGCGAGCACCCCCGCCGAGTCCGGATCCCTGCCCAGCGCACGGGCCACCCGCACGCGCGCCACCTCCGCCGCCTCGTAGGCGACGGGCACGACCAGGAGGGTCAGCGCCGTCGACGCGAGCAGGCCGCCGAACACGGCGAGCGCCAGCGGCTTCTGCAGTTCCCCGCCGAGCCCGAGGCCCAGCGCCATCGGCAGCACGCCGAAGAGCGTCGTCACCGTGGTCATGACGATGGGCCGCAGCCGCGCGTGGCCCGCCGCGATCAGCGCCTCCCGCACCGGCATGCCGTCCCGGCGCATGCGGTTGACGAAGTCGACCTTGACCACGGCGTCGTTCACGGCGATCCCGACGAGCACGACGACGCCGATGAGGCTCAGCGAGTTCAGCCCGGCGCCGGCGACGCCGAGCGCCAGCACCGCGCCGGTCGACGCCCATGGGCACGGCGAGCAGCACGACGAACGGGTGCAGCAGCGACTCGAACTGCGCGGCGAGGATCATGTAGACGAGAAGCATCGCGAGCAGGAACGCGAAGCCGAGGCCGCGGAAGCTCTGGCGCAGCTCCTCGTTCTCGCCGCCACGTCCACGCGCAGGCCCGGCGGCGGCGGAACGGCGGCGATGCGCCGCGCGGATGTTGGACGCGGCCGCCGCGATGCCGCCGGACGCCACGTCGGCCAGCACCGACACCTGCCGGTTCTGGTCCACGCGCCGGATCTCCGTCGGCGCCTCGCCTTCGATCGTGCGGATCATCTGCGTGACGGGCACGTCGTCGACGGTGATCGACGCCAGTGAGGCGAGGGAGCGACGCGCGGAGTCCGGCAGGCGTACGACGACCGGCACGCGGCGGTCGAAGTCGACGAAGCGCGTGGCGACGGTGCCCTGCATGTAGTCCTCGACGGCCTGCGCGACGCGCCGCGGCTCGATGCCGTAGGACGCCGCGCTTTCGCGGTCGATCTCGACGCGCACCTCCGGCTGCCCGATCTCGGTGCCGAGCCGGACGTTGGCGAGCGACCGGACTCGGCCGACGCGACCCTCCACCTGCCGCGCGTACGTCAGCGCCGCGTCCAGGTCCTCGCCTCGCACACGCACGGACAGGTCGGACTCGCCGCCGCCGAGGAGGCGTCCGAGCGCCGTAGCCGTGCCGGTCTCGAACGCGACCGAGCCCTCCGGCAGGCGCGCGACCACCCGCCGCAGCCGCGCGAGCACGCGATCCGTGGACGCGCCGGGCTTCAGGCGCACCTCGAGGACGGCGGTGTTGAGGCCGCTCTCCTCGTCCTGGAACCCGGCGACGGCGGCCTGGCGGCCGACGCGCGTGAAGACGGCGTCGACGCCGGGATCGGCGCGCAGCGCGTCCTCCAGCCGGAACGCCGCCTCGGCCGTGCGCTCGAGGGGTGAGCCGCGGGGCAGCTCGAGGCGCGCGGTGAACTCGCCCTGGTCGACGCGCGGCAGCACGTCGCGGCGGAGCGCAAACCCGACGGCCGTCGCGAGCAGCACGAACCCGAGCGTGCCCAAGGCGACCGCGCGTCGGTGGTCCAGCGCCCACGCCAGCGCCCGCTCGTACGCCGCCGCGAAGCGCTCGAACGCCCGGTCGAACGCGGCCAGCGGCCGGCGCAGCGGGCCGCGGCGCGCGCCGGCGGGCCCCGGCTCACCCGCGCCGGCGGGCGCCGGCTCACCCGCACCGCCGGCGGCGTTCCCGCGCGTCCCCACGTCGCCCGTCCAGCGCGCGGCCATCGTCGGCAGCAGCGTGATCGCGACGGCCAGCGACACGAGCAGCGAGAACGTCACGGCCCAGGACAGGTCCCCGAACAGCGCGCCGGCCACGCCCTGCACGTAGACGATGGGCCCGAACACCGCGATGGTCGTGAGCGTGGAGGCGGTGATGGCGGCCTGCACCTCCTCGGCGCCCATCGCCGCGGCTTCCACGGGCGAGGCGCCCATCTCGCGGTGCCGGAAGACGTTCTCCAGCACCACGATGGAGTTGTCGACGAGCATGCCGACGCCCAGCGCGAGGCCGCCCAGCGTCATGACGTTCAGCGACACGCCGGCCACGTCGAGCAGCGCGAACGTGACGACCACGGAAATGGGGATCGCGAGCGCGATGGCGACGGGGTAGCGCACGTCACGCAGGAAGAGGATCAGCACGAGGAACGCCAGCGCGCCGCCGAGCACGAGGGCCTGCACCACGTTGCCGATCGCCGCGGACACGAAGCCCGCCTGGCTCGTCGCCACGGCGATGGACAGCTCGGGGTACTGACCGCGGAGCTGGTCGAGCACGCCGTCCACGGCGCGGGCGACGCGCACCGTGTTCGCGCCCGCCTCCTTGAAGACCAGCAAGCCGACGGCGTCGCGGCCGTCGAATCGCGCCATGGACTCGCGCTCCTGGAAGCCGTCGTCGACGGTGGCGACGTCGCGCAGCGCGACGGGCCGGCCGAGCGAGTCGCCGGCCGGCGGCGGGATCCGGACGTCCCCGATCTCGGACACATCGGCCAGCTCGCCGAGCGTGCGGATCGCGTAGCGGTAGCGCCCGCGCCGCACGCTGCCGCCGGGCGCGCTGACGTTCGCCGCGTCCAGCGCGGCGGCGACGTCGCCGATGGAGAGCCGGCGACTGCGCAGCGCGTCGGGGTCGACGTCCACGTGGATCTCGCGTTCGACGCCGCCCGTGACCGCGGCCTCGGCCACGCCGTCGATCTGCTCGAGGCGGCGCCGGAAGACGGACTCGGCCAGGTCCTGGAGCACGGCCGGGTCGCCCTCGCCGGCGACGCTCACGGCCAGCACCGGCTCCGCCGACGGGTCCGTGCGCAGCACCGTCGGCCGATCGGCCCGTTCCGGCAGCGCGTCCCGGAGGTTGTCCAGCTTCTCGCGCACGTTCAGCGCGGCGAAGTCCATGTCGGTGCCCCACGCGAAGCGCAGCGTGACGAGGGAGACGCCGTCCCGCGACGCGCTCTCGACACGCTCCACGCCCGGCACCGTCGACACCTGCTGCTCGACGGGCTCCGTCACGAAGCGCTCGATCTCCGCCGGCCCGACGCCGGCGTAGCGCGTGGACACGACGAGCTGCGGGTAGGAGACGTCCGGCAGCAGGTCGACGGGCAGGCGGGCGAGGGAGATGGCGCCGAGGAAGACGGCGGCCACGACGAGCATGCAGACGGCGACGGGCCGCGCGATGGACCTGCGCGGGATCGACACGTCAGCGCAGCGGTCGGGCGACGAGGCGCTCCAGCCGCACGAGCGCCTGCGCGAACGCCATCCGCGCCGCCAGCGCCGAGCGCTCCGCCTGCGCCGCCTGGTCGATCACCTGCTGCAGCTCCGTGAAGCCCAGCCCGCCCGCGCGGTAGCGCTCCTGCGCCATCTCCACCCGCTCGCGCGCCAGCGCCGCCGACGTGTCCGCGAGCTGCACGCCGGCGTGCTCGTTCTCCAGGTCGACGAGCGTCGCCCGGGCGTCGTGCTCCACCTGGAGCGAGCGGGCTCGCTCGGCCTCCATCGCCACGATCCGGCCCGCCTCCGCCTGCGCGATCCGGCTCCCCGTCTGGAAGCCGTCGAACACCGGCACCGACAGCGACAACCCGAAGCTGAAGCCGTGGTTCAGCGGGTTCGGCTCGAAGAGCGCGCTGTAGTCGTTCGCGCCCTGCGAGCGCACGTAGTCGGCGCTCGCCCGCAGCGTCGGCCAGCGCGCCGCCCGCGCGTCCGCGACCCGGGCGCCCGCCGCCTCCGTTCGAGCGCGCAGCGCGGTCAGCTCCGGGTTCGCCGACAGCGCCTCCCGCACCAGCGACTCGCCGTCCAGCGCGTCGGGATCGAAGACGGGCAGCGCCGCGTCCGGCAGCGCGAAGTCGCCCGGGCCACCCACGCCCATCGCCTCCGCCAGCGCCAGCCGGTCCTTCGCGAACTGCCCCCGTGCCCGCGCCGCCTCCTGCGCCTCGCGCGCCAGGTCCGCCCGCGCGCCCAGCACGTCCAGCGGGTCCCTGGCCCCCACTTCCAGCAGCCGCCGCGTCGCGTCCAGCCGCTCCCGGGCGCCCGCCAGCAGCCGCGCCTCGAGCGCCGCCTGGCCCCGGTCGTAGAGCGCCTGCCAGTACGCCATTGCGACGTCGCCCCGCACCCGCGCCAGCGCCGTCCGCGCGTCCGCCACCGCCGCGCTCCGGTCGTCCCGCGCCGCCGACAGCTCCGCGAACCGCGCCCCGCCCTGGAACAGCGTCACCCCCAGCCCAACACGCTGGCTCGTGCTGCTGCTCGTGTACGTGACGGGGTCGTCCCGCCGGATCGTCTCCCCGTAGTCGTTCGTGCCCGTGATCTGCCGGTTCTGCGACCCGCCCAGCGACACGCTCGCGTCGAGCTGCGGCAGGAAGGCCGCGAGCCCCGCCCGCTCCGCCGCCGACGCCGCGTCCACGTCCGCCAGCGCCCGCCGGTAGTCCGGGCTGTTCGCCCGCGCCAGCTCCAGGGCGGCGTCGAAGGTCAACGTGTCGGGAAGCAGTCCCCGCGCGGCCGCGGGCGTCTGCGCCGCCGCCGGCAGCGCGCCCAATGCGAGCGTCAGCCCGAGCCCAAGCCCGAGCCTCAGCCTCAGCCTCAATTCGGCCTCCCTCCTGCCGCCTCCGCGTTCGCGACCAGCCGCACCTTCGCGTCGTGGATCAGGGTGTATTGACCGCCCGTCAGCACGACCTCGCCCGGCATCACGGAGTCCGTCTCGGCGTTCGGCACGATCTCGACGAGGGAGTCGTTCTGGAGGCCGGTCGTCACGTAGCGCCACTTGGCGCGGCCGGTGGCCGAGCCGCTGTCGGCGGGGGCGAAGACGAAGAGCATGGTCCGACGGTCCCGCTCGAGGATCGCGGAGCGGGGCACGAGGACTCGGTCCGGGAAGCGGCGCGCGGCCAGGGCCACCTGCGCGTACATTCCGGGCAGGACGCGGCCGCCAGGATTCGCCACCCGCACCGTGACCCGCGCCGTGCGCGACTCGCCCTCGACTTCAGGATTGATGGAGGCCACGGTGCCGCGGAAGGGAGTCTGCGGGAACGCCGAGAACGTGACACGCGCCACGCCACCTTCTCGCAGCAAGCCGACCTCGCCCTCCAGCACCTGGACCTGCACCTCGATGGGATCGGTCTGCAGCACCGTCACGAGGGGATCGCCCACGCGCACACTCTCGCCCGGACGGACGGCCACCGACGCCGCGCGGCCCGCGAACGGCGACGTCGCCTGCGTCTTCGACAGCTCGAGATTCGCCCGCTCGAGGCGCACCTCGGCGGCGTCGAGGCCGCTCTTCGCCCGGGCGATCCGCTCCCGCTCCGCCCGAACCTGTCCGTCCGCGATACGGTCGTCGAATAGCGTCTGCTCGCGGAACTGCGCCCGGGCCTGCTCCAGCGCCGCCTCCGCCTCCGTCACCTCCAGCCGGTACTCCGTCGGGTCGATGGCGACGAGAACCGCCCCCGCCGGAACCGGCTGACCGTCCCGCACCGCAGTCCGCACGACGCGGCCCGCGACCTGTGCCAGCAGCTTCGCCTGCCGCAGCGGCGCCGCCTCCCCGGGCGCCCTGACGCTCAGCACCAGCGTGTCGCGGACCGCCCGCGCGCCCTCGACGGGGACGGGCACGTCTTTCGAGAACGTGGACCTCGCCGAGGTGCCGACGCCGTCGGCGGTCTCCGCGTCCCCGTCCGTGGCCTCCGCCGGCGACACCACACGGAGGTAGGCGCCGACGCCGGCAACGGAGAGAAAAGCAACGATGGCGACGACGGGGAGCGATAATGCGGGGCGCTTCGTATTCAGTCGCATGGAGACGCGGCCATTCGGAGGGCTGAGCGGCGAAGAGAGCGCCGTACCGTCTCATCCTAGGCTGATAGTCCGCACCGCAGAATGGCTATTCGGGACGATCGTGTGGAGTTTGGAGACAGCATTCACTACGGTGGGACAGCGGAGGCGATGTTTGAGGCGGGCGGGTCGCGACCGGGACGGTCGCGGCCTCCGAGCGGCCTCCGAGGGGCCTCCGAGCGGGCAAAAGTGGACAACGACCCCGCCCCGCCGCTCTCGATTCCCGCTAACGCCCGGATTTCGCATAAAATTGGACAATGGCGGATACGCTCGAGCTCGCCGGTGTCCACTTTCGTTCGATATCCGGGACAAATCGGGATTCGGCGGCGGCGAACCGTGCCCGTTGTGCGATTACGCTCGGCTCGGGAGGCGCCGGCCACCGACCGGGGCCGAGAACAGGCGTGGAGGAGTTGATCGAAGGGTTCGTAGAGCGCCGGACGGGCCAAATGCGGCGCGGTGCGCGTTCACCAGCGGACGCGGTATGCGGTGCCGCCCGTCGCGGCGGCGTAGCTCAGCTTCGTGCCCGTGAGGGCGGCGTACTCGTCATCGCAGGCGCGTCCACGCAGCCGCCCTTCATTCCCCCCGCTTCGTCCAGATGGCCACCGCCCCGCACGCGCCGCCGCTGCCGCCGAACGCCGCCGGCACTTCGGGGGCGCCGCGGTAGACCTCGATGACGTCGATCGACGACGGATGCACCGTGTTGACGGCGCCGTACGCCTCCGTCATGGCGGCGTCGGAGCGCCCGTTGGTCGCGTGGGTGATCTGCACACCGTCGAGATATACGGTCGGCGCGCAGGGCGTGCGCAGGTACAGCCGTCCGCCGCGTCCGGAGCCGGAGCCGATCAGGTGCACACCCGGCTGGCCGCGCAATGCGTCCGTCGGTACGCGGGGGCTGACCCGGGCGATGTCCGCCGCCGTCACGAAGGTCCCACCGATGGCGTTGGCCATCCGCCAGTAGACGTCCGCCAGACGCCCCGTTCGGCGCGCGGTGACGACGAGGGGCGCCAGCGTGACGGGGCCCATCGCGAGCCGGGTCTGCACGAACTCGCCCGCGCCGACACGGACCGTGTCCTCCACGGGGTCGAAGCCGACGCGCGTGACGCGCAGCCGGAGCAGGCCCCGCCCCACGTCCCGCAGGGCGAAGCGGCCGTGAGCGTCCGTAAGCGCCCGCGCCGAATCCCGGACGACCTCGACGAGCGCCGCCTCGATCGGGCCGCCCTCGACGCCGTCGATGACCGTGCCGACGATCCGGCCGGGGCGACCGCCGCCTGCTCCTTCTGCGCCAGAGCCCGTCCCTGCTGCTCCCGCCTTGACCCCGGGGCCCACCACGACGTCCTCGCCCGCACCGGTCGGGGCGGAAGCGCCCGCCGCCCCGGCAGCTGCGCCGCCCGCCGCGCCAGGCCGCAGCTCGAGGCGCACCACGTCCTCCGAGCGCAGCAGCACGTAGCGGGAGACGTCGCCGGACGGCGTCGTGACGGCGACGCGGCTGCCGGACACCGCGTCGCAGAAGTGGAAGCGGCCGGCGTCGTCCGTGCGCGTCTCCACGATCCGTCCCGACCGGTCGCCCAGTCGCACGGATGCATCCGCCAGCGGCACACCGTCCGCGCCCCGGGCGACGCCCAGGATCACGCCCGTCCCCCGCGGCCGCTCCGCCACCGGGCACACCTCGGCCAGCCTCGAGCCCATGCTCCGGCTCGCGGACGAGGAGCGACGTGTCCCGCGGCGGCATGCGAACGTCGAGCGGCTGCGTGCGGTCGGCGGCGACGTCGCCCTTCTCGAGCCAGCCGAGCCGGTAGCGTCCCTGTGCGACCGACGTCAGCCGGAACGCGCCGTCGGCGTCCGTGGTGTCCGCGTGATCGGTACCGGAGAGGTAGACGAGCGCACCCGGCACCGGGCGCCCTTCGCGGACGAGCCGGCCGGAGAGCGTGCGGGCCGGCGGGCCCAGCGCCCGCCTGCCCGTGCCGACCGTGGCGTCCAGGACGTCCCCGCCGGTCTCATGGACGAGGGCGACGCGGCTCGTCGGCGTCCCGTTCACCACGGCCAGGCGCGGCATGCGCAGCCGCCAGCGGGAGACGACCCACGCGCCGTTCGCCAGTCGGTCGAACCACAGCGAGCCGCCCGTCGGCGCGGCTCGTCCCGCGCTGGGCACGTGCGTGTAGTCGAAGTCCATGCGCCGCAGGGCGCCGTCGTCCCGGTCGAGCCACAGCACGCCCTCCACCGCGTGCCACGGCTCGTTCGCGTGCTCCGGTCGGAACGCCAGGCCGACGCGCCCGGAGTCTCCCTGCACCGCCCGGAAGCAGTACGCATCCAGGAACGCGTCGGAGAGCAGGACCTTGCCGTCCGGGACGAAGTACGCCGTGCTGTCCCCCTCCTCCCGGACGAACCCCTCCCGGAGCAGCTCCTCCGCCGGTCGGCTGCGGAACGGGTCCGCCTGCATGACGAGGGTGCTGCGCCGCGTCTCCGAACGGACCGTGCCCGTCCGCGGGTCCAGCTCCCGCTCGAAGTGCGACACGCGGAAGGACGCGAGCCAGGCGTCGTCCAGGAGCGAGACCGCGTAGAGCATCTTCCGCGCTTCGTCCCATAGCCGCTGCACCGCCGGGCCCGCCTCCCGCTGGAGCGCGCAGCTCCGCCCGCTGCCGGACACCTCGACGGCAGCCAGCGTCACCGGCCGGAGCCCGAGCTCGAGATTCCGGACGGCGACGTCGCCCGCCGCGAGCGCCAGCGGCTCCGTCCGCACCGTCGCCAGTCCGATCCGCTCGACGGACAGCCGGTAGCGCCCGGCCGACGGCGCGCGCACCCGGAACGCGCCGGCGGGGTCGCTGAGGGTGTACGCCCGGACCTGGCCGCCGCCGTCCACGAGCTGCACCAGCGCCGCGGCCACCGGCTCGCCGGAGCCCTCCAGACGGAGCACGCCGCGAATTTCCTGGGCGCTGGCTGCGCCAGCCAGCGCCGCGAGCGCCAAGCCTGCAAGGGCAGGCAGAATCGGCGTATGATGTACGGGCCATCCCCGGCGGTTCACATCCATTCCCGGCCGCCTTCCCGCTACACGTGTCGAAAGAACTCGATTCTGACAGATGGATTCTAGCTTCATGCCCGACGCACCGCATTGGCAGTTGTTGCCACGTGCACGTCGGACGTTGTCATCGTCCGTTCCCGAGAGCCGTGGTTGCCGGGCGCGGCGTGGGCTCGCTGGGCGAACGCAGAGACCCGCCCAGGCGGGACCGGTTACGGGCGGTGACGAGCCGGTCGCGGGCGAGGGCGGGGGGGCGTCCGCGGCACGGACGCGGTCGCGGCGGCGTGGACGTCCGCGGCACGGTCGCGGTCGTAGGCCCGGCGGAGTGGATCTCCGGGGCGCAGTCGCGGGGACGCACACATGTGCGAGCGAAGGCGCTCGATTGTGCATCCCGTGCCCTATGGACTCACCGGATGCACGCCGATGGCGGGACTTCGTCTGATGCTTGTGCAGACGACGCTGCCCCGCGGCAGCAAGTGCACAATTAACGTCGCACGTCCGATCACTTGTGCATCGGGCGACGCAGGCGGCGCCCGTGGTACCTCGCGCCAGCCGGTCGGGCCTCGCGGCGGCCATCGGCCTTCGCACCGCCCGGTCGGCCCTCGCGGTGCCCGTGGAACCTCGCGCCAGCCGGTCGGGCCTCGCGGCGGCCATCGGCCTTCGCACCGCCCGCCGACCGTCCGTGTCTTCGCACCGCCGGTCCGCCGTCGCGGGATGCGCGTCGCCCTGCCGCAACCCGTCCCTACCCCTCCCCCCGCCCCTTCTCCCGCGCCAGCGCCTCGCGCAGCCGCTGCGCCTCCAGGCGTTCGCGCTCGTGCTGCTCGGTGAGGACCTTCACGTCCTCGTCGCGACCCATTTCCTCACAGTCGGCGATGAGGCTGCGATAGCGGGCGACGGCGTCCATACGTTCCGCCAGCTCCCGCTCGAGGGGGTGCTCCTCCGAGCCGTCCCGGTCCGCGCTCTCCCAGAAGGAATCCAATCCGATCCTGCCACGCTTGTCGTCGACCATGGTGCTGCTCCGGCCGCAAGGGTCGAAGGGTCGGCGTGGGCCGCCCGTCGAAGGACGGGAGGCCGAACGACACGAGGTCGTCCGGCCTCCGCGTCCAACCCTCCAAGTGCAAGGGTCGTACCGGTTTAGAGCGGAATCAGGCGAGTCGGAAGATCACGATTTCGCTCCTGCCACGATGGCGGCGGCGAGCCCCACGGCCATCCCGGCGAAGACCCAGCCGCGGTGCTTCGAGACGGCCAGCTCGGGGCTGTGGTCCCGGGCCTTTGCGTCGAAGCTGCCGTGGGCGCCGTAGTCCCGCTCCTCGTCGGCCGGCTCCCACAGGTTCACCGGCCGCCCGTCCCGCACCGGCTGGTCGGTCTGCTGGGACGAGAACCCGTTCCGGGCCAGGTACCAGTCGGCGAAGCCGGGGGCGAACTTCTGACCGAGGATCGTCTTCACGGTGGGCATGCCGACCCACACCTCGCGCCGGTCGTGGTGGGCGGCGAACCAGACGGCGTCCGCGGCGACCTCGGGGTCGTAGATGGGCGGCACCGGCTGCGGATGATCCGGCAGCTTGGCCTCGCACCAGTCGAACTGGGGCGTGTTCATGCCCGGCAGGTGGACCATCGTGATCTTCACGTCGATGCCGTCGTGCATGAGTTCGCTGCGGATCGAGTCGGTGAAGCCCATCATGCCGTGCTTGGCGCCGCAGTACGGCGCCTGCAGGGGGATGGAGCGGTAGGCCAGCGCCGAGCCGACCTGCACGATGGAGCCGCGGTTGCGCGACGCCATGCGCCTCAGCGCCGACATGGTCCCATAGACGGCGCCGAGGTACGTCACCTCCGTCGCCCGCTTGAACTCACGCGGCTCGATGTCCATGAAGCGGGCGAAGATGGTGGTCATGGCGTCGTTGACCCAGACGTCGATGGGGCCGAGCTCGTCCTCGATGCGCTGCGCCGCGGACTCGACCTGGTCGGCGTCGGCGACGTCGGTGCGGATCGGCAGCGGCACGCCGCCGAGGCGCTCGACGTCCTTGGCCGCGCCCTCGAGACCGGCGGTCCCGCGGGCCATGAGGCCGACGGCGTACCCCTCCGACGCGAACTTCCGTGCGATGGCGCGGCCGACGCCGGCCGATGCGCCGGTCACGGCCACGACCGGTCTGCTGCCCCGCTCGAAGCCCTCGCGGGGCCACCGCGCCAGTGGATCGACTCCGTTCCCGCGGGTCTCGACGTTTCCACCCTCGTTCGCTCGCTCCGAATCCGCCATCGTGCCTCCGTTGATCGCTTTCCTCGAGAAACCGCCGCGCGTGCGGCAGACTCAACGAAGGG
Source organism: uncultured Gemmatimonadales bacterium (assembly GCA_963728445.1). Classification (GTDB taxonomy): domain Bacteria; phylum Gemmatimonadota; class Gemmatimonadetes; order Longimicrobiales; family RSA9; genus CAVSJO01. Next base: position 1,992,388 of record CAVSJO010000006.1, on the reverse strand, counting down.
GCGCATCATTCATGCCCTCCAGCCCGCCCCGCGAGCCGGCGGAGCCAGCGGCGTCGGAGTCGGGCCGGATCCGCGCCCGGAGAATGCGATCGCCCTCCAGAATCCGGTCGACCACGTCCTGTCCCGAGGTGACCCGGCCGAAGGCAGTGTAGCCCCCGTCCAGGTGGGGCTGCATGGAGTGGGTGATGAAGAACTGCGAACCCTCCGTGTCCTTCCCCGCGCTGGCCATCCCGAGCGTGCCGGTGGCGTAGCGGATGCGGGTGAATTCGCTGGGAATCGACCAGCCGGGCCCGCCGAACCCGTCGCCCCGGGCGAAGTCGCCGCCCTGGATCACGAAGTTCGGGACCACGCGGTGGAACGACACGCCGTCGTAGCGCCCGCTGTCCGCGAAGGCGGCGATCGTCTGGACCGTGAGCGGCGCCTCCTCTGCGTCCAGCACGAGCGTGACGGTTCCCTTTTCCGTCTGCAGCACGAGCTCGGGGTACGGTCCGAGGCGACGCAGCGCCTCCCAGTCCACCGCCTCCTTCACCTCTCCGTGCGGCGCCGGAGCCGGGACCGGAGCGCCCAGCGTCGCCAGCGCCGCGTCGATCGCCTGCCGCGCCTCCAGCTCTTCGGGCATGCGCAGCGTCGCCCGGACGGAGAGCAGCGTGTCGACCGCACCCGCGCCGAGGTAGGCGGAGTCGGCCAGGGCACCGGCGGCGGCAACTTGCACCGCGACGTCCGGCCGGCGCAGCGACGCGGCGAGCACCCGGAACGCGTCGCTGGGCGCGCGCGCGGCGATGCCCGCCACCGCAGCCGCGGCAAGCTCCGCGTCCCCTCCGGCGGCGGCCACCCGCAGCGCGTCCAGCGAGGCGGGATCGGAGGCGAGGCCGAGCGCCGCGAGTGCGGCCACCCGCGCCGGCGTGGGCAGGCCGGCGCCGTACCCGGCGACGACCTGCGTCTCGCCGCCCCGCGCCAGCAGCGGGAGGAGCGGTGCGACGACTCGCCAGCGGTCCGGGTGTGCCCGCACCCACGCCGCTGTGCGACGCACGAGCTCCGGATCCGGCCGGGCCCCCGCGGTGGAGTCGCCCGGCGCCGTGGCGCCTGCCGGGGTCGCGGGGCCGGCAGCGGAGCCGATGGCCCCCGCAGCGGCGATCGCGACGTGCGTCCACGCGCCACCCGGGGAGAGCGCCCGTTCGAGGGCGCGCACCAGGGCGTCGGCCGCAGCGGAGTCCACGCCAGCGCGCCCGCCGAGCGCCCGTGCGGCGTTCACCGCGATCCGCCAGTCCGTCGCCTCGCGCAGCCAGCGGATCAGGAGGGGCGTGTCCTCGGGGTCGGCGAGGCGACCGACGCCCAGGAGCAGGTGCATCGCGGCGGTGTCGCCAGGCGCGAGGGCGTCCAGCGCGGCGCGCACCCGAGCGGCTTCCGCAGACCAGGCCGTCGTGTCCCGCACGCGACCGAACAGGTACGCGGCGTTCAGCCGCACGGCCGGATCGGCGTCGAAGAGGTCCCGCGCGACGAGGCCGAGGGCTGCCGCGTCATGCACACCACGTATGCCATAGCGGGCGATGGCGAGGTCCCGGGCCGCGCGGTCCCCTGCCGGAAGCGTGAGGCCCGAGAGGCGGCTCAGGGAGGCGACGTCGCCCATCTTCCCCACCGCCTGCAGCAGCTCCGTTCGCACCGCGGCGTCCGGCTCCCGGGCGAGAGCATCGAGCATGACGGCAGCGGCGGCTCCAGCGGCGCGCGACCCCGGTTTCACGGACTGACCCAGGGCGAAGGCAGCGTCCGCGCGTACAGCGGCGGCGGTGTCGTCGAGAAGGGACAGGAGCCCTGGCGCGGCGGCGCTGTCCTGGACCGAGCCGAGGGCGAAGGCGGCGCGGGCGCGGACCGCCGGGTCCGTCGAGCCGAGAGCGTCGCGCAGACCCGCGGCGTCGCGCCGCTCCTGCAGGTCGACGATGCGCTGGAGCGAGGCGGCGTCCAGCAGACCGTCAGGAGGTCGGGAGCCGCGCAGCGGTGCCGGCTCGACGCCGGGCTCGCCGGAGCTCGTTCGGATGGCCGGGGACGTGGCTGCCGAGGACGTGGCTGCCGGTGAGCGGGCGGAACACGCGGCGGCGCATGCGACGGCGCATGCGATGGCGCCGAGGAGGGTCGCGCGGAGGGCTGCGGTCGTCCGGCGTCGTCCGATGGGGAATGGCATGGCGGTCTCGTGGGGGGGGACGCACGAAGCCCCCGGGAGCGTCACGACGCTGTCCGGGGGCTTCGATCCGCTGGCGGGAAGAGGGGCCGTTGATTCGACGTCGCTTCGTGGAGCGACCGGCTTCTCTTCCCTTCTCCGGACCGCGCGGTCGCGATCCGAAGGCCCGACGATCGTGCGGGCTACACGCTGCGACCAGCACCTCGCAGCGGGCCCGTCCGGCCGAATTCCGGACGGAGCGATCGGGCGTCGGCGTCCCTTCGCCCGACAGACACCCGGGCTTGCGACCGCACGCCCGACTGTCACTGGATCCACGGTACGCGGGTCAGGTCGGGGTCGCAAGCGGTTCGGCCGGCTTTCGGTCACCCCCTCGTCTCGACGTCGACCCGCTGTCGCGGATACGCGCCCTGAACCGTTTCCTCGCCTCCGGCGGAGATGGCACGGCTCAGCGCCTGATAGAGTCTGCTGGCCGTGCCGCGCCGCTCACGGGCGGGCACGAGGTAGCGGACCGTCACGTTCGTCCACGAGTCGCCGGGGGTAAGGTAGACCTCAGGCACACCGGAAACGTCGTAGGGCAGTCCCGCGTTCTTGAGGAGCACCCTGTAGTCGGCGGCTGCGGTCTCCATCCACTCGCCGAGGACGTCCCGGGAGGTGGCCCGGGTCAGCTCGACGGCGCGGTCGAGATCGCTCTCGTTGGTGATCGAGACGCTGACCTCATCCCAGACGGCCGGGAAGTCCCGGGTGTAGTTGATCACGTTGGAGCGGAAGACCTCCGAGTTCGGAAACGTGACGAGGGCGCCCGTCGGCTGGGCGCCTGCCACCGCCTTGTCGGGGCCGCCCGCCTCCCACACCGTGGTCGTCAGGAGATCGACGCGATAGACGTCCCCGAAGACCTCGCCCACCGCAACCCGGTCGCCGACGCGGTAGTACATCCGGAAGGAATTCAGCAGCCAGCCCGTGAAGCTCTCGATGGGCGCCTGGAGCGCCCAGGACGCCGCCAGGCCGAGGAGGCCGACGGAGCCCGCCACCGCCCGGGCGTCGCCCACCACCACGGAGACGCCGGCGACGATGGCTGTGAGCCAGATGACGATCCCGGCGACCGCCGCCGCGCCCTCGGCGCGCTCCCACCGCCCGAAGATCCGGCGCGCCGCAGGCCGCGCCAGGCGGCTGGCCAGCCACGCGAAGACGAGAAGGCCGACGGCGATGCCGAGCTTCGGGAGCAGCGCGAGCCAGCCCTGCACGAGGTCGTGGATGGTGCGACCGGCCTCCTGGACGGACTTGGCCGGATTGGCGGCCGCCGAGTCCGAGTCGGGCTCGAACGCCCCGCCCGGCGACAGCCCCGGCCGCACGGCCCCCGACCCCTGCGCGGCGTTGGCGTCGGCGCCGGCGGCCGGGTCGGCAGACGGCGCGTCGGCCCCTCCCGTGTCCTGCACCGCGACGAGCCCGGGAACGGTCGGCGGCGCCGCCGCCGTCGGCTCCGGAGAGCCGGTGAGGAGGAGCAGGAATGCCGTGAGCGCGACCGCGAGGACGCTCGCCTGTCGGAAGCGCCGCAGGCTCGACTGGGCGCCGGTGCGGTAGCGCCGCGTCGAGAGATCGCGGCGCGCTGGCCGACGCGCCGTGTGCGCCGATCGGCGCGGGAGCGGTCGCGTGCTGGGAGTGCCTCGTCGCATGGAGTCGGGTCGGAGGAAGGGTCGCCTCGGTTCGAGCGGATGGAAGAACCGCGCCGGGGAAAGATACGAAAGGCCCCCGGACGCGTCACCACGCAGCCGGGGGCCTCCTACGCTGGCGAGATCAGTGCTCCGATTTTATTCGGGGTCGCCATGTGTGTAGCGACCGGAGCCGTGTCTCTCACCCCTGTCGTGCGGTCCCGACGAAGGGGTCCCGGCGATCGTACCGGGTTCGCGTTGCGTCCAGCGACCTCGCAACGGGCTCGGCCGGGTCGAATTCCGACGCGAGCATCGCCTTGCGGAAGCGTCCTCCCACTCGGCGCCGCCACCGGGCTTGCAACCGCTCTCCCGACGACGTGGACCCAATCTGCGTCGCGCCGTCGAAATGCTGCAAGTCCTTCGGACGGCCTTCGGGTGGACCCCGCGGGCCGCGCCGGCGCAGGTCATTACGCCAGCTCTGCCGCCTCCCGGAGCACCGCCAGCGGAGGCCGGCGCACCACGTCCCGGGCGTTCAGAACGCCGACTGCTCCGGTCAGGAGTCCGACGCCGACCGCCAGGGCCACCAGCTCCACGACGGGCACGCGTACGGGCAGCTCGAAGACGCGATCGGCCATGAGCCAGCCGGCCGCCACGCCAAGCAGCCCTCCGGCCACCGAAGCCACGAGTCCCAGGGCGGCGTATTCGGTGAGGAGCATGGAGCGAATCCGACGGCGGTCCGCGCCGATGGCCTTGAGCAGGGCGGACTCCCGCAGGCGCTGCTGCCGCGACGAGGCCACGGCGCCGAACAGCACCACGAGCCCGGCGGCGATGGCGATGCCGCCGAGGAAGCGCACGGCGGCGGCGGCCCTGGCGGTGATCCGCGCGACGACCTTCTGGACCTGATCGAGGTCGAGGATGGAGATGCCGGGGAACCGGCGTACGAGATCCACCTGGACCCGGGCGCGGAGCGAGTCGTCCTGGACGGAGGCGAGGGCGACGACCATCTGCGGTGCGCTCTCGAGCACGCCGGGCTCGAAGACGGCGAAGAAGTTCGGCTCGAAGCGGGCCCAGTCGACGGTCCGCAGGCTGGTCACCACGCTCGGGATGCGCGCACCGGCGACGTCCCATACGATGGTGTCGCCGACGCTCACGCCGAGGTCCTCCGCGACGCCGGTCTCGAGGGACACCCGCGCAGGCGCCGCCGTCGAGACGGGCTCGGTCCGTCGCCCGTCGAACCACGTTCCGGCAACGAGCTGCTCGCCGTCCGTGAGGGAGTCCCGATACGTGTTCCGGTATTCGCGCCGGAGGGCCCAGCGCGCCGGCCGTCCCTGCCGAACAGTGTCCGCCATCCACGCCTCCGTGGGCCGCCCCCGCAGCGCGGCGACGCGGCCCGGCACGATGGGAGCCGCCGTCTCCAGCGAGAGGCCGCGCGCTCCGAGGAGGGAGTCGATCGCCGCCCGCTGGCCTGGCTGCACGTCGAAGAGGAGCAGGTTCGCCTGCGGACCGCCGCTCTCGGGTCGGAAGCGCGCCAGCACGCTGGACTGGACCACGAGCAGCGCCGCGATGACGAAGACGCCGAAGCCGAGGGCCAGGGTCACCGCCAGTGTCTGATTGCGCGGCCGGAAGAGGTTGGCGATGCCCTGTCGGACGGCGAACGATGCCCGGCGCGGGAACAGCCTGCGGACGACCCGCGCGAGCGCCCAGGCGGCCGCGGCCAGGACGCCGAGAGCGACGGCCATGGCGGCGGTGTACGCGGCCCCGATCCGGGCCGTCGGGGCTTGCCACACGCTGATGGCCAGGACGCTGGCGCCGAGAGCGAGCCAGGCCAGCACCCGGGTGGCGCGGCCGACCCGGACGCTCTCGAAGTCGCGCCGCAGCGCCTGGAGCGGCGCGACCCCGCGCACCTCCAGCATCGGCAGGACGGCGAAAACGCCGGCCACCCAGACGCCGGTGAGCAGCCCGACGAGAACCGCCAGGGCGTCGACGTGGAAGCCGACACGGACGGGAAGGCTCGAGGCCAACGCTACGCCGATGAGCGGCTGGACGGCGATGCCCAGGACGACGCCGGCCGCGGACCCGACCAGTCCCAGCAGCACCGCCTGGAGCAGGTACGCCAGGAAGAGGGTGCGCTGCGTCGCGCCGATGCACCGCAGCACGGCCACGTCGGGGATCTTCTCACGGACATACACGCGAACGGCGCTGCCGACGCCGATGCCGCCGAGGAGCAGCGCCGTGAGGCCGACGAGCCCGAGGAAGCGGGACAGCGCGTCCAGTGCCCGGGTCAGTCCGCGGGCACGCTCGTCCGCCGTGTCGTAGTCGACGCGCTCGGCGCGGAAGAGGGAGTCCCGCGCCGTCTCGACGGCCGCGGCGTCGCCGCCGGGTGGCAGGGCGAGGAACGCGTCGTAGCTGGCGAGGGACCCGAACGTGACGAGCCCCGTCGCCTCGAGGTCCTTCTGACGGATATAGACGCGCGGGCCGAGGGCGGAGCGGAAGCCCGACTCGGGCGCGGCGTCGGAGACCGTCCCGACGACGGGCAGCCGTGCGTAGCCGACGGCGAGGGTGTCGCCGATGGACGCGCCGAGCTGGAGCAGCACCGCGGGCTCGGCAACGACCCCGCCGGACGCCCGCATTCGGGCCCACGCGTCGGCGGGCTCCGTGTCCTCGAGGCCGACCAGCGGGTACTCGGGAGTGACGGCCCGCACCTGGAGCAGGCGCGTCGTGCCCCGCGCCGCGTCGGAGACCATGGACGGCAGCGTCGTCACGCGGGCCACCGTGGCGCCGGCAGCCTGCAGACTGTCGAGCACCGCCTCGATCGGGGACGAAAACGGCTGCGACGACGCGAGCCGTGCGTCCCCGCCGAGGAGCTCCCGGGACTGCGACTTCACCGCGTCCGCCACCGCCGCCCGGAAGGAGTGGATGGCGACGAGCGCGCCCACGCCCAGCGTGATGGAGAGCAGGTACGGCCCCATGCGACGCAGACCGCCGCGGGCTTCCCGGACGGCGTGGCGGACGACGAAGCGGGCGCTCACGGCCGGCCCGCGTCGGGCGGGGCCAGCGCGTCGGGCGCGGACAGCGGGTCGAGCGCGCTCGCCGTCTCGGGCGCGGCCACCGCCCCGTCGACGATGCGGCCGCCGGCCAGGCGGATGATGCGGCCGGCCCGGCCGGCCAGCGCGGCGTCGTGGGTCACCAGCACCAGCGTCGTCCTCGCCTCGCGGTTCAGCTCGACGAGCAGGTCGACGACGCGTTCGCCGGTCGCGGCGTCCAGGTTGCCGGTGGGCTCGTCGGCGAACAGAATCCGGGGGCGGTTGGCGAAGGCACGGGCCAGCGCCACGCGCTGCTGCTCGCCGCCGGAGAGCTGCGCGGGGTAGTGGTGCGCGCGCTCGCCGAGCCCGACCCGCTCGAGGAGGTCCGAGGCGCGCTCCCGGAGCGCCGGCTCGGCGTCGTCCATGAGCTCGAGCGGGACGAGAACGTTCTCCAGGGCGGTGAGAGTCGGAATGAGCTGGAAGGTCTGGAACACGAAGCCCACCCTGCGGGCCCGCAGTCGCGCCCGCTCGTCCTCCGTCAGGGTCGCCAGGTCGACGCCGTCGAGGGAGACGGAGCCGGACGTCGGACGATCGAGCCCGGCGAGGAGGCCGAGCAGCGTCGTCTTGCCGCTCCCCGAGGGGCCGACGATGGCCACGAACGACTCGGGCTCCACGGCCAGGCTGACGTCCTCGAGGACGGTCAGCGGGCGTCCCCCGCTGCGGTACGTCTGCGTCAGACCCTTCGCTTCCAGGATCATCCGGTCCTTGTTCATCGCGGGTGTGGTCGTCGCCGCAGCGTGCGGCACGGGTGACTCCGGCGTCCCCGCCGGGGACGGGGCGCCTGCGGCCGCCAGCGGAACGGACACCGCAGCCGGAAGCGCAGGGGCCGCCGTGCCCGCCGGCTCCGCCGCGATGGATACTACCGCCGCGGGGGCCGAAGCTCCAGCGGACGGGCCGGTCGTGCTTTTCGTGGGGAACAGTCTGAGCGCGGGGCTGGGGGTAGGGGAAGAACACGCGTTCCCCGCCCTCATCCAGCAGAAGATCGATTCGGCAGGCCTGCCGTTCCAGGTCCGCAACGCGGGCGTGAGCGGCGCCACGTCGGCGGACGGAGCGCAGCGCATCGACTGGCTGCTGCGGGAGCCGGTGAGCGTGCTCGTGCTGGAGCTCGGGGGAAACGACGCGCTGCGGGGGCTGGACCCCTCGGCCCTGGAGGAGAACCTCCGCACGATCGTGGAGCGGACCCGCTCACGCTATCCGGACGCTCGCATCGTGCTAGCGGGCATGAAGGCGCCGCCGAACCTGGGGCCCGAGTACGTGCGGCGCTTCGACGCCGTCTATCCCGCTCTCGCGCGCCAGGAGAAGGTGACGCTCGTGCCCTTCCTGCTGGCGGGGGTGGCGGGCGATCCGGCGCTGAACCAGGCGGACAGGATCCACCCGACGGTGGAGGGACACCGGATCGTCGCCGACACGGTCTGGAAGTATCTCGAGCCGGTCCTGGAGTCGGCGGCGAAGCAGACGGCCGCCGCCCCTGCCCTCAGTGGCCGCGGCCGTCCCGAGTCCAGATGAGCACGGCGCCGCACATGGCGCGCCCGACGTCGAACTGGATGGGCAGCTCGCTCGAGCCCCGGTAGATCTCGATGCCCTCCACGTCGTTGGCCGGGACGACGTCGATGCCCACGCGCCCCACTTCCGAGAGGACCCCGTCGAGGAAATACTGCGTGCTGCAGTCGGTCTGGAGCGTCTTCACGCCCCGCATGCTGAGGAAGGAACGGCCGGTCTTGTCGACGGTGCGCCGCATCCCGGCGACGCCGGAGAGCAGATCGCTGACGTTGCGGATCCGCCGCTTCAGGATGTCGTCCCGCGTGAAGTAGGTACCGATGCCGCGCTTGCGCCGCTCGTAGAACCCCACGGAGAGCAGCTTCTCCGCCCGGATGGTGACCTCGAGGGGCTCGAGGTCGATAATCCGCTCCGCCATTCGGATCTCGATCTCCATCTCGCTGCCCAGGTCCACCTGGACGGTGTCGGTGCGATCGGCGTAGGCGATGTGCGTGGTCTCGACCGTGTACATGCCGGGCCGGACCTCCTTCAGCCGGAAGCGACCGTGCTGGTCGCTGACGGCGACGGAGGAGTCGGCGCCCGCCCCCCGGGGCCGGCCCTTGTCGGGTACGGCGCGGAGGATGACGGCGGCGTCCTCGACGGGGTCGCCGCTGGCGCCGTCCACTACGGTTCCGGCGACGACGCTGCCGGCGGGATTGGACAGCCGGTGGCGCGACATGGATGAGGCGGGATCGGTGGCGACTTCGACGGGTGCGGCGAGTGCCGCAACGAGCGCCGCGGCGGCGATCCCTACGGTGGCCGTCATGGGGCCCCCTCCGGGTGGAGCGACGGGAGCGGGTCCTGGACCCACCCCCTTACAATCCAGAATAACGTATGGCGGGGTGCGAATGCGACAGCGGCGTGGTCACCTGGCTTGCGGCGCACCCTCGTCGGCGGCGTCGCCACCGGTGATGCGGGCCGCCCGGAACAGGCCGTCCGCCGCCTGCAGTATCTTCTCCCTCAGCTTCGGCGGATAGTCGGGCCGCTCCGCCAGGAAGCGCCGGACGACGGCGGCGGCCGCGGATTCCTGATGCCCACCCAGGGTCGCGTCCATCCAGCGGCCGGGGAAGAAGATGTCTCCGGTGCGCTGGATCGTCTCCAGCATCTCGAGGGACGGCTCGATGTACCGTACGGCACGGGCCGACCGGAGCGGATGGTGGAGATACCCCACACCTTCCAGAACCCACGATTCGTGCTTGCGGTTCCCGGGCTCGCTCAACGAGGCGAAGAACGAGTCGCGGACGGCGGGGTTCGCGGAGACGGCCGGCAGCAGGAACTTCAGGCGCGCGTGTCGGTCCGGGTCCTTCACCGCACCGAGCTGCGCGGCCAGGATCGAGTCCGCGTCGCTCACGCCGCGCACCGCGAGCTCCAGCGCCATGGACGTCCGGTCCCGTTCCGAGAGATCGAGCCCCGGCACGGACAGGGCACCGCTCCACAGCCGCCGGACGCGCTCGACCGCGGAGTCCGTGAGCGCGACGTCCACGAACGCCCGCCAGTACACGGCCTTCATGGATGGCGACGGCGCCGACTCGAGACCGCGCCAGAGAGCGGCCTCCAGCGCCGGCGCCGCGCGCCTGCGCGCGTCCGGCGCCAGGTAGCGCCAGAAGGCGGAGCCGGCGATGGACACGGCGCGCTGAACGTTCAGCTCCGCGCTCTCCCGGGGCAGCGCCCGCATGGCGAGGGCGAGGATCGTGTCCGGGGGGACGTCGCCTTCGAGCATGGCGTCGTGCAGCGTCACCCACGTCACCCCGCGCAGCAGCGGTGTCGGCAGGTCCGGAAGGCGCTCCACGAGGGCGGCTCGGCTCCCGGGGTCGAGGCGGAAATCGCCGTACGCCATGCCGTCCGCGCTGGGCAGCACGATGTCCGGAGCGGGCAGGCCACGGGCGGCAGGAATCTCCGCGGAGGGGCCGTCCAGGTCGACGGGAAGGAGCGTGTCTCCGGCGGGGCCGGACAGCCAGACGGCCAGGCGCTGGGGCCACACGCGCCCCTTCCCCTCCGGGTCCGTCTGTACCACGCGCAGGCTCGTGATGCGGTCGTCGGGTCCGGTGCGCAGTTCCACGTGGAGGGTCGGGCGGCCGGGCTCGTCCACCCACACCCGGCTCCACGCGGTCAGGTCCTCGGGCGTGCGGCGGTCGAGGATCGCCACCAGCTCGTCCCACGTGGCGTTGCCGAACGCGAAACGCTTCAGGTACTCCCGGAGCCCTGCCTGCAGCGAGTCGGCGCCGATCCGGTTCTCCAGGTGCTGCATGACGATGGGCGCCTTGTCGTAGATGATGTTTCCGTACAGCGTCCCGGCGTTGGCCAGGTTGTCCAGGCTCTGGTGGATGGGGTGCGTGCCGGCGGTGCGGTCGACGGCGTACGCCGCCGGGAAGTGGGCCAGGTAGAAACGCAGCGCATGGTCGACTTCCGGGAACGACGGATTGACGACCTTGGCCGCCATGAAATTCGCGTACACCTCCTTCGTCCACACGTCGTCGAACCAGCGCATGGTGACGAGGTCCCCGAACCACATGTGGGCGGTCTCGTGGGCCAGGACGCTGGCGCGGCCGAGCTTCTGCGACTGCGTGGCGCTCTCGTCCAGGAAGAGCGACTCGGCGCGGTAGTAGATCGCCCCGGGGTGCTCCATCCCGCCGAACTGGAAGGCGGGCACGGCGACGAAGTCGAACTTGCCCCACGGGTACGGGATGCCGGTGTAGTCCTCGAGCCACTTCAGCGCCTTCGCCTGGAGGTCGAAGATGGCGTCCACGTTCCGCGCGACCCGCGTGCTGTCGCTCTCCCGGTGGAACATGCGGAACGTGCGGCCGTCCCGCTCGGCCGTCTCGACGCGCCACCTCCCCGCCGCGAACGTGAAGAGGTATGTGGGAATCGGGTGGGTCGTCGCGAACGCGTGCCGCGTGCGGCCGCCCGGGAGCGTGTCAACGCTCGTTTCCGCGCCGTTCGTCACGGCCACCCAGTCCGGGGGCACCTCCAGGGAGAGGGTGAAGCGCGCCTTCAGGTCGGGCTGGTCGAATACGGGCAGCGCGACGGACGCCCGGTCCGGCACGAACAGGGCGTACATGTAGTCGGCGTTGCGGTTCAGGGAGCCGTCTCCCGCCACGAAGTCGACGCCGACGGCGTGTTGTCCCGCGGCCAGGCCGCCGTCGGGCTCCACCAGCAGATGCCCGTTCCCCAGCCGCCAGCGGACAGGCGCGCCGTCCAGCGAGACCGTCTTCAGGTGATCCCGCGGCTGCTTGAAATCGAGGACGGCGCGTGGACGCGGTGCCGAAAGGGCGAAGCGGATCGTGCCCTCGGCGGCGATCGGCGCGGCAAGGTTGCCGGGGATCCGCAGATCGAAATCGTAGGCTACGTCCCGGTACGCGGCGGCGCGCTCGCGGGCGAGGGCGTGGCTCACCCCGGTTCCGGGCAGCGGGAGGGTGTCGGACCGGGCACCGACGACCAGGGACAGGAGCAAGCCGACAGCGGCCAGGGGCACGGTCACCTTCGCGTCCGCGGGAGGATCGGAATGGGAGCGGTCGCTAACGAGTACGCGGAGACCCGCGGCGCCGTCAACCGCGGGAGCGACGTACGCGGATCGTGCGCCCCGTCACCGTCCGATAGGTGACCTCGACGGCGACGGAAAGGCCGAGCAGGGCCCCCAGCACCCAGAGCCGGGCGGGCGTGTTCGCGGCGACGTGCCAGACCAGCGCCCCCAGGGCGATCAGGCACAGGGCTGCCCCTAGACCCGAGACCAGGCGGCTGCTGCCAGCCTGGTCCCGCAACCTCCAGCTCGCGCCGCAGACGGCGGCGAAGATCAGCAGGAACCCCGCGCTGCCCATCATCGAGATACTGGACAGATCGACCAGGTTGGCGAGGACGAGGGTCACGACCGCCGTGAGCGCGAGGCCCTCGAGCGGCTCGTCCCAGGTCCTTCGCTCGAAGCTAGCGGGAAGCTCACCGTCCTTCGCAATGACGTAGCTCACGCGACTCGCTCCGTACAGCGTCGCGTTGATCGCCGAAGCGGTGGAGAGCAGCGCGGCGACGGCGATCAGGGTGAACCCGAACTGGCCCAGGCGGGGCCGGGCGGCCTCGGCGAGGGCATAGTCCCGCGCCGCCACGATGCGATCGGGCGCCAGGCTGCCCACCGCGACGCCGGAGACGAGGACGTAGAGCACGATCACGAAGGCGACGGACGCGAAGAATGCGCGGGGCAGTGTCCTGCCGGGCGTGCGAACGTCGGCCGCGGTGTTGGCGATGAGCTCGAAGCCCTCGTAGGCGAGAAAGATGATCATCCCGCCGGAGACGAGGCCGACCGGCCCCGTCCATTGCGCCGGCGACAGTCGATGCCAGTCGACGCCCGGGAAGCCGATCACGACGAAGAAGAGAAGGATCCCGAGCTTCACCGCGACGATCACGTCTTCGGCCTCCCCCACGCGGCTGGCACCCGCCGCGTTGAGCATTGCGAGCAGGATCACCACGCCGCTGATCAGCGCGTGGCTCGCAAGAGAGCGAGAGGATTCCGAGAAGAAGCTGGCTCCGTAGCTGCCGAACGCGTGGGCGTACAGCGCCAGCATGACGGCGTAGCTGATCCACAGGAGTACGTTGAGGGACCCCGTCAGCGGGCCCGGCCCATACGCCCGGTTGAGGAACGCGACGGTGCCACCTTCGCTGGGAAAGGCCACGGCAAGCCGGGCGTAGCTGTACGCCGCGGCGAGGGCCACGACACCACCGAGGACGAACGCGACCGGCGTACCGCCCCGAGCCAGCTCCACGGCGAGTCCGAGAACCGCGAAGATCCCGCCACCGACCATGCCACCGATGCCGATGGACGCGACCGACCAGAAACCGAGGGACCCACCCTCCCCCTTCGTGCGCCCTGAACCCGGACCATCCCGGTCCGGGCCGGGGCCCGAATCGCCCGTCTCCGGGCTCAACCGACGTCGCGCGCCAGCCTCACGCCGCTGAACATCCACGTCTCGTCGGCGTGGAAGAAGTTGCGGTACGTGCGGCGGGCGTGACTCGCCGACGTGACGCACGCGGCGCCGCGCAGGACGAACTGGTTCGCCATGAACTTGCCGTTGTACTCGCCCAGCGCGCCCGGGTCCGGACGGTAGCCCGGGTACGGCGAGTACTGGCTACGCGTCCACTGCCAGACGTCCCCATAGAGCTGGCCCAGACGTCCCTCCCCCGGCGCAGATTCCAGGGGCGCCGGATGGAGCCGACCGGTCTCCACGAAGTTGCCCGTCACCGGTTCGCCCGTCGCGGCGACCTCCCACTCCTGCTCCGTCGGCAGCCGCGCCCCTGCCCAGCGGGCAAACGCGTCGGCCTCGAAGTAGCTCAGGTGCACCACGGGCTCGGCGGGATCGACCTCCCGCGTCCCCGCGAGCGTGAAGCAGATCCAACCCCCGTCCCGGGGCTCCCAGTAGAACGGCTCCGTCCATTCCCGCTCCTGGACCGCGGACCACCCTTCCGAGAGCCACAGCTCCGGTCGCGCATAGCCTCCGTCCGCCATGAACTCCAGGTACTCTCCGTTCGTGACGAGGCGGTTCGCGATCTCGAAGGGCTCGAGGAAGACGCGGTGCCGCGGCCCCTCGTTGTCGTACGCGAAGCCGGCTCCGTCGTGGCCGATCCCGTAGACCCCCTCCTCCACGCCGACCCAGCCGAGAGGCGCCGCGCCCCTGCCCTGCACCGGGAGCGGGGCCCGGTACGCGGGGCGCAGCGGATTCACGGAGAACACGTGCTTGATGTCCATGAGCATCAGCTCCTGGTGCTGCTGCTCGTGATTCAGGCCCACGTCCAGGAGTGCGAGGAGCTCTTCCGTCGGCGATGCGGACAGCAGCCGCGCCATGTGCTCGTCCACGTGCGCGCGGTACGCGAACACTTCGGCCACCGTCGGACGCGAGATGTAGCCGCGGCGGTCCCTGCAGTGCCGCTCCCCGGCCTGCACGTAGTACGAGTTGAACAGGTACGCGTAGGCCGGGTCGAACGGCTCATACCCGGCGAGGTGCGGACGCAGCAGGAACGTCTCGAAGAACCAGCTGACGTGGGCGAGGTGCCACTTGGTCGGACTCACGCTCTCCACCGTCTGGACGACGTAGTCCTCCGTCTCCAGCGGCTCGCACAGGTGCTCGGTGAATGACCGCACGCTCCGATAACGGACGACGGGGTCGGCCTCCACCACGTCCGGCTGCCGCGCCCCTGCTGCCGCAGGATCGGCCGCCGTCTCCCCGCTCCGACGCCGCCCTGCTCCCGCACCGCGCACCGCGCCCTCCGCGCCCGCATTCCGCGACAGAACGTCCGACTCCATTGGCCCTCCCGGTCCCCCGTGATCCGCCTGTTCCGATCCTCTCCCAATCCCCCGCCGCCCGCCGATTGTTCCGCCCCCGCGCGCCCCGCCACCCCCCGCAACGCCCCGTTCACTGCCCCTTGACGCCCGGCCCGGCCCGGGTATATTTCGATGCATGTCTAATAGACAGACATCAAAGCGACGCGGCCGGCGATGGGGCTGAACGAGACGATCCGGGCGCTGGGAGACCCGACGCGGCGGGAGATCCTGAAGCTGCTGCGGGAGGGCGACCTTCAGGCGGGAGAGATCGCGGCGGAGTTCCCGATCACGGCCGCGTCGGTTTCGCACCACCTGTCGATCCTTCGGGAGGCGGGGCTGGTGCAGGCGGAGCGGGACGGGCGCAACGTGGTGTACTCGCTGAACAGCACGGTCTTCCAGGATTTCGTGGAGGAGCTTCTGGGCATGCTGGGAACGGGGAGGGGCACGTGAGCCGCCGGTGGACGGGTCCGCTGCTCGTGGTGGCGGCGCTGGCGTTCACGGTGGCGGTGTGGCCGTCGCTGCCGCAGAGGATGCCGTCGCACTGGAACATCAACGGGCAGGTCGACGGATGGGTCGCGAAGGGTCCGGCGGTGTTCGCGCTGCCGGTGATCGCGGGGCTCGTATGGCTGCTGCTGGCGGGGCTGCGCCGGATCGATCCGCGGCGGGAGAACTACGAGCGGTTCGACGCGACGTTCTGGCTGCTCGCGAACATCATCACGTCTCTGCTGGTCCTGATTCACGTGATGGCGCTCGGAGCGGCGCTGGGGTGGCCGATCGACATGGGTCGGGTGTGGCCGGTGCTGATGGGCCTGATGTTCGTAGTGGTGGGCAACTTCCTGCCGCGTATACGCTCGAACTGGTGGATGGGGATTCGAACGCCGTGGACGCTGGAGAGCGAGAGCGTGTGGCGTGCCACGCACCGGGTGGGCGGGCGGGCATTCGTGGCGGCGGGACTCGTGTCGATCGCGGCGGTGCTCGTGCCCCCGCCTGCGGGGTTCTGGGTTGCGATCGGAGCGCTGATGGTGGGTGGGGCGGTGCCTGTGGCGTACTCGTATGTGGCATGGCGTCGCGAGCAGCGAGCGGAAAGCGATCACTCGATCAAGGGGCGAAGCGAATGAAGCAAGACGGGCAGACGCGTGCCGTGGAACCGGGACGCAGACGAACAGGGTTGTGCGGGACGGCCCTGACGCTGGTGCTGCTGGCGGCGGGAGCGGCGCCGGGTGCGGCGCAGCAGGCGTCGCCGGACACGGGTGCGTACGTGCTGGCCCGGGGCAGCGACACGGTCTCCGTGGAGCGGTTCCGGCGAGACGGGGACGACGTGTGGGCGGAGATCGTGGACCGTGTGCAGGGCATGCGTCAGACGCTGACGGCGGAGCTGGCGGACGCCGGGCTCGTCGAGCGGATGACCGTAGACGTGCGGCCGGCGTCGTCGCCGGAGGATTCGGACCCGATGCAGCACGTGGAGCTGAGCTTCGCCGGCGACTCGGTCGCCGTCGTGATCGGGAGCGGAGCGGCGGCGCAGCACATGAGCCCGTCGACCCCCGCAGGGACGGTTCCCTTCCTGAACCTGGACTTCGTGCTCCTGGACCGTGTGGTGGCGCGGGCGAAGGCGGCAGGCACGAGTGAGGTGCCGATGCTGTCGCTGGCCGGGCTGCGGGTGGTCCCGGCGCACGTGACGCTGAGCGGCGATTCGGCGGTGGTGGGGTTCGGCGGAGTGGAGATCCGGCTCGCGCTGGACGCGGCGGGCCACATCCGCGGGGGTACGGTCCCCGCGCAGGGCCTGCGCCTGGAGCGGGTCGCGACGGCCACGGGCGCAGCGCCGCCGCCGCCGGACTACTCGCCTCCGGCCGGGGCGCCGTACGAGGCGCGGGAGGTGCACTTCCCGGGTCCGGGCGGCATCACGCTGGCGGGAACGCTGACGATGCCGAAGAACGCCCGCGGGCCGGTGCCAGCGGTCGTGACGATCACCGGCTCGGGGCCGGAGGAGCGGGACGAGCGGCTGTCCATCGTGCCGGGGTACGCGCCGTTCCGGCAGGTGGCGGACACGCTGGGCCGCCGCGGGATTGCGGTGCTGCGCTACGACGACCGGGGGTTCGGCGGCTCGACGGGGGATTTCCAGGCCGCGACGACGGCGGACTTCGCGCAGGACGCTGCAGCGGCGGTGGCGTGGCTGCGGGAGCAGCCGGAGATCGACGGTGCCCGGGTGGCGCTCCTGGGGCACAGCGAAGGCGGGGAGATCGCGCCGCTGGTGGCGGCAAGCGACCCGAAGCTGGCGGGCATCGTGCTGCTGGCGGGACCATCCCGGACGGGACGGGAGATCCTGCGCTACCAGATCCGGCAGTCCATCGACGCAGACAGCGCGATGCCGGCATCACAGCGGGACTCGGCGGTCGGCAGGATCGGCGCGACGATCGACTCCCTCGCCCAGACGAGTGTCTGGGTTCGACACTTCCTGACCTACGATCCCGTGGCGACGGCGAAGCGCGTCAAGGTGCCCGTGCTGATCCTCCAGGGCGGAAACGACTGGCAGGTGCTGCCGGCGCAGGCGGACGAGCTGGCGAAGGCGTTCGAATCCGCTGGCAACGGCGACGTGACGGAGCGTGTCTTTCCCGGCCTCAATCATCTGTTCGTGCCGGACTCGGTGGGAAACCCGGCGGGGTACGCCGAGCTCAGTGACCGGTCGGTATCCGCGTCCGTCCTCGGCACGCTGGCCGACTGGCTGGCGAAGCGCCTGAAGCGCTAGGCGGACCCGACTCAGCATCAAGCATATCCCTACACCCCGGCGGGGTCCGTCCCGGCACATTCCTGGTGCCGGGACGGATACTCCCCATCGATCCCGGCGCCCCGGCGCAGGGAGGGATGATGCTGCCCATCGAACAGACACTCGACCGGCTACTCTCCTTCGATCCGGGCGGCGCCCACGTACTGACCGTGTACCTGCGCATGGACCCGGGCGCCGCGGCCGGGCACGACCCGGAGGCGGCGCTGAAGGCGCTGCTGCGACCGCTGCGGGAGGGGCTGCCGACGTCGGCGGAGCGGCGGGGATTCGACGCGGACGCGGAGGCGCTGGAGCGCCTTCTCCGCACGCTGCCACAATCCCGGTGGGCGCTGGGACTGTTCGCGTGCACGCGGCACGACTACGCGGACGCGGTGGCGCTGCCGGACCTGGTGGAGCCGGTGGCCCGCTGGGCGCCGGACCTGTATCTACGTCCACTGCTCGCGGCGCTGGACGAGCACGAGCGGAGCATCGTGCTGCTGCTGGACCGGCGTACGGCGCGCTTCTTCCGCCGCTTCCTCGGGCAGACGGAAGAGGTGGCGACGCTTTCGGACATGGTAGCGGACCACCTGGACGACTACACGGAGCCCGACGAGCGCCGCAAGCACCTGGCGATGCACGTGCACTGGCACGCGAAGCGGGTGGCGGACACGCTGGCGCGCCTGACGGCCCTGGATTCGGTGGACCGTATCGTCGTCGGTGGGCCGCAGGAGGCGGTCTCCGAGCTTCGGCGGCTGCTGCCGAAACGGCTGCGGGAGCGCGTGCACGCGGACCTAGGGGTCGCCGTGGACGCCTCGATCACGGAGGTTGCGGAGGCGGCGGCGCGAGAGGAGCTGCGCATCGAGCGTGCGTCGGAGCTCGCATTGATGGCCGAGCTCGTGGAGCGGCGCGGGCAGGGCCTCGGCGCACTGGGCGCCTCGGAGGTCGCGAGCGCCGCAGACGCAGGGCACGTGCTCCTGCTCGTGGTGGCGGAGGGGTTCGTCACACCCGGAGCGGAATGCCTGTCGTGTGGCTCGCTGCGGTCCGACTCGCCGGCGGGCTGCCAGCGCTGCGGTGGGACGATGCGTCCGCTGGAGGACCTGGTGGACCGGCTCATCGGCCGGGTCGTCGCGGAAGGCGGGCGGGTGGAGGAGGTGCGGGGTGCGGCGGCCCAGCGACTGACGGAGCTGGGCGGCGTCGGGGCCGAGCTGCGCTTCCCCATGGCAGCCCACGCCATGGCCTGAGTGCGCCGGGTCCCCCTCAGTGCCGGTCCGCCGAGGTCGGCCGGAAGGCAAGGACCGGCACCGTCGCGCCGCGCAGGATCTTGTCGGCCACGCTGCCGATGACGGCGCGAGCGATGCCCGAGCGTCCGCGGGTGACCAGTGCGACGGCGGCGTTCGGGCGGGAGGCGACGTGCCGCAGCACCGCGGTCGCGGGCATCGGGTCCACGGCCACCTCCGTGGCCCGTACGCGGGCGCCGGCCCCCTCGATCTCCCGCCGCACGCCGAGCAGGTAGCTCTCCGCTTCATCCAGCCCGCGCTGCTGCGCCGCCCGGTCGAAGTGGACCGCGTGGGCGACCCGGGGGGCCCCCACGATAACGACGGGCTCCACGACCCGAAGCAGCGTCACGGACGCATCCATGGCGCGGGCGAAGCGGAGGGCGTCGGGGAGTATGCGCTCGGAGGCTTTCGATCCGTCGAGGGGAAGGAGGACGTTGCCGACGTCGCTGCGGGGCGGCGCCCCGTCGCCGGGTCGTACGAGGAGGACCGGTACGCCTGCACCACGGACGACGCGGTCCGCCACGCTTCCGAGCCACGCCCGATCGAGGCCGCCGCGCCCGTGCGTCGAGATCACGATCAGGTCCACGTCCCGCTCCCGCGCCTCCTGCTCGAGGGCCTCGGGGACGTCGCCTTCGAGGATCCCGGTGGACGGCGCACCGGACCCGCCGTAGCCGATCTCCCGGGCCGTCTCCTCGAGGTAGGCGAGCTCCAGCGCCCGGTCCCGCCGGTCGCGCGCCGCGTGCCCCGCGGCGACCAGGACCGGCTCATCGTCCTCGTGGACGAGCGCCAGCTCGAGGCTCGCCCCGTCGTGGCGGGCGATGCGCATCGCCAGCGGAAGGGCGGCCTCGGCGAAGCCGGAGCCGTCCAGGGGAACGAGGAGATGCCGGAACGGGGCTGGCGCGTCCATGGAGTCCTCCGGATGGGAATGCGGCTGTCGCCGCGACGGATGCGGCGACCTGGGCGGCCTGCGACGGACAGCCGGCCGCGAGCTAGATCCGGCCCTGCGCGATGAGCCGGAGGAAGTCCATCGTCGTGACGAGGCCGACCAGCCCCTCGTCCTCGACGACGAGCAGCCGATGAATGCCTTCGGCGACCATCCGGCGGGCCGCGTCGCCCACGGATGTGTCCGGCGGCATGGCGGAGACGCGGCGGGTCATGACCTCCGCCGCCGTGTGCTCCTCGAGCACGTCCCACTCGGGTCCGCCGCTCTGGCGAAAGCGCTCGAGTACATCGGCGCCGGCGTCCTCCCAGAGGTCGACGAAGAAGCGGGCGACGCCGTCGTCGCCTCCCTCGGTCGGCTCGCCCTCGTCCCACTCGGGATCGAGGTCCAGATCGGCAAGGGACGGTTCGGCGGCGCGCACGACGGGGACGCCGGAGTCGCTGGCGTCGAAGTCCATGATGTCGCTCGCCGAGACGACGCCGACGAGGCGTTCGCCGGCAACCACGGGCACGCCGCCGATCCCGCGACCGCTGAGCACTTCCGCGACTTCGCGGAGGGTGGTCTCGGGTCCGACCGTGACCAGGTCGGTGGCCATGATATCGCGTAGTGCTGTCATGGCTGAAAGCTGTCGCTTCGAGGGGCCGCGTACTGTCGGGCGCCGGAGGAAGCCCTGTAGGGGAAACGCCGCAGGGTTCACAGCCCCGTCCGCGTCCTCTATCTTGCGCTCCGTGGAAGGGTGGCAGAGCGGTTGAATGCACCGGTCTTGAAAACCGGCGGGTCGCAAGGCCCCGTGGGTTCGAATCCCACCCCTTCCGTTCCTCTCTACAGGGCCTCGACGGCGTCCAGCACGCGCACGAGGCGCTCCTTCACGGTCGAGGCGAGGGCCCGGAGAGCGGGATTCGCCGCGATCTGGAGCTGAACGACGGGGTCGAGGGCTTCGACGATGGTCCGGTCGCTCCACTCGGTGGCGCGCACTACCACGTTGCAGGGCAGGAGCAGACCGATGTCCGGCTCGGCCTCCAGGGCCTGGTGGGCCATCGGCGGATTGCACGCGCCGAGGATCTCGTAGGCCGGGAAATCCACGTCCAGCTTCTTCTTCAGGGTCGCGCGAACGTCGATCTCGGTGAGGACCCCGAAGCCCTCGTCCTGCAGGGCCTTCCTCACGCGTGCATCCGCCTCCTGGAAATCGCACTGCACGGTGCGGCTGAGCGCGTAGGCTGACGTCGTCGTATCCATTGCAGTTCTCCTCCTGATTCGGTAGTCGACCCGGCCCCCTACACCGTCCGTGCCCTGAGGGTCGGAACGCCCGGGTGGCAAGTTCCCCGCCGGGCGAAGGGAATGAAGCGTGCAGGCCCGGAGGCCCGCCGCGTCCGTTCGAACACTGGAGGACCATGCCGGAGCCCGAAGCACAGGCGAGGGACGAGAGCCGCGAGACAGCCAGAGCATCGCCCGTCCGGACGGTGCTCGAGCGAGTCGAGTGGCAGTTCGTGCTGCCCGTCGCCGCCGCGCTGGCGCTCGGCATCGGCGCCCTGTACGCGGTGAAGCTGATCGCGCGGCCGCTCGGCCTCCTCATCGTGGCCATCACCATCGCCGAGGCCCTCGCCCCTCTGGTCGGGTGGGTGGAGGATCGCATCCACCGGCGCGCCCTCTCCATCGCGGCCGTGTACCTCGGCGTCGCGGTGGTGCTCGGCGCGCTCGGCTGGGTCGTCGCCCCCACACTCGTCCACCAGGCGCAGGACCTCTCGGGCCGCCTTCCCTCTCTGATCCAGGAGGCGCAGCAGAAGCTGAACCAGGTCCTCCCGGCGGAACTCGGCGGTGGACTCGGCAGCTTCGTGCCCGGCGACCTCGGCAGCACGGTGATGAGCCTGCCGCTCCAGTTCTTCAGCACGCTGCTGGACGTCTTCGTGATCGTCTTCCTCTCGGTCTACTGGCTGCTCGGAAGCCGGGCCATGCAGCGGTTCACGCTCTCGCTGATCCCGCAGCGGCACCGCCAGAAGGCGGAGAACGTGATGAACGAGGCCGGGCAGTCCATGGGCGGCTATGTCCGGGGCGCGGTCATCAACGCGTTCGTCATGGGCGTCCTCGCCTGGCTGGGGCTCATGCTCATCGGCATGCCGTACGCCATCGTGCTGGGCGTGCTGACGATGCTCGGGGAGATCATCCCGGTGATCGGCCCCGTCATCGTCGGCGCGGTGGTCACGGGTCTCGCGCTGCTCCAGTCGTTCACGCTGGCGCTCCTCGCCCTGGGCCTGTTCGTGGCGCTGGAGCAGATCGAGGGTCACCTGCTCACGCCCAACATCATGCGCAGCCAGACGCACGTGCCGCAGACGCTGGTGCTCTTCGCGATCGTGGTCGGCTTCGCCCTCGGCGGCGTCCTCGGCATCCTCGTGGCGATCCCGACGGCGGCGGCGCTGCGGGTTCTCGTCATCCGCGTCATCGCGCCGGCGGAGCGCGGGGGGATCATCGAGCCGGCGGAGTAGCGGAGCGTCCCCCACCTCCCATTGTGGTCGTGCAAACCAGCACGGGAAATCGGGCCGGGCCCTACAGATCCGTGGGGAAGGATTCGACATCTTGGTGGTGCGAGGCTTTCCGTGGCCGCGGCCCGCGGGCGCACAACGCGCCTCCCCACGCGGCCCCTGAAGGGAAAGGATCGCAATCATGTTGGTCACCCGGCGTACTCGCATCCCCGAGCTGTTCGGGCAGCAGGAAGGCGACATCGACACGATGTTCCGCCGCCTGATGAATCTCCCCTTCGTCAACATGCCGGCCGAGCCGCAGCCGTGGCGTCCCGCGGTGGAGCTGGTCGACGTCGGCGAGGAGCTCGTCCTGACGGCAGAGCTGCCGGGGATCGACCCGGAGAAGGTGGACGTGACGATCGAGGAGAACGTCCTGACGATCCGGGGCGAGAAGGAAGAGAAGCACGAGGAGAAGGAGCCGAAGTATCACGTCTTCGAGCGTGTCTACGGCACCTTCGAGCGGTCGTTCACCCTGCCGCCGACGGTGGAGACGGAGAAGATCGACGCGGAGTTCAAGAACGGCGTCGTGACGATCCACCTGCCGAAGACGAAGAAGGCGACCGGCCGGAAGATCAAGCTGGCGCTCCACAAGTAGCGCCGGCCGGGAGCACCTGACGCGCGGCGCTCCCGTGGTACCTCAAACCAGACCCAGGCGATGAAGCCTGATCAGGGCGTTCCGGCTTCGGCCGGGGCGCCCTTGCGGTCGTCGGGTGGTCGTTCGACGTGGGACGCGGAGGCGCCGCCTCAGTGCCGGAAGACGCGGCGGCCGGTGAAGACCATGGCCATGCCGTGCTCGTCGGCCGCCGCGACGACCTCCTCGTCCCGGACCGAGCCACCGGGCTGGATGATGGCCGATACGCCGGCATCGGCGGCGGCGTCGACGCCGTCGCGGAACGGAAAGAAGGCGTCGGACGCGAGCACGGCGCCCTGGAGGTCCACGTCCTGGTCATGGGCCTTCATGACGGCGATGCGGGATGCGTCGACGCGACTCATCTGACCCGCGCCGATTCCTACCGTGCGCTCCAGCTGTACGAACACGATGGCGTTGGACTTGACGGTCGCGCAGGCGCGCCAGGCGAAGCGCAGGTCGGTCCACTCGGCGTCCGTTGGCGCGCGCGCGGTGGCGACCTTCCAGGCGTCCTCCGGGAAGCGCATCGCGAGTCGCTGCTGAACGAGCAGGCCGCCGCGCACCCGCTTGTAGTCCCGCTCATCGTCGGGCGGCCGCACCACCGGAAGCTCGATGAGGCGGACGTTCTTCTTGCGGGTGAGGACCTCCACGGCGTCGTCGTCGAACGACGGCGCGACGATCACTTCCAGGAACAGGTCGGCGAGCGCCTCGGCCGTGACCGCGTCCACGCTGCCGTTGAAGGCGACGATCCCGCCGAACGCGCTGACGGGGTCCCCGGCCAGGGCGCGGCGGAACGACTCGAGGCGCGTCTCACCGCGGGCAAGTCCGCAGGGGGTCGTGTGCTTGATCACCGCGCAGGCGGGGCGCTCCTCGTCCGCCCACGGCGAGACGGCCATCACTGCCGCGTCGATGTCGATGAGGTTGTTGAACGACAGCTCCTTGCCGTGGAGCTGTCGCATGCGCGGGAGCGAGCCCGCGGGCGGATCCGGCTCCGCATAGAACGCGGCCGGCTGGTCGGGGTTCTCGCCGTAGCGCAGCTCCTGGACCTTGCGGAGCCGGAGCTCGATCGTGTCGCTCCACGGCGACGTATCCTCCCCGCCGGCGCCGGCTGCGTCTCGCGCCTGGTCCGTCAGGCTCCCGAGGTAGCCGGCGATGGCGCCGTCGTATTCGGCGGTGTGCTCGAAGACCTTGAGCGCGAGGGCGCGGCGGAGGGACGCGTCCGCGCCGCCGGATCGCAGGGCGTCCAGCACCAGACCATAGTCCCCCGGGTCCACGACGACGACCACGCCCGCGTGGTTCTTCGCCGCCGCCCGGAGCATCGTGGGGCCGCCGATGTCCACGTTCTCCATCGCCTCGGCCAGGTCTGCCCCCGCGGCGACGGCCTCGCGGAACGGGTACAGGTTCACGGCGACGACGTCGATGGGCTCGTAGCCCCGCTCCGCGAGGGCCGCCATGTCGTCGGGACGATCGCGCCGCGCCAGAAGACCCGCGTGCACGGCCGGGTGGAGCGTCTTCACCCGGCCCTGCATCATCTCGGGGTGGCCGGTGACGTCCCCGACGCCGCGCACCTCGAGGCCCGCACTCCGGAGTGTGCGCGCCGTTCCGCCGGTGGATACGATCTCGTAGCCCATCTCGGCCAGGCCACGGGCGAATTCCTCGATACCGGTCTTGTCCGAAACGCTCAGGATTGCTCGGGACATGGTCCTTCGTCCTGGAGTCCAAGTGCGCGCCGGACCTCATGGGGTGTCGGCGCGGGATCGTCGGTGAGTCGGAAGGCACGATCGGGGCGGGGCGCGGCATCCGCACCCGGTGCGGCGGCCCCACCGGCTCCGTCGCTGCCGGCGGCCGCCAGCGACCGGGCGAGGCGCTCGACTGCCGCGGGAAGGATCCGGTGCTCCACACGGAGCACGCGTGCGGCGAGGCTCTCGATCGTGTCCCCGGCCAGGACCGGCACGGGCCACTGAGCGAGGATGGGGCCCGTGTCGTACGCGTCGTCCACGTGGTGGACCGTCGCGCCACTGACGGTGCAGCCGGCCTCGAGCACGGCCCGATGAACGCGCATCCCGTACATCCCCCGACCGCCGAACGCCGGCAGCAGCGCCGGGTGGACGTTCAGCATGCGTCCGGCGAAGCGCCGCACGACTTCGGGCGGCACGAGGCGGAGGTAGCCGGCAAGGACGACGGCCTCGACGCCGTGGGCGTCGAGGACCCGGAGCGTGTCGCGAGCGACGTCGCCCCTCTCGCGACCCGCAACAGGCACGACGGCGGTGGCAACGCCTGCATGCTGCGCCCGCTGCAGCGCCCCCGAGCCCTCGCGGTCGCTGAGGACGAGGGCCACGCGGGCGACCGAACCGTCCCGGAACGTGTCGAGGAGCGACTGGAGGTTGGTGCCGCCGCCGGACGCGAACACGGCGAAGGAGACGCTCACGCCAGGGCTCCGCCGCCGAAATGGGGGATCAGGAAGGGGTTGGTCGTGCGCTCGTGCTCGACCGTGGTCGGGGGACCGTGCCCCGAGTAGAGCCGCGTCTCGTCGGGCAGCGTCAGGACCCGCTCCCGGATGGAGCGCATCAGCTGCTTGTAGTCGCCGCCCGGCAGGTCGGTGCGGCCGAT
The DNA here is from genome assembly GCA_963728445.1 of uncultured Gemmatimonadales bacterium. GTDB lineage: Bacteria > Gemmatimonadota > Gemmatimonadetes > Longimicrobiales > RSA9 > CAVSJO01. The sequence continues at coordinate 1,966,920 of CAVSJO010000006.1, read as the reverse complement.
TGAGCCCTGGAAGACGACGTCGCCGACGAACGCGACGGCGTCCGCGGCCGAGTAGAGAAGCACGTGACCCGGCGAATGCCCGGGCACGTGGCGAACCTCGAACGTGCAGCTTCCGAACGTCAGCTCGCCGACCTCAAGGGGTCGGTCCACGGGCGGCTGCGGGTCGACGCGCAGCCCGAACATCTCCGCCTGCCGCGACACGGCGCCGTAGAGCGGGAGATCGTCCGGGTGCAGATACACGGGAGCGCCGGTGGCGGCGACGACGGTGGCAACGCCTTCCACGTGGTCGAGGTGGGCGTGGGTCAACAGCACGGCGTCGAGCCGCAGTCCGGCCTTCTCGACGGCCCGGACCATGGCCTCGGCCTCCCCCCCGGGATCGATGGCGACGGCCACGCCGTTTCCGCAGTGGACCAGGTAGGCGTTCTCGGCGAAGCCGGGCGCGGTGAAGGTCTGGATGCGCATGAGGGGCAAGGTAAGCCGGAGGGCGGGCGCGGGCGAGCGCGGGACCGGCGGGCCGGACCCGCGACCTGGCTGATGCAGAACGGGCCCGGAGGCATGCCCCCGGGCCCGTCCACTTCGGTGTCTTCCGGCGCTCAGACGGTGAACGAGCTGCCGCACCCGCAACCCCCCGTGGCGTTCGGGTTCTTGAAGGTGAAGCCTGCGCCCATCATGGTCGTGACGTAGTCGATCTCGACGCCGTCGAGGTACTGGGCGCTGAACGGATCCACGAACACACGAATGCCGTGGATGTCCATGATATCGTCGTCGTCCTGGGCCTCGTCCTCGATGTTGAGACCGTACTGGAAGCCCGAGCAGCCACCGGGCAGGACGGCCACACGGAGGCCGGCCTCGTCGGTCGAGCCCTGGTCGTCCATGAACTTCCTCACTTCGGTGACCGCCGTCTCCGTGACCGTGATGGTCATGCTACGCCTCCTCCTGATTCGATCAAGCCGGGTTCTCCCGGTGGCTCAGTTCCGCGTCTGCGTGCGGATCATGTTCCGGCCGCACGCTTGATGAATACCCGCCCGGCCGGTCGGGGTTTCCGCGAACCATAGAATTCCCACGCTGGCGGTGTCAACCCCGATTCCCGTCCTCTGAGCTGCAGCGACCATGCCACGCCGGGAGGGAAAAGAGGGAGCCGCTCGCGCGGCTCCCTCAGGCTTCGGAAGCGACTCCCCCCAGATGTGTTCAGCGCCCCGCGAAGCCGTATCTATCAGCAGAAGCCCGCCCCCCTCTCGATGAAGGCTGCCGGCGCGGCCGGCGCTTCTCCGCCCCCGCGGAGAAGGGACTTGCGGCAGAAATCCCCGTCGATACCGATCCTCTGTGTTCCCGTCCTCCGGCCGCCCTCCGGCAGCCGACGAACGGAAAGTACCGGTTGTCCCCGGGTCGACACGTCGGGAATAGCTTGAAAGCGTGTGGGGAAGGCGCCGCGTCAGGCGGCGCGAGAGCGGCGCGCTTCGGCGGCGATGGCCAGGGTGCCGGCGACGACGAGTGCGGCGCCGGCGGCCGTCCAGGCGTCCGGCACTTCGCCGAAGAAGAGGAGGCCCCAGACGGCGGCGAAGACGATCTGGACATAGCCGACCGCCGTGGCCCGGCCGGCCCGCTCGCTGTGCAGCCCCTTGGTCATGGCGACCTGGCCGAGCTGGGTCAGCACCCCGACGCCGGCGAGCGCGGCCCACTCGAAGCCCTGGGGTGCAACACCGGCGACGGCCACCGATGGCGCCGCTCCGAGCACGGCGACGGCGGCGAAGTAGAACACGATGACCAGAGGGTCCTCCGTTGCGCCCAGCTTCCGGACGACGACGTAGGCGGCAGCGCTGAAGACGGCGCCGGCGAGCCCTATCGCAACGGCGACGAGATCGAGCCCGCCGCCGCCCCCGAGCAGGGACTCGGGGCGGGCGACGAGGACGACGCCGAGCAGGCTGAGCAACACAGCGGCCACCTCCCGCCCACCCATGTGCTCCCGGAGCACGAGGGCGGCCAGGAGCGCGGTGAAGACGGGATTCGTGTACTGGATGACGGTCGCCTCCGCGAGCGGCAGTCGCGTGAGGGCGTAGAAGAAGCAGGACAGGGCGCCGAAGCCGAGGAGACCGCGCAGGAGGAGGAGGCTTCGACGTCGTCCGAGAGCCGGCACGCCGCGCCGTCGGAGCGCCCACCAGGAGAGGGCGAGCCCGACGACGGAGCGTGCGAACACGACCTCCTGACTCGGCAGCCGTCGGCCGGCGACCTTCACCAGCAGGCTCATGAGGCTGAAGAAGAAGGCGGACGCCGCCATATAGCGTACGCCCGCGGGGATGCGTCGAGTCCTTTCGGCGGGCGAGTTCAACGGGGCGGCGGACCGTCCAGGGCGTCCGTGACGGCGGCGGCGAGGTCGTCGGCGACGCGCACGCCGCCGGGGAGCTCGGCTTCGTGACTCCGCCCCTCGCCGGTGCGGACCAGCCAGGCGCGGCCGCCCAGGGTCAGGGCGGGCTCCACGTCCGACGGCTTGTCCCCGAAGAAGAGGGCGCCGGACAGACCGAGGCCGAGCTCACGGACGGCGTCCCGGTACATTCCGAGGCCAGGCTTGCGGCAGCGGCACGGGCCGGTGACGTCCGGGTGGTGGGGACAGTGATAAACCCCGTCGAGGCGAACGCCGGCGGCGTTCAGCAGCGTCTCGAGCCGGGCCTGCACCGCGGCGAAATCCGCCTCGGAGTAGTATCCGCGGGCGATGCCGGACTGGTTCGTGACGACGACGAGGGCGTAGCCCGCGTTCGCCAGCCGGCGCAGGGCGCCGGCGGCACCGGGGATGAGGGCGACCCGCCCCGGATCGGAGACGTAGCCCTCGTCGACCATGAGGGTCCCGTCCCGGTCCAGGAACGCGACCGGCCGCTCAGCCGGCGAGGGCACGGGCGCTTTCCCGCACGAGAAGGGCGTCGTCGCCCTCGAGAAGGGTGCGGCAGTCGAAGACGACGGCGTCGTCCTGGATGCGGGCGACGACGGGCGGATCCGCGTCCCGAAGCCGTGCGAGCAGGGCGTCGGGGCCGCCCACTCCCCCGTGGACAGCCACGAGCGTGGTGGGCAGCTCCACGCCGGGGTAGGCGCCGCCGCCCACGGCGGAGAAGCCGTCGCGCAGCTCGCAGGCGACGCCGGCCGCCTCGAGCGCCCGGGCCAGCCCTTCGGCCCGGACCCGCAGATCGCCGGGCGCCGCCGACAGCATGCGGAGCGTCGGGATCTCGCGCAGCGCGCGATCCGGCTCCCGGTAAAGGGCCAGCGTCGCCTCGAGGGCCGCCAGGGTGAGACGACCGACGCGCAGGGAACGGCACAGCGGGTCGGCGCGCATCGCGGCCACGGCCTCGGCGCTGCCGAGGACGATGCCCGCCTGGGGACCGCCCAGCAGCTTGTCGCCGCTCAGGGTGACGACGTCGGGGCCTTCGGCGAGTGCGGCGGCGGCCGTGGGCTCCGGCGGGAGTCCCAGCCGCTCGGGGTCCATGAGCAGTCCGGACCCGAGGTCGTGGATCAGGCGAACGCCCCGCTTCCGGGCCAGACCGGCGAGGAACGGCACGGGCACGTCGGCCGTGAAGCCCGTGATCCGGAAGTTGGAGCGGTGCACCTTGAGGATGGCGCCCGTGCGCGGTCCGACGGCCGCTTCGTAGTCGCCCGGATGCGTCCGGTTCGTGGAGCCGACCTCCACGAGGGTGGCCCCGCTCCGCTGCATGATGTCCGGAACGCGGAAGGATCCGCCGATCTCCACGAGCTCGCCCCGGCTGATCACCGCTTCCCTGCCCCGCGCGAAGGCGTCGAGGGCGAGCACGACGGCCGCGGCGTTGTTGTTCACCACGAGGGCATCCTCCGCACCGGTCAGCTCCCGGAGGAGGGCGACGCAGTGGTCGTAGCGCGACCCCCGGGATCCGGCCTCGAGGTCGAACTCGAGGTTCAGGTACCCGCCCGCGGTGGCGAGGATGGCGTCCCGGGCAGCGTCCGCCAGGGGGGCCCGGCCGAGGTTGGTGTGCAGGACCACGCCCGTAGCGTTGACGACGCGCCGCAGCGACGGGCGGTCGGCGCGCTCCAGCGCCGAGCGCGCCTCCCTCCCCTGCCACTCGGGATCGTCGATGCCATCGGGCGCAGCCCCGCCGGCGTCGACGCGTTCCCGCAGTCGTCGCTGGACGGCCTCCACGGCCGCCCGCTGCCGCTCGCGCGAGAACCGCCCGCCGAGTGACGCGAGGGCGGCGGAGTCCAGGACGCGGTCCACCGCCGGAATGCGGCGTCGAGGGTCCATGCTCTGCAGCTCAGCGGCGGCGGAGCCAGGCCCAGCCCGGAACCCGCACGGCGCCGGTGTCCCGGGCTGCGGTGTCGGGCGGCGCGACCGGCATGGCCGCGGAGCCGGTGTCGACCGGCGCGACGGGAGGAGCCGCGGCGCCCGTGTCGGCCGGCGTACCGGGGCGGGCGGCGGGCCGCGAAGCGGGCGTCTTGAAGACGGCGGTACCGCCGCCGCCCGTCAGGCCGTGGATGTTGGTGACGCCCTCCACGATGACGCGGTAGCTGGTGGCCGGGGCGAGGGGACCGCCCAGCAGCAGGATGATATCGCGGCTGGGCAGGATCTCCTTCTCCGTGGTGTCGCGCGCCGCCGCCGTGTCCCGTGGCGAAGCCGCCGGCCGGGGCGGCGGCCCCGCGGGCGGACGCAGGGTGGGCTGCCCGGCCGCCCCGGCCGTGTCCGCCGGTGCCAGGGTATCGGGCCGTGGGGCCTGTGCCGTGCGGGCCTGGCGCTCCTCGAGCACGCGCGGATGCACGACGTGCTCGACGGCGAGGGCGACGCTGTCCGGCAGATGCCAGAGGGTGGCACGGACGGAAGACAGGTCGGCGTCCGGCGCGACGTAGTCGTCGAGGGTGACGCGAACCGCCGTCGAATCCACGGCTTCGGCACTGACGACCCGCGCTGGCGTCGAGTCGGTCGGCAGCAGCGCGAGGGAGACGAGCACCGTGTCCGTGGCGTGCAGGATCGTCACCCGCGTGGAGTCCCGGGGCTCGAAGCCGTCGAGCGCCTGGTTCCGGTTCTGGTCGACGTAGCCGTGGATGCGGTAGGTGCCGAGTGGAACGTGGGGAAGGAGCCAGACTCCGGCGTCGTCCGAGCTCGCGCTGTAGACGAGCGAGTCCCCGAGGTGCACCGCGTCGACGCGTCCTGCGTCCGCCGGCTTGCCGGTGATCCGGTCCCGAACGACGCCGGCGAGGACGGTGGACGGGATCTCAGGGCCGGTGGAGAAGACCAGCTCCGCGGGCGACTTGCGCCTGTTGCTGAACAGGTCCTGGATCGTGGGCTGGACGACGATCCGATAGATGACGTCGGGTCGCCAACCGCCCGGCATCTCGATCTCGATGCGGTCGCCGTGACGGTGCGCCTCCCAGGCACCCGTGGCCGGGGAGACGCTCACGGTCCGGCGGTCGAAGCCCTTCTCGCTGAGCTTCTCGTCGAAGCGGATCACGGCGTTCCCCTTGAAGTCCGGCACGACGGCCAGCTCGGCGGGCGTCGTGGACACGACCTGCGGCGGGGCGCGGTCGGGCTCTCCGCCCGGCGGCGCGCCGGGTCGGGCGCAGGCGGCGAGTGCGACGAGCGCGGCGACGGCGAGGTTCGCGGCGGCGGCGAGGTTCGCGGCGGCGGTGGAGTTCGTGGCGACGGCGGCCGCAGCGGAGCCCCGGAACGCCCGGGCAAGGCGCGTCACGCCAGGGCCGCCAGCTTCCGCGCGACGCGGTCGCGCTGGTCGCGCAAGGCGTCTGCCTTCTCCCGCTCCCGCTGCACGACGTCGGCGGGCGCCTTGGACGTGAAGTTCTCGTTCGCCAGTCGCCCCTCCGTCGACCGGAGCTGCCCGTCGAGCCGCTCCCGCTCGGCCGCGAGGCGCTCGCGCTCCCGGCCGAGGTCGATGACTCCTTCAAGGGGAACGACGAGCTCGGTCCCGTCGTCGAGGACGGCGTGGGCGCCCCTCACGTCGTCGTCCCCGCGACTCTCGAGGGCCAAACTGTCGACGCGGGCCAGGCGCTCGAGAGCGCGACGCTCCACGGCCAGCGCACGGGAAAGCGGTCCGGACACGTTTCCCAGCCGGAGCGGAACGCCCGAGCCGGCCGGGACGTTGTACTCGGCGCGGATGGCCCGCACGGAGCCGATCAGGTCCATGAGCGCACCCAGCTCGGCCTCCGCGGCGGCGTCCCGGCCGCGGGGCTCGGGCCAGGTCGCCACGACGAGGGAGGATTCCCGCTCCGCCCCCTCGACGGCGGGCAGTCGACGCCACAGCGTCTCGCTCACGAAGGGCATGAACGGCTGAAGCAGGCGGCACACGCCGTCGAGGACGGCGACGAGGGTCGACTGCGCCGCCCGGCGACTGGCCTCGCCGGCGCCGTCGGGGGCGGCCGGATCGCCAGCTGCGCCGTCGCCCTCATCCGGACGCATGCGGGGCTTGATGAGCTCGAGATACCAGTCGGCGAGCTCTCCCCAGAAGAAGTGGTACACGCGCTCGGCGGCCTCGTGGAGGCGCCAGCTCTCGAGCAGGCGGGTCGTGTCCTCGACGGCGGCCCCCAGGCGAGAAAGGATCCAGCGGTCGGCGAGCTCGAGGTCCGATGCAACCGCGTCGACGGCTTCGACGGAGTCGGCGTCGATGTTCAGGAGGGCGAAGCGGCCGGCGTTCCACAGCTTGTTGGCGAAGTTCCGGCCGGGCGCGAACGCCTCCTCCAGGTCCTCGTAGTTGAGGTAGATGTCGGTGCCCGCCGCGGCGCTGGAGATGACGGTGTAGCGCAGGGCGTCGGCGCCGAAGCGCTCGACCACCTCGAGAGGATCGATGCCGTTGCCCAGCGACTTGGACATCTTGCGCCCGAGGTGGTCCCGCACCGTGCCGTGCAGGTAGACGTCCGTGAAGGGCAGCTCGCCGCGGAACTCGAGCCCGGCCATGATCATGCGGGCGACCCAGAAAAACAGGATCTCCGGCGCGGTGACGAGGGTGTTCGTCGGGTAGAACGCCTCCAGGTCCTGCGTCTCGTCCGGCCAGCCGAGGGTCGAGAAGGGCCAGAGCCACGAGGAGAACCACGTGTCCAGGACGTCCGGGTCCTGGACGACGTCGCCGCCGCAGGCCGGGCACGCGTCGGGTGCCTCCCGGGCCACGATCGTCTCGTCGCAGCCGTCGGCCTGGCAGTACCACACGGGGATCCGGTGCCCCCACCAGAGCTGCCGGGAAATGCACCAGTCCCGGATGTTCTCCATCCAGTGCTCGTAGATCTTCGTGTATCGGTCCGGATAGAAGCGCACGTGGCCGTTGCGGGACGCGGCGAGAGCCGGCTCCGCGAGGGGCTTCATGCGGACGAACCACTGCCGGGACAGGCGCGGTTCGACGACGGTGTCACAGCGGTAGCAGTGCGGCACCGAGTGGGCGTGGTCCTCGACCTTCTCGAGGAGGTCCTCGTTGTCGAACGCGGCGACGACGCGCCGCCGCGCCTCGAACCGGTCCAGCCCCCGGAACGCCTCCGGAACCGCGTCGTTCATGACCGCCGCGTCCGTCATCACGTCGATCTGCGGCAGGTCGTGGCGACGCCCGATCTCGAAGTCGTTCGGATCGTGGGCCGGCGTCACCTTGACGGCGCCGGTCCCGAACTCCGGATCGACGAAGTCGTCGGCCACGACCGGGATCTCGCGCCCGGTGAGTGGCAGGTCCACGCGGGCCCCGACGAGGCCGGCGTAACGCTCGTCGTCCGGGTGGACGGCCACGGCGGTGTCGCCGAGCATGGTCTCGGGCCGCGTCGTCGCCACGACGAGATAGGGCCGGCCGTCGGGCAGCTTCGGCAGACGGGCGAGCGTGTCACCGGGGATGGCGGCCGTGGACTCCGGCGCGAGAGGGTAGCGCAGGTGCCAGAGGTGCCCGTTCGACGCGGCGGGCTCCGCCTCCTCGTCCGAGAGGGCGGTCAGGCAGCGAGGGCACCAGTTGATGATGTAGTAGCCGCGGTAGACGAGCCCCTTCTCGTGCAGGCGGACGAAGACTTCGCGCACGGCCTCGGACAGCTTCGGATCGAGCGTGAAGCGCGTTCGGCTCCAGTCGCACGAGCAGCCGATGGCCCGGAGCTGCTGGAGGATGGTGGAGCCGGTCTCGTCGACCCACGACCACACGCGCTCGACGAACGCCTCCCGGCCGAGCTCGTCCCGTGTCTTCCCTTCGGCCGCGAGCTGGCGCTCGACGACGTTCTGCGTGGCGATGCCGGCGTGGTCGGTGCCGGGCACCCAGAGCGCCTCGTAGCCCTGCATCCGGCGCCAGCGGATCAGCACGTCCTGGATCGTGTCGTTCAGGCCGTGCCCCATGTGCAGCATGGCCGTGACGTTCGGCGGCGGGATGACGATGACGTACGGGTCCCGCTGCCCCTCCAGGACCCTGCGGGCCTCGGCGTGGAAGTAGCCTCGCTCCTCCCACTCACGGTAGAGCGCGGACTCGATCCCGCGGGGATCGTATTGCGGCGAAAGCGGTTCGCTCATCAGGCGTCTCGATGGGTTCGGCAGAGAAGATCGTCAAGGTTATCGCGCATCGACGGGGCGCGTCAACGCGTGCCCACACGTGAAAGCGCCCGCGGCTCCGCGGTCGGGCCGGAGAGCCGGCGGACCGCGGAGCCGCGGGCGCGAGCCCGGCGGCGAAGCGTGCCCTCAGGCGCGCTCTTCCGCGGCCTCCGTGCCGGATACCTCGTCCGACTCCACGGTGGGAGACGGCTGGGACGAGGCGGGCTCGTGGGCCGGGCCCGCCGGTCCGGTCGGCTCCGACTCCTCCCGCTCCATCCGATTCACGCCGAGCTCACGCTCGACCATGCGGACGTGGTCGTCCCGGCGGTCCGGGTCCGTCTCGGGCGACTGGCGCCGGCGCCCCATGCCGACGCCCATCCCGTAGCGGTGCGTCTCGTGGAGGTCACCGTCGCCCCGGTCGTAGCGGCGGCGGGTCTCGGCGAGGTGGCTCTCCTCCGCCTCCTCCCGCAGCCGGTTCACGACCGTCGTCACGCCGTCGATGCTCTGCGCGACCTCGACGGCCCGGTGCGCTTCGTCCTCCGTCCGGACGGAGCCGACGAGCTCCACGATGCCCGGCCCCACCTCCCGGACGTCGATGGGGCGACGGGCCAGCGCACGGTCGCTCCACAGGCGGTCGAGGATGCGGTCCTCGAGACGCGTGCGGCTGCGGCCCTGCCACACCTCCTTGACGAGCCGACGCCCGCTGCGGGAAAGCAGCAGCCCCGTTGCCACCGCGGCGAAACCCACCGCCACGCCGGCCCCGATCTTCCACGTGCGGCTGCTACCGAAGGACGTTCCCGAATCGGCCATCTGTATCTCTCCCTTCACGGATTGCCATGCGAATCCCCGGCAGTCATCGGGTGCAAGTCACGGTCCATGGCTGCCGGAGCCGCTGCTCCCGGGTTTCTTCTCTTCGTGCTCCTTTTCCTTCCGCTCACGGATCGCCTTCACGTGGTCCTTGAAGCGGTCGCGGATCTCCGCCCTGGAAGCCTGGTCCTGGATGGCGCTCCACTCACGTGTGCGCGCCCGGCTCTCGGCGTTCCCGCCGAATGAGGGCGCCGGCAGCGTGATCTTGCCCAGATGGATTCCGTCCGGGGCGATGCCCCAGCGCTCGCCGTTCTTGCCTTTCACGGTCCAGTCGAGAGCCTTGCGGGCAGCCTCCTGCGCCGCCGCGACGGAGTCGTTGTACTGGTCCACGCGACCGGCGATCCGCTCCTCCAGTCGCTCCTGGTCCGTCTTCTCCCTGGGCAGCACGGCGTCCGGATCCATGTACAGCCGCTCGTCGCCGGGGTGGACGCGGAGCGCGTCCATGCCCGTGGGACCCGCCGCTCCTGCACGGGCCTGTCCAGCGGCCTGCGGGCCGGCCGCGCCGGGGGTGGGTGACGGCCCGTAGATCGGGCGACGCTGCTGCGGACGGGTCGCCGGCGCCTGGCCCGGCTCCGGCGTCAGCTCCGCCGGCGCGCCGGCCACGGGCTGGATCTGCACGACCTGCATCCCGGCCGGCGCCGGAAGCGCACGCGTCCGGTGTCCGTCCGACCCGGCCGAAGTGGGGTTGATCACGGTGGTGTACAGCCAGACGAAGACGAGGAGGTGAAGCAGAACGGAGACGGCGAGTCCGGCCCGCCAGACGCGGCGTTCCATACGCCGGCGGGGCGGCCGACCGCCGGGGGGCGGTGGCTGCCGGGGGGCCGGCTCGGAAGCCGGCTCGGACCGGGGCGGCGCAAGGAGGGTGGACATCGTGTCTTCTAACCCGGGCTGCACGGCCTGTTCCTGCAGGTGTGCGGCGGTTCGGCGGCCGGGCCGGGGTCAGGCGCCGGGCCGCAGGCGACCGAGTCGCCGGGCGGCCTCTTCGAGGCGCTCGGCGCCCTGCGTCAGGGCGATCCGGAAGAACCCTTCGCCTCCGGCGCCGAGGGCGCCGCCGGGCAGCACGACGACGCCCTGCTCCACGAGAGCGCGGCGGCCGAACTCCTCGGAGGTCTCGCGGGTCGGGACCGGCACCCACAGGTACATGGTGGCGCGCGGAGGCTCGACGCGGAAGCCTTCCGACCGGAGCGACACGACCATCGCGTCCCGGCGGCGTCGGAACTCCCGCACGTTGCCGGGCACCCACTCCTCCCATGCGCCGAGGGCCGCGGCGCCAGCGGCCTGGACGGCCATGAACGGACCGGTGTCCACGAAGCCCTTCACGCGGGAGAGCGCCCGGATGGCGTCGGCGCCGCCCGCCGCCCAGCCGATCCGCCAGCCGGTCATGTTGTACGTCTTCGACAGCGAGTGGAACTCCACGGCGACGTCCCGGGCGCCGTCCAGCTCGAGGACGCTCGGCGGAACGTAGCCGTCGAACGCGAGCTCCGAATAGGCGTTGTCGAACGCGAAGACGATGTCGTGCTCACGGCAGAACGCGACGACGTCCTGGAGGTACTCCCGTGGCGCGGTCGCCGCCGTCGGGTTGTTCGGGTAGTTCAGGAACAGCACCGTCGCCCGACGCGCCACGTCCGTCGGGATGTCCTCGAGGGGCAGGAGGAAATCGTTCTCGGGCCGGAGCGCGACGGGGTACGGTTCGGCGCCCGCGAGGACCGCTCCGCCGACGTACGGTGCGTAGCCGGGATCGGGGCAGATCACGACGTCGCCTTCACCGGCGTAGCAGAAGACGAGGTGCGCGAGGCCCTCCTTCGAGCCGAGGAGGGGCAGGACCTCGGCGTAGGGGTCGACGGCCACGCCGAAGCGCTTCTGCATCCAGGTGGCGATCGCCTCCCGATACCCCGCGTAGCCGAGCTGGAACGCGTAGCGTCCGAGCTCCGGGCGGGTGGCCGCCTCGATCAGCGCCTCGACGGCGGCGGGCGGCGGCGACAGGTCGGCGTCCCCGGCGCCGAGGTCGATGACGTCGATGCCCTCGGCGCGGAGGCGGCGCTTGATCTCGGGGACGTCCCCCAGGGGGTAGGGCGGGAAGCGTTCGAATCGTTCGGCGAGACGGGGCATCGGTTCAGGTCTCCCGGATCCGGTTGCGAACGGGGTTGCGGACGCGGGCGCGGCCGGCGAGCTCAACCTCGACGACGTCGCCGTCGACGAGCGGGCCGACGCCCTCCGGGGTCCCCGTGGCGATGAAGTCGCCCGGCTCCAGCGTCATCACGCGGCTCACGTACGAGACGAGGAACGGGATGCCGAAGGCCATCTCGGCGGCCCGCCCGCGCTGGCGCTCCTCGCCGTTCACACGGGTCACGATCTCGAGGTCCCGCCAGTCGCCGTCGCGCTCCAGCATCGGGCCGACGGGGCAGAACGTGTCGAACCCTTTCGCGCGGCTCCACTGTCCGTCGGAGCGCTGGAGGTCGCGGGCCGTCACGTCGTTGAGTGGAGCGTACCCGGCGATGCAGGCGAGGGCGTCGCCCTCCTCCACGAGGCGAGCGCGGCGGCCGATGACCACGGCGATCTCCCCCTCGTGTTCGACGCGGGCGGACTCCGGCGGCAGCTCGATGGCCGCGCCGTCGGCGAGCAGGGATGAAGGCGGCTTCAGGAAGATGAGAGGACGCTCCGGCACCTCGTTGCCCAGCTCCCGGGCGTGGGCCAGGTAGTTGCGTCCGATGCAGACGATCTTGCTGGGGGGAGGCGGCACGTCGTTCCTCGTTCCGGGGGTCCGCACCAGTGTAGGGACGGCGCTTCCGGCCCGCCAGCCCGCGGCGTACGGAAAATCCCGGCTTGACCCGCCCGGCGCCGGGCACCGACCTTCCAACGTGCGCACGCTCTCCCTGCTCGCCGTCTGCGCCGCCCTCGCGGGCGCACTCCCCGCCCGCTCCGTCGCGCAGGGCGGAGCGAGCGTGAGCGGGGTGATCCGGGATCGAGGCGGCGACGGCGTGCGCGCGGCGGTCGTCACGCTCCGCTCGGCAGCCGGCGGCTTCACCCGCGGCGCAGAGACGGACAGCGCCGGAAGCTTTCGCATCGACGGCGTCCCGACCGGCCACTACGCCCTGTCCGTCGACCGCATCGGATACGACCGGTACGCGTCCACTATCGACGTCGGCGTCGACGGGCTGCGCCTGGAGATCGTGATGCGGGAGCAGGCCGTGGCTCTGCCCGGCGTCTTCGTCGACGTGGAGGCGAGCCGACGCGCCATGCACGCGGACGCCGGCGCGTCCGTGGAGGCGCTGGACCGGCCCCGGCTGAAGTCGATCCCGGGCATCGCGGAGTCCGACGTGCTGCGGGCGATCCAGGTCCTGCCCGGCGTGGTCTCCACCTCCGACTTCAGCGCCGCCTACAACGTCCGGGGCGGCAGCGCCGACCAGAACCTGATCCTGCTGGACGGCTTCCCGATCTACAACCCGTTCCATCTCGGCGGCTTCTTCAGCGTCTTCAACGCGGACATGGTCGGGCGCGCCGATCTCCTGACCGGCGGCTTCCCCGCGCGGGTCGGCGGGCGCGTTTCGTCCGTGCTCGACATCCGCAGCGACGTGGAAGGCGAGAACGGGCCGGTCTCCGCCGGGCTCTCGGTCCTCGCGGCCCGGGCCGCGGTCGGGACCGACCTGCCGCTCGGCGCCGCCGGTCTGCGCGACGCGCGGGCGCGGGTATCGCTGCGGCGCTCCTACTTCGACCAGGTGCTCCGGCCCGTCTTCGATTTTCCGTACCACCTGACGGACGCGCAGCTCGCGGCCCAGGCGTGGACCGGCGGCGGCGCCCGGATCTCTCTCACGGGCTACACGGGGGGCGACGTGCTCGACCTCCGCAGGGTCGACCCGGACCAGTTCCCGCTCAAGGTGCGCTGGGACTGGGGCAACGCCATGATCGGCGGCACGTACGAGCGGGACCTCAGGGGCGGCGGGCGAGTCGAGGCGAGGCTCGGCTACACGCGGTTCGCGAACGCCATCCGCTTCCCCGACTTCGACGACACACGCTTCGACAGCCGCATCGGCCAGGCGGTCCTGCGCCTGGACGCGACGGTTCCGCTCACGACCTCCCTCGGTGCCTCGTTCGGGCTGTCCGGTGACCGCTTCGCGTACAGCAACCTGGCGGAAACGGGCGGGACGACGTTCCGGAGCAACGCAGACCGGGCGTGGGGCACGGGCACGTACGCGCAGGCGGAATGGCAGACGACCGGCTGGATGGTGCGCCTCGGAACGCGCGCGGACGGGTGGCTGCCGGAGTCCGGGACCTCCCGCGTGCTGCTGTCGCCGCGCGTCGCCGTGAAGCGGTTCCTCGGCCCGGCCACGGCGCTCAACGCATCCGCGGGCCGCTACACGCAGTTCGTACACTCGCTGCGGGACGAGGACCTGCCCCTCGGCATCGACGTATGGGTCACGACGGGGGCGCGGGCGCCCGTCGTCGTGTCGGACCAGGCCCAGATCGGCTTCGAGCGGAGGGAGGCGGGCTGGCGCTACAGCGCGGAGGCATACCTGCGGCGCTTCCAGGGCGTGGTGACGAACAACGCGGCGGACGACCCGAACGACCCGCTGGACGACCTGCTGTCCGGCACCGGCCGGGCACGGGGACTGGACGTCATGGTCGAGCGCGCGCAGGGGCCAGTGCGCGGCTGGCTCACGCTGTCGCTGCTCCGGACGACGCGCACGTTCCCGGACGTCCTCTCCGGTGAGCAGCCGCCGCCGGACGTCACCTACGCGCCCGTTTTCGATCGCCGCGTCGAGGCCGAGCTGGTCCTCCGCTATCCGCTCCCGTGGTCCATGGACGGCGGGCTGCACCTCAACGTGGGCACCGGCCTGCCGTACACGAAGCCCGCGGGCTCGTACACCTACCTGGACTACGGAGCGATCTCGGGGCGGCTCCGGCTCATCTCCATCGGCCAGACTGCGTCGTCCGAGGACCCGCCGCTGGGTGTGGCGCTGGGCGGCCGAAACGCCGAGCGCTACCCACCCTACCACCGGCTGGACGTCAGCTTCCGCAGGTCCTTCGACAGGGGGTGGGGCCGAATCACTGCGTATCTGGACGTGCTCAACGTCTACGACCGGCGGAACGTGCTCTTCTACTTCTACGACTTCCAGGCCGATCCGCCGACGCGCTCGGGCGTCTCGATGTTCCCGCTGCTCCCGACGCTCGGCGCCGAAGTGAGCTTCTGATGCGACGTCGCCCGTCTCGACGCCCGGTCGGGCAGCGGCCCGCCGGCCGCCTCCGGTCCGGCCTGCTCTTCGGTCTGCTCTCTCTCCTGGCAGGCTGTCAGCTGACGGAGGTCACGGTGACGGAGCCCGAACCCCTCGCCGTGGTCGAGCTGTACCTGCGCGCCGGCGCGGACCGCCAGTGGGCGTTCGTCCATGGGACCACGGCGGTCCCGGTGGCGCCCGTCAGCCTCTCCATCGTGAGCGACGACGGCCTGCGCATGGCCCTGCGTCCGGCGGCCTCCGGCAGCGCCGAGTGCGGGTCCCCGATGTACGCCGACTCGGTCGAGGTGGCGGGCACGTGCTACGTCACCGACCGGCTGGACGTGCCGCCGTTCGCGCTGGTCCGCGCCGGGCACTCGTACACGCTCGAGGGGACGCTTGCGGACGGCTCCGGGGTACGGGGGACGACGGCGGTGCCCGGCCCGTTCGCCCTCGTCGCACCCGGCGGGCTCCGGGAGCGGAGCTCGTGCCTCCTCCCGCCGGATACCACGTTCGAGCTGGAGTGGACACGTTCCGAGGGCGCCTGGGCCTACCTGGCCGACACGGACCTGTTCAACCTGGACGCGCTCCTCGACTCTCTCGACGTCGCCGTGCCGCGCCCCCTTCCGCTGCGGGGTCTGTCCGTCGGCGCCACGGACACGACCATCGTGTTCCCCCGGGAATTCGGCCTCTTCGACCGATTCGGGGACGCCAGCCCGGTGCTCGTGGCGCTGCAGAACGGGCTGCCGGCCGGCGCGGCGGCGCGCATCGGCGTCGCCGCGCTGGACCGGAACGCAACCGACTGGCTCCGGGGCGGCAACTTCAACCCGTCTGGACAGGTCCGAATTCCCAGCGTGTTCGGAACCGGAGTCACCGGCGTGTTCGGCGCCGTGGTGGTCCTCGACGTCTCGCTCAACGTGCAGGAGGGACCGCCGGAGGCGGCGGCGTGCCTGCCATGAAGGTCGGAGCGTGGTGCCGCCACGAGGGCGGCGCGCTGCCTCATTGACGGCAAGGCTGCGACGGGTCCGGCGCCGGCCCGTCCAGGCGCAGACGGTGGTCCAGGTTCGCCACGTGCAGCGCCACGTCCTCCACGAGGCTGGCGACGCGCGCCATGTGGTCGTAGTCGATGTACTCGGGCTCGTCCGTCACCTGGTGGTAATCGGAATGGAGCCCGGTCGTGAAGAACGTGATGGGGATGCCGAAGCGGGCGTACTCGTAGTGGTCGCTGCGGCAGTAGATGTTGGACGGGTGACCGTCCGCGTCCATGGCATAATCGAATGTGATGCCGTGCCCATCCTCCCGGTTCACCGATTCGACGAGGTCACCGAGCTCGGTGGACAGCCGCCGGGACCCCACCAGCTGCAGGTAGCCTGCCCCGCCGTGCAGCGGCGCACCGTTCCTGGTCCGGCCGGTCTCGTCCGTCGCCGCTCCGCGGCCCACCATGTCCATGTTCAGCTGCGCGACGATGGAGTCCCGGGGCACCGTCGGATGATCCGTGAACCAGCGTGACCCGAGCAGACCCTTCTCCTCCCCCACGTGGAAGACGAAGAGCAGCGAGCGCCGGGGCTTCTGCCGCATGGTTGCGAACTTCTCGGCGATCTCGAGGGCGGCGACGGTTCCCGACCCGTCGTCGTCCGCGCCGTTGTCGATGGAGTCGAGGCGAACCGGCCCCGGGTGCTTCGCCCGATAGGCGGCCAGCAGGCGGTTCACGCGCGCCTGCTGCTCGGCGGAGGCCTGGTTCCCGCCGTCGTCGGCGCCCTCGGGTCGCACGACGTGGTTCCAGATCCGAAGCGAGTCGTGGGCGACGGGCGTCCGAGTCATGCCGATGTGATCGTTGTGGGCGCCGACGGCCACGTACTCGCCCCGCAGCGCCGGATCGCTGCCGGGTACGATGGCCACGACGTTGCGCGCCGGATACTCGATGGGCTCGCGGGTGAAGCGGATGTCCGCGTCCACGGAATGCCCCTTCGTGCCCGGCACGAGGCTCGCGACGGGAGCGTCGAAGAAGGCACCGGCCGCCGACTCTGCGACGAGCAGCTCCGGCGGGCCGTCGTCCGACCCGTCGTCCATGACGGTGCGCGGCCGACCATAGTAGCGGCCGTACCGCGTCACGTAGTCGTCCGCTGTCACGAGCACGACGGCGGCGGCATCCGGCACGTCGGGGATCAGCCGCGTCAGTCGGCGCGCGCCCAGATCCGGAGGCGCGTAGAACACGGCGACGCGGCCGGCCGCACGACCCGGCGCGATCCAGCCGCTCGAGTCCGCGAGAGAGCCGGCGTAGACCGCCTCCGCACCGTTCAGCCGCACGCTGGCCCGGGCCAGGGGGACGTAGTCCGCCATTGCCTTCAGCTGCCGCCCCCCTGCTCTCATCGAGGACGCGCCGTCGAAGGCGACGAGGCGCAGGGGGATCGTCTGGAAGTACGTGCCATCCTCGCCCGCCGGCTGCAGTCCCACGCGCTTCAGCTCCGAGGCGATGTAGCGCGTGCCCCGCACGTTCCCCTCGGTGCCGGCCTCCCTCCCCTGCATGGAGTCGTCGGCGAAGATGTAGAGCCGCGTCATCAGGTCTGCGGCCGTGATCTCCGGCTGCGTCGGACGGGGCGCGTGCTTCAGGGGCAGTGTGCTCACGGGCGGCGCGTCGGCGGCCCCCGGCGGCGCGGCGCCGGCCGAGGCGGACTGCGCCGATGCGGGGTGGGCACCCAGCGGAACTGCGAGGCCGGCGAGTACGGCAAGCAGGGACGTGCGACGGCGCATTCGAACTCCTCCGGAACGGGAATCCACACGGAAAGAGGACAAAAAAGGACCGAGCGGCCGAAAGCACAAGCGCCCGTTGCCATGCGGATCGGGTGGGAGGACCGGCGCCCAGGCGCCGGTCCTCCCCGCAGCCCGCGTCAGCCCACGGCCAGGGCGCGCTCGTAGAAGGCGGAGAGCTCGTCCCGCAGACCCTCCCACGCGCCCGTCCGGACCGGGGCCGGTGGCAGAGAGGCCAGGAAGTAGCGACCGTAGCCTCGCTCCACGATGCGGCGATCGAGGAGCACGACGGCGCCGCGGTCGACGCGCGAGCGGATCAGCCGACCGAAGCCCTGCTTGAGGCGGAGCGCGGCGTGGGGCAGCAGATAGTCCCGAAAGCCGCTGCCCCCCCACCGCTCCACGGCCTCGAGGCGGGCGGCGGTGAGGGGCTCGGACGGCACGAGGAAGGGCAGCTTTGCGATGACCAGTCCGCGCAGCGGCTCGCCGGGCACGTCGACGCCCTCCCAGAACGACGAGACGCCGAGGAGCACGCCCCGACCGGAGGCCGTGAATCGTTCCAGCAGCCGGGCACGGGCGCCCTCACCCTGCACGAAGAGCGGCCACCTGCGGTCGAGGCCGCGTGCACGCAGCTCCGCCGCCACCGCGCGCATGGACCGATAGGAGGTGAAGAGCACGAAGACGCCGCCGTCGCTGAGGGCGGCGACGTCCTCGACCACCGCCGCCGTCGCGAGATCGAACGGACCGTCCGCCGCGCCCGGCATCGGCAGGTCCGTGGGGATCGCCACCACCGTCTGGGTCTCGAACTCGAAGGGAGACGGGTAGACGTCCTCCCGGATCTTCAGGCCGCCCACGTCGAGGCCCAGTCGGGCACGCAGGAACCCGAACCCGTCGCGGGTAGTGAGTGTGGCGGACGTCATGACGACCGTCTCGGCACGGTCCAGCAGCGACTCCCGCAGCGCACCCCCGATCTCGACGGGGGCCGAGAGCACAGCGACGTTGGCGTCCCGGTACGTCGAGCCGCCGCGCCGCTCCAGCCAGCGGACCGTCGGCACCTCGTCCGACGGGCCCGGCGCGAGTGCAGTACGAAGAGCGTCCTCCGCCGCCGCGATCCGGTTCCCGGCGGCCTGGAGCTCGACCAGCTCCTCGGCCATGGCGTCCGCCCGCTCGCGCTCGAGCAGAATGCGCTCGACGAGCCGGGCGACGCCGCGGGAGAGCTGGATCAGCGCGGTGAGAGTGTCCTCGTAGACTACCTGGACCGCTCCGCTCCACGCCGGCAGTGCGGCGAAGTCGTCGCCGATGCGGACGACGCCGTCCGGACTCCGCGTCGTGAACGACTCGAGGTGCCGGAAGAGCTCCACGCAGTATGCCCGTGCCCGGTCCACGAGGGGCCGGAGCTCATCCCGGGACTCCGTCAGCGCCATCACCGCGAGCGCGTCTTCCGACGCCTCGGCGAGGAGCTTTCGCTCGATCGTGTGCAGGATCCCGCGACCCCGGCGGTCCAGGCGCCCGAGGGCCCGCAGCAGCCCCTGCCTCGAGACGCCGGTCCCGAGGTGAGACGTCGCCGATTCTTCCAGGTTGTGCGCCTCGTCCAGAATGACATGCCGGTACGGCGGCAGCACGGCCGGGGCCGTGTAGTTCTGCTGCGCACGGCGCAGCGCCAGATCCGCGAACAGCAGAGAGTGGTTCACGACCAGGACGTCCGCCGACGCCGAGCTCCGCCGCGCGCGCTGATAGAAGCAGTCCTGGAAGTGCGGGCACTTCGCGCGCAGGCACACGTCCGTTTCGCTCGCGACCTCGTCCCAGACCTCCGAGCTCGGCTGGAAAGGCAGGTCCTGAAGCGAGCCCTCCCGCGTCGTCCCGATCCATTCGAGGATCGCCTCGATCTCACGGGCGTGCCCGTCCTCGAACAGGGTGGCCTGCGACGCCTTCGCCAGCTTCGCCCGCCGGATCGAGACGTAGTTGCGGCGCCCCTTCACCAGCGCGAAGCGGAACGGCTCGCCGAGCGCCCGCCGCAGCAGCGGCAGGTCCTTCTCGACGAGCTGCTCCTGCAGGTTGATCGTGTTCGTCGACACGACGACGCGCTCGTGGTTCGTCACGGCCCAGCGCACCGCCGGCAGCAGATACGCCACCGACTTACCCGTGCCGGTGCCCGCCTCGGCCAGCACGATGCCGCCCTCGTTGAAGCGCCGGGCGACGGAGCGCGCCATGTCCCGCTGCGTCGGGCGGTCCTCGTACGCGGGATGCAGCGCCGCCAGAGCGCCGCCCGGCGCCAGCGCCGCCGCCACGTCCTCCTCGTCCAGCAGCTCCCGCTTCCGCGGCCGCGCCGGCTCCACCACGACGTACAGCTCCGTCGCCTCGTTGTCGACGATGGCGAGGCCCAGCCCCACGTCGTGAAGCTCCGCCGCGACGCGCATGTCCGCTTCCGACGGCTCCAGCTCGCCCGACGGATGGTTGTGCACCACGAGCATGCCGGCTTCCGCCTCCCGGGCAGCCACGTTGACCGCCGTGCGATGCCCGCGGGCGACGACGCGCGGCTCCGAAACGCCGCCCGCCTCCGTCACCCGCGCGAGAAAGCAGACCTCGTTGCCGCGGGAGCGGCGGATCTCCGTGCGAATGCGTTCGGCGGCGAGAGGCTCGAGATGGAGTCGGTCGGGCGGCATGACTGCGAAGATAGACCGAAGGGACGGCGCGGCGCTAGCGCCGCGCCGCAGGGGGTCGGGCGCGCTGCGCCCTCCGAGGGGGTCGGGCGCGCTGCGCCCTCCGAGGGGGTCGGGCGCGCTGCGCCCTCCGAGGGGGTCGGGCGTGCTGCGCCCTCCGAGGGGGTCGGGCGCGCTGCGCCCTCCGAGTGGGTCGGGCGTGCTGCGCCCTCCGAGGGGGTCGCGGCGGCTGCGCCGCCGCTCCGAGGGGCGCACCCAGGCGGCGGGGACGTCCCCGCGGCCGGTCCGGAGCCGCCGCGTCCCGCAGTCCCTCGGAGGCGCCGCAGGCGCCGACCCCCTCGGAGCGGCGCGAAGCGCCGCGACCTCCTCGAAGGCGTCGCAGACGCCGCCCCCCTGGAAGCGGCGCAGAGCGCCGCGCCCCCCTCGGAGGCGCCGCAGGCGCCGACCCCCTGCGGCGGGCAAAGCCCGCCGCCCCCATCACGTCTTCAGCGTCTTCTTCTTCGCCGCCGGGAACAGCACGTTGTTGAGGATCAGTCGATAGCCCGGCGAGTGCCGATGCAGGTCGAGGTCGGTCTGGGGGTCGCCGATCTGGTGCTGCGGGTCCTCGGGGTCGTGCCCGCCGAGGAAGGTCCAGGTGCCCTTGCCATAGTCGCCGTGGATGTACTTGACCCAGGGCGTCCCTTCCTCCTGGGCGAGGACCACGTCGCCGGGCTTCAGGCGATCGCGACGGAAGCTGGTCGTGAGCCCGTAGAAGTCGGGGATCACGCTCTCCTGGCTCTGGGTCAGCATTGACGGGACGGGATCGAACTTGGCGCTGAAGCCGAACAGGGTGAAGGAGCCCAGCGGCTGCCGCCAGTTGGTGTTGACCTGGTGGCCGTCGATGTCGCTGAACGCGTTGACGGCGGGGTTGAGCTGGACCTCCGCATTCTGGAAGGCGAAGGTGCGGGACCAGTCCATCTTCGCGTCGGCGTTCGGGTCGGGCGGCGAGCCGTCGGCGAAGGGGGCGGCGATGTCCACGTGGTCGGCGGCGAGGGCGAGGTCGATGGTCTCGGTGGCGGTGCACATGGCGAACAGGAAGCCGCCGTCGGCAACGTAGCGGCGGATGGTCTCGGCGACGGCCTTTTTCTCGGCCGGCACGTCCGGGTAGCCCAGCTCGTGGGCCAGGGCCTCGCTGTCGTGGACGTCCTTCTGGAGCCACGGCGCGCCCGCGTAGCTGATGTAGAATTTCGAGTACTGGCCTGTGAAGTCCTCGTGGTGCAGGTGCAGCCAGTCGTAGTCCTTCAGCCGTCCGTCCAGCACCTCCCGGTCGAAGATCTTGTCGTAGGGGATCTGGGCGTATTCGAGCGCCATGGTCACGGCGTCGTCCCAGGGATGGGCGTCCTGCGGCGTGTAGACGGCGATCTTCGGCGCCTTCTCCAGGACCACGGCGTCCATGTTGGAGTTCGCGATAATGGCGCGGATGTCGGCGACCTGGGCGGCGTCGACGGGCTCGTAGTCGACGCCGCGCAGCGCCGCCTCCTTCCGCACGTCGGCCTGGTCGGGCAGCAGGAAGGACCCCGCGCGATAGTTCAGCAGCCACTCCGCGGTGCGTCCCTGCTGCAGCACCCAGTACGTGAGGCCGTAGGCCTTGAGCTGGTTGCTCTGGGCGCCGTCCATGGGGACGAGCAGCTGCTGCGCCGCCGCGTCGCGGGCTCCCGCGGCGAAGCCGGCGAGGGTCAGGAGGAGGGTGACGAGCGACGTCGCAATTCTACGTCTCACTTCCGGCTCCGCGTTCGTGTCGCTGCAGCTTCTCCAGCTCCTGGCGCGCCTGCGGGACGAGGGCGCTCCGGGGGTGCTCGATGACGAGCGTCTCGAAGAGCTTCTTCGCTTCCTCCTGCCCGTCGGTGGTCCGGGCCAGGGAGCGGCCGAGCGCGAGCATCGCCTCCGGCGCCTCGACGGCGTCCCCGTGGTCACGGATCAGCTCGCGCCGGATCTGGTCCGCCTCGCCGTCGAGCCCGGCGTCCTCCGCGATGCCGGCGGCGAACGAGAGCACGGCCGCCTGCTCATCCTCCTGGAGCGCGTGCACGCCGCCGAGAACCAGGACCACCGCCGTGTCGGCGTTGCCCGCGTCCTGCTTCGCCAGCGCGCGCCCCACGAGCCGGGTCCCGTCGGGTGAGAGACGGCCCAGCAGGCGGGCCAGCGCGATCGCCCGGGTCGCGTCGGCGCCGTCGAGGCCCGGCGCGGCCGCGAGCAGCGCCGCCCGGGCCTCGGCGGCGCCTCCGGCGGCCAGGGCCATGCGCGCCCGCGCCATGCCGCTCTGCGGTCCGTCGACGCCTTCCAGGGCGGCGCGTGCGGCCGCGCTGTCCCCCCGGGCGAGGAGCGCCGTCGCCACGGACGCGGCGAGGCCGTCGAGCTCGGGCGCCCGTCTGAACGCCGCGCGGAACGACTTCAGCGAGTCCTCTGCGCCACCCAGCTCCCCGCGCCGGACCATCAGTCGGATCATCTCCGCCGTGCTGCGCCGGCGCTCGAGGCTGCCGGGCGCCGCGTCCGCCTGCAGGGACTCGAAGCTGCGACGCGCCTGCGCCGTGTCCCCCAGCACGAGGGCGAGCCGGGCGACGCGGCTCCGCCCCTCCGCGGGATCGATGCCCGGCGCCCCGGACTCCGCCAGGCGCGACCAGGCCCAGAAGGAGACCTCCGCCACCTGCGCCGCGTCCGCCTGCCGGGCGAGACCGGCGATGAAGCGGATGCGCGCGGCCGAGTCGAGGCTGGCTACGACGGGCTCGACGAGCCGCATGGCCCGTTCGGCGAGCCCCGCCTGCACCGCCAGCGCGAGAGCCGCCCGCGTGCGGCCGTCGGCGTGGTCGCCCCGGGCGAGGGCGTCGACCAGATCGGGCGCCACCGACGCTCCCCCGTCGGGGAGCCGGCCCATCAGGCGCTGCACCATCGAGAATCCGTCACCGTCGGGATCGACGGCCCGGCTCCACTCCCGCACCGCCTCCCGCGGCTGACCGGCGTCCGCGTAGGCGAAGCCCAGCTCCGGCGCGAGGGCGTCGTCGCCCAGCTTCGCACGCCCCTTCTTCAGCACTGCCAGGGCGCCCGCGGCGTCGCCGTCCAGCTCCCGGAGGCGCGCGATCTCCCGGTACGGCGTCTCGGTGCCGGGTGCCGCCCGGATCCACGCCTCCGCGGCCTGATCGAAGTCCGACGGTCGCCCCAGGTCCCGATAGATGCGGAGCAGCATCTGGTGCCCGATCGGCGAGTCCGGCGTGACCTCGAGGTGGCGGCGCACGATGGGCAGGATCTCTTCCACCCGGCCCGCCGCCCGGAGCACGCGCTCGAGGGAGATCAGCGCGCCGAGCTGCGCCGGGTCCCGCCGCAGCACCTCCCGGTACAGCGACTCTGCGCCCGGGAAGTCGCCTCCGTTCTCCAGCGCGTTGGCGCGGCCGAGCAGCTCCAGCGTCGACATCGTACTGTCCACGGCCTGCGCCGGGGCATCCTGTGCACACGCGCGAGCGGGCAGAAGGCCGAGGCCCAGGACGCCGCCGAGTACGCCCGCGAGGACCGCGGCCGCGGCCGCCCGGGCGGCCCGCTGGAGCACAGTGGCGGAGCAGGATATGCGCTTCGTCACGGCGTGCCGCCGCCCGGCTTCTCGCCGCGGTTGAGACGTTCGAAATACTCCAGGATCAGGCGCCGGTAGGCGGGCGGCAGCGCCCGCAGGCGCTCGGCGTCCGGCACCGGGAAGCGTACGGCGTCTCCGACGCGCGCCGGGTCCAGGGCCTGCGGCACGAGGGGGGCGACGTCGCCGGGTCGCTCGGCAACGCGCTCCTGGCTCGTTTCGTCCCGCTCGAGCGTGCGGCCGGCGTCCAGGAGGCGATGGAAGAGCTGCTCCTGGCGACGCCTCACGTCCGGCGACAGCCGCCCCTGGCCGAGCTCCTGCGCCAGCTTCTCGGCCTCCGCCTGCATCCCGCCCAGGTCCCCCAGGACGTCTCCGCGGTCCGACAGGCGCTTGTTCAGCGACTCGAGCTGGTCGGCCACGCCCTGCTGTCCCTTGCCGATGCGCTGCAGGCTCTGGCGCATCGCCTGCGCCTGGAGCTGGAGCGGCAGGAGTGACCCGCTCTCCGCGTTCAGCGATCCCTGCTGCTTCGCCATCTCGGAGAGCTGCTGAAGCGCCTGCTGCATGCCCGTTCCCGACTGCGACTTCTGGATAGCCTGCTGGTTGCCCAGCAGCGCCAGGGCGAGCCGGTTCAGGCCGTCCAGCGACTGACCCGCCTCCGTGACGGGCAGCTTGCCCTCGGACTCCTCCATGGAGCGGAGCGTGCGCTTCAACGCGGACGTCGCCCGGCTCAGGGCCGCCGTCACGTCCTGGCTCACCATGGCCGAGCGTCGCCCCGTCTCGGCCAGATTCCGGCCGAGCTGCTCCAGCCCCTGCTCCACGGCAGCCTGCTCCGAGCGGATGGCCTCCGGATCGACGCGCTGAGGGGGCGACTGCGCGCCGGCCTCCGGCTTCGGCGACCCGCCGGACGCGGGCTTCGGCGACGCGCCGGACTCGGGCTTCGGCGACCCGCCGGACTCCGGCTTCGGCGATCCGCCGGACGCCGTCGCTGGCTGCGCCGCCGCTCCCTCCGGCGGCGGTTTGGGAGTCGGGGCCGACCTGCCGCCCGCGGCCGCCTTCATCTGCTTCACGAGAGCATCCTGCCGCTCCGCCAGCGACAGCGCGTCCGCGGTGGCCCGGTCTACGGCGTCCTGGACCTCCTTGCGCCACTGCGCCGCCATCTGGCTGCGGGACTCCTGGAGGGAGCCGGCGGCGGACTCGAGCTGGTCGGCAGCCTGCTCCCCGCTCTCCGCCGCCTGCTGGCCCTGCCCGGCGCGGGCCGCGGTCGCGGCCTGCTGCATCTTCTGATGCGCCTCATCGACCGTGGAAGCCGCCTGGTCGGTCTGGCCCGACGCCCGCTTCTCGCCCTGGGAGTCGAGCCGGTCCTTCAGCGCCTTCATGTCGGACTTCAGCGCCTCGGCGCGGTCCGACAGCGACTTCTGCTGCGCCGCGTGATCCCCAGGCGACGCCGCGTCCTTCATCGCGTCGGCCAGGGAGCGCTGCTGCGTCGCCAGCTCCTTCGCCGATTGAGACAGCGCGTTCATCTTCGCCTCGGTGGCGGCACGGCGGAGGAGCTGAAGGCTCTGCTCCAGCTTCTCCCGGAACTCCTGCTGCTCCGCGGCGAGACGCTCCAGCGCCTTGTTCACCTCGTCCGGGTTCATCCCGGCCAGCGCCTTGCGGAGCTGGTCCATCTGGCTCTGCATCTCGGGAGAGAGCAGGTCCTTGTAGAGGTCCCCCAGCTCCGAGAGCCGCTTCTGCAGCTCGGCGTCCTCGAGCCCGGCGTTCTTCATGGACTGACGCAGGGATTCGTTCTGCTGACTCAGCTGCTCCGCCTGCTTGCGGAGCTCCTCCTGCCGGTCCAGGAGCTGCTGCGCCTCCTGGGACTGGGCGTAGTCCAGGGACTTCCGGTCGCCGCCGCTCGGAGAGCTCCCGCCGCCCTGCTGCGGGTGCCGCCCGACGCCGCCGCTCCGCTGAAGGTCCCGCGTCTGCTCCTCGAGCCGCTTCGCCGCGTCCGCCGCCGCTTCCGCCTGCTTTCGGGCCTCGTCCAGCTTCGACTCCACTGCCTTCCGCATCTCGTCCATGGCCGGGAGCCGCAGCCGGTACGTCCGGCTCCGCCCCGTCTGGCCGGCCGGCGAGTTGTCGACCACCTCGACGTAGTAGAAGAGCGTGTCGCCCGGGACCATGCCTCGCCCGTTCGCGTCCAGCATGCCCTGGAGCAGCACCCGCTCCGCGTCTCCGGCGGGTGGCAGCGCCTGCGCCACAGGCGCGTCCTGGTGGCCCATGGCGCCCACGCGCCAGCTCACCAGCCGCGCCTCCCGTACCCCGTGATCGTCCGACGCCGCCGCGGCAACCGCCTGGCGGAGGTCCGGATCGAGGACCGTATCCCGGCCCGGATACGTGACGTCCACCTGCGGCGGCGCGTCGGCCACGATGGTCAGGTCGAGGGCCGGCGGCGGGATCTCGGCGTCGATGCCGTCCGCGCCGCGCACGCGCCAGGCGTACACGCCGGTGGTCCGAGGCGTCCACCTGCCCAAAAACCCGTCGCCGTCGACCTGAAAGCTGACCGCTCCGGTGCCGCTGTCCGCGGCCAGGGATACGGATGCGAGCCCGCGCGTCGCCCGGCCGCGGATGACCAGCCGGCTGCCGGCAGGCAGGTCCAGCGGGGGAACGTCGTTCTCGTAGTGCTCCGCCTCCCGGCCCAGGTAGCCGGGGTACTCCACGTCTACGGCAAGGCGACCCACGAGCAGCGCGGCCCGCGGCACGGCAGTGAACGTGTCGCTCACGGCGCCGTCCGGCGCCTCGATCCAGTAGCGCGTCCGGGCGTCCACGGCCGGCAGTTGGCCATGACCACGACCGGAGGAATCGACGGGAAGACCTGCAGCGCGCCGAACGTCGCCCGCCGACTGCCAGCGCAGCGTGACGGACGTGCGGCCGGAGGCCTGCACGTCGACGGGCACGGCGTCCCCGCGCTGCACCTGAACGTCGCCCGGCCGCACGACCAGGGCCGGCAGCGGCGGAGGCGCGAGCGTGGAGATGGGGCGGGCCAGGGGCGTCCAGCCGGTGCGGATCCGATGGGGCGCGGCGAAGCCGAGGAGCGCGACGAGTGCGGCGGCGGATCCGAAGGCGGCGAGTGCGCGGCGGCGACGTCGCCCTGCGCGAACGCCGGCGTCGCCGGCCAGCCGGGCGCCGAGTCCGCGGAGGGACGTCCACACGCGGTCCTCACCCTGGCGGGCGAGGGCATCGGACGTGCCTGCAGGGACCCCGCGGCCCAGCTCGAGGATGCCACGGAGCGTGCCGGCCCGCAGACCGCCCTGCCGCTCCGCGTCCGCGCCGACCCGCTCCACCGTGGCTTCGCCACCCCAGCTCCGCCAGGCGCGGTAGCCGAGCGCGGCGGCCGCCGCGAGAGCCACCAGATCGAGCACGAGGGGCCACGGGCTCGGCGCCCGCCAGACGCCGGCGTCCGCCAACACCCAGCCGGCGACGAGCGCCGCCGGCAGCATCAGCGCGGCGACAGCCGCGGACGCGAGGGCGGCGTCCCGGCGGACGGCCCGGACGGCGGCGTCGAACGCCGCGCGCAGCTCCCGGCCGGCGGGACTCACCGACTCTCCTGCGAGAGGGCGTACAGGTACAGGTTCACGCCCATCCGCAGCGCCGCCTCGTGGAGCTCCGGCGGGTCATGGTAGACCTCCGGATCCTCCCACCCGTTGCCCAGATCCGACTGGTAGCTGTAGAAGACGACGAGCCGGCCATCGTGGAAGATGCCGAGTCCCTCCGCCGGCAGGCCGTCGTGCTTGTGGATCTTCGGCAGACCCTTCGGGAAGTCGTAGAGGATGTGGTAGATCGGATGGCTCAACGGCACGTCGACGAGGGAGTCCTCGGGGAAGACGCGGCGGATCTCGCGCCGGAAGCTGTCGTTCATGCCGTAGTTGTCGTCCGCGTGGAAGAACCCGCCGGCGAGCAGGTAGGAGCGCAGTGCCCGAACCTCCTCGTCCGTGAAGTGGATGTTGCCGTGCCCGGTGGCGTAGAGGTACGGGTAGTTCCACAGATCGGGGTCCGTGAGACGCACCGCGACCTCCCGATCGGCGACGGGGACGTGCGCCCGCTGACGGATGGCCTGGAGGAGGTTCGGCAGCGAGGACGGATTGCCGTACCAGTCTCCGCCGCCGTCGTAGTGCAGGCGCGCGACGGTGAGCTGAACGCCGTCCGCCGCCGGGCGCGCTCCCGCAAGCGGGAAGGCAAGGGCGGCCGCGAGGACCGCAGCGGCGAGACGGCGAGGCTTCATTCGTGCGACTCCGACAGCTCGAGAGCGATGGCGTACGAGAGGTTGCGGGGAAGACCGAAGCGGCCCGTCAGCTCCTTCGCCACGGCGCTGGGGCGACGTCCTTCCGACAGCAGCTCGCCGGCCAGCACCCGCGCCGCCTCCTCGACCGCATCGGGGCGGCCGGCGGACACGGCGTCCGCGGACGCACCGGCAAGGACGACAACGACTTCGCCCTTCGTCGCCTCCTGCTCATAGTAGGCTGCCGACTCCTCCAGGGTTCCGCGCACGAACGTCTCGTGAACCTTCGTGAGCTCCCGGGCGACGACCACGCGCCGTCCAGCCTCGCACGCGTCCCGCAGGTCCGCGAGGAGCGACGCCACGCGGTTCGGCGACTCGTACAGCACGGCGGTATGCGGCAGGCGGGCGAGGGATTCGAGCAGCTCCGATCGTGGCCGTCCGGAGCGTGGAGGAAACCCGTAGAACGTGAACGGCTCCGTCGGCAGGCCGGACGCGGTCAGCGCCGCCAGAAGGGCGGACGCTCCCGGCACGGGGGCCACGGTGTGCCCCGCCGCGATCGCCGCCTCCACGAGGCGCGCACCGGGGTCCGAGACCAGGGGCGTGCCGGCGTCGGACACAAGCGCGACGTCCTCGTCCGCGTCGAGCCACGCCAGAACCGTGTGCACACGCCGCGCCTCGTTGTGCTCGTTCAGCGAGCGGGCCCGGGCGTCGATCTGGTAGTGCCGGAGCAGGATCGACGTACGCCGCGTGTCCTCGGCCAGCAGGTGGCTCGCCGAGCGCAGCACGTCGAGGGCGCGCGAGGAGACGTCGCCCAGGTTTCCGATCGGGGTGCTTACGAGGTAGAGGGTGCCCATCCGCGGGAGGGCCGGTCGGCGGCTGGAGAAACGGACACGCGGTCCGGGAACCGGCGCGCAGAGCGAGCCGGAACGCGGAGCGAGCGGGGACGAGGAGCGGACGGAGCTGATCGGCCCGGTCCGCTCCCGCCGACGTCAGCCCAGGTGCTCCTGGATCTTGCGCTCGAGCTGCGGCTTCGGGACCGCGCCGACCACCGTGTCGACGTGCTTCCCGTCCTTGAAGAACAGGATGCTCGGAATCGACCGGATGTTGAAGCGCGTGGCCGTCTGCTGATTGTCGTCGACGTCCACCTTGGCGACGGTCAGCCGTCCCTCGTACTCCGTCGCGAGCTGCTCGATGATCGGCGCCACCATGCGGCACGGGCCGCACCATTCCGCCCAGAAATCCACGAGGGCGAGCCCACCGGCGCCCTCGACCTTGTCGGAGAAATCGGCGTCCGTCACGTGGATCGGCTTTCCGTTCTCGGCCATCGTGTTTCTGTCTCCGTTGCGTGTGCGGACCGTGGTCCGCCCCGCGGGTCCGTGTTACCTTGCTGCGAACGCGGGAAGTTGGCTTCGCGCCTCGAAAGTTGCAAGAACCCGGCCGCCCATGGAAATGTCTTCCCTGCCCCTCGACCACGTCGGCATCGCGGTATCCTCCCTGGACGACGCGCTGCCGGTGTTCGAACTCCTGACCGGCGGCCGTGGTTCCCCGCCGGAGCAGCTCGGGTCGCAGGGCGTCCGGCTCGCCTTCGTTGGCACCGGCCCGGGCCGGCTCGAGCTTCTCGAGCCCACCACGCCCGATTCCCCCATCGCCCGCCATCTCGAGCGGCGGGGACCGGGCCTACACCACCTCGCCTACCGCGTTCCCGACGTGGAGGCCTCGCTCCGCCGCCTGCACGACCAGGGCATCGAGCTCGTCGACGAGCACCC
The DNA here is from genome assembly GCA_963728445.1 of uncultured Gemmatimonadales bacterium. Taxonomy (GTDB): domain Bacteria; phylum Gemmatimonadota; class Gemmatimonadetes; order Longimicrobiales; family RSA9; genus CAVSJO01. Next base: position 1,937,334 of record CAVSJO010000006.1, on the reverse strand, counting down.
CAGGCCCGGGGCCGGCGGGCACCTCGTCGCCTTTCTGCATCCGCGCTCGACGGGCGGCGTCCTCATCGAGCTGGTCGAAGGCTGAGGCCTGCTCCCGGAGCCGTTCCGGGGCGCGGCCCAGGCGTCTCAGTTCCGGCCCACGATCGACTCGATACCGATCTTCTCCACCAGCCACGACCCGTCGCTGGAGCGGACGACCGTGAAGGGCACGTTTGCGTGCTTGCCGGACTCCAGCTCGAGGAATACGGGCACGCTGACCGCGCGGCCGAGGCGGCCCGGAACGATCTGCGTCTCACCCACCGAGTAGTCGGTGTGGCGGAGCACCTCGGCCAGGGTGTACATCCGCCGCTCCACGTCCTCGGCCGATTCCTGCCCGCTGATCGAGCCCTGCTCGGTTCCGAAGAGATTTGCCATCGTCTGAAGATCTTTCGCGTTCGCGGCGCGCAGGAAACGCTCGACGCTGAGCGCGGGCGCGATGGCGTTCGTCTCCCCGGTGGGCAGCGAACCGGTGCGCTGGGTCGACGACGCGCAGCCCGCACTCAGCAGTGGCGCCCCCGAAAGGAGAGCCGTGAGCGCCAGCAGAGCGATTCGTCGCGCCATGGAGACGATCCCGGAGTGGAAGCGGAGCCGCGGCCCGGGTCGGACCGCGGCTCGAATGCTACCCGGCAGCGTGGAGAGTGTCAACCGACGGAGGCCGGCGTGGCAGCCTTCTGGAACGTCAGCTCGGGTCTGCCCTCCGCGCGGTCCACCCGCACCGTGTCGCCCTCGTCGAATTCTCCTTCCAGGATGCGCACCGCCAGGGGATTCTGGATCAGCCGCTGCACCGCCCGCTTGAGAGGCCGGGCCCCGAACGCGGGGTCGTAGCCCTCCTCCGCCACGAGCTGCCGGGCCGCGTCGGTGACCTCGAGGCCGATGCCGCGCTCCGCCAGCAGCTTCTCTACCCGTCGGAGCTGCAGCCCGATGATCTCCGCGAGCTGCTCCCGGTCGAGGGGGTGGAAGACGATGATGTCGTCGATCCGGTTCAGGAACTCGGGACGGAAGCTGCGGCGCAGCTCGTTCAGCACCTGCTCCTCCGTGCCCTCCCAGGAGCCCGTTCCCGCCCGCTCGAGGATCATCGCGCTGCCGACGTTCGAGGTCATGATGATGACCGTGTTGCGGAAATCGACCGTGCGGCCCTGCGAGTCCGTCAGGCGCCCGTCGTCCAGGATCTGGAGCAGGATGTTGAACACGTCCGGATGCGCCTTCTCGATCTCGTCGAACAGGACCACGCTGTACGGCCGGCGACGCACCGCCTCCGTGAGCTGACCCCCTTCCTCGAACCCGATGTAGCCGGGAGGCGCGCCGATGAGCCGCGCGACGGCGTGCTTCTCCATGTACTCGGACATGTCGATGCGCACCATCGCGTCTTCGTCGTCGAACAGGAACTCCGCCAGCGCCCGCGCGGTCTCCGTCTTTCCCACGCCCGTCGGGCCCAGGAAGATGAAGCTGCCGATGGGCCGGTTCGGGTCCTGCAGCCCCGCACGGCTCCGCCGCACGGCGTTCGACACGGCCGCGATGGCCTCCTTCTGCCCTACCACGCGCGTGGCCAGCACCTGCTCCAGGTGCGTCAGACGCGTCCGCTCCGACTCCAGCATCCGACTCACCGGGATGCCGGTCCACCGGGACACGACCTCGGCGATGTCCTCCGAGTCCACCTCCTCGCGCAGGAACTGCTCCTCCTTCTGGGCCTCGGTCAGGCGACGCTCCGCCTCCGCGATCTCCTGCTCCGTGCGCGGGATCTCACCGTACTGGATCTCCGCCGCCCGGTTCAGGTCACCCGTGCGCTGCGCCCGCTCGGCCTCGAGCTTGAGCTGGTCCCGGCGCTCCTTCAGCTGACGCAGCGCCTGGATCTGGTCCTTTTCCGACTGCCAGCGCGCCTTCATCCCCTGCGACCGCTCCCGCAGCTCGCTCAGCTCCCGCTCGATCCGCTGCCGCCGCTCCACCGCAGCAGGGTCCTCCTCCCGCTCCAGCGCCGTACGCTCGATCTCGAGCTGCATGATCCGCCGCTCCACCTCATCGATCTCCTGGGGCAGGCTGTCGATCTCGATGCGCAGACGGCTCGCCGCCTCGTCGATCAGGTCGATGGCCTTGTCCGGCAGGAAGCGGCCGCCCACGTAGCGGTCCGACAGCTTGGCCGCCGCGATCAGCGCCGAGTCCGTAATCCGAACGCCGTGGTGGACCTCGTAGCGCTCCTTCAGCCCACGCAGGATCGCGATCGTGTGCTCCACGCTCGGCTCCCCGACGAAGACGGGCTGAAAACGCCGCTCCAGCGCCGCGTCCTTCTCGATGTGCTTCCGGTACTCGTCCAGCGTCGTCGCGCCCACCACCCGCAGCTCCCCGCGCGCCAGCGGCGGCTTCAGCATGTTGCCCGCGTCCACCGCCCCCTCCGCAGCGCCGGCACCGACGATGGTGTGCAGCTCGTCGATGAAGACCACGAAGCGGCCCTCGGCTTCCGTGATCTCCTTCAGCACCGACTTGAACCGCTCCTCGAACTCGCCCCGGAACTTCGCGCCGGCGACCATCGCGCCGATGTCGAGCTGGATCAGCTTCTTGTCCCGAAGCGTCTCCGGCACGTCCCCGCTCACCATCCGCTGTGCGAGTCCCTCCACGATGGCCGTCTTGCCCACACCCGGCTCCCCGATCAGCACCGGGTTGTTCTTCGTCCGGCGACTCAGCACCTGCACCACCCGCCGGATCTCCTCGTCGCGGCCGATCACCGGGTCCAGCTTCCCCGCTCGCGCCTGCTCCGTCAGGTCCCGGCTGAAGCGCTCCAGCGCCCGGTACTTCTCCTCCGGCGTCTGATCCGTCACCCGGTGCGACCCACGCACCGCCTCCAGCGCCTCCGCCAGCGCGTCCCGCGACGCACCGACGCCCTTCAGCAGCTCGCCCGTTGTGCTCGCCTTCGCCGACGCCAGCGCCAGCAGCAGGTGCTCCGCCGACACGTACTCGTCCTTCAGCTTCCGCGCCTCCTCCTCCGCCCGGTCCAGCACCTGGTTCAGCTCACGGCTGATCGACGGCGTCGCGCCGCCCGTCTGCTTCGGCAGCCGGTCCAGTGCACCCGTTACCCGCTCTCGCAGGCGCTCCATGTTCACGCCCACCTTCTGCAGGATGGGCACGACCACCGTCTCGTCCTGCGCCAGCAGCGCGTTCAGAAGATGCACGTCCTCCAGCGCCGGGTTGCCCCGCCGCCGCCCCTCGTTCGCCGCCGCCTGCAGCGCCTCCGACGCCTTCACCGTCAATCGGTCGAAATTCAGCACGTTCGCCTCGTTGTCCCCGGGAGATTCAGCCGCAGATTGGAAGGCAATCGACGTGCCGGGGTGCCCTGCCGTTCTGGCAGGGGCCTGCGCCCGCTTCTCACGCGCTGGCGCAACGCGGCACGCGCCGGTGCCGGCGGTCGCGCTCCTGTGCGGAATTCCCGGACGCGGGTGCGGGCTTCGACCTACAGCAGCGTGCGGCGCGGGGGCGCAACGTAGGTCCGGCGCTGTGCAGGAACCCCTTATCGATCCAGGCGGACATCAGAATGGGCCGCATCCGATCCCGTGCATCGAAGGCCGCTGGCGTCGCCCTGATCGCCGTATCCGCGACAGTGAGCGGATGCGGAGACGCGGCAGGCCCCGACGGGGGAGGCTACGCGGGACGCTTCGACGATCTGTGGCGCACGTTCGACCAGACGTACCCGTATTTCGAGTACAAGGCGATCGACTGGGAGGCCGCGCGAACGGAGTTCCGACCCCGGGCCGAGGCGGCCGGGAGCCAGGCGGAGCTCGTCGCGGTGGTGCTCGAGATGCTGGAGCCGCTCCGGGACCTCCACGTGAACCTCTATCGGCCGCGAGGAGCGGCCATCCCCACGTACGCGCCGGCCGTCGAGCGGAACTGGGACCGGGACACGTGGCTGGCCTACATGGCCGACGCGGACTGGCACACGACCGGCGGGAGCGGATGGGGGTGGGGTCGCTTCGGCGACGTCGGCTACATCCTGATCGGCGACTGGAGCGGCGAGCACGTGCAGCCGACGGACGTGGACGTCGCCCTGGACAGCCTGCGGAACACACGCTCGATCATCTTCGACGTCCGCACGAATCCGGGTGGCAACAGCTCGATTGCCTACGCGGTCGCGGGCCGCTTCTCGGCAACCCCGTGGATCGGCGGATATGTCCAGTACCGGACGGGTCCCCGACACGGGGATCTCGGCCCCCTCATGTCGGAACCGATCCAGCCTCGCGGCGCCTGGCAGTACCTGAAGCCCGTCTACCTGCTCGTCGGCCGCGGTGACGCGAGCAGCAGCGAGGGCTTCATCTCCGCGATGCGCGAGCTTCCGAACGTGCGCGTGCTCGGAGACACGACGATCGGCGCGAGCGGCAACCCCGCGCTCTACGAGATGGGCGAGGGCTGGCGATACTCCGTGTCACGATGGATCGCCTACACCGGAGACGGAGAGGTGATCGAGTGGAACGGCATCCCGCCCGACGAGGTGGTTCCCTGGTCGGAGGACGACTTCGCACGGGACTACGACCCCGTGCTCGAGCGTGCGTTGGCCGAGGCGAGAGGCGATGGGCCAGTCTCGCCTCTGAGCGGAGACATCGCCGGCCGTCACCGCCCTCGGCTACCTGCCTCGTCAGAGCGCCGGCCCGACCAGCAGCGCGTTCACGTACGGCTGGAACCCTGAGTACCAGAACGCCCGGAAGAGCGGGTCGTCGGCGAAGAGGACGACGCGGCCCTGTCCGACGCGGCGTGTGACGAGCCAGGCGCTCTGCGACAGCTTCTCGAGGTTCCGCGAGCTGATGACGCCGCTGACCTTGGGCAGGTCCTCGGGGAAATAGCCGGCGGTCTCGAACGTGTCGGACGGCTCGAAGCCCCAGTCGGTGCTGTGGAGGATGAAGAGCCGGGACGGATCGCCGTCCACGCCGGCGCCGAATGCCAGCGGATTGGCGGGGTCGAGGGCGACGGGCAGGATCGTGCCCGGGACCTCCTGCTCCCAGTCCTCCAGCTCCCGGGCGTCCCGGCCGCGCAGCGCCCGGCTCAGATCGGACGTCGTGTCCTTCGGCGACTCCCGGATCCTGATGCCGGCGACCGGATCGGCCACGGCTCGGGCGCCGCTGCCGACCGCCACGAGCGTCCCGCCCCCCTTCACCCATTCCGCCAATCGGTCGACCACGGCCTTCGACGGCCGTGCCTCGGGCAGCACCAGCACGTCGTAGTCCGAGAGGTCCGTACGCTCCAGCGCCGAGGTCAGGAGGGCGTCGAACGGCAGCCCGAGCATCTGCTCCAGGAAGTACCAGTGAGCGCCGTACGACGAGGCGAAGACCCCCTCCCCCGCGATGACGCCGACTTGGGGAAGACGCAGCGGATAGGCGTCTCCCGTGCCGAGATCGTTGCCTTCCGGCGTGAGGCCCGTGGAGACGGCGACGGCGCGACCGCCGAGCCCCGCCACGGCGACGGCGTCGTTCAGCGATCGACCGGGCATCCGCCGAAGGAAGACGGTGCCGGGCGCCCACGTCCGGTCATCGAGCGTGAAGCCCTCGTCGAGGACGGTCGCCCTGCCGCCGTTCTCGAGATAGCGCACCAGCGCCGGCCATGCGGCGAAGCCCGGGGCGACGAGATAGCCATAGGGCTCCCCGGCCCCCGAGGCGGCGGTAGGCGCCCCCGCAGCGTCTGCGCCGGGAATTTCCGCCGCCCGGGCGGCGTTCCCGGCGGCCGCGACGCCCTGGAACGCCCGGGGATACCGGCGCGCCGCCTGCCACCCGGCCGAAGACGGAACGGCGTCCACGGCGTAGGCGCTCACGCCGTATGCGAACGGAAGCGACCACGCACTGATGTCGTAGGAGAACGTGGCGTCCAGATGGGTCTCGGGCTGCAGCAGGGTCACCGCCAGACGCCCCCGCGGCTGGCGGGCGCGGACGAGAAACGTTCCGGCCGGGAAGTCCGAGCGGCGTCCGGCGTCCGTGTTCGAGCGGCCGTCGGCGCGGAGCGAAGAGGCGGCCCGCTCGACGCGGATGCCCTCGTCCTCGAGAACGGCGACGAGGGCCTCGGCCCGCGCCGGGTCCTCGCCGGGCACGATCAGGAAATCCGGCTGCCCTTCGTCCACGCTGCGGTGGAAGGCTGCGTAGTCCTCGAGGAGCGCCGTCTTCCGTGCTGCCGCCGCCCGCGCCGTGGCCTCGCCCGTCGTGCGGTGGTGCATGGCCCGGTCGCGGAGCGTCAGCGTGTCGCCGTCGGGACGCGCGTAGGCGAGACCGGCGCTGCCGCCGCCCGCCTGCTCGTACGTCATGCCGATGGCGCCGGTCAGCCCCGGCCAGCTGTCGCCGTAGCCCGGATAGAAGAAGTCGTACGTGCCGCGCGTGAAGTAACGCCAGCCATGGGTGTCGAACGCGGCCGCGTTCGCCCTGCCGAAGTACTCCGCCCAGTCGAGGATCGACTTCGGATAGATGGGGTTGACGGGCTTCGCTGCCGGAAAGAAGAAGTACGTCGACCGAGGCGACATCTCGTGGAAGTCGACGTGCACCTGCGGGGACCAGTAATCCCAGGTGGCGAGGCGTGCGCGCGTGGGCGCCTGCATCATCCATGACCAGTCCCGGTTCATGTCGAACAGGTAATGGTTGTAGCGACCGCCCGGCCACGGCTCGTCGTGCTCCCGCGACGCCGGGTCGGGGTTCGGCGTCGCCCCGCGCGCCTGCTTGTAGAACTCGACGTAGCGGGCCCGGCCGTCCGGATTCACCGCCGGATCGATGACGACGATGGCGGAGTCGAGCACGCCGGCCGTCTCACTCGAGCCGCGGGCGAGGTCCCACGCCGTCCAGATCGCCGCCTCGCTCGACGAGCTCTCGTTCCCGTGCACCCCGTAGCTGAAATAGAGAACGGCCGGCACCTCCGCGGCGATTCGCTTCGCTTCGGCTGCGCTCAGGTCCGGGTCGATGAGCTTGCGGTGCTCGGCGAGGATTTCGTCGAGGCGAGCCAGGTTGGGGGGGCTCGCGATGACGACCTGCAGGAGCGGCCGGCCCTCCTGCGTCTCCCCGTAGCGCCGGACCTGCACACGGTCGGGAGCGGCCGCGGCCAGGGCGTCCATGTAGCGGACCAGTGCATCGGGCGGCGTGAACCGCTCTCCGATGTCGTAGCCGAGGACGTCCTTCGGGGAGGGCGGCGCCTGCTGCGCACCCGCGGAGGCCACGAGGATCAGGGACAGGGCGAGGCCCGATCCGAGGGTTCTGAACGATCGCGCGTCGATCATGGCGGAGTTGTCGGCTGTGGGAACGGATGGGTCCGCGGAACCTAGGGCCACGCCGCCCCCGCGAAAAGAGGGCGACGACGTACTTCGTCCACCGTGCCCGGCGTCGGCCTTCCGGGTTGACACTCTCTCCGCGCGCCCGCTAGCCTCCGGCATGAGACGACTCACGTTCGCGACGGCGCTCCTCGTGGCGCTGGCCACCACCGGCTGCAGCGGGTCCTCGAGCGGGGCGAGCGGCGGAGTCAGCCGGGAGCGCTTCGTGCGCACCTACGTCGCGCTGCGCGAGGCACGCTACGCGGCGGCGTCCGCAGCCGACTTCGAGAGCCGGAAATCGACGATCCTGTCGAAGGAAGGGGTCACTGGGGCGGCCCTGGAGGCGTTCGCGAAACGGCACTCGTCCGACCCGGCATACATGCAGGCGGTCTGGGACGAAGTCTCACGGCAACTCTCCGGAGAGCCCGCAGATTCCGCCGCGAAAGCCGGTCCGCCGGCACGTCCCGGGGCGATCGCGCCTGACTCCACGCGTCGGCCGGGCTCGCCCGCCGCCGATTCCATCCGCCGGCCCGGCCAGCCCGCCCCCGGTGCTGCCCGGCGGCCGAATCGAATCCCGCCGGATTCGGCCCACCGGCCGCGTTAGGGCTGCGAGGGACGGACGTCGCTGCTCGGCCCCTGCCCCACTACTCCCACTCGATGGTCGACGGCGGCTTCGAGCTCACGTCGTAGCAGACGCGGTTCACGCCCGGGACCTCGTTGATGATGCGGGACGAGATCCGGGCGAGCACGTCGTGGGGGAACGGGAACCAGTCGGCGGTCATGCCGTCCCGGCTGGTCACGGCGCGCAGGGCGACGGTCTGCTCGTACGTGCGCGCGTCACCCATCACGCCGACGCTTCGAACCGGCAACAGCACGGCGAACGCCTGCCAGATGTCGTCGTACAGCCCGGCCTCGCGGATCTCCTCCAGATAGATGGAGTCGGCGGCCCGGAGCGTCTCCAGGTCGGGCTCGGAGACCGCTCCGAGGATCCGGATCGCCAGGCCCGGCCCCGGAAACGGGTGCCGACCCACCATCTCCTCCGGCAGGCCGAGCTCCCGGCCCACGCGTCGCACCTCGTCCTTGAACAGCTCCCGCAGCGGCTCGATCAGCTCGAACTGCATGTCTTCCGGCAGGCCGCCGACGTTGTGGTGCGTCTTGATCGTCGCCGACGGGCCGCGCACGCTCAGCGACTCGATGACGTCCGGGTAGAGCGTGCCCTGCACGAGGAAGCGAGCGTCGCCGCCGGCGTCCGCCGCCGCCTTTTCGAAGACGCGGATGAACGTCTCGCCGATTCGGCGCCGCTTCTCCTCCGGGTCGTGCACGTCCTGGAGCCGCTCGAGGAACTGGCGAGCCGCGTCCACCACCACGAGCCGGATGCCGAGGTGGGCGCGGAAGGTGCGCTCGACGGATTCCCGTTCGCCCCGCCGCAGCAGGCCATGATCGACGAAGATGCACGTGAGCTGATCGCCGATGGCGCGGTGCACGAGGGCCGCGGCCACTGACGAGTCCACGCCGCCGGACAGACCGCAGATCACCTGGGCCTCGCCGACCTGCGCGCGGATCCGGTCGACCGAGGACCCGATGAAGGAGCCCGCCGTCCAGTCGGGCTCGCAGCCGCAGATCCGGAAGACGAAGTTGGACAGGACCTCGTCGCCCCGCGGAGTGTGAGCCACTTCGGGGTGGAACTGTACGCCGAAGACGGGGCGGTCCTCCGCGCGAAAGGCGGCCACGGGCAGCGAGCCCGTGCGGGCCAGGACCTTGAAGCCAGGCGGCGGCGCGTCCACGTGGTCACCGTGGCTCATCCACACGCCCTCGGGCTCGCCGGGCCGGAAGCCGTCGAAGAGGTCGTCTGCGGACAGGATCTCCATCTCGGCGCGGCCGTACTCCCGCTTCCCGTGGACGACCGTGCCGCCCTCGAGCTGCGCCACGAGCTGCATGCCGTAGCACACGCCGAGTACGGGGATCCCCATCCGGAGCAGCGCCGGATCGGCCGTTGGCACGTCCTCCCCGTAGACGGACGCGGGGCCGCCGGAGAGCACGATTCCCTTCGGATCCCACTCCCGGATCCAGTCCAGCGTCACCGTCGGTGGGTGGATCTCGCAGTAGACCCGCTCCTCCCGGATCCTCCGGGCGATGAGCTGCGTGAACTGCGAGCCGTAATCCAGGATCAGGATGCGATGGCGCATGCCCCGCTCCTCCCTCAGCGCAGGAGCTCGGCCTCGTCGCCGAGCAGGTCCTCGTATCGCTCGCGCGAGCGGATCACGCGTGCGCCGCTGCCCTCGACGAGCACTTCAGCCGGCCGGGGGCGCTGGTTGTAGGTCGAGGCCATGGAGAAGCCGTAGGCGCCCGCCGTCAGCACCGCCACCAGCTCGCCTTCCCGGACCTCCTCCAGCGGCCGATCCAGCGCCAGGAAGTCACCGGACTCGCAGACCGGCCCGACGATGTCGACGGGCGACGTGGCCCGGTCCGGATGCCGCTCGACGGGCCGCACGGAATGGAAGCTCGCGTAGTGGCTCGGCCGCAGCAGGTCGTTCATCCCGGCGTCCGTGATGACGAACGTCTTCCGACCCATCGTCTTCCGGTAGAGCACCCGCGCCAGCAGCAGCCCCGCGGGCCCGACCACGTACCGTCCCGGCTCCAGCACGAGGCGCATCCTCGATGCGGCGAGGTGGGGCGTCAGGACCTCGGCGAAGTCCGCCGCCGGCTTCGGCTCCTCCACGTCGTAGGAGACGCCGAAGCCGCCGCCCAGGTCGAGGTACTCCAGCACGATCCCGTCCGCCCGCAGCTCGCTCACCATCTCGAGAACCTCGAGCAGTGCCTGTCGGTACGGCTCCGGCTCCAGGATCTGACTGCCGATGTGGACGTCGATGCCCCGCGGCCGGATCCCGGGCATCTCCGCCGCGAGGCGGTACAGTCGCCGCCCTTCCCCCGCCGGGATGCCAAACTTGCTCTCGGCGTGCCCCGTGCGCGTGTACTCGTGCGGCGTCGGACTGAGGATGTCCGGGTTGATGCGCAGAGCGACGGACGCCTCGCGACCCATCGCGTCGGCCAGCTCGGAGAGGGCCCGCAGCTCGCCTTCGCTCTCCACGTTGAACCCGTAGATGCCGGCGTCCAGAGCGGACGCCATCTCCGGTACCGTCTTGCCCACGCCGCTGAAGACGATGCGCTCCGGCGGGATCCCGGCCTCGAGGGCCCGGTACAGCTCGCCGCCGCTCACGATGTCCGCACCCGCGCCCATCTCCGCCAGCACGCGCAGGACGGACAGGTTGCCGTTCGCCTTCACGGAATACGCGACCAGGCGGTCCAGCGGCGCGAAGGCCTCCTCGAACTCGCGGTAGCGCGTCTCGATGACGGCGCGGCTGTAGACGTAGAGCGGCGTGCCGTGGCGGGCTGCGACCTCGTCCAGCGATACGTCCTCGAAATGCAGGCAGCCGTCGCGGTACGCGAGGGCGTCGGACACCTCCATCAGTAGGCCCGCGCCCACACCACCTCCTCGCTGGCCGCCTCGCCGCACACGAGGCAGCGCGTCGGCGCCTCGTCCGAGCGGAATTCCTCCATCGGCAGCACCCGGATCGTCGCCTTCGTGTCGTCCTTCACCTTCTCCTCGCAGGCGGCCGAGCCACACCAGCCGGCGTACACGAAGCCGCCGGGACCGTCGATGATCTCCCGGAAGCGCTCGTAGTCCGCGACGCCCCGGTGCGAGTTCTCCTCACGCCGCCGTCGCGCCGCCTCCAGCAGCGCGTCCTGCATGTCGTCCAGGCCCTGCCGGACCCGCTCCGGTGCGGCCTCCATGGAGACGAATTCCTTGCCGTCCCCGCCGAAACGACGGACGAGCACGACCTGGGACTTCGCGACGTCCCGCGGACCGATCTCGATGCGCAGGGGCACGCCCTTGCGCTCCCATTCCCAGTAGCGTGCGCCGGGCGTCAGGTTGTCCCGGTCGTCCACGTGGACGCGGGCGCCGACGGTGCCGAGGTCGTCCTTCACCCGGGCGACGGCGTTCATCACCGCCTCGCGCTCCTCCTCCTTCCGGAAGATCGGCACGATGACGACCTGGTAGGGCGCGAGGCGCGGCGGCAGGACGAGGCCGCGGTCGTCCCCATGAGTCATCACGAGGGCCCCCACGAGGCGGGTGGAGACGCCCCACGACGTGTTCCAGGCGTACTCCTCCTGCCCGCTCTCCGCCTGGAACTTCAGATCGAACTGGCGGGAGAAATTCTGTCCGAGCATATGGGACGTGCCCGCCTGCAGCGCCCGGTTGTCCTGCATGAGCCCCTCGCACGCGTACGTCCGCTCGGCGCCCGGGAACTTCTCCGAATCCGACTTCTCGCCGGTGATGACCGGCATGGCCATCCAGTTCTCCATGAAGTCCCGGTAGACCCCGAGCATCCGCCGGGCCTCGGCCTCTGCCTCGTCCGCCGAGGCGTGCGCCGTGTGCCCCTCCTGCCACAGGAACTCGGCAGTGCGCAGGAAGAGTCGCGTCCGCATCTCCCAGCGAACGACGTTCGCCCACTGGTTGATCAGCAGCGGCAGGTCCCGGTAGCTCTGGACCCACTTCGCGAACATGTCGTAGATGATCGTCTCGGACGTCGGCCGGATGACGAGGGGCTCCTCCAGCTTCGAGGCCGGGTCCGGCACGAGCGCGCCGTCCTCCCCCGCGATGAGCCGCGTGTGCGTGACGAGCGCCATCTCCTTGGCAAAGCCCTCGACGTGCTCCGCCTCGCGGGTGATGTAGCTCTGGGGGATGAGGAGCGGGAAATAGGCGTTCTGGTGCCCCGTCGCCTTGAACATGGCGTCCAGGGCGTCCCGCATGTTCTCCCACAGTCCGTAGCCGTACGGCCGGATCACCATGCAGCCGCGCACGGGCGAGTAATCCGCCAGCTCCGAGCGCAGTACTACCTCGTTGTACCAGGCGGAGAAGTCGTCCGCCCGCGTCGTCAGTGCCTTCTCCTCAGCCATCTCGTCCGCCGTGTGTCAGTCGTTCGAAGTGTCGTGATCGCGTCGGGCGGCACGCACCCGGTCCCGCAGCTGCAGCAGCCCGTGCCCGATCAGCGGAATGCCCAGGGTCAGCAGCGAGAGCACGATCCACGTGGGCAGGAACGGCAGGCCCATCGCGCCGAAGATCCAGGCCAGGAACGCGGCCCCGCCGACGGCAACCACGACGGCCATCGCCATGAACCCGTAGGTGTAGAGCGCCGCGCGCCGCAGGATCCTGCGGCGCGCGGCTCCCAGCTCGTCCTCGTTGCGTTCGTCCTGCGTCATTCCTTGCCCGGCGTCATTCGGCGCCCACGGTGTCGGGAGGCACGCGCCGCTCCTCCCCCGTCGCCATCTCGCGGACCACGACCACGCCCTCGGCGACCTCGTCCGGCCCGATGACGATCGTACGCCGCGCACCGCGCTGACCGGCCTCCTTGAACTGCTTCCCTACCCCGGCGGGGCGCAAGGCGTACAGCACGGACCGGCCGGTCCGGCGCAGCCGCGCCGCGAGTCGCCGCGCGGCGGAGCGCTCGTCCTCGCTGATCGCGACGACGTAGTAGTCCACCGCGGGGGCAGTGTCGGGCAGGAGGCCGCGGTCCCGGAGCAGCTCGCCCAGGACGACGTCGCCCATCCCGAACCCCAGCGCCGGAAGGTCCTCGCCCCCGATGGCCGCCAGCAGGTCGTCGTAGCGGCCGCCGCCGCACACCGCACGCAGCTCGCCCTTCCGGTCGAAGACCTCGAAGACGATGCCCGTGTAGTACGCCAGCCCCCGGACGATGCGGGGATCGAAGCGGACCCAGTCCCCGTAGCCGAGATCGGCGAGCTGCGCCGTGTACGACTCCAGCGGCCCGAGCGCGTCCGACACGCCGGGCAGGCCGCCGAACCGCTCGCGGAACGCTGCCAGGTCCGGACCGTGCTCGAGAAAGCCGAGGAAGTCGGCGGCCGGGTCCGCGGCCGATCCGACCTGGCCCGACAGACGTTCCACGATGCGATCCGTCGACTCCCGCTCCAGCTTGTCCACGGCGGCGTACACCGGGGCAGGGTCCTCGAGGCCCGGGAAGACGTGACGAACCACGCGCTCCATGAGCCGCCGGTCGTTCACCCGCGCCACCACGTCGTCGGCGCCGAGACCGAGAATCGACAGCGCCTCGAGGGCGACGCACAGCACCTCGGCGTCGGCCGCGACGTCGCTCTCCCCCACGATGTCGACGTTCCACTGGAAGTGCTCGCGGAGCCGCCCGCGCTGCGTCCGCTCGTAGCGGAAGAGCTGTGGCAGGGAGAACCAGCGGATCGGCTTCGGCAGTCCACGGGCCCGCGCCCCCGCCATGCGTGCCAGCGTGGGCGTCATCTCCGGCCGGAGCGAGACCTCGCGACCGCCCTTGTCCGTGAAGCTGTAGAGCTGCTCGACGATCTCCTGGCCGCTCTTCTCGACGTACATTTCGAGCGGCTCGAGAGGAGGTCCGTCGTATTCCTCGAAACCGTACCGCCGGGCCGCCTCCCGCCACGCGGCGAAGATGCGTGAACGCACCGCGAGCTCTTCGGGATAGAAGTCGCGAAAACCCGGCAAGCTCTGGAAATCCGGCATGGGCGCGAATCTAGACCGCGCCGACGGATGGGGGCAAGGCCGCGTCGGCCCCGTCGGGCGCCCATCCGAGAAGGGCCAGCGCATCTCCGACCGTGTGGAACGAGCCGGTCACGACGACCGTGCCACCGGCTCCCGCCGACGCCCGCGCCCGGCGCAGCGCCGCGGGGAGGTCGGGCTCCACCCTGACGCGGGCGCCGACGCCCCGCGCGGCGGCAACCCGCGCGGCCGCCGCCGGGTCCCAGCGCCGACCCTCGGGCGCCGTCGGCGCTTCGGTGAGCACCAGCTCGTCCACGCGGTCGCCCAGCCCCGCCAGCATCTCGCCCCAGTCCTTGTCCCTCAGGATGGCGACGACGCCGACCCGCGGCCGCGGCGGCTCGAGCACGTCCAGCGCTTCCGTCAGCGCCGCCATGCCCGACGGGTTGTGGGCGGCGTCGAAGAGCCACAGCCCGTCCGGCGTCCGCTCGACCTGCAGGCGCCCGGGCCAGCGCACGGAGGCCACGCCCGCGAGCACGTCGGCCCGGACGGGTCGAAGCGGCTCCGGCAGCAGCTCCACCGCCCGCACCGCGAGGGCCGCGTTCAGCGCCTGGTGCAGCCCGGGCAGCGGCGTGTGCAGCCGCAAAGGTCCCCAGACCCCGGTGTCCAGCTCGAAACGGGTCCCGTCCAGCGACGTCTCCGCGTTCCGCACCTCCGCCGCGAGGAGGCGATGGAACGGGGCGCCCAGCTCCGCGGCGCGTCGGGCCAGCTGCTCGGCGATGCCGTCCCGCGGCTCGCCCGTCAGCACCGGGACGCCCGCCTTGATGATGCCCGCCTTCTCACGGGCGATCGCGGAGAGCGTGTCCCCGAGATACTCCACGTGATCCCGTTCCACGTTCGTGATGACGGCGACGTCCGGGGCGACGACGTTCGTCGCGTCCAGCCGTCCGCCGAGGCCGACCTCCACCACCGCGATCTCGACGCCGGCGTGCGCGAGCGCATCGAACGCGATGGCCGTCGTCGCCTCGAAGAAGGTCGGCCCCTCGGCGAGCACCGCGGGCCAGAGCCGGGCCGCCGAGTCCAGCAGCTCGGGCTCCCCGATGGCCCGCCCGTCGATCCGGATGCGCTCCCGGAAGCTGCACAGGTGGGGAGAGGTGTAGAGGCCGGTGCGATGACCGGCGCGGGCCAGGATCGCGGCCGCCGTCGCGGAAACCGAGCCCTTTCCGTTCGTGCCGCCCACGTGCACGACCCGGAACCGGCGGTGGGGATCACCGACACCGGACAGCAGGCGCTCCGTCCGCTCGAGCCCCCATCGGATTCCGCCCGTGAGGCGCGGCAGGAGGGCGCGGACGAGCTCGTCGTAGCTGGGCCGGGCGACGGCGCCGTCGCTCACGCCTCCCCTTCGTCCGCCTCGGCGGGGGTGCCGCCGCCGTTCTCGCTGGCGCGGATCGGCGCCGGCAGCCCGAGCATGTGGCGCAGGAGGCGGGAGACGGTGGACTTGAGATCGCGCCGGTCCACGATGGCGTCCAGCATGCCGTGCTCGAGGAGGAATTCGGAGCGCTGGAAGCCTTCGGGAAGCTCCTGCTTGATGGTCTGCTCGATGACGCGCGGGCCCGCGAAGCCGATGAGCGCGCCGGGCTCCGCCAGGTTCGCGTCCCCGAGCATGGCGTAGGACGCGGTGACGCCGCCGGTGGTCGGATCGGTCAGGATGGAGACGTACGGCAGGCCCGCCTCGGAGAGGCGCGCCAGGACCGAGGACGTCTTGGCCATCTGCATGAGGGAGAGGATTCCCTCCATCATGCGGGCGCCACCCGAGGCGCTGACGATGATGAGCGGCGTTTCGTCCTCCAGCGCCCGCCGGCCGGCCCGCGCCAGCTTTTCGCCGACCACGCTGCCCATGCTGCCGCCGATGAAGGCGAAGTCCATGACGCCCAGGTGGACCGGGATCGTGTCCAGCCTCCCGTCGCCCGTCAGCACGGCGTCGCCTCGGCCCGCCCGTCGCTCGGCGGACTTCAGCCGGTCGCGGTACGGCTTGAGGTCGTGGAAGGAGAGCGGATCGCCGCTGTGCATCTCCGCGTCGTGCTCCTGGAACGTGCCCTCGTCGATGAGCAGCTCCACGTAGTCGTCGGCGCCGATACGGAAGTGGCTGGCGCAGTTGGGGCATACCCACGCGTTCTTCGCGAGCCGCTGGCGGTACAGGATCTCGCCGCACGACTCGCACTTCTCGAAGACGTCCGACGGAAGTTCCCGCCGCTCGGTCGCCTCGAGCTTCTTCTTCGGCTTTCGGAACCAGCTCATGTCAGATCCCCCCCTGCTCCGAGGCCACACGCTGGGCCAGTGCCAGCCCGACGTAGGTCGCCAGCAGGAACGAGCCGCCGTAGCTCAGGAACGGCAGCGGTATGCCCGTGATCGGCATCAGGCCGATCGTCATTCCGATGTTGACCAGCACGTGGGCGCTCCACGCGCCGAACAGTCCGAACGCCACGATGCCCCCGAAGGGGTCGGCCGCGCGTTCCGAAACCTTGACCAGCCGCCACAGGATCAGCCCGAACACGAGCACAACCACGGCCGTGCCGATGAAGCCGAGCTCCTCTCCGATGACGCTGAAGATGAAGTCCGTGTGCTGCTCCGGCAGGAACGCCAGCCGCTTCTGGGTGCCGTGCAGGAAACCCTTGCCGAAGATCCCGCCGCTGCCGATCGCGACCTGCGACTGGATGAGCTGGTAGCCCGCACCTTTCGGGTCCAGCTGCGGATTCAGGAAGACCAGAAGCCGGTTCTTCTGGTACTCCTCCAGGTGGTTCCACAGCGGGATCGCCACGGTGCCGGCGAACAGGTTCGCGCCCACCACCGTCATCGCCTCCCCCAGTGGGGAACGATACAGGATCACGAACAGGAGCACGAGGAGCATGTAGACGCTGAACATCCACGCGCTGAACGAGAGCAGCAGCGCGATCACCGGGCTGATCAGCATGAACAGCACGCCGCCCGGCGTGCCGCCCCAGTACATGGTGGCGATGAGCAGGGCCCCGAAGACCATCGCGGTGCCGAGATCCGGCTGGGCCAGGACCATGAGCATCGGCACGCCGACGATGGCGAGAGGCGCCCACAGACCCCAGATGGTGTCCGGCGTCTCGCGCCAGTTCCCCATCACCCGCGCGAGCATCAGGATGGTGGCAAGCTCCGCGAACTGCGACGGCTGGAAGGCCAGCGGCCCCAGGGGGAGCCAGCTCTTGGTGCCGGCCGCCGTACCGTGCCCGGTGCCGATGACGAGCGTCGCCGCGAGGAGCACGACGCCCAGGCCGTACGCCGCGACGGCGACCCACTCGAACCAGCGTACCTGGATCCGCACGATGACCAGGAACGCGACCAGCGAGATGGCCAGCCAGAGAAGCTGCCGCTTCCACAGGTGGGACACCGCCGGGTTCGGGATGTCGAGCTGCCCCGCCGAGTACACCATGGCGCAGCCGAACAGGGACAGCAGGACGACCGCGGAGAACAGGATGGGATCGCCGATGGTCCCCCGGATCCGCTCGAGGATCTTCATCGCGGGACCGACCTACCGCTCGCCAGTGACGCCGTGGTAGACCGCCAGGGCCAGCGCACCGGCTAGGGCGGCGTAGAGGGAGCCCAGCGGGGCGTGCACGAGCAGTGCGCCGCTCACGTCACCCGCCGGCCCGCCCGCCCACAGCGTGGCGATGCCCCACCGCAGCGCCCAGTGGAGCCACGTGCCGAGGAAGAGGTAGACGATCACGAACAGCCAGCTGTCACCCACGAAGAAGTCCCGGCTCCGGCCGCCGATGTAGCCGACGACGGCGAGTGCGACGACGTCGGCGCCGAACGCGTCCAGCGCGAGCGCGTCCAGCAGCAGTCCCACCACGGCGCCCAGCAGCGTTCCGAGCGCCCGGTTCATGCGCCGGGAGCCCAGAAGCACGGCGATGGTCGCCAGGTCCGGCGCCGCGGCACCGACGCCCAGCGCCAGGTGCAGGAAGAAGTGGAGGACGACCAGCGTCGCGAGGAAGACGCCGTAGTTCCAGCTCATGACGGCCCCCCGGCGCTGTCCGTCCGCAGGACGCGCACGGAAGGTCCCCGGGTGCCGGGCCACGCACCGGAGAGGTCCGGGGCCGCCCCGGCGCTGTCCGTCGGAACGCCCACCAGCACGTGACCGGCGGACTCGGGACGTACCGCCGCCTGGAGCACGTAGCTCTTGCGCCAGCCGGTATCCGCGTCCTCGATGCCGACGACGGTGCCGACGGGGATTCCCCGCGGGAAGACGCCCCCACGTCCGGACGTAACGATCCGGGTTCCCGGTCGCAGGTCGCTGTGGAAGGGCGCTCCGGAGAGCACGAGCTGGTCCGCCTCCCGGAACGCGCCGCGACGGGGCTGCACGACGCCATAGACGCGTCCGTCCACCGTCATCGCGCTGGCCCGGAACTCCGGGTCCGTCCAGTCCATTGCCTGCGCCGTGTGCCCGTCGACGGCCACGACCACGCCGAGCAGTCCGCCGGCGGCGATGACCGGACTGTCCGGCGCCACCCCGTCGTCCCGGCCGCGGGAGATGAGGAACGTGCTGCCGGCGTCGCCCAGCCCGATGCGCAGCACCTCGGCGGGGACGAAGGACGCCGGGAGCCGCTCCTGCAGGTCCAGCAGCGAGCGTAGACGGCGGTTCTCCTCGGCGAGGGGCGACTGGGCCGTGGCGATGACCGCGAGGGAGTCCCGCTGCGCCTGGAGCTCGGCCGGGTCCTCCCGCCGTACGCCGCTCGTCGCCAGCGCCGACTGCGCCGCCACGAACGGCCACAGCGCCGTGCTCCGGATCGCGCCGCGGATCGGGTCCTGCGCCGATCGGGGAAGGAAGAGAAGAACGACACCCGCCAGGACCAGCAGTCCTGCCAGAATGTCGTCCCGTTTACGGCCCTGCCGTGTATCGCCGAAGTACGCCACGAGTGGTCAGGCTCTCGGCGCGATCACGTGTTCAGAACGCTCCGGTAGCGCGGCAGGTCGTCCAGGATCCGGCCTGCGCCCCGAACCACGCACGTGAGGGGGTCCTCGTCCACGTGGATGGGCAGATTCGTTTCATGGGCCAGGAGCCGGTCGAGGCCGCGGATCAGCGCGCCGCCGCCCGTCATCACGATGCCCCGGTCCACGATGTCCGACGCGAGCTCCGGCGGCGTGATCTCCAGCGCCCGGCGCACCGCGTCCACGATCTGCTGGATCGGCTCCTGGATGCACTCGCGGATCTCCTGCGAATGCACCCGCACGGTCTTCGGAATGCCGCTCACCAGGTCTCGTCCCTTCACGTCCATCTCCCGCTCGTCCGAGGTGCTGAAGGCCGAGCCGATCTGGATCTTGATCGCCTCCGCCGTCGGTTCCCCGATCAGCAGGTTGTAGTTCTTGCGCAGGAAGCTCACGATCGCGTTGTCGATCTCGTCGCCGCCCACCCGGATCGAGGTGTCGGCCACGATGCCGCTCAAGGCGATGACCGCGATCTCCGTCGTCCCCCCGCCGATGTCGATCACCATGTTCCCGGTCGGAGTGTCCACCGGCAGGCCAACACCGATGGCCGCTGCCATCGGCTCCGCCACCATGTAGACCTCCTTCGCGCCCGCCGCATTCGCGCTCGAGCGCACGGCGCGTCGCTCCAGCTCCGTGATGCCCGACGGAACGCCCACGACCACCCGCGGCTTCATCTTGAAGATCCGCTTGCTCGTGACTGCACGCAAAAAGTGGCGCAGCATGATCTCCGTCGTATCCACGTCGGCGATCACGCCATCCTTCATCGGGCGCACGGCGATGATGCCTTCGGGCGTCCGCCCGAGCATCCGCTTTGCCTCCAGCCCGATCCCCTTGATGCGGTTCGAGCCGCGCTCCATCGCCACGACGCTCGGCTCGTTCAGGACGATGCCCTCGCCCTTCACGTACACGAGCGTGTTCGCCGTGCCAAGATCCACGGCGATGTCGTTCACGGGGAAGATGCTCCCGGAGTTGAATAGGCTGCGCAGCGCCATGTCCCGTCCCGTGGCCCCCCCGGCAGGAGCCGATTTCCCGATTCATCGGCCACCGCCCCGGCTTGCGGTGCACCGCGTCTGACTCCCGCGCCCCAAACTATGCCGCGCGCGCCCGGCCCGGCAAGGAGTCGAGGTCGGGAAACCCGCGCGCTTGCGTCACTTACGACAGACGCCGCGAACCCTCAGCGGCCCGTGCTGCCGAACCCGCCCTGACCCGCGCTCCGATTCCGGCAGCGCAGACGACTCCTGCCATTCGATCCGCACCACCTGGCAGACGACGAGCTGGGCCATCCGCTCGCCGTGCCCGATCACCTGCGGCTCCCTATCGAAATTGATGATGGGAACGCGGATCTCCCCTCGATAGTCGCTGTCGATCGTGCCCGGCGAGTTGACGAGCCCGAGCCCGCGACGAATCGCCAGCCCGGAACGCGGCCGAACCTGCGCCTCCGTCCCCATCGGCAGCGCGATGGCGAGCCCCGTGGGCACCAGCGCCCTGCCCAGTGGGGGCAGCGTCAGGTCCGGTCCCGCATTGCGCAGATCGACGGCGGCGGAGCCCGGCGTCGCATAGGCCGGAAGCTCCCAGTCCTCCGGAAAGCCCTCCAGCCGCCGGATCTGCACACGGACGGATTCCAACCGCGCCTCAGAGCACCTCGTCCACGGACGTGTACTCGAGGCCGAAGGCCTCCGCGACCCCGGGATAGGTGATCTTCCCGCCCACCGCGTTGAGGCCGAGGGCCAGCGCCCGGTCCGACCGGCACGCGTCCTTCCAGCCCATGTTCGCGAGTGCGAGGGCGTAGGGGAAGGTCGCGTTCGTGAGGGCGAGCGTCGACGTCCGCGGAACTCCGCCCGGCATGTTCGCCACGGCGTAGTGGATGACGCCGTCGACCACGTAGATCGGGTCGTCGTGGGTCGTGGGATGAATCGTCTCGACGCACCCGCCCTGGTCGACGGCCACGTCCACCACCACGGACCCTTCCTTCATCGACTTCAGGTCCTCCCGGCGCACGAGGTGCGGCGCCTTCGCGCCCGGCAGCAGCACGGCCCCGACGAGCAGATCGGCCTCCTTGATCTGTTCCCGGATGTTGTGGGCGTTCGAGTAGAGCAGCACCACGTTCGCCGGCATCACCTCCGAGAGGTAGCGCAGTCGGTGCAGCGAGACGTCCAGCATGACGACGCGCGCACCCAGGCCCGCGGCCATCCGCGCCGCGTGCGTGCCGACGACGCCGCCGCCGATGATGACGACCGTCCCCGGCTCGACACCCGGCACGCCGCCGAGCAGCATGCCGCGGCCACCGAAGAATCGCTCCAGGTACTTCGCACCCTCCTGAACCGCCATGCGACCCGCCACCTCGCTCATCGGCGTGAGCAGCGGCAGCTCGCCCGACGGAAGCTGAACCGTTTCGTAGGCGATCGCCACCGCGCCCGAATCCAGCACCGCCTTCGTCAGCGGCTCGGAGGCGGCGAAGTGGAAGTACGTGAAGATGAGCTGCCCCTCCCGCATGCGCGGCCACTCGGGCTCGATGGGCTCCTTCACCTTCATGATCATCTCGGCCCGCTGCCACACCTCATCCGGGCCGTCGATCATGGTGGCTCCCGCCGTCACGTACGCGTCGTCCGTGAAGCCGCTTCCGTCTCCCGCGCTCTTCTCCACGATGACCGAGTGCCCTGCCTGCACGAGCGACTCCGCGCCCGCGGGCACCAGAGCCACGCGGTTCTCGTTCGACTTGATCTCTTTCGGAACGCCGATGATCATGGCTTCGTCCGTTTCCGTGTCAGGGTGTCATTCTGTCGGCCCGAGCCGCAGGACGACCTGTCGCCCGGGATCGAGATACTGCTCCGCAATCTCCGCCACCCCGTCAAGCGTGACGGCCTCCACCCGCGCCAGAAGCTCGTCCAGCGTCAGGAACGCCTCGTCGTAGAGTGCGACGCCGGCGAGACGATGCATCCGCGCGCCGCTCGACTCCAGCGACAGCACGATCTGCCCCTTCACCTGTCCCTTCGCGTCCTCCAGCTCTTCCGGGCTCAGCCCCTCCTTCGCGACGCGCTCGAGCTCGTCCCGGACCGTCGCCTCGGCGCGCTCCGCCCACTCGGGACGTGTGCCGACGTAGACGCCACACAGCCCGCCGCCGGCGTAGAAGGTCTGGTACGAATAGACCGTGTAGGCAAGTCCCAGCTCTTCCCTCACCCGCTGGAACAGCCGCGAGCTCATGCCGCCTCCGAACGCGTTCGACAGCAGGACCAATGCGTATCGGCGCGGATCGCGGTGCGGCATCGTCGCCGTTCCGAACACGAGATGGGTCTGCGCGCCGTCCCGGCTGACGCTCTCGGCCCGGGGCGGCGTCATCTCCGCCGGGGCCACGTCGACCGTCTCGCCGGACCGCGGAGCCGCCTCGAAGAGGCTCCGCACCCGCTCGACGACCTGTTCGTGCCGGATGTTGCCCGCCGCGCAGACGAGAAGGTTGGGTCGGTTGTAGCCGCGGTCGTGGACGCGACGGAGGTCCGGCGAGCCCAGGGAGGTTACCGTGTCCCGCGTGCCGAGAATGCTGTAGCCGTACGGGTGCTCGCCCCAGAGCGCCGAGGCGTGCAGGTCGAAGACCAGGTCGTCGGGCGTGTCCTCCACCGCGGAGATCTCCTCGAGGACGACCTCCCGCTCCAGCTCGAGGTCCGTGTCGCGCAGCTGCGGCGCCAGGACCATGTCCGCCAGCACGTCGAGGGCGTGGTCCACGTGCTCGTCGAGCACCCGGGCCTGGAAGCTCGTGTGCTCGCGGGTCGTGTACGCGTCCAGGGAGCCGCCCAGCCGCTCGATCTCGAGGGCCAGATCCCGCGCCGTGCGGCGCGCCGTGCCCTTGAAGACCATGTGCTCCAGGAGGTGGCTCACGCCCATCTCCCCCGGACGCTCGTGCGCCGAGCCCCGGCGAACCCACACGCCCACACCGCAGGAGCGAACCCACGGCATCTCCTCGGTCAGGACGCGAAGGCCGCCGGGCAGCTCGGCGACGGCGAATCGTTCGGAGTGTGTCACCCGGCGCTGCTACGCCTCCCCGGCCTCCGCGCTCTCCAGCGCCGCCTTGCGAGAGAGCCGCAGACGGCCCTTCTCGTCGATGGACAGCAGCTTCACGCGAGTGATGTCGCCCTTGTTCAGGACGTCCTCCGTCTTCTCCGTCCGCTGCTCCTGCAGCTCGGAGATGTGGCACAGGCCCTCGACGCCCGGCAGGATCTCGACGAAGGCGCCGAACGTGGTGGTGTTCTTCACCACGCCCTCGTAGACGCGGCCGACCTCGGGCTCCTCCGTGATCGCCTCGATCATCTGGCGCGCCTTCTCGCCACCCACGCCACCGGGGCTCGAGATGG
Organism: uncultured Gemmatimonadales bacterium; assembly: GCA_963728445.1. GTDB lineage: Bacteria > Gemmatimonadota > Gemmatimonadetes > Longimicrobiales > RSA9 > CAVSJO01. The sequence continues at coordinate 1,914,155 of CAVSJO010000006.1, read as the reverse complement.
TCACCACACCGCTGTCCTCGATGTTGATCTCCGAGCCCGTCTGCTCCTGGATCGCCCGGATGGTCTTCCCCTTCGGCCCGATCACCTCCCCGATCTTCTCGGGGTTGATCTGGATCGTGATGATGCGCGGCGCGTAGTCCGACAGCTCCGTGCGCGCCTCCGGCAGGGCCGAATCCATGATGTCCAGGATGTGCAGCCGCGCCTTGTGCGCGCGCTGCATCGCCTCCTTCATGATGTCGACCGTCAGCCCCTCGATCTTGATGTCCATCTGGATCGAGGTCACGCCCTGCCGCGTGCCCGCCACCTTGAAGTCCATGTCGCCGAGGGCGTCCTCGACCCCCAGGATGTCCGTCAGGACGGCGACGTTGTCGCCCTCCTTGATCAGACCCATGGCGATGCCGGCGCACGACGCCTTGAGCGGCACGGCCGCGTCCATCAGCGCCAGCGACGCGCCGCACACCGACGCCATCGACGACGAGCCGTTCGACTCGAGGATGTCGGAGACCACGCGGATCGTGTAGGGAAAGTCCTCGTAGGCGGGCAGCAGCGGCTGGATGGCACGCTCCGCCAGGGCCCCGTGCCCCTGCTCACGCCGGGACGTGCCCCGGATCGGCCGCACCTCGCCCACCGCGAACGGCGGCATGTTGTAGTGCAGCATGAACGACTTCGACGTCTCCGACGCCACGTCCACCGTGTCGATGCGCTGCTCGTCCTTCGGCGTCCCCAGCGTCACGACCGCCAGCGACTGCGTCTGCCCGCGCGTGAACAGGGCCGACCCGTGCGTGCGCGGCAGGATGCCCGTCTCGCACGTGATCTTGCGGATGTCGTCCACGGTGCGGCCGTCGATGCGCTCGCCGCGCTCGAGGATCTGGCGCCGCATCGCCTTCTTCTCGACCTGGTAGAGCACTTCCTTGATCGCCGCGCCCTCGTCCGGGAACTCCTCGGCAAGCTGCGTCTGTACGTCGTCCCTCAGCGACGCCAGCGCCTGGTTGCGCTCCGCCTTGTCCGTCAGGTTCAGCGCCTCGGCGACGCGTCCGCCCGCCAGCTCCTCGACCCGCGACCGGACCCCGTCCGGGACCGGCAGACCCTCCCACTCCATCTTCGGGACCGACACCTCCGCCATGATCTCCCGCTGGACGGCGATGAGCTCCCTGATCCCCTCGTGGGCCACCTGCAGGGCCTCCACGATGTCGTCCTCCGGGATCTCCACCGCGCCGCCCTCGACCATCATGATCGCGCTGTCCGTGCCCGCCACCACGATGTCCGTGTCGCTGTACTCGAGCTGCCGGAAGGTCGGGTTCAGCACCCACTGGTCCTGGATCCGCCCCACCCGCACGGCCGCGATCGGCCCGTTGAAGGGGATCTTCGACATGGACAGCGACAGCGACGCGCCCAGGATGCCGAGCACGTCCGCGTTGTTCTCCTGGTCCGCCGAGATGACGTTGCAGAAGACCTGTGTCTCGTTCTGGAAGCCGTCGGGGAACAGTGGCCGCAGAGGGCGGTCGATCAGTCGCGCCGACAGCACCTCGTTCTCGCCCGGTCGTCCCTCCCGCTTGATGAACCCGCCGGGGATCTTCCCCGCCGCGTAGCTCTTCTCCCGGTACTCGACCGTGAGGGGGAAGAACGGCAGATGCGTCCGCTTGTCCTGCGCCGTCGCCGTGCACAGCACCGCCGTCTCTCCGAACTGGATCAGGCAGGAGCCGTGCGCCTGCCGTGCCATGCGACCCGTCTCGATGACCAGGGGCCTCCCGGCAAAGGTCGTTTCCACTCTCTTCATCTCGATGTCCTCGTGTTGGACAGGAATGTCTCGTCTCGTCTCGTTCCGCTTCGTGCCGGCCCGACCCCGGGCCACCGCCGCCGACTAGTGGCGCAGGCCCAGATCCTCGATCAGCTCCCGGTACCGGTCCAGGTCCCGTCCCTTCAGGTACTCCAGGAGACGACGCCGCTTGCCCACCATGCGAAGCAGGCCGCGGCGGCTGTGATGATCCTTCTTGTGGGTCCGGAAGTGGTCGGTGAGCTCGTTGATCCGTGCCGTCAGGATGGCGATCTGCACGGGCGCGCTCCCCCGGTCGGTGGGGTGCAGCTGGTACTTCTGGATGATCTCGTCCTTCTCGGTCTTCAACACGCGTGCCTCCTCGAGAGTCTGCGCTGGTCGGGAAGCCGGACCCCGGTGGGTGGGGCCCCGCAAAATTTTGACAACCTTGTAATTTACCGCCGCTTCCCGTTACGGACAACCCGCGCAGCCGCCCGCGAGGATGGCCCGGGCGTCGTCGCAGTCCTGGCGGATCGCGTCCACGAGGGCCTCCGCGGTGGCGAACGGATGGATCGCCCGCATGCGGCGGCAGAAGTCCACCCGAACCGTCTCTCCGTACAGATCGCCCTCGAAGTCGAAGAGGTGGAGTTCGATGGAGGGGGGAGCGCCGCGGAAGGTGGGGCGCGGACCGAGGTGAAGGACGCCGTCCAGCGTGCGGGCGCGGACACACGCCCGGACGGCGTAGACCCCCTCGAGGGGGAGCAGCTTCTCCTCCGCGTCGGGGCGGATGTTCGCGGTCGGGAAGCCGAGTCCTCGGCCGCGGCCGTCGCCGCGCACGACGACGCCGCGGAGGGCGTAGGGCCGGCCGAGGCCGGCGGCGGCGGCGGCGACGTCGCCTTCCTGCAGCGCGGTGCGAATGCGTGAGGACGAGATGGGGGCCCTGCCCTCATCCACGTGGGCGACGACGTCCACGCCGAAGCCCATCTCCCGTCCGATCTCCCGGAGCGTGTCGGCGTCCCCCGAGCGGCCCCGACCGAACCCATGATCGTAGCCGATGACGAGGTGGCGCATGCCGAGGCGCGCCAGCAGAATCTCCTCGACGAAGCGGCGCGGCGGGTAGTTCGAGAGTGCACGGGTGAACGAGAGGAATACGGCGTAGTCGACGCCGGACTCCGCCAGGATCTCCATCTTCTCCACGGGCGTGGTCAGGAGCGGCGGCGCCGCGTCGGGCCGGACGATGCGGAGCGGATGGGGGTGGAACGTGACGAGGACGCTTCGGCGCTCCTGCTCCGTGGCCATGCGTCGCAGCTCGGCGAGAACCGCCCAGTGGCCGCGGTGGACGCCGTCGAACGTTCCGACGGTGACGACGGAGCCGCGCTCCATCGGAACAAGCGCGTCGCGGCCCCGGGCCCCGCGCTCAGCCACGGGCGAACACCTTCCGGGGCTGCAGCGCGCCGTCCCGCTGCTCGGCGACGGCGAGGAGCCGATTGCCCCGCACGAGGAGGGCGACGTCGCCCGTCGGGACGCCGGACTCGGGTGAGGGCACCGGCCGGCCGTGACGCACGTCGACTTCCGCCGCGGCGTCCAGCTCCACGCGGGGCAGGTGTCGCAGTGCCTCCAGCGGCGTAACGGCGGCGGCCCGGACGGCGCCGGCGTCATCGAGGGCGTCGAGGGGGACCGCATCGCCCACGTCGAAGGCGCCGATGCCGGTGCGGCGCAGCTCGACCAGGTGCGCGCCGACGCCCAGCCGCTCGCCGGCGTCCCGTGCGATGGCCCGAATGTAGGTACCGCTCGAGCACTCGACGGTGAAGCGCACGCGGGGCGGTTCGACGGCGGTCACGCGGAGCTCGTGGACGGTCACCTCCACCGGCTCCGGCTCCACCGCCTCACCGCGCCGCGCCCGTGCATAGAGCCGCTCGCCCGCGACCTTCTTCGCGGAGTAGGCGGGCGGACGCTGGAGCACGCGGCCGGCCTGCGCGGCGAAGGCCGCCCGGATCGTGTCCTCGCCCAGGTCCCGCCACGCCTCGGAGCGGGCCACGACCGCGCCGGTCGGATCGTCCGTGTCCGTCACCGCACCCAGCTCGGCCACCGCCTCGTACCGCTTCGGAAGCCCGACGAGGTACTCGGCGAGCCGGGTCGCGTCCCCGACGCACAGCAGGAGCAGTCCGGAGGCGAAGGGATCGAGGGTCCCGGTGTGCCCGATGCGCCGGAGCCCGAGGGCCCTCCGCGCGGCGCCCACCACGTCGTGGGAGGTCGGACCCGGCGGCTTGTCCACCGGCAGCACCATGGGGGCGTCAGCCCTCTTCGTCATCGTCGTCCGGCAGCACCTCGTCCAGGATGCGCTCGATCCGCATCGCCTGCTCGAGTGTCCGGTCCAGCTCGAAGTGCAGCTCGGGCATGCGGCGGATGCTGAGGCGCTGCGCCAGCAGGCTGCGGATGTAGGGCGCCGCTGCGCCGACCCCCTCCATCGTCTGCGCCTTCTCGTCCTCGTCGCCGGGGACGGAGAGGTAGACCCGTGCGTGGTCCAGGTCGGTCGTGGCCTGCACGTCCGTGACCGTCGCGATTCCGACGCGCGGGTCACGGACCTCCTCGCGGAGGATGCCGGTGATCTCGCGCTTGAGCTGCTCGTTGAGACGCTGGATGCGACGGTTCATTCGGTTTCGGGCACGGGAGTGGGAACGTTCATATAGCGATCACGAAGTGCGGGCACGGCCGCGCACGCCGGCACGTGGCCGTGGAAAAGAGGAACGGCGACGTCCTTCGGGACGCCGCCGTCGATCCTCACACGAATCGCCGATAGCTGTCGATCACCCGGGCGCGGTGCTCGTTGGCGACCAGACGGTCCGCCTGCTCCAGTACGGAGTCTGCCAGCGCCCGCTCGCCGGCGACGAGGCAGGCCGTCAGCTCGGCGCGCTGCCACAGGTCCTGACTGCCGGTCTCCGCGACGGAGATGTTGAAGCGGTTCCGGAGCCGGTCCTTGAGGCTTCGGACCACCCGCCGCTTGTCCTTGAGCGACCGACAGCCGAAGACCTCGAGGTCCCAGCCGATGACGGCGACCACCATGAGGGCCTCCGCACCCCGGCGAGAGGCCTACGCGCGGCCCTCGCTCGCCGAGCTGGCCAGTGTCCGGGCGACCTCTTCGATGCGGAAGCATTCGACGACGTCCCCGACCTTGATGTCGTTGTATCCGGCCACGTTGAGGCCGCACTCGAAGCCCTCGCGCACCTCCCGGACGTCGTCCTTGAAGCGCTTCAGACTGCCGAGCTCGCCCTCGTAGATCTGCACGCCCTCGCGCACGACGCGGACCTTGGCGCGCCGTTCGATGACGCCCTCGGTGACGTAGCAGCCCGCAACCGTGCCGATGCGCGGGACCTTGAAGAGCTGTCGCACCTCGGCGGCGCCGAGAAGCACTTCCCGCTCCTCCGGAGCCAGCAGCCCCTCCAGGGCCGACCGGACCTCCTCCACCGCCTCGTAGATGATGCTGTAGAGGCGGATGTCGACGCCCTCGCGCTCCGCGAGCTGGCGCGCATTCGAGTCCGGCCGCACGTGGAAGCCGATGACGATGGCGCCCGCCGTGGCGGCGAGCAGGATGTCCGACTCGTTGATGCCGCCGACGCCGCGGTGGATCACGTCCACCTGGACCTCCGACGTGGACAGCTGCTCGAGGGAGTCGGAGAGGGCCTGCACCGACCCGTCGACGTCACCCTTGATGACCACGTTGAGCTGCGCCGTCTCACCCTGGGCGAGCATCTGGCTGATGTCCTGGAGCTTGACTCCGCGGCCCTTGATGCGGAGCTGCTTCTCCCGCTCCAGGCGCTGGCGGGACTGGGCGATCTCCGCCGCGCGATCCGCGTCCATCGCCACAAGGGTGTCGCCCGCCTGCGGCACGCCCGAGAGCCCGAGGATCTGGGCCGGAATGGCCGGTCCCGCCTCCTCCACGTGGTTGCCCCGCTCGTCGAGCATGGCCCTCACGCGCCCGTCGTGCAGTCCGCACACGAATGCGTCCCCGACGTGCAGCGTGCCGTTCGTCACCAGCACCGTGGCGACCGGCCCCTTCCCCACGTCCAGCTGTGCCTCGATGACCGTGCCGTGGGCCTCCCGGGACGGGTTGGCCTTCAGCTCGAGCAGCTCGGACTGGAGCAGGATCTTGTCCAGCAGGTCCTGGATTCCCTGCCCCGTCTTGGCGCTGACTTCGGCCGACAGCACGCTGCCGCCGAATTCCTCCACGACGACCTCGTGCTCCAGCAGCTGCTGCTTCACGCGGCCCGCGTTCGCGCCCGGCACGTCGATCTTGTTGATCGCGACGATCATCGGCACGCCGGCGTTCTTGGCGTGGCTGATGGCCTCGATCGTCTGCGGCATCACCGAGTCGTCCGCCGCCACGACCAGGATCACCAGGTCCGTCACCTCGGCGCCGCGGGCGCGCATGGCAGTGAACGCGGCGTGGCCCGGCGTGTCGAGGAACGAGATCGAGCGGCCGTCGTCCAGCGTCACGTGGTAGGCACCGATGTGCTGCGTGATGCCACCCGACTCGCCCGCGATGACGTTCGTCTTGCGGATGTAGTCCAGCAGCGACGTCTTCCCGTGGTCCACGTGGCCCATGACCGTCACCACCGGCGGCCGCGGCTCCAGATCCTCCGGCCGATCCTCCTCGACGTCCTCGTCGATCTCCGCCGAGAAGCCGGACTCCCGGACCGCCTTGAATCCGAACTCGTCCAGCAGCAGCTCGATCTGGTCGAAGTCCAGCCGCTGGTTGATGGTGACCATGAGGCCGAGATTCTTGAAGGCGCTGCCGATGATCTCCGTCGGGCTCCTGTCGATCAGCTCCGCCAGCTCGGCAACAGTGAGGAACTCGTTGACCCGCACCGTCGTGGCCTCCTCGGCCACCTGCCGCTGCCGCTCGGCCTCCTTCTCCTCTCGACGCTCCTGCGCGTCCGCCCGGGAGCGGCGACGCTTCCGCCCGCTGCTGCTGCTGGTGCCACCCGACTTGATCTCGGCCATGACGCGCTGGACGTTCTCCTGCACCGCGTCCTGGTCCGGCCGCTGCCGCTTCTTCTTGCGCTTGTCCTTCTTCTTGCGCCGGCCGTCCGACGTGAAGCCCTCCGCCTGGATCCGAACCTGGCCGCCGGGCCCGGCACTCGCCGCCGGCGCCGGCCTCGCGGGCATGACGTCCGCCACGCGCTTCGGCCGGAAGGGCTCCCGGCCGCGCTCCTCCTTCGCCTCTCCCGCCTTCGCGGCAGGACGGGTCTCCTCCTCGGCCTCTTCCTCGTCCTCTTCGGCCTCGGCGGCGACCTCCTCCTCCTCGTCGGCCTCCTCTTCCTCGTCCGCCTCCTCGGCCTCGGCCTCGGCCGTGATCGCCTCCGTCTCCTCGGCGGCGATCTCTTCGGCCTCCTCGACGGCCTCCTCGCCCACGTCCTCCACGGATGCGGCCGCTTCCTCGGACGCCTCGGCGGCCATGGCCTCCGCGGCCTCGGCGGTCGGCGACGTCGTCTCCGGCTCCGGCTCCTCTTCGACCTTCCGGCGACGCCGCCGGCGGCGGGTCGCCGTGTGCGCGTCTTCGATGGCCGCCTCGAGGGCCTCCTGCGTGTCGTCGTGCCCGGCGCGGCGCTCCCGCTCCAGGCGCGCACGCAGCTTGGCCATCGTCGCAGCGTCGACGCTCGACGCCTCGCTGCGAACCGACGCACCCAGATCCCGAAGGAGCTGGATCAGCGCCTCGCTCGATACCTTCAGTTCTTCCGCTACTTCGTAGACGCGCATCCGGTCTCAACCACCTGGTACAGGTCCAAAATCATGGCGCGGCGTTGTCTGCCGCCGGGTCCGTCAGCTCACGGATCCGGGCGCCGAGGGAGCGATCCTCCACTGCGACGGCGGCCACCGGCGCCCGGCCCACCGCGCGGCCGAGCTCATCCCTGCTGAATCCCTCCACCGGCCGAACGCCGAGGGCCGCCATGAGCGGCATCAGCCGGTCCCGCGTGTTCGCCGACGCGTCGACCGCAACGAGCACAAGCACCGCACGCCCGGCGCGGACCGAATCCCGCACCGGGCCCGTGCCAGCGGCCACGGCGCCGGCCCGGGCGGCGAGCCCGAGCAGGCGCAGCACAGGCTCAGCCTGCGCGCTCGTCTTCCGCCGCCTCCGCGCCGCTCTCGCTCGACGCCTCCGCGCCGACGGCGCTCTCCTCGACTTCGTCGTCCTCGGCCTCGTCACCCTCGGCCGGGACGTCCTCCGTCGCGGCCGACTCGTCCTCCGCCGTGGCGCTCTCCTCCGCCTCCGCAGCCTCGGGCTTCATGCCGAGCAGCTCGGTGGCCAGCTCCCGGGCCTCGGCCAGGTCGGCCTCCGATGGCTCGCCGTCTTCCGCCGCCTCGGCAGACGAGTCGACGGCGACCGTCAGGTCCTCGATGATGCGGAGGACCTCACCCGCTTCCTCCTCCGTTACCCCGGGAAGGGCCAGGAGGTCGCCGCGGTCCAGGTCGATGATGTCGAAAAACGTAGTATACCCGGCCTCTCCGAGGGCCGCCAGAGTCGAGGCGTCGAGCTCCAGCTCGCTGAGCGGGAAGTCCGCGACCTCGTAGTCGGACTCGCTGGAGCCACCGCCGAAGAGAGCCTCGTCGGCGCCGCGCTCCAGCCACTCACGGCTCCCGTAGAGGTCGATCTGCCAGCCGATGAGCTGGCTCGCCAGTCGCACGTTCTGGCCGTTGCGGCCGATGGCCAGCGACAGCTGGTCCTCGTCCACGATGGCGGTGATGACGCGTCGCTCGGAGTCGCTGATGACCTTGGCGACCTGGGCCGGCGCGAGCGCGCGGCGGGCGTACACCTCGGGATCGGGATGCCACGGCACGATGTCGATGCGCTCGCCGCCGAGCTCGCTGACGACGGCCTGCACGCGCGAGCCCTTCACGCCCACGCAGGCGCCGACGGGGTCGATGGACTCGTCGCGGGAGGCGACGGCCAGCTTCGTCCGCCCGCCGACCTCGCGCGCGATGCCCTTCACCTCGACGATGCCCTGGTAGATCTCCGGCACCTCCAGCTTGAACAGGGCGGCGACGAAGAGCGGGTGCGCCCGCGACAGGATGAGGCGAGGCCCCTTCGACGTCTCTTCCACGCGGACCAGCACGGCGCGGATGGGCTCGCCCTGACGGAAGCGCTCCCGCGGATTCTGCTCCTTCCACGGGATGATGGCGTCGGCATCCCGGGAACGGTTGAGCATGAGGACCAGCTTGCCTCGCTCCACCTGCTGGATCTCGCCGCTCAGCAGCTCCCCGATGCGATCCGCGTACTCGTCCCGGATGCGATTGCGCTCGTTCTCCCGCAGCCGCTGGACGATCCGCTGCTTCGCCGCCATGACGGCGTTGCGGCCGAAGTCGGCGAACTCCACGGGGATCTCCAGGACGTCCCCGGGCTCGAAGTCCGGATCGTCCCAGCGGGCCTCCTCGAGGGAGATTTGCCGGGATGCGTCCTCGACCTCCTCGACGACCTCCTTCAGCACCGTGATCCGCATCTCGCCGGCGTCCTCGTCGATCTCGATCTCCGCCTCGACGTTCGGTCCGTACCGGCGCGCCAGGGCGGCCATCAGGCCGTCCCGGATCAGGTCGTGCAGCTCATCCCGGGAGATGCTCTTGTTGGCGATCATCTCCCGGAACGCAGCCAGCACCTGCGTCGCGTTCGCCATACACCCTTCCTGCTCGTTGTCCGTGTGTCGAGCGCCCGTGGCTACAGCGCATCCTCCCAGCGAAAGACGAGATGGGCCCGGGCCACGTCCCGCCGCGGGATGTCCACCTCCTCGCCGTCCGCAAGGCGCATCCGGATCCGCGCCTCATCGCCTTCCCCGACCAGCCCGAGGAGCTCCCCCTCGAGCCGCCGGCTCCGCTCGGCCAGCGGACCGTACCCCCGGAGCGCGACCTCGCGCCCGGCGAAGCGCTCGAAGTCCCGGGGCCGCACCAGCGGCCGCTCCACTCCGGGCGACGACACCTCGACGACGTAGCGCCCGCCCGAGCCCAGCCGCTCGTCCAGCAGCGGCTCCAGGGCCCGACTCACCCGGGCGCACTCCTCGATCGTGATGCCGGCCCCCGGCTCCGCGTCCGGCCGGTCCACGCGTACCCGGAAGACGGGGCGGGCTCGCGTGCCCGCCCGCTCGAGCTCGACGAGCTCGTAGCCGAGCTCGTCCACCCGCTTCTCGAGGTCCTGCTCCAGCTCGTCCGCGGCCATGGGTCGGGTCAATAAAAAAGTGGGGGAACCCCCCCACTCTCCGACGGCGGCGCCTCGGAGCGCCACCGCAGCTACGTTCAGAATATATGCCCAGTTACGCGGATGCGCAACCGGCGACCGCCCTCCGGGCGGGGCACCGCGCTGACGCGCGGGGCACGGCGCTGCGCGCCGGGCACCGGCCTCCGGCCGGGGCACCGCCTGCGGCGGGGGTTCCGCGCCTGCGGCGCGGGGGGCGCCTGCGCTGCGCGCGGCGGGGCGGGGGCGCCGGCGCTGCGCGCGGCGGGGCGGGGGGGACGGCGGGGGGGGGCGCGGCGATGACCTTTTGCTAGTCCGACTCCTGGATCTCGGCTTCCCAGGTCACCTCGACGGCGCCTTTCAGGGACCGGGCGGTGGGGCAGCGGTCCACGTGGCGTGAGAGTGCACGGTCCACGACGTCACGGGATCCCGGCGGGATCCGGAGCGTGTAGCGCACGTGGACGCGCGTGAGTACCGGGAGCCGATCCCGCATCTCGTTGCGGCCCTCCACGTCGGCTCGGATCGCGTCGCCTTCGAGCTTCACCTCGCGCGCCTCCAGCGCGCCGTTGAGCGTTCCGAGCAGTCAGCCGCCCGTCGCGGCGACGATGTAGTCGACGGGCAGGGGGCGGTCGGGACCGGGCAGATCGTACATCGCGCGGATGGCGCCGTGCACGCCCAGCTCGACGTCGACGCCGGTGGGCAGCGTCGCGCGTCGGAGCGGGCCGGCGATCTTCCGGACGGTGCAGCGGGACGTGTAAAAGGGGTCGTCGCTCACGAAGCAGCTCCATTCTCGGGTTCGAATCGGGACGCGGGCGCGGACGCCGATCCCGGCTCCCGCCCGGTCCGCGGGTCGTATCCCGGGCAACGCAGCACCGGGAGCGCGGGATAGCGGGGATAGCGCGGGTCGTCCCGGGAGCGCTCGCACAGGAAGAATCGCGAACCGGTGCGAGAGCGGACGACGCGGGCGTGGGCGCAGGAGCCGCACAGTCCGGGGTCGGGGGCTCCCGAAGCGGCGGTCACGCCGTCGACCGGGAGTGGATGCCGATGACGCCCATCTGCCGCTCGGGATCGCCGCCGCGGTGCGAGAAGAACGGCGAGTCGCCGCAGCGCGTGCAGTACGCCGACGTCGTGATCCGCTCCTCCGCCACGCCCAGCGCGCGAGCCCGTTCGGCCAGCACCGCCCGCAGATCGACGGGGGTGTTCGACGGCGGCTCGGGCAGGCCCAGCGCGACGTGCACTTCCGGGCCGACCTCGTAGCAGCGACCGCAGATCGACGGTCCGAAGTGGACGTGGAGAGACGAAGGGTGCGCGTCCGACGTCGCCTGGAGGGCCGCGACGCCGGCCTCGAGCACGCCGGCGGCCACCCCGCGCCAGCCCCCGTGCAACGCCGCGACGCCGCGGCCCTCGGGATCGACGAGGAGGATCGGGACGCAGTCTGCCACGGAGACCGTCAGGAGCAGGTCCGCCTCCGCGGTCACGTGGCCGTCGTAGCCGTCGCTTACGAGGATGCCCGGCGCCCCGGGTCCGTGCGGGAGGATGCGAGCGCCGTGGACCTGACGTGCGTGGGCGACACGGGGCATGCCGAGGGCCCGTGCGAGCCTCCGCCAGCGGGCGAGAGAGTCGCCGACCGGCGTCGCGCCGGAGAGCCCCAGGTCGAAGGCGTCGCCTCCGTCGCCCCGGGACGTCGTTCCCTGGACCAGCCAGGGGAACCGGTCCAGCCACTCCGGGTGTGCGTGGACCGGCACGTCGACGTCGACGGGGACCTCCCGCACCGTCCGCGCGGGCTCGAGCCGCGGGGCCGTCGGACGGCTCGACACCCCCGCTCAGCCCTCGTCCACCGGGATGTGCGGCCCTGCCGGTTCGGGCCCCGGGCCTGGCGGGGGCGGCGGCGTGGGGGGGCCGCCGTGTGCGCCGGCCCCATGCCCTCCCGGCCCGTGGCCTGAGTGCTCGTCCAGACGACGCCGCAGCTCCGCCACCTCCGCCCGCAGCGCCTCGAACTCGCGCCGCGTGGGGGGATCGAGGCGGTCGCGCGCCTCGTCGAACGCCTCCTGCGCCCGGCGCATGGTCTCCCGGACCACCTCCCGCGCGCGCTCCGGGCCCACCTCGCTCCGGTCGCGCATCTCGCCGATGGTCTCCTCCACGGCGTCGCGGAACGCGTCCAGCACGCCCATCCATGCGCTGAAGCCTTCGCGGGGGTTGTCCCTGTCGCTTCCCTGCCCGTCCGCCATGCTGCCTCCTTGGTCGGCCGAAGTCGTGTCAGTCCTGCCGCGAGTCGAGTCGCTCGATGCGCGCGCCGAGGGCCGCGAGGCGCTCGTCGATCTTCTGATAGCCCCGTTCGATCTGTTGAACGTTGTAGATGTGGCTCTGCCCCTCGGCGCCGAGGGACGCGATGAGCAGCGCCATGCCCGCCCGGATGTCGGGGCTCTCGACGACGCCGGCATGCAGGCGGGAGGGTCCCACGACCACGCAGCGGTGCGGATCGCAGAGAACGATGCGGGCGCCCATGCCGATCATCTTGTCGGCGAAGAACATGCGGGACTCGAACATCTTCTCGTGGATGAGGATGGTCCCGCGGCACTGCGTCGCGGTCACGAGAGCGATGGACGTGAGGTCCGCGGGAAAGGCCGGCCACGGCCCGTCGTCGATCTTGGGGATGTGGCCGCCCAGATCCATGCGGACCTCCCGCTCCTGGGTCGCCGGGACGAAGAGGTCGTCGCCGCGGATCTCGCAGTGGATCCCGAGGCGCTCGAAGGCGAGGAGCGTGGAGTCGAGATGCCGGACGGACGCGTCTTCGATGAGGATCTCGCCGCGGGTGACGGCTGCGAGGCCGATGAAGCTGCCCACCTCGATGTGGTCGCTCTGGACCGTGTACTCGGTCCCGCCGAGTCGATCGACGCCCTCGATCTCGAGGACGTGGGTGCCGATCCCGGAGATGCGGGCCCCCATGGAGACGAGCAGCTCGCAGAGGTCCTGGACGTGGGGCTCGGCCGCCGCGTTGCGAAGGCGAGTCAGCCCTTTCGCCAGAACGGCGGCCATGACGGCGTTCTCGGTGGCGGTGACGCTCGGCTCGTCGAGGAAGATGTCGGCGCCGGTGAGCCCGCTGGTCTCGAGCTCGTAGCGGCCGGTGGTCTCCACGCGGGCGCCGAGGCGGGTGAGGGCGAGGAAGTGGGTGTCGAGGCGACGTCGCCCGATCACGTCGCCGCCCGGAGGCGGCAGCTTCATGCGCCCGACCCGCCCCAGCATGGGGCCGAGCAGCAGGATCGAGGCGCGGATGCGCGCGGCCAGGGCCGGGTCGAGCTCGGCGATGCTCAGGTCCTCGGCCTGGATGCGGGCCGAGTTCTCGCCGATCCACTCGGCGGACGCGCCGAGACGCTGGAGCAGCTCCAGGAGGGTCCGGACGTCCCGGATGTTCGGCAGGTTGTGAAGAACGACCGGCTCGTCGGTGAGCAGGGTCGCCGCCAGGATCGGCAGGGCCGCGTTCTTGTTGCCGGCCGGGCGTATCGTACCCCGGAGCGGGTGCCCGCCCTCGACCACGAACTTCGGCATGATCTTCCTTCGTTCTCCTGGATCTCCCCGGCCGATGCGCCGGACGCGTGAACGCCGGCAATCGACGAAAGAATCGTACCCGCCGGCCGCGCAGGGCGCAACGCGATGGAGGGCTCGTAAACCGCGTCGTCGCTTGACATCCCGGACGCGCGCCGCCTACAATGGACCGGTCGGCCGGTGAGAGACCGGCCCGTCTTTTTCCAGGGTGGGAATGCGACTTCGGGAGTACCTCCAGTCGGACCTGGTGCTTCCGGGCCTGCGGGCGAAGAGCTCGGGCGAGGCGCTGCGAACGCTCGCCCGCGCGGTCGCCGAGAAGGGCGTCGTCTCGGACGCGGATGCCCTGGGCGATCGGCTGGAGGCCCGGGAAGCGGCGCACACCACGTGTCTCGGGAACGGAGTGGCCGTGCCCCATACCACCGTGGACGAAATGAACCGCTCCCTCGTCGTGGTGGCCCTTGCCCCCGAGGGCGTGCCGTTCGGAACCCCGCCGGAACCGGTCCGCGTCCTGTTCCTGCTGCTCTCGCCGCCCGACCGCTCGAGCCAGCACATCAAGATCCTGGCCCGGCTCGCGCGCCTCGTCCGGCACCCCGGCTTCGTGGACCGTCTCGTGCGCGCCGACACCCCCGAAGCCGTGCTGGCCGAGGTGGAGCGCGTCGACGCGGAGCACGTCTAGGAGGCGGCCGTGCAGCTCCTGATCGCCGTCATCAACCAGGAGGAGAAGCTGGACGAGATCCTGTCCGGCTTTCTCGAGCTCGGCATCACCGGCGCCACGCTCGTCAACAGCGAGGGAATGGGCCGGGTGCTGTCCCACGACATTCCCATCTTCGCCGGACTGCAGACGCTCATTTCCCGCTCACGGCCGCAGAACCAGACGATCTTCAGCGTCATCGACGACGACGCGAAGGTGGACGGCGCCATCGCGCTGCTCCAGGAGATCTGCGGCGACCTCGCCAGCCCCGCCACGGGTATCGTCTTCACCGTGCCCGTGAACCGGGTGGCCGGACTCGCCCCGGAGCTCGGCGCGGAAGACATCTAGCGGGCGGCCGCCCATGAGTCCGCTCCTGGGGGTCCTGTTCCTGGTCCTGATCGGACTGCTGGGCGCGCGCACGGCCTTCACCGAGCGCCGCCGCGCGCTGGGGCCGGGGCTGTTCATCGCGACGGGAACCCACTTCGTCTTCGTCGGCTTCCTGCTCGGGTCCAACGCCCTCGGCGTCCTGACCCACGATCTGATCGAGCGGCTCTACCCGTTCCTCGCCCTGGGGCTCGGCTGGATCGGCTTCCTGTTCGGGCTCCAGCTCGACCGCCGGCACGTGCTCCGCTTCCCGCTGTCGTTCCTCCTGCTCACCCTGGGCCAGGCGATCATCGCGTTCCTGCTGTTCCTGGGCGTGGGCCTGCTCCTCCTCCGCGGCATCGGCCAGGCGACGACGGAGGCCCGCATCGCGCTGCTCGTCGCGGCCGCCGCGGCGTGCGTCTCGACGCCGGCGGGCATCGCCTTCGTCCGCCACACGTTCCTCGTGCGCGGCCGCGTCAGCGAGCTGCTCCTTTTCGTGGCCAGCCTGGACGCCGTCGTCGGCATCCTCGCCCTTCAGGTGACCTACGCCGTCTACCATCCCGCGGGGCTGCTTCTTGGCGGACCGGGCTGGGCGGTCCTCGAGTGGGTCACGGCGGCGCTGGCCCTCGGCGCGGCGCTGGCCGTCGTCTTCCTGTGGCTGACGCGGCCCCGGGCCGAGCGCGAGGAGCTCGTGCTCTTCCTGCTGGGCGTCATCGTCTTCGCCGCGGGTGCGGCCCTCTACCTGGGGCTCTCGCCCCTGTTCGTGTGCGCCATCATGGGCACCGTGGTGGGCAACCTGTCCCCCCTCCGACGCCGCGTCTACGCCGTGCTCTCGGCGTGGGAGAAGCCGATCTACGTGGTGCTCCTGATCCTGGCCGGCGCACTCATGGAGTTTCCGAGCTGGGTGGTCCTGCCCTTCGCGGCGACGTACGCCCTCGTTCGCGCGGGCGCCAAGATCGTGGGCTGCCTGGCGGCCGGGCCCCTCGTGCGCGGCCGGGTCGACGTGCCCCGGCGCCTCGGCCTGGGTCTCATCCCGCAGGGCGGCATCAGCCTGGCCATGGTCATCGGCGCCCTGCTCAGCTACGGCGCACTGGCGGGACCCCGGGGCGACCCGGCCCGGATCCTCTTCAGCACCGTGGTCCTGGCGGTGGTGGCGAGCGAGCTGGCCGGCCCGTTCCTGACCCGCAACCTGCTGCGCCGCGCCGGCGAGATCCGGCCGCGGGTGGAGGAGGCGCTCGCGGCGGGCCGCGCGCCCAGCGCGGCGGACGCCCTCGGCCGGGATGCAACCGCGACGACCGTCGGCACGGGCGGGGACGAGACGTGACGGTCGCGGGCTCGCTGCCGGATCGGCCGCTGCGCCTCGGCGTGCTCCAGTTCGCGCCCGTCCTGGGCGACGTCGTCGCGAACGCGCGTCGCATCGCCGACGCGGCCGACCAGCTCGCCGGCGATCTGCTGCTGACCCCGGAGCTGTCCCTCACCGGCTACGACCTGCGGGATGCGGTCGGGGACGTGGCCCGGCCACTGGAGCCGGCGCCGCCCCCCCTCGGGGAGGCGCCGGGCGACGTGCTCGTCGGGCTCGTGGAGGCGACGGACGCCGGCGGCCGGAACGCCGCCGTCGTCTACCGCGGTGGCCGCGTGCAGCACGTGCACCGGAAGATCTACCTCCCCACGTACGGCATGTTCGACGAGGCGCGACACTTCCGTCCCGGTCGGGAGGTCCGCGTCTGGGAGCGGGACGACGGCTGGCGCGTAGGGGTGCTCGTGTGCGAGGACTTCTGGCACCCGGGTCTGCACTACGTCCTGGCTTCCGCCGGGATCCACCTGCTCCTGGTCCAGTCCGCCGCGCCGGGGCGCGGTGTGTGGGAGGGCGGCGAGGGCGGGACCCGCTTCGCGAACATGGACGGGTGGGTGCGGATCGCCCGGACGACGGCGGCGCTGTACGGGATCTGGGTCGCGCTGGCGAACCGGACCGGCGTCGAGGGCCCCATCACGTTCGGTGGCGGCTCCCTCCTGGCGGGCCCGGACGGCGAGCTCCTGCACCGGGCGGGACCCGAGGGCGACGACCTCCTCGTGTCCGCACTGGACCCGGCGGACCTGCGCCGGGCCCGCACGCCGTACGCCCATGCGCGGGACGACGACCCCGCCCTGGTGGCCCGGGAGCTCGCGCGCATCCTGGACGCGCGGCAGTGAGCAGCCCCCGGGAGGAGCGGCTGGCGGCCGTGATCGGCGGCGTGCTGCGCCAGGCGCTGCAGGACGCAGGCGCCCGCTGCGCAGTCGTGGCCGACGACGACTCCGCCGAGGCCGAGCTGTGCGCGACCTGGGCGACGCGCGCGCTCGGCGTCGAACGCGTCGTGCGGGTCGCCGCGCCGCCCGCCGCGGCGGTCGACGCCCTGACGGAGGCCGCCGGGATCCGGGATGCAGACGACGCCGCGGTCGAAACCCACCACGCGCTCGTCCGCCTCGTCGCCGGCCGACGGGATGGTCTGCCGCTCGGGACCGCCAGCCGCACCGTGCTGCTCCTCTCCGGGCACCTGCCTCCCGAGCCGGTGCTCCCCCTCGGCGATCTGTGGGCGAGCGGGATCGAGGAGCTGCGCGGCCGCTGGAGCGGTCCCCGGGACGTGCGGGACCTGGCGCGCCGCGCCGGCGGAGTCGAGCATCTGGACGCGGTGCTGCGGGCGTGGGCCGACGAGCGCCGGCCGCTGGACGTAGCGCTCGCGGAGCTGCCGCAGGACGTCGCCGGCGACGTCGCCGAACGCCTGCGCCAGGGCCGCTTCCTCTGGCGCCGCATGGGGCTCGTGCCCAAGCTCGGCGTGCGCACCCTGGGCCTCGACCTGCATTATTGACAGATCGGCATGGGCCGAATGTTGCAGATCGGGAATCGCGGGCGCCGGCGTCCGTCGGCGCGTATCGGACCCGAGAGACGAGGGGGCAGCATGACGGACCAGGAGATCCCGGAATACGTGACGGCGCTGGCCGTCGGCGCGCTGGTCGGACTCGGCGCAGCCCTCCTGCTGCGGCCGAAGCGTCGCACGCGTCGGGAGCGGATCGTTCGGGCAGTGAAGCCGTACGGGCAGAGCCTCGGCAAGGGCGCGCGTCGCGCCGGTTCGGCGGTCTCCGACGGGGCCGGGCGCGCCTACGAATGGAGCGAGGAAATGGCGGATGCAGGGCGTGAGGTGCTGGACGACTTTCGGAGGAACCTCATGGACATCGCCCGGTCCGCGCAGGACGAGATCGCCGAGACCGTCGCGCACCAGTTGAAGGAGGCCCGGAAGGCGGCCGCCCGCGGCGCCGACAAGGTGCGCGGCTGATCCTGACGATGCGCTCGGCGGTCCACTTCGGATTGCTCGTCCTCGCGGCGCTGGGGGCGATGGCGCTCCTCCCCGCCGCGGGATGGGCGTTCGGCCCCGCCACGCACATCTTCCTCGGCGAGCGGCTCCTGAACGCCCTCTTCCTGCTGCCCCCCGCCGTGGCCGATCTGATCCGGCGGCACCCGAGGAGCTTCCTGTACGGGTCCGTGGCCGCGGACATCTCGCTGGGCAAGAAGTACGTTCCGGCGGGCCGACATTGCCATTTCTGGCACGTGGGCGAGGAAATCCACGCGGAGGCCGCGGACGACCGCCTGCGCGCCGTCGGACTGGGGTACCTGAGCCACCTCGCGGCGGACACCATCGCCCACAACTACTTCGTGCCCCGGCAGCTCGTCCTGACGAGCTCGACGAAGGCCCTCGGTCATTCCTACTGGGAGTACCGTCTGGACGTCCATCTGGGAGAGGCCTACAGCGCCACCGCCCGCAGCGTCGTCATGGACATGGATCACGCAGCTGCCGACGCACTCTTCGACAGCGTCCTGAGCGCCACGATCTTCTCCTTCCAGACGAACCGCCGGATCTTCCGGGGCATGATCCGTATCCAGGACAACGAGCGCTGGCAGAACATCTTCGACAGGCTGCTGCAGAAATCGCGGTGGGACCTGACGGACGACGACGTCGAAGCGTACGTCTCCCGTGCATTCGACTCCGTCGTGGACTACCTGCGCCGACGCGGCGAGTCCGTTGCGGCGGGCCGTGACCCGACCGGTGAGTTCAACCTCCAGCTCGCGAAGAAGGTGCGGCGACTGGCTGTCCGGGATGGAGCCGGACGGGACTCCGGTCGGCTGCTCGAGCTCGCGGACGACTTCTTCGAGCTGCCGTCCGACCCCCTCGGCCACTGGCAGAGCTCCCGGCAACTCACGAGGTAGTGCGCTTCAGGCCGGTCCTCCGTCCGTCCTACTCAGCCGGTGGGCTCCCGGACGCGGGGTGCGTCCGCCGGACCCACGAAGACCCTCGGCTCGCGGCTCCTGCGTGCGAGGGCGCTCCGCCCGCACCGGGTGCACCAGCGGCGCTGGATCCGGAACAGCCTGCAGAGGAGCTCCGCAGGCAGGGCGCCACGGAGCGGGAGCGTCTCGCCGTCGCATGCAGGACACGACCGCTCGGTCGGCAGCAGCAGGTAGATCGCCGCGAGCCCCAGCAGGATCTTCGACCCCACGGTCGCAAAGACGAGAAGCACGAGTATACCGACCACGTCCGGACCTCTCCGCTTCAGCTCTGTCCGGCAGGTCCGGGCCCGGACCCGTCGGCTCCATCCGCGTCCCGTTCGCCCTCGAGCGCCGCGCGGATGGCCGCGCGGGCCGCGTGCGGGTCCGCCCTTCCCTTCGAGCGTTCCATCAGCCGTCCCATGAAGTAGCCTAGCACCTTCGTCTCGCCCGCACGATACCGTTCGGCTGCGTCCGGATCCTGGTCCACGACGGCGTCCACCCACGCCGCGATCCGGTCCGCGTCGGTCACCTGCCGCAGCCCCTGTTCGGCGACGATCTCCCCCGCCCGCCGGCCCGACCGGACCATGGCCTCGAAGACGTTCCGGGCGAGGCGTCCGGACAGTGTGCCGTCCCGCTCCAGCGCGATCAGCTCCGCGAGTCCCGCACCGCCGCCCGGTACGGCGTCGGCATCCCGACCCGTGCGGTTGGCCCAGGCCAGGACCTCGCCCGTGATCCAGCGCGCCGCGTCCACGCCGGGTGCGCCGGCGGCGACGGCGTGGTCGAAGAGGTCTGCCACCGAGCGACGCGCGGTGAGCACGTCGGCGTCGGCAGCATCCAGCCCGTGATCGTGCCGCAGGCGGGCCGCGCGCTCGGACGGACGCTCCGGCAGGTTGTCCCGCTCCGCCGCCACGGCGGCTTCGGACACGCGCACCGGCGGCAGGTCCGGGTCTTCGAGGTAGCGGTAGTCGCGGCTGTCCTCCTTCCTCCGCATGGGACGCGCCACGCCCGCGGCCTCGTCCCACAGCAGGGTGACCGCCTCGACGCGACCTCGGTCCGCCAGCGTCCGCCGCTGCCGTGCGATCTCCCAGTCGAGGGCCCGCTCCACGGCCGAGAACGAGTTCAGGTTCTTCAGCTCGGTTCGGACGCCCGGTCCGCCGCCTGCGCCCGGCTCGGCCAGCGAGACGTTCGCGTCCACCCGCAGCTCGCCCTTCTCCATGTCGCAGCGGCTGACGTCCAGATAGCGGAGGAGCCGACGGAGCTCCAGCAGCGCACGCCGCACGTCCGGCGGCGCTTCGAAATCCGGCTCCGTCACGATCTCCACCAGCGGCACGCCCGCGCGATTCAGGTCCACTGCCGTGTAGCCGGGAATGCGGCCGTGCAGCGACCGCCCCGCGTCCTCCTCCAGATGCAGGCGGCGGACGCGAACCTCCTCGTTCAGGCAGCCTCCCTCGGCGAGGGGCTCGTCGTACTGCGTGATCTGGTATCCGCGGGGCAGGTCCGGATAGAAGTAGTGCTTGCGGGCGAACCGGCTCACGGGCCGCACCGACGCGCCGAGTGCGACGGCGGTGCGCACCGCGAGGCGGACGGCGTCCACGTCGAGCACCGGCAGCGCCCCGGGCAGCCCGAGGCATGTCGGGCACACGTGGGTGTTCGGCGGATCGCCGAATCGCGCGGCGTCCCGGCAGAAGAGCTTCCGGCCTGTCGCGAGCTGAACGTGGATCTCCAGCCCGATCACCGCACGAGCGCTCATTGGACGATTCCGAGCGACTCGAGGCCTGCCGCCGCTCGTACGAGATCAGCCTCGGCCCAGGGGGGTGCGACGAGCTGGGCCCCCACCGGCAGGCCGTCGATCCGCCCCATCGGCACCGACAGGCACGGCAGCCCGGCCAGGCTCGGACCCGTTGTGAACACGTCCGCCGCGTACATCGCCACGGGATCGCCGGTGCGCGACCCCAGCGGAAAGGCGGGGGTCGGGGTCGTGGGCGTGAGGAGAACGTCGACCCCGGACGCGAACGCGGCCATGAAGTCCGCGGCGACGCGTGCCCGGGCACGGCAGGCCCGGGCGTAGTACCGCTCCCGATGGCCTGCCGACAGCACGTACGTGCCCAGCAGGATGCGGCGCCTGGCCTCGGTCCCGAAGCCCCGGGACCGGGTCCGCTCGACGAGATCCCCTTCGTCGTCGGACCCGTCGGCCGGCCGGCGGCCGAAGCGGACGCCATCATAGCGGGCCAGGTTGCTCGCCGCCTCCGCCGGAGCCAGCACGCAGTAGGCAGGCAGCGCCTCAGCCGTGTGCGGCAGGGAGAGCTCGCGGAGCTCGGCGCCGGCCGCCTCGAAGAGCCGGGTCACGGCCGAGAACCGTGCCTCGACGCCGGCCTCCAGCCCGGACCGGTACTCCGCCGGTATCCCTACCACGAGCCCCTCCACGCCGCCGGCTCGACCCGCCCTCGCCGCCGCCGTCAGGTCCGGCACCGGCGCGTCGCCGCAGGTGGCGTCCCGGGGGTCCGGCCCCGAGACGACCTGGAGCAGCCGGGCAGCGCTCTCCACCGTCCGCCCGATCGTGCCGACCTGGTCCATCGAGGAGGCGAACGCCACGAGGCCATAGCGGCTGACCCGTCCGTACGTCGGCCGGATGCCAACCACGCCGCAGAACGCCGCCGGCTGGCGCACCGATCCGCCGGTGTCGCTGCCCAGCGCGACGTCGGCCACACCCGCGGCCACCGCCGCTGCCGACCCACCGGACGAGCCGCCCGGCACACGCCCGGGGTCGTGCGGATTCCGCGTCGCCCCGAACACCGAGTGCTCCGTGGACGAGCCCATGGCGAACTCGTCGAGATTCGTCTTGCCCAGGACGATCCCGCCGGCTGCGCGAACGCGCCGGACCGCCGTCGCCTCGTACGGGGAGTGGTAGCCGTCCAGGATGCGCGACCCGCACGTCGTGGGAAGGGCCACGGTGCAGAGGTTGTCCTTCACCGCGACCACGAGCCCGTGCAGCGGTCCGGGCGCGTCGCCCGACGCCGCCGCCTCGTCGAGTCTCCACGCCGCGGCCCCTGCTCCGGCAGCATCGACGGAGAGGAACGCGTTGAGCGAGGATGCTCGTTCGACGGCGTCGAGGGCGCGGCCGACGCGGGCCGCAGCCGGGCCCGACGCGCCGTCGCTCACGGGGCCTCGTCCTCGAAGGCCTTGGGCCGGGGCGCCGCGAAGAAGCCGTCGCGCCATCGGGGCGCGAGCTGCGGAAGGGGAATGCGAAGGGGGTCGGGAGCGACGTCGCCTGCTACCGCGGCAGGAGGCACCGACATTTCCGGCACCGGGCCCTCGCCGGGGCCCAGGCTCGCCACGTGCTCGACCAGCGCGTTCAGGTCGGACGTCAGGGAGTCCAGCTCATCGGGGTCCACACGCAGCCGCGCGAGACGGGCCAGGCGCAGGACCTCGTCCCGACCGACCGCCACGGCTACAGCTCCTTCTGAAGATTCGCAAACTGGACCATCACCTTCTTCCGGCCGACGCCGTCGAATTCGATGGTGGCCTTCAGGTCCTTGCCGAAGCCCGACAGCTCCCGGATCACGCCCCTGCCGAAGCGAGGATGCCGCACACGCTCCCCCTTCACGAAGCGTGGGAAGTCCTGTGCGTCGGTGTAGTCGATGACGTACCCCGAAGGCTCGTCGTCCCCGTCGAAGGGCGAGCGCCCGGAGGAGCTGCCACGGGAGCCGCCCCAGCGGCCGCTGGCCGACGAGCCGCCCCAGCGCGAGCCGCCGGAGCCGTGCAGCCGATCGACCGCGCTCGTCGTCCTCTCATCGAGGTGGTCCTCCGGGATCGGTCGCAGGAAGGACGAGGGCACGCACGCCGAGAAGTCACCCGCCCGGCGGCGCATGCGCGCGTGGGCGAGGTAGAGCTTCTGCTCGGCCCTGGTGATGCCGACGTAGAAGAGGCGCCGCTCCTCCTCCAGCTCCTCGGGGTCGTCGTAGGCGCGGGCCAGAGGGAAGAGCCCGTCCTCCATGCCGCCGATGAACACGAACGGGAACTCGAGTCCCTTCGCGTTGTGCAGCGTCATCATGGTCACCGCGTCCGCGGCAGGATCGTGCCGGTCCACGTCGGTGACGAGAGCGACCTTCTGGAGGAACAGGTCCAGCGGCGTGGAGGCTTCCGGCGCCTCCTCCTCGTCGAGCTCGCCCGCCGCCAGACGCGCGTCGAAGTCGGCCGCGCCGGCGACGAGCTCCCGGACGTTGTCCACGCGGTCCTCCCCCTCCGGCCCCTCGGCCTGCAGCGCTTCGATGATCCCCACCTCTGCGATCAGCTTTTCCAGCAGCTCCTCCACGCCAACGTGGGGGGCGAGACCGCGGAACCGGTCGATCATCCGGGCGAACGCCGCCACCGACGCGCCGCCGGCGGTCGGCAGCTCCGCGCACTTCTCCGCGTTGAGGGCTGCATCGAACGGCGACTGGCCCGTCTCGTTCGCCCACGCGAAGAGCCGGGACCGGGTCGCGTCCCCGATCCCCCGACGCGGGTAGTTGATGATGCGGTCGAGTGCACCCGCGTCCGCCGGGTTGGAGATGAGGCGCAGGTAGGCGAGGAGGTCCATGATCTCCCGCCGCTCGTAGAAGCGCGTGCCCCCGACCACCTGGTACGGCAGGTCCCGGGTCCGGAACGCTTCCTCGAACGCCCGGGACTGCGCGTTCGTCCGGTACAGCACGACGAAATCCCGCAGCGTCAGCTCGGGGTCGGCTGAGCGCCGGGTCTGGATCTCTCGGGCGATCCAGTCCGCCTCGTCCCGCTCGTCGGCGGCCTCGACGACCGTGATCCGCTCCCCTTCCCCGGCGTCCGTCCGGAGCGTCTTGCCCTTGCGCCGCAGGTTCTGCTCGATGACCGCGTTCGCGACCTGGAGGATGCGGGCCGTCGACCGGTAGTTCTGCTCCAGCCGGACCGTGCTCGCCGCCGGGAAGTCCTTCTCGAAGTCGAGGATGTTCGCGATGTCGGCGCCCCGCCATCGATAGATGGACTGGTCGTCGTCGCCGACGACCATGAGGTTGCCGTGTTCCCGGGCCAGGAGCTCGAGGAAGCGGTACTGCGCGCGGTTCGTGTCCTGGTACTCGTCCACGAGGACGAAGCGGAAACGACTCCGGAAGGTGCCGAGCACGTCCGGATTCGCCAGGAACAGCTCGACGGGACGGACCAGCAGGTCATCGAAATCGAAGGCGTTCTGCTCCTTCAGCGCGGCCTCGTAGCGCGGATACACGTCCGCCACCACGCGGGAGAACGGGTCGGCCGCGAGCCTCGCGTAGTCCTCGGGCGCAACGAGCTGGTTCTTCGAGGACGAGATGGAGCCGTGCACCGCCTTCGGGTGCCAGCGCTTCGTCGGGAGGTTGAGCGCCTCCATCACGCGCTTGACCTCCCGGAGCTGCTGGTCCGCGTCGTAGATGGAGAAGTTCGGCGCCCAGCCGAGGCGGGGAGCGTAGCGGCGGAGAATGCGCGCGCCGATGGAGTGGAACGTCCCCGCCCAGAGGCCGGCCGGCTCCTCGCCCAGAAGGCGCCGGACGCGATCGCGCATCTCGGCGGCGGCCTTGTTCGTGAACGTCACCGCCAGGATCGTGGACGGATCGACCCCGTGCTCCTGCACCAGGTGCGCGACGCGCGTCGTGAGCACCCGCGTCTTCCCCGATCCGGCTCCGGCCAGCACCAGAAGGGGGCCGTGCACGTGCTCGACCGCCTCCCGCTGTTCCGGATTCAGCCCTGCCAGTCTGTCCTTCACCTGCATCTACGCTTCGCCGCTCCCATCCTGGACCTTCCCCGCAGCGGGAAGGTCGATCTGAAAGATCGTGCCGCCGCCCTTCCGGACGCGCACGGAAATGCGGCCGCCGTGGAGGTCCTCCACGATGCGCCGGGCCAGCGACAGTCCGACGCCCCAGCCCGTCCGCTTCGTGCTTACCCCGGGATCGAACAGACGGTCGCGCACGGATCGGTCGATGCCCGGACCGTTGTCCGTCACGGCCAGGGTCACGCCGCCCCGGGGGCCCTGCAGCGCCGCCACGTGGATGCGGCCGCCTCGCCCCGCCAGCGCGTCGAGGGCGTTCTTGACCAGGTTCTCCAGCGCCCACAGGAGCAGCACGCGATTCGCCCGCACGTACGGCAGCCCCGGCTCCACCCGCACGCTGAAGTCGACGCCGGAGCCGAGTCGCGGCAGGCGCGGCCGCAGGTACTCGTCGAGGTCGCTCATGATCGAGGCGACGTCGGACGCCGCGAGTCGCGGGGGCTTGCCGATGAGCTCGAACCGCCGCGAGACCCGCTCCAGCCGCTGCACGTCCGCGCCGAGCTCCCGGGCGATCTCGACGTCGTCGCCCATGTCGCCCCGGGCAGACGGCGGAAGCTGCAGGATCTCCAGCCAGCCCGTCATGGAGGAGAGCGGCGTCCCCATCTGGTGCGCCAGCTCCCGCGCCATGGCCGTCCACAGCCGCTCCCGCTCCGCCCGCATGTTCGCCCGGATCAGCGCCAGAGCCACGAGCAGCGCCAGCACGCCGCCGGAGACCTGAAGCCACGGGATCCAGCGAAGTCCCTGGAGGATGGGCGGCGCGCCGAAGTAGATCTCGCCGACGCCCCGCTCGGTGATGAATCCGTTCTCCCGCTCCAGCGTCGCCGCGAAGCGCTTGAGCTCGATCCGGTCCGCGGGGTCCGAGAGGTCGACGTCGAAGGGGATGTTCGAAAAGGCGGTGGGCTCGCCGGCGGCGTCGAGCACCAGGATCGGCACGCCGAGGCGCCGGATCTCCTCCTGGAGCTCCAGCAGCGCCTGCGTCGCTCCGCTTGCGTCGTTGGAGAGGATGCCACGCTGGACCTCGGCGTACATGCGCCGCTGGATCTCGGCCTCCCGCCGGATCCGTCGCACCAGCTGCTCCGTGTAGAGCAGATACGAGCCGAAGATGGCCACGGACAGCAGCGCCAGTGCCGCGGGCCAGTACCGCCGGTTCAAGGCGAATCCGTTCGTGGTTCGGGGTCGTGAGGCCGGAGCGCCGTCGCCCCGTCGACCGGTCAGTCGATCCGCGACCGGCCCATGTAGCGGGACACGGCGTCCGGCAGCTCGATGCTGCCGTCCTCCTGCTGATACGTCTCCAGCAGCGCGATCAGGGTCCGGGGCAGCGCCAGCGCGGACCCGTTCAGCGTGTGCACGAACTCGGGCTTCCCGCCCGGTGCGGGGCGGAACCGGATGTCGGCCCGGCGCGCCTGGTAGTCCGTGTAGAGCGAACAGCTCGAGACCTCGAGCCAGCGTCCCACGCCGGGCGCCCAGACTTCGAGGTCGTACGTCTTTGCGTTCGAGAAGCCCAGGTCCCCGCCGGCCAGGACGATCACACGGTAGCGGAGCCCGAGGCGCTGCAGGATCGCCTCTGCGTGGCCGGTCAGCTCCTCGAGTGCCGCGTGGGAGTCCTCCGGTCGCTCGAACCGCACAAGCTCCACCTTGTCGAACTGGTGCAGGCGGATCAAGCCGCGCGTGTCCTTGCCGTGTGCTCCTGCCTCCCGTCGGAAGCACGGCGTGTAGGCCACGTGCCGGATCGGCAGCGCCTCGGGCGCCAGGATCTCGCCGGCGTAGAGGTTCGTGATGGGCAGCTCCGCCGTGGGCACCATGAAGAAGCCGTCCTGGGGGACCTCGTACATGTCCTCGGCGAACTTCGGCAGGTGGCCCGTGCCCGTCGCGGCCTGGCGGTTGACCATGAACGGCGGCCACGCCTCCGTGTAGCCGTGCTCGCCCGCGTGGAGGTCCATCATCAGGTTGATCAGGGAACGCTCCAGCCTCGCGCCGAGACCCACGTAGAGCGGGAACCCGCTTCCCGCCACCTTCGCTCCGCGCGGCAGGTCCAGGATCCCCAGGGACTCGCCGAGCTCCCAGTGCGGCTTCGGCTCGAAGGCGAAGCGTCGCTCCTCCCCCCACTGTCGGATCGTCACGGCGTCCGACTCGCCGCCGGGCGGCACGTCCGGCTCCGGCAGGTTCGGGATCTCCAGCAGCAGGGCCTCGATCTCCTGCTCGACGGGGGCCAGCTCACCGTCCCGGGCGTCGATGCGCTCGACGAGCTCCCGCATGGAGGTGATGATCCGGTCCGCCTCCTCGTGCTCGCCGGCCTTCTTCAGCTCCCCGACCTTCGGCGAGACCGCATTGCGCTCCGCCTTGAGGGACTCGACCTCCGCGATCAGCTCCCGGCGACGCGCATCGAGGGCGACGACGCGGTCGACCATCTCCAGCACGTCCGGCTTCTGCCGGACGCGCAGTCGCTCCTTCACGAGCTCCGGGTCCTCCCGGATCGTCTTCAGGTCCAGCATTCGATCATTTCTTCGGAGAGACGAAGGACGGGTCGTTGCAGTTCGGGTCCGCGATGTAGCGGAAGCGCATCGTTCCGGCGTCGTAGTCGGCCGAGAGCACTTCCATCTTCGCGTAGTAGTGCCCGTTCACGCCGTAATAGCAGCTCGCGGCGCGCGTGCGGACGATGTAGACGCGCCCTTCGATGACCGGCACGGTCGTGCTGTCCCGATAGACGATGGAGTCACTCGCGGCGGGCGCTTTCTTCAGGGAATCGAATACCGCGGTGGCCGGCAGCAGCGCGATCTGCGAAGACCGCGGGAACGCCTGGAGAGCACCGGGCGGCATGAGAACGAGGCCGCCGCCCTGGTCCGTCAGGGCGACGTCCCAGTTCCCCGTCTCGCCCGGCGATTCCACCACGACGCGGGTGCGGGCCACGTCCGTGAAATCGAACGCCGACGGCTTTCCGAGCAGCGAATCGCGGCCGAGCGTGTAGAGCTGCACCGTGTCCGGATAGGTCGCGTCCACGCGCCACGGACCGGTGGCGAAGGGATCGCTGCAGGCGGCCGTTGCGAGCAGGGCCGCTGAAAGGGCTGTGGCGAGGATCGATCGTCGCACGAATTCTCCGCATTCTCGAGGTGATGCTCCGCCCGGGCGGAGGCGGCGTAGATTAGACCGCACCGGAACACGTGTCAAGCCGGCAAATGCGCCCCACAGCTTGACTTTGCGCTCCGCCGCGTCTACCATGGGCGGGCCGTTTCACGGCCCGGGATCCTGCCTGCACGAGCCGGTTGCGACCCTGGACGAACTCCGACATACAGCCCCGCGGCCATGCCTTCCGGAGACCGCAGCCCGCGCCACGTGCTCGTCGTCGACGACGAGCCCTACATCGCGCGCATCATCCAGCTCAAGCTCGAGGGCGGCCCGTACAGCGTCGAGCTTGCGCCCGACGGGCGCACGGCCCTGGAGCGTCTGCGCACCGACGCGGCCATCGACGTGGTGCTGCTCGACATCATGATGCCGCGGGTGAGCGGGCTCGACGTCCTCGCCGAGCTCCGCGAGCTGCCGCACCGACGGGACACGCCGGTCATCATGCTGACGGCCAAGGGCCAGGACGCGGACCGCGAGCGCGCTGCCGAACTCGGTGCCACCGACTTCCTCACGAAGCCGTTCAGCCCCAAGAAGCTGATGGCGCGCATCGATGAGCTCTTCGCCTCCTGATCCGGCCCTCTGGGCCGTCGTGCTCGCCGGCGGCGTCGGATCCCGCTTCTGGCCGGTCTCTACACCGGCGAGGCCGAAGCAGATCCTGCCGCTGTCGGGCGATCGCCCCCTGATCGTCGACACCGTGGAGCGGATCCTGCCCCTCGTGCCCACGGACCGTCTCCGGGTTCTCGCCGGTCGGCACCTGGCCGGTCCGATCCGCGACGCCTGCCCGGAGATCCCCGAGGACAGCCTCTGGATCGAACCCGCGGCCCGGGGCACGGCGCCCGTGCTGGTGTGGGCGGCGTGGCGCATCGCCCGGATCGATCCCGACGCGGTCATGGTCTCACTCCACTCCGACCACGTCATCCGGCCCGAGGCCGAGTTTCGCGCTCTCGTCGCGGAGGCCGCCCGCCTCGCCGCCCGCGAGCGTCGCCTGTTCACCATCGGGATCGAGCCGGCCCGGCCCGAGACGGGCTACGGATACATCCGCATCGGCGACGCCATCGAGGGCGATGCCGAGGCCTACACGGTGAAGGAGTTCGTCGAGAAGCCCGACCTGGACACGGCGCGGAAGTACCTGCTGCGGGGCGGATACATCTGGAATTCGGGAATCTTCATGTGGAGCGTCTCGACGTTCCTGGACGAAGTCCGGCGGCACGCGCCAGAGATCGGCGACCGGCTGCCGCTCCTCGAGGAAGGGCGGGACGCCGAATTCTTCCGGACGGTGCCGAGCATCTCCGTGGACGAGGCAGTACTGGAGCGAAGCGATCGCGTCGGCGTCGTACGGGCGACGTTCGAATGGGACGACGTCGGGACATGGGACGCCGTCGGGCGCACGCGCGAGACCGATGCCAGCGGCAACGTGAGGGTCGGCAGCGCCCACCTCTTCGACTCGGAGCGGTGCATCGCGTGGTCCGACGAGGGCGACGTCGTCGTCTTCGGGGCCAGCGACCTGGTCGTCGTGCGCACGGGGCACGTCACCCTCGTTCTGCCGCGCTCCCGTGCCGCGGACCTCAAGGACCTGCTGCGGCAGCTCCCGCCCGAGCTCCGGGAGGGCGGCGCGTGAGTCCCTCGCCGCTCCTCGTCATCTTCGACGACGCTCGGGCCGCCGCCTGGCGCCCCTTCACCCTGACCCGTCCCGCCGGGGAGCTTCGCTTCGGCGCACTCCTGCTGCGGGAGCGCATGGAGCGGGTTCTCGGCCTCGACTGCGCGGGGTATCTCGTCGATCCCGCCCTCTCCGGCTACGCCGAGGCCAACGCACCCCGGGTCGTGTCCCTGGAGGACCTTCCCCGCTACCGGGACCTCCTCTTCCTCAGCTCCCGGGTGGTCCCGGAGTGGGAGGGCTCCTTCCGCTGGGAGGAGCCCGGAACCGTGACCGTCGAGGGTGAGCCGTGCGGATGGCTGCTGTCTGCGGGCGCACCGCTGCCGGAGCCCGGCGACTTCGCGGCCCCGGCCGCCGCCGCTCCCGCCGGAGCGGGGCCGTCCCTGCCCCTCGCCGGCCGAATCCTCGAGGGCGTATGGGACCTCGTCGCCGGCACGCCCGATCAGGTGGGACGGGACGTGCCCCGCCTCGGGGGTCGCCGCCTCGCCGCGCCGCCGGAGGGCGTCCACGTCGTCGGCGACGGCGCCGTAGCCGTCGGTCCCGGCGTGGAGATCACCCCGGGCGTCGTGCTCGACGCCACGAGCGGCCCCATCCACCTGGGCGACCGCGTACGGGTCGAGCCGCACAGCCGCATCGTCGGTCCCACGGCGGTGGCCGCCGACTCGACGCTGCTCGGCGGCTCCTACGAGGCTGTCTCCATCGGACCGGTGTCGAAGGTCCACGGGGATATCGAGGAGAGCGTCGTGCTCGGATGGTCCAACAAGGCGCACGGCGGCTACCTGGGCCACGCCTACCTCGGCGCGTGGGTGAACGTCGGCGCCATGACCACGAACAGCGACCTGAAGAACAACTACGGTCCCGTACGGATGTGGACGCCCGCCGGCATGGCCGACACCGGGCTCGTGAAGCTGGGCTGCCTGCTCGGTGACCACGTGAAGACGGCCATCGGCACGATGATCAATACGGGGACCGTCATCGAGACGGGCAGCAACGTCTTCGGCGGCATGCCCCCGAAATACGTGCCTCCGTTCTCCTGGGGACTCGAAGGCGAGCCGTACGATGTGGAGCGCTTCGTGGAGACCGCGCGGGTCGTGCAGGGGCGCCGCGGGATCGAGCTGACCGAATCGTCCGAGGCGATGCTGCGCCGCGCGTGGAGCCGGGGCCGCCCGGCGGCGAAGAAGGCGAGCGCGAAGTGAGGGTCACCGTACTCGGAAGCGGCAGCAGGGGCAACGCGACGCTGGTCGAGTCGGGCGACGTCCGCATCCTCGTCGACGCCGGCTTCAGCGGCCGCGACGTGGAGCGCCGGCTGCGGAGCGTGGGCGTCGATCCGGCGACCATCACCGGCGTCGTCATTACCCACGAGCACAGCGACCACACCCGCGGGATGGGGGTCCTCGCCCGCCGCTTCGGACTCGAGCTCCACCTCACGGAGCGGACGCGGCACGCCTGTCGCGACCTGCTCCGGGGCGAGGAGCGCGTGCGCCTGTACTCGGGCAGCCGCGCGTTTCGCGTCGGCGCCCTCGAGATCCAGCCGTTCCTGACGGTCCACGACGCCACCGACCCGGTGGCGGTGACGGTCTCGGAGGTCGCGACCGGCCTCAAGCTTGGTGTCGCGACGGACCTCGGGCGGCCCACGGCCGCAGTCCGTCACGCCCTCGGGGGGTGCGATCTCCTCGTCCTCGAAGCGAATCACGACGAGGGCATGCTGTGGAGTGGACCCTATCCGTGGTCCGTCAAGCAGCGCATCGCCTCCAGCCATGGCCATCTCTCGAACGAGGCCTCGGCCGTTCTCGCCCGGGAGCTGTGCCACCCGCGTCTCGGAGGTGTGGTTCTGGCCCACCTCAGCGAGCACTGCAACGACGGCGGCCTCGCTCGGGACACCGTCGCCGCCGCTCTGCGCGACGCCGGCTATGACGGACCGCTCGACGTCGCCGGACCCGACGAGCCTCTACCGCCCTACGATCTGGACGCGCTGAGGCGGCGGAGCGCGCCCGAGCAGCTCCCGCTGCTGTAGCACCCCGCCGCCTCATCCGTCCCGCCGGACCGCTCGCCCTGCGGACGACCTCTGCGGGCGCCTCCTGAGGATCAGATCCCGAACAGCCGCAGCACGTCGTTCGCCACGACCCAGACCATCAGGGCCACCAGGAAGACCATCCCCACCTGGACCAGGCGCCCCCGCTGCTCGAGGGAGAGCGCCTTACCGCGTACCGCCTCGATCCCCAGGAACACCAGATGTCCTCCGTCCAGGACCGGGATCGGCAGCAGGTTGAACACCGCCAGGTTGATGGACAGCAGCGCCATGAAGCCGAGGAAGGACTGGAGCCCCGCCCGGGCCATCTCCCCGCTGAGCTTCCCGATGAGGATGGGGCCGCCGAGGTTGCGGGGGGACGCGTGGCCCGTGACGAGCTGGACCAGAAAGTCGACCGTGAAACGGGTCCAGTACCACGTCTGCCTGGCGCCGGACGCGATCGCTCCGACGGGGCCGGGCCGTTCGATGGGGATCTGCCCCTGCACGCCGATCTGTCCCACCATCGGCGCGCCAGACGAGGCGTCCGCGGGCCGGGCGACCGGCGTCAGCCGAACCGTCTGCTCGCCGCCGTTGCGGCGGATCACGACGGGGATCTCGTCTCCGGGGTGCTTCTGCACGGCGTCGACCAGCTGCTGCCAGCTGTCGACGGCCTCGCCGGCCACCGAAATGATGCGGTCGCCAGGCTCGAGGCCCGCCTTCGCGGCCGGCATGTCGGCCACGAGGGCACCGATCACCGGCTGCAGGTCGATCCGCGGGACGATGGCCCCGAGCAGCGCGCTGCGATTCTTCTCCTCGCCGGGCAGCGTGACGCTCACCGGCGACGCGTTCTCGAAGCGGATCTCGACCGGCCCGGCCGGCGCCGCGGCCAGGCGGGTCTGAAGGTCCTGAAAGTCCCGGACCTTCTCGCCACCCACGGAAACGACCTTCGCGTCGGCAGGGATGCCGCCCAGCGCCTCGGTCCCGGCGGGCAGCTCGGCGGTGCGGACTTCGGAGATCACGGCCGGCGGGCTCTGTGCCACTCCCCACACCAGCGCAGAGACGGAGTAGATGACGAAGGCCAGCACGATGTTCATGATGACGCCGGCCGAGATCACGAGCGTGCGGGCGCCCACCGACTTCGATTCGAAGTCACGAGGGCCGCGCTCCCGCGGGTCCGACGCCGTCTCCCCGGTCGGGGCGGCATCGGCGTACCGTGCGTCGGCACCCCCCGTACCGGCCTCCTCGTCGGACCCGCCCTCGATCCCCTCCATCTCCTCCATCCCGGCCATCTTGACGTAGCCGCCGAGTGGAATCCAGGAAATGACGTACTCGGTCTCGCCCTTCCGGAATCCAACGAGCTTCGGGCCGAGACCGATGGAGAAGCGCGGCACTTCGATGTCCGCGAGCTTCGCCATCCAGAAGTGCCCGAGCTCGTGGACGAGGATCAGCACGCCGAGCACGACGGCCGTGGCAAGAATCGTGGTGATCATGTCCCCGCAATGATGGCGCGGGCGCGCTCTCGCGCCCACCGGTCCGCTTCGAGCACCGCCTCCAGATCCGTGACCGGGGCGGTGCGGTGACTGCCCAGTACCCTCGAAATGACGTCGGCGATCCCGAGGAACGGAAGCGCCCCGTCGAGGAAGGCGGCGACCGCCACTTCGTTCGACGCGTTGAAGACCGCGGGGGCCGTACCGCCCTCGCACCCCGCCTGCACGCCGAGCCCGAACGCCGGAAAGCGATCCGGATCGACGGCCTCGAAGGTGAGCGGGCCCGCACTCACAGGGTCGAACCCCGGGGGACGATCGTCCACCCGCTCGGGATAGCTCAGCGCATACAGGATCGGCAGCTCCATCGTCGGGTGGCCCATCTGCGCAAGGACGGAGCCGTCCCGGAACTCGACCATGGAGTGGATGATCGACTGCGGGTGGATCACCGTGTCGATCCGGTCGTACGGTACACCGAAAAGGTAGTGAGCCTCGATGACCTCGAGGGCCTTGTTCACGAGCGTCGCGGAGTCGACCGTGACCTTCGCCCCCATCGACCAGGTCGGATGGCGCAGCGCGTCCCTCGGACGCACGTCGACGAGACTCTCCCGGTCACGCTCCCGGAACGGCCCGCCCGAGGCCGTCAGCACCAGCCGCCGCACCTCGCTGGCCGGGCACCCGGCCAGGCACTGGAGGATCGCGCTGTGCTCGCTGTCCACGGGCACGAGCTCGCCGCCGCCTTCGTCCCGCGCCGCCAGCACGAGCGGCCCGCCCACCACGAGCGACTCCTTGTTTGCCAAAGCGAGGCGCTTGCCGGCCCGCAGCGCGGCGATGGAGGCCTCGAGCCCCGCCGCACCGACGACGGCGTTCAGCACGACGTCCGCGTCCGGGAGGGTGGCGGCCTCGATGAGCGCTTCGCGACCCGACCGCCACACCGTCCCGCCGTGCGCCCCCCCGTCCGAGCCCTCGCTCGCTCTCGCCGCTTCTCCGCTGCCACTCGCCAGAACGGCCAGGCGCGGGTGGTGACGGGACACCTGCGCTCGCAGCTCGTCCGCACGTCGGTTGGCCGTCAGGGCGAGGACGCCGAACCTGGCGGCGTGCCGCTCGAGAACGCGCAGGGCGCTCCGGCCGATCGACCCTGTGGACCCGAGCACGGCCACCTGCCGAAGCTTCGATTCCCTCGATTCCGTCACGGGCCGACCACGCCGAGCCCCCGCTCCAGCACCGTCCACAGGAACCAGTACCCGACGGGGAGCGTGAAGTAGAGGGCGTCGAAGCGGTCCAGCACTCCTCCGTGTCCGGGCAGGAGCGAACCGGAGTCCTTCACGCCGGCCTCCCGCTTCAGAAGCGACTCTGCCAGGTCGCCCACCTGCGCCGCCACGGAGAGCACGGCGCCGCCGAGTCCGCCCATGACCGGGCCCACGGGCACGCCGAGCCAGCGCACGAAGACGAGCTCGCCCAGCAGTGCGCCGGTCACCACGGAGCCGACGAGGCCCGCAACGGAGCCGGCCACCGTCTTCCCGGGACTCACGGACGGGATCAGCTTTCGCCGTCCCCAGCGACGGCCCCCGAAGTAGGCGTACGTATCGTTCAGCCACGTGACCGCGATGGGGTAGGCGACGAGCGCCGTTCCCACGAGCGCGGGCGACGCGGCGGTCTGCGGTCCGGACGCTTCGCCGAGGTAGCGGAGGAAGATGGCGTACGTGAGGGTGCCGCCGGTGTAGACGGCGCCGGCAAGTGTACTCGCGGCCGCGACGAGCGGCCCCGACGTCGCGCCGCGGGTCCAGACGGAGGCCGCGGCGCAGAACAGGAAGAGGGAGAGCGACAGCGCCCAGAGGAGCGGAGCTGCGGAGCCGGGCGACGTCCGCACCGCACCGGCGAGGGCCATGAGCGCCGCGGCGCCGGCACCTGCCAGCGGGAACGGCCGCCCCCCTCCGAGCCCCGCCAGGCGGAAGAACTCGAGGGCGCCCAGTGCGGCAACGACGGCCAGCACGGCGCCGAGCCAGAAGCCGCCGGCGTACAGGACCGCCACGGCGGCGGGAATGCCGACGGCCGCTACGGCGACGCGCTTGCCCAGATCCGATGCCGGCATGCCGGAGACACGGAGGTCCGACTAGACCTCCATGACCTCCTCCTCCTTGGACTTCAGGAGGTCGTCGATCCTGCCGATGTACTCGTCGGTGAGCTCCTGCACCTGGGCAGTCTCGCGGTGTCCCTCATCCTCTCCGATCTCGCCCTCGCCCTGCCGCGCCTTGATCTCCTTGTTGGCCTCCTGCCGGGCGTGGCGAATGGCGATGCGTCCTTCCTCCGCGATCTTGTGGAGCAGGCGGACCATCTCCTTGCGGCGCTCCTCCGTCATGGGCGGAACCGGCACGCGCACGACGTTGCCGTCGTTGGACGGGTTGAGGCCGAGGTCGGCCGACTGGATCGACTTCTCGACCGCCCCCAGGAGGCCCTTGTCCCACGGCTGGATCACGAAGAGCCGCGGCTCGGGCACGCTGATCGTCGCCACCTGGTTCAGCGGCATCTTGCTCCCGTAGGCGTCGACGCGGACGGTATCGAGAAGACCCGGCGTGGCCTTCCCCGTCCTCACCCCCGAGAATTCCCTGCGCATGGCGTCGAGCGCCCGCTCCATCTGCGCCTTCGCCTCGCCAATCGTCGGCATCGCTCCTCCCGATCGTTGCTCGTCTGTGGAACGCGAAAAGATACGGAGGCGCCCCTCAGCAGACCAGCGTCCCCACGCGGTCGCCCCGGATCGCCGACACGACACTTCCGTCGCGGCCGGCGTTCAGGATGATGATCGGCAGACCGTTGTCCTTGCACAGCGAGAAGGCGGCGGCGTCCATCACCCCCAGCTCGCGGGTGAGGACTTCCTGAAAGCTGAGCTGCGGGATGAACTCCGCCGTGGGGTCCTTGGCCGGATCAGCGGAGTAGACCCCCTCGACCTTCGTCGCCTTGACCACCACGTCGGCGTTCATCTCGATGGCGCGGAGTACCGCCGCCGTGTCCGTGGAGAAGTACGGGTTGCCCGTGCCACCCGCGAAGATGACGACCCGGCCCTTCTCCAGGTGCCGTAGCGCCCGCCGCCGGATGTACGGCTCCGCCAGCTCCTCCATGCGGATCGCCGTCATCACCCGGGTCTCCACGCCCTTGCGCTCGAGCAGGTCCTGCAGCGCCAGCGCGTTGATGATCGTGGCCAGCATGCCCATGTAGTCGGCGCTGACCCGGTCCATGCCCTGCTCGCTGGCCTGCGTCCCCCGCACGATGTTGCCGCCGCCGATCACGACGCCGAGGACGGCCCCGAGCTCGTGGACCCGCATCACCTCGTCCGTGACGCGGTCCACGACCTTCGGAGAGATCCCGAAGCCCTGCTCGCCCGCCAGCGCCTCACCGCTGTACTTCAGCAGGATGCGGCCGTATTTCAGGTCCTCCGCCACTGCGCTCCTCCTTTCGGCGGCTCGCGCCGCCGCTAGTCGCCCAGGGCGTAGCGGACGAACCGACGGACCTCGATCTTCTCGCCCGTCTTCGCCGAGACCTCGGTGATGAGCTGGCCGACCGTCTTGTCCGGGTCCTTCACGAACGGCTGGTCCAGCAGCGAGTTGTCCCGGTAGAACCGCTGCAGTTTGCCCTCGACGATCTTGTCGCGGATCTGTTCGGGCTTGCCCTCGTTCTTCACCTGCTCCGCGTACACCTGGCGCTCCCGCTCCACCACGTCCTGCGGCAGGTCAGCGGACGAGACCGCCAGCGGCGCCGACGCCGCCACGTGCATGGCCAGGTCCCGCACGAGCCCCTGGAAGTCGTCCGTCCTCGCGACGAAGTCCGTCTCGCAGTTGACCTCGACCAGAACGCCGATCGTGCCGTTCATGTGCACGTAGCTGCCGATGGCGCCCTCGCTGGCCTCCTTGCCCGATCGCTTCGCCGCCTTCGATGCGCCGCGCGCCCGAAGCCAATCGATCGCGGCCTCCACTTCGCCGCCGGACTCCTCGAGCGCATTCTTGCACTCCAGCATCCCGGCCCCCGTCCGGTCCCGCAGCTCCTTCACCTGCGCCGCCGTGATCGCCATTCTCCTCTGTCCTCTTCGCTTCGATGTTCACGATTTCGCGCCCGCACCCGCCGGGCCCGCCTCTCCCACCCCGCCGCCCACACCGTCCCCGGCCAAGAAAAAGCGCCGCAGGGCTGCAGGACTGCAGCGCTGCAGCGCTCTTCTTCGCGCTGAGCGGAACGCCGTGCCTGCTACTCGGCCTCGCCCTGCTCTTCTCCCTCTTCTCCGCTGCGGAGGGTCGCGATCACCTCCGGACGCGGACGGCGCTTCCGTCGCGGACGCCGCTTCGGGCGCCGGTCCTCCGATTCCTGCGTCATGCCGACTTCCGACGAATACGTCGTCGTCTCCGCCGCATCCGCACGGCGCCGCTCCTCCGGCGGCAGCTCGCGCCGCGCCTCCGCCACCGCGTCGGCGATCGCCGTCGTGATCACGGAGACGGACCGGATCGCGTCGTCGTTGCCCGGTACCGGAAAGTCGATCCGGTCAGGATCGGCATTCGTATCCGTGATGGCGATGACCGGGATCCCCAGCTTGTTCGCCTCCCGGACCGCGATCATCTCCTTGCGGGCGTCCACCACGAAGAGCGCGCCCGGCAGCCGGCTCATGTCCTTCACGCCCGACAGGTACTTGTCGAGCTTCTGCTTCTCCCGCGTCAGCAGCAGCTGCTCCTTCTTCGTGTAGAACTCGAAGCTGCCCTCCTCCAGGCCCCGCTCCAGCTCCTTCAGGCGACGGATCTGCTTCTTGATCGTCGTAAAGTTCGTCAGCGTCCCGCCCAGCCAGCGCTCCGTCACGTAGAACGCACCGCAGCGCTCGGCTTCGGCCTCGATGATCGGCCGCAGCTGACGCTTGGTGCAGACGAAGAGCACGCGCTCCCCGTCCAGCGTCACGCGCCGGGCCGCCTGAACCGCAACCTCGAGGGCCGCCTGCGTCTTCTTCAGATCGATGATGTGGATCCCGTTGCGACGCGCGAAGATGAACTTCCGCATCTTCGGGTTCCATCGGCTCGACTGATGGCCGAAATGGACGCCGGCCTCCAGTAGATCCTTGAGCTGGACTTCCGCCATTCGTCTCCGTGTCGTTGCCTTCGGGGTTGTGCCTCCACCGCCTTCGTTCGCCCCGCCGCCCCTCGCGGGGACCCCGGCAGGCACGTCCAGCGGTGTGTGGATTTCCCGGGTCGAGGACCCGGGATCTGGATTCGCGATCAGCGCTTCGAGAACTGGAACCGCTTGCGAGCCTTCGGACGCCCCGGCTTCTTCCGCTCGACCTCGCGCGGGTCCCGGGTCAGCATGCCACGCCCGCGCAGCTCCGCCCGCAGGTCCGCGTCGTGCTGAACCAGCGCCCGTGAGACACCCAGCCGGATCGCGCCGGCCTGACCCGTCATCCCGCCGCCGTCCACCCGGACCACTACGTCGAACCGGGACTGGGCATCAGCCACCGCCAGCGGCTCCGACGCCATCGTCCGGTGCGACTGCCGGTTGAAGTACTCGTCCAGCGTGTGCCCGTTGACCGACCACACGCCACTGCCCGGCCGGAGGTACACGCGCGCCACGCTCGACTTGCGCCGGCCGAGGCCCTGGAACTGTTCCTTGATTTCCGCCATTTCAGATCTCCAGCGGCTGCGGCTGCTGACCGGCATGCGGATGCTCCGGCCCCGCATACACCTTGAGCTTGCGCCGCATCAGGCGGCCCAGGTTGTTCTTCGGAAGCATGCCCTTCACGGCGAGCTCGATGACTCGCTCCGGGTGCTTCTCCATCATGCGGCGGAACGGGATGAGCTTCTCTCCGCCCATGTATCCCGTGTGCCGGAAGTAAGTCTTCGACTCGGCCTTGTTGCCCGTCAGCCGGACCTTCTCGGCGTTCACCACGACCACGAAGTCGCCCGTGTCGAGGTGCGGCGTGAACATGGGCTTGTGCTTGCCGCGCAGGATCTGCGCGATCTCGCTGGCCAGTCGACCGAGGACCTTGTCCTCGGCGTCGACTACCCACCAGCGCCGCTCGATCTCCGTAATCTTCGGGGTATAGGTCTTCATGCGTATTCCGGTCGTTTCCCAACATTCGCGGGACAGCTTTTGAGAATACCGCGCGCCCTCGGGCGTGTCAAGCCCGCACGCCGGGGCAATTCAGGGGTCGCCGGCGCGGCCGCAGCGCAGCGCGGTCGCAGCGCGGCGGGGTGCCGAAGCGTGAGGTACGCGGGGACAGGGGTCAGTGGCCGAGGAACGTCTCGAGGAAGCGGGCGCGGGACGCGTGGCGCAGGCGGACGAGGGCGCGCTCCTTGATCTGGCGCACGCGCTCGCGCGTGATGCCGAGGAGCGAGCCGATCTCCTCGAGGGTCATGGGCTCCTGGCCGTCGAGCCCGAAGTAGAGGCGGAGCACCTTGGCTTCGCGCTCCTTCAGGGTGCCGAGGGCCTCCTCGATCGTGTTGGAGAGGGCGCGCTCGTAGGTCTCGTCGTCGGGACCGGGGGAGATGGCGTCCGGCAGGTAGTCGAGGAGTCGGTTGTCCTCGCCCGGCGTGAGCGGGGCGTCCAGGGAGAGGTGAGCCTGGGAGATGGCGAGGGTGCGTTCGACCTCGTCGTGGGAGAGGTCCAGCTCGTCGGCGATCTCGTCGACGGTAGGCTCGCGGCCGAGCTCCTGGAGCAGGAGCGAGGAGCGCTTGCCGATGCGGTGGAGCGCGCCGGCCCTGTTCAGCGGGACGCGCACGATGCGGCTCTGCTCGGCGAGGGCCTGGAGGATGGCCTGGCGGATCCACCACACCGCGTAGGAGATGAACTTGATGCCCTTCGTCTCGTCGAACTTGTGGGCGGCGCGGATCAGGCCGAGGTTGCCCTCGTTGATGAGGTCGCCGAGGGCGACGCCCTGGTTCTGGTACTTCTTGGCGACGGATACGACGAAGCGGAGGTTCGACCGGACCAGCTTGTCGAGGGCCTCCTGGTCTCCCACTCGGATCCGCTGGGCCAGCTCGACCTCCTGCTCGCGCTTGAGGAGGGGATAGGCACTGATTTCCTTCAGGTACTGGTCGAGCGAGCTCTCGTCGTTGAGGCGCCGGCGAGGCGGAGAAAAGCTCATCGTTCGCTCCGAAGCAGCAGCGTAGCCACGCAGTGGGGGTGGACCCGCTGGGCGTCCGGTTGTTCGGTGACCGGCGCCCGGATGATGCGGTGCGAATCTATGAAGTCGGGCGACGGTCGCCCGTTGGCACGCTCGAATGTGTGGCGCTCAGTGGATGGCCCCACCGATCCGGCTCCAGCGCACGTCGGTAAGCCAGGGGAGAGGAGCGAGCGTTCGCGGCTCAAACGAAAAGTAAACGATCAGGGGCCGTCCTTCCACCGAGGCGGGATCGACGAAGCCCCAGTAGCGCGAATCCTCGGAGTCGTCCCGATTGTCGCCCAGCACGAAATACCGGTTCGGCGGCACGACGATGGGGCCCCAGCTGTCCCGGGAGGGTCGATATCGGTACGGATCGACGCCATCCACCAGGAATTCCCGCTGCCAAAGCATGTCCCGGGAGCGCGGGTCCCCGAGGAAGTCGGTGTGCTGGACGTAGGGCTCGGGGACGGCGCGGCCGTTCCGGAACAGCTGCTTGTCCCGCATCGAGAGCGTATCGCCGGGCAGTCCCACCAGGCGCTTCACGTAGTGGCGCCCGGGATCGTGGGGCGGAATGAAGACGATGACGTCGCCCCGTTCGGGTGACGCGAAGGCCGGCAGGTGCGCGTGCGTGCCGGGAATCGTCGCGCCGTAGACCGCCTTGTTGACGAGGAGGAAGTCGCCGACCAGCAGCGTCTTCTCCATGCTCCCGGTCGGGATGCGGAACGCCTCGACGACGAAGGTTCGGATCCCGAGGAAGACGACGAAGGCGACGGCGAGGGACTTGGCCCATTCCCACGCCCAGCGGATGCCCCTCATCCCGCGCGCGGCGACGCCGCCGAGGACCGAGTCATCCTGCACCCCGTCTCGAGTCCGGTCGGGGATGGTTCGATTCGCCTCGTCATCCGGGCTCACCTCTAATCATGGAATGAAGATGCGCCGGATGTCAAACCCGCGGAGCCGGCGCGCCGGTCCCGGAGGACCGGGCAGCGGCGCGCCGGACTGGCCGGGGTCAGTACGGACCGGCGTCGTAGGTGTCGATCTGCGCCCGTTGCAGCTTTCCGGAGTAGTCGACGTAGACGACCTTCGTCTCGCTGTAGAAGTCATAGACCTCCCAGCCGCCCTCACGGTGTCCGTTGCCGGTCTGTTTGACGCCGCCGAAGGGGAGGTGCGCCTCGGCCCCGATGGTCGGGGCGTTGACGTAGGTGATGCCGTTGTCGAGTTCGTTCATGGCGCGGAAGGACGCGCGCACGTCGTTCGTGTAGATGGAGCTGGAGAGGCCGTAGTCGACCTCGTTGTTGATGCGGATCGCTTCGTCGAGATCGCCGAACCGGATGACGCTGAGGACGGGCCCGAAGACCTCCTCGCATGCCAGACGGCTGCCGGGGCGGACGCCCTTCAGGATGGTCGGCTCGTAGAAGAATCCGTTCGAGAGGTGATCGTCGGTCGGGCGACGCCCGCCGCAGAGCACCTCGTCCCCTTCCTCACGCGCCACCGCGACGTAGCGCTCGACCTTCTCCAGCGCGCGCTGGTTGATGAGAGGACCGACGTCCGTCTCGTCGTGGAGTCCGTCGCCCAGACGGAGCTCCTTCGTGCGCTCGACGAGCCGGTCGAGGAACGCGTCGTGGATCTCGTCGTGGAGCAGCAGACGGCTCGTGGCGGTGCAGCGCTGGCCGGTGGTGCCGAAGGCGCCCCAGAGGACGCCGTCCAGAGCGAGGTCCATGTTCGCGTCGGGCATCACGATCTGGGCGTTCTTGCCACCCATCTCCAGGGACAGCCGCTTGTGCGTGCGGCCGCACGCCTCGCCGATGGTGGAGCCCGTGGCGGTGGAGCCGGTGAAGGAGATGACGGGAATGTCCGGGTGATCGACGATGGCCGCGCCGATCTCTGGGCCGAACCCGTGCAGGAGTTGGACGACGTCCGGCGGAAGACCCGCCTGCAGCAGGATCTCCACGAGGACGGTCGCGGTGTGGGGCACGTCCTCGGCCGGCTTGAAGATCACGGCGTTCCCGCATACCAGGGCCGGGAACATCTTCCACGTGGGGATCGCCATCGGGAAGTTGAACGGGGTGATGAGGCCGCACACGCCGATGGGACGACGGTAGCTCATGGCCCACTTGTCCCGGAGCTCGCTGGGGACCGTGTGGCCGAAGAGGCGGCGGCCCTCGCTCGCGGCGTAGTACGCCGTGTCGATGCCTTCCTGGACGTCCCCCCGGGTCTCCTGCAGCACCTTGCCCATCTCCCGGGTCATCAGGCGCGCGATCTCCTCCTTGCGTTCGGTCATGAGATCGCCGACGTGGCGGAGCACGTCGCCCCGGGCCGGTGCCGGCGTCCGGCGCCACTGCTCGAATCCGCGCCGGGCCGACTCGATGGCCCGGCCGAGGTCCTCTGCCCGTGAGCGGGGGAAGGTTCCGATCACCTCCCGCGCGTCGGCGGGGCTGCGATTCTCGAAAGTGTCACCCGTCGCGGCGGCGACCCACTCGCCCGCGACGAAGTTGCTGAAGCTCTTCGCCATCCCGTCCTCCGTTGGAGCCGGCCCTGCCGGCTGCGTGTTCGGTTCGTCTCCGCAGATAGTGGAGGGCGGGGCGGCGCCGGGCAAGCGGAGGCGGGGCGCCGGCGGCGGCGGCGGTCGGGCTCAGAACCAGGCCACGGCCAGGATGACGGCGGCGAAGACGCCCAGCAGACCGGAATAGAAGACCCACAGCTTGCGGAACGAAAGAGCGGGATGGAGGCGGCGGGCCAGGAGCGCGAGTACGGCTCCGCCGCAGAGGGAGCTGACCACCCAGAGCAGGGCCAGCAGCGCCCAGGCGACGTCGTAGGTCAGCGCTCCTCCCGGACGAGGCCGTACTTCTCGATCTTCTTGTAGAGGTTGGAGCGGGGCATCTCGAGGGCGCGGGCCGTCTCGCTCACGTTCCAGTCGTGGTCCCGCAGGCGCGCCAGCACGTAGGCGCGCTCGGCTCGCTCCTTGAACTCGGCGTACGTGGGGGCCGAGAGGATCTCGGAGGAGAGGGCGCCACCCTGCGGTCCGCCGACGAGTCGTTCGACGTCGGAGGCGGAGACCTCCGAGCCTCGGGCCAGGATCAGCAGCCGCTCGACCGTGTTGCGCAGCTCACGGACGTTCCCGGGCCAGTCCATGCGCTCCAGGTGGGAGACGGCCTCGTCCGTGAAGTGGCGCGGCGGCAGACGCTGCTCGCCGAGGGCCTTCTCGGTGAAGTGGCGCACGAGCATCGGGATGTCGTCCCGCCTCTCCCGCAGCGGCGGAACGTGGATGGGCACTACGTTGAGCCGGAAGTAGAGGTCGTCACGGAAGCGGCCGGCCTCGATCTCCCTGTCGAGGTTCTTGTTCGTGGCCGCGATCACCCGGACGTCGACCTGGATGGGCTTCTGCCCGCCGACGCGGGTCACGACGCCGTCCTGGAGGGCCCGGAGAACCTTGGCCTGGGCGGCCAGGCTCATGTCCCCGATCTCGTCGAGGAAGAGCGTCCCTCCGTCGGCCTGCTCGAACTTGCCCGCGCGGTCCGCCGTTGCCCCGGTGAAGGAGCCCTTCACGTGGCCGAAGAGCTCGCTCTCGATGAGCTCCGACGGGATGGCGGCGCAGTTCACCTCGACGAGGGGCGCATTGGCCCGGGGCGATACGCGGTGGAGAGCCCGTGCGACGAGCTCCTTGCCCGTGCCGTTTTCGCCCGTGACGAGCACGCGGGCGTCGGTGGGGCCGACCTTCTCCACGCGGTCCAGGACCTGAGCGATGGCGAAGCTGCGGCCGACGATCTCATGTCGGGACTCGACCTCTCCCCGCAGCCGGGCGTTCTCCTGTTCCAGCCGCTCCCTCTGCAGGGCGTTGCGGATGGTCAGCAGGATGCGGTCGGTGTCGAGGGGCTTCTCCAGGAAGTCGAAAGCCCCGCGACGGGTCGCCTCGACCGCCGTTTCGATCGTGCCGTGGCCGCTGATCATCACCACCAGGGCCCCCGGCTCCGTTTCCCGGATGCGATCCAGCACCTCGAGCCCGTCCATGCGGGCCATCTTCACGTCCAGGAACGTGAGGTCGGGGCGGCTCTCTTCGTGCGCGGTGAGGGCTTCGCCCCCGCTCGCCGCCTCCCGGACCTCGTGCCCCTCGTATTCGAGGAGCTGCCGGAGCGTGCGGCGGATGCCGTCTTCGTCGTCGACAACGAGGATGCGTGCCATGATCAGCGACACCCGGCGCCGCCGCCGGGCCCCACGAGGACGAGGGAATCGGCGTGCACGAAGGCCGTGCACGCCCCGGCAGGAAGTCGCACCGCGATCGCGTCCCCGGGCAGCCCCGGCTCGTCCCTCCGGCCGATCCGGCGGAGCAGGGACGGGATCATGCGCGCCGGCAGCGGGATGCGTGCGGCACTGATCTCGTTGAGGGCGATGGCCACGCGGCCGCTGTCCAATGGCAGCACCTGCGCCCTGGCGTCGACGTCCGTCGTGTCGGGCAGCAGGTCGGAGAGCTCGCCGGTGCCCGGCAGCGACGGCATCGCCTCCCGGGCCACGCGGGCGTGCACCTTCATGACGCCCTCCGAGAGACGCACGACCGGATCGTTCAGGTACGACGGGAGGCTCGACGCATAGCGGTAGCGCAGAAGGCTCTGCAGCTCACGCTCACCAAAGGCGACGCGGCGGGGCGTACCCCGTCGGGCCAGGGACTCGAGCTTGCCCGCCGCACGCTCGGCCAGCTCCGGAGAGACCTGCTCCTCGGCTAACGGCTCCTCTCCGCGCCACGTGTGCCAGGCGTCCGTGATGCGCTCGCGGTTCACCCACGCGAGCAGCGCGAGACCGGCCAGGAGCACGAGCCCCAGAACGAGTCCGAAGA
The DNA here is from genome assembly GCA_963728445.1 of uncultured Gemmatimonadales bacterium. GTDB lineage: Bacteria > Gemmatimonadota > Gemmatimonadetes > Longimicrobiales > RSA9 > CAVSJO01. The sequence goes on along the minus strand of CAVSJO010000006.1, from coordinate 1,869,273 downwards.
CCCGGCGCAGACATCCGCCGATCACGCTCGGCGCCCCCGCGCCACGGTGTCCGGCCGACCGATCTTCATGCGCGTCACGACCGCGTAGGTCGCACCCGACGGGCCCATGCGGCTCTGCATCAGGTCCACGGTCGACGGGTTGACGACAGCGCTGTACGTCAGCTCGCCCGCGAGTCCCTCGAGGTCCCGGAACTCGCCTGCCCGCGCCTCGGGATCGGCGCGGCCCAGCGTGATGTGGGGGTGGAAGGCTCGCAGCTCTCTCTCGAATCCGAGGGAGGCGAGCTCCCACTCGAGGTCGTGCTTCAGCGCCCGAAGCTGCGGCAGCGCGTTCGCCCCGCACCAGATGACCCGGGGCCGCCGGAGCGACGGGAACGCCCCGAAGTCGGACAGCTCGAGGGGAAACGGGTTCGCTTTCGCGGCGATGTCCCGCACTGCGAGCTCCACCCGCCGGGCCTCGTCGGTCGGCACCTCTCCCAGGAACTTCAACGTGAGGTGGTACGACTCCGGCGGGAGCCAGCGCACCGGCAGCTCCGACTCCCGGAGCGACCTTGAAGCGCGGTGCAGCCGGCGCCGCTCGGCCGCCGGCAGGTTGAGCGCCACGAAAAGTCTCATCGACTCCGTTCCCCTATTGTCGTCCGTGTTCGTCCAGGCCGCGCGGCGGCCCCGTCTCCGCGGTCTCCGCACCGTGGCCGGTCAGCTCCAGCGCAACGTAGCGGAAACCGAGATTCCGGATCGCCGCCGCCTGCTCCCGCACCGTCGGCAGGTCCGCGGCGGAGGCACGCACGGCGGCGATGCTCCCGTCGAAGCCCCGCGCCTGCACGCGCGCCGTGACCCCCGCACGCTCCAGCAGTGCCTCTGCGTCCCGGCAGCGCGCGTCCGTCGCCGACGCGCGAGCTTGTGCACCCGCCCGCCCGCCGCCCCTTCCCCCGGCCGTCACGCGCCCGCCCCCAGGCGGACCAGCCCGAGACCCTCGTTCAGCGCGCCGCGCCGGTACCCCTCGACGTCCAGCAGCACGGCTTCGAAGCCCAGGCCGCGCAGGTCCGCCGCGAGCGCGCCGGCGCGTTCGACGGCCCGATCCATCTCCTCGGCGGCGATCTCGAGGCGTGCGACGTCGCCGTGATGCCGTACGCGGAAGCTCCGGAAGCCGAGCTCCCGGAGCATCTCTTCCGCCTGCTCTACCTGCGCGAGTCGGCTCGGCGTGACCGCCAGCCCGTACGGCAGGCGGCTCGACAGGCAGGGCGCCGCGGGCTGGTCCCACGTCGGCAGTCCCATGACCCGGGACAGCGCGCGGATGTCCGCCTTTCCTAGCCCCGCCTCCAGGAGCGGCGAGCGGACGCCATGCTCGCGGGCAGCCGTCATGCCCGGCCGGTAGTCGCCGGCGTCGTCGGCGTTCGACCCGTCCAGAACCGCCGCGAGGCCCCGCTCCCGGGCGACATTCCCGAGCACGCTCCACAGCTCCTGCTTGCAGAAGTAGCAGCGGTTCGTCGGGTTCGCCGCGTAGGCGGGATCCGCCAGCTCGTCGGTCTCGACTTCGAGGTGCGGGATGCCGAGGCGGCGGGAGCAGTCGACGGCGACGTCCCGCTGGACCGCGGGATAGGACGCGCTCCGTCCCGTCACCGCGAGTACCCGCCCCGGCCCCAGGACCTCCACGGCGACGGCCGCGAGGAAGACGGAATCCACGCCCCCGGAGTAGCCGATGCAGACGGAGCCGAGCTCGCGCAGGATGGCTTCCAGGCGCGCGCGCCCTTTCCGGAGCGACCCGTCTGCGGTGATCGACTCGCCCATTCGCTCCACGTCGGTGATGAAGGCTCGGATGCGGGCCAGCGTGGCCCCGGGCCGGAACGCCCTGGGATAGTACGAAGGAAGGCGCGTCCGGTTCCCGCGCCGGGCCGCGCAAGCTAGGGCGGAGGGCCCCGTCCCACAAGGTGAGCCGCCGGCCCGGTGCGGACGTCGCCCGGCAGAGCGCGCGGGAGGCTCCCTACAGACGAAGGGGTGGAACGGAGGAATGCTTGGGGAGGAGCCTGGGGAATTGGGATCCGCGAAAGGAGACGGCGATGGCGAGGTGGACTGCGGTAGTGCTCGCGGTGCTGCTTGGAGCGGCCTGCGGGCGGGAGCGCCCGGACGCGGGGGCGGCAGGCACGGGACAGATGATGCAGGCGGCACCCACGGTGTCGGCGGCGGCCGCACCCGCCGAGGTGGCGGAGGCGGGCGCCCTGGCGTTCGTGGACGTGCGGACGCCCGAGGAGTACACAGCCGGCCACGTAGAGGGCGCGGTGAACATTCCGTACGACCAGATGGCGCAGCGCTGGACCGAGCTGGACTCGCTGCAGAACCGGCGGGTCGTCCTCTACTGCCGGACGGGCCACCGGGCCGGGATCGCCCTCGAGGAACTGCGCAAGCACGGCTTCGCACGCGCGGAGAACGGCGGCGGGCTGGACAGCCTGGCAGCGCAGGGCGCCATCGTCGTGCGATAAGGGGCCGCACCGGCGCCCGGGTGTCACCGGCGCCGGCGTCTCACCGGCGGCGGGGTCTCACCGGCCCTTACCGTACGGTCGCGCCACGGCGGTCCAGGGAGCGGTACTGGATCGCCTCGGCCACGTGGGTCCGGGCGATCGCGGGGGCGTCGGCGAGGTCGGCGATGGTGCGTGCGACCTTGAGGACGCGGTGCGTCGCCCGGACGGAGAGGCCGAGGCGCTCGACCGCGGCGCGGAGCAGACCGGCGCAGTCGTCGTCCAGCCCGGCATGGCGACGCAGGTCGGCGGGGCCCATCTCGGCGTTGGAGGCGAGGCCGGAGCCGGCCAGCCGGCGGAGCTGGCGCTCACGGGCGATCTCGACCCGGGCGCGTACGTTTGCGCTCGCCTCCCCCTTCCGCCCATCGAGGGCCTGCCGCGCCGGCAGCGAGGGCACGGGGACGTGGAGATCGATGCGGTCGAGAAGGGGGCCCGAGACCCGGGCTCGGTAGCGCCGCACTTCGCTGCCGTGACAGGTGCAGCGAGCCGTTCCGTCTCCGTGGAACCCGCACGGGCACGGGTTCATCGCGGCGACGAGCATGAAGCGGGCGGGCATGTGAAGCGAGGCCCGCGCGCGGCCGACGTGGACCCACCCGTCCTCGAGCGGCTGTCGCAGGGCTTCCAGGGCGTTGCGGCGGAACTCCGGGATCTCGTCCAGGAAGAGCACGCCGCGGTGGGCCAGGGACGCGTCGCCGGGCCGGGGGACGGCGCCGCCGCCGACGAGCGCGACCTCGCTGCAGCCGTGGTGCGGCGCCCGGAACGGCCGCTCGAGGACGAGCCCCCCTCCCCGTCGCAGCCGACCCGCCACCGAATGGACGCGGGTGACCTCGAGGGCCTCGTCGGGCGTCATCCGGGGCAGGATCCCCGGCAGCCGGCGCGCGAGCATCGACTTCCCGGACCCCGGCGGACCGATGAAGAGGAGGTTGTGCCCGCCGGCGGCGGCGATCTCGAGGGCGCGCCTGGCGTGCTCCTGTCCCTGCACGTCGGCGAGGTCCGGGGATTCGCGAGCCGGCGGAGCACCGGGCTGTGACGCGCCGGCGGCGGACGGAAGCGACGCGCGGCCGGTGAGGTGCTCGACGACGTCGCACAGCGTGGAGGCGGCGCGGGCGTCGAGGCCGGGGACGAGGGCGGATTCGGCGGCGTTCGCGGCAGGCACGAGGAAGGTCGGGACGCGCTCGTCTGCGCACTTCAGGGCGACGGCGACGACGCCGCGCACCGGGCGTAGCTCGCCGTCCAGCCCGAGCTCTGCCATGGCGCAGACGCCGTGGAGACTGGCGGGCGGCAGCACGCCGGCGGCGGCGAGAAGTCCGAGGGCGATGGGCAGGTCGAACGCGCTGCCCTCCTTGCGCACGTCGGCCGGGGCCAGATTGACCGTGATGCGCCGCGGCGGGACGGCCCATCCCGAGTTGTGCAGCGCCGCCGTTACCCGTTCCCGGCCCTCCCGCACGGCGCTCTCCGGTAGTCCGACCACGCTCATCCCGGGCAGGCCGGCCGTCGCGTCGACCTCCACGCGTACGAGGTATCCGTCCACCCCCATCACCGCCCCGCTCAGCACCTGTGCCAGCACGCGCCCTCCGGGCTGCCGTCCGCCGTACCCGTCCGCCGGCGGCGGACCGGCCGCACGATGTCACGCCGCACGGGGCGGTGGAATGGCGCGACGAGCCATGATCCACGCCCGCCGGGGCTGTCGTTCCGGCCCGTTCCATGGCCCTGATCGTGCGTGCGATCCGAGTGGGCCGCGACGCCGGGGGTTGGAACTTCCAGCCCCGCGGTCGACTAGCAGAGGACGACGCTCCCGAGCGACGCTTCCGCCGGTCTCCAACTCCGGCCGGACCGGACCCGCCGCGGTGCCCATGGCACCCCCGGGCCTGGACCCGGCGCCGCACCGGGAGATTCGCCCCGGGTGGGCCCGGGGCGGCCCGTGAGCGGATGGGACTGGAGGAAAGAAAAGACATGAGCAGGAATCGAAAGACCCCCGGCGGCCGGCTGCTTGCCACGATGGTGCTTCTGCTGACCGCGTGCGGCGGCGGCAAGGAGCCGGCGCAGGCGCAGGTCACGCAGGCAAGCACGCAGAGCGCGGTGCGGCAGCAGCTGGGCGAAGTGCCGGCCAGCCTGGACACGGCGACGGCCTCCGCGCTGTCGCAGACGTTCCGGAACGCGTCGGCGCGGGCGCTCCCCTCGGTCGTCTTCATCGAAGTCGAGGAACAGGCGAACGTCGCGCAGGGTCAGCAGCCCGGCAACTTCCCCTTCCATCTCTTCGGCCTTCCGAACGGCCAGCAGCAGGAGACGCCGATGCCGCCGGCCCGGGGCGAGGGTTCGGGCTTCATCTTCGACCCGCGCGGCTACATCCTGACGAACAACCACGTAGTGGCGGACGCGTCGAAGGTGCGGGTCACGATGGTGGACGGGCGGGAGTACCAGGCCGAGGTGGTCGGCGCGGACCCGCAGACGGACGTGGCGGTCATCAAGATCAACCCGCCGGAGGGGACGAAGCTCCAGGCCGTGCAGTTCGGCAACTCGGACGACCTGAAGGTCGGGGACTGGGTCCTGGCGCTCGGCAACCCGTTCGGCCTGCAGTTCACGGTGACGGCGGGGATCGTGAGCGCGAAGGGGCGCAACCTCGGCATCATCCAGCAGCGCCAGAACGGAGCCAACGCCGGCGTCGAGTCGTACATCCAGACGGACGCGGCCATCAATCCCGGCAACTCGGGCGGACCGCTGGTGAACCTGCTCGGGCAGGTCGTCGGCATCAACTCGGCCATCGAGTCTCCGACGGGCGTGAACACCGGCTACGGCTTCGCGATCCCGATCGCCATCGCGTCAAAGATCGCGAACGACCTCATGCAGTACGGGGCGGTACGGCGGCCGCAGCTCGGCGTGCTCATCGGGCCGGTCAGCGAGACGGAAGCCGAACTCTACCACCTGCCGTCGGTTGCCGGCGCACTCGTCACGCAGGTCCAGCCCGGGTCGCCGGCCGACAAGGCGGGCCTGCAGATGGGGGACGTGATCGTCGCGCTCAACGGTGAGCCGGTGAAGAACAACACCGACCTCATCGCTACGCTGGCCCGCATGGAGCCGGGCGCGAAGGTGACGATCGGCATCGTGCGGAACGGCAAGCAGCAGACCATGCCGGTGACGCTGGGGCAGTTCGAGGCGCAGAAGCAGACCCAGCAGGCGGCGAATCAGCCGCGTCAGGCGCGGGACCTCCTGGGCTTCGACGTCACGGAGCTGACGCCGTCCATCGCCAGCCAGATCCAGGTCCCGGCGAGCACGCAGGGCGCCGTGATCTCGGCGGTGACGCCGTACACGCCCGCCTATGACAAGGGCGTGCGTCGCGGGCTGGTGATCGTGCAGCTGAACGGGAAGAAGGTCACGGGCCCGGGGGACGTGGCGTCCATCGGCGACTCCCTGAAGCCCGGCCAGCCGATCTCGATGGTCGTGCTCGGCCCGGACGGAACGCGTCAGCTGCTGACGTTCCGCGCCGTCGAGTGACGCTCCGGGCGACGTCGCCCGTCTGATCACACGCCGAACGAAGCGCCGTCGGGGCCGTGGGCTCCGGCGGCGCTTCGCCGTTCACGCCCGGGGCAGCCGGACCCGGACGGCGGCGCCCACGCTCTCCTCGCTCTCGACGGTGACCGTCCCTCCCCACCCCTCGACCAGGCGCCGGACGATGGCGAGACCCAGACCCGTCCCCGCCGTGCGCGTCGAGAAGTGCGGCTCGAAGATGCGGGGCAGCAGCTCGGGCGGGATGCCCGTCCCCTCGTCCCGAACCACCACCTCGACCACGCCGTCCAGCGCCGCCGCGCTGACTTCCACGGCGCCGGCGCCGTCGATGGCGGCCCGGGCGTTCTCGAGCAGGTTCACGAGCACTTCCTTGAGCTCGGCGGCCCGGGCGCGGGCCGGAGGCAGGTCGTCGGGCAGCCGCTCCCGATAGACGATCCCGCTCTCCCCCGATCGATACAGGCCGAGGGTCTCCCGGACCACCGCCGAGACGTCCACCCGCTCGAGGGGCCCGGAGGACGCTGCGGGCAGGCCGTACCGCGAGAACGCCCGCGCGATGTCGCCGAGCCGGTCGATCTCCGTCAGGACGTGCTCGACGTTCGTGTCCAGGATCGAGCCGAAGTCCGGCCGGCGGTCGGCGTAGGCCCGGCGCAGGTGCTGGACCGACAGCTTGATGGGCGTGAGGGGGTTCTTGATCTCGTGGGCCACCTGGCGGGCCATCTCGCCCCACGCCAGCACGCGGGCGGTTCGGATCTCCCGCGATCGGGCTCTCCGCAGCCGCCTGACCATGCGGTTGAAGGACGCGAACAGCTCGCCGAACTCGTCCGTTCGGGTCGCGGGCAGGCGGACGTCCAGTCGCCCGGCGCCCACGGCCGCCGCCGCCCTGCGGATCTGGGCGATGGGCCGGGACAGCGCCCGCGCGACGAGCAGCGACAGCGCCAGGGACAGCACGCCGCCCAGCAGCGTCGCGAAGAGGACGAGGTGCGCCAGCTCGCGCTGCCGCGCCACGCCCTCCCCCGTCGCCAGCGAGACCGGCACCGCGAGCGTGCCCGCCGGCCGCAGGGCGCGGAAGGACATGACGTAGGGGGTCTGGAAGACCTGTCGCACCTGGGTCGCCGCGATCTCTTCGCCGCTGCGCAGGGCCAGGTAGACGGACGGCGGCATCCACGCGCCGTACAGCCCCAGCTGCACGGCTTCGGGCGACGACGCCTGCGCCAGCTCGCCGCGCAGGTAGTACAGCACCTCCTGCCCTACACGGCTGCCCACGGAGACCAGATAGTTCGAGTCGGGGAACGTCTCGGCGGCCTGCTCCACCGCCTGGCGTCCGAGGAGGGACGCGGAACGCACCGACTCACCGGCGAGCGCCCGGTAGGCGAACGCGCCGAAGGCGGCCGTCGGGATCAGGAAGAAGGCGAAGAGGGCGAGGGTCATGCGCGCCCGGAAGCTGCCGACCCACGCGAACCAGCCGCCCACGGGACGGCTCCAGTCGCCCTCCGCCCAGCGGCCCACGAGCCACAGGAGCATCAGAAGGGCGAGGTCCACGGCCGACAGCAGCGCTCCGCGGGCGATGGAGACGATCAGTGGCGGCGCCCTCACCTCGATGTGGGCATGGTAGAGCCCGTCGGGGTAGCGCACGCGGGCCTCGGCCCGCCATCCGCGGTCCGTCCGCTCCCAGCTCGCCGGCGCCCCGGACGCGAGCGAGTCCGTCGCCACCGAGGACTGCACGAGCGTCAGCCGGGTGTCGGTCGGCGGCGGAGCGCCGAGGAAGCCCAGCAGCGCGGGCGCGAAATCGAGCTGACGGCGGGGCACCACCACCGCGGTGACGCCGGCGCCGTCGAGCGGCACGGCCAGCGCCTGGTTCGCGGCGGGAATCGCCGGCTGCATGTCGAGGACGGTACGATCGGAGGCCTCCGCCACCGTGAGCAGCCGCCGGAGCGTGGCGGCGGAGGCGGCGTCCGCCGGCATCGGGCTGGCCGCCCCGGCCAGGTTCAGAATCGTAGCCGGACGGCCCAGTGCGTCCCAGGCGATGAGCTGGACGGGGTAGCCCTCTTCCGCCAGCCCGCTGGCCACCCAGGAGCGGAACAGCAGGTCCACTCCACGGTCTCCCCGCGCGGCTCGCTGCCGGACGTCGGAGCCGAACCGGTTCAGCAGGTACGCCACGTACGGATCGGATCGGCTTCCCAGCGTGGACAGAGACTGCTCCGCGGCCCCGAGTTCCGCGCGCACGTGGGCGGCCCAGAGCATGGGCAGGACGAAGGTCGCGGCGAGCCACGTGGCGCCCACCGTGCGCCCCAGCCGGCCCGCGCGGGCGGCACGCCGTCCGATGCCCAGCGCGAGGAGCAGGTACGGCACGGCCCAGAGAGCGGCGACGCCGTACGCCGTCTGCCACGGGTCCGGCGGCGGCCCCCGTTCACCCGACCAGACGGACAGGAGCGCCGCGCCGAGTGCGGCGCTGACGAGTCCGCCGCCCATTACCATCGGCCAGCGCGGCGCGTCTGCGCCGCGGGGCGGCCGCGCCTCGTGGCGGGCCGCCTCCGCCTGCGCGGGCTCGACCTGCGCGGGCTCGGCCTGCACGGGCTCGGCCTCCGCGGGCTCGGCCTCCGCGGCCTCGGACGGCCCGTCCTCGCCGGCGCGCAGTCGCGGGAAGAGCAGACCCGCGATGCTCGCCAGCAGCAGGACGGCGGCGGGCTGGAGGCCCCACCAGAGGTACGGGTCGCGCTCCAGCAGGCTCGGCCCGGCGGCGGTGATCAGGACACGCATCGCGGTGCCGAACGTCAGCGGCACGAGCACGGCGCCTGCTGCGAGTCGAAAGGCGAACCTCCGCCGGCTCCGGGGCCGGGCCCGCCACAGGGCGACGAGGGCCGCCAGCGGGATCATGACGGCGAGAAGCGGTCCGAGCGTGACCTCGCCGGGTGCCGGCAGCAGGAAGAGCCCTGGCGAGAAGAGCGGCTGCAGGGGAAGCACCGCTCCGAGGGGAGCCAGGGCCAGGACCACGGCGGCAGAGAGCAGCGGGACCGCGAAGCGACCCCGCCCGGGAGGGTGGCCCCGGATCCAGGCACCCGCCAGCAGCAGGAAGGAAAGGGCGAGGAGCGCCAGGGCGACGCGACGTCCCATCGCCGCCACGCGCGTCCGTGCTGCGGACTGCGAGGCCGGCTCGAGCGTCGCCGAGAAAACGGGCCTTCCTTCTTCCTCGAACGTCCAGCTGGCGTCGTCCGGGGCTCCAGGCTCGAAGCGCACGGACGCGCCCGTAGCCGCCTCGAAGCGAGCAGCCTCGCCGCCTGCGCGCCCCGGCCCCAGCGGCGGCCCCGTCTGGAGGAGCGTCACGGCGACGGCGCGGCCGCCCTTTGCCGGCACTGGAGACGCGGAGTATAGATAGCTGAAGAGCGGCCGCTCGGCGTAGACGACGCTGCGCGCCCCCTGCCGAAGGGATTCGGGGAGAACGCCCCGGTGCTCCCCGGCCCACGCGACCAGGTCGCCGCCGGCGTCGAAGATGGCGACGGCGGCGAGTCCATAGCGCTGCCGGACGTCGCTCGCTGCGCTGAACAGGGCCGCTCCGTCGTTGCTCTGCGCGGCGGAGGCCGCAGCCCGGGACGCGTCCCTGCCGTTTTCGAAGACCTGGCGCAGCCGGTCCCGGAGCTGCACGCGCAGGTGCTGGCTTCGCTCCACGGACACGGCGGCCCAGTCCGTGCCGATCCTGCGGAGCCGACCTTGCGTCCAGCCGCCGGCGACGAGAGCGGCGGCGAGGGCGGTTAGGGCACCGAGCGTCAGGGCGCGCTGCACGCGCCGGCTCGCGGCGTCCGGGCGCAGGAAGCCGCGCAGGCAGGCAACGGCGGACGCGACGCCGAACCCGGCTGCTCCGGCGAGGAGGGCCCATTGCAGCGTGCGGGACCACACGAGGACGAGCAGAACGCCCGCAGCCGCGAGGGCGCGGGCAACCGAATCGGCGGATGGACGCGATGAGCGAAGACTCACGACAGGACTGTCTCGGCCTCGACGAGCTGAGCTGGATCGACGTCGCGGCCCACGTGGCCCGCGACCCGCGCCTCATCATCCCCGTGGGCGCACTGGAGCAGCACGGCTCACACCTCCCCCTCGGCAGCAACGTCCTCATCGCGCGCCGGCTGGCGCTGGACCTCTCCACCGAGTTCGGTGTGCTTCGGGCCCCGACGTTCCACTACGGCGTGAACGTCGAGAGCGACCGCGCCTACGCAGGTACAGCGTCCCTCGGCAAGAAGGTCCTGCACCGGGCGCTGAACGAGCTTCTCGGCTGCTGGGAAGAGCACGGATTCAACGAATTTATCCTGATCACGGCGCACCGGCACGAGCCGCACCTGGAGGCGCTGGCCGGGCTGATCACGAACGCGGCCCGGGTGCGCGTGGTCGAGGCCTGGGACGTGGACGTCGGCGACCTCCTCGAGTTCCAGCGCGGACCGCTGCACGCGGGGGAGGCCGAGACGTCGGTCATGCTGTACCTCTACCCGCAACTGGTGCGGATGGACCGGGCCCGGGACTTCGACATGAGTCCGGACGAGTTCCGCCGCTACATCCACGGGGGCCTGCCCACGCCCCCCGCCGGCGGCGCGGGCGTCGTGGGACGGCCGAGCGCCGCCACGGCCGAGAAGGGCGAGCGCATCTACGCGCGTATCCTGAAGGCCGTGCGACGTGCCGTATTCGTGGCGTCCGAGCCGGGCGACACCGACACGCTCTGACCCCCGCGACCGGACCCCCGCCCCAGACCCGGTGTAGACCACGTACGCTTCCAGACACGGGAGGAACCGTTGATCCGATTCGCCAGGCACGCCGCGCCCATCGCGCTCGCGACGCTGCTCGCCGCCCCGGCCCCGGGGTGGGGGCAGACCGCAGGCGTGGACGAGGGGGCCTTCCGCATCCTCATCAACGGCCGGGAGGTCGGGCGGGAGACGTTCTCCATCCACCGCAGCGGGAGCGGCGCCAATGCCGTGATCACCGCTCAGGGCAAGGTCACGGGGACGAAGCAGGACATCAGCTCCAACCTCGAGCTGACCGGCAGCCCGCTGCGGCCGGCCGCCTACCAGGTGGAGATCCAGGGGGACGGCACGTCGAAGATCGCCGGCCGCGTCGTAGGCGGCCGATTCACGGCGCGCATCGCGTCCCCGTCGGGGGAGCAGATGCGGGAGTACCTGGCCGGAGACGGCGCCGTCGTCGTGGACGAGGGGGTCGCGCACCAGTACTACTTCGTCGCCCGGCGGGCGCTCGACGGCGCCACGTCGATTCCGATCCTGGTCCCGCGCCAGAGCCGGCAGATCATGGCGCAGATCTCCGTCGACGGCTCGGAAGCCGTGGACGTGGGCGGAACCAGCGTCCAGGCGAAGCGCATCACGATCCAGCCTCGCAACGGAGATCCACGCACCATCTGGGCAGACGACCAGGGCCGGATCCTGAAAGTCGAGATCCCGGCCCTCGGCTACACGGCCCTCCGCAGCGCGCCGCCGGGCTGAGCGGCGCACTTCACCGCGGGTCGCGCCGCGGCTATTTTCGAGGTTTCGGGTGCCGCGCCCGGGCGCCAGAGCCTGCGTCCCCATGAAACCCCGCGCCCGGTGGTGGCGTAGGGGTCCCACGCCGTACCCGAAGCCATCCACCAACAGGAGTGAGCGGAGTGTTCCCGTCGACGACGCGATGGATCCGCCTCGTGGCAGTCGCCGCCGTGGCGAGCGGCATCGCCGTGCCCACGAACGGTCGCGCCCAGGAGCCGGCGACGCTGACGCTCGAGCAGGCCATCGAGCTCGCGCGCCGCAACAACCCGGACTACCTCTCCCAGAAGAACGACGAGGGGGCCGCCGAGTGGGCGGTCCGCTCGGCCTACGGCAGCCTGCTGCCATCGGCCAGCGCGAGCTTCGGGATGCAGTACCAGGCGAAAGGCGAGCCGCAGCTCGGCATCTTCTCGGGCAGCGACCTCGGCCTGAGCGGAGGGCAGTCGTACTACTACTCGGACTACAGCCTGGGTCTGAACTACCAGATCGGCGGCTCGACGCTGTTCCAGGTCTCGCAGGAGAAGGCGAACCGGACGGCGACGCGGGCCCGGACGGCGGCCGCTCGCTCGAACCTCGAGAGCCAGGTCACGAGCCAGTACATCTTCGTGCTCGGAGCGAAGGACGCGGTGGATCTGGCGCAGACGGAGCTCGACCGGGCGGACGAGAACCTCAAGCTGGCGCAGGCCCGTGTCGAGGTCGGAGACGCAATCGAGCTGGAAGCGAAACAGGCGGAAGTGGAGCGGGGCCGGGCCGAGGTGGACCTCATCAAGGCGAAGAACGACCTCGAGTCGTCGAAGCTGAACCTGGTCCAGCTGCTGGGCGTCCAGATCGACCGGGACGTGACGCTGACGACGCAGCTCGAGGTATTCGAGCCCCGCTGGGACGCCCCGGACCTCGTTGCCCGCGCCATGGCCCGCAACCCGACGCTGAACGCGAACCGGGCGGCCGAGCAGGCGAGCGGTGCCAGCGTGCGCATGGCCCGGAGCGCCTACTTTCCGACGCTGAACATGAACGTCGGCTGGTCGGGATACACCCGCGAGGCCGGAAACGCGGACCTGCTCGTGGCGCAGGCGGAGGCCGGCGCGCAGAACAATTTCCAGAGCTGCGGCGTCTACAATCAGATCAACGACCGACTGACCTCGCCGATCCCGGGTTTTCCCCTGGACTGCTCGTCTCTCACGCTGACGGACGCGCAGCGGCAGCAGATCGTCGAGAACAACAACGTGTTCCCGTTCAATTTCACGAGGCAGCCGATGACCGCGCAGCTTCGACTGTCGCTGCCGATCTTCAACGGCTTCAGTCGTGAGAGCCGGGTACAGGAGGCGCGGGCGGCCGCGGACGACGCGACGTACCGGGTGAGGGCGACGGAGCTGAAGCTGAGGACGGACATCACCAACGCGCTGAACAGCCTGAAGACGGCGTACACGAGCGTCGGCCTCGAGGAACGAAACGCCACGCTGGCGGCGGAGCAGCTCGACCTGGCGCGGGAGCGCTACCGGCTCGGGATGACGAGCTTCGTCGACCTGATCGACGCGGAGACCATCAAGGCGCGGGCGGACCGGGCGTACCTGCAGGCCCGCTACACCTTCTTCGAGAGCTACGCCGCGTTGGAGAACGCGGTGGGTGAGCCGCTCAACCGACAAGGGGAGTCGCGATGAAGCGACGTACGAAGTGGGGACTGGTGCTCGGCGGCGCCGTGGTGCTGGTGGGCGTCATCGCCGTGCTGGGCGCCCGCGGTGACGGCGGTGGCCCGGCCGTGAAGGTCGAGGCCATCCAGCGGCGCAACCTGGTGTCGACGGTGACCGCCAGCGGCTGGGTCCGTCCTCACAGCGCGGTCGACGTGCAGTCGGACATCATGGGCCGAGTCGTCGAGCTGAAGGTCCAGGAAGGCGACGCCGTTACCGAGGGGCAGCTTCTGCTGCGCATCGACCCGACGCAGTACGAGGCAGCGGTGGGTCGCGCCCGCGCGGCGGTGAGCGAGGCGCAGGCATCGGAAGCCCAGGCACGGGCGAACCAGCTTCAGGCGCACCGGCAGATGGAACGGCTCCAGGACATCGCGAAGTCCAACGACAAGCTCGTCAGCTCGCGCGAGCTGGAGGACGCGCAGAGCCAGGCCAAGGTGCAGGACGCACTTCTGGAGGCGGCGCAGTACCGCGTGCAGCAGGCCAAGGCGTCGCTCTCCGAGGCGGAGAACCAGCTCGCGAAAACGGTGGTGCGGGCTCCCCTCACCGGCGTCGTCACGCGCCTGAACATCGAGCAGGGCGAGATGGCGATCGTCGGGACCATGAACAACCCGGGCAGCCTGCTGCTCACGATCAGCGACATGGCCACGATGGAGGCCGTGGTGCAGGTCGACGAGACCGACGTTCCGGACATCCAGCTCGGCGACAGCGCCTCCGTGGAGATCGACGCGTTCCCCCGCCAGCGCTTCACCGGCCACGTGGCGGAGATCGGGCACAGCGCGATCCGTTCGCCGGAGGACGCCGCGAAGCAGCTCGGCGGCAGCGGCAATCAGCAGGCGACGGATTTCGAGGTCGTCATCAAGCTGGACCAGCCCCCGCCGTCTCTCCGACCGGACCTGTCGGCGACGGCGGAAGTCGTGACTGCGGCCCGCAACGACGTGCTCGCGGTGCCGATCATCGCTCTGGCGGTCCGGGAGCAGAAGACCGACTCGATCCCCATGGAGGAGTCGGAGGCGAAGCAGGCGCAGGCGCGGGCCCGGCTCAACGACTCGGACCAGGAAGGAGTCTTCCTGTTCAAGGAGGGCAAGGCGCACTTCGTGCCCGTGACGGTGGGGATCTCGGGACAGGACTACTTCGAGGTCACGGGCGGCATCCAGGCCGGGGACTCGGTCATCGCCGGGCCCTACGACGCCGTGCGTGAGCTCGAGGACGGCAAGAGCGTGCGGATCAACCAGCCGGCGAAGAAGCCCGCCGGCAACCAGGGAGGCGCTTGATGAGTGACGTGATCATCCGGACCGAAGGACTGCGAAAGGACTACGTCCTCGGCGCGGAGACGGTCCACGCGCTGCGCGGCGTGGACCTGGTGGTGGACCGCAACGAATACGTCGCCGTCATGGGGCCGTCGGGCTCGGGCAAGTCGACGCTCATGAACCTGATCGGCTGCCTCGACACGCCCTCGGCCGGGGAGTACTGGCTGAACGGCACGCCCGTCGCCGGAATGGACGACGACGACCTGGCGCGCATCCGCAATCGGGAGATCGGCTTCGTCTTCCAGACCTTCAACCTGCTGCCGCGCGCGTCTGCGCTGCACAACGTGGAGCTGCCGCTGATCTACGCCGGAATGCCGTCCCGGCAGCGGCGGGAGCGGGCCGCGCACCTCCTCGACCAGGTCGGACTCGCCGACCGGATGGAGCACCGGCCGTCGGAGCTGTCCGGTGGTCAGCGTCAGCGCGTGGCGGTGGCGCGCGCCCTCGTCAACGAGCCGGCGATCCTCCTGGCAGACGAGCCCACGGGGAACCTGGACAGCCAGACCAGCGAGGAGATCATGTCGCTGTTCGGCGATCTCCATACCAACGGCCAGACGATCATCCTGGTCACGCATGAGCACGACATCGCCGAGCACGCGCACCGCTCCGTGATCCTGCGCGACGGCGTCATCGAGCAGGACGTGCGCCGGGCGACGCCGGCGGGCGTCTGATCCGATGCGCCGGGCCGACGGCGTTCTCCTCGCCCTGTCCCAGATCCGCTCGCAGAAGCTGAAGAGCTTCTTCGCGGTCATCGGCGTGCTCATCGGCGCCATGTTCCTGATGACGGTCGTGAGCGTCGTCGAGGGGATCAACCGGTACATGGAGGAGGACTTCGCCAAGATGGTGTACGGGCTCAACACCATCACGGTCCGTCGTACGCCGTCCGTGCAGACGGACCCCAGCGAAGAAGTCCGGAGGGAATGGCGGCGGCGACCGCGCCTCGATTTCGAGGACGCCCAGGCGATCCGGGACGGCCTGCCCGTGCCGGCGCTGGTCGCGGTCAGCAGCCAGGGCTCCGGCCAGATCCGGGCGGACGACGGCACCACTGTCGAGAACGTCTGGCTCACCGCGGCCTCGGCGCCCTACTTCCGCATTCGCGAGTTCGAGGTGAACCGCGGCCGCCTCTTCAACCAGCTCGAGGACGAGCGCGGTGAGAACGTCGTCGTCCTCGGGAGCCAGGCGGCGGCGAAGCTCTTCGGGGTTCGGGATCCCCTGGGCAAGGACGTGCGCATCGAGGGCGACCGATTCCGGGTGATCGGCGTGCTCGAGGAACAGGGCAGCCTGTTCGGCATGTCCCTGGACAATCGGGCCGTGGCGCCGTCGCGATCCGCCGTCGCCGACATGGTCAATCCGCACCACAAGGTGGACGAGATCCTCGTGCGAACGGACGACCCGTCGACGATGGACGAGGCCATGTCGGGCCTCGAGTCCGTCATGCGGCAGCAGCACCGCCTGCGACCGAGCCAGCACGACGACTTCGAGCTGGAGACGGCCGAGGAGTCCATGTCCTTCTGGACACGCATCAGCCGCATTCTCTACGTCGCGTTCCCGGGGCTCGTGGCCATCGCGCTGGTCGTCGGCGGCATGGTGGTCATGAACATCATGCTGGTCTCCGTCTCCGAGCGGACCCGGGAGATCGGCCTGCGGAAGGCCCTGGGGGCGCGGCGCTCGGACATCCTCTTCCAGGTGCTGGTGGAGTCGGGGACGCTGTCGTTCGCCGGAGCCGCCATGGGCATCGGCCTCGGCGTCCTCCTGGCCATGATCGTCCGCAGCGTCTCGCCGCTGCCCGCCACCATCGCGCCGCGCTGGATGGTCGTGGCCGCGTCCGCCGGGATCATCGTGGGCGTGCTGGCCGGCGTGTATCCCGCTTCGAGGGCCAGCCGGCTCGACCCGGTCGTAGCCCTGCGCCAGGAGTAGACGGAT
Organism: uncultured Gemmatimonadales bacterium; assembly: GCA_963728445.1. Classification (GTDB taxonomy): domain Bacteria; phylum Gemmatimonadota; class Gemmatimonadetes; order Longimicrobiales; family RSA9; genus CAVSJO01. The sequence continues at coordinate 1,852,840 of CAVSJO010000006.1, read as the reverse complement.
GCGCTCTGCCTCCCTCGCCGAAGGCGTCCGGCTCGCCCTCGATCAGCTCCGGGCCAACAAGTTCCGCTCTGCATTGACGATCCTCGGCATCATCGTCGGCGTCGCGACCGTGATGGCCATGAGCGCCATGGTCAGCGGCATCCGCACGAGCATCACGGATGCCGTCGCGTCCGCCGGGCCCGAGAACTTCATGCTGTCCCGGTTCGACTTCAACCAGGTACGGATCACGAGCGACGGCGGACGACCGCCGTGGGCGGACAACCCGAAGATCACGCCGTCCGATGCCCGGGCGGTCAGCCGTCTGGACAAGGTCGACCAGGCCATCGTTAGCGTGGACTTCAACGCGACCGTGTCCGCAGGCCGACAGCGCGTAAGCGGCGTGCAGGGCCGCGGACTGAGCGAGGGCTGGGAGCAGTTCACGGACGGCGACATCGTCGACGGGCGCAACTTCCTGCCGACGGAGATCGAGTCCGCGGCGCCGGTGATCCTGCTCTCGCCGCAGCTCGCCGAGTCCATGTTCGGCGTGCTCGGGCCCGTGGGACGGACGGTGCGGGTGGACGGGCAGGCGTTCCAGGTCGTGGGGATCTTCAAGCCGGGAGACAACATCTTCGCGAGCGCGGTGAAGAATCTCGCGATCGTGCCCTATTCTGCCGCCTACAAATACCTGCGGGTGAACGACGAATTCGCGAGCGTCCTGGTCGTGACGGCGCCGGACGCGACGCAGCAGGAAGCGATGGACCAGGTGGTGACGGCCATGCGCGGCCGGCACGGTCTGCGGCCGGAGGAGGAGAACGACTTCGTCGTCATCCGCCAGGAGGAGCTGCTCAAGACGTTCAACAAGATCACGGGCATCTTCTTCATGGTCATGATCGCACTGTCGTCCGTCGCCCTGATGGTAGGTGGCGTCGGCGTGATCGCCATCATGATGATCGCCGTGACCGAGCGGACCCGGGAAATCGGCATCCGCAAGGCCCTGGGCGCGACGCCCCGGGAGATCCTCTGGCAGTTCCTCGTGGAGGCGGCGACGCTCACGGTGGTGGGCAGCGCCTTCGGCATGATCGCCGGCGGCAGCCTGGCCTTCCTCGTGGCCGCGCTGACACCGATCCCCGCCCGTGTGCCCATCGGCGCCATCGTCGCGTCCCTGGCCATGGCCGCGATCGCCGGCGGCTTCTTCGGACTGTGGCCGGCGTGGCGGGCGTCGCGGATGGACCCCGTCGTCGCCCTGCGCCACGAGTAGGGATGGAGACGGTCGACGTCCTCGCGATCGCGGCGCACCCGGACGACGCGGAGCTGCTGGTCGGCGGAACGCTCCTGCGGGCAGCGGACCAGGGCTACCGGACGGCCATCCTGGACCTGACGGGTGGGGAGTCGGGCACGTGGGGGAGCGCCGACGTGCGCGCGCAGGAGGCGGCGGCGGCGGGCCGCATCCTGGGGCTGAGCGCCCGGGAGAACGCGGGCCTGCCCGACGGTGCCCTCGAGAACACGCCCGCGAACCGGGCCACCGTCGCGGGGCACCTGCGGCGACTGCGGCCCTCCACGGTGATCCTCCACGGGCCCGGAGGCAGGCACCCGGACCACCGCGCGGCGCGGGAGCTGGGACACGACGCGTGCTTCGTTGCCGGCCTGAGGAGGGCGCCCGTGGACGGCGAGCCGTTCCGTCCGCACAAGATCCTCTACGCCCTCTCCTACGACGAGACCGACACCCGCCCCCGCTTCGTGGTGGATGTGACGGAGCAGATGGAGCGGAAGCTGGAGGCGATCTTCGCCTACCGTTCCCAGTTCACCGATCGGACGTGGGCGGGGGACGTATTCGGTGGGGGCGACCGACCGCTGCGAGACCAGATCCTGGCCCACGCGGCGCATTACGGGTCATGGATCCGTCGTCCTTACGGCGAGCCGTTCTGGACCCGGGAGACGGTGGAGGTGGAGGACGTCGTGAAGCTGGGGGCGCGCAGCCTCTAGCGCACCGCCGGCCTACGCGCTGCCGAGACAGCGTACTTCCACGAGAAGCCGGCGCCAGCTCGGAGCGTCGGATCCCTCCACGCGGACCGCCCGGGCACTGACCCGCCCGCCCCCACGCATCCACGGCACCAGCCAGCGGCCAATCTCCGGCGGGAGGTGGCCGATGAGGTCGCCCTCCGTGTGGTGGACCCAGATGCCGGGGTCCTCGGAGCCCGGCGGGTCCGGCACCAGCAGGACCTCGTCGCCAGGGGCGAGGCGGTCGAGCTGGCGCGTGCGGTCACAGAAGACGGTGCCGTGCACCGTCGCGCGAAACGAAGTGGGCGGAACTGCGGCTCGGGGCATCGGCGGGCTCGCGGACAGACTCTGGGACGCATCGATCCCTTCATGGGTAACGATTCGGTCGCGGGCTGCCAAGATCCTCACCGGGCACCGAGCGGCGCCGTCGCCGGATGAGGCATATATTATCGGTAGCGGCCATGGGCGCCGCTCAGACATCGACGCGGAGGACGCATGAACCCGATCTACCTCGACAACGCGGCGACGACCTCGGTCCGGCCCGAGGTCCGGGAGGCCATGGAGCCGTATCTGGACGCCCGCTTCGGCAATCCATCGAGCGTGCACCGCTGGGGACGAGAGGCACGGGCCGCGCTGGAAGAAGCACGCGACCGCGTGGCCGACGCGCTGGGCGCGAGCCACGGGGAGATCGTGTTCACGGGCGGCGGTACGGAGGCGGACAACATCGCCGTCCTCGGCCGCTCCCGGGCGGACCGGCGGGATGGCGGCCGGGGTGGCGTCGTGTGCTCGGCCATCGAGCACAAGGCAGTGCTCGGGGCCGCCAGCGCCGCGGAGTCGGAAGGAGCGCCCGTCGCCTACCTGGGCGTGGACGAGGAGGGCCGCGTTGACGCGGCGTCGCTGGACGACCTGCTGGTCGAGCGGCCCGCGGTCGTCGCCGTCATGTGGGGCAACAACGAGGTAGGCACCATCCAGCCGGTGGCGGAGCTGTGCCGCCGGTGCGGCGAGGCCGGCGTCGTCTTCCACACGGACGCGGTGCAGGGCTTCGGAAAGGTCCGGGTCCGCGTGGACGAGGTGCCGGTGGACCTGCTGGCGGTCAGCGCCCACAAGATCTGCGGGCCGAAGGGGATCGGGGCCCTGTTCATCCGGGACGGCACGGAGCTGGTGCCGGTCACCCACGGGGGCGGCCAGGAGGGGGCGGTCCGGCCGGGCACCCAGAACGTCGCGGCGGCCGTGGGCTTCGGCGTGGCGGCGAGCCTGGCGGTGGCGGAGCAGGAGGCGGAGGCGCGTCGCCTCGAGAGGCTGCGGGCCCGCCTCGAAGCCGGCCTCCGGGAGGCCGTCCCGGACCTCATCGTGAACGGCGGCGGCGAGCGGCTCCCTCACGTTCTGAACGTCGGGCTGCCGGGCGTCGACCCGGAGGTCGTGCTCATGGCGCTGGACATGGAGGGGATCGCCGTTTCGTCGGGGTCGGCGTGCTCGAGCGGCGCATCGGCACCCAGCCACGTGCTCCGCGCCATGGGACGCCCCGCCGCCGGCGAGGCGTGGGTCCGCTTCTCCTGCGGGCACGAGACGACGACCGACGAGATCGAGGAAGCCGTCGCCCGGATCCCGCGCGTCATCGAGCGGGTCCGGGAGATGGCCTCGTTCTGAAGTCGCGGAGCGAACGGGAAACCGAATGTCGAAGCGGATGACGGTGCTGGTCGCGATGTCCGGAGGCGTGGACTCGTCGCTCGCGGCGGCGCTGCTCGTGGAGCAGGGCCATCGCGTGATCGGGGCGACGATGAAGACGTTCTGCTACTCCGGCACATCGCACACGGGCAAGACCTGCTGCGGGCTCGACGGGATCCGGGACGCGCGCGCCGTGTGCGACCGGCTCGGCGTCCCGCACTACGTCTTCGACATGGAGGAAGCCTTCACCCGGGACGTCATCGACGACTTCGTTGAGGAGTACGCCGCCGGCCGGACGCCGAACCCGTGCGTGCGCTGCAACTCGAACACCAAGATCCCGGACCTGCTGCGGAAGGGTCGGGCCCTCGGCGCGGACGCCATCGCCACGGGACACTACGCGCGGCGCGAAGTCTCGGACGGCCGCGTGAGGCTGCGGCGCGGAGTCGACCGCGGCAAGGACCAGACGTACTTCCTCTGGGGGCTGCCACGCCCCGTGCTTGACCGGCTGCATTTCCCCGTCGGGTCCCTCGAGAAGCCGGAGGTGCGGCGCCGCGCCCGGGAGCTGGGGCTGCGCACCGCAGACAAGCCCGAATCCCAGGAGATCTGCTTCGTGCCGACGGGCGATTACGGCGACCTGCTTGAAAAGCGGCTCGGTGCGGACCACCCGTCCCTGACGGAGGGGGAGCTGGTGACGAGCGCGGGCGACGTCGTCGGAACGCACGGGGGCTACGCGCGCTACACGGTCGGTCAGCGACGGGGGCTCGGGGGCGGATTCCCGCGTCCGCTCTACGTGCTGGGCGTGCGGCCCGCGAGCAAGCAGGTCGTGGTAGGGGATGCGTCCGAGCTGCTCACGGCGGACGTGGAGCTCGGCGGGCCCAACTGGCTGGATGATCCGCCCGAGGCGGACGAGACGGTGCTGCTCCAGATCCGGCACCGTGCGCCGGCCGTGCCGGCCCGCGTCCGCAGCGCCGACGCCGACCGCGTGCTGCTCCGCTTCGACGAGCCGCAGCGGGCGGTCACGCCGGGCCAGTCGGGCGCTCTCTACCGGGGTGACAGCCTGATCGGGGGCGGTCGGATCCGCTGACGCGCGGGGCAGCCCGGTCAGTCCAGGGGGTGCGACCGATCGAGGAGGGCCAGGAGGTCGTCGCTCGACGCGTCCGCCACGAGGCGTTCCGCAGCGGCCTTGTCGCCGACGTCGTCCACCGAACGCGCTCGCCGGGCCGGCTCGCTCAGGCAGTGCAGGACGATCCGACTCGTGTAGGCGTACCCGAAGTCCCCGCTCGTGGCGTACGCCTCCCAGGTGAGCAGGTCCCCGTCCAGAAAGGTTCTCGCCATTCTCAGTACCTCAGATTCGTGTGCCCTGCCAGCTCCCGCACCAGGCGTTCGCCCTCTTCGTCCAGCGTCTCCGGAACGATGACCTTCACCTGCACGTACTGATCGCCCCGCCGCTCGCCCTTCTGGATCCCCTGACCCGCGATGCGGAAGCGCGTCCCGGACTGCGTGCCCGCAGGAATCTTGAGCGAGACCTTCCGGCCGTCGACCGTTCGCACCCGTACCTTCGAGCCGAGCATCGCCTGCGCCACGTTGATCGGGATGGTGCAGTAGACGTCCAGGCCCTCCCGTCGGAAGAACGAATCCGGCTTCACACGGAACGTGATGATCAGGTCGCCTGCAGGCGAGCCGGCGGCGCCGCCTTCACCCTGCCCCGAAAGCCGTAGCTTCGAGCCGGTGTCGACACCCGAAGGCACCGTGAGAAGGATCTGTCGATCGTCCCGAACCTGCCCGCTCCCGCCGCACGAGGGGCAGGGCTGCGTCGGGATCTGCCCCCTGCCGTAGCACGCGGGGCAGGGGCGCTGGACGGCGAACCCGCCCTTGCCGAACGACACGACGCCGGTGCCTCCGCACTCGGTGCACGTCCGGGGTCGCGAACCGGGAGCGCTGCCGGTGCCCCCGCACGTGGCGCAGCTCTCCGTGACGGGGACCGTGACCGTGACCCTTCCTCCCCGTGCGGCAACACGGAACGGGATCTCGACCGCGTACTCGATGTTCGAGCCCCGCTCGCCACCGGCCGGCCGCCGACCGCCCCGCCGACCGCGGTCGAAGATCGAGCTGAAGATGTCCCCCAGCCCGCCACCCAGGTCGCCGAGGTCGTCGAACGAGAAGTGGAAGCTCTCCCCTGCCCCGCCACCCGTCGACGGTCCCGGACGGGGACCTCCCGTGGTCGCGGAGCCTCCGCGCCACGACCCGCCCAGCGGACCCATCTTCCGCACCCGGTCGTACTGCTTCCGCTTCTCCGGATCCGAGAGCACCGAGTACGCTTCTCCCACTTCCTTGAAGCGGTCCGCCGCGCTCGGATCGTCGGGGTTTGCGTCCGGGTGGTACTGCTTCGCGAGCTTCCGGTACGCCTTCTTGATGGCGTCGGCGTCGGCGCTCTCCTCGATCCCGAGTACCTGGTAGTAGTCCTTCGTGGACGTCGCCATGGATCGCCGTCGGTCAGTCGAACTTGCGCACGCGGACCCGCGCCGGACGGACCAGGACGTCCTTCAGACGGTACCCCTTCTGGAACACGTCGGCCACCGTGTCATCCTCGTCGGGCGACTCCGCCGGCAGCGTCATCAACGCCTCCATTTCGTTCGGGTCGAAGCGCTCCCCCGCGGGGTCGATCACTTCCAGCCCCACTGCATCGAGCGACTGCCGCAGCTTCCGGTGCACCAGGACCGCACCCTCCAGCAGCGACTCCACGGACGTCTTCGAGGGGTCCGCGTCGATCACCCGCTCCAGGTCGTCCAGTCCGTCCAGAAGGCGGGATACTACGTCCGCCTGGGCCCGCGCCCAGGTTTCCGTCCGCTCCCGCTCGATCCGCTTCCTGTAGTTGTCGAACTCGGCAGCGAGCCGGAGGTGCCTGTCGTTCAGGGCCCCGATCTCGTCCCGCAGCCGCTCCAGGTCCGCCGACACGTCCTCTCCGGCCGTGGCGCCGGCCGTCGCGTCCTGCCCTTCCCGTCCCGTGCTCGTCGTATCCGTCATGATTCACTTTCCGTGTCGCAGACCCGTTCACGTTCGAGGCGCACGGCCGGACCGGCGCCCCGCCCCGGACACGTGCAATCCGAAGACCAGCGCTTCCTGCCTTTTCGGCAGGCCCGGCGCCGGCCGACCTCGGAAGGTACGCCCCGAGACCGCCCGCGAGAAGGGGCTACACGGGGACGCCCTCGGAGCGGCGGAGCATCCAGGCGCGGATGTCCTGGAGGACGACCGCCCGATCGAGCTCGTGGAGGAGGTCGTGGTAGAGGTCCGGGTAGTAGCGGACCTGGACGGGGGCGGTGCGGATGCCCCGGGCGAAGGCGCGGGTGCGGGCGGAGTCCACGATGCGGTCGCCGCCGGCGACGAGGAAGAGGAGCGGCGTCGCGATCCTGCCGATCTGGTCGAATGCCAGGCGCATGGCCTCCCCGGTCTCGCTGAAGAGGCGGGGCGTGATCCGGCCGTGGACGAGGGGATCGCGTCTGTAGTCGGCGACGACGGCAGGGTCATGGCTCAGGGCGTCCGCCGGGATCCCGGCGTGGAACGGGAACGCCGGCAGCACGCGGTCGAGGAGCCTACCGAGGACGGCCTTCCAGCGGGGCACCTCCATCATGGTGCCGAGCCAGGGGGAGCTGAGGATGACGCCCTGGAACGGCGGCTCGTACTCCTGGACGTAGCGGAGCCCGATGAGTCCGCCCATGGACTGTCCGAGGAGGAAGACGGGCCGTCCCGGGACCATGCTGCCGTGGATCTCCCGACGGAACCTCTCGAGGTCCTGGAGGAAGACGTCGAAGCGCCGGATGTAGCCGCGCCGGCCCTCGGAGTGTCCGTGCCCGCGGAGGTCGAGGATGAAGGTGGAGAAGCCGGCGGCCGCCATGCGGTCGGCGAAGTCCTCGTAGCGGCCGCCGTGCTCGGCGAGCCCGTGGATGACGAGGAGGGACCCGCGTCCGCCGGGCACCTCCCAGCTCCGATACTGGAGCCGGATGCGGCCGACGCCTTCGAAGTAGCCGGTGCTGCGGACGAGCGTCACGGGACCTCCTCGTTCAGGAGAAGGAGCAGGAGTGCGAGCGCGGCCTGCGACGAACGCCGGCGGATCTCCTGCCGGTCGCCGGACAGCGCCAGGCGCCGTGTGGCGCTTCGATCCTGCGCGACGGCGCCGATCCACACGGTCCCGACGGGCTTGTCGGGGGTCCCGCCGCCCGGACCGGCGACGCCGGTGATGGACACGGCGCAGTCCGCCTCGAGGACGCGGGCCGCCCCCGCGGCCATCTCGGCGGCGACCTCGCCGCTTACGGCGCCGTGGGCCTCGAGGGTGGCGGGATCGACGCCCAGCAGCGCGACCTTCGCCTCGTTCGCGTACGCGACGACGCCGCCGATCACGTAGTCGGAGGCGCCGGCCCGTCGCGTCATGCGCTCGGCAGCCAGTCCGCCGGTGCAGCTCTCGGCCAGCGCCATGCGGAGGCCCCGCCGTCGAAGCCGGCGGCCCAGCACGTCGGCCAGGTCCTCCCCGCGCTCGGAGTAGGCGACGTCGCCCAGCGGCCGCTTCAGCGCGGCGACTGCGTCCGCGAGGGCCGCCTCCGCGGCGTCCGCATCGAGGCCGCGGGACGTAACGCGGACGTCGACGCCCTCCCAGCCGGGATAGAACGCCACGTCCAGGGGCGTGAGGGCCGGCACGACGTCCGCTACCCGCTGGGCGACGGCAGATTCCGGGATCCCTGTGGTACGAAGCGTCCGATGAACGATCGGGTGCCGGGGTTGAAGTCGACGGCGCAGCAGCGGCAGGACCGGGTCCCGGATGAGCCCACGGAATTCATCGGGCACGCCCGGAAGGAGATAGACCACCCCTGCCTCGTCCTCGAGGGCGAGGCCGGGGGCGGTGCCGCGGGGGTTCGGGAGGACCGTCGCGCCCCGGGGCACGAGGGCCTGCCCCTCGCTGAGGCCCGGCATCTCCATGCCTCGGCGTCGGAACCGCTCCCGGACGGCATCGAGAACGGCAGGGTCGGTCGCCATCTCCCGCCCGAAGAGGTCGGCGACAGCCTGCTTCGTCCGGTCGTCGGACGTCGGGCCCAAGCCGCCGCTGCACACCACGGCGCCGGACCGGTCGAGGGCGTCGGCCACGGCGGCGCGGATGGCGTCGGGATCGTCGCCCACCGCCGTGCGCCGTGCGATACGGATGCCCTCCGCCGCCAGCACGCGGCCCAGCCAGGCGCTGTTCGTGTCGAGTGTCTGTCCGTACAGCAGCTCGTCGCCGATGCTGACCATCTCCACGGCCGGGGAGGCCGCGGCCGGCGCCCCCGGCTCCTTCGTCACTGCGGCGGCGCTCCTCGGAGGCGGGCCCAGCTTCGCAGGTAGACGATGAGAGACCAGAGGGTAAGGAGAACGGCGATCGCCAGCGTCGCGTTCAGGACGGCGGCGTGGAAGATCTGCCAGCGATCCCAGAACCAGCCGTGCCAGTGGTACTTCGCCGCAGCCGTCTGCAGAGCGTACCAGACGAGTACGGAGCCGATGAATATATTCTGGAAGACCGCCTTCTGCTTGCCCGAGGCGCCCGCGGCGAGAATGTGACCGTGGCGGGCGGCCACGGAGCGCAGGATGGTGACCAGGGCCTCGCGGCCGAAGATCAGCAGGACGATCCAGAGGGGCAGCCCCCCCCAGCCGGGGATCGTACCCACGGGCCGACCCGAGTGGGAAAGGATGTAGAAGGGGACGAGGGTCGCCACCAGGAGGAGCTTGTCGGCCAGGGGGTCGACGAGCTTGCCGAAGTCCGAGATCCAGCCGTGCTTACGGGCGAGATAGCCGTCCCATAGGTCGGACAGGGCGGCGGCGAGGAAGAGCACGAAGGCCACGATTCGCGCGGTGAACGTGGGGACGAACACCAGCACGAAGACGATGGGCGCCATGACGAGGCGCCCGACGGTGATGACGTTCGGCAGCGCGCTGGGGCGCAGCAGGCCCATCAGCGACCTCAGCCGAGGGACTTCAGCACGAGCTTGCCGGCGGCGCGGAGCGTGTCGAAGACACCCTTCCCGTCCACCGCCACCGCCTCGAAGTCCTGCCACCCCATCGGGTTGAGCTGCGCCCGGAGCTGCTCGACGGGCACCACGTCGGGGAGGTCCCGCTTGTTGTACTGGATCACGATGGGCAGCCGGGCCGGATCGTAGCCGTAGTCGGACAGGTTCTCGAACAGGTTCTGCATCGAGACCAGGTTCGCGTCCATTCGCTCGGCCTGCGAGTCACCCACGAACACGACCCCGTCCACGCCCTTCAGGATCAGGCGTCGGCTCGCGTTGTAGTAGACCTGCCCCGGGACGGTGTACAGGTGGAAGCGCGTCTTGAAGCCGCGGATGGAGCCCAGGTCCACCGGCAGGAAGTCGAAGAAGAGAGTGCGCTCGGTCTCCGTCGCCAGCGAGATGAGCTTTCCCCGCGTCTCCGGCTGCACCTTGTTGTAGACGTACTCAAGGTTCGTCGTCTTGCCGCCGAGCCCGGGGCCATAGTAGACCAGCTTGCAGTTGATCTCGCGGCTCGCGTAGTTGATCATCGACATCGTCCGCCTCCTCCGTTCACTCGCCAAACAGGCGGTCGATCTCGTCCTCGGCCTCGGCCAGCCAGCCGGGCTCGAGGTTGAACCCGCTCGGCCGCTCTCGCGAAGCCGAATCGGCAAACAGCTCGATGATGCGCGGTCCCACGTCCCGGCTCTTCACGCGCAGAAGCCCCAGCGTGGATCCGGCCCCGAACAGCGCGGCCAGGATCGCCCGGCCGCCGACGTCGACGAGAAACATCCCTTCCTCTTCCCCCTGGTGCCAGAGGGAGGCGAAATCGTCCTCCCCGAGCAGGTGTGCGAGCTGATTGCTTGCCTCGAAATCAGCGGCCGCGAGAGAGGCGAAGGACGTGGAGTCCACGCCCACCCCGTCCCCCACGGCCGTCAACAACTGCCCCGCCCGGTCCGCGAGGAGGACGTAGCGGGCGCGGGTCTCGTCCCGGAATCGCTCGAGGAGCTGCTGAAGGCGTCGAAAGTCCTCCTCGGCGAAGGACCACGTGCCTTCGGCACCTGTCATCCGGCTACCTCTTCGGTCGCCAGCGGCGCCTCCGCCATCATCGACTGCTCCATGCGCCGCAGGATCTGCACGGCACGCTTGCGGATGAGGGGTCGGGGCTCCCAGGCGACGAAGTCGCGGAGGAGCTGGACCACCTCGATGGTGGCGTCGTGGCCCGCCAGATAACTCAGCGCCGCCAGCCGGCGCAAGGGCTGTGCGCTGAACAGATCCCGGCGACTGCGCGAGATCTGGTCCCGCACGACGACGGCGCCCAGGGCGATGGCCGCGCCGAGGACGAGTACGACCACACCGGCGGTCCGAATTGCCTGCCGAGCCTTCATCCGCCTGTACGCTCCCTGCCGATGGAACCCTCGTTGTCAGAACTCCCGCCGTCCGGCCAGGGCCTCCGCGATGGTCACGCCGTCGGCGTACTCCAGATCCCCACCCACGGGGATCCCGCGCGCGATGCGCGTGACCGAGGCCCCGAGGGGGCGGATCAGCTTCTGCAGGTAGATCGCCGTGGCCTCCCCCTCGACGCTGGGGTTGGTGGCGACGATCACCTCCCGGACGCCGCCCCCGTTCCGAACCCGCTCGAGGAGCGGCTTCAGATTCAGGTCGTCCGGGCCCATGCCTTCCAGGGGGGAGAGGCGGCCGCCGAGCACATGATAGAGGCCCTGGTACTCGCCGGTCCGCTCGATGGCCTCGATGTCCGAAGCCTCCTCGACGACGCACACGAGGGTCCGGTCCCGCCGCGGACTCTCGCACACGACGCACGGATCCTCTTCCGTCAGGTTCCCGCAGCGCGAGCACGTGCGCACCCGCTCGGCCACCGCATCCAGCGCGGCCGAGAGTCGCCGGATCTCCCCGGGCGGCCGCTTCAGGAGGAAGTAGGTGAGCCGGAGCGCGGTCTTGCGCCCGATCCCGGGCAGCCGCCCCAGTTCAGCGACGAGGGAATCGATTGCCGACATCCGCACCGACTTCGTGACGGGAGCCGCGCAACGCTCCCCGGGTTACAGGAAGTTCGGGAGCTGGAAGGGCAGCTGCATCCCACCGCCGATCTTCTTCAGCTCCTCCTCGTAGACCTGCTGCGCCCGCTGCTGGGCCTCGGAAACCGCGGCCAGAACGAGATCCTCGAGCATCTCGACGTCCTGGGAATCCACGACCGCCGGATCGATCTTGACCTCGCGGACACGGCCCCGGCCGTCCGCCGTGACCGTGACCATCCCCCCACCGCTCGAGCACTTGACGGTGCGGTTCCCCAGCTCCGTCTGAAGCTCGCTCAGTCGGGCCTGAACCTGCTGGCCCATCTGGAGGATCTGCTGGAAATTGCTCATGCTTCGGGTCCCCCCGTTCGGCAGCGGTTAGAACATAGGCGAGCCGGCCCGAGCGTCGCAAGACGAAGGCCGGCGGACGCGAGCCGGGAACCGCGTCATTCCATCAGCTCGAGGTCCCATTCTTCTACCACTCGCCCCAGTTCCGGTTCCTCCCGGGCCAGTCGGGCAAGGCGCTCGTTGCGGACCGATTCCGCGGTGATCCTCGGGGGCGGAGCCGCGGCGTCGCCGGAGCCCGCCGCCCCCTCGACCTCCACGCTGACGGGCCTTCCGGCGCGCTCGCCGAGTGCGGCCTCCACGGCCCGGCGCACGTTCGCGTCCCGCATTCTCTCGAGTCCCGGCCCCGGCGGCACCCGAAGGCGGAGTGTCCCCTCCCCTGTCGCGTTCACGTTCGCCGCCCGCAGGAAGACGGCGAGGCCGGCCGGCAGGGCGTCGCGGCCCGTCGACAGGAGGTCGCGATAGGCCGCCTCGAGGTCCCGCGGACTCTGCTCCGTCGCCGGTCGGGTCTCCGCGCCCCGTCCGGTCTCCGTCTCTGGTCCGGCGTGGGGACTGGGCGGTGCGGGCGCCTCGGCGGTGGCGACGCCGCCGCCCCTCGCGACGGGCCCGGCAGCCGAAGACGACTCCGGCCGGGAGGGCGTATCCGTTCCGGACGCCGACTTCGCGGGCGCGCCGGCGCCGTGCGCCCGCCCCGCGGGCGAGCCGGTGCCGGAGGCGGGCCCCGGCACGGCAGACCCGCCGGCGGCGCGCAGCAGATCCTCCAGCGCGACCGTCCGGTCGAGATGGGCGAAGCGCAGCAGCAGCGTCTCGACGAGGACACGGGGGTTGCCGCTCTTGCGGAAACGGCCCTCGACGTCCAGCTCGGCGACCTGGGACAGCATGCGAAGGAGGTCGCCGGTGGCGAAGCGGCGGGACTGCTCGACGAGGCGGTCCCGCAGGTCGGGGCGGACGTCGAGCTCGGCGTCGTCATCGAGGCGTGCGACGAGGCGCAGCCTGAGCGCGTCGGCGAGGCCACGGTAGAACTCGGCGAGGTCGAAGCCCTCGTCGACGAGCTCGCCGACGAAGCGGAAGACGTCTGCGTGGCGGTGTTCGGCCAGGATGTCGAAGAGCTGGAGGTAGCGCTCCTCGGGAACGACGCCCAGAAGACGGGAGACGTCCGCGGCCACGAGCCGGTCGTCTGCGACGGAGAGGACCTGGTCCAGGAGCGAAAGGGCGTCGCGCAGGCCGCCCTCGGCGCGCCGGGCGATGGCCGTGAGGGCGTCGGGGTCGGCCTCGACGCCCTCCCGTGCGAGGATGTCGGAGAGCCGCTCGACGATGGCGGAGACGCCGATTCTACGGAAGTCGAAGCGCTGACAGCGCGACAGGATCGGCGGAGCAGCCTGCTGGATCTTCTGCGGCTCGGTCGTGGCGAAGACGAAGATCACGCGCGGCGGCGGCTCCTCGAGGATCTTGAGGAGGGCGTTCCACGCGTCGCGCGTGAGCATGTGCGCCTCATCGACGATGTACACCTTGTAGCGGCTCTCGTCGGTGGGCGCGTACATGGCGCGCTCCCGGAGGTCCCGGGCGTCGTCCACTCCGCGGTTCGAGGCGGCGTCGAGCTCGACGACGTCGAGGGAGGTACGACCGGACCAGATCCGCTCACACGACTCGCACGTGCCGCACGGCTCCCCGTCCTCGCCCCGATTCGGGCAGTTCAGGGCCATGGCCAGCACGCGGGCGGCGGTGGTCTTCCCGACGCCCCTGGGGCCGCAGAACAGGTAGGCGTGGGCGGCCCGTCCCCGGGTCACCGCCGACCGGAGGGTCTCGGCCACGTGCTCCTGCCGCGACAGCTCGTCGAAGCGGCGGGGCCTGTACTTTCGCGCCAGCGCGGTCCTGCTCATCGGGATGACGGTGTCCGAGGATCGTTGGGGTGGCTCGCCGGGGTCACCTTAGAGGCGGAGGACCCGGGCGGCAAGTCGTTTGCAGCCGCGTCTCCTGGTACACCCGGGGGCGGGCGGCGTGCCGGATGCGGGAGGGTTCACCGCCGCAGCGCTGCGTGGGGGCAAAAAGGTGCGCCCCAGGATGATCCAGGCGACACTCACCGCGCTTACCGCTGCTACCTGCGGGGTCCTGACGGAGTTCGCGGGCTCATGCCCCTGGGTCCTGGGACGCGCAACGATCGTAACGGAAACGGACGGGGGCGGTCAACCCCCCGGCGGGAAAGGTCGAGGCATGGAGGATTGGCGGGACAACGTCATTTCCGACGACGCGAACGCGATACGGGAGCTGCTCCGGACGACGCGTCGGATCGCCGTCCTCGGCATCAAGACGGACGATCGCCCGGGGCAGCCGGCCCACTACGTCCCTGCGTACATGCAGCGGGCGGGCTACGAGGTGATCCCGGTGCCGGTCTACTACCCGGACGTCCGGGAGATCCTGGGCGAGAAGGTCTACCGCCGCGTGCAGGACGTCCCCGGCGACGTCGATCTCGTCAACGTCTTCCGCAGATCCGGCGACATTCCGCCCCACGTGCCCGACATCCTGGCGAAGAAGCCGCGGGCCGTGTGGTTCCAGCTCGGCATCCGCAACGACGATGCGGCGAGCGAGCTGGCCCGGGCCGGCATCCGCGTGGTCCAGGACCGCTGCCTGATGGTGGATCACCGGCGCTTGACTGGCTGAGGGGCGTCGCTTCCCGACGGCTACGGTCCGTCGAGACGCCAGGCGTCCGGCACGTGAACGATCTCGGGGCGCGTGGAGCGGGTCGGCCACAGGACCGCGACGGCGTCGAACCGATACTCGTCGCCCGGTCGACCGTGCCGGGCGATCCAGAACCTCGCCACCCGCGCGATCTCCCGCTGCTTGGCGGCGCCGACGGACTCCAGCGGCGCGCCGAAGGCGGAGCCGGAGCGCGTCTTGACCTCCACGAATGCCACGACGCGGCCGCGTCGGGCGACGATGTCGATCTCCTTGTGCCCGAAGCGGAAGTTCCGGGCGAGGAGGGTCCAGCCCAGAGAGCGGAGGAAGCCCGCCGCGCGCTCCTCGCCGCGGCGGCCGAGTTCGTGGGACGCGGCCATGACTGCGCACGCTGCACCCTGCCGTGGGGCAGCGCCATGGGCGCACGGGACTACACGACGAGGCTCTCCGCGATGGAGGGCGAGAGGCGCCGGCCGATGGCCTCGGCGATGACGCCGATCTGGCCGACCAGCTCGTCGAACTGCTCCGGGTGGAGCGACTGGGCGCCGTCGGAGAGGGCGCGCTCCGGGTCCGGGTGCACCTCGATCATGAGGCCGTCCGCGCCGGCCGCCACGGCCGCACGGGCCATGGGCGTGACCTTCGAGCGCACGCCGGTGCCATGGCTCGGATCGGCGATGATGGGGAGGTGGGACAGCGAGTGGACCACGGGGATCGCCGTCAGGTCCAGCAGGTTGCGGGTGTGGGAATCGAAGCCGCGCACGCCGCGTTCGCACAGGATCACGTTGGGGTTGCCCTCTGCGACGACGTACTCGGCCGAGAGCAGCAGCTCCTTGATCGTGGCGGCGAGCCCCCGCTTGAGCAGGACCGGCTTGCCCGTCCGGCCGGCGCGGCGCAGAAGCGGGTAGTTCTGCATGTTGCGCGCGCCGATCTGGACGATGTCCGCGTACTCGGCCACGACGTCGACGGTCTCCGGCTCGAGGGCTTCCGTCACGATCGCCAGGCCGGTCTCGTCCCGCGCCTTCGCCAGCAGGCGGAGCCCCTCGACGCCGAGGCCCTGGAACGAGTAGGGAGACGTCCGCGGCTTGAACGCGCCGCCACGCAGGACGGTCGCGCCGGACTCCCGGAGCCGGTGTGCGATCCCCACGATCTGCTCCTCCGACTCCACGGAGCAGGGGCCTGCGATCAGCACCACGTCCGTTCCGCCGAACACGGTCCCGTTCTCCAGCTTCACGAGGGTCGGGTCCGAGCGCCACTCCCGGGAGACCTGCTTGTAGGGCTGGGTGACGTGGATCAGCTGGAAGACGCCGGGGAGGGCCTCCAGGCGCGCACCATCGACCTTCCCGTCGTTGCCGACGAGTCCGATGGCGGTGCGCTGGCGCCCCGGGATGGGGCGGGCCTCGTAGCCCATTTCCTCGATGGTCGAAACGACGCGGCGAACATCGAGCTCGCTCGCATCGTGGCTCATCACGATGAGCATGGCACGATCCGGACAGATTCAGGAGACGACGCCCCGCACGGGCGCCCGTGCGGGAATCTAACCGGCGGATCAGGCGCCCGTCCATAGCACGAGACCGCCAACCGGCGCAGGCGCCGGCCTCCGTCTACGCCCCCGGCTGGACGCTCATGCGCATGCCGTCCCGGGCCAGGTCCAGGGGACCGCTCCAGCCGGCGTCCCGGATGAGACTCTGGAGGTCGCGCTTCTCGAGCTGCGGATACACGTGGGTGACGAGGAGGCGCCGCGGCGCGGCGAGGCGGGCGAGCATGGCCACGCGGGACGGGGTCATGTGGCTGTCGATCCCCTGCTCGTCGGGCAGGGAGCACTCGGCGATGAGAAGGTCGACGCCCTCGAAGAATTCGCCGAGGGACTCGCTCATGCCGGTGTCGCCCGTGTAGCCGATGGACCCGCCGGCCCCGTCGAGGCGGTAGGCGACGGAGGCCTCGGTGTGCCGGGTCCTGTGGGCGCGCAGCCGGGTGTCGGGATCGAGCTCCACGGCCTGGCCGTCGTCCAGCTCGTCGACGCGAACCTCGAAGCCGGGGTCCCGAATGTAATCGCCGAAGGCATCCGCGAGCCGCTCCCGCAGCCCGGCGGTGCCCGGCGGGCCGACGAGGTCGAGCAGACGGGTACGCGGCTCGGCAAGGCCGAAGCGCATGGCGAAGAGGAGCAGCGGCAGGCCCGCGACGTGGTCGGTGTGGAAGTGGCTCAGCGCCACGTGGGTCAGGTCCTGCCACGGCAGCCCGAAGCGGCTGAGCTGGTGTGGCGTGCCGGGGCCACAGTCGAGCAGCAGCCGGTGCGGTCCCGCTTCGATGTAGTAGCCCGCGCACACCCGATCGGGCTGCAGGGCAACGGTTCCGGATCCGATGACGACAACCTGCATGGCGTCCCCGCTCAGCTGGGGCGGAAGAGGATGCGAACGAAGCGCTCGACGCCCGCCGCGCGGAGTCGGCCGATGTAGACGCCCGCAGGCATCTTCCGGCCCGCATCGTCCCGTCCGTTCCACTCCGTGGAGATGCACGGATCGGGCTCGTCGTTGACCCCGCGGCCGTAGAGGCCCGGATCCAGATGGACCGGACCGCAGCCGGGCGCCGGGATGAGGCGCCGCACGAGCCGTCCCCGCAGATCGAACACGGCCAGCACCACGTCGGACGCCTCGCTGACGTCGAACCAGAAGTGGGTGGTCGAGGACGCGGCGTTCGGGAACGGGTTGGGGAAATTCTGATAGAGCTGCGTCGAGGGCGGCCGTTCCTGGCTCACCACGACGAACGGCGAGACGCTCTCCACGGTGTCCGCCGCGCCCAGGGGTGAGCGGGCTACCACGCGCCACCGGTAGGGCACGTTGTAGCTGAGCGGCGTCTGCAGCGTGACGGTCGTGTCCGTGACCGAGGCCACGCTGGCGACGACCTGCCGCCCCGTCGCGGCGAAGACTTCGACGTCGAAGGAGAGCGGCCCGACGGGCGAGGACGCGGGGAGGGCACTCCACGTGAACGTCGGCCGCGCCGTGCCGACGTAGTCGCCGCTCGAGCCGTTCGGCGCCCGCAGGGTGACCCACGGGGGCATGGAAACGACGCCCGCCACCCGGCTCACCCGCGTGGCGCCGTTGGACGCCACGGCGACCACGCGCCAGAGCAGCCTCGGCGCGGGCCGCACGGGACGTCGCAGCGAGAGCGCCTGCGCGTCGCCGACGGAGTCCCGGTAGGCGACGTCGGCGAACGCCGAGTCCGTCGCCAGCTCGAGATAGTAGCGGACCGGCCGGGCGCTCGGGTGCAGCAGCGGAACGGACCATCGGAAGGTCGGCGTCAGCGTCGTGAAGGCTCCGTCCGCCCCGGCGCCCTGGACGCTGAGGGGCGTCACGCCCTCCGGGAAGGTGATGGCGGACAGAACGTCCGGCACGCCCCACCCCACGTTGATGTCCGGGTCCGATGCGTTGCTGCCGGACAGCAGCAGCGCCCGCCGCGCAGCCATCGGGCTGAGATCCGGCCACGCTTCGATGAAGAGCGCCGCGCCGCCGGCCACGAGGGGGGTCGCGATGCTCGTGCCGGACAGGCCGGCGCGGTACGCGTCCGGCGCGGCGTAGCTCGCCGCCGGCACGCCGATTCCCCGGGCCGTGAGCTCCGGCTTGACGCGGCCGTCCGCCGTGGGACCCCGGGAGGAGGCGAAGAGCGGGCTGCCGAGGGAGTCCACCGCGCCGACGGCGACAACACTGTCCGCGTCCGCCGGCGCCATCAGCGTGCCTGGCTGCGGCCCGTTGTTGCCGATGGCGGTGATGACGAGAACGCCGCGCCGGGCCGCCTCGTCCGCTTCCACCGTGGACGGAAGCTGGTCCCCGTCGAGCTGCGAGAACGCGTAGCTCTCACCCGTGTCGAAGAACCGGTACGCCAGCGAGGAGTTGACGACGTCCGCCCCGAGCGAGTCGGCCCACTCCACCGCCTGTACCCAGCGGTCCTCGTTGGCCGGGACGTCGGCATTCGCGTCCTCTACCTTCGCCAGCAGGAAGTCGGATCCGAAGGCGGGACCCACGAGCCGGCCCGGGGCGCACCCGGCGAGGATCGACCACACCCACGTCCCGTGCTCCTCCGGGTCCTGCGGCTCCACCGTGTCCCCCGCCTGGTCGGAGACCACGGCGTCCCCGTGGATGAAGTCCCGGGCGGCCAGGACCCGGAGCGGAGAGAGGCTCTCGTGGCCCGGCTCGAAGCCGGTGTCCAGGATGGCGATGGTCACGCCCCTGCCGGTGATGCCAAGCTCGTGGACGCCCGGTACGTGCATCTGCCGGAGCGCGCTGTAGAGTCCGCCGTACGACGCCGGCGTCAGCTCCGGCGCCTGATCCGCGAGGGGGCAGCCCGCCCCGTAGACGGCAGCCGCGCCGGCACCGCGGCTCACGAACCGCCCGGGTGAGCCGACGGGCACGAGGCCGGCGTGGCGCAGTCGGCCGACCGGGCGCAGGCCCCGCACGCCGGGAACGGAGCGCACGCGGTCCAGGTCCGCCACGGCGACGCGCGCGCTCACCGCCCGCAGCCAGCGGCTCCGCACCCGCACGCGCGCGCCGGCGTCCTCGAGCATGGCGACCAGCCGCGGGGGGATGGGCCGGTCGCCGGGAAGGACGGGGCTGCCGCTCCTCAGCCGGCGCTCGAGGGCCGCGCGCGACAGGGCGGGCGGCGCGTTGCTGGCTGCGCTGGCCGAGTCGAGGAAGATCCAGACGAGAGCGGAGTCCGAGGGGACGACCGAGCCCGCGGACGCCGGTACGAAGGCGGACACCGGAGGGTCGAATGGGACGATGGGACCCGCCGCGCCGTTCCGACCCGCAGCCCACGCCAGCGCACCGACCGCCGCCGCGAGTGCGCCAGCCGCGGCCCGGCGGCGAAGTCTCCGCTCAGGCCACATCGGCGCCGACGACGTCGCCGATGCGAACGCCGACGATGGAGCTCACACCGGCCTCTTCCATGGTGACGCCATAGATGTAGTCGGCGGACTCCATGGTGCGGGGATTGTGCGTGATAACGACGAACTGCGTGTCCTCCTTGAAGCGCTCGAGCATGGACACGAATCGGTCGATGTTGGCCTCGTCCAGGGGCGCGTCGACCTCGTCCAGGATGCAGAAGGGGCTGGGCTTCACGAGGTAGATGGCGAAGAGGAGGGCGAGGGCGGTGAGGGCGCGCTCGCCGCCGCTGAGCTGGTGGATGCGCTGGGTACGCTTGCCCCGCGGCGACGCGGACACCTCGATGGCCGTCTCGAGGGGGTCGGACTCGTCCGCCAGCCAGACGTCGCACTCGCCACCCTCGAAGAGCGCGTCGAATGTCCGCCGGAAGTTTTCCCTCACCTTCGTGAACGTGTCGGCGAAGAGCTCCCTGGCGGTCCGGTTGATCTCACGGATCGCGGTCTCCAGCTCCTCCCGGGCGCGATCGAGGTCGTCTCGCTGGCCGACGAGGAACTGCAGGCGCTGGTTCTCCTCCTCGTACTCCTCGATGGCCAGCACGTTGACGGGTCCGAGGCGCTCGAGGTCGGCGGCGATGCGGCGCGCCTCGGCGCGCAGGTCCTCCAGCTCGCCCTCCGCGGCCTCGGTCGAGCGGACGAGCTCCTCGAACGGCTTGCTCCACTCGGCCTCCAGGCGCTCCCGAACGCTGCGCTCCGCGGCCTCGGCGTGGGCGCGGCGCATCTCGAGCTGGTGACGCTCCTCGCCGACCTCGTCCACCGAGCGGCGCATGCGCCGCACCTCCGATTCCAGGCCCTCCAGCAGCTCCCGCTCCTCCTCGGCCCGGGCGTCCATCTCGCGCAGCTCACCGGCGATGCCGTCGCGAGCCTGGAACGCGTTCGCCAGCACCGTCTCGCTCTCCTCCCGCAGCGCGTCCACCGCGGAAAGGGTCTCCCGGTGCTCGGACTCCTCGTCCCCCAGCGCCGCGATGCGTCCGCCCGCGTGCTCGGCGGCGTCCGAGGTGGCCGTCATGCGCCGGTCGAGGGAGGCCAGGGCGCTCTCGGCGCGGGCGTGGAGGACGCGGACCTCCGCCTCCTCCTCCCGCACGGCGTCCCAGGCGACCTCGCGCTCTGCGACGCGCCGGCTCGCGGCCCGCCGCTCTTCGCGCACCGCGTCCAGCGCCGCCTCGATCTCCTGCTCCTGCGACTTCGCCCGGGACGACTCGCGGCGCATGCGGTCGCCGCCCTCCACCATCTGCTCCCGCTGCTCGTCCAGCTCGCCGCGCACGCGCTCGACCTGGCTGCGCCGGCCGGCCCGGGCAGACTCGTCGGCGTGGGCACGGCGCAGCTCGAGGTCGAGCTCCCGCAGCCGTTCCTCGACGGTGCGCAGGGCCGTCTCGGCGGCCTCGGCGGCCTCGGCCGCGTCCGCCCGGGCGGCCCGGCGTTCCTGGGCCTCGGCCGCGGCCGTCGCCGCCTCCGCCCGGAGCGCCGCGATGCGCGCCTTCCGGCCCAGGATGACGGGCTCGTCGGCCGCCTCGCCCGCGAAGTCGACGCGCGCCAGCAGCTTCTCGACGGCGGGCACGGACTCCATGCGCAGGAGGGCGACTGCGCCCTCCGAGCGCTCCTGGCCCGCGAGCAGCTCCCGCAGCCGATCGGCGGCCCCCTCGTCCCGCACGACGAGCATCTGGAGGAGCGAGTTGAGGGAGGCCTCGACACGGGTCGCCCGATCCGGGTCGAGCTCGAGGAACTCGGCCAGCGGCCCGAGCAGGCCCTCGATCTCCTCGCGGCGGGCCAGCGCGTCGGCGACGGCGGGTGAGAAGCCGTGGAACTCCCGGTCGAGGCCCTCCAGGGCGGCCAGGCGGCCAGCGAGCAGATTGGCCCGGTCTTCCGCTTCGACGGCGGTGCGGCGCGCCTCGATCTCGGCGGCGCGAAGCTCCTCGAGGCGCGCCGCGGCCTGGTCCCGCTCGCCCTCCAGCTCCGTCATGCGGGCGGCTGTCTCCCGGGTCCGGGAAGCGAAGAGGTCGCCCTGCTCGTCGAGGCGGACGAGCTCGCCCGCGAGCTCTTCGCGCTCCCGGTCGATGCGCTCCAGCCGCCGCTGCAGCTCGACGGCCCGGGCGTCCGCGCCGGCGGCCTCGGCCTGCAGGCGCGCCATCCTGCGGGACAGCTCCTCCTCCCTGGCGCGCAGCCGCTCGTCCTCCTGGCGGGCGTCCACGAGGTCCTGCCGACGCTCCGCGAGACGCGCCTGGACCTCCTCAAGCCGTCCCGACAGGACCTCCGTCTCCTCCTGCTGGGAGGCGCGCTCGGTCCGCAGCTCCTCATGCTCCTCTTCCAGCGCCGAGCGTCGGGCCAGCAGCTCCGAGCGCTCCGCCTCGATCTGCCCGAGGCGACGCAGCGCGTGGGTACGCCGCTCGCCGGCGACGGCGAGCTCCCGCTCCCGGTCCGCGATCTGCCGGTTCGTCTCCTGGAGGCGCGTGGCGGCTGCGTTGCGGACCCGGGCGGCCTCGGCGGCGGCCAGACGGCGTCGCTCCAGGTCCGCCTCTGCAGTGCTGAGCTCCGCGCGCGCGTCGGGATCCTCGGTGCGCAGCCGCTCCAGCCGCTTCGTCAGGTCGGCCATCTCGCCGCGGACCTCCGCCAGCTCCAGCGTGGCGACGCCGACCTCCACGGCCAGGCGCCGCGCCCGCAGCTCGCGGTGCTGCTCCGCCCGCTTCCGCTGCCGTCCCAGCGCCCGCACCTTGGATTCCACCTCGGAGACGATGTCGGCCAGCCGCTCGAGATCCGCCTGAGCCGACTCGAGGCGACGCTGCGCCGCCGCCCGCCGGTCCTTGTAGCGCCCGACGCCCGCCGCCTCCTCGAAGAGCATGCGGCGGTCCTCGTTCCTGTCGGAGAGGATCGCGTCGACCATGCCCTGCTCGATGATGCTGTAGGCGTTCGCCCCGAGTCCTGTGTCCCGGTAGATCTCGAGTACGTCCTTCAGGCGCACGCTGCTGCGGTTCAGCTCGTAGTTGCTGCCGCCCTCCCGGAAGACCGTCCGTCGGATCTCCACCTCGTCGTACGGGACGGCCAGCCGGCGGTCCTCGTTCGAGAAGCCGAGCTCGACCTCCGCGCGGTTCAGCCGGCGCCGCTCGGTCGTGCCCTGGAAGATCGCCTCGTCCATCCGCTGACTGCGGATGGCCGACGCCCGCTGCTCCCCGAGCACCCAGCGCACGGCGTCACTGATGTTGGACTTGCCACAGCCGTTCGGCCCGACGATGGCGGTGATGCCGTCGTGGAAGCGGAGATCCGTGCGGTCGGCGAAGGACTTGAATCCGTGGAGCGTGAGCCTGCGAAGCTTCATTCGGCTGCCCGGCCGGTTCTGCGGACGAGGTCGGCGGTGACGCCGGCGTCCTTCAGCATGCGGGCCATGACGTCGGCCAGGCCCGGGCCTTCGAAGGCGCCGGCATAGACGCGGTAGACGGGCGACGGGCCGGAGCCCGCCTCGACGACGTAGGTCGGGATGAATTCGCGCAGCAGGCCCTCCTGTCGCGCCCGGGCCGCCGCCTCCGTGGGGAAGTCCCCGAAGCTGAACGCCCACGGCGTCGGGCGGACGGACCAGTCGTCGGCGCCGCTCTTCGCGCCTGCGGAGACGAGGCGACCCATCAGGGCCGCCGCAGCCGCGCTGTCCCGGCTCGGGCCGGCGAGAACGCGGAAGTAGACGACGCTGTCCAGCGTGATGGGCGCGACGAAGAAGGTCACGTCCTTGACCCGATTGGCGAGGACGCTGGCCCGCCGAATCGCCGTCTCCACGTCCGGCTGTGACTCGACGGCGACGGAGTACGGGAGGGGGATCTCCTCCGCGGCGGCCTCCGCCGCACCGTCGGCGGCCGCGGCCTCGCCGGCGGGCGCCGCCCCGCCGGCCACGGAATCGGCCGCCTGCGGCGTGGCTTCCGACGACCCGTCCCGCAGGCCGAGCCGCGCCCCGTACTGCGTCCACGCCAGCCACGCGAGGAGCGCGAGCACGATGATGAACAGCGCCAGGCGGACCGCACCGCCGCGGCCTTCCTCACCGTCCGCGGCGACCGCCGCACGTGCCGGCTTCGCCGCCTCCGCGACCGGCCGCAGCACGGCGGCGACGTCGACGCTCGAGGGAATCAGGTCGAGGGTCTCGGGATGGGCTTCCGGATCCCCGAGCAGCACGGCGGCCGACGCGTGGGCGCCCAGCCCGGCGTCCGCGGCGGAGACGGGGGCGGCGACCACCAGCGTTCGGCCCCGGGACGCCGCCCGGCGCACCACGGCACCCCACGCCTCCGAATCCGAGAGCTCGGCCGGGTCGACCCACTCGGCCCCGTAGCCGACGTAGGCGAAGCCTTCCCCGGCGACGCCGACGGACAGGGAGTCGAGGGAGGTACCGAAGAGGAGCGCGTCGACGACGCCCTCCGTCGTCGCGGCCGCTCCGCCCGGCGTCGGCGCGTCGGGCCGGAGCTCGAGGAGGGCCACCTCCCGGCCGGCGTCCGAGAAGGCGCGCGCGATCGCGGCGGCCGCGCCCGTGGCCCAGGCCGGATCGATGTCGTCCGCCTGAAAGACCGCCACGAGGGGGACCTCCGCCGGGGGGCGGCCGACGAGCTCGCCCAACGCCTCCGGCACGGGGCCCCTCGAGGGATCGAACGCTGCGGCGCGGTACCAGGCTTTCTCCGTCATCGACAATGAAGCGCGAGGGATCCATGTCGGCGGGGCCGCCGAAGCGGGAGAACCGCCGCCTGGAAGGTCGTAATCATAAGGAACCGGGGGACAGGGCAACAGCCCCGCCGGCCCGTCTAGAAGGACGGCCCGAAGGAAAGGGAAAAGACGCCCCGCTGCCGCGTGCGACTGAGCGGCCACGCGTAGTCGAGGCGCAGCACCGCGAAGAAGACGTTCAGGCGCATGCCCAGCCCCGCGGAGTAGAGGGGGGCCCGGTACAGCAGGGGACTCTGGTCGGGGCGACGTCGCCAGACGACGCGCACGGCGCGCCCGTCGACGCACGCATCGAGCGTCACGGGATCGCGGGCGGCGCAGACCGACGGATCCCACGCCAGGCCGCCCTCGGCGAAGACGAGGCCGACGACGGGTGGCAGGCTGCCGAGGCCGCCGATCTGCACGCGCGTAAGAAGCGGGAATCGCAGCTCGGCGCTCGCCACTGCGGCGCTCGAGCCGACGAGCTGGTCCCGCGCGGGACAGACGGAGAGGCGCGGGTCCACGTCGGTGTCGACGGACGCGCACTCGGCGGAGCCGGTGCGCCAGCTTCCGCCGTCGTAACCCCGCAGGAAGTAGGGGCCGCCCCAGAAGAGGGTGAAGCGGCCCGCGTCGTCTCCCCACCGGGCGAGCCCGGTGAGCCGTGTCGCGAAGGTGACGCCCGCGCCCAGGTCGGCGTATCCCCGCGCGTCCAGGAGGGCCTCGTTCATGTCCAGGTCGCCCCAGCTCCGCCCGACCTCGATGCGGTACCGGTGTCCGGCGACGGGACCGGTCCAGCCGAACGCGGTGTTGTCGAAGACGAGGGCGGCGCCGGGCCGAGCGAACGTCAGGGACCCGGCGTTCTCGTCGCGGCGGTAGGGCTCGCCCGTGTCGAGCCGATAGCCGCGGTAGAGGATGGCGCGGCTGTACGACGTGGCCTGGAGCTCGAGCTCGACGCGGCGGAACGTGCTGAAGGGATAGAAGAGCCGCCCGTCGGCGCTGCGAACGAGGTCGCGGACGAACACCGAGGCCGAAACGGGCACCGCCTCTCCGTTGCCCGCCGTGACGTAGCTCGCCCCGCCCAGGTACCGGTACAGCGGGACCTGCTGGAGGGAGACGCCCACGTTGGCGCGGTGGCGCAGGTACGCGTACGAGACGAGCCCTGCGGCGTCCTGCAGGGAGCCGTTCAGGTTCAGCGCGGCGAACAGGTTCTGATTGCCGAGCATGTCCGACATGGACAGGTAGCTGCCCCCGTAGACGCCGTTCCCGTAGTAGCCGCCGACCTGGGCTCCGATGGTCGGCTGCCCGATGACGTCGGGCTTCATCCTGGCCCGGTAGGGCCGGGTGCGGAACGTGGCGGTGTCGGGCAGGACGCGTGCGGCGCTGTCGAGGAGCGCGGTCACGGAGCCGGGCTCCGGCGCGGCGGCGCTGCGGTCCTGCGGCCCCCGCACGGCGATGCTCCCGTCGGCCTCTGCCTCCACGGGGGTCCGGGGCAGACGCAGCGGGTCGTCCACGGCGTAAAGGTTGTAGCCGGCCCGCTCGAAGGAGACGAAGACGAGCGTGCCAGCCCGCCGCGACCAGGACAGCGTCGGGCTGAGGGGCACCACGCCGACCGCGCCGGTCAGCAGATCGCTGATGCGGAAGACGCTGTCGGCGTCCAGGTCGTAGAGGTAGAGGTTCTGTATGCCGGTGCGGTCGCTGTTGAAGACGAGCGCCCTCCCGTCGGGAGACCAGACGGGGTCCAGGTTGCGGCCGCGGTCCTGGTTCGGAATGAAGCGGATACGGCGCGTGTCCACGTCCATGAGGGCGACGCGCTCGGGGCCGAACTCCAGCGCGCCGAGGTCGCTGGCCGGGCCGCGATCCGTGGAGAAGGCGATGGTGGAGCCGTCGGGCGACCACGAGGGCAGGAGGTCCGCGAAACGGTCGTGCGTCAGACGCGTGAGCGTCCCGTCCAGGTCCGTTACGTAGAGATCGCTCACGCCGCCGCGGCTGCCGCTGAAGACGATCCGGCTGCCGTCGGGAGACCAGGACGGCGCGTTCACGGCGTCCAGGTCGAAGCGGAGCGTGCGGACGGTGCGGCGCCGCGCGACGTCGAACACGTGGAGCACGTCCCGGCCGCCGGACTGGGCGCTGAAGGCCAGATAACGTCCGTCGGCGGAGAAGGCCGCAGACGAGTAGAGGAATCGGAGCGACTCGACGTCGGCGTCGCTCTCGCCCTTCACGAGGCGCTCGATGGGGCGGCCCGTGCGGGCGTCGGCCAGCCAGAGGTCGAAGGAGCGGCCGCCGCGCTGGGACAGGTACACCAGCTTCGTGCCGTCGGGCGACAGGGCCGGCGCCAGGTACCAGGGGTCCTCGACGCGCTGATGATCCGTGAGCCGCCGGGCGATGACAGACGGTCTCCCGTGCGCCGCGGCCTGCGGCAGATACGTGGTGCGGACCTCCCGCAGCCACGCGTCGCTCAGGGCGTCGACGGACAGCCCGAGCGTGCTCTCCAGCGCCTCGTCGATGCCCATGCGGGGCGCGCGCTGCAGGAGCAGGCCGATGACGTCGTCGCCCCAGCGTCGTCCGATGTACGCCCAGAGGGACTGGCCGAAGCGGTACGAGAGGTAGTCGTCCCGGGCGGACATCTCCGGGATCGTGCGCATGTACCCGGAGAGCACGGCGTCCCGGACCCACGCGGCGGTGTGCGCGTCGATCCTGCCGATCGACAGGTACTCCGCCATGCCCTCCATGAACCAGAGCGTCGGGCGGAAGGAGAACGGTCCGGACGCGAGGGTCCCGTGGTCCAGCAGGATGTCGTACTGGAACGCGTGGACCAGCTCGTGGGCGAGGACGTGCTCGAACTCGGCGAAGGAGCCGGTGAACGGCACGATGACCCGGTCCTTCATCGCTTCCGTCACCCCGCCCGTGCTCTCGTCGATGAGCGTCGGCAGCGCGTTCGTCTGCTGGAACTCGGCGTGGGACGCGTACAGGATCAGCGGCTTGCGGTCCCGGAACTCGTGCTGGAGGACGCGGGAGAGGCGGGCGTAGTCCCGCTCGGCGACACGGGCGGCGTCCACGGCGGCGGCCTTCTCGCTGCCGTAGTAGTAGACGTCGAAGTGCGCGGTGGTCAGGACCTGGAAGTGGAACGCCCGGTACTGGACCTTGTTGCGGCCGAAGTACTGGGCGTGGAGGGGTGAGGCCGTCAGGCAGGCGGCGAGGCAGGCGAGGGCCGCACCCACCGTCGCCGCGGCCCGCACGGGCTCACACGTCGAGCGGGTATGCGGGCGCGTCGCCCCAGAGGTTCTCGAGCTGGTAGAACGCCCGCGCCGCGGGGTGGAAGACGTGCACCACGAAGTCGACATAGTCGATGAGGACCCAGCGCCCACCCTTCAGTCCTTCCACGTGGTTCGGCCGCTCGCCCGACTCCTTCAGCTTCTCGATGACGTGCTCGGCGACGGAGCGCACGTGCAGGTCGGACGTGCCACTGGCGATGATGAAGTAGTCCGTTGCGTTCGACAGCCCGTGCAGGTCCAGCAGCAGGACGTCGTTCGCCTTCCGGTCCGACGCCAGCTCGGCCGCGCGCAGCACCTCGGCCGGCACGTCCGCCGGCACTCCGGCCGCGCCCGCAGCCGCCGCTTCCCTGCCCTGTTCTTCCTTCGTCGACATCGCGCTCCGTTTCAGGCGGTCTCGCCGCTGCGTTCAAGTTCGCCGCGCCCGGGGGCCTGGGCAAGCCGGCGGGCGGGAACGGCGACGGGCGGCGCGGATCCGATGCCGCGCCGCCCGTCGGCGGGATTCCCCTGCCGGACCCCGACAGGGACTACTCCTCCTTGACGACCCAGATCTTGACCTCGGGCCGCACGTCCGCGTGCAGCTTCACCGCCACCGAGTAGACGCCCAGCGACTTGATGGGCTCCTCCAGGTCGATCTCCCTGCGGTCGACCTCGAAGTCGAGACCCTGCTCGTTCAGCCGGTCGGCGATGTCCGCCGACGTGATGGAACCGAACAGCTTCGACTCCTCGCCGGCCCGGGCCTCGAACGTGAGCTGCAGGTCCTCCAGCGCCGACGCCCGCCGCTTCGCCTCCAGGAGGTCCCGCTTCGCAGCGTCCTCCGCCCGGCGACGCTCGTCCTCGAGTCGCTTCAGATTGCCCGCCGTCGCCTCGTACGCGAAGCCCTGGGGAAGCAGATAGTTCCGGGCGAAGCCGGGACGCACGCTCACCACCTCGCCGGCCTCGCCGACCTTCTCCAGGTCCTGCCGAAGGATGACCTTCACCGTCTTCATTTTTCCCTCTCCTCTAGGACAGTCCGTCCGCCTGACGGCGGCGTGTCCGATAGTCGACCCACGTGTCCGACAGCCCCACGACCAGCGCGGCGCCCATCACGAACGGGTACAGCAGCACGAGCACCAGCCCGGCCATCAGCGCGCCCAGCGGACCGATCCCGCCGATCATCGTGATCAGCACCGCCGTCCCCCGTAGCACGTACAGCGCGCCCATGAACACCAGCACGTTCTGACCCACCCGCTGCGTCGGCGCGCCGATGGGCAGCAGCCACAGCAGCAGGCCCGCGATGACGAGCCAGACCAGCTCGTCCCGGAAGCGGAACTCCCGCAGCCTCCCCAGCGGCATCGCGTCCCGCTGCGCGAGACGCCGGTACCCCCACCACGCCACCGCCAGGGCCGCCACCGACCCGATGGCCAGGAGCGCCGGGTAGACCACCGCCTGGAACTCCGCCGCACGGGACGCCGCCTTGCCCAGCTCCTCGGCCCACGAGCCCGCCTTCGCCGTGCGCCACGCCGCGGCCACCTGCGCCGCGCCCTGCCGGAACTGCTGCGCCATGGCTCCGTCGAACGCGCCCCAGCCACCCCGCACCGCGAAGAAGGCCGCCGCGGTCGCCACCGAAGCCGCCACCGCCGCGACCGCCCGCGAGAGAAAACGCCAGGCGGGCACCGCCGCGCACGCGATCACGAACCAGGCTGCCAGCACGAGGACCCAGCCCCGCTGCGTGTACCACAGCCGCCCTCCGGGCTGCCCCAGGAACAGCGCGGCCGTCAGCGCCGCGCCAAGGATCGCCAGACCCGGCCGGCGGACGCCCTCCCCCAGGAGCAGAAGCCCGAGGGGGACGAAGATCAGCAGGACCGGCGGCACCACCGAGAAGGCGGCCGCCGCGAGCGTGAGGGCGAAGACCGCGAGCCAGCCGCGCCCCCCGCTGTCCTGCTCCATCACCTAGCTCTCGTAGCCGCCGATGTACGGCAGGATGGCGAGGTAGCGTGCCCGCTTGATGGCCGTGGTGAGCTGACGCTGATGCCGGGCGCAGGCGCCCGTCAGCCGCCGGGGCAGGATCTTGCCCCGATCCGTCACGTAGCGGCCGAGCGTCTTCTCGTCCTTGTAGTTGACGACCCGGATTCCCGCCTCGCAGAGCGAGCAGTTCTTGTGTCCGCGCGGCATCTCAGTCCTCCTCGCCGTCGTCGTCGTCGTCCCCGTCCTCGCGCGGCTCCCGTGTCGCGATGGACATGGGCGCCGTCGGCTCACCCTCGTGGATCACCACCAGGTAGCGGATCACGTCGTCGTCGAGCTTGAGCTGCCGCTCGAACTCCGGAAGCTGTCCGACGTCCGTGCGCACCTGCGTGACGACGTAGTAGCCGTTCGGCTTGTTCTGGATCGGGTAGGCGAGCTGGCGCTTGCCCCAGTGATCGACGGCCGTGATCTCGGCGCCGTCGGCGCCGGTCAGGATGCCGTGGAAGCGATCGAGCTTCTCGCCGATCGACTCCTCGGGCAGTGCCGAGTCGAAGATGTAGACGACTTCGTAGTCCCTCACGTGACCTCCTCCGGTCATGGCGGCCCCGCCGGGTGGTGGCGGAGCAGGAGTCGTGTGCAAAGCATTGAATCGTAAGGGAAAGGGGCGGGAGCGTCAAGCGCGCGCTTCGCGCGGGCACCGCGCCTGCGGCGCGGGGCACGGCCCTCCGGGCCGGGCACCGTCCTTTCGGACGGGGCACCGCCTGGCGGCGGGGGTTCCGCGCGCGTTGCGCGCGGGGCGGCGGGGGCGGCTGCGCCGCTCGCCGGGGAGGGCGCCCTTCGGGCGGGGGTTCCGCGCGCGTTGCGCGCGGGGCGGCGGGCGGCTAGGACAACCTGTTCCGGCGAGGAAGCTCTCGGGCGCCGAGGAGCAGGGCCAGGCCCGATGCCAAGAGGACAAGTGTGGCTGGTTCTGGAGCCAGATAGCTGATAGAGACAGACTTCGCGTCTGCGCTGGCGAGGGTCAGCGGAAGGTCATCAAACGTATTGTAGCCGTCGAGTTCATATCTCCAATGATACACGCCGCCAAGAGTAATCCCTATGGCGCGAGGATCGACCGATGACGCCTCCATGAGGCTGCGGAAATAGAAAGTTGTGGGCGTGAGCCAGCCGGCTTCGCCAGCGTAGGGATTGATCGTGTTGAAATAGGCCAGGCTGCTATAGTAGGGATCTACCCTGCCGTAACCGCTGACAAGGTTGCCCTCCCAAATGTGGGGCGTGAAGGTAGCATCCGAGCGCGTGGGGCCTGCCATGTCCAGCAGTTCTCCCGCGGGCACGCCCGCGAGCGAATAGGCATAGATGCTCCCCCTTCCGGCGACTTCCATGAATCGCAGCCAGTAGTCGGTACCGACGCCCCCCAACTCCACGCTGGCGCATATGCGTTGGAGAGGGTCGTCGCACCCCATGCCGACCCAATCGATGGTCCAGCCGGTCTGCGCAGCGGCGTGATTCGGCGGGGCGAGCATCAGAACTCCACAGACGAGAAGCAGCATCCAGGCACCGACCGATACTCTACGTTTCACTGGCAGTCTCTCTGAGGGGGAAATACTACCGGCGCTTACTATGCCCACTGATGATGTTTCCATCATACGTCCATAAATGAGACGGCGCAATCCGGCGAAACTGCGATTGGGACTTGTTCCCAAACAGGCTCGCTCTTTGCCCCGCCACTACGACGCAGGCGGACAGGCACTTGATCGGCTCGGGAGGCGGATTTCATGAACGACAACCGACGCGAATGGGCAGATCTACACGGCAGCGCGCCGGAGAAGTCGGAGACGGCGCTGCTGCTGGTGGACGTGATCAACGATCTGGAGTTTCCGGGGGCGGAGGACCTGCTGGAGGGTGCGCTGCCGGCGGCGGAGCGGCTTTCGGAGCTCGCCGAGCGGGCGCGGGGTGCGGGGGTGCCCGTCATCTACGCGAACGACAACTGGGGGCGGTGGCGTTCCGACTTCCGGGAGGTCGTGCGCCACTGCGTCGAGGACGGCGTGCGGGGGGAGCCCATCGCGCGGCTGCTCGAGCCACGGGACAGGGACTACTTCGTGCTGAAGCCGCGGCACTCGGCCTTCTTCGCGACGACGCTCGAGGTGCTGCTGGAGCACCTCGGCACCGAGCGTCTGGTGCTCGCCGGCTTCGCTGCCGACATCTGCGTTCAACTCACGGCCGCGGACGCCTACCTGCGGGGGTTCGCGCTCCACGTCCCGCGGGACTGCAGTGCTTCCGAATCGCGGGAGCAGACGGAGGCGGCGATGGCGTGGATGGAGCGCGTTCTCAAGGCGAAGACGTCGCCGGCGCACGACGTCGAGCTGTGAGCGCGAGCTGCCGGTAGGCCCAGACGGTCGCGGCGACGAGCAGCGTCAGGACGGCGAGGTTCACGAAGAAGGCGGCATCGACGCCCGTGGGCCCCGCCGCCGCGGCGGGTGCGCCGGTGGCGGTCCGCTCCCAGGCCCCTCCGCCGCCGGCGCCGAGGGTAGCGAGGAAGTCCAGGAAGTCGCTTCCCGCGTGAAGGGCGATGCACGGCAGGATGGAATCCGTGATCCACGCGATGGCCCCGTAGGTCGCCCCGATGGCGGCGTAGAAGGGCAGGAGCGCCGCCGTGAAATAGCTGTGGGAGCCGTGAGCGAGGCCGAACACGAGGCTGGCGACGAGGATGGCAACGACCGGTCCGTGGCGGCGCTCGATGGGACGCTGCATGTAGCCGCGGAAGGACGCCTCCTCGACGACGCCGGCGACGATCGCTGCCATGAGGAGCGAGCCGGCGACGGTCACGGTGGGGACGCCAGCGAGGTCGAGGGCGCCCTCGTGGGGGAGGGCCACGAGGCGGCCGAGAAGTCGCATGAGATCGAGGGACGTGGCAATGCCGAGTACGCCCGCGACCATCGCCGCCGCCCACGTGTCCGGGTCGAGGGGGCGGGCTCGCAGCGATTGCCGCCGTCGCTCCGACGTCGAGCGGGGCCAGCCCCGGCCCGACGCGTAGAGCCAGTACAGCCACAGGTACGGCGCCATGACCGCGGCGTCCCAGGGCACCGCGCGGAAATGCCGCAGGTTCATGCCGGCGAGCCACGCCCACGGAGTGGTACCGGCGGCGGCGACGAGAACGCCAACGATGACCGCCCGAACGACGACGGGGACTCGTCGCCAGGTCCCGGAAAGAGCGCTCATGAAGCCTCCCGTTAGGGAGGGTGGGTGGGGCGGGAACGTCCGAATCTACGGCCGCTCCCGCTGCTCACTCAAGACGGACGCTAGCGCGGCGGGGTGATCATGATGTGGGCCCCCGGCGTGCCGCCGAACATGAGCCACGGCTCGCCCGGCTCCCGCTGGCGCGTGGGCAGGCCGGTCGACTCGCTCGTCGCGCCGGGCGTGTAGATGACCCAGCGCAGCTGCGGCTGCTCGACGGTGCCGGTGGCGGGGTCGTAGCCCTTGCCGCCCAGCACGTAGAGGATCGCGCCGTAGGGCATCTTCAGCGTGCCCGCCTCGATCTCCTTCCAGCGCTGCTCCTCCCGGGCCTTCCCTCGGATCCCCTGCCGCACCAGCTCCCGCCCGCGCGCCATGAACGGCTCCAGCGAGCGGTGGTAGCACGCGACGCTCCAGTACGTGTCGCGGGGGTCGTCCGAGAGGCAGACCAGGGGTCCGTCGCCCTTGCGGAGCGTGAGGAGCGTTCCGTCATCCCGCCACCCCAGCACCGTGGCACTCGCCCGCATGGAGTCCGGCGCCGCCAGCACGGCCGCCGCCACCTGCTCCGCCGCCGGCGGCGCCTGCGCCCGCAGCCCCGCCGGACCCGCCAGCGCCACCGCCAGTACCGCCGCACCCGCCAGCCGCATCGGCCGCGTGATCCCCGTCATGGTCGCCTCCGCCGTCGTGAGTTCCCCAGCCCCCGCCCCAGCCCCAGCCCCAGCCCCAGCCCTAGCCCCAGCCCCCGCCCCAGCCCCAGCCCCAGCCCGAACCTCAGCCTAAGCCTCAGCCTCAGCCTAAGCCTCAAACGTTGAACCGAAACAACATGATATCCCCGTCCTGCACCACATATTCCTTGCCCTCGCTCCTCATCAGCCCCTGGTCCCGGGCGTCCTTCTGGGAGCCGACGCGGACGAAGTCGTCCCAGCCGAGGGTCTCGGCGCGGATGAAGCCGCGCTCGAAGTCGGTGTGGATCTCGCCGGCGGCGACGGGCGCCCGCGTGCCGCGGCGGATGGTCCAGGCCCGGACCTCCTTCTCGCCGGCGGTGAAGTAGCTGATCAGGTCGAGGAGGTCGTAACCGGCGCGGATGAGCTGGTGCAGCCCGGGCTCCGGCAGCCCCAGGTCCTGGAGGAACGCGGCGCGGTCCGCCGGGTCCAGCTCCAGGATCTCCGCCTCGATGCGCACGGACAGGGGCACGACCATCGCGGGCTCGCCGTCGGCCTCCACGGCGGCGCGCAGCGCCCGGACGTGCTCGTTGTCCATGTCCGGCAGGTCGGAATCGGCGACGTTCGCCACGTACAGCTCGCGCTTCGCCGTCAGCAGCTGGAGCGTGCGCAGCATGCGCCGCTCCTCCTCGCTCGAGGTCTCCACGAGCCTCGCCGGCTTGCCTTCCCCGAGGAGGGTCTGGAGGCGACGCAGCAGGTCCGCCTCCGTCTGCGCCTCCCGGTCGCCGGATCGGGCCACCTTCTCGACCCGGTCCAGCCGCTTCTCCACGGCCTGCAGGTCCGCCAGGGCCAGCTCGGTGTTGATGATGCCCCGGTCCCGCAGGGGGTCGACGGACCCGAGCACGTGCACGACGTCCGGGTCGTCGAAGCAGCGCACGACGTGGACGATGGCGTCGACCTCCCGGATCGTCGCCAGGAACTGGTTGCCCAGCCCCTCGCCCTTGCTCGCGCCCTCCACCAGTCCGGCGATGTCGACGAACGTGACCACGGCGGGCGTACGTGCCTTCGGCTGCACCTTCTCGACGAGGAGGTCGACGCGCGCGTCGGGGACCTCGACGACGCCGACGTTCGGATCGACGGTGCAGAAGGGATAGTTCTCCGCCGACGCGCCCGCGGCCGTCAGCGCATTGAAGAGCGTCGACTTCCCCACATTGGGCAGGCCGACGATCCCGAGTCTCAGGTTGGGCATCCTTCTCCTGGCGGTGCTGCGAGCGGGCGGTACGGCGACGGCGTGACGGGGCTCAGCGGGCGGCCTCCATCACGGCCGCGATCAGGCCCGGGTAGGCGTCGAAGGCGATCTCGGCCTCGTCGAGGGCGAGACACTCCGTGTTCGTGTGGGCGTGGCGCTCCTCGCCGGGCGCGAAGCCGATGGAGGGAATGCCGTGCACGCCGCACGCGTGGCCGCCGTCGGTGGCGAAGGTCCACGGACGGACCTTCGGGTCGCGGCCCGTGCTCGCCGCCACGGACCGCGCGGCGGCGACGGCCACCGGATGGTCGGCGGCGAGGAGGAAGCCGGGCGTGAAGAGCCGGTGCTCCTTCTCCTGCCCCGTGTACGTGCGCTGCACCTCCGTCGAGTAGCGCACGGACAGGCGCAGGCCCTCGGGGACGTGCACGTGGGTCTCGAGCCACTCGCGCAGCATGGCCAGCGCGCCGTCCTGCGTCATGCTGGGCAGGATGCGCCAGTCCACGACGACGCGGGCGAGGTCCGGGATCACGTTGGGGCTGGTCGGCAAGGCGTCCACGCCCGTGGCGACGGCCGTCGACTTCCCGAGCACCGGGTCGGACGGCAGCGTCTCGGCGAAGGCCTTCAGCGCCGGCAGGATGGCCGGCAGCAGATCCAGCGCGTTGCGGGCGCGCTCGGGGGCGGAGGCATGCCCGGCGAGGCCGTGGGCCTCCACCACCATCTCCGCACGGCCGCGGTGGCCGATGCACACGTCGAGGCCGGTGGACTCGCCGATGATGACGACGTCCGGCTCCACGCGGCCCGACTCCAGCAGGTGCGCCATGCCCCAGCCGCCGCGCTCCTCGATGACGGTATGGGCGACGACGACGTCGCCCGGCAGCCGCTCCCCGAGGAATCGGGCCGCGGCGTACGTCTGCAGCGCCAGCGGACCCTTGATGTCCATGGCGCCGCGGCCGTGGAGGAAGCCGTCGGCGACGTCGCCTCCGTAGGGCGGGTGGTCCCACTCCCCGGCGTCGCCCGGATCGACGACGTCGAGATGGCAGGACAGCATGACGGTCGGGCCGTCGCCGGTCCCGCGGATGCGGCCGACGACGTTGCCGACCGCGTCCGTGAAGACCTCGTCGTAGCCGAGGGTCTCGAGCTCGCCGGCGAGGCGGGCGGCGACGTCGCCTTCCCCACCCGGCGGACCCGGGATCCGGATCAGGTCCTGGGCGAAGGCGATGGCCCGGTCGAAGGAGGCGTCAGCGGCCACGGTCCCGGCTCCTCAGCCCAGCAGGGCGCGGACGGCGTGGACGGCGTGGTGCAGCCACAGGCCCACGTCCTCGGCGCCGGACTGAGCCCGGATCCCGTGGATGCGGGCGAACCACGGCGCCAGCACCAGGGACACCACGCTCATGAGCTTGATGAGGATGTTCATGGCCGGGCCCGACGTGTCCTTGAACGGGTCGCCGACGGTGTCCCCGACGACGGCCGCCTTGTGGGGATCGGAGCCCTTGCCGCCGTACGCGCCGCCCTCGATGTGCTTCTTGGCGTTGTCCCACGCGCCACCGGCGTTGGCCATGAAGAGGGCGAGGAGCACGCCCGTCACGGTGGCGCCGGCGAGGAGGCCGCCCAGCATCTGGACGCTGATGACGCCCACCACCACGGGCACGATGATGGCCGTGAGGCCCGGCGCGATCATCTCCCGCAGGGCGGCGCGGGTCGAGATGTCGACGCAGCGGGCGCTGTCCGGCGGCGTCGTGCCCTCCATGATCCCGGGGATCTCCCGGAACTGGCGTCGCACCTCGTCCACCATGCCGGACGCGGCGCGGCCGACGGCGGTCATGGTGAGGGCCGAGATGAAGAACGGCAGCACGCCGCCGATGAGCATGCCGATGACGACGGACGGGTTGATGATGTCGAGCCCGGACTCACGCAGGCCGACGGCCCCCGCGTAGGCGCTGAAGAGCGCGAGGGCGGTGAGCGCCGCGGAGCCGATGGCGAAGCCCTTGCCGATCGCCGCCGTCGTGTTGCCGATGGCGTCCAGTCCGTCCGTGATCGTCCGGACCTCCGGGCCCATGTGCCCCATCTCGGCGATGCCGCCGGCGTTGTCGGCGATGGGGCCGTAGGCGTCGACGGACATGGTCACGCCCACGGTCGCCAGCATGCCGACCGCGGCGATGCCGATGCCGTACAGGCCGGCGGAGGCGTGGGCCACCCAGATGGCGCCGACGATGAGGAGGATGGGCGCCGCCGTGGACTCCATGCCCACCGCGAGCCCGGCGATGATGTTCGTGGCCGAGCCGGTCTGGCTCTGGTCGGCGATCTTCCGGATGGGGCCGCCGGCCGTGTAGTACTCGGTGACCAGCCCGATCAGGATGCCGGCGATGGTCCCGGCCAGGATCGCCCAGAACGGTCCGATGGCGGGCAGCACGCGCTCGCTCACCGGATCGACGATCGTGAAGCCCAGCGCGCTCACGGCGAAGTACATGGCCACCAGGAAGAGCCCGGCGGCGACGAACGTGACGTTCCGCAGCGCCGCCGCGGGGTTCGTCCGCTCGAGCACCTTCATGAGCGCGATGCCCACGAGGGACGCCACCAGGCCGATCAGGATCGTGAGGATCGGCAGGGCGACGGCAGCCGCGCGGTTCTGCGCGTACAGCGCGCTGCTCGCCCCGATGGCGATCGTCGCGATGACGGAGCCGACGTAGCTCTCGAAGATGTCGGCGCCCATGCCGGCGACGTCGCCCACGTTGTCGCCCACGTTGTCGGCGATGGTCGCCGGGTTGCGCGGGTCGTCCTCGGGGATGCCCGCCTCGATCTTGCCGACCAGGTCGGCACCGACGTCGGCGGCCTTCGTGTAGATGCCGCCGCCCACGCGGGCGAAGAGGGCGATGGAGCTCGCCCCCATGGCGTAGCCGCTGATGATCTCGGAGAACTTCAGGAACTCCGCGCCGCTGATGGCGCCGGAGCCCTCCGCCCAGTACCAGAGTCCGATCCCGAGCAGGCCCAGCGCCGCAACGGAGAGGCCCATGACGGCGCCGCCGAAGAACGCGATGCGGAGGGCCTTGCCCTGCCCCGACTCCTTCGCGGCCGCAGCCGTGCGCACGTTCGCCCGGGTGGCGGCGCTCATGCCGAAGAAGCCCGCCATGATGGAGCTGAGGGCGCCGCTGACGTAGGCGAGGGCCGTGAGACCGCCGATGGCCCACCAGAGCAGTCCAGCGACGACCACGAGGAAGACGACGAGCACCGAATACTCCCGGCGCAGGAACGCCATGGCGCCTTCGTGGATCCGGTCCGCCAGCTCCTGCATGAGGTCGGTGCCGGCCGACTGCCGACGCACGTAGAGGTAGAGGATGAGCGCCCCTACCAGTCCGATGATCGCGACCAGTGGCGACCAGAGCGTCCAGCTCGTCACTGACGTCACAGATGCCTCCGTTTCGGGTTCGGATGTCCGGCGCGCCCCCTCACCGGTTGAAGCGGCTCATGGCCGCCTCCGTGCCGTCGTCGATCCAGGCCTCGACGGCCTCGACCGCGTCGGGCAGCAGCGCCAGCACGCGTTCTTCGTCTTCCTTCGGAAAGGGCGACAGGACCCACTCGGCCAGTTCGACGCCCGGGGGCGCGCCCCCCACGCCGACGCGCAGCCGCGCGTAGTCCTGCGTGCCCAGTGCGGCCTCGATGGACCGGAGCCCATTGTGACCGCCCGCGCCACCGCCCGGCCGAAGCCGGAGGCGGCCCACGTCCAGGGCCACGTCGTCGACGACGACCAGCAGGTCCGTGGGCGGGTCGAAGCCGGCCACGGACGCGACGGCCGCGCCGCTGCGGTTCATGTACGTCGTCGGCTTCAGCAGCAGCACGGCCTCGTCGCTTCGCACGACGCGCGCCTCGAGGGCGTACGTCGTGGTCTCGAACGGCCCCGCGGCCCAGCGGCGGGCCAGCAGGTCCAGGACCCACCAGCCTACGTTGTGCCGTGTGGCGTCGTACTCCGGACCCGGATTGCCGAGCCCGCAGACGACCTTCACTCCTTGGTCTCTTCCTCTTCCTCGGCTTCCGCCTCGGCGCCGCGCTTGCGGACCAGCTCCGGCTCCACCTCGCCGCCGACGCCCTCGATCTCCTCCTCCTCGGGCTCCTCCTCGACGGGCGCGACGGTCGGCGGGATGACCGCGCAAACCGTGCGATCGAGGTCGATCTGGACCTCGACTCCCTCGGGGAT
The DNA here is from genome assembly GCA_963728445.1 of uncultured Gemmatimonadales bacterium. Taxonomy (GTDB): domain Bacteria; phylum Gemmatimonadota; class Gemmatimonadetes; order Longimicrobiales; family RSA9; genus CAVSJO01. Next base: position 1,814,021 of record CAVSJO010000006.1, on the reverse strand, counting down.
CGCCAGCTCCCGGACGTGGATGGAATCGCCGACCTCGAGCGCGGAGATGTCGACCTCGATGTGCTCCGGGATCGCGTCCGGCAGGCACAGGATCGCCAGCTCGTGCAGCGAGTGCTGCAGCACGCCGCCCATCTTCACCCCGGCCGCCGTGCCGGTCAGATGGATCGGCACCTCGACGTCGACCTTCTCCCCAGCGTGGAGCTGATAGAAGTCGACATGGAGGATGTGCCGGCGCAGCGGGTCGATCTGGACCTCGCGGACCAGCGCCCGAACCGTGGGCTGCCCCTTCTTCCCGCCCTCCATCTCCAGCTCGATGATGGTGTTGTCCACCGAGATGCGCTGAAAAAGCAGGTCGAGCTCGTGGGCGTCCAGTGACACCGACCGCGTGTCCTCACCGTGTCCGTACACCACCGCCGGCACGCGCCCGTCCCGGCGCAGCCGCCGGGCGGCGCCCTTCCCGGAGCCTTCCCGGGGGGTGGCCGTGATCGTTGCGTTGCTCGCCATTGACCTTCGTCTCCTTTAGTCGAACAGCTGGCTGACCGACTCGTGTGAATGCGTGTACCGGATCGCGCGAGCCAGCAACCCCGCGATCGACAGAACCGTCAGCTTCGGAAAGCGCTTCTCCTCCGGAAGCTGGAGCGTGTTCGTCACCACGACCTCCTCCACCGGGCACCCCTGCAGCCGCTCCACCGCGGGTCCCGAGAACAGCGCGTGCGTCGCCGCCGCCAGCACCCGCTCGGCGCCCCGCTCCTTCAGCGCAAGCACGACGCTCTCCAGCGTGCCGGCCGTGTCGATCAGGTCGTCCACGATCAGGCACGGGCGACCGTCCACCTCACCCACGACCTGCAGAACCTCCGCCACGTTCGGCGCCGGCCGCCGCTTGTCGATGATGGCGAACGTCGCGCCCATGCGCCGCGCGAACCCGCGGGCCATCTTCGCAGCGCCCACGTCCGGCGCCACCACGACGAGATCCTCCAGACTCTTCTTCTGGAAGTACGTCGTCAGCACCGGCGCCGCGTACAGGTGGTCCACCGGGATGTCGAAGAAGCCCTGCAGCTGGTGGGCGTGGAAGTCCATGCCCAGCAGCCGATCCGCGCCCGCCGCCTCGATCATGTTCGCCACCAGCTTCGCACCGATGGCAACCCGCGGCTGGTCCTTGCGGTCCTGCCGCGCGTACCCGTAGTACGGCATCACCACCGTGACGCGCGCCGCCGACGCCCGCCGTGCCGCGTCCACCAGCAGCAGCAGCTCCACCAGGTTGTCCCCCGGCGGCGGCGTCGGCTGCACGACGAACACGTCCCCGCCCCGCACGTTCTGGTTGATGCGGACGAAGATCTCCCCGTCCGCGAACCGCTTGAGGGTCACGTCCCCCAGCGGCATGCCCAGCGACTGGGCGATCTCCTCGCCCAGCGGCCGGTTCGCGGTGCCCGAGAGCAGCAGCAGCGGGCCTCGGAACTGGTTCTCTGCCATGGTCGCGCGCGTTCGTCGTTCCGAAGTCGTGGCCAAGATACGACAGCCTGAAAAGTTATGCGGAAGGAGCGGAGAGTGTCAACTGCCGGAACGCCGCGAAGCCCTCAGGCCTCGGGCGCCGGCGGCTCGATCGGAGGCGGCTCGGGCGGCGGGAGCTGGGCGTCGGCGACGCGGCACATGACGCGCTGGAGGACGGTCTGGGCGCGGCAGCCGGCGACGCCGAGCTCGCCGTTGTAATGTTCGACGGCGCGCTCGATGGAGTAGTGCTCGTCGAGAAGCGCCACGTAGTCGAGGGCGTTCTCGATGTGGGTCAGGATGACGCCCTCCTCGGCCTGGGCGAGGCCGAGACGGAGGACGCGCTCGGTGTCCTCCTGGCGACGCTGCCGGTCGCGGATGTCGCGCACGACCCGGTCCGGACGCAGCCGCCGGATCCGGTCCATGCCCCGGACGTCGTCCTCCTCCTCGGACTCCTGTCCCTCCCGTGGCACGGGGCCGCCGCGCTCCTGCTCCTCGATGCCCACGAGGATGCGCGTACGCGTGGAGCCCGCCAGCGTGCCGGACAGCCCCATCTCCTCGAGATAGCGGTCGATCACATCGTCGAACGGCATCACGTCCCGGAGCAGCCGCACGAGCCGCAGCCCATAGCGCGCGTGGGTGGTCACGAGCGACTGGCTGGCCATGGCCCGGGCGACCTCGAGTCGGCGTCGCACCGGCTCCGGCAGCCCTCTCAGTGCGGCGAGCGGTCCCGCGGACGGCATGTACTACCTCCTGCGGTGATGACGTGGAACCAAGCTCCGGGGGGTGGAATCGAACCACCACCAAGGGATCCAAAGTCCCCTGTCCTGCCGTTAGACGACCCCGGATCGAATGCCCGGAAGCTAACCGGCGACCGGCGCCGCTTCAACGCCGGCGGCAGCATCCGCCTCGCCGGCGTCGGCCACGGTCCGCGTCCGGAACAGGCGCGCGTCGGGGAAGCGCCACTGAACGTCCTCGGCGGCCTCCTCCCTCGCCGCGGCCTCGGCAAAGACGCCGAAGACGGCGGTCCCGCTGCCCGCCAGGCGGGCGGGCGCGGCCCCGGCGTGCTCGAGGATGTCGCGGAGCTCGGCGAGAGACGGGTGCTCGGAAAAGACGGATTCCTCGAAGTCGTTGACGCTTCGCTCGGCGACGTCGCCCCAGTCCAGTGGCGCTGTCGTGAAGAGGCCTTCGGGGCCGGGAGCAGGGCCGGCGCCCGTCCGGTCCCGCAGGGAGTCCAGCGCGCGGTAGGCGCTGGCGGTGTCCATGCCCTCGATCGGCGCGACGACGAGCACGGGTCGCGGCGGCAGCGCGGGCAGGGGCTCGACGCGCTCGCCACGGCCGGAGCCGAGGGCCAGGGGGGCGTCCGAGAGGAAGAAAGGGACGTCGGAGCCGAGGCCCGCTGCGATCTCGCGCAGTGCGGCGTCGTCCACGGCGCCGGGGTGCAGCTTCGCCAGCGCCCGCAGCACCGTCGCGGCGTCGCTGGAGCCGCCGCCGAGCCCCGCCCGGTGAGGGATGCGCTTCACGAGACGGATGCTCGCCCGGCGCGGCAGCCCCGCCGCGTCGAAGAAAGCCGCGGCGGCACGGTAGGCCAGGTTCCGCTCCGGCGGCCCGAGGCTCGCGCCCTCGACGGAGAGCGTGAGGGCGTCGACGTCGGTGCGGACTTCGAGCCCGTCGGACAGGTCCAGCGCACAGAAGAGCGTCTCGAGCGGATGGTAGCCGCTTTCGTCGGGCTCCAGGACCCGCAACCAGAGGTTGACCTTCGCAGGCGCTTCCAGGGCGATATCGATCACGTTCAACCCTCCGCGGCGTCGCGGATATTCCCGGCCTCGCCCCCATCAGCCTCAGCCTCAGCCTCAGCCTCAGCCTCAGCCTCAGCCTCAGCCTCAGCCTCGACCTCGCGCTCCACGATGTCCTCGGTCCGCTCGACGTCCCGGAGCGAGAGGCCCAGGCTCGACATGTAGTAGAGCCCGATGATCGTGACGGGCACGAAGCCGGCGATGTGCATGCCGATGGCGAAGCCGACGGCCTTGTTCACCGACACGCCCCAGAGGCCGACCAGCCCGAACCGGGCCGCGCTCTCGAACACGCCGAAGAAGCCCGGCGCCGCCGGAATCGCGACCGCCAGGGCGATGGTCGACTGCAGGAAGAACGAGGCGGCGAGGAGGGGCACGTCGATCCGGAACGCCAGCAGCGCGAAGTAGAACGAGCACGCGCTCACCAGCCACACGACCACGGAGCCGGCGAACGCCTTCAGCAGCAGGCGCGGCTGACGGATCGAGCTGACCCCGTCCAGGAAGGCCCGCAGCGCGTCCACGACCCGTCGCTGAAGCGCGTCCGGCAGGATCCGGGACGTGACGCGGTCGACGGTGCGCACCGCGACGTGGGGCCACACCACCGCCGCCAGCAGCCCCGCGGTCGACGACCACGACGCCGAGCAGGACGGTCCGCGCGACGACGAGGAAGTCCGACCCCGCGATGCGCTCGGACGGGAAGCCCGGCATCACCATGGAGATGAACAGCAGGATCACGACGCAGAGCGCGTCCAGCACCCGCTCCACCACGAGCGAGCCGAACGACGCGCTGGCGCTGATCCGCTCCATGCGGGACAGAGAGTATGCGCCCGCGAACTCGCCCACCCGAGCCGGCACGATGTTGTTCGTCGCGAATCGGATGAACGTCGCCGCGAAGCGGGACCGGAATGCCGACGTCGGCAGCACCGGTCGCAGAATCGGCTCCCAGCGCCAGGCGCGCACGCCGATGGTCGCCGTCGCCGTGAACGCCGCGAGCAGCAGCCAGAGCGGGTTCGCCGCGCGGATCTCGGCCAGCACCTTTGCGGCGTCCACGTTCCGGAGCGCCAGCCAGAGGAAGACGATGCTGATCGCGAACCCGATCAGCGCGTTCCAGTTCACGCCGCGTCGGCGGCGCGCCTTCGTATCCGTCATGACCGAAGTCGCTCGATGAGGTCGTGGATCTCCTCGACCAGCGCCCGTCCCTCCACGTCGTCCGACAGCCGGGCTCCCAGCTCGGTGAGCAGGGACTGAAGCCGGGAGTATGCGGCGGGTGGCGTGTAGAGGAAGTGGTCGATCGGGACTGGAGGCTCAGGCTGAGGCTGAGGCTGAGGCTGAGGCTGAGGCTGAGGCTGAGGCTGAGGCTGCGAGGCTGGGGCTCGGGCTGGGGCTCGGGCTGGGGCTCGGGCTGGGGCTCGGGCTGGGGCTCGGGCGCGGGCTGGGGCTGGGGGGCGCCGATCGACGTGCGGAGCCGGCTCACCACCTCGTGGAGATCGTGTCCGGCGAGGGCGCCGGCGCGGGCGAGGGCGTGCTCGACCTGGCCGGCGGCATCGTTGAAGCCGAAGGCGCGGGCGGTGTCGCGGAGGGCGCGCAGCGCGCCGCGGACCTGGCGCTCCACGGCGGCGACGCCGGCCGGCGAACCGGCAACACCGGCGTGGCCGAGCTCATCGGCGACGTCGTCGAGGCGCGCCAGGATCGAGAGCGCCTCGTTCCGGAAGAAGTTCACGACCTCCACCGGGAACTCCGCCTCGGGCGGGGGCGGCGGGGCCGGGGCCTCCGGGTCCGAGGCTGGCGGGGCCGGGGCCTCCGGAGCCGGGGCGGAGTCCGATGTGGCCGGAGCCGCCGGCCTGTCTCCCTGCGCTGCGGCGTGCCCGCCACGGCGGCGGTCCACCAGCTCCCGGCCGCGGGCGAGCGCCGCTTCGATCGCGGCCGAGCGGGGCGGCAGCTCGCCGGCGCGGAGCGCGTCGAGACCGGCGGCGACGGCTGCGTCGGCCTCGCGCAGGAACGGGAGCAGCCCGGCGGGGACGGCGCCTGCGCCGGCGGCGCGGACGGCGTCTTCGATGGCGCGGAGCACGTCGGCGAGGGTGCCGAGGCGGTCCACGTGGGCGGCACCGAGGAGAGCGCGCTGGCGGCGCACGACGGGCATCAGGGCGTCGCCTGGTCGGCCGCCCGTCTCGATGCGGGAGGTGGCGTCCCGGAGCTGCTGAAGCACGCCGCGCAGCTCCGTCGTCGCGAAGCGGACGAAGGCGTCTGGGCGCGGCGTGCCGGCGGCTGTGCTGGCCTCCTCCGCGCCCTCCGTGGCCTCCCGGGCGGCGGAGGCGGCGCCCTGGACTGCAGGCTCGACGCCGACGTCGCGCCAGCGGTCGACGGCCCGGGCGACGCGCGCCTCCAGGCGGTCCGGCGTCTCCGCGGCGGAAAGCAGGACGCGCAGGTCGGCCACGGTCCGGGTCGCGCGGTCACGAATCTCGCCGGTCCAGCGGAGCGTACCCTCGGCGACGTCGCGGGCCGCGGACTCCAGGGCCGAGGCTACCTCCTGGATGCGCTCCTCCCGGGCCATCTGCGCGCTGCCGCGCAGCGCGCGGGCGAGCCGCTGGAGCTCGGGGGCGTCGACCCGAATGTGAGCCTCGTCCAGCAGGTTCCGCAGGAGCGAGAGGTACTGCTGCGCCTCGCGCTCGAAGAAGTCCCTCATCCGATCCACCGGCGATTCGCGTCCGGGCCGCTCCGCGCCTGGAGGAGGATCTCGCGCATCTCCCGAACCGCCCGTTCGAGGCCCACGAAGACGGCCCGGCTGATCACGCTGTGGCCGATGTTCAGCTCCTCGATCTCGGCGATGCCTGCGACGGGCGCGACGTTCTCGTACGTGAGGCCGTGGCCGGCGTGGACGTCCACGGACAGGGCGCGGGCCTTCGCGGCGGCCCGGCGCAGGCGCTCCAGCTCGGCGGGCCCGTCGCCCTTCCCTCGCACGGCCCGGAGCGTCGCGTTGGCGTATTCGCCGGTGTGCAGCTCGACGGCGTCGACGCCCATCTCCGCCGCCGCCACGATGGCATCCGGATCGGGGTCGATGAACAGGCACGTACGGATGCCCGCCTCCATGAGCCGCCGGACGGCCTCCGCCGTGCGGTCCCGGGGGGCGCCGGCGGCCATGCTGAGGCCGCCCTCCGTCGTCACTTCCTCCCGGTTCTCCGGCACCAGCGTGGCCGCCATGGGAGTGAGCTCACAGGCGACGTCGAGCACGTCCGCGTTCGCGGCCAGCTCGAGGTTCACTCCCGTCCGCACCGTCTGCATGAGCAGCCGGACGTCCCGGTCCTGGATGTGCCGCCGGTCCTCCCGGAGGTGGACCGTGATGCCGTCGGCGCCGCCCATCTCGGCCAGCACCGCGGCCCGTACGGGGTCCGGCTCGTCGGTGCGGCGGGCCTGCCGGACGGTGGCGACGTGATCGATGTTGATGTGGAGGCGCATCATGGGACCGAAAGGAGCGATTCGAGCTCGGAGGCGCGCGCGTCGTCGAGACCCATCCCGCGCGCGAGTCGGAGCGTTTCCCGACCGAGGGCGCAATATACGACGCGGTCGTCGGGCGACAAACGCCCGAGGTGCAGGCGGATGGTGTCGACGTCCCCCCGGGAGATGGGCCCGGTCAGCGCGGCAGCGACGCCCAGGTGCTCGAGGTTGGCGAGCGTCCCGCGCATGAGCGGGAGGAGTCCGGCGACGGCGTCGCCTTCATCGATGCCGGCGTCGCGCAGCATGCGGACCGCCAGGGACATCAGCGCGACGAGGTAATTCGACGCCACGGTGGCCGCGGCATGATAGAGCGGGCGGAACATGGGCGGGATCTCGAGCGCGCGCCCTCCCAGGGCCGAAGCCAGTCGCCGGGCGGCGACGACCGCCGGCGGCTCTCCCGAGACGGCGTACGTGATCCCGACGAGCACGTCGCCGCCCGCCCACGGGTCGGCCACGGTCTGGAGCGGGTGAATCGAGCCCGTCGCGTAGCCGGCGGCGTGCAGCGGGGTCAGCACCTCCGTCGACAGCGCGCCCGAGAGGTGCAGGGCCGCGCAGCCGGACGGCGCCGGCCCGGCGGCGGCCAGGTCGTGGGAGGCCTGCGCCAGGACCGTGTCCGGGACGGCGAGAATGGCGATGGTCGTGCCCGGCGGTGGCGGGACGGGCCCGGGTCGGTAGTCGACGCCCTCCGCTTCGAAGACGGGGTGCGGCGGGGGCTCGAGGGCGCGGCCCTGGAAGGTGATGGCCTCGACGGCCCGGGCCTCCAGGAGCGCGCTGCCCAGGGCGATGCCCATCCTGCCGGGGCCGATGATGAAGAGCCGGTCGCTCACCGGAGCGCCGTCCTCACGCCGCCTCGATGACTTCGATCCCCCGTCTCTGGCGGAGCCGCCCGAGCACCGGCTGTGGCAGCCGGGCCAGGAGGTCGATCGTGATCTCGCCGTCCTCCCGCAGGAGCACCTCGCCTTCCCTGTAGACGGCGGCCAACGCCTCACCGTCGGCCATGGGGATGCGGAGGCGGACCTCGGGGCGGCGCGCCCGCACGGCGGCCTGGAGCGACTCCAGCAGCTCGTCCACACCCCGCGCCTCGTGGGCCGACGTGAAGACGACGGGCCGGCCGAAGCGGAGCTTCACGCGCTCGCGCATGGCCTCCTCCTCCGCGTGGGTCAGCCGGTCGACCTTGTTGAAGACCAGGAGCTGCGGCCGGTCGTGGAGCTCCATCTCCTCCAGGACCTCCTCGACCACCTGGACGTGCTCCTCCCAGCCCGGATGCGACGCATCGATGACGTGCAGCAGCACGTCCGCCTGGTGGGCCTCCTCCAGCGTCGCGCGGAAGGACGCGACCAGGTCGTGGGGCAGCTTGCGGATGAAACCGACGGTGTCGGTGACCAGGACGGTGTCCCCGCTGGGCAGCTCCACGGAGCGGGTCGACGGGTCCAGCGTCGCGAACAGCCGGTCCTCGACGAACAGCTCCGAGCCCGACATGCGGCGCAGGATCGATGACTTGCCGGCGTTCGTGTAGCCGACCAGCGACGCCTGGAACTCCCCGGAGCGGCCCTTCCGCTGCGTGGCACGGCGCCGGGCCACGACCTCGAGCTTCTGCTGCAGGTCCCGGATGCGCCGGCCGATGATGCGGCGGTCCGTCTCGAGCTGCGTCTCGCCGGGGCCCCGGAGCCCGATGCCGCCTCGGATCCTGGAGAGATGCGTCCACATGCGCTTCAGCCGGGGCAGCATGTACTGGAGCTGCGCCAGCTCGACCTGCATCTGCGCCTCGGACGTGCGCGCGCGGGTCGCGAAGATGTCGAGGATCAGCTCGGTGCGGTCCATGACGCGGACGCCGACGGTGTCCTCGAGGTTCTTGCCCTGCGCGGGCGAGAGCTCCTCGTCGAACAGGACGAGGGTCGCGTCATTCTGCTTCACGAGCTGTCGGAGCTCCTCCGCCTTCCCTTCCCCGATGAACAGGCGCGGGTGCGGTCCGTCCAGCCGCTGGACCAGCGTTGCGACGACCTCGGCGCCCGCGGTGTCGGCCAGGCGTCCGAGCTCCTCGAGGTGCTCCTCGGACACACGGGCGTCGGCGTGCCGTGGCGGCGCGCCGACGAGCACGGCCCGCTCCTGCGGCGTCTCGATCGTCTGCATGCGTTCGGTACGGTCCTCCGATTGAGGGTGGTGGGTTGATACCCCGTCTCCCGGGCGGCGTTCGCTACTGCCCCACCAGCACGGTCCCGCTCTTCCGGAAAGGGATCGAACGAGAGACCGGCTTCGTCAGCGACACGTCCCCGGAGATCCTGTAGTCGAACGCGCCCGTCTGCATGACCTGCTGAAGCGCCCCGCTCACGCCCGCGTACGCGAACTTGACAGGGATGCTGACGCTCGTGGAATCGTGCCCGTCCACGCGGATCGTCTCCGGGAAATCCCCCTGGGCGAACTCCACCCAGCGGTCCTGGCCGTTACTCGTGTCGTGGAGCTGGATGTCGTACGTCAGCCCCTCCGTCCGCAGCTCGAATCCATTGGGGTTGCGCACGCTCACGTTCACCAGGAGCGTGCCCCCGTTGAAGCCCAGCGTCCCGAGCCGCACGTCCCGCACGATCACGTCCGGCCTCTTGAACCCGATGCAGGCCGTCGCCCAGAGGGCGACCACGCCGGCCAGGACGAGAGCTCCGCGCCTGATCCTATTCGTCTGCCTCACCATCGCCTCCATTCGCCTCTCCACCCGCGTGCGGGTGCGTGTTCGTGTGTGCCCCCGTTCCCGTGTCCGTCTCCGTACCCGTGTCCGTCCCCGCGCCCGCCCGCCTCTCCTCCCACCACTTCATCCTCTCCGCGATCCTCTTCTCGAAGCCGAACCGGCTCGGCTCGTAGAAGACGGACCCGGCGAGGGAGTCGGGCAGGTACTCCTGGGGCGTGTAGTGGTCCTCCGACTCGAACGCATAGGCGTAGCCACTTCCGTACCCGAGCTCCTTCATGAGCTTCGTCGGCGCGTTCCGGATGTGCAGCGGGACGGGCGCGGCGGGGGTGTCCCGGGCGGCCTTCATCGCCTGCCCGTAGCCGGCGTAGATGCGGTTGGACTTGGGCGCGCTGGCCAGGTACGCCGCGCACTGGGCGAGGGCCAGATCGCCCTCCGGCGAACCGAGGAAGTGGTACGCGTCCCGCGCCGTGAGCGCGATGCGCAGGGCCTCCGGATCGGCCAGCCCGACGTCCTCGATGCTCATGCGCACCATCCGCCTCGCCACGTACAGCGGGTCCTCGCCGCCGTCCAGCATGCGGGCGAGCCAGTAGAGCGCGCCCTGCACGTCGCTCCCCCGCACCGCCTTGTGCATGGCGGAGATCAGGTTGTAGTGCTCCTCGCCCCCCTTGTCGTAGTGGGCGAAGCGGCGCTGCAGCGCCTCGCGCACGGCGTGGGCGTCGATGTGACCGTCCTCTGCCAGGCTCGCCGCCGTCTCCAGCGCGTTGAGCGCGCGCCGGGCGTCGCCGTCCGCTTCCACGGCCAGCAGATCGAGGGCGTCGTCGTCCGCAGTGATCCCCCGGCCGGCGAGCCCCCGCTCCTCGTCCTCGAGCGCCCGCTCGAGGATCGCCCGCAGGTCCTCCGGCTGGAGCGACTCCAGCACGAACACGCGGGAGCGGGAGAGCAGCGCGCCGATGACCTCGAAGGACGGATTCTCCGTCGTCGCGCCGATGAGCGTGACGGTGCCCGCCTCGACGTGGGGGAGGAAGGCGTCCTGCTGCGCCTTGTTGAAGCGGTGGATCTCGTCGCAGAAGAGGATCGTTCGGCGGCCCGTCGCCCGAAGGCGCGTTTCGGCCTGTGCGATGACTTCGCGCACGCGCGGGATCCCTTCCGTCACGGCGCTGAACGGCACGAACGTGGCCGCCGTGCGCTCAGCGATGATGCGGGCCAGCGTCGTCTTGCCGGTGCCGGGCGGGCCCCAGAGGATGAGGCTGCCGAGCTCGTCCCGTTCGATGAGCGTGCGCAGCGCGCGGCCGGGCCCGAGGATGTGCTCCTGGCCCACGAACTCGTCGAGGGTCGTCGGGCGCATGCGGGCCGCGAGGGGCGCGGCGGCGTCCACCGCCCCGTCCGAGCCGCGGGCGCCATGGCCCCCGGCGCCGCCCCGTCCGGTCTCTGCCGGATCCGGTAGGCCGCCGGTCTCGTCGAACAGCCCGGGCTCATTCATGGGCGACGTCGCCCTCCTCCGGCTCCGGCGCCAGCGCGTCCCGCAGGAGCGCCGTCAGCGCCTCGCGGTCGTTCAGCGACGGGTCGTCCAGCACGCGCTCGAGCAGCGCGTCGAGGATCCGGCCGAAGCGGGGTCCGGGCCGCAGGCCGAGCTCCTTGAGGTCCGCCCCGCCGACGGCCAGATCCGCAACCGAGAGAGGCGGGCGGCGCAGCAGCTCGGCGTGGGCCATGCGCCAGCGCTCGGCAAGGTCCAGGCACCCGCCGGACGCCCGTTCGGCGGCCCGGCACAGCGCGATGCGCAGCCGGAACAGGTCGGCCAAGAGCTCCGGGCCGACGTCCCGCAGGAAGCGCCGCACCGCCGGTCCCCGCGACTCGGGAGAGAAGAGCGAGGCCTGCACCCGCACCAGCGCGGCGACGCGCGACGTGTCCGCGTTCGACGCCTTGAGACGGCGCATGACGGCCTCCGCCGCCCGCGCGCCCTGGATCTCGTGTCCGGTGTAGCGCCATCCGCCTCTCAGGTCCTTCATCCGTGCCGTCGGCTGCCCCACGGCGTGGAGCAGCGCCGCGACCCGCAGGACGACGCGGGAGACCGGGATCGCGTCCACGGCCAGCAGCGTCCGCGTCCACGCGTCCGGACCCTCCCCGTCGGAGGACGGCAGCCCCACGAGGGCGTCCAGCTCCGGGTAGAGGACGGCCAGCGCGCCGGACGCGGCGTACAGCGCCAGGGTGCCCGACGCCCGCTCCGTCTTTCCCAGTACCTTCCAGAGCTCCTCCCGGATCCGCTCGGCGGAGAGGTCCGGCAGATGCGGCAGCGCGCCCTCGAGGGCGGCCCACGTCGCGGCGTCGATGTCCAGGGAGAAGTGCCCGGCGAAGCGGAGGGCGCGCAGGACGCGCAGGAAGTCCTCGGCGAAGCGGGCCTCCGGATCGCCGACGGTGCGGAGCAGGCGGCGCTCGAGATCGCCGGCGCCGCCGAACGGGTCGCGCAGCTCGTGGGTGAGGGGGTGCCACGCGACGGCGTTGCACGTGAAGTCCCGCCGGGCGAGGTCCTCCTCGATGGTCTCGGCGAACTCGACGACGGCGTGGCGCCCGAACGTCTCCACGTCCCGGCGGAACGTGGTTACCTCGTACATCGTCCCGTCGGGGCCCAGCACGCCCACTGTCCCGTGGTCGATGCCGATGGGAACGGTCCGGCGGAAGAGGCGGCGGACCTGCTTCGGCGTCGCGGCCGTGGCCAGGTCCCAGTCCTCGGGAGGCAGACCGGCGAGCGCGTCCCGCACGGCGCCGCCGACGGCCCACGTGGAGTGGCCCGCGTCCTCGAGTCGGCGCGTGATGTCCCGGACCTGCGGGGGCGCTTCCAGCTTCACGGCGGCGTCAGCCCCGGCCGGCCGCCGGCCCGGTCAGCCGCACAGCACCGCGCCGCCGTTCACGTTCAGGATTTCGCCCGTGACGTGGCGCCCGAGCTCCGAGCACAGGAAGAGCACCGGCCCGGCGACGTCGGCGGCGCTGGCGACGCGGCCGAGGGGGATCGTCGCCTCGATGCGACGTCGCCCCGCGCCTTCGTACGACCCCGCCGCCATCTCGGTGTCGATCCACCCCGGCGCCACGCAGTTCACCGTCACGTCCTTGGGGGCCAGCTCCACGCACACGCCCTTCACCAGCGAGATCATGGCGCCCTTCGTCGCCGCGTAGTCCGCGTGGTTCGCCTCGCCCCGCTGTCCGGCCGTCGAGCCGATGAGCACGATGCGGCCGTGGTCCCGGATCACCCGGGCGGCCGCGCGCACGGAGTGGAAGATCCCGTCCAGGTTCACCGCGAGGGTCCGGCGCCACTGGGCGTCCGTCATCTCCGCGATGGGCACCTCCTCCGGCGGCCAGATCCCGGCGTTGCCGACGAGGATGTCCAGCCCGCCCAGCTCCTCGACCACGCGGGCCACGATGCCGTCGACGACGCCGGCGTCCGCCAGGTCCCCGGCCGCCGCCAGCGCCCGCACGCCGAGCGCCTCCACGTCGGCGACGACGGCGTCCGCGTCCTCCTTCCGCTGCCGATACGTGATCGCCACGTCCGCACCCGCCCGGGCGAGGAGCAGCGCGGTCGCGCGGCCGACGCCCCGCGAGCCGCCGGTCACCAGGGCAACCTTGCCCGAGAGATCGATGTCCAGCACCCTCAGCCTCCCCTCCCGTCCAGGAACTCCGCGTGCTTGCGCTCGACGCGCAGGATCTCCTTCACCAGCTCCTGCGTCTCCTCGTCCAGCTCCATGTCCAGCAGGGTGCCGTACCGGCGCTGCTCCGCCTCCTCCAGCCGGCGGGCGTCGGCCTCCCAGCCCTTCAGCACGGCGGCCCGCACCGGCGGGCCCTCCAGCGGCGGCGGCTCCTCTCCCAGCTCACGGAGCCGCTTCGTCAGCCGCGCCTGCTGCGCCTCCTCGTCCGTGCTCAGCGACTCCAGCCGCGTGGCCAGGTCGTCGTCCCCGGCCTTCGTGGCCGCTGACGCGAGGGCCGAGTAGAACTCCGCCTGCTCCCGCTCGGAGCGGCGCGCGGCCAGAAGCCGGTCCAGCGCTTCCCGTCCCGTGCTCATGCCTCCTCCCGATCGGCCCGGAGCCGGTGCTCGACCAGCTCGCAGATGGCGTGTCCGATGGCGACGTGCAGCTCCTGGGCGTGGGCGCCGTTCGACGTCGGCACCACGACGGCCAGGTCGACCAGCTCCTTCAGGGGCCCGCCTCCGCCGCCCAGCATGGCGATCGTCCGGACGCCCGCCTCCTTCGCGGCGCGGGCCGCGGCCAGCAGGTTCGGCGACCGGCCCGAGGTGCTGTGCAGGAAGAGCACGTCGCCCGGGCGGCCCAGCGCCTCGACCTGCCGGGCGAACACGCGCTCGAAGCCGTAGTCGTTGCCCGCCGCCGTGAGCAGCGAGGTATCCGTCGTCAGCGCCATGGCCGCCAGGGGCTGCCGGTCGTCCCGGAAGCGCACGACGTACTCCGTGGCCAGGTGCTGGGCGTCCGCCGCCGAGCCGCCGTTCCCGCAGAAGAGCAGCTTGCCGCCGGCCTCGAGGCAGTCCACGACGAGGTCCGCCGCGTCCACGATCTCGCCCGGCATGCTCACCGCCACGCTCGCCGCGACCTCCGCCAGCCCCTCGAGGTGCCGACGAATGGACTCCAGCTCCGGACTGATCATTCCCCTCCGCCCTCGGTCTGGACCTCGGCCATGCGAGCCGCGATCCCCGCAGGCCCATAGCGCGCGAAGAACGCCTCGAGCTGCCCCGCCTCCGCGGCCGCCGCGCACGCTTCCGTCAACAGCGCGTCCGCCGCAAGCAACGGCCATGCCCCGTTCCGCCCGGGCGTGGCCATTGCCTCCTTCAACAGGGCGACGGCGCGCGCCGCCATCGCCTCGGCGTCCGCCGGCATGCCGGCCGCGTCGAGCCGCTCGCGCAGCGACTCCGGCACGTCCTCCATGCTCACCCGGACCCGAGGAGCTCGCGCACCAGGTCGGCGGCCCTCCGCAGCGCCTCCGGCACCTTGTCGGGATCGCCGACGCCGCCCTGCGCCATGTGCGGCCGTCCGCCACCGGAGCCGCCGGTCACCTTCGCCACCTCCCGCACCACCGCGTCCGCGCGGACGCCGCGGCCGATGAGGTCGTCCGTCACGACGCCGAAGAGCGCGGTCTTGTCCGGGTAGCGCGCCGCCAGCACGGCGACGCCGCTCGTCATGCGCTCCCGCAGCCGGTCCCCCAGCGCCCGGAGCTCCTCGGGGGAGGCGACCTCGACCTCGACGGCCAGGACGCGGGCGCCGTCCACCTCCGTCGCCCGCTCCAGCAGCCCGCCCACCACGTCCGCCGCGCCGGCCTCCCGCGCCTTCTCGAGCTGCCGGCGCAGCTCCCGGTTCTCCTCCGACAGCGCCTCCACGCGCCGCACGAGCTGGTCCGGCGTCGTCTTCACCGCCGCGGCCGCCTCCCGCAGCAGGTCCTCCTGCGCCACCGCGAGGCGGTAGGCCTCGGTTCCGGTGAGCGCCTCGATGCGCCGGACGCCCGACGCGACGCCGCTCTCGGAGACGATGCGGAAGAGCCCGATCTCGCCCGTGTGCCGCACGTGCGTGCCGCCGCACAGCTCCATGCTCACGCCGGGGATCTGGATGACGCGCACCACGTCCCCGTACTTCTCCCCGAAGAGCGCCATGGCGCCCTTCCCCACGGCCTCGGGGTAGCCCATGTGGTCGATGCACACGTCCGTGTCCGCGAGCACGCCGAGGTTGACCTCCTCCTCCACCCGGTGGATCTCGTCCGGCGTCATCGGCTGCGGGTGCGAGAAGTCGAAGCGCAGCCGGTCCGGCGCCACCAGCGAGCCGCGCTGCACCACGTGCGTGCCCAGCACCTTGCGGAGCGCGGCGTGCAGCAGGTGCGTGGCCGTGTGGTTGCGCTCCGTGTCGTGGCGCGCCGGCGCGACGACCTCCGCGTGGACCGGGATCGGGGCCTCACCCCCGGAGAAGTCGCCGGCGACGTCGCCCATCACCGCCACTTCCCCGTCGAAGCGCCGGACGTCGTCCACCTCGACGCGCCAGCCCGGACCCTCCACGAAGCCGCGGTCGCTGACCTGGCCGCCGGACTCGGCGTAGAACGGGTTCTCGCGCAGCTTCAGCGCCACGCGGCCGTCGAGCCGCGCGAACGCGACCACGTCCGTGTCCACCGCCGTCTTCTCGTACGCGACGAACGCCTGCTCCGCGGACGGGTCCAGCTCCTCCCACGCGCCGCCCAGCTCCAGCGACCCCAGCGCCACGCCCGAGTCCCTGCGGTCCTGGCGCGAGCGCTCCCGCTCTTCCTCCAGCTCCGCCTCGAAGCCCTCGACGTCCACCGTGTAGCCGCGCTCGCGGGCGATGAGCTGCGTCAGGTCCAGCGGGAAGCCGAAGGTGCCGTGCAGCAGGAAGGCGTCCGCGCCCGAGACCTCGCCCTCCCCGCCCGCCGGCGCGATCTCGTCCAGCCGCTGCATGCCGGCGTCGATGGTCTCGAGGAAGCGCTCCTCCTCCTGGCGCGTGGCCCGGAGCAGGTGCTCCCGCCGCTGCACCAGCTCGGGGAACGCCTCGCCCATGAGGTCGACCACGGCGTCCACCACCTCGACCAGCGTCGGCTCGCGACGGCCCAGCAGCCACGCGTGGCGCACGGCGCGGCGCAGGATGCGGCGCGTCACGTAGCCGCGGCCCTCGTTGGAGGGGAAGACGCCGTCGGCCAGCAGGAACGCGACGGCGCGGCCGTGATCCGCCAGCACGCGGTAGCTGACGCCCTGCTCCGTGTCGTACACGTACGGCACCCCGACGACCTCGACGGCGCGGTCGATGAGGGACCGGAACAGGTCGGTCTTGTAGTTCGAGTCGACGCCCTGCAGCACGCTGGCCAGGCGCTCCAGGCCCATGCCCGTGTCGACGGACTGCGCGGGGAGCGGCGTCAGCTCGCCGTCGGCGCCCCGGTCGAACTGCATGAAGACCAGGTTCCAGATCTCCAGGAACTCGCCGGCCTCGCCCAGACGTTCGAACGTCTCCTGGTCCACGTCCGTACCCAGCGCGTCCCCGGTGCGCAGGTCGTAGTGGATCTCGGAGCACGGGCCGCACGGGCCCGTGTCCCCCATCTGCCAGAAGTTGTCCTTGTCGCCCAGGCGGAAGACGCGCTCCGGCGGCAGCCCCGCGATCTCCTGCCAGAGCGCGTGGGCCTCGTCGTCCGAGTAGTGGACCGTGGCCCACAGCCGCTCCTTCGGGATGCCGTACTCTTCGGTGAGCAGGTCCCAGGCGAAGCGGATCGCGTCCCGCTTGAAATAGTCGCCGAACGAGAAGTTGCCCAGCATCTCGAAGAACGTGTGGTGGCGCGCGGTGACGCCCACCTCCTCGAGGTCGTTGTGCTTGCCGCTCACGCGCAGGCACTTCTGGGACGTGGTCGCCCGCCGGTAGCCCGGGTCCACCTCGCCCAGGAAGACGCGCTTGAACTGGACCATCCCCGCGTTCGTGAACAGCAGCGTCGGGTCGTCCGCCGGCACCAGGCTGGAGCTGGGCTGGACGCTGTGTCCGTTCGCCTCGAAGTAGTCGAGGAATTTCTGTCGTATTTCGGCAGCCGTCATGGGCTTCGGATCGGGTCGGGTCGCGGCTCTTCGGGGCCGGATCGGGTCCGGCTTAAACGTTGAATATAGGCGGAGTTGGTGGGGGACGCGAAGGGGGCGGGCCGCGTTCGGGCGCCGGCCTGGCGCGGAGCCGGGGCGAGCGCGGAGGCGGCGCTCGCAGGGGTGGCTCCGCGGAGCTCTGCGGCTCCGCGCGACACCGGTACGGCGTTCGCGCGGAGCCGCAGAGGCACGGAGTTGCGCGCGTCAGGGCGTGATGGTGCCCGTCGCGCTGGCGGAGCTGGTGGTCACGCCCTCGGCGAAGGGCTGCCCGAGGATGCCGCCCGTGCCGCTCCATCCGAAGGCCCACGCGGTCCAGTCGGTGGAGACGCCGGCGGCAAGGCCCCACGCGTCGTCCCACCCCGAGACGCCGCTCAGGTCCGGAACCGCGAGCGTCGCGGTGTCGGCGCCGGCGAGGTAGCCCTCGGTCTGCTGAATCGTGACGGCGCGGCTCGAGGAGCCGGAGCCCTGCGTGAAGTTCGCGAGGGCCATCTGGCCATAGTCCGACGGCAGCGGGACGACGAGCTGGATGCGCGCGTACGGCGTGGTCGCCAGCGTCGTCGCGTCGACGCCCGTCAGCGTGGGCCCGAGCGCAACCGACTGGTCTCCCGGACTGCTGAAGACGGCGCCCGCCGTGCGTGTCGCGCCCGTCGTGCTGTCGACGACTACCACGTTCACGAGCTGGAAGTCGCCGCTGGAAAGCTGGTCGGACGGGATCTCCGGGACGGTCAGGGTCCCGGACGTGCCGGGCAGCCCCGTCGCATAGGCGCCCGTGGACCCGTTCGCCGTGTGGAACAGCATCGAGGCGAAGACCTGCTCGCCGTTCAGGTTCGTGACGGTGACGGTGTGGCTCTCGGGCGCGAACGCCTCGCTGCTCCCGAAATCGAGCGTGTCCAGCGTGGCGTTGTCCGCCGGCTGGAGGTCACGCCGGATGATCAGGTCCTGAAGCGTAAGGCTAGAGCCGGACAGGCTGCTGCGTCCGGCGACGAGGTCGACCGAGCCCGGCGGCACGTTCGTGAGCGTGAAGTCCGAGCCCGTGGCGCCGCTCAGGGTCGTGGTGGAAGATCCCAGTGAGATCTGGGCGATGTCCGTCGCCGACAGTCCGGCGACCGACCCGTTGACTGTCTTGCCCGAGGTCACGCCGCCCGGGCACATGGCGGATCCCTCCGTCGTCAGCTCGGCGGCCGTCGCCTGCACGACGTGCAGATCGTAGCCTCCAGCGGCGCTGCCCGTGACCCACGCGAGCGAGCCCGTCCCGGAGCCGACGTCGAAGGAGTACGTGCCGCCGCTGCCGGTCACCTGCGTCCACGCTCCGCTGCCGGCCTTTACGGCGGCCCAGAGCGGCGCGTCGCCGCAGAAGTTCCAGGTCACGTTGCCGCTCCCTCCGCCGGACGACACGGCGGCGAGCTGGACGCTGAGCGTGGCCGTGGCGCTGTCCACGCCCGCCGCGCCGCCCGCGATCGTCACGTCCACCGTGTCGGCCGAGACGCTCGAGTCGGCCTCGAGCGTGAGCGTCGACGTCGAGTCCGTCACGCTCGCCGGCGAGAAGCTCGCCGTCAGGCCCGTCGGCAGCCCCGATACGGAGAGGTCGACGGCGCCGGTGAAGCTGCCCGTGCGGGCGACCTTCACGGTCGCGGTGGCGCTGTCACCGGCCTGGACCGAAAGGGGCGAGGGGTTGACCGACAACGTGAAGCCGCCGGCCGGCGCCGCCTCGTTGACCGTCACCGAGAGACTCGCGGTCTGCGACGTCACGCCGGTGCCGCTCGCGGTGAGCGTCGCCGTCGCCGTGCCTGCGTCCGCGCCGGGCGACGCGTTCAGCGTCAGCGTGCCCGTGGTCGCCCCGGACGCGATGGCCACGTCCGACGCCGACACGCCCGTCGGCAGTCCGCTCGCGGACACGGTCACGGCGCCCGTGAAGCCGCCGGTGCGCGTGATCGTGAGGTCCACCGTCTCGCTGGACCCGGGGTCGAGCGTCACGGAGGTGGGAGAGACCGCCACGGTGATCGCCGGGTTCTCCGGTGGGCCGGTCGTGTCGTCGCTGCCGCACGAGGCCGTGACCAGCGCAGCGGCCACGACCGGTACGATCGTGCGGAGTAGAGTGCGGTTCGGGTTCATCGGGCCTCCTGGCTGGGATTCCTGCGGAAGTGATTGAGACTTCGGTGGCGCGCGCCACCGCCGTGCGGCGGGCGGCGCCGAAGCAGCGTGGCTGTACGACGCGTGCCCGGCACAGGGGTTGCTCTCCGGAGGCCTCACGGCGCGGACGATCCGCGCGAGGACAGGACCGCCGGAGAGCGACGATGATCGACAGGACGAGTCAGCAAGAGCAGGGCCATGGCGCGGACGCGGAGAGGCGCGCCGGACACGAGCGGCAGGCGCAGCAGGCGGAGGAGCGGCGTCGCCATCAGCGGGAGACCCGCTCCGAGGCGTCGGAGGATCCGGGCGAGGAGGCGGTGCAGACGGCGCCGCGGGAGGAGCCGGAGCTGCCCTACCCCGAGCAGCACCTGGAGAAGCCGGGGCACGAAAAGGACCTCGATCCGCGCCCGCGCTACGCCGCGCCGGGATACCGCGGCGCGGGCAAACTGGCAGGGAAAGTTTCCCTGATCACCGGTGGCGACTCCGGCATCGGCCGGTCCGTCGCCGTGCTCTACGCCCGCGAGGGCGCGGACGTGGCGATCGTCTACCTGTCGGAGGACGACGACGCGGCCGAGACGAAGCAGGCAGTGGAGGCGGAGGGCCGGCGAGCGCTGCTCATCAAGGGCGACGTCGCCGATCCCGATTTCTGCCGCGACGCCGTCCACCGCACCGTCGAGGAGCTGGGCGGACTGGACGTGCTCGTCAACAACGCCGCGTACCAGGAGCACCAGAAGTCCATCGAGGACATCACCGACGAGCAGCTCGACCTGACGTTCCGCACCAACCTGTACGGCTACTTCCACATGGCCCGGGCCGCGCTGCCCCACCTGAAGTCGGGGTCGGCCATCGTCAACACGGGCTCCATCACCGGCATCAACGGCAGCGCCAACCTCCTCGACTACTCCGCCACCAAGGGCGCCATCCACGCCTTCACGAAGTCGCTCGCGCAGAACCTGCTCGAGAAGGAGATCCGCGTGAACTGCGTCGCGCCGGGGCCGGTGTGGACGCCGCTCAACCCTGCCGACCGGGACGCGGAGGAGGTGGCCTCCTTCGGCGAGAGCTCCCGTATGGGCAGGCCCGCGCAGCCGGAGGAGATCGCCCCCGCCTACGTGTTCCTCGCCTCTCCCGCGGACTCGTCGTTCATGACGGGAGAAATCGTGCCGGTGGTCGGGGGAATGTCGAGCAACTGAGGGGGGACGGCGGGGTCCGTCCGGTAGTTGCCGTTCCCGCCGTTGCCGTTCCCGGTTTTGCCGTTCTCCCTATTCCACGCGGAGGGCCCTCGTCGGGTCGGTCCGGCTCGCGCGCAGCGCGGGCAGCCAGGACGCGACCAGCGAGGCGACGCCAAGCACAACCGCCACGCTCCCGAACGTCAGCGCGTCGTCGGGGGCGACGTCGTAGAGCAACGCACGGATCGCCCGGGACGCGACGAGCGCCGAGCCGAGCCCGATGGCCACGCCGAGCGCGGCGAGGCGCGCGCCGTGGAGCATCATGAGGCGGAGCACGTCCCTCGACTTCGCGCCGAGGGCCATGCGCACGCCGATCTCCTGCGTCCGCTGCCGGACGGCCTGTGCGGTCACGCCGTAGACGCCGACGACGGCCAGCGTGAGCGCGATGGCGGCGAACGCCAGCAGCAGCGTCATCAGGAAACGCTCCCGGGCCAGGGAGTCGGCCCGGACGGCGTCCATCGTCCTCACGTCCGACAGCGGCAGGTCCGGGTCCAGCTCGGCGACGGCGCTGCGGATGGACGGCAGGAGCGCGGACGGGTCCCCCGTCGCCCGGACCATGAGGGTCATGTAGCTGTCCCGGTCCTGGTAGAAGGGCGCGAGCACCTCGATCCGGGGCGGCGTCGCGACGCCCAGCTGGCGCTCGTTGCCCACCACCCCGACGATCGTGCGCCAGACCGACGTCGAGTCCGGGTGCTTGTCCTCGCAGATGCGCTGCCCGATGGGGTCCTGGCCGGGGAACGCCTCACGGGCGAGCGCCTCGTTGATCACCACCACGTTCTCCGCGCCTCTGCGGTCCGCGTCCGTGAGGAAGCGACCCTTCAGCAGGGGCACCCGCATCGTGTGCAGGTACTCCGGCGAGACCCGGCGGTGCACGACCTCCGAGCCGTAGTCGTCCGGGCCCCGGCCCTGGACCGAGTAGTTGCTGGTGTAGCCTCCCTGCTCGAGGGGAACCCGCGACGTAAGCGCCGCGTCCTCGACGCCCGGCAGCGCGTGGACGCGCTCCAGCAGCGAGCCGAAGAACGCCGAGATGCGGTCGCCCGAGTCGTACTTCGTCTCCGGAAGGCCGAATGACACCGCCAGCAGGCCGTGGGGCTGGAAGCCCGGATCGACGTCGAGCAGCCGCTGATAGCTCCGCACGAGCAGCCCCGCGCCCGTCACGAGGAGCACGGCGAGGGCGATCTCCGCGACGACGAGGCCGCTCCCGAGGGCCCGCGTCGTCCGCCCCGCGCCGCCCGACCGGCCCCCCTCCCGCAGCGACGCCGCCGTGCCCGCGCCCCGCGTCCACAGCGCCGGCGCCAGCCCGAACAGCAGCCCGCTCACCGTCGTGATCGCGAGGATGTAGCCGGCGACGCGCGCGTCCAGCCCGAAGTGGTGCGTCCTCAGCAGCCCCTCCGGCTGCATGCGCTCCAGCACGCGCGTGCCCACCCAGCCCAGCAGCAGGCCCGACCCGCCGCCCAGCGCCGACAGCACCAGGCTCTCCGTCATGACCTGGCGAACGAGGCGCAGCCGGCCCGCGCCGAGCGCCGCCCGCACCGCCACCTCCCGCTGCCGCCCCGCCGCGCGCACCAGCAGCAGGTTCGCCACGTTCGCGCACGCGATCAGCAGCAGCAGGCCCACCGCGCCGAGCAGCACCAGCAGCGGCGTGCGCGTGTCGCCCACCAGGAACCGGTGCAGCGGCGTCATGCCCGCGCCCATGTACCGATTCGTTTCGGGGTACTCGCCCTTCAGCCGCGTCGCGACCGCCTGGAGCTGTGCGTTCGCCTGCGACGCCGTCGCCCCGGGCGCGAGCCGTCCGATCACCCGGATCCAGTGCGCCTGCCGGAAGAACACGGCCCCGCGGCTGGCCGGGTCCCATCTCCACGGCACCCACAGGTCCGTGGCCTCGCTCGGGAAGGAGAAGCTCGGAGGCATGACGCCGACCACCGTGTAGGCCGCCCCGTCCAGGCGCACCGACCGGCCCAGCACCGCCGGGTCCCCGCCGAAGCGCGCCTTCCAAAGCCGATCGCTGAGCACCACCACCGGCTCCGCGCCCTTCCAGGTCTCCTCCGGCCGGAACGTCCGGCCCAGCGCCGGCTCCACGCCCAGCACCGAGAAGAAGTTGCCCGTGACCGGGCCCGTCATCAGCATCTGCGGGTCACCGGCCCCCGTCAGGATGCGGTGCTGCCCGTAGTCCGAGTACGCCGCCACGTCCTCGAACGCCGGCACGCCCGCCTTCCAGTCCAGGAAGTTGGCGGGCGCCGCCGTCTGCTGGTGCCAGCCCAGCTCCGGGTTCTCCTCCCACAGCATGTAGAGCCGATCGGGATGGGCGAACGGCAGCGCCTCCAGCACCACCGCGTTCACCGCCGCGAAGATCGCCGTGTTCGCGCCGATGCCCAGGGCCAGCACCAGCACGGCCGCCCCCGCGAACCCCGGATTGCGCCGCAGCCCCCGAAGGGCGTAGCGGACGTCCTGCGCCAGGTCCTGCAGCGGTCGCACGCCCCGGGCGGTCCGCACCTCCTCCTTCACCGCCTCCACGCCGCCGAAGGCGACGGCCGCGCGGCGACGGGCCTCCACCGCCGGCACGCCTTCCTCCCGCTCCAGGCGCTCCGCCTCCATCGCGATGTGGAAGCGCATCTCCTCGTCCAGCTCGCGCTCCTCCCGCTCGCCCGCGAGCAGCGCCCGCGCCCGCTCCCGCACCTCCGACCACCAGCTCATGCCAGGCCTCCCTCCCAGCCGAGGACCCAGTCCACGGCCCGCGACGCCCGCTGCCAGCTCGCCACCTCCGCCTCGAGCTGCCGCCCGCCCTCCGCCGTCAGCCGGTAGTAGCGCGCACGCCGGTTGTTCTCCGTCACCCGCCACTCCGACTTCAGCCAGCCCTTCCGCACCATCCGCTGCAGCGCCGGGTACAACGAGCCCTGGTTCACGTCGAACACGTCCCGCGACATCTGCCGGATGCGCTGGCTGATCCCCCACCCGTGCATCGGCTCCAGCGACAGCGTCTTCAGCACCATCGCCTCCAGCGTCCCCTGCAGCAGCTCCGTCGGCTCGGCCATCGTCGCTCCTTTAGATTGGCTAAAGGAAAGAATGGGTCGTCTTCTGTAGATCGTCAAGAGAAGCGTGTACGGCGCTCGGCCCGGAGCCGCACTCGCGAAACGACCCGCCGTGCGCCAGCTTCATCCGTTGTCGCGCCGCACACGCCTCCAGCCGGAATCGAAGACCTCCCATGCTCCGGATCCGCCGCATCTACGACACCCGCTCCCCCGGCGACGCGGCCGCCGTCGAGGAGGCCCAGGGAATCCTGCGGGCGCGCTTCCGCGGCGTCGCGGAAAGGCTCGTGGCCGGGCTGCCGGAGGAGCTGCGGCACCCGGCGCAGCGGGCCTTCCGGACGCTGCTGTTCGTCGCGGAGACGACGGCGGGCCGCACGCGCGGGTTCGCGCTGCTGCGCCACGCGCCGGACCTCCACTTCGCGTTTCTGGACTTCATCGCGGCGGCGCGGGGTGAGACGGGCGGCATCGGCGGCGCGCTGTACGAGCGGGTCCGGGAGGAGGCCGGCGCCCTCGGCTGCGTCGGCGTGTTCATGGAGGTCGTGCCGGCCGACGACCCGTCTCTGGGCGACGACGCGCGGCGCGCGGCCCGGGCGCGCCTCCGCTTCTACGCCCGCTTCGGGGTCCGCCGCGTGGCCGGTACCGCGTGGGAGACGCCGGTCGGGTCCGATCCGGAGGCGCCCGCGCTTTTGTACGACCCTCTCGGCCTCGTCGCGCCGCTGCGGCGCGACGAGGCCCGCGCCATCGCCCGGGCGATCCTCGAGCGCCGCTACGCCGGCTACTGCCCGCCGGCGTACGTGGACCGGGTGGTCGCGTCGTTCGGCGACGACCCCGTGCGCCTCGAGCCGCTGGTCCCGTCGGCTCCGACGCCCGCCGACGCGGCGACGGAGGCGGAGCAGGCAGACGGCATTGCGCGCGGCCCCGCCGCCGTCGCCCTCGTAGTCAACGAGGGACACGAGATCCATCACGTCCGGGAGCGAGGCTATGTCGAGGCGCCGGTGCGCATCCCGGCGATCCTGAAGGAGCTGGAGCCGACGGGCGCGTTCCGCCGCGTCGCCGCGCAGGCGTTCCCCGACGCCCGCCTCGAACGCGTCCACGAGCCCGCGTTCGTGCGCTACCTGAAGCGGGTGTGCGAGCTGACGCCCGAAGGGAAATCGGTCTACCCGTACGTGTTCCCAATCCGCAACGCCGCGCGGCCGCCGGAGGACCTGGCCACGCGCGCGGGCTACTACTGCATCGACACCTTCACGCCGCTGAACCGGAACGCGTACCTGGCGGCCCGCGCCGCCGTCGACTGCGCGCTCACGGCCGCGGACGAGGTGCTGCGGGGCGCGTGGATCGCCTACGCGCTGGTGCGGCCGCCCGGGCACCACGCCGAGCGCCGGTCGTTCGGCGGCTTCTGCTACTTCAACAGCGCGGCCGTGGCGGCCGAGCTGCTGGCGGAGCACGGCACCGTCGCCATCCTCGACGTCGACTACCACCACGGCAACGGCCAGCAGGACATCTTCTGGCGCCGGGCCGACGTGCTGACCGTCTCCATCCACGGCCACCCGCGCTTCGCCTATCCGTATTTCTCGGGCTTCGAGGAGGAAGAGGGAGAAGGCGACGGCGCCGGCGCCAACCTCAATCTCCCGCTGCCCGAGCGGGTCGACGGCCCCCGCTACGCCCGCGCCCTGGAAAAGGCGCTGGCCCGCGTGCGCGCCTTCGACCCCCGCTTCCTGGTCGTCGCCCTCGGCCTCGACCCCGCCCGCAACGACCCGACGGGCACGTGGCTCCTGGGCGCCGACGACTTCGAGGCGAACGGGGCGGCCATCGGCGCGCTGGGCCTGCCGACGCTGGTCGTGCAGGAAGGCGGCTACCGCACCCGGACCCTCGGAGTGAACGCCCGCCGGTTCTTCGCCGGGCTACGGCGGGAAGCGGCGGCGGCCCGGGGAAGAGAGGACTGACGGGGACGGCGGCACCGCGCCGGCGCCATGCACGACGGGCGGGGACGGCGGCGCCGCGCCGGCGCTATGCACGACGGGCAGGAACCGACGGGCACGAACCGACGGGCTAGCTGTCCAATTCGATCCGATGGCCTCGGCGTCCGGCCGCGCGGGCGAAAGTGGACAACGAGCGCACTCCGACGCTCTCGATTCCCGCTAACACCCGGATTTCGCACGAAATCGGACAACGGCGGATACGCTCGACCTCGCCGGTGTCCGATTCTGTTCGATATCCGGGAGAAATCGGGATTGGGCGGGGGCGACCCGCGCCCGTTGTTCAGTTGCGTTCGCCTGGGAGGCGGCCCTCGGCGGCCGCATCCGAAAACAGGCGCCCAGGCGTCGACCGACGGATTCGCCGTTCCCGCCGTTCCCCCGTTCCAACCGTCAGCGCCCGGCGCGTGTCCCACCCTCGCCACGATCGTCGGCGTGGTCGAGAACATCCGGAACTCCGGGCCCGACCGACCGCCGCAGCCGGAGGTGTACTGGACGTTCACGCAGGGCGGCACGTGGAGCAGCTTCCCCCTGGCCGTGCGCGTCACGGGAGACCCGCACCGGGCGGCCCGGCCGGTGGCCGACGCGATCCGCTCCGTCGACCCGACCGCCGCCGTCGGCGAGGTGCGCACGATGGACGAGGTGATCGGGTCCTCCGTCGGGCGGCCGCGCTTCTACCTCGTGCTCATGGCCGTGTTCGCCGGCGTCGCCCTCGTCCTCGCGCTGGCCGGGCTGTACGGCGTGACCAGCTACCTGGTCGAGCAGCGACGTCGCGAGCTCGGCATCCGGGCGGCGCTGGGCGGCTCGCCGGGCCGCACGCTCGGCCTGGTGCTCGGGCAGGGCGCGGGGCTGCTCGCCCTCGGGACCGCGGCGGGGCTCGCAGGCGGCTTTGCGCTGACGCGCCTGCTGCAGGGGCTGCTCTACGGCGTGAGCCCCCTGGACGCGGTCACGTGGCTGGCCGCGCCCCTGGGGCTCGCGACGGCCGCGGCGGCGGCGCTGCTGGTGCCGGCGTTCCGGGCGGCGACGCTGGATCCAGTGGAGGCGATCCGGACGGAATGACAGGCCTCATCGCTGGAACGGGAGGCTTTCACGCGGAGGTGCAGAGGTGAATAGTGGGACAGGGTCGGCGGGAAGTATTCGTCGAATTTCCCGACTTTCAGCGGCGATGGTGCCGATGCGGATCCTGAAATGCAGCGCCCTGCTTCTGCTCGGCCTCCCCGCGTGCGGCGGCACGCCGACGGGTGATGCCGGCCC
This sequence comes from uncultured Gemmatimonadales bacterium, assembly GCA_963728445.1. Classification (GTDB taxonomy): domain Bacteria; phylum Gemmatimonadota; class Gemmatimonadetes; order Longimicrobiales; family RSA9; genus CAVSJO01. The sequence goes on along the minus strand of CAVSJO010000006.1, from coordinate 1,787,365 downwards.
GACGTGCGCGCCCGACCTGTCCAGCGTGCAGGCGACGGTCATCGTCGGTGATCGGGTGGAGTTCCGCTGGCAGCCGGCCTGCCCGATGGCGCTCGTGGCCGTCGAGGACACGCTGGGCGCGGATCAGTGGGCGACGGGAGCGCCCGACTTCTCCGTCACCGATCCGGACCGGGTGAACATCGTCCGTCCCCCCGTCGTCTACGGCCGGGTCCCGGACGGGGCCGCGTCGCAGGAGCCCGCCGCATCCCTGTTTCCGGGTCAGCAGTACCAGTTCTCGCTCTGGCGGCTCCTCCCAGCCGGATCGACGGCGCTCTGCCAGGCGCGCTTCGACAACCTCTGCCTCGAAGCCACCGTACGCTTCACACGCTAGCAGAGGCGCAACTCCCACCGCCGCCCGTCGCCCCCCCGAACCGACCGTTGCCAGCCGACGCGCCTCTGCCCAAGCGGAACCGAACGTGCATCGGGCGGCGATCGACATGAACGACAATGATGGACCGGGCCTCGCCCGGCGGCTGGCTCATCACACGCGGAGAGTTGCCGGCGGCCGACTCCGTGGACTGCTGCTCTTCAGCGCGATCGGCTTCGCCCTCGCCGCGGCGGCGGTCTTCGGATTTGCCGCCCTCGCCGAGGAGGTGTTCGAAGGCGACACGAAGGCGTTCGACACTGCCCTCCTGCACTGGGCCGGCGCCCACCGAAGTCCCGCCCTCAACGACGTCGCACTCCAGGTCACCGGGCTTGGCAGCGCAGCCACGCTCATCACCATCGTGCTCGTCGCCGCGGCGCTGCTGTGGGTCAGCAAGCACCGCGGCTCGGTGTACATGCTGGCGATCGCGCTGGTCAGCGGCGCCGGCCTCGGCGTACTGCTGAAGAACCATTTCCATCGCCAGCGTCCCACGATCATCCCGTGGCTGAGCCACGCGCTCACGACCTCGTTCCCCTCCGGCCATTCGATGGACTCGGCCGTGACCTACGGAACGATTGCCTACCTGGTGGGCCGACTCGCGTCGAAACCGCTGCGCATCGTCGTCTACTGGGTCGCCGCGGTCCTCGTCGTGTCGATCGGGGTGTCGAGGGTCTACATCGGCGTGCACTACCCGTCCGACGTCGTCGCCGGATGGCTCGCCGGCATCGCCTGGACCGCGCTGATCGCCGTCAGCACGCGCGTCTATCCGGCCGTCTTCCGGGACCGAAAAGAGGACTAGCCCGGCGTTCGCGGGATCTGCCCCGGGCCGGCGGTCCATCTCCCTTTCCCCGATCGGCCGCGCGCCTGATCACCTCGAGTGGTTCCAGTCCAGGTCGGGGAGGGACCCTGCGATTTCGCGGGAGGAACGGCCGGTCAGCTCGGCGACGCGCCGGAAGGCGCGGCCGCTGATGGTGCACTCCATCGTCTCGTGGCAGACGGCCGCCCGGCCGTACAGCCGCCGGGCGGACGGGTCCGGGACCGCGGTGCCGCGGAGGAAGACGCCGCCCCCGTCCCGGACGCGCGCGGCGCCGGCCACCAGCAGCATGGCTCCGATCCCCCGACCCCGCGACGACGGCTCCACGTACATGTCGTCGACGGTGCCGCCTCGGATGCAGTGGTGAAGGTCGTACGCGGGCGACCAGGCCAGGAATCCGACGATCGAGCCCGTCCCGGCGGCGGCGACGAGGATGCGCGCGTCGCCGGCCTCGATCAGCTCGCGCAGACCGACCACAGACCCGTGCCACTCCGCCTCGAGCGCCTCGCCGACATAGGCACGGAGCAGATCCGCCAGTCGCGGCGCGTCGTCGGTTCCCGCCGGGCGCACATCCACTGCGCAGTCTACGCCACCGCCGCGGCCGACCGGCCCGTGAGCTCCCGCCACTTCACCACACGTGGTTCGGCATGGCGATGCCCTCGTTCTTCGGGTGGATGGGACAGGCGACGTCGCGCGTCGGGCCGCTACGGCGCCGCCGGCTCGGGAGCCGGGCGTGCGCCGGCGGCTTCGCGTTCCGGGCGGGCCCGCGCCACCGTGAGCCCTACGGCCCAGACGAAGAACGCCAGCGGCACCGGCACGAACGCGAAGAGGAAGACCAGGCTCAGGGCCAGCACGAGCCAGCCGAGCGCCCGCCACGCCGCGGTCCAGATGCCGCGGCCGGAGGCCCGGACCTGCCCGAGCCCGGTCCCCCGCGGCGTCCGCGTGGTGCTCCACGCGAAGAAGCCGAGGGCGACGACGGCGCTCTTCAGGACCGCGAAGCGGACGGGCAGGGCCGCGGCGATGCTCGCCCGCAGCGCGTCTTCCGTGGGCAGCAGGGCCGGGAGCTGGATCCCGACGCGGTCGACGGAGGCCAGCAGCAGGAACAGCACTGCGGCCACCAGGCCGGGAACCGCCTCGTACCGCCGGTGCGACCTCACGACCAGCACGAGGAGCGCGGCGGAGAACCCGAAGTAGATCAGGTTCTCGAGGCGCCACGCGGCGCTGCCGTAGCCCGCGGCGACCTTCGCGGAGTCAAAGAAGTCGGCGAACGTCGCGAAGCCCATCGCCGGCTCGATGGCGATCGCGATGAAGGAGACGACGGCGAATCCGAGCGCCAGGAATGCTGCGGCCATGCTGGATGCGGATCTCACGATCGCCTCCTCGGCTGAAGGCCTGCATTCGGTTGCGGGGGATCGGTCTCCCCGCTAGATGCACGACCGGCCACCGCGCCGCAATGCTCTTCCGGACGCCGTCTTCCGGACGCCGCCCTCATCGCGGCGCCGGGTACACGTCCAGGTCCCGGGCCACAACGAAGGGGCCGAAGTACAGCGACCGCAGCAGCGCGTACGCTCGCGCGGTGGCGGGGCTTTCCGGGGCCTGGTGATAGAGGACGAGGAGCTTCGGGTGGGCGGCGGCGGCGACCTCCGCCAGCTCCTCGGTGGTGGTGTGGAAGGCGCGGAAGTACGGCGTCGCCTCCGCGTTCGCGCGGAAGCCGCCCTCATGCAGCAGCAGGTCGCACCCGTCGCACGCGTCGACGACGCTCCGCGTGGGCCGCGTGTCCCCCGACAGCACCACGCGCGCGTCGGGCGTCTGGATCCGATAGCCGAACGCGTGAGCCCACGTACCGTGGGCCACGGCGAAGGCCGTGACGGTGACCAGGGAGTCGCGGTAGACCACGCCGGGTCCGATCTCGTGCACGCGCACGTCCGGCGGACCGCGCCCCGCGAGCTCGCCTCCCTCCCCCGTCCGCACGGCCACGTCCTCCGCCCACGCCGCAAGGGCGTGGTCCGTCATGCTCCGTAGCCCCGCCGGCCCATAGACGTCGAGGCCCCGGTACGCCCGGTTACCGATCATCCACCCGGTCAGGATCAGATCCGGGTAGCCGAGGGTGTGGTCGGAGTGCAGGTGCGTCACGAACGCCGTGCGAAGCGACGTCGCACCCGCCGGCACGACGCCCCGCCGCTGCGCCGCCGCCCACCGCCGCATCACGCCAGCGCCCGCGTCGAACAGGTAGGCCGTGCCATCGACCAGCACGACGACGGCCGGGCCGAACCGGTCCGGGTCCGGCGCCGGCGTGCCGCTGCCGAGGACCACGACCCGGGTACGGCCGACCGGCGCGGGTGCGCTCGCCGGCTCCTGTGCGTGCCTCGCCCCGGGGGCGGCGAGGGGGATCGCCACGATCAGGGCCGCGGCAGAAACGAGGCGCATCGGCTCTCAGGGAAGGCGGAGGCGTCGGTCCGAGTCTCTCGGCGCGACGAGCTCGCGGAACTCGGGGGAGCTCCGCAGCGGGTCGAAGTCGCGGGACACGTGCAGGACGTGCCACGCCTGGGCGGACTGACCCTCGGCGAAGGCCCGGCGAAGGAGCGTGATCGCGCGCGTTCCGTCGCCGAGCACGACAGCGATGCGCGCGCGCCAGAACGTGGGGGCGCCGAAGCCGTACGGCTCGTCCAGCGCCGCGAGGGCGTCGGACGCGCGCACGGCCGCGGCCGCGTCTCCGCGGCGCGCGGCAAGCAGGCCCGACATCCCGACCCGGCGCCACCCTCCCGTTTCGCGCCCGGAGCCGGATGCGCGGCCGAGTTCCCGCTCCGCCTCGGTCCAGCGGCCGAGCTCGTAGAGCGTCTGCACGCGTGCCCAGCGCGCCCGGCCGGCTGCCTCCGATCCCTCCGGGGCGGACGGCCCGTCCGACAGGAGCCGATCGGCCAGGAGCCCGGCCTCCCGCGCGTGCCTGTGGGCCCGGAGCTCGGTCACCGCGGCGAGAAGTCCGGCGGCGGCGCGTGGAACGCTATCGTCCAGCGGCGGCAGCGGGCGCAGCTCCCGGAGCCGCCGCTCCAGCTCCTCCAGCCGGCCCAGGGCCGCCAGGGCCGGCACGCCCGGGCCCGTGTAGCCCCAGCCAAGCCCGTCCCTCGCGATCGCCCGTTCCGCCGTCTCCAGCTCTCGCCGGTAGTCCCCGAGCCCGTGGTAGGACGCCGTGAGCAGGAACCAGCCGTGCTCGCGCTCCAGCCCGAGGCGCTCGATCCCGACGTCCTCCAGCGCCGCAGCCGCCTCACCCGGATGGTTCGTGTCCAGCGCGGCGTTCGCCAGCGACATCGCCGTGCCGGAGCGCGGCGCCAGCTCGACCATCCGCCGGGCCGCCCGATAGGACCCTTCGTTGTCGCCCGCTAGCAGCGCCGAGATCCGGTCGTGCCAGGCCCGCTCCACCGGCGACATGCCTTCCCGCTGCGAGTCGAGCGCCCGGGCCAGGGAGTCGGCGCGGGCGAAGTCGCCGGCCATGATCCACGTCCAGTCGAGCCAGAGCCGGGGCAGCACGAAGTCCGGGTCGAGCTCCGCCGCCCGCCGGAACCGCCCCGCGGCTCCGGGGAGGTCCCGGGGCACCGCGTGCAGCTCGAGGCCCGCGGCGAACTCCTGGTACGCGGCGAAGCTCGGCGGCCGCCGGGACATGCGAGCCCACGCGCTGATGCGCGGGTCATAGAGCGCACCGAGCGCACCGAGCACCCGCTGGCGGAGCGGCTCGAGGGCATCCGAAGGGCGCTCGGCCCGCACGCCCACCTCGCCCGGGGCCTGCTCCACGGTGCCGCGGTCGGGACGCGTGATGCGCGTCTGGAACCAGATCGAGTCACCCGTGCGATAGAACCGCCCGGAGACGGCGCTCGCCCCGTCGGGCCCTGCGGTGTCCCCCGCCCCGTCCTCGACGACCTGCACGAGCCCGGTGCGGACCAGCCCGTCCGTGAGCCAATCCGCGGCCATGCTGCCGATCGGATCGAGGGACGGGTCGCCCGTCTCGTTGCGGAAGGGCTCGACGGCCACGCGGTGCAGCACCGGGTCCGCGCCGGTGACCCGTCGGGAAAGCAGCGCGGCGCCCGAGACCAGCACGACGGCGACCGCCACCGGCACGGCCCACGCCAGCCGGACACGACTCCTGCCTCCGCGCCCTGGAGCCGGGGCGGCGGGAGCGACTTCGGCAGCGCGGGCGGGAGGCGGAACGGAGCCGGGAGCGGAGTCCGGATCTGAGTTCCGAGCCATGCTGCGGCCCGGTTCCGGAGCGTCCTCCGGGCCCGCGGCCCCGACCACGCCGGCCGCGCCTTCCCGCCGGAGCCGATCCTCGAACGCCACGACGGCGGGGTCCGGCGCGGCGCCCAGCTCCTCCCGCAGCAGCGAGGCGTGCACCGCGGCGGCCCGCAGCGCGCCGGCCCGGTCTCCGGATGCCGTCAGGGCCCGCATCAGGGCGAGCGCGATCCGCGAGCTGAGCGGCTCGGCCGACGCGAGACGTCGCCACAGGGCGACGGCACCCACCGCGTCCCCCGCGGCCTCGGCCTCCCGCGCCAGCGCCTCGAGGGCGGACACGTGGGCCGCGTGCAGCGCCGACCTCTCGCCGTCCACCCAGCGCTCGAACTCCCGCGCCCGGGAGAGATGGAACCCGTCCAGGAAGGGCCCCGCGTAGAGATCGACCGCCTCCCTGGGGGCGCCGGAGTCCAGGGCGCGGCTGAAGGCGACGACGTCGCATTCAATGGCGTCGGCGGCGAGCGCGATCATCGCCCCGCCGCTCACGAGGGCATCCGGGCCGAGCGCCTGGCGGAGGGTGTAGAGCGCCTGTTCGAGCGAGTGGCGGGCGCGCTCGTCGTCGCTGTCCGGCCACAGGTAGGCGGCCGCCTTCTCACGCATGATGCCCGCATCGCCCCCGCGGGCGAGGATCGCGAGGAGGGCCAGGTTGCGGCCGCGCGCCGCGGAGCCGACGAGAGGGCCGTCGTCCCCGAGGAGGGCGAGCCCGCCGAATGCGACGAGTCGCGGCATGGAGCCGTCTTGAGAGAGTCTTGACGGGGCGTTGAGCCTGCCCGCCCAAGATAGGGATACCGGCGGCGACGACCAACGATGCCGTCGTGGAGCGGCCCCGCACCGTCCACCCGAGCCGGAGACCACGATGCGCCCTTTGCTCCCCACGTCCGCGGCGATCGCCGCCACCCTGTTTCTGGCTGCGGCGGCCGCCGCGCAGGACCCGTCCCCCTACGAGCGGATCCAGGCGCTGGGCCTCGATTCGATGCGGGTGGATCCCGTCCTGATCCTGTACGACGAGGCGGACCGGGCGCGGGCCGCGGAGCTCGCGTCGCTCGTGCGCGACGCGAACGAGTACTTCCGGCACGAGCTCGAGCTGGCCCTCGAGCCCCGCATCGCCGGGCTGCCGGCGGGCCACTGGGTCGGCGACATTCCGACCGACCGGTACACGATGCCCTACGGCATCGAGGCGGAGCGCATGATCGTCGTGCCGGCCTCGGGCGCGCGCCTGCCGGAGGGCGCGCCGTTCACCCGTCCCATCGACTTCATCGCGCTGCATGAGTACGGGCACCTGGCCAACACGCGCTACTTCCGCGCCGGCCAGTGGGACGCGTACGCGCCCACCTGGTTCGAAGAATTCCTGGCCACGTACTGGGCGTGGGCGTACGTGCGCCGCTTCCAGCCCGCGTGGTCGGACTCGCTGCTGCGGGAGTGGCCCGCCACGCTGACGAAGTACACGCCGCCCGAGCTGTCCCTCGACTGGCGCTTCATGCGCAGCCTGCCGCCGGAGGAGATGAGCCGGAGCTACGGCTGGTACCAGATCATGCTCAACGTCGAGGTCGCGCGTGTCTACGAGGAGCAGGGCGTCGGCTTCCTGCGCGCCGTGCGGGAGCGACTGGACTGGGATGTCGTCGACTCCTGGACGACGCCGGCGCTGCTGGCGCGGCTGGAGAAGATCGCGCCGGGGTTCCAGGAATGGGCGGATCGGCTGCGCGCGGGGGACCTCACGTGGTCCGGCGGCCCGAAAGGAAGGTAGCCCAGATCCGCAATGTACCGACCGCCCTGCACAGGGAGCTCAAGGCGGGCGACCTGGAATCGACGCGCGGCGCCCAGGCGCTGGAGGACGCCGCCGCGCTTCCCATCGCGCGCTACCCGCACACGGACCTGCTTCCGCGGATCTGGTCGCTGCGCCCGAACTTCACCGCCTACGACGCGTGCTACGTGGCCCTTGCCGAGATCCTCGACGCTTCCCTGCTCACCCTGGACCGGAAGCTGGCACGGAGCGCGGGGAAGATCGTTCCCGTGGAGCCGGGCTGACGGCGTATCTCAGGTTCCCGGGCCGACGCTTCGGCCATTTCCGGTCCCGGCGTCGCATCCCGGAGCAGAGGATGGAACCATCCTCCTCGCCTGTCCCGCGCTTTGATCATCCATTCGATCAAGTGCTCCATCGTGTATCCAGTCAATACCAAACGAAGATGACCACGGACGCTATGGTATCCCAGAGCGCGTGCGCCACGACGCAGGACGTGAGTCGACCCCTCCACAGAAAGAGGAAGGAGAGGGTCGCCCCGCCGAAGACACCGGCATCCAGCATTCCGACCCAGCCTCCCTGGTATCCATGGAGCATCGCGAAGAGGATCGTGGGGACGAGCACAACGAGCGCCGTACCGATACGGGTTTCCCCAAAGATGCCGCGGAGCGAGGTCATGAGATGCGAGCGGAAGAAGACCTCTTCCGCGAACCCACCGCCCCAGGCAAGCAGCACGAACGCAGCGAGGCCCGTGAGGCTCGTCCCGATCTGTTCGGCGTTGACGACCACGTCCGCTCGTTCAGCTCCGCCCGTGAGAGGGATGAGGAAGAGGAACTGAACGGCGGCCCACGATACGGCGACCACCGCGCCCAGCAGGACGTCCGCGCGAGCGTTCTCAAACGTGAATCCTGCATCCGCCAGACGACACCGTGCGATTCGGAGCCCTGCGGCGACGGCTCCGAACGCCAGGGGTGCGAAGAGCAGCGCCACGATCGCGTAGGTGGACCCGACGAGCTCCCGGTCGAGGAAGATCGGGGGAAACCCGTGAGCAATGAACACCGCGGCGGCCCACAGAACCGTCCCGACGAGGAGACCTGCGAACCAACGCCCTCGGGACGTCCGCTGCTCAGGCGCAAATTGATCTGAATCGGTCAGAACGTTCAATCGGGAGCTCCGTAGAAGTGGCAACCTCCCGCTCTACGGACCGTGGACCCGTCGGGTTTCCGGCCCGTCCCCGAAAGGATCCCGGGCTGCATTCCGCGCCCGTCGAGGCGACCGGCTTGACGATTCCGACCCCACCCGCGGCTGATCCGACACGCACCAGGCCACTCCACCCCGCCTGATCTACTCTGCTGCCCGACGGGCTGCCAAAGATTCAATCCGCGAGATGAAACGACCTTTCCCGGCCTGATACGCATCAGCATCTTCACCACATTCATGAGCGAGCTGCTGCTTCAGCGCACCATACTCTGCTGCCACCCCTGCATGAAGCCTGAGGAAGTCCCGAAACAGAAGGTGACGTGCGACGGCCGAATTTCCCGCCCGGAAGGCGTGAACATGGGTCTTCAACTCCGTCCCCTCCGGTCGCGAAAAGTAGCGACGTCCCGCGATTCCGTACTCACCCCGGGGCACGTAGCCCGCCGCAACAAACGCAGGCTCGAGTTGATCGATATGGGCGAGGTCAGCGGTCTCGATCAGGACATCGAGGACTGGTTTCGCATACAGGCCAGGCACAGCGGTACTTCCGATGTGATGAATGGCCACGACCGCGGGTCCGAGCAAGGACGCGAGACGGCGCTCTTCCCGCCGGAATGCTTCGGGCCACCGCTCGTCATAGGGGACCACCTGGACGGCGCTCTTCATCAGATTACCACCCCGCAAGGAAACGCCTCACTCTTCCAGTCAGCCCGGTGCCCCCAACCGAACGCACCTGTCATATGACGGCGCGTGGATCCGCCCCTCCGACGCAGAGCCTGACGGTAAGGGCGGCGGACGCAATCCCACCTCTGTCCGAACATCCACATCTCTACTGAGCGGCCGCACCCATTGCTTCCGCGACGACACGGAACGTACCCGGCGATGCCTCGAAGCAGAGTTCCACCAGTCGCGCTATAGCCGCTCGTGCGCCTGGGTCATTCCGCATGATTTGGATATCCTCGAGCCGACCCCACGGGCCGAAGGAATAGAAGAGGGACGGATCCGACTCGCTTCGGAGCAGAGTGCCAGGACCTGGCGGATGTGGCAGTTCGTAAAAGGCTTCACCGAGCGCCTTCCACGCGGCGATGAATTCTGCCTCCTTGCCTTCCTTCACTTTCCACATGCCGAGGGTATAGTACGGCGGTGCCACGGGTTCCTCCTGCTGTGCAGGGGCGGAGAGAGAGGGTCGTGCCTCTGGTCCGCACACGACGAAAGAACAGCAGACCTCGGAAGAGTCAGAGTTTTTACAGGCCGGTTCATCGACCGAGAAACATCTGACGAGACCCCCCATCCAATATGGGCGCATTGTCGCAGTCGACTCAAGGTTCTATTGCCCGGCACCCGAGGACAGGCCCGAGAGCCCGCCTCCGCGCTCCTCCGCGGCTCCGCGTGAGCCCCGGCATGGGAAAACCAAAAACGGCGGGCCGTTCGCACGACCCGCCGCTCTCCTTTCAGAAGCCTTTCGGAAAGACCCGACTCAGTCCTCCGAGGTGTCCCCGTCGTCCTCGTCCGACCCGCCCTTCACCCCACGGATCCCCAACTCGGACAAAACCTTCCCCTCGATCTCGGAGGCGATCTCGGGGTTCTCCTTGAGGAACTGCTTGGCGTTCTCCCTGCCCTGTCCCAGGCGCGTCTCGCCGTAGGAGTACCAGGCGCCGGACTTGTCGACGATGTTGCACTCGACGCCGATGTCGACGAGGAGGCCGTGATGGCTGATGCCCTCGTTGTACATGATGTCGAACTCGGCCTGCTTGAAGGGCGGGGCGACCTTGTTCTTGACGACCTTCACGCGGGTGCGGTTGCCGACCATCTCCTGGCCGTCCTTGATGGCGCCGATGCGGCGGATGTCGAGGCGCAGGCTGGCGTAGAACTTCAGGGCCCGGCCGCCGGACGTCGTCTCGGGGTTGCCGAACATGACGCCGATCTTCTCGCGGATCTGGTTGGTGAAGACGACGGAGGTCCGGGAGCGGTTCACGGCGCCGGTCAGCTTGCGGAGCGCCTGACTCATGAGGCGGGCCTGGAGGCCGACGTGGGAGTCGCCCATCTCGCCCTCGATCTCGGCGCGGGGCACGAGCGCGGCGACGGAGTCGATGACGACCACGTCGATGGCGCCGCTGCGGATGAGGACCTCGGCGATCTCGAGGGCCTGCTCGCCGGTGTCGGGCTGGCTGACGAGGAGGTTCTCGACGTCGACGCCGAGCTTGCGGGCGTACTCGATGTCCAGCGCGTGCTCCGCGTCCACGAAGGCGGCGACGCCGCCCTTCCGCTGGGCGTTGGCGATGACGTGCAGGCAGAGCGTCGTCTTGCCGCTCGATTCGGGGCCGTAGATCTCGGTCATGCGGCCGCGCGGGATGCCGCCGATGCCGATGGCGGCGTCCAGGTTGATGGCGCCCGTGGAGATTGCCTCGACCTGCACGCGGGCACCGTCGGCGCCCATGCGCATGATGGAGCCCTTGCCGTAGGAGCGCTCGATCTGCGTGATGGCCAGGGTGAGGGCCTTCTGCTTTTCCTGGCTGACTTCCAGAGCCGGCATCGCTTCGCCTGTTCGTTGTGTGTTCGCGGGGGTCCCGTGCGGGGTGGCACGTGGAAGGTAAAAGCTAGCCGGCCCCTGTGACAGTGCGGGACGGGCCGACCGCATGGCCGCGCGGGCCGTGGGCGCGGAAGGTCGCCGCCGTGGGCGCCGGAACGGTCCGATTCCCTACCCCAGCAGCTCCCGCATCACGCCCACCGCGCGCTCAAGCGCGGCGTCGTTCACGTCCAGGTGGGTGACCATGCGGACGCGCCGTGGGCCGAACGTGGAGATGTATACCCCGCGCTCGTGGGCGCGTGCTGCAACGTCGTCGGCGCCGGGGCGGCCCTCGTCGAGGTCAAGCATGACGATGTTGGTCTCGGGAGCGACGACGCGGACGCCGGGCAGGTCGGCGAGGGCGCCGGCGAGGAAGGCGGCGCGGGCGTGGTCCTCGACCAGGCGGTCGCGGTTGTGCTCGAGGGCGTAGAGCCCGGCGGCGGCCAGGATGCCGGCCTGGCGCATGGTGCCGCCGAGGCGGCGTCGCGTGCGGCGGGCGCGGGCCATGACCTCGCGCGTGCCGGCGAGGAGCGAGCCGACGGGGCAGCCGAGGCCCTTGGACAGCGCGACCATGACGGTGTCGGCGTGGGCGGCCCAGTCGGACTCGGGTCGGCCCGTGGCCGCGGCGGCGTTCCACAGCCGGGCGCCGTCCAGGTGCACGGGCACGTCGTGCTCCCGTGAGATGGCGGCGAGCTCGGCCATGCGCTCGACGGGCAGCACCTTCCCGCCCGCGGCGTTGTGCGTGTTCTCGAGGCAGAGCAGCGACGTGCGCGGACGCAGGGAGTCCCGCGGGCGGATGGCGGCGGCGACGTCGCCCGGATCGAGCACGCCGGACTCCGCCGCCACGCCCCGGAGCTGCACGGCGGACCACAGCGCGGGGGCGCCGTCCTCCCAGTCGAGGATGTGGGCGCTCGCCTCCAGCACGACCTCGGTGCCCCGCTCGGACAGCACGTGGATGGCCGTCTGGTTGGCCATGATGCCGCTGGGAAAGAATACGGCGGCCTCCTTGCCGAGCAGCGTCGCGACGCGGTCCTCGAGGAGGTGGACGGTGGGGTCGTCGCCAAGGGCGTCGTCCCCGACCTTCGCGCCGGCGATGGCCTGGCGCATCTCCATGGACGGGCGCGTGACGGTGTCGCTGCGCAGGTCGACGGGGGGGCCGTCGAGGGGCAGCACGGCGGCGTCAGTCGGCGAGCGCATCGCCCGTCTCCACGGCGCGGGCGGTGAGGAGCGGCCCGCCGCACTCGGCGCAGAAGCGGCTGCTCTCGGCGTTGGCGTAGCCGCACGCCAGGCAGAGCGTGCCGGCCCGGAGCGCGGCGCGGTAGCGGTCGACCTCGGCGTCGAGGGCGGCGTCGCTCACGTCGGCGGCGGGGCGGCGGATCGGGCGCGGCGCGGGGCGCAGGATCGGGTACAGGATCACGGCGAGCGCCACGACGGCGACGACGGCGATGACGACGTATTGCATGGGCTAGCGGGTGTGGGTGGTCATCAGGGCGCCGAGCGCGATGCCGGCGACGTCCCAGGTCAGGTCCCGGGCGCTGAAGAACGTGCCTCGCCGCCTGTCGTTCAGCTCCTTGCCGATGCCGGTGGCGAGGGTCAGGGCCACCGAGATGCCGACGGCGGGGTGGTGGTCGGCGCCGGCTGCCCGCGACGCGGCATAGGTGAAGGCGGTGAGGGCGAAAGACGACGCGAAGTGCTTGAATTTGTCGGGGGAGAACCAGGGATCGGGACGGGCATCGTCCTGGGGGACGCGTTCGGGCACGGGGCTGAATTCGGGCACGGGGACGAGTGCGGGTACGGGGACGAGTGCGGGTACGGGGACGAATACGGGCGCGGGACTGACTCGGGGCGCATCTGTGTTCAGGGACCGGTTCACGTTCGCGGGGTCGGGCTTTCGCACGGTGGAGCGCACACGCACAGGCACACGCACAGGGGTGGGGGCGGGTGGGGCGGGCGCTGCTGCCAGCAGGGAGAGGGCCAGGACTACGGGGGGGGCGGTCATTTCCGGCTCCTTCCTGCTCTGGCGGCCTGGATTGCTTTGGCGACGGCCTCCCTCGGGGTGCCGACCTGGTCGAGGCCGAGGCCGGCGGCGAGGGAGGGCATGAGGAGGACGACGGGGACGTCCATCTTCCTCGCGAGGGCGACTTCCGAGAGGGTGCCCCACTCGCCGGCGACGGCGATGACGGCGTCGGCGGCGCGGACCAGCACGGCGTTCCTCGCCTCGCCCAGGCCGGTGGGGAGCGGGAGCGCGATGTGGGGGTTGGCTGCGGCGGCGTCGGTGCCGGGCAGGAGGCCGAGGGTGAGGCCTCCGGCCGCCTCGGCGCCTTCGGCGGCGGCCTCCATGACGCCGCCGAGTCCGCCGCACAGCAGAACGGCGCCGGCCTCGGCCAGGGCCTCGCCGACCTGGCGGGCGGCTGCCAGGACGTCGTCGCCGGCGGTGCCGGCGCCGCAGACGGCTATACGGATGGGGCGGTCGGCCATCGCGGCGGTCAGCGTCCCCAGCGGGCCCAGGTCCGGGCGGCGTCGACGGCGCGGGTCCAGCCCTCGACGTGGCGGGCGCGGTCGTCGCCCGACATGCGGGGCTCGAAGCGGTCGGGGGCGGGGCGGACGCCCATGAAGGCGTCGAGGTCGGGCCAGACGCCGACGGCGAGGCCGGCGAGGCCGGCGGCGCCGAGGGCGGTGGTCTCGATCATCTGCGGGCGGCGGACGGGCAGGCCGACGACGTCCGCCTGGAACTGCATGAGCCAGTCGTTGGCGGACGCGCCGCCGTCGACGGCCAGGTCGACGGCCTCGATGCCTGAGTCGGCGGTCATGGCGTCCAGCACCTCGGCGGTGGAGTAGGCCATGGCCTCGAGGGCGGCGCGGGCGAGGTGCGCGCCGGTGGTGCCGCGGGTGACGCCGACGAGCGTGCCCCGGGCCTCCGACTCCCAGTGGGGAGCGCCGAGGCCGACGAAGGCGGGGACGAGGTAGACGCCCTCGTTGGAGTCGATGGACGCGGCGAGGGCGGCGGTCTCCTCGGCCTTGTCGATGATGCCGAGTCCGTCCCGGAGCCACTGGACGGCGGCGCCGGCGATGAAGATGGCGCCCTCGAGGGCGTAGACGGGCTCGCCCTTCGGGCCGCACGCGACGGTGGTGAGCAGCCCGCGCTCGGAGGCGACGCGCCGGTCGCCGGTGTTCAGGAGCAGGAAGGCGCCGGTCCCGTACGTGTTCTTGGCGAGGCCGGGGTCGCAGCAGCCCTGGCCGAAGAGGGCCGCCTGCTGGTCGCCGGCCACGCCGGCCACGGGCACGGACACGCCGAAGAGGTCGGGGTCGGTCTCGGCCATGACGCCGGACGACGGCCGCACCTCGGGCAGCACGGACTCGGGCACGCCGAACAGGTCCAGCAGCTCCGGGTCCCACGCCTGCCGGTCGATGTTGTAGAGGAGCGTGCGGCTGGCGTTCGTCGGCTCGGTGACGTGGGCGCGGCCGCCGGACAGGTTCCAGATCAGCCAGGAGTCGATGGTCCCGGCGGCCAGGTCGCCGGCCTCGGCGCGCTCGCGGGCGCCGGGCACGTGCTCGAGCAGCCACTCCAGCTTCGTGCCGGAGAAGTACGGGTCGGCCAGGAGGCCGGTGCGGGCGCGCAGGAAGTCGGAGCGGCCGGCGGCGTCCAGCTCGCGGCAGCGGGCGGCGGTGCGCCGGTCCTGCCAGACGAGGGCGCGGTGCACGGGCCTGCCCGTCTTCCGGTCCCACAGCACGATGGTCTCGCGCTGGTTCGTGATGCCGACGGCGGCCAGTCGCCGGTTACCGCCGGGCCGCACGCCGGCGGCGTCCAGCGCCGTCCGGGCGACGTCCAGCGTCACGCGCCAGATCTCGTCGGCGTCGTGCTCGACCCAGCCGGGCTCGGGGAAGTGCTGCGTGAACTCGGAGTACGCGCGCCCGACGACGTTCGCCTCGTGGTCCAGCACGAGGCACTTGGAGCCGGTGGTGCCCTGGTCGATGGAAAGGATGGTGTCCATGGGTCCGTCCCGTCAGTCGCGGTGCTCGAGTCCGCGGAAGTTGTAGCGCCAGCCGAGGGCCTCCAGGAGCGACATCATGCGGCCGATGGGCAGGCCCATGACCGCGAAGAAGTCGCCCTCGACGGCCTCGACGAGGGTGGAGCCGACGCCCTGGATGCCGTACGCGCCGGCCTTGTCCATGGGCTCGCCGGTGGCGACGTACTCCCGGGCGATGTGCTCGCCGAAGGTGCGGAAGCGGACGCGGGACAGCTCGAAGGAGCTCTCGATGCGGCCGCCGGGCGCGGCCACGGCGATGCCGGTGGCCACGTGGTGCTCGCGGCCCTGAAGGCGCAGGAGCATGGCGACGGCGTCGTCCTCCGTGTCCGGCTTGCCGAGGACCTCGCCGCGCAGGGAGACCACGGTGTCGCTGCCGATGACGAGGGCCTCGGGGCGGCTGCTGGCGACGGCCCAGGCCTTCTCCCGGGCCAGCCGCTCGACGGCCTGGGAGACGGCCTCGTCCGAGTGGATCGTCTCCTCGAGGTCGGCGGGCTCGACGTCGAACTCGAGGCCGAGCATGCGCAGCAGGTTGGCCCGGCGTGGGGACGCCGAGGCCAGCACGATGGGCGGGACCGGCCGCTCGTCGCTCACCGTTCGAGCATCAGGGTGACGGGCCCGTCGTTCACGAGCTCGACGTCCATCATGGCGCCGAACTCGCCGGTCTCCACGGCGGCAGGCGCGCCCTCCCGGAGCAGCTCGACGAAGCGCCCGTAGAGGGGGATCGCCTGGTCCGGCGAGGCGGCGTGGACGAAGCTGGGGCGGCGGCCCTTGCGGGTGTCCCCGTAGAGCGTGAACTGGCTGACGACCAGGACGTCGCCGCGAACGTCGCGGAGGGAGAGGTTCATGCGGCCCTCGTCGTCGCCGAAGATGCGCAGGTCCAGCACCTTGTCGGCCATCCACTCCAGCGCGCCGTCCTCCTCGGCGTCGGCGAAGCCCACGAGGAGCAGGAGCCCGGGGCCGATGCGGCCGGCGACGTCGCCCCCGATACGGACCTCGGCGCGGGACACGCGCTGGAGCAGGACCCTCACGCCTACTCGACCGTCACGGACTTGGCGAGGTTGCGGGGCTGGTCGACGTTGCAGCCGCGCAGGACGGCGATGTGGTACGCCAGGAGCTGGAGCGGCACGCTGACCAGGATGGGCGCGAGCATGTCGAGGGTCGGCGGGATCTGGATCATGTGGTCGACCTTCCCCGCCAGCTCGGTGTTGCCCTCCGTGACCACGGCGATGACCTTGCCGCCCCGCGCCTTCACCTCCTCCACGTTCGAGACGATCTTGCTGTAGATGGCGTCGTTGGGCGCGATCACGACGACGGGCATGTTCTCGTCGATGAGGGCGATGGGCCCGTGCTTCATCTCCGCCGCGGGGTAGCCCTCGGCGTGGATGTAGCTGATCTCCTTGAGCTTCAGCGCGCCCTCCAGCGCGGCCGGGAAGTTGTAGCCGCGGCCCAGGTAGAGGAAGTTGGGCGCCGACTTGTACGTCCGGGCCAGCTCGCGGATGGCGTCCCCCATCTCCAGGACCTGCTCCACCTTGGCGGGCAGCGCGGCCATCTCGTCGATGATCTTCTTGCCCTCCACGACGGAGAGGCTGCGCAGGCGCGCGAGGAGCACGGTGAACAGGCCCAGCGCCATGACCTGGCTCGTGAACGCCTTCGTGGACGCGACGCCGATCTCGGGACCGGCGTGCAGGTAGATGCCGAAGTCGGATTCCCGGGCGATGGTCGAGCCGACGACGTTGACCAGCCCCATCACGCGGGCGCCCCGCTGCCTCGCCTCCCGCATGGCGGCCAGCGTGTCCGCCGTCTCGCCGGACTGGCTGATGGCGATGACCAGCGTGCCGTCGTCCACGACGGGGCTGCGGTAGCGGAACTCCGACGCGTACTCGACCTCGACGGGCAGGCGGGCCAGCTCCTCCAGCATGTACTCGCCGATGAGCCCGGAATGCCACGACGTCCCGCACGCGGTGATGACGATGCGCTCGATGGAGAGCAGCTCCTCGCTGGAGAGCGTCACGCCGCCCAGCTTGACGTTCCCCTCCTCGGGCAGCAGCCGGCCGCGCATGGTGTTCCGCAGCGTCTCCGGCTGCTCCATGATCTCCTTGAGCATGAAGTGCTCGTAGCCGCTCTTCTCGATGGCTTCGAGATCCCAGGAGACCTCCGCCACCTCCTTGTCGACGGGGCTGCCCTTCAGGGAGGAGATGCGGTAGCTGTTCGGACCGAGTACGGCCATCTCGCCGTCGTCCAGGTAGATCACGGAGCGGGTGTGGGCCAGGACGGCGGCGACGTCGCTGGCGACGAAGTACTCGCCCTCGTCGCCGAGCCCCAGCAGGAGCGGGCTGCCCTGCCGCGCCGCGACGATCGTGTTCGGCTCGCGGCTGCTCATGATGGCCAGGCCGTAGGTGCCCTCGATCTGCCGCAGCGCGGTGCGGACCGCGTCCTCCAGCGAGCCGTCGTAGACCTCCTCGATCATGTGGGCCACGACTTCCGTGTCCGTCTCCGACCGGAACGTGTGGCCGAGGCTCTCCAGCTTCTTCCGCAGCGAACCGGCGTTCTCGATGATGCCGTTGTGGACGACGGCGATCTCCTCGGTGCAGTCGGTGTGGGGATGCGCGTTCTCGGTGGTCGGGCCGCCGTGCGTGGCCCAGCGCGTGTGGGCGATCCCGCACGTGCCCCTCGGCGCCGAGCCGTTGCCGAGCTCGGACTCCAGCGCCCCGATGTTGCCCACCGCCTTGCGCATCTCCAGCTGCTCGTCCTGGATCACGACCAGCCCCGCGGAGTCGTACCCGCGGTACTCCATCCGCTTCAGCCCCTCCATGAGGAGCGGCGTCACGATCCTGGGCCCGACGTAGCCGACGATACCGCACATAGGTGATGCTCTCCGCGTAGGTGATGACGGGAAGGACTACCCCGTCCGCCTGCAAATGGCCGGCCGGAACGCGCCAGGAGCGCCGGCCGGAGGCCCGGGGAGCGCGGGTCGCGACGCGCGGGGAGCACGGGCCGCGACGCGCGGGCCCGAGCGCGCGCCCGTCAGCGGGAGTTGGCCAGCCCGTGCCGCGCCAGCTCGACCAGCTCCCGTGCGGCCTCCTCGCTGGGGCCCTCCGCGATGATGCGCACGATGGGCTCGGTGCCCGATGGCCGCACGTGGACCCACTTCAGCTCCTCGGGCCACGCCAGCCGCAGTCCGTCCTGCCGGTCGGCCTCGGGCGCGGCGAGGCGCGACTCGAGGGCGCCGTACACCAGGTCCAGCGGCTGCCCGCCACGGCCTACCTTCTCCTTCACGATGCAGTAGCGACGCTGGCGGGCGACGTGGTCGTCCAGCGTCTGGTCCGTTTCGGTAAGAAGCTGCAGGATCAGCGCGACACCCACGGCGCTGTCCCGCGTCAGGTGCACGTCCGGCAGGATCACCCCGCCGTTGCCTTCGCCCCCGATCACGGCCTCTTCCCGCTGCATCCGCCGCGCGACATTGATCTCGCCCACCGGCGCGCGCAGCAGCGGCACGCCGGCGTCTGCCGCCACGTCCTCCAGCACACGGCTCGTCGACAGGTTAGTGACGACGGGCCCCTGCCGGTGCCGCAGCACGAGCTTCGCCGCCAGCGCCAGCGTCAGGTCCTCCCCGATGGCGCTGCCCCGGCCGCCCACCAGCGAAAGCCGGTCTGCGTCGGGGTCCGTGGCGAAGCCGATGTCCGCGCCCGTCTCCTTCACGAGCGCCTCGAGGTCGCCGAGGTTCGCGGCGACGGGCTCCGGCTCCCGGGGAAAGTGCCCGTCCGTCTCCAGCCCGATGCCGCGCACCGCGCAGCCCAGGTCCCGGAGCAGCCGCGGCAGCAGCACGCCGCCCGCGCCGTGCACGCAGTCCAGCGCGACCGTGAACTTCCGGTCCCGAATGGCGTCGAGGTCCAGGTACGGGATCGAGAGGACGGCGTCGAGGTGGCGGTCCACCGCGGCGTCGTCCGCGGCGACGTCGCCGATCTCGTCCCACGCCGCCCGCCGAACCTCCCGCTCGTCCAGGTACGCGCGCATGCGCTCGCTCTGGTCCGCGTCCAGGAACATGCCCGCGCCGGACGCAAGCTTCAGCGCGTTCCACTCCACGGGATTGTGGCTCGCCGTGACCACGATCGCGCCCGCCGCCTCGTGGTGGCGGATGGCGAAGAGGGTAGTGGGCGTGGGCGCGAGGCCGACGTCGATCACGTCACAGCCGACGCTCTGCAGCGCGGCCGTCGCCGCCCGCACGAACATCGGCCCCGACGTCCGGCTGTCACGGCCGATCACCACCCGCGCGCGGCCGCCCGCCGCCTCCTGCACGTACGCGCCGAAGGCCGACGCGAAGCGGGTCACGACTTCCGGCGTGAGGGCCTCACCCACCCGCCCCCGGACACCGGAGACGCTCACCATCAGGTCCTTCGGGAATTCCATTTTTTCAATCGGGCTGTTTGACTACGGGCCGAGCGCTTCCGTGGGCGCGGCGGGACGGTGCATTCTATTGAGGGGGGAAAGGCGGGGGCAACAATGGGACTGCGGGAACGGCCACGGCGGGCGGGGTACGGCGGGCGGGGTACGGCGGGCGGGGTACGGCGGGCGGGGTGATGCGGGCGGCGGGGGGGGACGGCGGGGGGCGGGACGGCGGGGGCGCGTGGTCCTTGTCCCTGGCGAGTGGAGGGTCCTACCTTCGATCGTCCATCCCTCACAGAAGCGCCGAATCCATGGATCTCCGAACGACCATCGCCGAGCTGCGTCAGCGGCGAGTGCTGCGCCTTGCCCTGATCTACGTCCTCGTGGGATGGGTCGTCATCCAGGCAGCGGACATCATCTTCCCCGCCCTGCTGCTGCCGGGCTGGGCGGAGCGTCTGCTGGTGATCTTCGTGCTCCTGGGCTTTCCGATCGCGCTCGTCTTCGCCTGGATGTTCGACCTGACGCCGACGGGACCGGTCCGGGCGGGTGGGGCGTCGGGACCGGGCGCGGCGGCCGCGGGTGGCGCGGCCTCCGCCGTGGCGGTGGGATCCACGGCGGCCGGCGCCCCGGCGGCCGGCACCCCGGCGGCGGCGGGTGCGGCCGCCACGGCTACGGCGCCGGCGGAGCGCTCCGTCGCCGTGCTGCCGTTCGTGAACATGAGCGAGGACGCGGACAACGAGTACTTCAGCGACGGGATGACGGAGGAGATCCTGAACGCGCTGGCGAAGGTGCGGGATCTCCGGGTCGCGTCGCGGACGTCCGCGTTCGCGTTCAAGAACAAGGACGCGGACGTGCTGGAGATCGCGCGGGCGCTGCGCGTCGGGTCCGTGGTGGAGGGGAGCGTGCGGAAGGCGGGCAGCCGGATACGCGTGACGGCGCAGCTCATCAGCGCGGAGAACGGCTACCACCTCTGGTCCGAGACGTACGACCGGGAGCTGGAGGACGTCTTCCAGGTCCAGGACGAGATCGCCCGGTCCATCGCCGACGCGCTGCAGGTCGAGCTGGGCGGGGGCGGCAAGCGGCACCTGGTCGAGCGCGAGACGGCCAGCATGGACGCGTACAACTTCTACCTCAAGGGCCGCTACTTCTACAACCGGGACCACGAGGAGGACCTGCGCCGCAGCCTCCAGATGTACCGGGAGGCGCTGCGCCTGGACCCGAAGTACGCCCGGGCGGAAGCCGGGATCGCCGACACGTGGATGCACCTGGCCGACGACTGGGTCGCCCCCGCCGAAGCGTATCCGCAGGCGAAGGAGGCGGCGCGGCGCGCCCTCGACCTGGACGACACCATCGCCGAAGCCCACGCCGCCCTGGGCGCCGTGCTGGGCTGGTTCGACTGGAAGTTCGACGAGGCGGAGCTGGCGCTGCGGCGGGCCGTGGCGGCGAACCCGCGCTACGGCGACGCCCACTGGGTGCTGGCGAGCATCCTGCCATGCACCGGACGGCTCGAGGAGGGCGTGGAGTCCATGCGGCGCGCCGTCGCCCTGGACCCGGTCTCGACGACGTTCAGCTACTACCTCGCGCGTTTCCTGCTCTTCTCCGGCGACCTGCAGGGCGCCTACGAGGAGGCGGAGCGGTCGGTCGCCCTGGATCCGGGCTCGTTCCGGCCGCTGCTCATGGTGGGCTCGGCCCAGCTCTTCGGGGGCGAGGGGGAGAAGGCGCTGGCGACGTTCCGGCACGCACGCGACGTGAGCGACGCGCCCGCCGTCGACACCTACGTCGCCCGGACCCTGGCCGCCCTCGGCCGCGCCGACGAGGCACGGGCGGTCCTGGACGGGCTGACGACGGGCGACGTCTACGTGCGGGCGGAGCTCCTGGCCGCGGCGTGGGCCGCGCTGGGCGACGCGGACCGCGCGTTCGCGGCGCTGGAGCAGGCGTTCGAGCAGCATTCCGCGGGGCTGATCTACCTCCACGTCGACCCGGGCTTCGCGAGCCTCCGGTCCGACCGGCGCTTCGCCAGCCTCAGGAAGCGCGTCGGCCTGGAAGACCCGCGGGAGGTCTGAGCCGGCGACCCGGCGTGCGGCGGCGCCTAGAGCCCCCCCGCCAGCAGCTCCACCAGCGCGTCCGGGTTGTCCGCGTTCAGCCAGTGGCCGCCCTCGACGACGTGCACGTCCACCGCCGCACCCGACGACGCCGCCGCCTCCATCCGCGCGACGGTCTCGTCGTCCAGGATGCTCGACTCCGACGCCTTCACGAAGTGGATGCGGCACCCGGGCGGCGGCGCCTCCACCACGTCCCACAGGTCCGTCCGGAAGAAGTCCCGGAGCAGCGCCTCCATCGCGTCCAGGTCGAAGCGCCAGCGGTAGGCGACGTCGGCCGACGCGGCTCCGTCGGCCGACGCAGCTTCGTCGCCGGTCCCCTTCCCCGTCCGCTCCAGGTTCGTCGCCATCCACATCGCGATCGGCCGGATGACGCCCCGCTCCACGAGCATGTCCACCAGCTCGTCCCGGGAGGCGAACCGGTCGGGCAGCGAGCGCAGGATCCCGAGCATGCCCCACGCGCTGCCTCGCGGCTCGGGCACGGCCGCGGGCGTCGAGTCGATGATCCACGCGGAGCGCACGCCGTCGAAGTGCTCCCGCAGCCAGGCGAGGGCGACCTTGCCACCGAAGGAATGGCCGAGGATGGCCGAGGCGGGCCGCTCGATGGACTTCGTGCCAGCCCGCCACGTCCTCCGCCGCGGCGGCGATGGTATGAGGCGGAGGAAACCCCTGCGAGGCGCCGTGCTGGCGGAGGTCGACCAGCACCGCCCCGAAGTCGGGTCGCCGCTCCAGCGTCCACCGCACCACCGAGCCCCAATTCCGCCCGGCGCCGTAGATGCCGTGCAGCACGTACAGCCACGACTCCGGCGACGCGCCGGCGGCCGTGACGACGTCGTGGGCCAGTACCCGTACCTCACCGGCCATCTATCCCCCCCGGTCCCGTAGTCTCGCCCGCAGTATCCCCCCGCTGTATCCCCCGCTGTGTCTCGCCCGCAGTACCTCGCCCGACGTATCCCGCCCGCCGTATCTCGCCCGCAGTCCACCCGATCCACTACATTGCCCCCGTCGTCCTACGCCCAACCATACAGCCCGGACCGCACATGAGCGACAGTCCCCGCCGTTTCGGTACCCGCGCCGTCCACGCCGGCCAGCACCCGGACCCGTCGACGGGCGCCGTGATGCCGCCGATCTACCAGACCTCGACCTACGTCCAGGACGCGCTGGGCGAGCCGCACCGGGGATACGAGTACGCCCGGGTGCAGAACCCGACGCGTGAGGCGATGGAGGCGAACGTCGCGTCGCTCGAGAGCGCGAAGCACGGCGTCGCCTTCAGCAGCGGGCTCGCGGCCATCGAGGCGGTGGTGAAGCGGCTGTCCGCCGGGGACCACGTGGTCAGCGAGGAGAACGTCTACGGCGGCACGCACCGCATGTTCACGCAGGTGCTGGCGCGGCTGGGGCTGGAGTTCACGTTCGTGGACGGGCGGGACCTGGACGCGCTGCGGGACGCGGTACGGCCGGAGACGAAGCTGATCCACCTGGAGACGCCGACGAACCCGATGATGCGGGTCACGGACCTGCGGGCGGCGGGGGAGATCGCCCGGGAGAAGGGCGTGCACCTGTGCGTGGACAACACGTTCGCGTCGCCGTACAACCAGCGGCCGCTGGAGTTGGGCGCGACGATCGTCGTGCACTCGAGCACGAAGTACCTGAACGGGCACTCGGACGTGATCGGGGGCGTCGTCGCCACGAACGACGACGACGTCGCCGCCGAGCTGCGCTTCCTTCAGAAAGCCGCCGGCGCCGTGCCGGGCCCGTTCGACTCGTGGCTGGTGCTGCGCGGCACGAAGACGCTGCACGTGCGCATGCGGGCGCACAACCGGAACGGGCAGGCCATCGCCGAGTTCCTCGAGAAGCACCCCGGCGTGGAGCGGGTCTACTACCCGGGCCTGCCCTCGGACCCGCAGCACGCGCTGGCGAAGAGCCAGATGTGCGGGTTCACGGGCATGGTCAGCATGGAGCTGGGCAGCCTCGAGCGGGCCAAAAAGGTCGCGGAGGCAACGAAGGTCTTCGCGCTGGCCGAGAGCCTGGGCGGCGTCGAGTCGCTGATCGGGCACCCGGCGCTCATGACGCACGCGTCCATCCCGGCGGATCGGCGGAAGGCGATGGGCATCACGGACGGGCTGGTGCGGCTTTCGTGCGGGATCGAAGACGTGGAGGACCTGATGGAGGATCTGGACCAGGCGCTGAGGGGATGAGGGTCGGGGGAACGGGACGGGGCTGGGGGCGCACGAAGGGAACGGCAACTGCCGCACGGGCATCCACGCACACGCACACGAACCGGCACAGGGGGAGCGGGGGCGAAACCGGGGAGGCGGCCGGGGCGTAGGGCAAACCGAACCTGACGATCACGCAGACCTTCCGGAGCTTCGATGACCGACACGCTTCAGCCTCATACGGGCCCTCTGGTCCTGCACGACATCAGCTCCGACGCGTGGGAGCACCCGGCGGACCGGGCGGCGCTCCAGGCGCTGCGGCGGATCCCGGCCTTCGACGACGTGCTGCGGAAGCTGTTCGGCTTCTTCGGCGAGCGGCCCATCCGGCTGGCGTTCCAGGCCAACGCGGTGCGGGTGTCCGACAAGCAGTTCCCCCGGGTCCAGAAGCTCTACGACGAGGTGCTCCGGGTCATGGACTCCGAGCCGTATCCCCTCTTCGTTTCGCAGACGCCCATCGTCAACGCGGGCGCGTACGGCATGGACAAGCCGTTCATCATCCTCAACTCCGGGATGCTGGTCCTGCTGGACGACGCCGAGCTGAGCTTCATCCTCGGCCACGAGCTGGGGCACATCCTGTCCGGGCACGTGCTCTACCGCACGATGACCGTGCTGCTCCTCCGCCTCGCCCAGTCCGGCTTCCCCATCGTCGGCCTCGCCGCCCGGGGCGTGCTGCTGGCGCTGCTGGAGTGGAGCCGGAAGAGCGAGCTGTCCTCCGACCGCGCCGGCCTGCTGTCCGTCCAGAATCCGGACGCGGCCATGAGCGCGTTCATGAAGCTGGCGGGCGGCACGCTGGGCGAGACGCTCAACCTGAACGAGTTCATCAAGCAGGCCGACGAGTACCGGGAGGGAGGCGACGTCGCCGACTCCGTCTTCAAGGTGCTCAACCTGCTCATGTCGACGCACCCGTTCCCGGTGCTGCGCGTCTCCGAGCTGCGGGACTGGATCCAGAGCGGCGACTACGACCGCATCCTGCGGGGCGAGTACCGCCGCCGTGGCGACGAACGGGGCGCCTACACCGACGACGTCTCCGCCGCCGCGAAGGCGTACGCGAAGGACGCCGGCTCCTTCGCCGGCCAGGTGACCGACGCCGCGAAGCGCGTGCGAGACGCGTTCAACGAGGGGCTCCGGAACCTGTAGGCTTTCCCGGCGTCCAGGGGTCACGCGGAGCCGCGGAGCCGCGGAGCCCTCGTCGCCAGCCTCCGCGCCTCCGCGCGAGATCACTGGCGGCTGGCCCCCGCCTTCCCTAACCTCACCCACGAAAACCCCGACCGACCCTCCGGACCACGGTGCCTTCCGAAAGATGAAAATCCTCGTCGTCGGCAACGGCGGGCGCGAGCACGCCCTCCTCTGGAAGCTGCACCGGGACGCCCCGGACGCGGAGCTGTTCGTCACGCGACCCAACGGCGGGATGGCCGGCCTCGCCACGGGCGTGCCGCTGGATCCGGACGAGCTCCCTGCACTGTCCGCGTGGGCGAGGAACGAGGGCGTCGGACTGGTCGTCGTGGGGCCGGAGGCGCCGCTGGCGGCGGGGCTCGTCAACGCGCTGTCGGAGGCCGGGGTACCGGCCTTCGGTCCGTCGCAGCGGGCGACGGCCATCGAGTCGTCCAAGTCGTACGCCAAGGACCTCATGCGGGAGGCTGGCGT
The DNA here is from genome assembly GCA_963728445.1 of uncultured Gemmatimonadales bacterium. Lineage (GTDB taxonomy): Bacteria > Gemmatimonadota > Gemmatimonadetes > Longimicrobiales > RSA9 > CAVSJO01. The sequence goes on along the minus strand of CAVSJO010000006.1, from coordinate 1,762,002 downwards.
CCGGACGGCGGAATACCGTACATTCACCGAAAGTCCCGAGGCCGAAGCCTACATCCGGGAGCGGGGCCGGCCCGTGGTGGTGAAGGCGTCCGGGCTCGCCGCGGGCAAGGGCGCCGTCGTGTGCGACGACGCCGACGAAGCCGTCCGCGCGACCCGCGCCATGCTCGACGAGCACGCGTTCGGGGGCGCGGGGCACGAGATCGTGGTCGAGGACCGGCTGTCGGGCGAGGAGGTCTCGGTCTTCGCGCTGGCGGACGGAGAGGACGCGGTCCCCATGATCCCGGCGCAGGACCACAAGCGGGTCGGCGTCGGGGACACGGGCCCGAACACGGGCGGGATGGGCGCGTACGCGCCGGTCTCGGGGCTGCCGGAGGACTTCCTCCGGACGGTGCGGAAGGAGATCCTGCGGCCGGTGCTGGAGGCCATGAAGGACGACGGCCGGCCCTTCCGCGGGCTGCTCTACGCCGGGCTCATGCTGACCGAGGACGGGCCCAGCGTCATCGAGTTCAACGCCCGCTTCGGGGACCCGGAGACGCAGGCGCTGCTGCCGCTGTTGAAGACGTCGCTGGTGGAGCCGTTCCTGGCGGTGGCCCGGGGGGAACGGCTGGGCGACCTCGAGCTGGAGTGGGAGGCCGGCGCGGCGCTGACCACGGTCGTCGCGTCGGCGGGCTACCCCGGCTCCTACGAGAAGGGGAAGCCCATCGCGATCCCGGACTGGGTGCGGGACGCGCCGGACCTGGAGGTCTTCCACGCCGGCACGAAGCGGGAGAAGGACGGGACCCTGGTGACGTCCGGCGGCCGCGTGCTGGCGGTCACGGCCCGGGCGGCGACGATGGCCGAGGCGGCGCGCCGCAGCCGGGAGGGCGCGGCGGCCATCCACTTCGACGGCGCCTTCTTTCGGGACGACATCGGCTGGCGGGAGCTGGCACGCCAGGCGGGCGAAACGACGTAGACGCCGGCGCGGCCGCCCGGGCCGCGCAGAAGAGACCACACGGAGGACGGATGCCGGAGCTGCCCGAAGCCGAGACGATCGCGAAGGACCTGGCCGGCCGGGTGACCGGGCGACGGATCGTCGGCGTCGACGTCGCCCGTCCCGACATCCTGGCGCCGGACCTCACGGCGGACGTGCTGGACGGCCGGCTCCGCGGCAGGCGCCTGGCGGCTGTCGGACGGCGGGGCAAGAACGTCGTTCTGACCATCGAGGGGGGCGACGTCGTGCTCGTCAACCTCGGGATGACGGGCCGGCTCGTCGCGTCGGAGGCGCCGGCGGCGGCGGAGCTCGGGCACGTCGCGGTTCGGATCCGCTTCGAGGACGGCGGCGCGCTGCTCTACGACGACGTGCGCCGCTTCGGCCGCTTCGACCTGTACGACCCGGACGCGTGGCGGCGCCGCGACCGGGAGCTCGGCGTCGAGCCGCTGGGCCCCGACCTGACGCCTGAACGAATGCACGCGCTCACCCGCAAGACCCGCGTCCCCATCCGCAACCTGCTGCTGGACCAGACCCGCGTGGCCGGCGTCGGCAACATCTACGCGAACGAGGCGCTCTTCCGCGCCGGCGTCCGGCCGCGCCGCCGATCGGGCACGCTGACCCGGGCGGAGACGGCGCGGCTGCGGGACGCGCTGCGGGACGTGCTCGGGGACGCCATCGAGGCCCGCGGCACCACGCTCCGGGACTACCGGGACGGCAGCGGCGAGGCGGGGAGCTTCGAGCCGCGGCTGCAGGTGTACGGGCGCGAAGGCCGGCCGTGCCCGCGGTGCGGCACGGGGGTGAAGCGGGTCGTGTTGACGAACCGGTCGGCGTTCTACTGTCCGGAGTGTCAGCGGTGAAGGCTGAGGCTGAGGCTGAGGCTGAGGCTGAGGCTGAGGCTGAGGCTGAGGCTGAGGCTGATGACTGCGGGCTGGGGGTGAACTGCGGGCTGGGGCTGGGGTGCGGCGGCGGGGCGCGGAGGCGGAGGGGGTGTCGATTCCGCTCTCGCCGGAGACGCGGCGGCGGCTGGAGCGGGTGCGGGAGTCGGTGCGGGCGGCGGCGGAGAACCGGCCGGGGGTGTACCGCATCTACGGGCCGGGCGGGCGGCTGATCTACGTGGGCAAGTCCATACGGGTGCGGACGCGGCTGCTGTCCTACTTCCGGGCGCCGCGGGGGGAGAAGGCGGCGGAGATCGCGGGCCACGCGGAGCGGGTGGAGTGGGACTACGTGCCCAGCGAGTTCGCGGCGCTGCTGCGGGAGTATCGGCTCATCCGTCGCCATCGGCCCGAGTACAACGTGGTGCACAAGCGGCAGGGCAGCGTCTGCTTCGTGCAGCTCGGACCGGGGCCGGCGCCGAAGCTGTCCGTGGTCGCCCGGGGCGCGGCGGAGCGGGCGGCGGCGTGGGGCCCGCTGCGGGGCCGGCGGCGGGCGACGGCGGCGGTGCGGGACCTGGCGGACGTGCTGCGTCTCCGGGACTGCGCGGCGACGACCCCGCTGCGATTCGCCGACCAGACGGAGCTCTTCACCATCAGCCGCGACCCGCTGTGCTGGCGCGGTGAGATCCGGCGCTGCGCTGCGCCGTGCGCGGGGCGGTGCTCGGAGGGTGAGTACGCCCAGGCCGCGGCCATGGTCCGGGACTTCTTCGCCGGCGGCACCGACGCGCCCATCGAGCGCATGCGACGCCGCACGGAGTCGGCCGCCGAGCGCCTTGCGTTCGAGCACGCCGCCGAGCTGCGCGACCGGACGACGGCGCTGGAGCGGCTGCGGGAAGAGGTCGTCACAGTCACGACGGAACGGGAGCGGCTCAGCTTCCTCTACCGCGTGCCCGGCTGGGGCGGGGACCATCGCGTCTACGTCCTGGGGGACGGCCGCGTCCTCGAGGAGCATCGGGAGCCCGGGAACGCGGCGGGGCGACGTCGCCTGGAGAAGCGCGCGGCGAAGCTGTACGCCCGGGCGGCGCCTGCGCCGGACCGGCTGCCGGCGGACGCGGTGGAGGAGATGCTGCTGGTGCTGCGGTGGTTCCGACTGCACCCGGAGGAGCGGGCGGGGGCGGAGCCCGAGGATGTCAGGCCGTCGGATCCAGCTCCACGAGCTCGAAGCGGGGCGCGCCGTCGCCGAGGTCCAGCAGGCCGACGCTGACGGATTTCCCGAAGCGCGGAGCACCCGCGGAGCCGGGATTCAGCACGAGGCAGCTTCCGACGTGCTGCTGCAGCGGCTGGTGCGTGTGGCCGTAGACGAGGATGCGCGCCTCGGGTCGGTACTCGACGAGAGCGCCGGGGCGCGGGCTGCCGAGCTGGTGCCCGTGCAGCACGACGAGGGGGCCGCCGGGGACGTCGAGGGTGGCGACTTCAGGGACTTCGGCCCTCACCTCCGGGCGGTCGGTGTTGCCGTAGACGGCCGTGACCGGCGCGATCGCACGGAGCTCGTCCAGGAGGCTCACCGGGCCGACGTCGCCCGCGTGGACGATGCCGTCGACGCCTTCGAAGACGCGGAACACCTCGGGGCGGAGCTTTCCGTGGGTGTCGCTGATCAGTCCCAGTCGCACGGCATCCTCGCGTCGCCGGGCACGGCCTCCAGCACGCCGGAGAGGGCGGTGGGCAGCCAGGCGGTGTAGCGCTCGGGGTTGCGTCGCACGTCTTCCTGCAGCTCGTCGAGGCCGGCCCACCGCCAGCTCGAGACCTCGGCGGGGTCAGGGGTCGGCTCGTCGTCGTGGCTGCCGATGAAGACGTGGTCCAGCTCGTGCTCGACCAGCCCGCCCTCCAGATCGGCGCGGTACACGAACGAGAACGCGCGCCGCAGCGGACACGCGAAGCCCATCTCCTCCTCCAGCCGTCGCACTGCCGCGTCCTCCAGCCGCTCCCCCGGCCGCGGATGTCCGCAGCACGTGTTGGACCACAGCCCCGGCGAGTGGTACTTCCCGTCCGCGCGGCGCTGGAGCAGGACCCGCCACTGGCGGTCGAACACGAAGACCGAGAAGGCCCTGTGCAGCGCGCCGGTCTGGTGCGCCCGCAGCTTCTCCTCGCTGCCCAGCTCCCGGTCCATGCGATCGACGAGCACCACACGCTCCGGCTGCCCGCTCACCTTTTCCGCCATCCACGCCCTCTCGAGAAATCGTCGCGCTCTCATGCGGTCCTCCTGCCCTCGCCCGCCGGGCCCCGGCTTCCCGCCGTCTCGCCTCCCCGGGCCGGATCCGGCGGCCACCGGTCCGGCGCCGCCTCACCCCACCGGCCCAGGAACGCGGCGATCCGCTCGAGCTCCGTCTCCACCGCCGCCTCCATCCACCGCACGTCCGGCGGCTTCCGCGTTCCGTCCAGCGGCGGACCGATGGAAACGAACGCGGTCGGCGCCGCTCGGTTCAGCGGCTCCAGGTGGATCCCCACCGGCAGCACGAGCGTGGGCCCGATCCGCCGCAGCAGGACGTGAACGCCCCGGGCGAAGCCCAGCGGACGTCGCCACGAAGGCCAGATCTTTCCCTGGGGAAAGAAGGAGATCACCGTGTCCCGCCGCTCCCGGGCCCGGCGCCGGATCGTCCCGAACGCCTGGGCGACGCTCCCTGCGGAGCCCGCGTCGACGCCCACCGCCCCCATCCAGCGGAAGATCGGGTGCGCCCGGAGCTGATCCGCGTCCATGAGAGTGTAGAGGGGCGCGCGCGGCCGGACCAGTCGCTGCACGTCACGGAGCAGGAAACCGTCCCACCAGCTCACGTGATTCGCAACGAGCACCAGCGGCACGTCCGCCGCCATCCGGCTCGGGACCCCGGCCAAGGGAAGCGTGCGCAGATGCCCACGCCGCCACGGCCCGAAGACCGCCTCGAAGCCGCGCCAGACGACCGGTGAGTAGCGACTATCCGCCATCCGTCGCCTCCTCGAGCACCGTCCGGAGCGAGTCGGCGCCCGGGCCGACGAGGACGCCCGGGCGGAGGAGGAACGCCGCGATCGCCGCGCGCAGCTCCTCCGGAAGCGCGGCGTCGGGCAGGACGCGGGCGAGGGCGACGGCGTCGGCTCTGGCGTCGTCGCCGCGCCCGAAGATCCCGGGCAGGCCTCGCTCCGAGGCCAGCCGGAGGTAGCGGACCTCCGCACCGTCGGGCCGGAGCGCCACCGCCGAATCGAGCAGCGCGAGCCCGTGGTGGGCGGCTCCGAGCCGGGACGGCGGCCACCATCCGTGCTTCGCCTGCAGCAGCCGGAGGGAGCCCTCGTAGGCGAGGAGCACGGCAGGATCGGCGCCGCCCGTGGCGCGGAGGCGGCGGATCACCGCGAAGCCGCTGTCGACGAAAGCCCCGTCCTCGACCGCCCGGGCCGTCAGGTCCCGGAGCTCACCGACGCCCGCCTGTGCCGCGGAGGCACGGGGCGCCAGCACGAGGAGCAGCACGGCCAGCAGCCCCCACACTCGCGCCATGGCGCCGCGCAGCGGCCCGCGCGAGACCGCGACGCGCGACCGCGCACCTCGCGACGGCGCACCTCGCGACGGCGCGGCTCGCGACGGCACGGCTCGCGACGGCGCGGAAGGCGACGGCGCGTGCGCCGAAGCCCGCCGGCGCCACCGGGCCTCGGCCCGGCGGAGGCGCCACGTCGCCCGTGCAGCGAGCAGCGCCTTGCGCAGCGCGCCGGTGCGCGCCCTGCGGGCGAACGGGTCCAGCCCCTGTCGCCGCAGGGCGCCGTGGATGCCCCGGTACACCTCGGCCGCCACGGCCACCGGCAGCCGATGACCGGACGGCAGGGCCGGGATCGCGTCGAACGCCCGCTCGTACTCCCGCTCGGCCGTGAGCATGAGCTCGGCCATCACGGCGCGGAAGCGGTCGTCGACGGGGCGCGCGCCCGCCGCCATCTCCCCGACGTCGGACGGGCGCAGCCCGTGACGGTCCAGCACGGCCGTCGGCAGGTACAGCCGACCCCGTTCCCAGTCCTCCCCCACGTCCCGGAGGATGTTCGTGAGCTGCATCGCGTGTCCGAGGGCAGCCGCCCGCTCCAGCACTGCCTCGTCCCGCACGCCGGCGCGCTCGGACATCCACACCCCGACCACGGACGCGACGCGGTACGTGTAGAAGCGCAGGTCGTCCAGCGTCTCGAACCGGCCGCCGTCCAGGTCCATGCGCATGCCGTCGATGAGGCCGAGAGCGTGGTCGAGGGCGACGCCGCGCCTCGCCGCGTCCGCCATCACCCGGTCCACCACGGCGACGCCGGTCCGACGGCCTTCGTATGCCGCCCGGGTCGCCTCCTCCCACGCGTCGAGGCGGGACCGGGCGTCGTCCGCGTGGCCCGCCCCGACCGGACGATCCGGCCCTTCCCCGTCCACGATGTCGTCGGTGCTGCGGCAGTACGCGTAGAGGTCCGCGACCCAGCCGCGCTCCGAAGGCGGGAAGAAGCGGAGGGCGAAGCGGAAGGACCGGCTGTGCCGGGACAGGAACGCCACGGCCGCGGACGCGGGCACGCTCTCGGGAGCCCGACGGCCGGAGGCCGGCGCCACTGCGGGCAGCGGCGCGGCGGCGGCATCGGCCGCGGCGACGGCCACGCGCACCGCAGCTGCACGCGCGCCGCAGCTTGCGCGCGCGCCGCAACTGGCGCGCGCACGGGCGGCGCGGCGGCTCGGGAGTCCGCGAGCTCGCGGGCCACACCGGTCGCGGCGCGGGCCCGCCACTCGGCCACCAGATCCGCGAGGATCTCATCGCGGGGCAGGAGGGCGCGGGCGTCGGAGGCGAAGGCGTCGCAGGCGCCCCGAAAACGCTCGGCGCAGCGCCGGAGGGGCGCGGGCCGGCGTCCGTCCGTCGCAAGGCGACGTCGCAGCTCGGCGACGTCGAGGCCGAAGGGCAGCCCGGGGGCCTCCAGCAGCGGCCACGTCCACAGAGACGAGCCGTAGTCGCCGTACGCCGGCTTGCCCGTCCCGGCGCCGGGGCAGTAGTCGAGGAGGTCGTCGAGCATCTGGTACAGCACGCCGAGACGCCGGCCGAGCGCCAGGAACGCGTCCACGCGCCGGTCGCCCCACAGAATCGGGCCCGCTGCCAGCGCGCAGCCGAGGAGTGCGCCGGACTTGTCGGAGATCGTCCTGGTGTACGCCTCCATGTCGACGGGCGAGGCGCCGCGCCGGGCCTGCGCCATCTCGCCGGCGACCGTGCGCTCCACCGCCGCCGCGTAGGCGCGCATGAAGCCGGGGCTCACCGTCTCCGCCGCGGCCCGGTATCCCCACGTGAGCAGGTGGTCGCCCCGGATCAGGGCCCGCGCCACGCCCACCCGCGCGGCCTCCGTCGGCACACCCCGGCGGAGGGCCGCGCCGTCCACGACGTCGTCGTGCACGAGGGACGCCTCGTGGGCGAGCTGCACGGCCGCCGCGGCAGCCCAGAACCGCTCGGTCAGCCGCGGCCCGAGCCCGGCGGCGCCGGCGTACGCCACCAGCGGCCGGATCAGCGAGCCCGCCAGCGGCGGCGACTCCAGGCCTTCCGCCTCCAGCCGCTCCGCGACCTGCGCCAGCCCCTGCCGCACGACGCCCAGGGCCGCGTCGCGGGCGCTCCCTCCGGCACCGGGGTTCGCTCCCGTCATCCGCTCCGCCGGCATCGTCACGCCGCCCTCCCGCCCGCATCGGCGGCCGCGGCCGGAAGCCCGCCGATCACGGCGCCTTCCGCGGCGAAGCGGGTCATCCGGGCCGCGAAGACCAGCGCCAGCGACGTCGCCAGCACCGCTCCCCAGTACCCGGCCAGCACGCACATGCCCAGCGGCAGCAGGAGGTTCGCCCCGTAGAACCCCACGAGCCAACGGCGCGGCACCTCCGCCAGCCACCGGTCCGCGCCGAACGCACGCAGCGCGATCATCAGCACAAGCCCCGTCACGAACCACCCGAACAGGTTCAACAGCGGCATCCCGTAGTACGGTCCCGCCTCGCCCCACATCCAGTACCGCGTCACACGGCTCATCGCCGGGTCCAGCGCCAGGTCCCAGGCCAGCAGCCAGAACGCCCCCAGCATCACCGCCCCCAGCCCGCCCCCGACCACGCCCCTCCGCGTGTGCCTGTGCGTGTGCCTGTGCGTGTGCTCGTGCGTGTCCCGGTTCGTTCCCCCGTCCGTTGCCCCGTCCGTGCCCCTCCCCCCCGCCAGCCCGTACGCCGCCACCCCCATCATGAACCAGCTCAGCGGGATCACCACCGGCACCCGCCCCATCCACATCGGCGCCAGCACCCGGGCGTATCCGTAGTCCCCGAACGGGATGCCCCACCCCGTCCCGGCCAGCTCGCTCGCCAGGCTCAGCCCGTACACCGCCGCGAACGCCGGCACCCAGCGCCACCCCGTCCGCGCGACCAGTACGGCCACCAGCGCCGCCGCGGCCACCGCCACCTGCCCCAGCGCGAACACGCGGTACGACGCGCCGTAAAACGCCGCCGCCCGCGACCCGAGCCCCGCCAGCCGCTCCGGGTGCATCCCGAACCAGCCGAACCCTACGAGCGCCACCAGGGCGAAGCCCACCACCCCGGCCAGCACCGCTCGCTCCCACCCTCTCGTCTTCTGCACCATTCCCCTCCGCCGTGACGTGTCGAACCTATGTCTAACTTCGCCCGGCGGCGTTGTCAAGGTTTAGTTAGACAGAACCTTGACAGGACGAGGGGGGAGGGATTAGGATGGCGGCCATGAGCGAGACGAGCCGAGGGATCGCGAGGCACCCGATCGGGGTGGTGGAGATGCGCACGGGGCTGAGTCAGCACGTGCTGCGGGCGTGGGAGCGGCGCTACGGGGCGGTGACTCCCGAGCGGACTGTGGGAGGGCAGCGGCTGTACACGGACGACGACGTCGTGCGTCTGCGGCTGCTGCGGCGGGCGACGGAGGCGGGGCGGCCGATCGCGACGGTGGCGCAGCTGCCGGAGGAGAAGCTGGCGGCGCTGGTAGGAGAGGACGCGCGGCTGGCGGCAGAGGAGGGGTCGGCGGCGGCGCTGGCCGATACGGGGGGAGAGGGAGGCGGCTCGGAGGCCTTCCTGGCCGAGGCGCTGGAGGCGGCCCGGGAGATGGACGGCAGGGCGCTGAGGGGCACGCTGATGCGGGCGCTGGTGGGTCTGGGGATGTCCGAGGTCGTGGACGGCGTGATCGCGCCGCTGCTGGAGCGAGTGGGGGATCTCTGGTCGGCGGGAGAGCTGCGGCCGCGACAGGAGCACGTGGTCTCGGTGGTGGTGCGGCAGGTGATGGGCTGGCTCCTCGACACGTTCCGGCCCGAGCCGGGCGCGCCGGTCCTGGTGGCGGGCACGCTGGAGGGGGAAGCCCACGAGTTCGGGGCGATGCTGGCGTCGGCGGCGGCGGCGGAGGCGGGGTGGCGGGTCGTGTACATGGGACCCTCGCTGCCGGGGGAGGAGATCGCGGGAGCGGCGGCGGCGGCGAACGCGGCGGCGGTGGTGCTGAGCGTGATCGGCCCGGTGGAGGACGCCGACCTCGCCCGGGAGCTGGAGGCGGTTCGCGGCGGACTCTCGCCCGGGCGTCTGGTGCTGGTGGGCGGGAGCGGCGCCCTGTCGCGCCTGGACGTGCTGGAGCGCTCGGGCGCCACGCCGGTGGCGGATCTGGCGGCCCTGCGCTCGCTGCTGCGGACGGTGGCCCGTGCCGGCTGAGCGGGCGGTGGTCGTGGGCGCCGGGTTCGGCGGCCTGGCCGCGGCGATCCGGCTCCGGGCGATGGGCTACGACGTGCTGGTCCTGGAGGCGCTGGACCAGCCAGGCGGCCGGGCCCGGGTCTTCCGGCAGGACGGCTACACGTTCGATGCGGGGCCGACGGTGATCACGGCACCGCACCTCCTGGACGAGCTGTTCCGGCTGGCGGGCGAGGACCCGCGGGACTGGTTCGACCTGGTCCCGGTGGACCCCTTCTACCGGATCCTCTTCCCCGACGGCAGCCGCTTCGACTACGTGGGGGACGAGGAGCGGCTGCTCGCGGAGATCGGGCGACTGAGCCCGCCGGACGTGGACGGCTATCGCCGGCTGGCGGCGGAGGCGCGGCGCATCTTCGACGTCGGCTACACGGGGCTGGCCGACGCGCCATTCGACGACCTCGCCACGATGGTCCGCACCGTGCCGGCGATGGCGCGGCTGCGGAGCGACCGCTCCGTCTACGATCTGGTCAGCCGCCACATCCGGGACGAGCGGCTGCGGCAGGCGTTTTCGTTCGAGCCGCTGCTCGTGGGCGGCAACCCGTTCCGCACGTCGAGCATCTACCTGCTCATCCACTGGCTGGAGCGGAAGTGGGGCGTGCACTACGTCCAGGGCGGCACGACGGCGCTGGTCTCCGCGATGACGGGGCTGCTGGAGTCGATGGGCGTGGAGGTCCGGCTGGGCGAGCCGGTCGAGGAGATCCTGGTGCGCCAGAGCGCCGGCGGGAACGTGGCCGATGGCGTGGTGACGTCCCGGGGAGAGCGCATCGCGGCGGACGTCGTGGTGGCGAACGCGGACCCGGCGCGGGTGTGGCGCACGATGATCGCGGAGCGGCACCAGCCCCTCGGGCTGCGTCTCAAGCGACGTCGCATGCGCAGCTCCATGGGCCTCTTCGTCGGCTACTTCGGGGCCGACCGTACGTACCCGGAGCTGGCGCACCACACGATCCTGCTGGGCCCCCGGTACCGCGGGCTGCTGGACGACATCTTCCGCCGCCGCGTGCTCGCCGACGACTTCTCCCTCTACCTGCACGCGCCGACGCGTACGGACCCGTCGATGGCGCCGCCGGGGCACGAGGCCTTCTACGTCCTCTCGCCCGTGCCGAACAACCGGAGCGGCGTCGACTGGACGGCGGAGCGGGGGCGCTATTTCGAGCGGATCCTCGAGTCCCTCGAGGGTCGCCTGCTCCCGGGTCTGGGGGACGCGATCACGACGCGGCTGACGCTCACGCCGCTGGAGTTCGAGCGGGACCTCCGCTCCGAGGACGGGTCCGCGTTCGGACCGGAGCCGCTGCTGACGCAGTCCGCGTGGTTCCGGTGGCACAACCGGAGCCGGGCGGTGGACGGGCTCTACTTCGTGGGGGCGGGGGCGCACCCGGGGGCGGGCGTGCCCGGAGTGCTCAATTCGGCGAAGCTCCTGGAACGGGTCGTGCCCCGGCCGAGGCGGTCCGACGCCTCTCTCAGTCCGGGGTCGTCTCCCCGCTCATCCAGCGGGGACCCAGCTCCGCGTCCACGCCGAGATGGTCCAGCACGCGCCCGGCGATGAAGTCCACCAGCTCGGAGATCTCCGTCGGCCGGTGGTAGAAGCCGGGCGAGGCCGGCAGGACGACGGCGCCGGCCCGCGTTACCCGCAGCATGTTCTCCAGATGGATCGCCGAGTAGGGCGTCTCCCGGGGCACCAGGACGAGCGTCCGTCGTTCCTTCAGGACGACGTCGGCGGCCCGCTCGATCAGGGAGCGGGTCGTGCCCTGGGCGATGCTGGCCAGCGTGCCCATGGAGCACGGGCAGACCACCATGCCGCGAGACGGCGCCGAGCCCGATGCCGGCGTCGCTCCACGGTCGGCGTCCGTGTAGACGACGACGCGGCTCCAGTCCCCCGTCCGCTCCCGCAGCTCCCCTTCCCCCCCGACGCCCAGCTCCTCGTCCAGCAGCCGCCACCCCGTCGATGAGACGACGAGCCGGACCGGCACGCCGGCGTCGTTCAGCGCCCGGAGGACGCGCACGCCGTACGCGGCGCCCGACGCCCCCGTGATGGCGAGGGTGACGGGCAGGTCGTCCCGGTCCGCGGCCGCGTCCGATCGGGCGCCGCTCACGCGAGAAGCACCCGGTCGAGGAGGACGAGGACGAAGAACGCCATCGAGACGCCGGCGTTCGTCGCGAAGAACGCCCGGTCGATGCGGCCGATGTCCAGGGGCCCGCTGCCGGCGTGGCTCGCGAGCTGGTGGCCGAAGTGGAGCACCACGGCCATGACGAGAACGGCGGCGCCGTAGAGCCAGTGGACGCCGAACGAGCCCGTCGCCCAGATCGCGGCGAAGAGGAGGATGCACGCGAAGTGAACCGCCCGCGCGACCGTGAGGGCCTTGCGGGCGCCGATGCGCGCGGGGACCGAGTGCAGCCCGGTCTTCCTGTCGAAGGCCTCGTCCTGCAGGGAGTAGATGACGTCGAAGCCCGCGACCCAGCAGACGACCGCCGCCGACAGCAGCAGCAGCGCGTACCAGGGCGTGCTCCACTCGCCGGTGACCGCCAGGTACGCGCCCACGGGGGAGATGGACAGCGCGAAGCCAAGAACCCAGTGGGCCGCCGCGGTGAAGCGCTTCGTGTACGAATAGAAGAACACCCACGCCAGGGCCGGCAGCGAGAGCCAGCCGCACAGCGGATTCAGCCGCCACGCCGCGGCAACGAAGACGGCGCAGGCGACGACGACGGCCGCCACCGCCTGCCCGACGGTGAGCCGCCCGCTGGGCAGCTCCCGCCGCGCCGTGCGCGGGTTGGCCGCGTCGAAGTGCCGATCGACGAGGCGGTTGAAGCCCATGGCGGAGAAGCGCGCAGCGGTGAACGCGACGACGATCCAGAACGCGCGGGCGAGCCCCAGCGCGCCGGGTCGGGCGGACGCCCCGAAGATCGCGCCCACCCCGGCGAACGGCAGCGCGAAGAGCGTGTGGGGCAGCTTCACGAAGCTGGCGAAGCGGGAGACGAGGGACCCTCCCGCGAACGTCTGTCCCTCCCGGACCTGACCTTCCCGGACCTGACCTTCCCGGACCGCCCCGGTGCCCGTGCTCACCCGATCCCCAGCTTCGGCCACAGGTCGTCGATGCGACGTCGCACGTCCTCGTCCATGCGCACGACCTCCGGCCACGGACCGGGTATGGCCTTCCTCCGGCCATTTCCGCGTCCCGTCGATGCCCATCTTCGTGCCGAATGCCGGGCCCCGCGCCGAGTGGTCCAGGTCGTCGATGGGCCCTTTCGTGAACCGGACGTCCCGCTCCGGGTCGATGTTGTTCAGGGCGTACCACCAGACGTCCTGCGGATTGTGCACGTCCACCTCGTGATCGACCACCACGATGACCTTGGCCAGGCTCATGAGCCCCTGGCCCCACAGTCCGTTCATCACCTTGTAGGCGTGGCCCGGATACTCCTTCCGGATCGACACGAACACGAGGTTGTGGAAGATGCCCTCCGCGGGCATGTGGTAGTCGAGGACCTCCGGCATGGTGAGGCGGAGCAGCGGCAGGAAGATCCGCTCCGTCGCCCCGCCGAGATAGAAGTCCTCCATGGGCGGGCGCCCCACGATCGTGGCGGCGTAGACGGCGTTCCTGCGCATCGTCACCCGCTCGACGTGGAAGTACGGGAAGTCGTCCTCGGGCGTGTAGAAGCCGGTGTGGTCCCCGAACGGGCCCTCCCGGCCCAGGGGCTCCGTCATGTCGACGTATCCCTCGAGCACGATCTCCGCCTCCGCCGGGATGCGCAGGTCCGAGCCCACGGCCTCGGCGAAGTGCAGCGGCTCCCGGCGCAGGAAACCGCTGAACAGGTACTCGTCGATCCCCGGGGGCAGCGGCGCCGTCGGCGTGTACATGGTCGCCGGGTCGGCGCCGATGGCCACCGCGACGGGCATGCGCTCGATCCCCATCTCCCGGTACTTCCGGAAGTGGGCGGCGCCGCCCTTGTGGCGCTGCCAGTGCATGAACGTCGTGCGCGGCCCCGTGACCTGCATGCGGTACATGCCGACGTTCTGGACCTCCGTCTCCGGGTCCCGCGTGATGACCATGGGGAAGGTGACGAACGGCCCCGCGTCGTCGGGCCAGGACGTGAGGATGGGCAGGCGCGCGAGGTCGACGTCGTCGCCCTCACGGACGATCTCCTGGCAGGGCGGCCGGCCCTTGTACGGCCGGGGCGGGACCCTGGCGAGGCCCGCGAACTTCGGGATCGCCTGGACCTTCGCCCAGAACCCCTTCGGGATGTCCGGCTGGAGCAGCTCCGCGAGGCGGTCCGCGTGCTCCGATACGTCCTCGACGCCCAGCGCCATCGCCATGCGACGCCACGAGCCGAAGAGATTGATCCCCACCGGGATGTCCGACTCGCTGCCGTCCCGCAGCACCGGCCGCTCGACGAGCAGCGCGGGGCCGCCGCCGGGGCTCTTCATCACCCGGTCCGCGACCTCCGTGATCTCGAGCTCCACGCGGAGCGGCTCGCGGATCCGCACGAGCTCGCCTGCCGACTCCAGCTGGTCCAGGAATTCACCGAGATTCTGCGCAGCCATGGGGCGGGAATCTAAAGGGGGTGGCGCAACGGCGACAGCTTGGGGGTGAGGCTTAGGCTTAGGCTGAGGCTTAGGCTGAGGCGCGGGCTGGGGCTGGGGCTGGGGCTGGGGCTGGGGCTGGGGCTGGGGCTGGGGCTGGGGCGCGGGCTGGGGGGTTCCTGCGATTTTCCTGGTGGGCGGATAGATTGGCGGCCATGGTCGATTCGAACGGACGCATGGACGGGGGTGCGGCTTCGGGCGCGGGCGGGGGGCGCGTGCTGGCGGGGTACCTTCTTGCCCTCGGAGCGGGGACGCTGTGGGGGACGACGGGGCCGCTCAGCACGGCGCTGTACGCCGAGGGCGCGGCGGTCACGGACGTGGGGTTCTGGCGCATCCTCCTGGCGACCGGCGGGTTCCTCCTCTACGGGCTGTTCCGTCCGTCGATGTTCCGGTTGGACCGGAAGGGGCTGCTGGTCGTGGGGGCGCTGGGCGGCGTGCTCGTCGCGCTCTTCGAGGTTGCCTACCAGTTCGCCATCGCCCGGGCCGGCGTCGCGTCCGCCGTGGCGCTGCTCTACACGGCTCCCGTGCTCGTGGCGATCTTCGGCGCCGTGCTGCTGGGCGAGAGGCTGACGCCGGGCCGCCTCGCGCTATCGTTCGTGGTGATGGTCGGCGCGGCGCTGACGGTGATGGGCGCCGCGGGTGCGTCGGTGGAGGTGACGCGGATCGGCGTGATCGGCGGCGTGCTGTCGGCCATCAGCTACGCGTCGACGACGCTCATGGCGCGCTGGGCAGTGCCCCGTTACGGCTCCGTGCGCGTGCTCTTCTACGAGCTCGCCGGCGGCACGATCGTGCTGGCGCTCACGCTGCCGGCCCTCGGCCACACCCCGGCGCCGCCCGGGTCGGTCGCCGGCTGGATGTACATTGTGGCGCTGGGCGGCGGAACGGTCATCGCGAACTTCCTCTTCTTCGCCGGCGTGCGGCGCATCGAGGCGGCCCCGGCCGCCGTCGCGGCGACGGCGGAGCCCGTGGTCGGCGCGCTGCTGGCCCTGCTGCTCTTCGGCCAGCAGCTCAGAGGGTACGGCTGGCTGGGTCTGGTCCTGGTCGTCGCAGGCGTCGCCCAGGGCTACCGGCGCGAGGCCGACGACGAGCCCGGGGCGGACGTGCCGTCGGAGGAGGTGCCGGGAGCGGTTTGAGGGCTGGGGCAGAGTCTGGGGCCGCCGCCGCCGGCGAGGCCGCCGCGCGCGTCCGAGCTGCGCGTCCGGGCTGCGCGTCCGGGCTGCGCGTGAACGATATCGGACAACGAGGTCCATCTGTCGACGTCGTTGCCCAATTCATCCCGGATATCGAACGATATCGGCCAATGGCGACCGGACGCATCGAGCCTGTTTCCCGAATTCGCTCGATATCCGCACGAATTCGGACAACGAAGAACTCGCGACGGCCTCGGTGTCCACTTTCGTCCGCGCCTCGCCGCCGCCGACCCCCAACCACCCGCAGCGCACGCAGACGGAACCCGCCCGATCAGCGCCCCAGCCCCAGCCCCAGCCCCAGCCCCAGCCTAAGCCTCAGCCTAAGCCTAAGCCTCAGCCTCAATCACCGAACAACGTGGAACGCCTCCTGCCGGGACAGGATCCACTTCCGGGTCCCGTCGGGGGCGACCTCCGCGTCCTCCTCCAGCGCCATGCGCACCGGCTGACCGTTCCATTCGGGCACGGGCGTCGTGGCCTGAAGCTCGATGGAGAACCACGTGCCGGCCCGGATGGGCACCTCGCCGCGGCCGACGACGCCCTCCTGCCGGTCCCACAGCCCGATGAGGGTGCCCGCGCCGTGGCCGTGGTCGCCGATCGGGTGCGTGTAGATGGAGCCGTCGATCCCCTCCGCGCGCATCTGCGCGAGGGCAGCCTTCAGCGTCTCGTTGCCCGTGCGGCCCGGCTCCATGTTCTCCAGCAGGATGTCCTGCAGCCGGTTGCCCCGGTGCAGCGCGGCGACGAGCCCCGCCGGCGGAGCCGTCTCTCCCTCCCGCAGCACGTAGCCCATGTGCTGCGTGTCCGTGTTGAGGCCCAGGGCGGTGATGCCGAAGTCGCAGTGCAGCACGTCCCCGCGGCGGATCACCGGGCTCGCGGAGTCGCTCATCTCCACGCCGGCTCGCTGCACCTCGACGGAGGGGTGGAACCAGGTCCCCAGCCCCGCGTCGTTGACGCGCTGGCGCAGCCACCAGACGACGTCGTCGGTGGTGGTGACACCGGGCTCGATCACCGCGTTGGAGAACGCGGTGTGGATGGTCTCGTGGATCCACTGCTGCATGGATCGGTAGGTCGGCAGCATCTCGGGCAGGCGCAGCGAGATGTAGTCGAGGGGCAGCCGCTCCTCCCGCACGACGCGGCCCCGGTACTTCTCCGGCAGGGCCTCCCGCAACTGCTCCCACTCCCCGGCGCTGAGACCGTCGGAAAAGGCATGCGTGCGGGAGATGTCGACGGCGATCCGCTGCGGGTCACAACGCTCCACGATCGGCGGCACCAGCTTCCACTGGTCCGGCCCGTACGGCTCCGCCGGCCGCAGCGTGGCACCGGCCGTGCCGACGGCCGCGTTCGGATCCCGCACCACCTCGTACAGCCCGCCCTGCGACGTGCCCCCGATGGCGACGCGCTCCACGCCCTTCTCCGGCCCCTGATCGCAGAACGCGTAGATGGTCCTCCGCCGCGCCGCCATGGTGGTCGGGGAGACCAGCGCCCCGAAGACGGGGTCCTCGTTGTACTCCCGCATGGGGACGATCCACATGTCGACGTGGGTCTCCCGCATGACCATCGGAAGGACCCGCTCGAGCCGCAGGCGCAGCCATTCCTGGCGGAGATCGGCCTGCTCGCGCAGCGTCCCGAAGGGACGGTCGGCTGAGGCTGAGGCTGAGGCTGAGGCTGAGGCTGAGGCTGAGGCTGAGGCTGAGGCTGAGGCTGAGGCGCCCGCGGGAGCGGCCGGCCGGGTCGACGTCTGTGCCGACGCGGGCGCCGCCACGGCGCCGGTTGCCGCGCCCGCGAACGCCGCCAGCGCGAGCATCCGCATCGCGCTCTCGATCGTGCTCCGCCGCATCATACGATTCATGTCCGCGCTCTCTCCGTCCTCGAAAGATTCCCGAAGTACCCCAGCCCCAGCCCCAGCCCCAGCCCCAGCCCAAGCCCGAGCCCCAGCCCGAGCCCCCGTTCAAACCTCAGCCTCAGCCTAAGCCTAAGCCTCAGCCTCTCACCCCTACGTGCGCCGCCACGATCCCCCCGAAATACGTCTCCCACGCCACGTCCCGGAACCCCGCCGCACGCATCCGCTCCGCCAGCTCCGGCGGCTGCGGAAACTCCAGCACGGAGGCCGGCAGGTAGTCGTAGGCGCTGCCGTGCCCGGAGACGGCGCGTCCGATCCACGGCAGAACGCGCAGGAAGTACGTCATGTACAGCGCCCGGAACGGCTGCCAGCCGGGCGTCGTGAACTCGAGGATCACGAGGGGCGCGCCGGGCCGCAGGACGCGGCGCAGCTCCCGCAGCCCCGCGTCGATGTCCGCCAGGTTGCGCACACCGAAGCCGACGGTCGCCCCGTCGAACGCTGCGTCGGGCAGCGGCGTCGAGAGCGCGTCGGCGCAGACCGGACGCACCGCGGTGCCCGGCAGCTTCTCGAGGCCTTCCCGCAGCATGGGGAACGAGAAGTCGAAGGCGACGACGCTCCCGGCGAACCCCGGCCGCCGCGCCAGCTCCAGCCCGAAGTCGAACGTGCCCGCACACCCGTCGAGGAACCGCCCCCCCAGCGCCCCAGCCCCAGCCCCAGCCCGAGCCCCAGCCCGAGCCCCAGCCCGAGCCCCAGCCCGAGCCCCCTCAGCCTCAGCCTTAGCCTCAGCCTTAGCCTCAACCAGAAGATCAACCGCCCGCCGTCGCCAGACCCGGTCCCGGTTCAGGCTCAGCACGTGGTTGAGCAGGTCGTATCGGCCCGCGATGGCGCCGAACATCCGGCGCACGGTCTCGGCCTTCTCTTCCCGCGGCGGGAGCACGCCCGCGGCCCGGGGAGTCACGTCTATCGCGTCGGGTCCGGAGGGTCGGTAGAATGGGAAGGCGGAAGGTAGCCCCCGGCAGCGCCCTTTCTCAAGGCCGGGGGGCCGCTGAAACTCCCGGGCCCGCCCTTCGTAAGGATGGGCGAGACGGTACTGGTGTCGCGCGCACCCGATCCCGAGTGGACCTTTCCCAACTCACGGACCAGGATGTCGTCGCCCGGGCTGCGGCCGGGAGCGAAAAGGCGTACCGCGAGCTGATTCGGCGGTACGAGAGGCCCGTATTTTCCCTCGTCTACCGTCTGGTCCGGGACCGGGAGAAGGCCGAGGACCTGTCGCAGGAGACGTTCATCAAGGTCCTGAACAACATCGACCGCTACAAGCCGCAGTTCAAGTTCAGCTCCTGGATCTTCAAGATCGCCCACAACACGGCGCTGGACGAGCTCCGTCGCAAGGAAGTCCCGACGCTCTCCCTGGACGGCTCGCCGCATGCCCGGGACGCGGAGCAGGCGGCGATGACGGCGCCCGTTATCGCATCGGACGAGCCGACGCCGGAGGACTATCTGGAGCGAAAGGAGCTGGGCAGTGAGATCGAAGACGCCATCGGCACGCTCCGGGAGGAGTACCGAACGGCGATCGTGCTGCGTCACGTGGAGGGGCGCGCGTACGAGGAGATCGCGGAGATCATGGACGTGCCGCTGGGCACGGTGAAGACGTTCATACATCGCGGCCGCCTGGAGCTCCGGGAGCGACTGGAGCACCTCCGCGTGGAAGGGTGAAACCCACGGGGCGGCGGGCCCGTAGGGACAGGCGAGGACAGGCACACCTGGAGAGAGAGACGTGACCGACAGGCTTTTCCATCCGGAACCCGAGCAGCTGGAAGCGCTCGCCGCAGGCGACGTCGAGGACGGCGACGCCGTGGTCCTGGAGTCGCATCTCCAGGCGTGCGGACGCTGCCGGACGGAGGTCGAGGAGTGGCGGGCCCTCTTCGGCGCCCTGGCCGACCTCCCCGAGGTGCGGCCGTCGCCGGCGTTCGCCGACCGGGTCATGGCTTCGGTGCGGATCCCGCAGCCGCTGGTGACGCGGGTCGCCGGTGCGGTCGAGCGTTTCGTGCCGCACACCCGACGAGCGTGGGCTGTCGTCGGCGCCATGCTCGGCCTGCCCGCGATGGGCAGCGCCGTGCTCGTCGCCTGGTTCCTCAACCAGCCCTGGCTGACTCTGCAGGGGCTTCTGGCCTTCGGCGGACGACAGGTCACTGCATTCCTGACCGTCCTGCCGGGGCGACTTCTCGACATCTTCAGCCGGACCTCCATGGGCGTATGGGCCACGGAGGCCGTCGGCTTCTTGACATCCCGCGGCCTCGCCTCGGTGGGCGCGGTCGCCGGTCTGTTCGCCGCCCTCACGGCGGCTTCCGCCTGGGTGCTCTACAGGAATCTGTTCCGCTCCTCACCGGATGACGGGTATGCGAGCCTTCATGTCTGACCTCCGTATGACCGGCGCCGCAGCGGCTCTGGTCCTGGCAATCGCCCCGCTGGCCGCGCTTGCGCAGCAGGGCCCCACACCGCCGCCGGCGCCGCAGGCGCCCGCCGGCGGGAGCGAGGTCCTGGCCAGCTCGGTGGAGATGTCGCGCAACGCGGCGACGCTGCACCTGGAGCTGACGGGCGGCCGAACGCTGGACGTCGCGCTGCGCAACGGCAACGTCGTCGTCAACGGCGACGCGGTAGGCCGCTACAGTCGCGGCGACGACCTGGACGACAGCTGGCGCGGCCTGCTGAACGCGGCCATGGAGACGCCCAACGACGCCGTCGGACAGCTCCTGGTCGACTGGCAGCCGCCGTCCGGCAGCGACACGGGCCGGCAGCTCGACAGTGCTCTCGAGTCGGCGCTGAAGGGGACGGCTGCGGTGGTCAGTGCCGGAAGCACGGGCGCCGTCGAGCCGACAGTGCCCGCAGCCGACGCGGAAAAGGTGCAGAAGCTCCAGAGCCGGATCGACGAGCTGGAGAGCCTCGTCAACGAGCTGGAGGACCGGCCCGCCTCGGCGGCCGCCGGGAACCACGGCGTGGACTGGGGCAGCCCCTTCCGACACATCTGGGCGGGGTTCAGCGGCGTCCTCTCCACCATCGCGCTCTATCTGGTGCTGCTGGGGATGGGCTTCGCCGCGGTCTTCTTCGGGCGCCACTACCTGGAGGGCGTCGCCGACACGGCGAGGCACCACACGCTCCGTTCCTGGGGCGTGGGGCTCGCCGGCTCGTTCCTCGCGCTGCCGGTGTTCGTTCTCGGCATCGTCGGCCTCGCCGTCTCGCTGGTCGGCATCCCGCTGCTCCTGGCATGGGTACCCCTCTTCCCCGTCGCGGTCGTCGTGGCCGGGATCTTCGGCTATCTCGCCGTCGCCCACGCCGCGGGTGAAGCGCTGGCGGAGCGCAGGCTGGAGGGGAGCGACTGGTTCAGCCGCGGAAACTCCTACTACTACGTGATGACGGGTCTCGGGCTCCTGCTCGCGATCTTCGTGGCGGGACACGTGGTCCAGATGGCCGGGCCGTGGCTCGGCTTCATCCGCGGCCTGCTGATGTTCGTCGGCGGAGCGCTCTCGTGGGCGGCCCTCACGATCGGCTTCGGCGCCGTGCTGCTGTCCCGGGCAGGCACGCGGCCTCTGGCCCGGACCGTCGGCCTGGAATCCGAGGAGATCCATGGGTACGAGCGTGAACCCCGTGTCTGAGCGCCACCCGACGAGCGGCGGGATGCAGTCGACGCACGACGGGTCGTCCGTTCGACGCGTCGCCGGACGGCGGGCGGCGCTCGCGCTGGCGATCGCGCTGGCCGCGCCGGCGCTGGGCGCGCGGCCTGCCGCGGCGCAGGACTGGCGCTCGGTGAGCACGATGCGCCGGGCCGCAGGCGAGGGCGCGCTGCAGGTCGACCTGGAGTACGGGGCGGGAACGCTGAAGGTCTCCCCCGGGGAGGGCGATCTGCTCTACAAGGCGGGGATGCGCTACAACGCCGACAGCTTCCGGCCGGTCACCGAATATTCCGACGGTCGTCTCCGGATCGGGCTGGACGGCAAGCACGGGGGCGTGAACATCAAGAATCACGAGTCGGGCCACCTCGACCTGAACCTGGGCCGCTCCGTCCCGCTGGACCTGAACCTCAGGTTCGGGGCCGTCGAGGCTACCCTCGAACTGGGGGGGCTGCGGGTCCGGACGGCCCACATCTCGACGGGCGCCAGCGAGACGAAGCTGACCTTCTCCGAGCCGAACGCGGTGGACATGGATCGGCTCGAGCTGGAGATCGGTGCGGCGGACTTCGAGGCCCGGGGGCTGGGCAACGCCCGCGTCCGCAATCTCGACGTCCGGGGCGGCGTCGCGGACGTGACGCTGGACTTCTCCGGCGCCTGGCAGGAGGACATGAGCGCGGAGATTCAGATGGGGCTCGGCTCCATCACGCTGCGCATCCCCCGCAGCGTCGGGGTGCACGTGAAGAAGAAGGGATTCCTGGCGTCGTTCGACGACGAGGGCTTCACGAAGCGCGGCGGTGAGTATTTCTCCGAGAACTGGTCCGACGCGAAACAGCATCTGAACCTGGACGTCGACTCGGCCTTCGGCTCGATCGACGTGGTGTGGATTTCCGGCTGACGGAGGCAACCATGATCAGCGCACTCCTGACCTTCTTCCTGATCGGCATCGTGGGCCTGATCGTGCTCGGCGTGCTCCTGGCGCTGATCAGCGTCTTCTTCAAGCTCACGCTCGGCCTGGCCGGAATCCTCCTGTTCAGGGTGCTGCCCATCGCCGCCCTCGGATACCTGATCGTGCGCTTCCTCGCACCGAGGAAGCACCCCGATGCCGATACGGGGATCGACCTCTAGGAGGCCGCCGGGCGCGACGGTCCGGTGCCGCCGAGCTCGACCCGCACGGGCGTGCCGCGGCGGGCCTCCAGCATGTCGGCGGCGCTGCCGTCTCTGACCGAGACCTCGAGCAGGTCGACCGACCCGACAAGTGCGAGCAGCTCGCCGGGATCGACGTCCGCGTAGGTCCGGAGCGCGCTGCCGGCGACCCGGTCCCCCACCCAGACGAGAGACGTGGCCGGGACCCAGTCGCCCGGCACGTTCGTGACGAGGTTTCCGAACCGGTCCACGTGCACGACCTCGCCGTGGATGCTGCCGCCGTCCCGCGTCGGCTCGGGCCACACGAGTCGCGTGGGATTCTCGACCGGCGGGCCGAGGGCGTCCAGGTCGACGCCCCGGGCAAGGTGCGCGCCGACCGGCGCGAAGACGTCCCGGCCGTGGAACGTCCGGGAGACGCGCGGCAGGAAGAAGTCCGTGCGTGTGAGGGCGACGACGCGCGCGGTCTCCGCCTCGCGCAGCACGTGGGAGAAGACGCCGTTGTCCGGGCCCACGAGGAAGCGTCCGTCGACTTCGGCGGCGAGGGCGCGACGGCCGCTGCCGACGCCCGGATCGACCACCACCACGTGCACGGTCCCCTCCGGATAGAGCCGCCAGTAGCGGTGGAGCTCCCAGGCCGCGGCGGGCACGTCTCCCTGCGTCAGGTCGTGGGCGACGTCGTCCACTACCGCGTCCGGCGCGATGGACGCGACGACGCCCTTCATCGCCCCGACGTAGCCGTCCCGGTAGCCGAAGTCCGTGAGCAGCGTGATCCGTCTCACGGCCTGCCCCTCCACGCCGTGGCAGCTTCGAGTGCCGCGAGAATCGTGTGGCGGCGCGCGTCCGGCAGCGCGTTCGCCAGCGCGAGAGGGCCCGTGTCCCGGGGATCCAGCCCTGCGTTCCGCAGCACGAACAGGGTCTCGGGATAGTCCCGGACCAGGTGCTGGACCGCCGCGGCGAGGAGCGCCTGCCGATCCGGCGCCGGGAGGACGACCGGGCGCGGGGACATCACGACGCCGGCTGGACCGCGTCCGAGACGAGCTCCACTACCCTGTCGGCCACGTCGTTGAACCCGCGGCCGGCGCCGGAGTCAGGGTCCGATATGGCGGTCGGAGTGCCTTCGTCGCCCGACCGGCGCACGGCGGGATCGAGGGGCACGCTGCCCAGGAACGGCACGTCCATCTCCGACGCCAGCGCCTCCCCGCCGTGCTCCCCGAAGACGTCGATGTGGCCGTGGCAGTGCGGGCATTCGAGGCCGGCCATGTTCTCGACGACGCCGAGCACGCGGGTGTTCACCCGCTCGAACATGCGGATGGCGCGGCGCACGTCGCCGGTGGCGACCTCCTGCGGCGTCGTGACCATCAGCGCTCCGTCCAGCTCGATGGTCTGGACGAGGGAGAGCTGGGCGTCCCCGGTACCGGGCGGCATGTCCACGATCAGCCAGTCGAGCTCGCCCCATTCGACCTGCTCCAGGAACTGCTTGAGGATTCCCGCGATGAGCGGTCCCCGCATGATCGCCGGCTGGTCCGGGTCGAGGAGAAAGCCGAGGCTCATGAGCTTCACGCCGTGCGCCTCGAGGGGCACGATGCGCTCCGAGCCGCGCTCCCCGGTCACTTTCGGCTTGCGGGACTCGCCGAACATCTGAGGCACGTCGGGCCCGTAGATGTCCGCGTCGAGGAGTCCGACGACGAGGCCGCGGCGGGCCAGGGCCGCCGCCAGGTTCACGGCAACCGTCGACTTCCCGACCCCGCCCTTCCCCGAGCTGACCGCCACCACGTGCTTCATGCCGCTGCGCAGGCGGTCCTGGGGCTGGGGCGCGGGGACCGATCCGGGGCGGAGGCCTCCGCCGTGCGCCCGCTGCGCCGGCTGCCCGGCGCCTCCGGACGCGCCGGACGGCCGCGGCCGCTCGGAGCGGGGCGACTGCGGAAGCTTCACGTCGATCTTCACCCGGCCTACGCCTTCGACGGCCTCAGCGGCGGCCCGGGCCTGACGGACGACTGCGCCGTCGTCGTCCGGCCGGAGGCGGAACTGGAAGCGGACGTTGCCCTCCTCGTCGGCCTCCAGCGCCTGGACCTGCCCGCCCGAGACAACGTCCTGACCGGTACGGGGGTTGTCGAGCTGCTCGAGGGCCTGAGCCACGTGCCGGAGCAGCGTTTCACGGTCTATCGTCATCGTATTCCTCGGACTTCGCCTGGCGAGAAAAAAGGGCCGGCGCCTGACGGCGTCGGCCCAAGCACGTACGGCGCGGGGCGCCGTGCGGGGGGCGCCCGGTGGGCGCCGTGCGCGGGCGCGCTGCGGCCCGTCAGACCGCCTGGACGCCCTTCACCTCGGGGATCGCCGACATGAGGCGTCGCTCGATCCCCTGCTTCAGGGTGACGGACGAGATGGGGCACGAACCGCACACGCCGACGAGACGGAGGTGGACGACGCCGTCGGCGTCGAAGTCCACCAGCTCGACGTCGCCGCCGTCCATGTGGAGGGCCGGGCGGATGCTCGTGAGCACTTCCTCGATCTTGTCCCGCCCGATCATGACTCCCGTTCCCGTGCCGGGGTCCCCTCGTGCGCCGAACTGCGCCGAATGTACCGGCGCCTGTTACCCCCGGTCAACCGAGTAGGTCCGCGCAGAATCGCGGCTTGCGCCCAGCCCGCGGCGCGGGACAAGTTACCGGCCTCCGCGGCCGACGGGACGGTCGTCCGCCGCCGACGCGACGCAAGCCAAGGGGACCACGCCATGCTGGATCTGAAGCACCTGACCCGGGAGATCGAGGCGTTCAACGCGGATGCGCAGGTCGGACCCGATCCCGTCGCGAAGGAGTACGCGCAGCGGCGTTCCGACTGGTCGCTCTTCACCCGGACGCTGACCGACGACGAGATCGAAGGGCTGCGCTCCTACATCTTCTGCTACGACCGACTCCCGGAGAAGGAGGGCGATCCGCCAGTCCCGATTCGCAATTTCATCGCCGGCGAATGGCGGGAGGCGAAGCGGACGGCATCCATGCCCGCGAAGTTCGACCGGCGCGTCGCCCTGTGCGAGCTGCCGGCTTCGGACGAAGCGGACGTCGGAGACGCGCTGGACTACGCCCAGAGCTTCTGGCTCTCCCTCGACTGGGCGGACGAGGTCCTGGCCTACCGCAAGTGGGTGATCAAGAACTTCACCCGCATCCTCCAGTACTTCGAGGAGGAGTGCCTGACGGAGATCCGCCATCAGATCCCGAAGACGCGCCTCGAGGCGCAGAAGGACTTCTGGGAGGCCAAGCGGGCGGCAGACCACCTGGAGGGCAGCGCGGAGGTGGCGATGCAGGGCAACCTGCTTCCGCCGCTGATCAGCGGACACACCTACTGGAAGACCGACTACGTGGCCGCTGGAATCGCCGCGGTGATCACGCCGATGAACTTCATCGTCGGGATCCCGGGCATCCAGATCGCCGGCTGCTACCTGTCCGGCTCGCCCATGGTGTTCAAGGGCCATCCCGACTCCGCGATCACGAACACGACACTGATCCGTGCCCTCATCGCCGCCGGCGCCGACCCCCGGGCGGTGCAGAAGATCGAAGGATTCGGCAAGGGCATCGCCTCCCTGGCCACGGACAAGCGCGTCAAGGTCGTGAGCGTCACCGGCTCCGATGAGACCGCGCTGTCCATCCAGAAGGGGCGCGGCCTCGGCAAGCTCGTCTTCGAGGGGGGTGGCGTGAACTGGGCGTACGTCGACCGCGGCTTCAGCGATGACGAGCTGCGCCGCATCGCCCACCGCCTCGCCTACTCGAAGCTCGGCTTCTCTTCCCACAAGTGCTCGACCCTTCACGGCATCTGCGGGCCCGCGCCGGTCATCTCCACCCTCGCCGACTTCATGGACGAGGAGTTCGACCACTGGGAAGTGAAGGACCCCCGCACGACCGACGCCGAAGACACTCTCGTGCTCGGTCCCCTCATGGTCCACAAGGCCCAGACGACGACGAACATCCAGGAGGCCGCCCGGAAGGCGGGCGTCACCGTGATCCGCGAGGGCGGCAAGGTGACCGACGGCGAGTACGCCGCGAACGCGGAAGTCGTCCGGCCCGTCATCCTCGGGCCCGTCACGCCCGACACGCAGCTCACCTGCGACTGGGACGGCAAGGGTGAAAAGACCTTCCGCCCCGCCATCACCGAGTTCTTCCAGCCCATCCTGTGCACGATGCACATGGAGGACTTCGACGAGTTCCTCCGCTTCGCGCTGACGAAGAACCCCTACGACCTCATCGTCTCCATCTGGTCGAAGGACGACACCCTGATCCAGCGGGGCCGCAAGGTGCTGGGCGGCATGCTGAAGGAGAACGACGGCACCGACAGCGCCCTGGAGTGGGAAGCCTTCGGCGCCAGCGGCGTCGGCCCCAGCGGCAACACGGGCGTCGGCGAGCCGCGCATGACCATCGCCATGTTCTGCCGCAAGCAGAAGGGGCGTCACCTGCAGTTCGGCCCGTACGAGACGGACCGGGCTCCCGAGGAGGGCGTGGGAACGGTCTAGAGGCGGGAACGGTCTAGAGGGCGGCCTCAGCCCCCGCGGGCCAGGTGCACGGCCGCGATCACGAGCACGATCCCCAGGATGGCGTTCAGCCGGGCGAGCCACGCGGAGCCGACACGATACCGGCGCGCGGCGGCCGTTCCCGGTCGCTGCCGCCCCGCCCGGGGCCCCAGCACGAAGTCGTGCACCGCGCTGAAGAGGATCATCAGGGCGACGGCGCACAGCTTCCACGCCAGCGCGGTCCCGAACGGCGTCGCCCAGAACGCGCCGTTGGTGAGCACGTCCGCCCGGAGCACGCCCCGGAAGTGCAGGTTGAACACGCCCGTCACGAGAAGGACGACGATGGCGATCCAGCCCGCTGTGCGGAAGCGAACGCCGAGGGCGCGGAAGAGCTCCGCCCGCAGCGCCGGCGGCTCCACGGCCCTCAGCGCGGGAGCGCCCACCACCGCCAGGAAGAACATGCCGCCGAGCCAGAGCAGCGCCGCCAGGACGTGGATGGTGACGTTCAGGTAGTAGAGTGACACCGCATCGATCCTTTCCTCAGAACCGCTCCCCCTTTGCCTCCCGCAGGTGGCTCCCCACCGGCCGGATCCGTGTCCACATCGTCCAGAAGTACAGCGAGAGCCCGACCACCTGGCCCAGTCCGCCCGCCACGACCAGCCAGCCGAGCCACGCTGCGGCCGACCACGCCCGGGCCGCCTCGGACACGAAGCGGAGCGCCGTCGCCGTCGTCAGGATCCAGTAGGCGGCCTCCGCCCGCGCTGGCGAATAGCGCACGTCGTCCTTCGCCGCACGGGGAAACAGCCACAGCGCCACGCCCAGGATCATGAACATCACGAACCCGACGAACACCGCGTGCACGTGAGCCGAGACCAGGTATGGCGCCGGCCAGCGGCCGAACAGCTCACGCCGCACCAGCATCCACGAGCCGAGCGCGAGTCCGGCGAAGAGGAAGCCGATCCCCGTCTTGATGTAGCGTCGCACGAGCGTGTACATGAGCCTCCCTACCTGGGACGGGGCAATTCTAACCTCGACGTCCGAAATCGTCAGTCGGGAGATGCATGACAGGGGTGTGGTGAGGGGCCCGAGGGCTAGGGCTGGGGCTAGGGCGGGGGCGGGGCGCGTGGGCTGGGGCGGGGGCGGGGGCTGGGGCGGGGCCGGGGCTGGGGCTGGGGCGGAGGCTGGGGCTCGGGCTCGGGCTCGGGCTGGCTCGGGCTCGGGCTCGGGCTCGGGCTCGGGCTCGGGCTCGGGCTCGGGCTCGGGCTGGGGCTGGGGCTGGGGCTGGGGCTGGGGCTGGGGCTGGGGCTGGGGCTGGGGCTCGGGCTCGGGCTCGGGCGGCGGGCGTGGGCGAGGCGGGGCGGGCGCATCGAAGTTCACATCCGAGCTCGTCCGATTTCACGAGAGCCACCTTTCGCTCGCTGAGCGAGACAAATGTCGCTTCGGTGATTGGGGCGCATTGAGCGGAGCGACATTGTGCTCGCCAGGCGATCACTTTCTGACAATGATCGTCGCGGATGTCGCCGAGATCCACTTTTTGCTCGCACGCGCCCCCACGCCCGGCCGCGCCCCCACGCTCGCCCGGGTCCTCGCGCCGCTCACACCATCGCGGCCGCTGGCCTCGAGCAGGACGCCGGGCCGAGGACCACGCCGGGCCGAGGACCACGCCGGGCCGAGGACCACGCCGGGCCGAGGACCACACCGGGCCGAGGACCACACCGGGCCGAGCACCACGCCCGGCCGAGCACCACGCCGGGCCGAGCACCACGCCCGGCCGAGCACCACACCGGGCCGAGCACCACGCCCGGCCGAGCACCACGCCCGGCCAAGGACCGCACCAGGCGCTACACGCTCCGGACGGCCGGCTCCTGCCGCGCGGCCACGGCGTTCGCGATCCGCGGGCCGTGCTCGCGACCGTTCTCGATGAAGATCTTGTTCGCGTCGAAGCCTGCGGCGATCACGCCGGCGATGAAAACACCGGAAACGTCCGTCTCCATCGTGTCGGAATGGTGGGTGGGGATCCCGGTCTCGTCGTCGATCGAGGCGCCGAGCTCCCGGAGCAGGACGGGATCGGGGCGGAAGCCGGTCATGGCGAAGACGAAGTCGTTCTCGCGGCGCTCGACCCGCCCGGTCGCCTCCGAGCGGATGAGCACGTGGTCGGGGCCGATCTCCACGAGCCGGGAGTGCCAGAGGGGTGTGATCTCGCCGTTCTTCAGGCGGTTCTCGATGTCCGGCAGGACCCAGGGCTTCACGCCGGGATCGAGGTGGTCACTGAAGTGGACCAGGCTCACGTCGGCGTCGGCGCGGTACAGCTCGAGTGCGGCGTCGACGGCGGAGTTCCCCGCCCCGACCACCACGCACTTCTGCCGGTAGAACGGCTCCGGCTGGTTGTAGTAGTGGAAGACGTTGGGCAGGTCCTCGCCCGGGATGCCGAGGAGGTTGGGCGTGTCGAAGTAGCCGGTCGCCACGACGACGTTGCGGGCGTGATGCACGGCGGATGCCCCGGTGCGGTCGACCGTGCGGAGCTCGAACCCTTCGTCGGTGGGTGCGATCCCGACGACTTCCTGATACTGCCGCACGTCCAGCTCGAAGTGCTCGGCGACGCGCCGGTAGTACTTCATGGCCTCCCGTCGCGTCGGCTTGTCCTCGATGGTGATGAACGGCAGACCGCCGAGCTCCAGGCGCTCCGGCGTGCTGAAGAAGCGCATCTGCTCGGGGTACAGCGTCAACGAGCGGGTCACGCACCCCTTGTCGAACAGGGCGCAGGTGAGGTTCTGCTCATGGGCGGCCACGCCGACGCCCAGCCCGCACGGGCCGGCGCCGATCACTGCGATATCGATAGGATCCTTCATCACTCGCTGGTTCGTTCGGTGCTCGCGTCGGACATCGGGCCGTAGGGCGCCGCCTCTGACACCCGCGTCGTCGGGCGACGTTCCACCTGCCTCAGCCGGTGTCGCCGATCCCCTCTTCCTGGAAACTCGTCACGAGCGCGGAGCCTTCGTCCGACGTGATGCTGTCGAAGACCGCCTTGAGTACGGCGATGAGCACGGGCCCGATCACGATGCCGATGATGCCGAACGTGTAGACGCCGGTCACGAGGGCGATGAACATCCAGTAGAAGTTCAGGATGTGGGAGCGCTGCGCCGCGATCTTCGGGCGCAGGTACATCGACAGGAGAAGCGTATTGACGACGAAGCCGACGATCAGGACGGCGGCCCCGGGCCAGATCCGGTGCTGGAACGCCATCAGGTAGATGGCCACGGGTACGTAGACGGACCACGAGCCGACGATCGGAAAGAAGCCGATGAAGAAGGACACGATGGCCAGCACGACGGCCAGCGGAACGTCGAACGCCAGGTTGAGACCGAGGATGATTGCCGACTTCACGATCTGGGTGAAGAAGGTTGCATACAGCGCGCCGTAGATCACGGACCGCACGTTCTGGGTGACGACGCCGGCAAGCGTGCGGTATCGGCCGGGGACCTTGGTTCCGACGTAGTCGCCGATGCGATCGGCGTCCGTGAGGATGTAGTACGTCGTGAACAGCAGCACGGTCACGCTCAGGACGACGATGTCGATGGCCTCCCGCAGGGCGCTGACGATGTCCGTTGTCTGACGGGCGAGGGCGGCGACGAGGCGCGACAGTCGCGCCTCGATGTGCACGTCGGGGGTGAGCGGCAACGCCTGGATCGCCTGGTTCAGCCGGTCGGCGACCTCGCTGCGGTGGCTCTGCAGGTAGTCGGCCGCCCGGGAGATCTCCAGCCAGCTGTAGGCGAGGACAATGACGAGGGGCACGGTCACGAGCGTGATGGTCACGATCGCCGTGACGTGTCGGTTGCCGATGCGCCGCCTGAGCCAGCGCTGGAACGGGATGAGGTAGACCCCCAGCACGATGCCCGCGATGCCGGCCACGAGCACGTCGTGCACCATGTACAGGAACAGCCCGAAGATGGCGACGAGGAGCAGCGCCGTGAGCAGCCCCTTCCTCAGCTCCGGAATGGGGTAATCGGCCAGCCGGACCCACGCGGACCGGC
The DNA here is from genome assembly GCA_963728445.1 of uncultured Gemmatimonadales bacterium. Lineage (GTDB taxonomy): Bacteria > Gemmatimonadota > Gemmatimonadetes > Longimicrobiales > RSA9 > CAVSJO01. The sequence continues at coordinate 1,731,494 of CAVSJO010000006.1, read as the reverse complement.
GATCCTCCCGGCGACGGTCGGTCTCGGGGAGCCCGGGCTCGAGCTCTTCGCTCTCGGCGGAGCTCATCCGGCGGTGCTCTCGAGGGCGCTGCGAAGGTCGGACCAGAGGTCGTCCGCGTCCTCGATCCCGACGGAGAGCCGGATGAAGCCGTCCTCTATGCCGAGGCCGTGGCGCTCGTCTGCGGACAGCGCCGCGTGGGACGTGAGTGCGGGCATGGAGGCGAGGGATTCGACGCCGCCGAGGCTCGGAGCGACGGCGACGACGCGCATGCCGCGCATCGTCCGGACCGCAGCCGCGTCGCCACCGCGAACGACGAAGCCGATCATGGCGCCGTACCCGTCGAGCAGTCGGGCCGCCCGCTCGTGGTCCGGGTGGTCCTCGAGGCCCGGGTAGTGCACCCGCGACACGGAAGAGTGGGCGGCCAGGCGCTCGGCCAGCTCGAGCGCAGTGGCGCTGGCCCGCTCGACGCGGAGGGGCAGCGTCTTGATGCCTCGTTCGAGCAGCCACGCCGCGTGGGGATCCAGCATGGCGCCGAGACGCTTCATGCGCGTGCGGACCTCCTCGACCACGTCTCCGGCCCCCGCGACGACGCCTGCGGTCACGTCCGAGTGGCCGCCCAGGTACTTGGTCGCGCTGTGCACGACCACGTCGGCGCCCTGCTCCGCGGCCCGCAGCAGCGGCGGCGGCGTGAAGGTCGAGTCGACCACGAGGGGGACGCCCCGCTCGGCCGCGATGCCGCGCAGCGCCTGCAGGTCCGCGAGCCGGAGCAGGGGGTTGGACAGCGTCTCGGCGTAGATCACGCGCGTGTTGGGGCGCAGCGCCGAACGCCACGCCCGATCGTACGGGACCATCGTCGTCTCGATCCCGTAGCGGGGCAGCTCGTTCGTGAGGAGGTCCAGCGTCCCCCCGTAGAGCTCCCGGGCCGCGAGGATGTGATCGCCCTTGCTCGCGAAGGAGAGGAGCGTCAGGGCGATGGCGGCCATGCCGCTCCCCAGAACGAGAGCGGATTCGGTGCCCTCGAGCGCCGCGATCCGTTCCGCGAGCCACCGGTGGTTCGGGTTGTTGCCGTATCGTGAGTAGAGGACCTCGCCGGACGCGTCGAGGTCCGAGTGGAACGTCGTCGACTCCACGATCGGGCTGACGACGGGTTCGCCGGGCCGGCGCGGGGGTTCCCCCGCGTGCACGGACCGTGTCGACAGCCCCCCGCCTTCACCAGCCATGACCCACTCCTGTCGAATTCGTCCCAGCCCCCCGTCGGGCCGCGATCGCCTGAACCGGGCGCGGGCTAAGCTACCCGGCGGGCCCGAGCCCAGCAACGCCCGTGCCTCTTGACCCGACGCGGGTCCCGAGCCATTCTGAACCATCCCGCCACGGGGTATCCCCGTCACTCCAAGAACGAGACAGATGCAGACGAAGCATGCAGCCGAAGCCGTGCTCCGGGAGCTTCCCAGTGTGGTGGGCGCCTGCGTCCGGGAGGACGTGAACGGCCATCCGCGGGAGGTCCATCTCCTGGTTCGCGGTGTGACGGACGTTCGAGGACTCGCCCACGACGTTCGGGACCTCCTGGAAGAGCGGCTGGAGATCCCGATCGATCAGCGCATCATCAGCATCGCCCAGCTCTCGGAAAGCCCCGCGCCGGCACCCCGCCCGCGGCTCCGCATCGAGCCGGATACCGACGCCGACGCGGGCACGGGCACCGATGCGGCCCCCGCGGAGGCTGAGACCCGGGCGTCTGCACAGGCCCGCGACCTCGACGGGGACGACTCGGCGGCCCCGGGAGCCTCTTCGGGGACAGCAGCCGCAGGAGACTCCCCGGGCGCAGCGGCTTCATTCGACGCATCGGCGGCAGGAGCCTCTTCCGGCGCAGTGGCCGCAGGCGCCTCCGGCGCAGCGGCCGCAGGCTCTTCCGGCGCAGCCGCAGGCGCCGCGGCGGGCGCTGCCCCATCGAACCGCCTGATCTACGACGGGCTGGAGACGCACGCCCGGGACGCGCGGGTCTCGGTTCGCGTTCGGCTTTCCCGTGGCGGGACGGAGTACGTCGGCGAGGCCGTGGAGCTCGACGCGGGGCACGGGCGCGTGCGGGCAGCCGCTCTGGCGGTGCTGCGCGCGGCGATCGAGGCGTGCGGCGACGCGACGCGCCTCGAGCTCGAGTCGGCCGCGGTCGCCCGGGCGTTCGAGCGGGACTACGTGCTGGTGACGGTGCTGGCCCTGGCGCCGTGGCTCGGGCGACGGCCGGTCCCCCTCATCGGCGCCCATCCCGTGGACGAGGACGTCGCCACGTCCGCGGTCCTTGCCGTGCTCAAGGCGACGAATCGGGTGCTGGGCCGCTCCATCGAGGCACGCGCCGGCTGACGCGGATCGCTGCCGGCCGGCCAGCGGGACTGCCGAGGGGAACGGCCGTCAGTCTTCGGCCGCCAGCAGCGACGAGAGGGAGAGGAAGCAGACGGGCTCGCCCGGACGCCGGAGCACCAGCCGGCGGCGGGCGAGCCCGTCGAGCATTGATGTGACGATCTCGGCCGGCTCGCCGATCTCCTCGGCGAACTCCGGCGCCGTGCCGGTGCCCCGCAGCTCGAGTCGCTCCCAGAGGGCGCGCAGACGGGGCGACAGCGGACCGAGGAGCTGCATCCCCGTCTCCTCGACCTCCGCCACCAGCCCCAGATCGTGCCGCTCGAGGACGGCGTGGATGGTCTCCAGGTGCCGCGCCCCCACGCCCCTCGCGATGAAGTAGACGTCCGCGGGGCCGTCCTTGCGGAGGTAGCGCTGGAGCAGCTTCGCCACCGCTTCGTCCGCGCAGCTGTAGTCCAGAATGGAGACCTGCCGGAAGTCCAGCACGGACAGGCACGGTCCGGAGACCTCTCCGATCTGGCTCTCGATGCCGAGGCGCAGCGCCTGACCCGTCGGCCGCGTTACCAGGTGGGAGTACAGCGTCGCCACGGACCGCCGGACCATCGTCGACAGGTCGAAGCGGAGCGGCCGCATGTCGCCGCCCGGCTCCTCGCGCCACTCCCCGCCCGCGTTCCCGCCCGGCTCTCCACCCCGGCCGCCGCTCGCGCCGCCGCTCGCGCCGCCGCTCACGGGGCCCCCCGCCCGGCCCCCGACGCCGCCGCCGGCGTCGACCCCGTCACGGCTGCCTCCGGCAGCTCGATGGCGATCTGCGAGCCGGGGAACGGTGGCAGCCCCTCCTCCATCGGGGGCGCGTCGTCCCATTCGGGCACGTCGGCGATGCGTGCCGTGCCGCTGCGAATCGAGATCCTGCCGCCCCATCGGCCGACCTGTTTGCGGATCTGCTGGAGGCCCTGCCCGCGGCCGGGATCGTGGAAGCGCGTCAGCCCGTGGATGAACGCCGCTTCCAACGCGGCGGCGTCGCCCCATCGCTCCGCGAAGCGGGCGGCGTGCTCGGACGCCAGCGAACCCCGGAAGCCGACGCCGAGGTCGACCACCGCGATGCGCACGACGCGCCGATCGAGGCGCGGCGTGCGGGAGTACGTCTGGGTCGCCACCCACCCGTGGGCCTGGGCGTGCTCGATGATGTTCTGGCACACTTCGGACAGGATGACGCTGAACTGCACGGCCGCCGCGACGGGGTAATGGAGCTGGCGCGTCAGGATGGCGCCGGCCCGGTCCTGCACCCGGTCGACGACGGTGTGTACGTCGTCGTGGGAGCGGACGGGCGTGATCTCCAGCAGCACGTCCGACTCGCCGTCCCGGGTGCGCCGGGGAGCCCGATCCAGCTCGAACAGCTCCCTGGCCTGTTCGAAGAAGCCCATGCGTGCCATGTAGCCGGCGACGTCGGCCGATTCCGGGGCCCGGAAGACCGGACGCTCACCGGACCGGCCGGCCACTTCGCCCACCGCCAGCAGGGCGAGCATTCCGAAGGGGTCCGCCCAGCGCAGGCGACGGGCGTCGAGGAGAGGACGCTCGTCGCCCAGCTCCGCCACCTGCTGGAAGAGGGCGTCCGACGAGCGCTCGTCGAGACTCGAGGGAACCGTGATGACCTTCACGTGTGGATCCTGCCCCGGAGGTGGTGGTGGAGCCCGGTCGTGCCGCGGTGCCGGGCGTTGCGCGCGGCGGCCGCGTTGGCCGCACGGACCGCCTCGGCCAGGCCCTCGCCGGACAGCAGGTGCAGCCACGCGGTGGCGCCCCAGACGTCGCCGCAGCCGGTGGGGTCGGCGTCGGGCTCCTCGGTGACGGCCTCCAGCGGCAGGGGGATGCGCTCGCTCCGCACGGCGCCCCGGGTGCCGATGCGGGGCGCGGCGGTGATGCCGCTGGGATGCCACGAGAGCGGGTCGGGCCGGAAGGCGGGGGAGGCGACGTACGCCGCGCCCCGTCGGCCGAGGGTCACGAGCAGCGCCCGCAACTCGGGGCCCACGACCTCTGCCGCGAGCCGCCATGGGTCCCCCCACGCGCTGGCGAGCACCCCGAGCTCGTCCTCGTTGAGCTGCATCACGTCGAAGCAGCGCAGCCACTCGCGCCAGCTCTCCAGCGGACGCGGCACGCGCATGCCGTCGTGGGCGATCCCCAGCATCAGCGAGTGGAGGTCGGCGTAGATGGGGCCGCGAAAAGCCAGGCGCAGCCGCTGCACCGTCTCCAGCTCCATCTCGAAGCCCGAGATGAAATTGACGTAGAGGGCGTCGACCCCGTCCAGCAGCGGCTCGAGCTCCTCGATGCGCCACGGAGGCACGCCGCCCGTGAGGCGCTCGCAGCGCCGGTCGGCGTCCTGGTAGCGGAGCTCCACGCGGTTGTTCGGCTCCGGCACGATGCGGACTCCCGGCTCCAGCTCGAGGATCTCGAGCTCGCGCAGAAACCGGTACGCGGACTCCTGCACGTCCCTGCCGACCTTCATGATGGGCCGGATCGTCCATTCGGGAGGCGACGCGGCCACGGCCGCGGCGAGTGCGTAGCAGATCCCGCCCCACTCCTCGACGGGCGCCGAACGTCCGTCCCGCGCGTGGATGCGGTCCCACACCATCGTGCCGATCACGCCCACGCGCATCAGACCGTGCCGTACGCCGCGTGCTTGAAAACCGCCGCCGCACCGATGACGCCCGCCGTACCCGGCAGCGATGCGGGCACGATGCGGCACGCCTCCGCGGAGCTGCGGAACGCGCGCCGTCGCACTTCCGCGCGCAGCGGCACGAACAGGTGGTCGCCGGCGCGGGTCACGCCGCCGGCGATGACGATCATCTGGGGGTTCAGGACGTTCACGATGCTGGCGACGCCGGTGCCCAGGAACTTCGCGGTCTCCTTCATGACGTCGTTGGCGTAGGGATCGCCCAGCACCACCGCCTCGTAGACGGTGGCCGCCGTGATCTCCTCGAGCCGACCGGCGACCAGATCCGAGAGCATGGAGCTGGCGCCCGCCTCGATCCCCTCCGCCGCCCGCAGCGCGATGGCCGGTCCCGACGCGTAGGCCTCCAGGCAACCGTAGTTGCCGCATTTGCACTTGCGGCCGGCGGAGTCGATGGTCATGTGGCCGATCTCGCCGGCGGAGTCCGTCGTGCCGTGGAAGATCTCGCCGTTCAGCACGATGCCGCCGCCGACGCCCGTGCCGATGGTGAGTCCCACCAGCGTGTCCACGTCGCGGGCAGCGCCCAGCCACCACTCGCCGTACGTGGCGCAGTTCGCGTCGTTGTCCAGGTGCGTCTCCATCCTCACACCGTTCGCGACGAGGTCCCGGAGCGGGAAGTTGCGCCACCCGAGATTCGGCGTGTTGATGATGGTGCCGGTCTTCCGATCCAGCGGGCCAGGGGAGCCGATCCCGACGCCCGCGAAGTCCTCGCGCGTGCCGCCGTGGGCCGCCAGCACCGCCTCGATCACCTCCTCGATCATGGCCAGCATGCGGTCGACGACGAACTTGGCGCCCCGACCCGGCTCGGTGGGCATGGAGTTCAGGGCCAGCACGCTGCCGTCCCCTCCGTCGAACGGGATCACGCCCGCGACCACGTTCGTGCCGCCGAGGTCGACCCCGACGATCCATTTGCGCTCAGGCGAGCTCGCCATCCCATCCCTCCCCCGTCGCTGCGTCACGTCCGGCGGCCAGGCCCGCGACGGACTCGGCCCGCTTCGCCACCGCGTCCACGCGGATCAGGCGCAGGCATTCCCGCTCCGCATGGGGGAGGACGAAGCCCGGTCCCTCCCTCGGGCATTCGGCCAGGCCACACGGGACGCACGGCAGGTCCGTGCGCTGAAGCACGACGTGCCCGGTGCCCAGCGGCCCGGAGCGCTCGGGGTCCGCTGCGCCGGCCACGGCCAGGGTGCGCGTTCCCACGGCGGCGGCCAGGTGCATCGGTCCGGACGCGTTGCAGACCACGACGTCGCAGTCGGCCAGGGCGGCGGCGAGCTCCGGCAGGTCCGTGCTGCCGCCCAGGTCCGTCGCCCACCCGCCGGCAACGGCCGCCGTCAGGTCCCGCTCCGCGGCCGTCCCGAACACGAGGACCCGCGCCCCCTGCCCCGCCAGTCGCTGCGCCAGTGTGGCGAAGCGGTACGGGTCCCACTGCCGGGCGGGCGCCGAGCACGCCGGCATCACGCCGATGGTCGGACCCTTGAACGGCCCGACCCGCTCGCGCCAGCGCGCCCTCAGGTCGTCGGGCAGCGGAAGGGCCGGCGCGGGCGGCGCCGCAGGCGTCTCCCCGGTGGCGATGCGCCAGAACGCGCTCGCCCGGTGCAGCCCGTCGAGTGCGTCGACCGGGATCGGCTCCGTGAGCAGGCGACGTCGACCGTCCGTGTCCGTCCCGCGTCGGACCGGCACACGTCCGAGAGAGAACAGAAGCGCCGAGCTGAGCGACGGCGTCAGGAGCACGCCCGTGCCGGGGCGCTCGGCCCGGAGGCGGCGCACCGTGCGGGCGAAGCCCGCGGCGCCCTCCGGGAGCGGGATCACGTCCGGCGCGACGAGCCCGACCAGCGGCGCCAGCTCGCGGCGCACGACGACCGTCGCCGGCCCGAGCGCTTCGAAGGCCGGCAGCGACAGCACGACGTCGCCCAGACGGTCCGGCAGACGCACGACCGTCCCGCCGGCCGGCATGCTATTCCCCTACCTGCAGGACCGCGAGGAAGGCCTCCTGCGGGATCTCGACGCTCCCTACCTGCTTCATCCGCCGCTTTCCCTCCTTCTGCTTCTCGAGGAGCTTGCGCTTGCGGGTGATGTCCCCGCCGTAGCACTTGGCGGTGACGTTCTTGCGCAGCGGCCGGATCGTCTCGCGCGCGACGATCCGGGCGCCGATGGACGCCTGGATGGCCACCTCGAACATCTGCCGCGGGATCAGCTCCTTCAGCTTCTTCGCGAGGGCCCGACCATACTCGTATGCTTTCTCCCGGTGGATGATCACGCTGAAGGCGTCGATCGGGTCCCCGTTGATCAGCATCTCGAGCTTGACCAGGTCGCTCGCGCGGTATTCGAGGAACTCCCAGTCGAGGGATGCATACCCCCGCGTCAGGCTCTTCAGCCGGTCGTAGAAGTCGAGGATGATCTCCGCCAGCGGCAGCGCGTAGACGAACTCCACCCGGTTCGGGTCGACGAAGTGCATCGACACGTACTCGGCCCGCCGATCGTGACAGAGCGTCTGCACGTTGCCGATGTAGTCGGAAGGACACAGGATCCGGGCCCGCACGAACGGCTCCAGCATCTGCTCGATGCGCGCCCACTCCGGCATCTGGCTCGGATTCTCGAAGTGGACCTTCTCTCCGTTCGTCATCTCGGCGTGGTACTCCACCGTCGGCACGGTGGTCACGAGCTCCAGGCCGAACTCCCGCTCCAGCCGCTCCTGGATGATCTCCATGTGCAGCAGGCCGAGGAAGCCGCACCGGAATCCGAACCCCAGGGCCGTCGACGTCTCCGGCTCGTACTGCAGGCTCGCGTCGTTCAGCTTCAGCTTCTCGAGGGCGTCGCGCAGCTCCTCGTACTCGTCGGCGTCCGTCGGATACAGCCCGCTGAACACCATGGGCTTCACTTCCTGGTAGCCCGGCAGGAGCTTCCCCGCCCTGTCGTCGGCGTCCAGGATCGTGTCACCGACCCGCGTGTCCGATACTCGCTTGATGGCCGCCGTCAGGTAGCCCACCTCGCCCGGACCCAGACTGTCCCGCGGGAAACGGCCCAGCCGCATCACGCCGACCTCGTCCACCTCGTAGACGGTGTCCGTCGCGCCGAACGTGATGCGCATGCCCTTCTTCAGCCGCCCGTCCACCACGCGGACGCTCGGGATCGCGCCCTGGTACTTGTCGTAGAACGAGTCGAAGATGAGGGCGCGCAGCGGCGCATCGGCGTCGCCCTCCGGCGGCGGCACGCGTGCGACGATCCGCTCGAGCAGCGCCTGGACGCCGGTACCCTCCTTCGCCGACACGTGGAGCACGTCCTCCGCCTCCACACCGAGCAGGTCGAGGAGCTCGTCCTGGCGCCGCTCCGGCTCCGCGCCGGGAAGATCGATCTTGTTCAGGACGGGAATGATCTCGAGCCCGGCCTCCATCGCCAGGAACAGGTTCGAGAGCGTCTGCGCCTGCACCCCCTGGCTGGCGTCGACCACGAGCACCGCCCCCTCGCACGCCGCCAGCGACCGGGAGACTTCGTACGTGAAGTCCACGTGGCCGGGCGTGTCGATGAGGTTGAGCAGGTACTCCTGTCCGTCGGCGGCCCGGTACTGCATGCGCACGGCGTGGAGCTTGATCGTGATGCCCCGCTCCCGCTCCAGGTCGTTGGAGTCCAGGACCTGCTCGCGCATCTCACGCTGCTGGAGCGTGCCTGTGCTCTCGAGCAGCCGGTCGGCCAGCGTCGACTTCCCGTGGTCGATGTGCGCGACGATGCAGAAATTACGAATATTTTCGATTCGCACGCGGCGATTCCCGATATCCCGTAAGAAGTTGTCTGTGCGAAATATAAGGGCGGGGGAAGGGGGGTCACAATCCGTGTGAGGCTCAGGCTCAGGCTGAGGCTGAGGCTGAGGGACTGCGGAGACGTCGCTTCGTCGGATCGGCCTCCAGCGGCGCGGGCCCTGAGCGTCTCGGCGCCGGTCGCCGACGCAGCGGCCGGATCGCGCCGCCCAGCCTACGCCCAAGCCTCAGCCTCAGCCTCAGCCTAAGCCTCTCTTCCCGGACATCGCCTTCACGATAAAGAGGAAGATCGCGGAGGCGACGAGGGCGGCGCCGGCGGCGAGGTACCAGGCGGCGACGCCGGTCGAGAGGGCGTGGCCGAGGAACATGGGCACCGCCACGCCGCAGGCGAGGGCCGCAAGGAGCACGATGCTCGTGATGAAGCTCATTCTTCCCCCAGGATCCAAACCGATGTCGAGATTCGAGTAGGTCGGCGTCGTCGGCGGCCGACCCGTCCGGCGGCACATAATAGCGCTACGGGGCCGCTCGCGCACTGGCCGCGGATTGACCCTGACGGGCGGCCCGGATAAGCTCCAGATCTCTCATGGATACAGGCTCGAGCGAACGAAGCGGCACCCCGCGCCGCGCGGATCTCCTCACCCCTTCGGAGCTGGCGGAGCTCGGAGGGCTGGAGCTCGTCGCGCGTCACGTGGTCGAGGGCTTCGTCGCCGGGCTCCATCGCTCGCCGAACCGCGGCTTCTCCGTGGAGTTCGCCGAGCACCGGGCGTACCAGCCGGGGGACGACCTGCGCTTCGTCGACTGGCGCATGTACGGCCGCTCCGACCGCTACTACGTGAAGCAGTTCGAGGCGGAGACGAACCTGAGGGCGTACCTGCTCGTGGATGCCAGCGCCTCCATGGGGTGGAGCTCGCTGAAGGAGCTGCCGTCGAAGCTGTGGTACGCGCGCCAGCTCGCCGCCAGCCTGGCCCTCGTCCTCAGCCGGCAGGGCGACGCGGTCGGACTGGCCGCCTTCGACACGCGGCTGCGGGCGTACCTCGAGCCCCGGGCCGGCCGGCGCCAGTGGCGCGAGGTCGTCCGGACGCTCACGGGCGTGGAGGCCGCGGGCCGCACGGAGGCGGACAGCGTGCTCCGGGAGGTCGCGGCGCGGCTCCGCCGCCGGGGACTGGTCATCCTCCTTTCCGACCTGCTCGTGGAGCCCGGGGAGACGGTCCGCGCGTTGAAGTTCCTGCGCCATCGCGGCCACGAGGTGCTCGTCTTCCACCTGGTCGACCCCGGCGAACGGGAGCTGCCGGGCCTGCCGGACGCCCGGTTCGTGGATCCGGAGACGGGCGAGGAGTTCCCCGTGGCGACCGCGGACCTGCGGGGCGAGTACCGCGCGGCCGTCGCCGAGGCCTTCGAGGAGTGGCGCCGGGAGCTGCGCGCCGACGACATCGACTACCACCTCGTGGACACGTCCGCCCCCATGGCGCGGGCCCTGCGCGCGTACCTGCACCTCCGCGAGCGCCTCGGCTGATGGGCCTCCTCTGATGGACCTTCTCTGATGGGCCTCCTCGCCCCCGCACTGCTCGGCCTGCTCGCGGCCGTCGCCGTTCCTCTCCTCCTGCACCTGCTGCACCGGCACCAGGGGCCGCGCGTCGTCTTCCCCGCCCTTCGCTACCTGCGCCGCGCGGAGCGCGAGCACGCCCGCCAGATCCGCATCAAGCAGGTGCTGCTCCTGGCCCTCCGCATCGCCGCGGTAGTGCTCCTCGCCCTGGCGGCCGCCCGGCCGTTCCTCCGCTTCGCCGGCGCCGAGCACCGTCCGACGGACGTCGTGATGGTGCTCGACAACTCCCTCAGCACCGGCGCCGTCGTGGACGGCCGGCGCGTCCTCCAGACGCTGCGGGATCGTGCCCTCGCCGCCCTCGCAGACGCCCGCCCCGACGACCGCTTCTGGCTGCTCCGTGCCGCCGAGCCCTGGCTGCCCGCCCGCACCGGCAGCGCCGCCGAGATCGCCGCCGCGGTGCGCGCCACCGACGTCGGCGGCGCCGCCGACGTCGCGGAGGCCGTGCGCCGCGGGCGCCAGATCCTCGCGGGACTGCCTCCAGGTCGGGCGCGGGAGGTGCAGGTCCTGACGGACGGACAGGCGAGCGGGTTCCCGGCGTCGTCGTCCCCCGGGGCGGGCGCAGCCGCCGGGCCCGGGACGGGCACAGCCGCCGCGCCCGGGGCCGGAGCCGAAGACGACCTGGCGCCGGTGCTCGTCGCCCTGCCGGACCGGCCGCCGCCGCCGAACGCGGGGGTCACGGCCGTGCAGGTGGGCGGCGGTCTGGCGCCGCGCCCGGGGGAGCGGGCGGCGGTTACCGGCACGGTGGGAGGGCAGGCCGACTTCGCCGCGGTGCGGCTCGTCGTCGGCGGCCGTCCGGTGGCTGCGGCGTCGGCGGGCGCCGACGGGGCGTTCGCCCTCACGCTGCCGGTGGGCGGCGCCGGGCGGGTGAGCGGCTGGGTCGAGATCGGAGCGGACGCGCTGCGGGCCGACAACCGACGCTACTTCACCTTCTCGGTCGCGCCGCCGCCCACCGTGGCGGTGGCGGGGCCCGCTTCGTTTGTCGAGGCAGCCGCGGAGGTGCTGGACCGGGCGAAGCGCCTCGCCCTGGCGCCCGCGGCGGCGGCGGACGTGGTGGTCGCGCCGGCCGGCGTGGGCGCGACGGAGGCGGGTCGCGGCGCGGCGGTCGTCGTGCTGCCGCCGGACAGCGCGTCGGCGCTGCCTGCGGCCAACCGGCGGCTGGAGGCGGCGGGGATCCCGTGGCGCTACGGCGCAGCGGTGGGCGGCGGCGACGCGTCGCTGCGGGTGCCGGAAGGAGACCGGGACCTGGCGGCGGCGCTGGCGGACGCGCGGGTCCGCACGTCCTACCGGCTCGACCCAGTCGGCGACGCACGGCCGGACACGGTGCTCCTGCGGCTTTCCGACGGCTCTCCCTGGCTGGTGCGCGCGGCGGGTCCCGGCGGCGCGCCCGTGCTGCTCCTGGCTTCGCCGCTGAGCCCCGACGCCGGGACGATCCCCACGTCCGAGGCGCTGCTGCCTCTGCTCGACCGTATCACCGGCGAGTGGGCGCCGGCGCGGAAGGCCGTCGCCAGCCTGGTGGTGGGGGACGCGCCGTCGCTGCCGGTGGGTACGACGGCGCTCGTCTCCGAGTCGGACACCGTCCGCGTCGAGGCCGGAGTGGCGCCGCGTCTCCTCGAGCCGGGGCTGTACCGCGTCGTCACGGAAGCCGGCGACTCCGGCGTCGTGGCCGTGAACGCGCCCGCCGCGGAAACGCCCCTGGCCCGGGTGTCCGAGTCGCAGCTCCGCCAGCGGCTGGCGGGCGACGTGCGCGTGAGCGACGACGCGGGCGGCTGGCGGCGCGCGATCTTCCGCAGCCGACTCGGGTACGAAGTCGCGCCCGTGCTGCTGCTGCTGGCCCTCGCCGTGCTGGCAGCGGAAATGCTGCTGGCGGCCAGCGGCCGTGGCGCGGCGCCGCGAGCGCCCCGAATCGAAGCGAAGCCCGAACCGAACGCCTGACGTTGTCCCATCCGAAGCTCCTCGACGCCATGCGACGGCAGCCGCAGTACCGCGAGCTGCTCGAGCGCCTTCCCCACGCCGGAGAATCCCTCGGGCTGACCGGCCTCACCGGCTCGTCGCCGGCGCTGCTCCTCGCCACGCTGGGTCACGACCGGCCGAACCGGCTGTGGGTGGTGGCGGCCTCGTCGCCGAACGCGGCGGAGGCGCTGGAGGCGGACCTGCGGACGCTGAGCGACGGCGACGACGTCGCCCATTTCCCGCAGCGAGAGGCGCTGCCGTACGAGGCCGCCGAGCCGCACGTGGAGGTCGGCGGCATGCGGGTCGAGGCGCTGGAGGCGGTGCTGTCCGGCCGGACCCGCATCCTCGTCACGACGCTGCGGGCGCTCCAGGAGCGCTCCGACGTGCCGTCCGGCCTCACGGAGCTGCGCCTGCGCATCCAGCGGGGTCAGAAGGTCCGGCCTCAGGACCTGGCCGAGCGTCTCGTCGGCATGGGCTTCGAGCAGGTCCCGCTGGTCGAGGGCGTCGGCGAGTTCGCGGTGCGCGGCGGCATCGTCGACATGTTCGGTTTCGGAACGCCGGAGCCGGTCCGACTGGAGTTCTGGGGCGACGAGGTCACGAGCATCCGCCGCTTCGACATCCTCGACCAGCGCTCGACGGGCGAGGTCGAGTCCGTGGACGTGCTGCCCGTCGACCTGCGCACGCCGGCGACGGACGGCCGGACGACCCGCCGCTCGATCCTCGACCTGCTCCCGTCGGACGCGGTTCTGGTCCAGCTCGACTCCGACACGGCGGCCGACGACCTGCGCCATACGTGGGAAGAGGTCCGCCACCTCCACGAGGGCGCCCGGCGACGGGGCGCCGCCACGGAAGAGCCGTCGGAGCTGTTCCTGAGTCCCGAGGACACGGAGGAGCGCCTCGGCCGTCTCGCGCGCCTTCGCGTCGATCCGGACGCGGGGGGCCGCCCGGACTCGGAGGGCGGGCTCCGCTTCGACGTGCGCGCCGCGGAGCCGGTGGAGCGGGACATGGACCGGCTCGGGACGCTGCTCCGCGCCGGAGCCGCCCGGGGCGAGCGCACGCTGCTGTTGTGCGACAACGCCGGGCAGCTCGATCGGCTCGAGGAGCTGCTGGGCGGCGCCGGCGCCCTGCCCGAGGGCGCGCAGCTCGCCCTCGGCGCCGTCTCCTCCGGCTTCGTGCTGGAAGGGGCCGAGCCGCCGTTCCGCGTCCTGACCGACCACGAGATCTTCGAGCGGGCCCGGCGCCTGCGGCGCGGACGCCGCTTCCGGGGCGCCGTCGCCCTGGAGTCCCTGAGCCAGCTCCGGCCCGGCGACTACGTGGTTCACCTGGACCACGGCATCGGCCGGTTCCGCGGCCTGGAGCGGGTCACCGTCGGCGATCTCGAGCTGGAGTCCCTGGCCATCGAGTACGCCGGCGGCGAGGTGCTGCGCCTGCCCGTCTATCGGCTGGACCTCATCGAGCGCTGGGTACCCGACCGGGAGGAGAGCTCCGCTCCGAAGGTCCACAAGATCGGCGGCAGGACCTGGAAGCGGGTCCGAAAGAGGACGGAGGAGTCCATCCGGGCAATGGCCGCCGAGCTGGTGGAGCTTTACGCCCGTCGGCAGATGGCGGAGGGCCACGCCTATCCGGAGGACGGCCGCTGGCAGAAGGAGATGGAGTCCGCGTTCCTGTACGAGGACACGCCGGACCAGCGCCAGGCTACTCTGGACGTGAAGCGGGACATGGAATCGCCCCGCCCCATGGACCGCCTCATCTGCGGGGACGTCGGCTACGGCAAGACCGAGGTGGCGATCCGCGCGGCGTTCAAGGCCGTCCAGGACGGCCGGCAGGTGGCCGTCCTCGCGCCCACGACGATCCTCGTCGAACAGCACGGCCGGACCTTCGCCGAGCGGCTCGCGGACTTTCCCGTGCGCGTGGAGAGCCTGTCCCGCTTCCGCACGCCGAAGGAGCAGACGGAGGTGCTGGCGGGACTCGCGTCGGGGGAGGTCGACGTCGTCATCGGCACGCACCGCCTCATCCAGCCCGACGTCGTCTTCCGGGATCTCGGGCTGCTCGTCATCGACGAGGAGCAGCGCTTCGGCGTCAAGCAGAAGGAACGGCTGAAGGACCTGAAGAAGAGCGTCGACGTCCTGTCCATGACCGCGACGCCGATCCCCCGCACGCTGCACATGGCACTGTCCGGCCTGCGGGACCTTACGCTGATCCGAACCCCGCCGCGGGACCGGATGCCCGTCATCACCCACGTCCTGCCCTGGTCCGACGAGGTGCTCGAGGACGCCATCCGCCGCGAGATCGACCGGGGCGGCCAGGTCTTCTTCGTGCACAACCGGGTGCAGAGCATCGGCGGCGTGGCGGAGCGCGTGACCCACCTCGTGCCGGAGGCGACCGTCGCCATCGCGCACGGACAGATGGGCGCCTCCGAGCTGGACGAGGTCATGTCCCGCTTCGTCGCCGGCGAGGTGGACGTGCTCGTGACGACGGCGATCATCGAGAACGGGATGGACGTGCCCACGGCCAACACCCTCATCGTCCACCAGGCCGACCAGTTCGGCCTCGCGCAGCTCTACCAGCTCCGCGGGCGCGTCGGCCGCTCCCACCACCGCGCCTACTGCTACCTGGTGGTGCCCGAGGGCGTCACCGAGGATGCGGAGAAGCGGCTCCGGATCCTCGAGCACTTCACCGACCTCGGCAGCGGCTACGCCATCGCCCTGAAGGACCTGGAGATACGCGGCGCCGGGAACCTGCTGGGCTCCGAGCAGTCCGGCTTCGTGCACGCCGTCGGACTCGACACGTACACGCGCCTCCTCGAGGACACGATCGCGCGCCTCAAGGGTGAGAAGCCCGAGGAGCAGTGGGGCCCGCCGGAGGTCTCCCTCGACGGCGCCGCGTTCCTGCCCGACGAGTACGTCGGCGACCCCGCCCAGAAGCTGCACCTCTATCGTCGCATCTCACGCCTCGACGAGGTCGACGCGCTCCACTCCCTCGCCGCCGAGGTGCGCGACCGCTATGGCCCGCCCCCACCCGAGGTATCCAGGCTCCTGGCTTCGGCGCGACTCCGTCTCCTCGGCTCCCGACTCGGCGTCGAGCGCATCCTCGTCCGCGGCGGCGACGCCCGCCTCAACTTCCGCTCGGGCGTCGTCCCCCGGCTGGCGAGCCTCCAGGGCGCGTTCCGGGACCGTCAGCTCGACGTCGAGGTCCGCCGCACGGCCCCGCTCTCGCTCGTGCTGCGTCGCTTCGGCGCCGAACCCGTCGAGGACCTCCTCGCCCAGGCCCTCGAGATCCTGGACGCCCGTCCCGCCCGGGCGGCCTGACCCGGGCGGCAGCCGTCGATCGCCGGGACTGCCCCATCGGAACCGTCGGCCGCTGCCGTGGTATAGCGCTCCCGACCGCGGTAGCGGCCGATGCAGAAACGAGCTATGCTTTCCGTTTGGCAACCTGCCGGGCGGCACCAGGCCGACCTTCACAGAACGACCGGAACACGATGAAGAGACTCGCGACGTTCGCGCTTGCCGCCACTGTCGGCCTCACCGGCTGCGACAGCTTCGGGCAGGCGATGACCTCCCACACCGACGTGGTGGCCCGCGCCGCCGGCCACGAGCTGTCGGTCGACGATGCCGCAACCCTGATCGCCCGGAATCAGCGGCTTCCGTCCCAGACGGCGGTGGTCGACGCCGTGGCGAACCTGTGGGTCGACTACACGCTGATGGCCACGGCCGTGCAGCGGGACTCCACGCTGGCGCAGCTCGACCTCGACGCCGTCGTTCGCCCCGAGCTCGAGCGGGAGATGGTCTCGAAGCTCCGGGACAAGGTGGTCCCACCGGACACGACGTTCACGGACGCGGAGCTCCGGCAGGCGTACGACAAGGAGCAGCCCGACGCGTCGGTCCACGCACGGCACATCCTGATCCGGGTCAGCCCGAACGACTCGCAGGCGAAGAAGGACTCGGCCCGGGCGCTCGCGGAAGAGATCCGCAAGCGGGCGGTCGGGGGGAGGACTTCGCGGAGCTGGCGAAGAAGTACAGTCAGGACCCGGGCAGCGCCCAGAACGGCGGCGACCTCGGCTTCTTCCAGCGGGGCCAGATGGTCGGGCCGTTCGAGGACGCGGCCTTCAGCCTGGAGCCGGGGCAGATCAGCCAGGTGGTGGAGACCCCCTTCGGCTATCACATCATCAAGGTCGAGGATCGTCGCACGCCGAGCTTCGAGGACAACAAGGAGCAGTTCCGTCAGCAGCTCATCCAGCAGCGGCAGTCCGAGGCGGAAGAGTCGTACGTGTCGAAGCTGACCGACCCGCTGAACATCAAGGTGGCGGACGGCGCCTTCGACGTGGTGCGTGAGCTGGCGAAGA
This sequence comes from uncultured Gemmatimonadales bacterium, assembly GCA_963728445.1. GTDB lineage: Bacteria > Gemmatimonadota > Gemmatimonadetes > Longimicrobiales > RSA9 > CAVSJO01. The sequence continues at coordinate 1,714,778 of CAVSJO010000006.1, read as the reverse complement.
ACCCCGACACGAAGCTGGCGGGCCGCGCGAAGAGCCGGCCGCTGGTCTCCTACGAGGGTGGCGCCTTCACCGCCGGCGACTTCCTCGACTTCATGCACCGGCTGCAGCCGCCGCAGCGGGCGCAGTACGCGTCGGCGACGGACGACCAGCTGGAGCGGGTGCTCAAGGGCCTGACCACGAACGAGGTCCTCATCGCACAGGCCCGCAAGGAAGGCTTCGAGCCCAGCGCAGCACAGAAGGACTCCATCGTCCAGGAGGTCCGCGACCGGCTGCGCCAGGCGGTGCAGACGGCCGGTCTCGCCGACATCGAGCCCCAGCAGGGGGAGTCGGAGCCGGAGGCCGTCGACCGGCGCGTGCGCTCCATCATCGAGGGCATCGTGAAGGGGGAGCGGCAGGTCCTTCCCCTCGGCCCCATCGCCTTCTCGCTCCGGCAGCAGATGGACGCCGAGGTCTTCGATCGCACCTTCCCGGACGTGCTCAAGAAGGTCGACGCGATCCGCTCGGAGGAGAGCGGAACGGGCGCCGACTCGGGCCAGGCACCGGCGGGACCGCAACCGGGATCGCAGCCGAGCGCCCAGCCGGGCACGCCGCCGGCGCCGGCGCCCGCGGACACCGGCGCGCAGTAGGGCGCCGACGCGGGAACCCGCGTCGATCCGGGGGATACTACTGCGAGGCCGGCGTCCACGCCGGCCTCGCTCCGTTCCAAGACGTGACCAAACAACACGATGCGAGATGTCATGAGCCTTCGTCCCTTTGCTGCGGTCGCGCTGCTCGCGCTCATTGCCGCTCCGGCCCGAGCCCAGCGTCCCGGACCGTCGGGCGGCCCGCCGGAGACGGTGGACCGCGTCGTCGCCGTGGTCGGCGACAGCGTCGTCCTGGAGTCGGAGGTGAAGGAGGACATGCTTCGCCGGCAGATGCAGGACAGCACGGTCGCGGACACGACGCAGCTGCGCAACGAGATCCTGCAGCAGCGCATCGACGACCTCGTGCTGCTCCAGGCCGCGGCGGCCGACTCGACGCAGGTCGGCCCGACGCAGGTACAGCAGGCGGTCGACCGGGACGTCGCCCAGCGGCTCCAGCAGAACTTCGGCGGCAGCCAGTCCCGGATGGACGCGGCTCTCGCCCAGCAGGGCATGACCACGACGGAGTTCAGGAGCCTTCTCTCCCGCCAGTACGAGCGCACGCTCACGATCCAGCAGTACATGAGCAAGATTCAGCAGACGCACGAGGCACCGACGGTCACGGAGGAGGAGATCGACACCTTCTTCACGTCGCATGCGGACCAGCTCGGAGAGAAGCCGGCGACGGTCACGTTCCGCCAGGTCGTCCTCGCCCCGCAGGCCAGCGACAGCGCACGGTCCGCGGCGTTCCGGAAGGCTGCGGACGTGCTGGCCCAGATCCGCAACGGCGCCGATTTCGCGCAGCTCGCGAAGCGTTACTCCGATGATCCCGGCACCCGGGACCGGGGCGGGGATCTCGGCTGGTTCCGGCGCGGCCAGATGGTCCGGGAGTTCGAGGACGCCGCGTTCGCGCTGCCCGCCGGCGGGGTGAGCGGCATCGTGGAGACGCCGTACGGATTCCACATCATCAAGGTCGAGAAGGTCCGCGGCCCGGAGCGTCAGGCGCGCCACATCCTGATCTCGATCCCCACGTCCCCGGACGACATGGACCGCACGAAGGCGCTCGCCGACAGCCTGGCCGCGAAGGTGCGCAACGGCGTCTCCATCGACTCCCTCGCGGACCGCTACGGCGACCCGTCGGAGCAGGCGCGCGTGGGCCCCTATCCCGTCGACCAGCTTCCCGCCCCCTACGACGAGGCGATGAAGGGCGTCAGCGTCGGCGAGGTGGTAGGGCCCCTCGAGCTCGCGGGCCAGGGCCAGACCAAGTTCGCCGTCGTGAAGGTCACCGGCGTTTCGCCGGCCGGCCCCTACACGGTGGACGACCTGCGCGCACGCATCCGCCAGCAGATCCAGCAGAAGAAGCTGGTCGACGAGATCATCTCGGATCTCCGCAAGAAGACGTACATCGACGTGCGGAACTGACCCGCGCCCGAACGGGCCTCACGGAGGGGTGATGCCGCCACGCCTCGCCGTCACTCTCGGGGATCCCCGGGGGATCGGACCGGAGATCACCGCGGCCGCCGTCGCGGCGGGCCCGGACGCCGAGCTCGTGCTCGTCGGACCCCGGGGCACGGCAGCCGATGCGTGCCGCGCACCGCTGCACGCGGTCGGCGACTGGCGCGGCGGGGACGAGGCCACCGCGGGCGAGCTCGCGGCGGCCGCGATCGAGGCCGCCGCCGCCATGGCCCTTCGAGGCGACGTCGCCGGTATCGTCACCGCCCCCATCGACAAGCACGCCCTGCACGCCGCCGGCCGGGACTTCCCCGGCCACACGGAGATGCTCGCCGCCCTGGCAGGCGTCGATCGCGTCGGCATGCTCATGGACGCCGAGCGGACCGACCTGGGTGGCGCCCTGCGCGTCCTGCTCGCCACGACGCACCTTCCCCTGGCCCGGGTACCCGAAGCGGTGAGCGCGGACCTGCTCGTGGCCCAGACCCGCCTCCTCGACGAGGCCCTCCGTTCGGAGTGGAGCATCGCCCGGCCACGCCTCGCGCTCTGCGCGTTCAACCCCCACGCGTCCGACGGCGGTCTCTTCGGCGACGAGGAGGCGCGTGTGTACGCGCCCGCCCTCGAAGCGCTCCGGGACGCGGACGTGGACGTCAGCGGGCCCATCCCCGCCGACACCGTCTTCCACCGGGCGCTGCGCGGCGAATTCGACGCCGTCGTGGCGCCCTACCACGACGTAGGGATGGCGGCGTTCAAGACGGCGGCCTTCGGCCACGGCGTGAACGTCACGCTGGGCCTTCCGTTCGTCCGCACCTCGCCGGACCATGGGACCGCCATGGACATCGCCGGCCGCGGCGTCGCCGATCCGTCGTCCATGATCGAGGCGCTGCGCCTCGCCGCCCGGCTGGCAACGGGGCGGGGCCGATGATCCGGCTCGACGGCGTCAGCCTCGACTATCCCCGCTCGGGGCGGGCACTGGACGACGTCTCCTTCGAGGTGGTCAAGGGCGAGTTCTGCTTCCTGACCGGACACAGCGGGGCAGGCAAGACGACGGTGCTGCGCCTCATCCACATGGCCGAGCATCCCACGTCCGGGACCGTGCGCGTCGGCGGTCAGGAGGCGCGGAGCATGAGCTCGCGGGAGGTCGCGATCCTGCGCAGGAAGGTCGGCTTCGTGTTCCAGGACTTCCGGCTTCTGCGTCACCGTACCGCGGCGGAGAACGTCGCCTTCGCACTGGAGGTGACGGGTGCCCGCCGGAACGTCGTGCGGACGAAGGTCCAGCGGCTCCTCGCCCGGGTCGGCCTCGCCGCGAAGTCGGAGAAGCTGCCGGACGAGCTCTCGGGCGGCGAGCAGCAGCGCGTCGCCGTGGCCCGTGCCCTCGCCAACGACCCGGTCGTGCTGCTCGCGGACGAGCCCACGGGCAACCTGGACAGCCGTGCGGCAGGGGGCATCGTGGAGCTGTTCCGGGACATCAACGCGGCGGGCACGGCGGTTCTCGTGGCGACCCACGACCTCGAGCTGGTCCGGAGCTTTCCCGCATTCCGGGTCGTGGAGCTCGACAACGGCCGGCTCGTCTACGACTCCGCGGCCGAGGCCTAGCGATGTATTCCATCCGGGAAGCGCTCGCGGCGTTCCGCAGGACCCCCCTCCTGGTGGGGCTCTCGGCGGCGATGGTGGCCCTGTCCCTGTTCGTCGCCGGCCTGTTCGGCCTCGTCGCCTACAACATCCGGCAGGTCATCCAGCGCGTGGAGTCCCGCGTCGAGATCGTCGCCTACCTCAGGGACGACGCCGCGCCCGACCAGATCGACGCCATGCGGGCGGACATCGCGTCCTTCCCCGAGGTGAGCGAGGTCCTCTACATCACCCGCGTGCAGGCTCTCGAGACGGCGAAGAAGGAGATGGGAGACATCGGTCCCCTCTTCGCAGACCTGGACGAGAACCCGCTCCCCGCGTCGCTGGAGGTGCGCCTGAAGGGTGGGCAGCGGGACGCGGCCGCGGTGCGCGGCGTCGCCGAGCGCGTCGGGCTCTACCCCGCCGTCGAGCAGGTCCGCTTCGGCAACGAGTGGCTCGACAAGGTCTTCCTCCTCCGCCGCATCGCGTTCGTCGCCACGCTGCTGCTGGGCGGCGCGTTCGCCGTGGCGGCCGCCCTCATCATCTCCGCGGCCGTGCGGATGGCCGTTTTCGCCCGCCGGGACGAGATCACCATCATGCGCCTCGTGGGCGCGACGAACGGATTCGTCCGCCGTCCATTCCTGCTGGAAGGGCTTCTCACCGGCCTCCTCGGGGGTGCCCTCGCGCTGGGCGCGACGTACGTCGGCTACCGCGTGCTGTCCCGTGCCGTCTTCAGTCTCGAGTGGATCCCGCTGGAGTGGACGCTCGCCGGCATCGCATTCGGCGCCGTCCTCGGTGTGGCGGCGAGCGCAGCGGCCGTGCGACGCCACCTGCGGGAGGTCTGATGCGACGTCGCCGTCCGACGCTCGCGCCCCTCACCCACGCCGGGATCACCGCCGCCTGCATGGCGGCCGGGGCCGCGACCATCGCCCTCCGACCCTCCCCTGCCCTCGCCCAGCAGAAGACGCAGCCCACGACCGGTCAGATCCGGGACAGCCAGCTCCGTCTGGAGCAGATCCGGCGCGAGCGGGAGCAGCTGCAGTCCCAGATGAAGGAGCTGCAGTCCCGGGTTCGGGACGTGTCGGCGGAGCTGGCGAACATCGATAAGCAGGTCTCGAGCTCCAACAACGCGATCGAGGAGCTGAACTTCCAGGCGACGGCCGTCGAGGCCAACGTCACCGCCGTGAGCGCGGACCTCGTCCGCTCCCGGGACTTGCTGCGCGAACGCACGGTGCTGCTGGACCAGCGGCTCCGGAGCATCTACGAGCGCGGGCCCCTCCACTCCGTCGAGGTCCTGCTCACCGCTCACACGTTCGGGGAGCTGCTCAACCGGTACAAGTACCTGCACCTGGTGGCGACGCACGACCGCGCCCTCGTCCGGGACATCGGCACGATCGAGGCGCGCCTCACCGCGCAGGAGCAGGAGCTGAGGGATCAGCGAGAGCGGCTCCGACAGGTCCTCGATGCACGGGAGGGTGAGGTCGCGCAGCTGGAGCGGGCGCAGGCGCAGCGCCAGCAGACGCTCCGCACGTACCGGAGCCGGCAGGAGCAGACAAAGGGACGCATCGAGACGCTGGATCGGGACTCGCGCCGCCTCACGTCCCTCATCGCCGAGCTCGAGAAGCGGCGCAGGGAGGAGGAGCGGCGGCGCAGCGCGGCCGGGGCACCGGCGAAGGCCGGGACCATCACCACCCGCGACCTCGGGGCTCTGGACTGGCCCGTCGAGGGCCGACTCGTCTATCGTTTCGGGCCGGAGCGGAAGGCCAACGGAGTCGTCCTGCGGTGGAACGGCGTCGGCATCGGCGCAGACGCCGGCACGCCGGTGAAGTCCGTGGAGGCGGGCACCGTCGTTCTGGCCGGCTCCTTCGAGGGATACGGGCCCTCGGTCATGATCAGCCACGGCGGCGGCTACTACACGCTCTACCTCTACCTGGACCGGATCGACGTGAAGGAGAATCAGCAGGTGAAGGCGGGCCAGGTGATCGGCACCGTCGGCGGCGCCATGACCCCCGAAGGCCCCCACCTCGAGTTTCAGGTCCGGGCCCCCGTCAACGGCGCGCCCGTGGCCGTGGATCCCCTGTCGTGGCTTCGGGCACGGAGCGGATCGTGAGCCCGCTTCCGGACCTGTTCGGCCACGACGCCGCACGGCGCGCCCTCGGCCGCGCCGTCCGCACGGGCCGCCTGCCGGGCTCCGTCCTGCTCCACGGACCGGCGGGCACCGGCCGACAGCGGACGGCACTCTGGCTCGCGCAGCTCCTCGTGTGCGAAAGCCCCGGGGACGAGCCCTGCGACGTCTGCCGGAACTGCCGTCTCGCGCGCCGCCTCGAGCACCCCGACGTCCACTGGTTCTTCCCGCTGCCCCGCCCGAAGGGGGCCAGCAGCCCCGAAAAGCTCCAGGAGGCCCTGGAGGACGCCCGCGCCGCCGAGCTGGAGTCGCGGCGCGACGCGCCCCTGCGGCCGACACTCGTCGGCGAGCCCGTCGGCCTCTACCTCGCCCAGGTCCAGACGATCCGCCGCCTCGCCGCCTCCCGCCCCTCCATGGGCCACCGCCAGATCTTCATCGTCGGCGACGCCGAGCTCCTCGTGCCGCAGGAGTCCTCGCCGGAGGCCGCGAACGCGCTCCTGAAGGTGCTCGAGGAGCCGCCGGAGGGCACCTTCTTCGTCCTCACCGCCAGCGACCCCGACGCCCTGCTCCCCACGATTCGCTCCCGGCTGCTGCCCGTCCGCATCGGCGCCCTCCCGGAAGCCGACGTCGAGGCGTTCCTCACGAACGCCGCAGGCGCGGATCCCTCGACGGCCCGGCTCGCCGCGCACCTCGCCCAGGGCTCCATCGGCCGCGCCCTCGGCTATCTCCCGCAGGACGGCGAACCCGGACCCCTCGAGGACGTGCGACAGCGCGCCCGCCGCCTCCTCTCCTCCGCACTCGCGTCCGGCTCGGCCCACCGATTCGCCGCCGCCCACGGCGAGACGCCCGCCGGCGCGCGAGGCGTCTTCCGGGACGTGCTGGAGAGCCTCGAGGTCTGGTGCCGGGACGTCGCCGCCGTGACCGAAGGTGCAGAGGACCACGTCGTCAACGTCGACTCCATCGACGACCTTCGGACCGCCGCCCGCCTCGCGCCCGCAGCCGGTTCGCTTCTCTCCGACGGCGTCGACCTGATCGAGGAGGCCCGAACCCTCGCCTCCGGCAACGTCAACCCGCAGCTCATCCTCGCCCGCCTGCTCCGCAGGCTCGGAGAGACGCTTCGCAGCGTGGAGGCCGCCGAATCATGACCGATCACCCTCCGTCGGAACCCGCGCCCGAGCCGCAGGAGATGGAGCGCAGCACGGGCGACGACACCACCCGCGGCCGCCTCACGCATCAGGACGAGAGCGGGCGCCCGCGCATGGTCGACGTCGGCTCCAAGGCGACGTCCCGCCGCACCGCCGTCGCCGAGGGACGCCTCATCACCTCGCCCCACGCCTTCGAGCTCCTCCGCGAGGCTCGCGGCCCCAAGGGCGATCCCCTCGTCGTCGCCCGGATCGCGGGCATCCAGGCGGCCAAACGGACCGCCGAGCTCATCCCGCTCTGTCACCCCCTCGCCCTCGACGCCATCGACGTCGACCTGGAGCCTGACGGGGAGCTGCCGGGCGTCCGCGTCTCGGCCCGGGTGAGCGTCGCCGGCCGCACCGGCGTCGAGATGGAGGCCCTCACGGCCGTGTCCGTCGCGCTGCTGACCCTCTACGACATGCTCAAGGCCGTCGACCGGGGAATGCGGCTGGAGGGGATCCGGCTGCTGGCGAAGGAAGGCGGACGGAGCGGCACGTGGCGAGCGGAGGAAAACACATGACGTACTCCCGCCCCCATACGACGCTGTTGCGCCACCCACGTCTTTGGCTCCAAAATGGGCGCGGTCCCGGAACCGCCCACGTCCCGGGCCGAGGAGACGACCGATGAAGCGCATTCGCCATTCCCGCGACAGCCGCGGCGGAAAGGAATCGTTCCGCTGGTGGCCGCCGAAGCCCGGATTCATGCGGTTCATCCGCGTGGCCGGATTCATGGCCCTGGGCTTTGGATTCGGGATCCACTTCGCGGCCGTGTCCCCCCGCTTCGCCGATCTGCCCACCGTGAACGAGCTCCAGCGGCGCCTCGCCGGGACGAGGAGCGCGCTGACGGGACGGTCCGGTGAGGTCTCGCTGATGCGGGAGGAGATCGCCCGGCTGTCCGTGATCCTGCGCCAGTCGACCCGCTACGACATCCCGGCGGATCTGGCCACGTCGATCTACGACATCGCGCGGGAGGAAGGGATCGAGCCGCGCCTCGGCTACAGTCTCGTGAGGACGGAGAGCGGCTTCGACGCCGAAGCGGTGAGCGACCGGGGGGCCGTGGGGCTGACCCAGGTGCTGCCGTCGACGGCCGACGAGCTGCAGCCGGGCATCACCGACGCGGAGCTGCTGGACCCCGAGACCAACCTGCACCTCGGCTTCCGCTACCTGCGCATCATGCTGCGGAAGTACGACGGGGATCTGCGGCTGGCCCTCCTGGCCTACAACCGCGGCCCCGGGACCGTGGATACGATCCGGGGCCGCGGACTGGATCCCGCGAACGGCTACGCCCGGGCCGTGATGGACCGGGCGCAGTAGTCGGGGCCGACGGCGGGGCAGGCCCCGCCCGGCGTCACTCGCGGGTGGTGGGGTCGTCGACCTTCGCGACTTCCTCTTCCGTCACTCCGACGACTTCACCGTCGGAGAACTGCACCATCAGGCCGTTCCCACCGCCGTTGCTGTTCTCCGGGCCCCAATGGCCGACGACCTCTCCGATCTGCCCGCGGTACCGCTCCGATTGCGTGTACCGCGGCCTCGTGACCTTCACCCAGTGCATCGTGCGCTCCTGCATCTCGGGACACTCCACGGAGGCGCCGCAGGGATGCACGAGGCGCGCCAGACACGTCAGGCGCCGATCCGCAGCTTCTGGCCGGGCAGGATCCGGCTCCGGCCGGAGATGCCGTTCCACTGGCGGAGCTCGCCCACGGAGACGCCGTGGCGGTGCGCAATCGTCCACAGCGAGTCTCCGCGCCGCACCCGATACGTCGTCCACGCCGGCCGCCGCGCCGGGGCATCGCCGGTGCTCGGAACGCGGATCTCCTGGCCGACCTGCAGCGCCCGCGGGTTCAGACCGTCGTTCGCCGCCTCGAGGGCGCTCACGGTCGTGTGGAACCGCGCCGCCACGTGCGAGAGCGTCTCACCGCGGCCGATGGTGTAGCTCGCCAGCCGCACGGCAGGCTCGGCGTGCGCCTCGGCGTACACGCGCTCGAAGTTCTGCGCGAAGGCGAGGCTCTGGCCCCGGGGGATCCGCACGGTGTATCGGCCGCCGGGCGGCGCCATGTCCCGCACGAGCTGCGGGTTCAGGTCCGATACCCGCGACGCGTCTACCTCGGCGGCCTTCGCCACCGTCGTCAGTCGCGTGGCGCCTGGCACCACGACCTCGTCGAACTCCAGCGGCTCCTGATACTCGATGTCGTCGAAGCCGTACCTCGCCGGGTCCTTGCCGATGTAGCCCGCCGCCAGCATCAGCGGCACGTAGTCCCGCGTCTCCTGGGGAAGGTGGTCGTCGATCTTCCAGAACAGATCCTCGTCCCCCCTGGCCCCGTCCGCGTACCGATCGAGCACCCGCGCCACGCGGTTCTCACCGGTGTTGTACGACGCAGCCGCCAGGTACCAGCTCCCGAACCGGTCGTGCAGCTCCTGCAGGTAGTCCAGCGCGGCCGACGTCGCCTTCACGGGATCCCGCCGCTCGTCCACGTACCCGTTCACTTCGAGCCCGTAGCGCTGGCCCGTCGCCGAGATGAACTGCCACATGCCCGCCGCTGCCGCGTGCGAGTACGCGTTCGGGGACAGACCACTCTCGATCATCGCCAGATAGATCAGGTCCTCCGGCATTCCGCGCTGGCGCAGCTCCGCTCGGATCATCGGACCGTACCGCCCGAGCCGCTCCAGCCACTTCCGCGTGTGGTCCGCGTTACGTCCCTGCAGGAATTCGATCCAGAAGCCGACCCGATCGTTGTACGTCACAGGAAGGTCCCACCGGCGGTCCTCGACCCAGCGCGTCTCTCCCGTCGTCGACGGCGCCGCCGCCGCCACGGCTGCGTAGTCGTCCGTCGGCGCAGGCGAGTTCTCCCCCGGCATCCGCACCGCTTTCGCGCTCACCAGCCCGATCGCGAGCGCAGCGACGCCGATCACGAGGGTCCGTCCGCCGGGTCGAGCCATTCCGCCTCCTGTTTCGTGTTGTCTCCTCCGCCCCCACAGCCGCCACAACGATCCGGGCAGCACCGGTCAGCGCCACCCGCAAAACGTTTCACACCACTAATTTACAAAAGATCCAACGACGGTTGAACCGAAGAGATGCCGAAGCAGGGGATGCCGAGGCCCGGGAACGGCCGGAATGGCGGCGGACTAGACGTCCAAGTGAAGGAAGTTGCCGAGGAGTCGATTGACGGCGTTCAGAACGGCCATGGCGGAGGCCTTCGGCTCCGAGTCCGTCTCGATGACGGAGCCGACCAGGTGACGCCGCTCGTCGCCGGCGGTGTGGATGGAGACGGCAACGAGCTCGACGTCGAAGGCGCGGAACTTCTTGACGCCGGTGAGGCGGAGATCCGGGGTGCCCTCCGTCACGAGGGCGATGGCATTCAGGGCGGCCTGGGCGGCGGTGCGCATCTCGATGGGCCTGGATTCCTCACCGACGGCCTCGCCGACGTGGGCCTGACCCTGCCAGGCGAGGGTGACGCGAACGCGACTCGTGCCGTCGCCGAGGGAGGCGCGCTCGACGGCGACGAGCCGTACGCGGCGCTCGCCGTCGGGTGCGACGCAGCGCACTTCCACGTCCTCAGGCGACAGATCGACGGACTCGAGGGCGCGGGAAAGCTCCGGCTCGAGGTCGGCTGCGTCGATGCGCGCCGACCCGATCACCCACAGGATCGGGCGTTCGGAGTCGAGGAAAGCGGCATTGACGTCGTCGCGGGACTGCAGAATGCGACGCAGGTCAGCCTGGGCGGCCTCCGGAGGCGTGGACTCGACGGCCATGTTGTCTGGGGTCCGGGAAGCCTGGGCACGTGGAAATCAGGCCTGACGCGCAAGATAGGCCGGTTGGAGAATCAGTGTCAAGAAAACGCGGGCCGCGCCGGGCGTGGCTCAGAAGCGGAGCAGCGCCCCGACCCCCTCGTAGTCGTCGAGGGTCGCGGGCTCGGCAAACGCGACCTCGGCGTCGCTCTCGGCGGCGAGGCGCACCATCGTCTCCACCAGGTCGACGCCGTCCCGCACCGTACCACCACAGTAGGGGCAGGCCCCCTCCGAGGTGGCCAGATAGAAGCTGCAGCTCGTGCAGCGGCCACCCTTCTTCTCCAGCCCACGCCCGACCACGAGGGTTTCTACCTTGCCCTCCTGGAGCTGCTCGAGGGTGCGGGGGAATCCGGCGGTGGCGTAGTGCTCCTCGGCGACGCGCTGCTTCAGCGCGACGACCGCGTCTGCCCCGCGGCGCTCCTGCTGCGCGTCGAACCAGGTCCGGAGACGGCCGAGGATCTCGGAGGAGGATTCGTCGATGGCCGCGTGGCCAGTTTGAACGACACGGTCACGGATGTTCTGCGGGAGGAACTCGAGGAACTTGCTGACGTTCTCGTCCGTCCCGAGGACCACGAAGTCATCGGGGGAGTAGCGCCGGTCGAATTCGTGGACCTCCTGGGCGAACTCCTTGAAGAAGTGCCGGACCTCCTCGGCCTTGCGACTCTGGAAGTCCTTCGCGGAGTATCCGCCCCGCCGGACGTCGTGGGACGTCGGATAGGGCTGGGTCTCGACCTCGTGCTCCGCCTGGGGCCGGCCCATGTAGGCGCTGAGCATGCGCAGGTGCTCCCGGTCCACGACCAGGATCCCGTGGTGATGGAACGCGCCGAGAAGGCGAACCAGCGGACTGACCACGGGCGAGTCCGACACGCAGAGCTGATTCTCGAAGGGGACCGGCACCTGCAACACCTCGAGGCTCTCGCCCTCTGCGGGCGCCGCCGGCGAGAAGAATGCCGCGCCGGCGTTCGACTCGTCGAAGTCCGCGTCCAGCCAGCGCTCCACCCGATCGAGGAAGACCTCGACCCGCTCGGCAAGGCGCTCGTTGCGGGCGCCCCCCTGGTCGGCAAAGCGCGAGCGCTGCTTGGCGATGAAGACGTCGTGGGTGCGCTTGTTGTTGGAGTTGACCGAAAGGTCGAGATACAGGGAGAACACGTCGCCCTGGTTCTCGCCACGGTCGAGAACGCGCTGGAGATCCTGGCTCGAGATCATGTTCGCTGCGCTTCCGGTTGGGTGAGATTGCGGCAACGCGGAATGGCGCAAGGCCCATGCCCGGAGACGGGCCGGCGGCGTCGGGCTAGAGGTGGTAGTTCGGCGCCTCTCGCGTGATCGTGACGTCGTGGGGATGCGATTCCCGGAGGCCGCCCGGAGTCATGCGCAGGAAGCGGGCGCGCGTCCGCAGCGCCTCGATGTCCGGCGTTCCGCAGTAGCCCATCCCGCTGCGGAGTCCGCCGACGAGCTGGTAGACGACCTCGCCCACGGGCCCCTTGTACGGCACCCGACCCTCGATCCCCTCGGGCACGAACTTCCGGGTCTCGGCGCCTTCCTGGAAGTAGCGGTCGGCGGAACCCTCCTCCATGGCGGCGAGGGAGCCCATGCCCCGCAGCGTCTTGTAGCGACGGCCCTCCAGCAGGAACGTCTCGCCGGGGCTCTCCTCCGTGCCGCCGAACATCGATCCCATCATCACGGCCGAAGCGCCCGCGGCGATGGCCTTGACGATGTCCCCCGAATATTTGATACCGCCGTCGGCGATGACGGGAATCTCTGCCTTCACGCCCCGGACGGCGTCCATGATGGCCGTGAGCTGCGGCACTCCCACGCCGGTCACGACCCGGGTCGTGCAGATGCTGCCGGGGCCGATGCCCACCTTCACGGCATCGGCGCCACGCTCGGCGATGGCGGCGGCGCCCTCCTCCGTGCCGACGTTGCCCGCGATGATCTGGGCGTCCGGGAACCGTTCCCGCATCCGCTCGAGGGCGTTCAGAACGCCGTCCGAGTGGCCGTGAGCCGTGTCGATGACCAGCAGGTCACACCCGGCGTCGACGAGAGCCGCCGCTCGCTCCTCGTCCCTGGCCGTCGTGCCCACCGCCGCCCCGACCCGCAGCCGCCCGTGCTCGTCCTTGCACGCGTTCGGGAACTGCCGCCGCTTGAAGATGTCCTTCACCGTGATCAGGCCCCGCAGCCGCCCCTCCTCGTCCACCACCGGCAGCTTCTCGATCCGGTGCCGGTGCAGGATGTCCTCCGCGTGGTCGAGCGACGTACCCACCGGGGCGGTCACCAGACCCTCCGACGTCATCACCTCCCGGATCGGCCGGTCCGGACCGTTCGACTCGAACTGCAGGTCCCGGTTCGTGATGATGCCGACCAGCCGCTTCTCCTCTCCCTCGACGATGGGCACGCCGCTGATGGAGAACTGCTCCATGAGGGCGAGGGCGTCGGCCGTCGACCGGTCGGCGGTCAGCGTTATGGGGTTCAGGATCATGCCGCTCTCCGACCGCTTCACACGGTCCACTTCCGTGGCGTGCCGGTCGATGGGCATGTTCTTGTGGATGATGCCGATGCCGCCTTCCCGGGCCATGGCGATCGCCATCCGCGACTCCGTAACCGTGTCCATGGCGGCGGAGACCAGCGGAATCGAGAGCCGGATGGCGCGGGTGAGCCGCGTGCTCACGTCGGCGTCGCGCGGGTGGAAGGTCGAGTGCGCCGGCTGCAGGAGCACGTCGTCGAACGTGAGGCCTTCGCCGATCACCGGGCTGCGCGCGTCGTCGCGTCCCATCTCTCATCCCCCTGAATGCACGAAGCCCGCGAGCGGCAAGCGCCCCTTGGGGCGCCCCTTCTCGCGGGCCTGACGGTGGTAGCTGTCGAACGGGTCCGTCGTTCCATGGGGGATTCTAGACGGCGGCCCCGGGCGTGTCAAGCGATCCGGGCGACGCCTTCACCCGCCGGTCGGGCGCTGCCGTTCCTCCCCGTTTCCGGGCGGAAGCAGCCGCTTTTCGCCCGCCCTCTCGACCTCCCGCTCCGCCGCCCTTCCGGTGCCCCGCGGACCCTCCGTCGATGGGGCTGGGCCGGGACCTCGGCTCCGGCTCTCGGCCGGCGGCTCGAAGACGGAGCTGATCCCGTCGATCACCTTCCCTGCCGTGCTCACGAGCTTCATCGTCCCACTCATGGTCCGGGCCGCGAGCGCACGCGCCCGCATCCCGTCCTCCAGTCGCTCGGCGAACCGCTGGAATCCCGTCGCTTCCGGCGACTTCTCCGGGGCATAGCGGGCCTCCAGGAATTCGATGTAGTCGAGGACCTGGTAGAGCTGCGCCTCGGGCAGGCCCTCGAGCTTGCGCATGATCCGTTTTCGAAGAACGTCGTGCATTCCGCCTCCCGATGGTTCGACTTCCCGCACACCAAGAATACCGGTGCCGCGGCCCGGCCGCGAGGCCGGACCCCTCCCGGGGACGTCACAGGCGACGTCGCACCGCGCCCGCTTCCTGCATCACAACGCGACCGGCCCCCCGCAGGTTTCGCCGGCGCCGACTCGTCCGCCTCCGACCACGTTGACGGAATTCTCGGCGCCGCCCTACGTTCGGGGGCAGGCAAGGCAGCACTGGGACGACGGGACGGCAGGACGGGAGGCGTGATGGAGTTTCTTCCCCTTCGGGACGTGGGTGTGGCGGCGGACGCCCGGGCAGCCTACGACGCGTGGCTGGGCGAGATCGACCGGCGGCTTTCCGATCCGGACTGCGACCGCTGGGCGCTGTGCCGCGAGGTCCTGACCGACCTCTATTTCCCTCATCTGCGGGACGCGGACCCCGCTTCCCTGCCCGAGCCCGCGCGCATCGCGCTCCTGCAGATGGACGCCCGCAACGTCACCCTCGAGCCCGAGTACTACTCCGACGTCGACCCCGAGAAGTACCTGCGCGTCAAGCCGCTCATCTGGCTCTGGGAGATGTTCGACAAGAGCCCTCTCGGAGAGAACGTTCACCTCGGCGTCCGCTTCCGCCGCATCCTGGCGCGCCGGATCTTCCGCTCGTGCGGCCGCAACTTCAAGGCTTTCCACTTCGTCAAGCTGTCCTTCGGCTACAACCTGGACGTGGGCGACGACGTGGTCGTCCACCGCCACGTGCTTCTCGACGATCGCGGCGGCATCCGCCTCGGGGACGGCGTCTCGATCTCGGATTTCGCCAATGTTTACAGCCACACGCACTCCCTTGCGGACGGCCGCGACGTCGACGCCCCCGCCACCGTCCTCGGCGACGGCGTCCGCATCACCTACCACGCCACCATCCTCGCCGGCGTCCACGTCGCCCACGACGCAATGGTCGGCGCTCTCGGCCTGGCCACGAAGGACGTGCCGTCGGGACAGGTTGCCGTGGGGATCCCCGCCAAGCCTCGCTTCAGCAAGCCACCCATGGAGGAGCGCCCGAAGCACCCGCCCACGACGGATCCGTTGGCTGAGACTGCGGGAGACTGAGACTGCGGGCGGTGAACTGCGGGCGATTTGCTGCGGGCGGTGAACTGCGGGCGATGAGATGCGGGGGGGGACGGCGGGCTTGGGGGGGACGGCGGGCTTGGGGGGGACGGCGGGCTAGGGGGTGCGGGGGCGGACGAGGCGTTCGACGCCGCCGAGGGCGGCGTCGACGACGAGGGCGAGGAGGGCGGCGGGGATGGCGCCGGACAGGACCATGCGGGTGTCGGACAGGGCGAGACCGGCGACGATGGGGTCGCCGAGGCCGCCGGCGCCGATGAATGCGGCCATGGTGGCGGTGCCGACGTCGATGACGGCGGCCGTCCGGATGCCCGCCATGATGACCGGCGCGGCCAGCGGCAGCCGGACGTGGCGCAGCACCTGGAACGGCGTCATGCCCAGAGCCCGTGCCGCCTCCACCGCCTCCGGCGCCGCATCCCGAACGCCCGTGTAGGTGTTGCGCACGATCGGGTAGAGGGAGTAGAGGAAGAGCCCCACCAGGGCCGGCAGGATCCCGATCCCGAAGAGCGGGATCATGAAGGCCAGCAGGGCGATGCTCGGGATCGTCTGCAGCAGGCCCACCGCCCGCACGCTCGTCTCCGCCGCCCGCCTGCCTCGCTCCAGCAGCAGTCCCACCGGCACCGCCACCAGGATCGCCGCGAGCAGCGACACGCCCACCAGCAGGAGGTGCCGGAGCGTGAGACCCGCAAGCATGCCCCTCCGAACCCACAGATACTCGATGAGCCCACCGGCACCCGCAGTACCCTCGCCCGCCGTACCCTCGCCCGCCTTAGCCTCGCCCGCCGTACCCTCGCCCGCAGTCACTCCCGCCTCCCCAAGTCCTTCCGCCGCCACCTTCGCGACCGGCTCGCCGTCCACCTCCACCCGCCGGTTCAGCCTCCGCATGAGGTCCGCGTCCAGCCGTCCGGACAGGCGCGACAGCACGGCGATCACGTCCGGTCGCGACTCGGCGATCCGCCTCGAGACGAGGGCGGCCGCTTCGTATGCGGGGAAGAAGCCGCGGTCGTCGTCCAGCGGGACGAGGTCGTAGCGCGCCAGGGCGCCGTCGGTGGAGTAGGCGTCGATGACGTCGACGTCGCCGCCTGCGATCGCCTTGTACTTCACCGCCTGAAGAAGGGAGCGGGTGGAGCCGAACTCGAGGCCGTACGCCGCGCGCAGCCCCGGGAGCCCGTCGTCCCGACCGATGAAGTCCGGGCTGAACCCCGCCACCAGGCGCGGCGCGACCCGGGCGAGGTCGCTGAGCGTCCGCAGACCGTACTCCTGGGCGGTGCTGCGTCGCACGGCCACGGCGTACGTGTTCTCGAAGCCGAGGGGTGGAAGCCAGCGCACACCCCAGCGGCGGGCGAACTCCGCGGCGACGCGACGGTAGACGGCCCGTGCTCCGCCTTCGGGCTTCTCGCCGAGCACGGCGACGAGACCGGTGCCGGTGTACTCCGGGTAGACGTCCACGGCCCCGGTCCGGAGCCCCCGGAAGGCGATCTCGGTGGCGCCGAGGCCGGGCTTCCGCTCGACGGGGATGCCGTTCGCCTCCAGGAGCTGGGCGAACATCTCGGCGAGGAGGTACGACTCGGCGAAGGGCTTGGAGGCCACGACGACGGGGCGGACCTGGGCCTGCGCCGGCGTCGGGGCGAGCAGCCCGGTCAGGGGGAGCAGCGCCGCCAGGGCGCCCCACGCGGTTCGGCGCATCCCTCGCCTCACGGGGCCACGTCCGCGCGACGGAGCAGCCGGGCGACGTAGTCCGACGACGGCTCCGCGCGGAGATCGGACGGCGTGGCGACGGCCTCGATCCTGCCGCCGCGCAGGACGGCGATCCGGTCCGCGAGCCGGAACGCCTCGCGCAGGTCGTGGGTCACCAGGACGGCCGTCACGTCGAGGCGGGAGCGGAGGTCGTGAAATGCCTCCTGCAGGTCGGACCGGGTGATGGCGTCGAGGGCGCCGAACGGCTCGTCGAGGAGGATGATGGCGGGGCGGCCAGCCAGGGCCCGGGCGATGGCTACCCGCTGCCGCTGGCCGCCGGACAGCTCCGACGGCCAGCGCTCAGCGAACCGGCCCGCGGGCAGCCCGACGAGGTCCAGCGCCCGCTCCACGGCGTCCGGGTCCGGCTCCCCGCGCAGCCAGGGCACCATCCCGACGTTCCGGCCCACGCGCCAGTGCGGCAGCAGCCCACCCTCCTGCTGCACGTAGCCGATCCGCCGGCGCAGCGCGACGGGGTCCGCATCGGCAAGGTCCCGTCCGTCGACGCGGACCGTGCCCGAGTCCGGCACTACCAGTCGATTGAAGCAGCGCAGCAGCGTCGTCTTGCCGGAGCCGCTCTCGCCCACGAGGGCGACGAGCTCGCCCCGGGCTACGTCCAGGCTCACGCCGTCGAGCGCCGCCACGTCCCCGTAGCGCTTGACGACGTCCCGGGCGCTGAGCGCCACGTCGGCCGCGCCGGCCGCCACCGCGGCGTCCTGCTCAGTCGAGGGCGTAGCGGTCCAGCTCCATGACGAGCATCTGCAGCCCCTCGGACCATGACGGGTGCACGATCTCGGTGGTGACGAGGGCGGAAGGGGAGGCGTCGGCCGCAATGAGAAGCGCGAAGGCGTGGATGAGCTCCGCGGCCTCCGGCGCCACGACGGATGCGCCCCGGACGCGGTCGGCGGCCGCGTCGTATACCAGCTTCAGGAGGCCCGCCGTCTTCCCCGTCTCCCTCGCACGGGCGACGCGATCGAGGGGGATGCTCACGACGCGAACGTCGAGGCCGGCCTCCCGGGCCTCCGCCTCCGTGATGCCGACCCCCGCCACCTGCGGGTCTGTGAAGACGGCGTGGGGGATGATGCGGTCCGAGCGGCGCCGCGTACCCCGGCCGGTCAGGATATCGAAGAGGATGCGGTGATCGTCCCACGAGGAGTGGGTGAACTGCGGACCACGAGCGGCGACGTCGCCCACGGCGAACACGCCGTCGGCGCTCGTCCGGTACTCGTCGTCCACCTCGATGTACCCGGCCTCGTCGGTGCGGATGCCGGCGGCATCGCAGCCCAGGTCGTCCGTGTTGGGACGTCGCCCCGTGGCGACGAGCAGGTCCGAGCCCTCGAGCGTCGTGCCGTCCGAGAGGTGGACGGCAACGCCGTGCCCCGCCCGCTCCACTGACTTCACCGTCGTGGACAGGTGCAGCTCGATGCCCTCGTCCCGGAACACGGATTCCAGCGCCTCCGACACGTCCACGTCTTCGCGGGCGAGCAGGTGCTCCGCGGGATCCACCACGGTCACCGACGCGCCGAAGCGACGATACATCTGGGCGAACTCGCAACCGATGTAGCCGCCGCCCGCCACGATCAGCCGCTCGGGCAGCGCCCGCAGGTCCATGGCCCGGACGTTGTCGAGCCACGGCACCTCGTCCAGACCCGCGATTGGAGGGACCGCCGCCCGGCACCCCACGTTCACGATGACGACGTCGGCGCCGTGCGTCTCTCCGCCGATCCGGAGCCGGCGGGGTCCGACGAACCGCGCTTCCTCCCGTTCGAGCCGGAGATTCGGCCCCGCCTTGTCGATGCGCCGCCGGACCGCGTCCCGCCATTCGGCGACCATCCGGTCCTTCCGCTCGACCACCGCCGCCATGTTGACGGCGACGTCGCCCGTCGATACGCCGAGGGCGTGGGCACGCCGCGCGGCGTGCGCCACGGCCGCACTCGCCACCATCGTCTTGGTGGGCGTGCAGCCGTAGTTCACGCACGTCCCGCCGAGGGCGAGACGCTCCGCGATCAGCACGCGTCGGCCGTTCTCGGCAAGCCGGGCGGCCAGGGGAACGCCGGCCTGACCGCTCCCGATCACGATGACGTCGAAATCCATTCCGAGCCTTTCGGTTGCCGCCCGCCGACGCGGCCGGATACAATGATCGTTTTCCCGATTCCGATGCAGAGCGATGCCCGAGCACGCGCCCGAACCCGCACCCCACGACCCCGCCGCGCTCCTCCCCGAGCTGCGGGCGTACCTCGCCCGTGAGCCCCGCGAGATCCCGCCCCGCTTCTTCTACGACGAGCGAGGGTCACAGCTCTTCGAGCGCATCACGCGCCTGCCCGAGTACTACCTCACCCGGACGGAGCGCCGGCTCCTGGCCGACGTCGCCGCCGGCTGGGTCCGGGACCGGAGACCACGCAGCCTGGTCGAGCCCGGCGCCGGCAGCGCCGAGAAGACGCGCATCCTCCTCGACGCCCTCGTCGCGGCCGGCTCCGGTGAGCTGTTCGTGCCCATCGACGTGAGCGCGGACTTCCTCGAAGAGGCCGCTCGGCGCCTCCGCGACGAGTACCCGACTCTCGGCATCCGTCCCGTCGTAGCCGACCTGAACCGGCCCCTCCACATGGAGCTCGAGCTTCCCCGACCCGCCCTGGTGGCCTTCCTGGGCAGCACGATCGGCAACTTCGAGGACGACGCCGCCGTCGACCTCCTCGCCGGCCTGCGCAGCCTCATGCGAACCGGCGACGCCTTTCTCCTGGGCGCCGACCTGCGCAAGGACGCCGCGCGCATCGAGGCCGCCTACAACGACTCGGAGGGGGTCACCGCGGAGTTCAACCGGAACATGCTGCGGGTCCTGAACCGCACGTTCGGCGCGAACTTCGACCCGTCGGCTTTCCGCCACCGCGCCGTCTACGACGACGCGGCCGGCCGCGTCGAGATGCAGCTCGTGGCGGAGCGCCCGCAGCAGGTCGAGCTCCCCGGCGTCGGCACCCTCCACTTCGCCTCGGGCGAAGCGATCCGGACCGAGATCAGCAACAAGTACGACCGGCCCCGCCTCGAGAGCATCCTCGCCCGCGCCGGCCTCAGCGTGGAGGAATGGTCCACCGACGAGGATCGCCTCTACGCCCTGCTTCTGGCCCGCCCGGCCTGACGCCGGCCACTCCGGCCGCGCCCGCTCTACTCCTTGCCCTCGTACTCCGTCTTCAGTCGGGCGACGACGGCCGCGTCCGCCAGCGTCGTCGTGTCGCCGAGGGCGCGTCCTTCGGCGATGTCCCGGAGCAGGCGGCGCATGATCTTGCCCGAGCGGGTCTTCGGCAGGTCGGCCGCGAACAGGATGACGTCCGGACGGGCGATGGCGCCGATCTTCTCCGCCACGTGCGAGCGCAACTCGTCCTTCAGCGCGTCCGTGGCGTCCACGCCCTCCTTGAGGGTCACGAACGCGGCGATGGCCTGACCCTTCAGCTCGTCCGCCTTCCCCACCACGGCAGCCTCGGCCACCTTCCTGTGGTCCACGAGCGCGCTCTCGACCTCCATCGTGCCGATGCGGTGACCCGCCACGTTGAGGACGTCGTCGACGCGGCCGAGGATCCAGAAGTAGCCGTCGTCGGTACGCTTCGCGCCGTCGCCCGGGAAGTAGATGTCGGGCCACTTCGACCAGTACGTCTGGCGGTAGCGCTCGTCGTCCCCCCAGATCGTGCGCAGCATGCCGGGCCACGGACGGGTGATCGCCAGGTACCCGGCCTCCACCGCCCGTCCCTCGTTGTTCAGGACGTCCGCCGTGATGCCGGGGAACGGGACCGTCGCGCTGCCGGGCACCGTCTCCGTCACGCCGGGAAGCGGCGTGATCATGATGCCGCCGGTCTCCGTCTGCCACCACGTGTCCACGATCGGGCAGCGCCCCCGCCCGATGTGCTCGTGGTACCACATCCACGCTTCCGGATTGATCGGCTCACCGACCGTCCCGAGCAGCCGGATCGTCGAGAGGTCGTGTTTCTCCGGCCAGTCCGTGCCCCAGCGCATGAACGCGCGGATCGCCGTCGGCGCCGTGTAGAAGATCGTGACGCCGTGCTTCTCCACCAGGCGCCAGAAGCGGCCGCGATCCGGCCAGTCCGGCGCACCCTCGTACATCACCGTGGTCGCGCCGTTCGCCAGCGGTCCGTAGACGATGTAGCTGTGACCCGTGACCCAGCCGACGTCCGCGGTGCACCAGTAGACGTCCTCTTCCCTGAGATCGAAGACGAGGTTGGTCGTCGCGTAGACGTGCGTCAGATAGCCGCCCGTCGTGTGCACCACGCCCTTCGGCTTCCCCGTCGTTCCGGATGTATAGAGGATGTACAGGATGTCCTCGGCGTCCATCGACTCCGGCGGGCAGTCGGCCGAGGCGTCCTCCATCAGCTCGTGGTACCACAGGTCCCGCCCCTCCTGCATCTCCGATGGAGCCTCCAGCCCAGCGCCCCTCTGCACCACGACGACCTTGTCGATCGAGGGCGTCTCCGCCAGCGCACGATCTGCGCTCTCCTTCAGCGCCACCGGCCGACCGCGCCTGAAGCCGCCGTCCGCCGTGATCAGGACCTTCGCCTCCGCGTCGTTGATCCGATCCCGCAGGCTCTCCGCCGAGAAACCGCCGAACACCACCGAGTGCGGCGCCCCGATGCGCGAGCACGCCAGCATCGCGACCGCCGCCTCGGGGATCATGGGCAGATAGATCGCGACCCGGTCTCCCTTCTCCACCCCCAGCCCCTTCAGAACGTTCGCGAACTTCGTCACCTCCCGGTGCAGGTCCCAGTACGTGTAGACCCGCCGGTCCCCCGGCTCCCCCTCCCAGATCAGCGCGGCCTTGTTCCGACGCGGCCCCGTCAGATGGCGGTCCAGGCAGTTGTAGCTCGCGTTCAGCTTCCCGCCCTCGAACCACTTCGCGTGGGGCGGATCCCACGACAGCACCTTCGTCCACGGCTCGTACCAGTCCAATTTGCGCGCCCACTCCGCCCACCACGACTCCGGATCCTCGCCCGCCTGCCGGTAGACGTCCCCGTCCGATTCGTTCGCACGGGAGCGGAATTCCGCCGGCGGCTCGAACCGCCGCTCTTCCTGAAGCAGACTCTCGAGGGCCCTTTCGTCCGGCGCCATGAATCCTCCTCCAGCCATGGGTTCGCGATGAAGCAGCAAGATAGGCGGCCGAGGCCGCGGACAACAACCGCCAGCCGCCCTGCGGGCGGGGCACCGCGGCTGCGCCGCGGGGCACGGCCCGGTGGGCCGGGCACCGCCCTTGGGGCGGGGCACCGCCTGCGGCGGGGGTTCCGCGCCTGGGGCGCGGGGGCGCTCGCTTCGCTTCGCTTGGGGGCGCCCTGCGGGCGGGGTTCCGCCTGCGGCGGGGCGCTGAGGTGCTGCAAACATATGACTCGAGCCGGACGGCGCGTGCCCGCCGCACGACTCGGTGCATCACACGGAAGCGCCGAAGATGACCTAGGCCGTTCCCCCGTGCCGGTGCGTGTGCGTGTGCGTGGATGCCCGTGCGGCCGTTGCCGACGTACCGCCGTTGCCGAAATCCCCCGCACCGGCCACCAACCGTGGCCCAGGCACCCGCACACGACCCGGATCCGCCGCTCCCCGCACTCCCCCGCCGCAGGCGTCGGGGCGCTTCGCTTCGCTTGGGGGCGCCCTGCGGGCGGGGTTCCGCCTGCGGCGGGGCGCTGAGGTGCTGCAAACATATGACTCGAGCCGGACGGCTCGTGCCCGCCGCACGACTCGGTGCATCACACGGAAGCGCCGGAGATGACCTAGGCCGTTGCCCTGTGCCGGTGCGTGTGCGTGTGCGTGTGCGTGGATGCCCGTGCGGCCGTTGCCGACGTACGGCCGTTGCCGAAATCCCCCGCACCGGCCACCAACCGTGGCCCAGGCACCCGCACACGACCCGGATCCGCCGCTCCCCGCACTCCCCCGCCGCAGGCGGCACCGCGCCGCAGGCGCAAACCCCCGCCCGCAGGGCGGTGCCGCGCCCCACCCTTCACTCATCGGAGTCCCACGCCCCCACCCCGCGCCGCAGGCGCGGAACCCCCGCCGCAGGCGGTGCCCCGCCCGTCAGGGCGGTGCCCGGCGCGGAGCGCCGTGCCCCGCGGCCCGATGGCCGCGGTGCCCCGCCCGCAGGGCGGCCTTGCCCGCCCGTTGTCCAGATTCGCTCCTTTTGCTATCTTTTCATGTTTATCGCCCGGCCCATTCCGGCCGGACCCGTCAGTGCCGCGATGCGGCCCGCGCTTCCGTCAACCGAACGAAGGGTGGCTGGTAGTCACGATGGCGAAGAAGCTGACGAAGAAGCAGATCGAGCACCTCCAGAAGCGGCTGCTCCGCGAGCGTGAGCGTGCGCTGCGCTCCCTCGGGCGCTTCGACGAGCTCGCCAAGGTGTTCGCCGAGCAGGCGGACTCGGACCTCTACTCCTACTCGGACCATATCGCCGACCTCGGCACGGACGCGATGGAGCGGGAGAAGATGCTCCTCTTCGCGAGCAAGGAGGGTCGCTACCTCTATCGCATCGAGGAGGCGCTGCGTCGCCTGTACAAGGAGCCCGCGAAGTTCGGCTTCTGCCACTCGTGCGGTGAGCTCATCGATTTCGAGCGGCTGGATGCCCTTCCCCACGCCCGCTACTGCCTCGACTGCAAGCTGAAGGAAGAGGCGGACGCCGCCTGACGCGGCCCGGTATCCTGGAACCGACGGGGCGCCCGGCGCGGAATCGCGTCGGGCGCCCCGTTCGAATCCCTGCCGCTTCGCCTCCGCGCGGCTCGACGCGTGGCGCCGGCTGAGACCGCCGCCCGCGGAGCGCTTCGAGGTCCGGCTCAGATCTCCCGCAGCAGCCCTGGGAGCGCCCGCACGAACGCGGACCGTGCCAGGACCCGATCCGCCCCCGCCTCCTGCGCCGCCCGGATGGCGGCGCTGTCCATGTGGGACGCGAACGCGATGACCGGGAGGCGCGAGGTCCCATCGTCGGACTTGAGCGCCCGGATCAGGCCCGTGGCGTCGCCGCTCCGCGCGTCCAGGTCCACGAGCACCAGTCGCACGCCGGGCTCCGCGGCGGCCTCCCGCACGGCGTCGGTGCGGCTCGCAGTCGCCACCCGAACACCGGCGGCCGCGGCGGCGCCGCGGATGCGGGAGGCGAAGAGCAGGTCGGCGACGAGGGCGATGACGTCGAGGGAGTCGTGCGACTCGTGAGTATCGGATGCGTCGTGCGGTTCGGAAGCGGTCATGGAAATCAAGAATTGCTATTGACTGGCGTCCGGCGGTCGGGTTAAAGTTAGTGTACGAACGACTGAAAGCGAGTGGCAGTCGAGGAGAGGCATGATCGCGGCAAACGACGCGCGTACGGGCGGGAGCGGGGAGGGCGCGGAGCGGGTGCTCCGGGAGGCCCTCGAGGGCAGCGGGCAGCGCTACACGGAACAGCGTGCGGCGGTGTACCGGTGCCTGCTGGGGACGACGAGCCATCCGACGGCGGACGACGTCTTCACGGCGGTGCGGTCGGACATCCCCGACATCTCGCTGGCGACGGTGTACAAGTCGCTGGAGACGCTGGTCGGGTGCGGGCTGGCGCGCAAGCTCACGTACGGAGACGGATCGGCGCGCTACGACGGCCGTACGGACCCCCACCCCCACGCCCGCTGCCTGTCGTGCGGGGCCGTGATGGACGTGGAGGGGCGGGTGGATCCATCGGCATTCCGGGGGCTCGGCACGGCCCCCGGCTTCTCGGTCGAGGGCTATCGGCTCGAGCTGGTGGGCGTGTGCGGTGACTGCGGCGCCGAGGGCGCGCGGGCCCAGGCCTGACGCCACTCCCGTCCCGCGGATCGAGTCGGCTGCCCGGTTCCGAAGTGCGCGGCGTCCTGTTGGGCGCCGCTTTTTACATGGGCGACGTCGCCGGGCCGGGTCACTCCGCTGCCTTGACGCCGCTCGCCGCCGCGGGCTACCGTGGCGCCGTCGCCTCGCCATTCCCCGTCACGCGGAGTCCGACCCCCGATGCCGACCCGACGCCGCTCCAGCGCCCAGGGCGCGAACGACCTGCAGCCGGGGCACGGGGCTCGCGGGCGACCGGGCGCGGCGAGCTCCGCGGCGGACGCGCCGGACAGGGAGGAAGTGGACCGTCTACTGCAGGAGCGGGGCGTCCGCTTCCTCCGCCTGCAGTTCACGGACATCACGGGCGTGGTGAAGAACGTGGAGGTCCCGGCCAGTCAGTTCGAGAAGGCGCTGGATGGGGACATCATGTTCGACGGCTCCTCGATCGAGGGGTTCGTGCGGATCGAAGAGTCGGACATGCTCCTGGATCCGGACTTCTCGACGTTCGCCGTCTTCCCGTGGGGCGACCCCGACAACCGGATCGCGCGGCTGATCTGCGACGTCCGAACGGCGGACGGACGGCCCTTCCCCGGAGACCCCCGACAGGTCCTGAAGCGGCAGATCGAGGCGGCGGCGAAGCTGGGCTACCGCATGATGGCGGGGGTCGAGGCGGAGTTCTTCCTGTTCCGTCGGGGTGAGGACGACGGGCCGACGCGGGAGACGCACGACGCGGGCGGCTACTTCGACCTGACACCGGTGGACCAGGGGGAGGTGGCCCGGCGGGACATCGTGAACGCGCTGGAGACACTCGGTTTCGAGGTGGAGGCCGCGCACCACGAGGTCGCTCCCGGTCAGCACGAGGTGGATTTCCGGTACGCCGACGCGCTGCGAACGGCCGACAACATCGCCACGTTCAAGTTCGTGGTGCGCAACGTCGCCGTGCAGCACGGGCTCCATGCCACGTTCATGCCCAAGCCCATCTTCGGCATGAACGGGTCGGGCATGCACACGCACCAGTCGCTGTTCCGGGACGGATCGAACGCGTTCTACGACGCAAAGGCGTCCGACGGCGTTTCGAAGATCATGCGCTGGTACGTGGGCGGACTGCTGAAGCACGCCCGCAGCCTGTGCGCCGTGACGAACCCGCTGGTGAACAGCTACAAGCGGCTCGTCCCGGGCTACGAGGCGCCGGTGAACGTCGCGTGGTCGCACCACAACCGCTCGCCGATGATCCGCATCCCGGCCCGTCGGGAGGAGGGCACGCGCGTGGAGCTGCGCATGCCGGACCCCTCGGCGAATCCGTACTTGGCGCTCGCCGTGCAGCTCGGGGCGGGGCTGGACGGCATCCGGCGCAAAACGGAGCCGCCGGACCCGGTGGACAAGAACATCTTCACGCTGTCGGTCCGGGATCGGCGGCGCTACAAGATCCAGGAGCTGCCCCGGGATCTCGGTGAGGCGGTGGGCCTGTTCCGCCGCAGCTCGCTCATGAAGGACGTGCTCGGCGAGCACGTCTTCCAGCACTTCGTGGAAGCGAAGGAGCAGGAGTGGAGTGAGTACATGGCCCAGGTCCACGACTGGGAGGTCGAGCGCTACCTGGGCACCTACTGACGGCCTGAAGCGGCGTCGGCTTCGCCCTGATTCCCGGTGCCCCTCTCGGGGTCGGCGCCGGACTCCCCTTCCCCATCCGAACCCTCGACCTCGACCACGGGGAAGCGCACACGGATATCCGTCCCGGCCGAACCGCTCGATTCCTGGAGGGTGCCGTGGAGCTCACCGCGGACGAGCGCCTGGACGATGGAGCGCCCGCTCCCCGTGCCCGAGTGTGCCCCGATCTCGTGACCCACTCCGTCGTCCCGGACGTTCAGCTCGACCTGATCGCCGAGCCGCACGAGCTCCACCGTGACGGCGCCCGCACGGCCGGCCGGGAACGCGTGGTGGAGCGCGTTGGAGACGGTCTCGTTCAGGATCAGCGCGACCGCGAACGCCTGCTTCTCCGTGAGCAGCAGCGGGGTGGAGTGGACCTCCACGGTGGCCTGCGCATCGCCGTTGGCCGCCGCGCGCAGACGTCCCACCACGGACTCCACGATGTACGGAGCGGATACGCCGTGATAGCCCTCCCTGCGAAACGCCTCGTGCACGAGGACGAACGAGCGCAGGCGCCGATCGAGGCTGGCCAGCAGATCCGACGACGAGCGGGCGGGACGTCGGTTCCGCTCCAGCGCCACGAGCCCCATGATCACCGACAGGTTGTTGCGAATGCGGTGGTCCAGCTCCCGGAGCAGGCGGGCCCTCACGTCGGCATCCTCCTTCGCCCGACGGTAGAGCTCGTAGTTCTGCTCCGCGAGGCGCCGCAGCTCGGCGTTCGCTTCCTGCAGCTTCTGCTCGGCGCGCCGCACCCGCAGCCGGCTGTTCAGCCTTGCCCACAGCTCCGTGGCGTTGAACGGCTTGGCGATGTAGTCGTCGGCGCCGGCGTCGAAGGTCCGGATCACGTCCTGGGGAGACGTCCGGGCGGTGACCATGACCACGGGCATGAACGGCTCCCGCTCCTTGATCATGCGGCAGATCTCCCAGCCGTCCCGCCCGGGCATCATCACGTCCAGGAGGATGAGATCCGTGCGCTGCAGCAGCGGGAAGACTTCGTCCCCGGTCTCCACGGCCAGGACATCCAGTCCGTGGGCCTCCAGCAGATCGACGAGGGTCTCGCGCACGATCGTCTCGTCATCCACGACGAGGACCGTCGCCCGCTCGGCGTCCCCGCCGGACGTCCGATCCGCCGCAGAATCCGCCATCTCGAGGTCGACGGTCCTACTGGCTCTGCATGAGGGAGGCGGCCAGGACGATCTTCCGGGCGAGGTCGACCATCGGTGTGTTCCGCTCCTGGCTCGTCTTCTGGAGGAAGCGGTAGGCCTGCTGCTCGCTCATGCCCCGGTTCTCCATGATCAGGCCCTTCGCGCGCTCCACCATCTTGCGCTCCTCGAGCTTGTTCTGGAGCGAATCCCGCTCCTGCCGGGCCTGGTGCCATTCGCCGAAGCGTGCGCGGGCAACGGCGATGGCCGGACCGAGGTCATCGGGGTCGACGGGCTTGACCAGATAGTGGAAGATGGGCGCCCGCGTCGCCTGGTCGACGGTGCGATTGTCGCTGTAGGCCGAGAGGATGATGATGGGGATGGCGCGGTCGGCGGTGATCTGCTGCGCCGCCTCGGGGCCCGTGAGGACCGGCATGCGGATGTCGAGGATGGCGAGGTCGGGGGAGTTCTCGCGAGCCATGGCGACGGCTTCTCGGCCGTTCTTCGCGGTGGCGACCACGCGGTGGCCGAGGGATTCGAGCTGGCTCTTCAGGGCGAGGTTGTGAAGCGCCTCGTCGTCTGCGATGAGAACCCGGAGGGAATCGGACATCGAGGAGGACTCCTGCGGTTCGGGTGATGGGTGCTCCCCGGGAGCGAGCAGACCCGGAAGCAAAAGGCGCGCCCCAACTGTCGTCGGGCGCGCCGTCACCGTTCTGTGCGTTTTCTTCGATCGGGACCGCCGCCCGATGCTCGTCTGAGCCCATACTGTCGGGCCGGCGCGGCTTCCGCAAGTCCAGCCTTCGGGACGCGCCACGCGGCGCGGCGCAGGGGGCGACGCCTGCGGCGTCGCCCGGCATCATCCCTCGAGGAAGACCTGGGCGACCGCGAGCTCCGACGTGTGCGTCAGCGACACGTGCCAGCGCGAGGCGGACGCACGCTCCGCGATCTCCGCCGCCCGGCCGTGCAGCCGGAGTCCGGGGCGGCCTGCGTCGTCCCGTACCACCTCCACGTCCGTCCACCGTCCGCCACGACTCCAGCCCGTTCCGACGGCCTTGAAGAATGCCTCCTTGGCGGCGAACCGCGCCGCGAGGGAGGGCAGCGGGTCGGCCAGCCCGAGGCAATAGCTCAGCTCACCGGGCGTGAACAGGCGTCCCAGCCCGCGCGCTCCGCGCCGGGCGCGAAAACGCTCGAAGCGATGGATCGAAACGGCGTCGATTCCGGTACCCACGATCATGGCCGCGAATATAGGCGTCGGCGTGTTCCCGGGCGAGGCGGCGCATGGCGTTGCTCTTGCACGTTCGCGGGCTCCGGGACGAGCTTCGAACCCAAAGTGGAGGACGATTGAAGATTCGCGGAACGCTCCGCCGCGCGGCAGCCTGCGTCGCACTTGCGGCCGCCTCCGTGCTGGCCCTCGCCGCCGTACGGGCACCCGCCCCCGATCAGGCCGCGGTCCGATCCCTCCGCTCCGACCTCGAGCGGCTCATCGAGCGGACCGGCTGGCGCTCCGGCCGCTGGAGCGTGATGGTCGTCTCCCTCGACGGCGGCGATACGCTCTTCGCCCACGCGGCGGACCGGGCCCTCGAGCCCGCCTCCAACATGAAGCTGTTCACGTCCTCGGCGGCTCTCTACTTCCTCGGCCCCTCCTTCCGCTACCAGACGTACGTCCTCACGGACGGCGCCGTTCACGACGGAGTCGTCGAGGGCAACCTGGTCCTGTACGGGACGGGCGATCCGACGATCTCGGACCGCCTCTATCCGAGCAAGACGACGGTCTGGAAGGAGATCGCGGATTCGCTCCAGGCCGCCGGCATCCGGGAAGTCCGAGGGGACCTGGTGGGCGACGCGTCGTACTTCAGCGGCGTGCCGTACGGTACGGGCTGGAAGATGGAGTACATCAACACGTGGTACGCGGCCCCCGCGAGCGCGCTGAATTTCGCGGAGGGCATGGTCACGCTCCGCGTACACCCCGGCGAGCAGGTCGGCTGGCGGCCGCAGGTACAGCTCGTGCCCGGCGGCGACGGGATCGCCATCGTGAATCAGGCGACGACCGTAGCCGGGGGCTCGTCGCACATCGAGGCCACGCGCGCGGCGTACGACGGCCCGATCGTGGTCACGGGTCAGATCGCCCGGGGCCACCGGGATTTCTGGCGGGCCGTCCCCGTGGCGAACCCCGCCCGCTACGCAGCGCTCACGTTCCGGGAGGTCCTCGAGGACCGGGGCATCCGGGTGGACGGGATGACGCGGGCAGTGGAAGCCGGCGGCCGCTCCCCCTTGACCGGCCGGTCCGTCTTCGCGCCGGCTCTCACCGGCCGGCCCGCCATGCAGGTCCTGGCCGTTCACCACTCTCCGCCGCTGATCGACATCCTGACCGTGCTGAACAAGCACAGTCACAACCTCTACGCGGAACAGATCGTCCGGACCGTCGGCCGCGTGACGAGCGGTGAAGGCAGCGTCGAGGCCGGCCGCAGCGCGGTGGAAGCGCTCCTCCGGGATCAGGCCGATGTCGACGCGGACCTGCGTATGGTGGACGGCTCCGGGTTGTCCGTGCTGAACCGGGTCGACGCCCGTACCGTCGTCGGGCTCCTCTCCTACATGTCGACGACGCCGTTCTTCGAGGACTTCGTCTCCACGCTGCCCGAGGCCGGCGGCGTCGGCCTGCACCGCATGCACCGCACGCCCGCCGAGGGGAACCTGCGGGCGAAAACCGGCACGATTGACAGCGTCTCGGCCCTGTCCGGCTACGTTCGCGCCGCCGACGGCGAGCGCCTGGTCTTCAGCATCATCAGCAACCACGTCCCCTCCACCTGGCGTGCCAAGCGGGTGGAGGACGCCATCGGTGCCCGTCTCTCGCGCTTCGATCGACCCCGGGCGTCCATCGGCGCCGCCCTCGCCGCGTCACCGTCGTCAGCAGACTCGGGGTCCGCGGTGGGCAGGGCCGCGTCCCCTACGACGCACGTGGTCAGCCGCGGCGAGACGCTCTCCGGCATCGCCCAGCGATACGGCGTCGGACTCGACGCCCTCGAGCGGGCGAACCCCGGGACCGCCCCCAGCCGCATCCGGGCGGGAGAGACACTGACGATCCCGGCAGCCGACGCGGCCGCCGACGCCCCGACGAGCGACACGCCCGACTCGCAGGCGAGCAGTACGCCCGCCGGACGGGCGAGCGCCTCCCGCACGCACGTCGTCCGGAGCGGCGAGACATTCGATTCGATCGCGCGACGCTACGGCGTCACGGTCGCGGCGCTGCGGAAGGCGAATCCCTCGGTGCGGCCGCGCAGCCTCCAGATCGGGCAGAAGCTGACGATCCCTGGCGGGAGCTGAAGCCAGGCGGACGCGGAGGTCGGGGGGCGCACGCCCGGCGGAACCGGGCGGCAGGACGTGGTGACGACCTGACGGACGGGGTGCGGCTCAGACGTCCGGCAGGACGCGGCGGCAGCCCACGAGGATCGAGCGCAGGCGCGCCTCGAGAGGCGCGTCGCCGGTGAGGTCGTTGGTGTCGACGCAGCCGTTCGACAGGGACGAATGCACGATGCCGGGACCGCCGACGGAGATGGCCACATGGGTGACGCGGTCGCCGCCCTCGGCAAAGAAGAGCAGGTCACCCGGCCGCAGGTCCCCGAACGTCGAGCCAGGCTCCACCGCGTCTCCGACGCTCGCCTGCTGGTCCGAGTCCCGGGGCAGCGCGATCCCGTGAATCCAGTACACGGACTGCACGAGGCCGGAGCAGTCGCAGCCGGCGGGCGTCACGCCGCCCCACAGGTAGGGCGCGGCCTGCCAGCGGCGTGCGGTGCGCACCAGGCTCTCGCCGCGGGGCGGGAACCGGTCGGCCAGGCGGTCGACGGCGACGACCTCGCCGGACCCGAGCAGGCCGAAGCGCCCATCCGGGAGACGGATCCGCTCCGGCGTCTCGGCGATCACTCGGGCGCCCCAGGGCAGTCGGCCGATGGGACGCTCGACCTCGTCCCACAGCTCCGCGCCGAGAGAGACAACGGGCTCGCCCGGCTCGCCCCGCTCCCAGCCCCGGGCCCATTCGGACTCGCCGACGATCAGGTATCCCTCATGGATCCAGCCCAGGTACGCATCCTCGCCCCGCACTCGCAGCCACGGACCTGCCCGTTCCAGCACGTCGAGGCGATGCCCCATGACGTACTGGCTGACCATGCCTGACGCGAGGCGCGGCTCCGGATGCACGGGCGCGACGGCGACGCGCACGAGGGCCGCCGTGTCGGCACCCAGCTCCGGGGCAGGCAGGCGCACGATTCCGTCCTGCACGTCCCGGACGCCAGGCAGGGCGCGTCCGCGGGAGACGAGGGCGTCGGCCGCCCGGGGCTCGCTCGTCCTGCCTGACCACGCGAGCCTACCACTCTCGAGGGAGCCCTCGACGTCCAGCAGCTCGCGTCGGGGGTCGGGCGCGAACTCCCGCCGAACGGCGCCGAGGAGGTCGGAGACGGCATCGCCAGCGCTCACCGGGCAGCCCCCTGCGCTGCCACCACCCCGTCCAGGATGGCCACGACCCGCTCCATGTCACCGACCCCGTTGTAGAAGTGGGGCGAGAAGCGGATGGAGCCCTCCCGCATGACCGTCGTGACGCCGCTCCGGCCGAGCTCCTGGAACGCCTCGTCCAGGCCGGGCAGGCGCACGCAGACGATGCCGGACGCGTGCTCCGGCGACGGATCCCCCGCGATCTCGACGCCGTCGGTCTCGGCTGCCCAGCGCCGCAGCGGCGCCTGCACCTCCCGGATCCGGGACCAGACGCGCTCGACCCCGAGCTCCCGGATCAGACTGACGGATTCGACGAAGCCGACGAAGTCCTGGAAGCCCGGCGTCCCCGCCTCGAAGCGCCGGGCGTCCTCGACCAGCGTGTAGCGGTAGTCGAGGAGGCGGGTGAAGTCCTGGCTCGCCTCGAACGCGAGCCAGCCGGGCAGCGGCCGCTCCAGGGACCGGACGAGGTCACGGCGGACGTACACGAAACCCGTCCCCCAGGGCGAGCACAGCCACTTCTGGCCACCGGAAGCCAGCACGTCGACCCCCGCGGCCCGGACATCCAGCGGCACCGCGCCGAGGCCCTGGATCGCGTCCACGACGAGGAGCGCGCCGTGGCGGCGGCAGGCCGCGCCGAGGCGCGCCAGATCGGCGCGGTAGCCAGTGGAGAACTGGACGAAGGAGATCGCCACGGCGGCGACGTCGCCTTCCTCCAGCCGCTCCAGCAGCGCGTCTTCCCGGGACAGCCGCGCGCGTCGACGTCGATCCGCTCGCTGCGCAGGTCACCGCCGCGCTCCAGCGCCATCCAGGGATAGACGTTCGCGGGGAACTCCCGATCGCTGTATACGATCGTCCGACCGCCGCCGCCGGCCGCGTGGGCGCGCACGAGCTCCGCGGCCACCGTCAGACCTTCGGTGGTGTTGCCGCACAGCCCCACCTCGTCGGCGTCGCAGCCGACCAGCGCCGCCGCGCTCGCACGGGCGCGCTGCAGCATCGGCGCGAATCCGGCGGGATCGAGGCGGAAGATCTCGTGGCGGCGTCGATTGAACGCCTCCACCGCCTTGAGACTCCGGAGCGGCAGGGGCCCGAAGCTGGCCGCGTTCAGATAGACGGCCTGTCCCAGCCACGGGTACTCGGAGCGGACGAGCTCGTCGAAATCTGCGCCCACGTCCGACATCCTACGGCGCCGGCTGCTCGCCCGTCGTGCCCCGCAGCAGCGGCTGCGTGGCCTGGCTCTCCAGCGGCGCCGATCCCTCGGCCGTACGCCGGTCGGCGAGCCAGTGGATCCGCCGCTGCAGCTCCCATTCGCCCATGGTGCGGAGCGTCCGCTCCGCCGAGACGCGGGACTGCCAGCGCACCTCCGGCATGGCCAGCTCCGGCGACGCCTCCCCCGCGGGGTGGAAGACCAGGTAGTAGCGCCCGTGGTGACGGGGCGTATCCTCCTCACGGGCCGTGGCCACCCACTCCCGTCCTTCCAGGTCCTTGAACGTCCGCATCGATAGGGTCACGGTTTGGGTTCCGAGTTGCGGAGCAGCTCCAGCAGCCGCTCCTCGCTCATCTCGTCCAGCTCCTGCTGCGCGCTGTTGTATCCCGCCGAGCGGAGCAGCGCCTGACGCGCCTCTCCGGCCCCCACGGGCACGAAGAGGGCGTAGAGCGCGCCCCACGACTCCCGCCCGAGCACCACGTCCCAGCGCGCTCCGGCTTCGTCCTCGATCCGTCGCATCCGCCGTCCTCACGTTCCGGAGGCGCCCCGGCCCACCGTACGCCGGCCGACCCTCCGAGTCCTTGCATAACCGCAGGCGCCACGCCAGCCTTCAGCGCAACCAGGAGGTCGTTGATGAACGACAGCATTCGCGCCCGACTCGAAGACGGCATCAGTCAGATCTTCGCGTTCCTTCCCCGCATCGCCGCGGCGCTCGGAATCCTGCTCGCGGGCTATGCCATCGCCAAGACGGTCGAACGCGGCACGGACGCCGCCCTGCGCCGAATCGGCTTCGACCGCTGGATGCGCGACGGCGGCGTGAGTGAGGCGCTGGAGCGGACCGGCACCGGGCTCGAGCCGTCGACCGTCATCGCGAAGCTGGTCTACTGGGCGATGATGCTCCTCGTCATCCTCCTGGTCGCGAACGCGCTCGGGCTTGCTGCCGTCAGCGCGATCTTCGCCGAGCTGCTGGCCTACATCCCGAACGTCATCGCCGCCGTCATCATCCTCTTCCTCGGCCTCGTGCTGGGCGAGTTCGTGAAGGACCTCGTCCTGGCGTCCGCGGGCGCCGTCGGCGGCGTGCCCACCGTCGCCCGGGCGGCCAAGGCCACGGTCATCATCCTGTCCGTGTTCATGGCCCTCGAGCAGCTCAACATCGCCGAGGACATCGTGCTCGTGGCGTTCATCGCCGTGGTCGGCGCCGCCGCCCTGGCCGCCGGCATCGCCTTCGGACTCGGCGGCCGGGAGATCGCCGCGGAGATCGCCCGGTCGTGGTACGAGCGCACGATCGAGGCCGAGCACCCCCACCGGCACGCCCCACCCGCAGGCGCCGAGGATCGAGCCGCCGGAGCGGGCAGGCCGACGGCGCCCGAGCGTGCACCGGAGCATGGGCCGGAACCTGCGCCGGAGGCCGACGCGGCCGACGACGCTCCCTAGCGACGTCGCCCCGAGTCTTCTCGCGCTCGAGCCTACTCGAACATGTCGAAGGCCTTCTGCATGTCGGCCTTCGAGTAGACCCGGAACGCCATGAGCGTGTGGGTCCGCTCGATCCCGGAGATCGCGGCCATCCGCTCCGTCACGACGGCGGCGATGCGCTCCCACTCGGGGACCCGCGCGATGGCGACGAGGTCCCAGTCGCCCGTCACCGAGTAGACCTCGGCGATCCCGTCGATCTCCGCCAGGGCCTGCCCCACGCTGGCGATCCGGTCCCGCTCCGCGCGGATCAGGACCACGGCCGCGACCATCGCTGCCTCCCTTCGAGTCGAACGTGCGCGGCCACCGTTCGGCCGCGGGTCGGTCACCGCGGAAGGTAGCAGGCGCCCGGCTCTTGCGCACGGCCCCGCGGGGGGCGGACTTTGTGGGGATGTCGCGAGCGGATGGAGCGTCTGGAGAGGGGAAGAGCGCGGCGAGAGCCGCGCCCGTGGAAGCGGGCGGCGCGGCCGTCGCCCTCGCGTTCCTGGTCCTGATCTGGGCTGTCAACTTCTCCGTCATCAAGCTCGCGCTGGCCGAGATCCGGCCCATGGCGTTCAACCCCGTCCGCTTCGTCGTCGCCAGCGGGGTGGTGTGGGCGGTGCTGCGCAGACGGGGGCCGATCCCGCTGCCGGAGCGCCCGGACGTGCCGCGGGTTCTGGCCCTCGGCTTTCTCGGCAACCTGCTCTACCAGCTCCTCTTCATCAGCGGCATCGACCACACTCGCGCCGGCAACGCGAGCCTGCTCCTCGCCGGCACGCCGATCCTGACCGCGCTGCTCTCCGCGGCGGTGGGGCACGAGCGCGTCGGCCCCCGGGTGTGGGGCGGCGTACTGCTCACGCTGGCGGGCATGGCGCTGGTGGTGCGCTTCGGGAGCGGCGAGGTGGGGCTCGATCGGGCGACGCTGGCGGGCGACCTGCTCCTGGTGTGCGCCTCGTTCGCCTGGTCCGGCTACACGGTGGGGGCGCGGGGACTCATCGACCGCTACGGCTCCATCGCCGTCACGGCGTGGACGCTGTGGATCGGGACGGGCGGACTGCTCCTCGTCGGCACGCCCTTCCTCTTCCGCACGGACTGGGGCGCCACGGGCCCTGCGGCGTGGGGCGGCATCGTGTTCAGCGGCGCGTTCGGTATCGGCATCGCCTATCTGCTCTGGTACCACGGGGTGCGCCGGATCGGGAACACGCGCACCGCGAGCTGGTCGAATCTCGTGCCGGTCGCCGCCCTCGCCGTCGCCTGGGCGTGGCTCGGCGAGGTTCCTACGGCTGGACAGGTCGCGGGCGCCGCCGTCATCATCGGCGGGGTCACGCTCGCGAACGCGCGCCGCCGACGCGGCGTCTCCACCCTCGCACCCGAAACCTGACCGCGAACGGAGCGACGCACCGATGACGGAATCCGACCGCCCGGCGGCAAGCGCCGGCGGCCCGCCGCCGCCCCTGCGGCCACCGAGCCGGCTCGACCCCTCGATCTTCCAGCTCCCCGCGGAGCGGATGCGCAGCGGGTACTACAGCGACAAGTACTTCGTCCGCACCCGTGACGTGCTGATGAGCGAGGGGATCGACCGCGTCGTGACCATGCAGGTCTTCCAGAAGCACTCGGCGTGGCTCGGCGGGATCGACGAGGCCATCGCGATCCTCAAGCTCTGCCTCACGCCCGGCTACTCGTGGAGCGACCTGGAGGTCCGGGCGCTGCGCGACGGGGACCGCATACACCCGTGGGAGCCGGTCATGCACATCACGGGGCCCTTCCCCGCCTTCGTCCACCTCGAGACGCTCTACCTCGGCGTGCTCGGCCGCCGCACGAAGGTCGCGACGAACACGCGGCGCGTCGTCGAGGCCGCCTGGCCCAAGCCCATCATGTTCTTCCCCGCCCGCCACGACCACTGGCTGGTGCAGACGGGCGACGGCTACGCCGCCCACATCGCCGGCGCCATCGGCGTTTCGACGGACGCGCAGGCCTCGTGGTGGGGCTCGGAGGGGATCGGCACGGTGCCCCACGCCCTCATCGCGTGCTTCGGCGGCGACACCGTGGCGGCCACCGTCGCGTACGCCCGGGAGACACCCGCGGACGTGAAGGTCATCAGCCTCGTCGACTTCGACAACGACTGCGTCGAGACGTCCCTTGCGGTCGCACGCGAGCTGGGCGAGCGGCTTCACGGCGTGCGCCTCGATACCGCGGAGACGCTCGTCGACCGCTCGATCCTGCCGCACATGGGCGACTTCGATCCCCGCGGTGTCAATCCGCACCTGGTGAGGAACGTCCGGGACGCGCTGGACCGGGAAGGCTTCGGACACGTGCAGATCGCCGTGTCCGGCGGCTTCGACGCCGAAAAGATCCGACGCTTCGAAGAGATGGGCGTCCCCGTGGACTCCTATGGCGTCGGCTCGTCGCTTTTCAAGGGGGCGTACAACTTCACGGCGGACGTGGTGAAGCTGGAGGGCAGGCCGCTCTCGAAGGTCGGCCGGCACTTCCGCCCGAGCGACCGGCTGGAGCGCGTGGACTGAGGCTCAGGCTGAGGCTCAGGCTGAGGCTGAGGCTGAGGGGTCCTAGTTCAGCCTCAGGACGGAGATCTGGGGCTCGGCGGCGCCGGGGAACGTGGAGCTCGTCTGCGGCACGAGGTTCAGGCTGGTCACCGGGGATGAACCCTGGGCCTGGAGGATCAGGAAGTACGGGCTCGATGACGGCAGCGTTGCAGTGACGCTGAAATTCCCGAAGTCGTGCGTCTCCGGCTTGAGGGCGAACCCGCCGTACTGGCTCGAGGAGATGGTGCTCCGCAGGTCGATGTCCGCGAACTGGTAGCGGGGGTCGATCTGCGAGATCGACAGCTCCGGGTCGTTGTCGGCGTAGAGGGCGATGCACCAGTCGCTGAAGATCGACTCCCACGACCGGCCGACGTGCTGGGAGACGTTCGTCGTACTCGACAGGGTGGTCTGGACGAGGTCCTTCAGCAGCCCGGTGCCCTGGAGCCCGGTCAGGTACTTGAGCAGCAGCCAGGCGGCGCCCCGCTGTTCGAGGGAGCCGAAGCCGTTCTCCGAAAGCAGGCTCACGTCGTACGTATGGTCGGGCGAGTCCTTGAAGCTGGAGAGGTAGTAGAACGCCCGGGCGTAGTTCGCGCCCTCGAATTCGTCGGCCTGATCGATGTTGCCGCGCTGCTCGAACACGTGGCCGACGATGTCCTCCGCCGTGTGGGCCAGCCCCTCCGACAGCCAGAGCGCGTCCAGGTCGAAGCCGCCCCGGATCAGCACGCGCTGGTTGAAGTGGATCATGTGCATGAACTCGTGGGCCAGCGTGGACGGCACCGTCTGCAGGATCTTGTCGGCCGTGCGTGCGTCCCCGTACTTGCCATCCGGGTCCGGGACGATGCTGTAGAAGATCTCGCCCCGGTTGCTGCCCTGGTTCGTCGTCAGGTCGTTGCCGTAGAAGAAGCCGGCGACGAAGCCGGTGCTGCCCTTCGGCGTCAGCTCGTTGACGACCGGTGTGAAGAGGATGTCGACGTGCCCGTTCCCGTCGATGTCGGACGGAGAGCCGTACGTCGCGACGTCCGTGTCGTAGATCGGATCGTCGAACAGGGTGGCGAAACGCTCGAAATCGGCCTGCTTGAATCCGTTCGCCGGCGCCTTTACGTCCTGGTAGATGATCCCGTGCTGGCCGACGTACTGCACTTCGGCCGTCACGCTCGTGAACATGTTGTCCTTGTTGACGACCTGGAACGTCTTCCTGTCGCCCACGCTGGGCACGGCGGCGGACACGTCACCGGACACCGTGTAGCTCGGACGGCGGATGAAGTCGCCGGGCCGGAAGCCCCGCTCGTTCCGGCGCAGGCGGCTCTCGAATGCCTCCTGCGGATCGGGGGCGGCACCGGAGGGCCGGCGGGCCGCCGCGGCGGCGCCCGGGACCATCGTCGGGCTCAGGCTGGCGACGCTCGTGTTGTCCCCGATGGCGGTGAGCGTGAACGGCATCGGCGCGTTCGCCACGGTCGCCGCGTTCTGGACGACGACGAGGAACTTCGTCCCGGACGAGGCCGGATCGAAAGTGAGGCACCGGAGGTCGGCCGGGTCCGCGATCGTGACGACGCCCCCGACGCTCAGCTGGAGGGGCGTCGCCTTACCGCCCGTGACCGGAAGAGAGACGCCGTTGCTGAGGACACCGCCCAGGGCGACCGTCACCTGCACGTGCCGCGTCGGAAGACACAGCGGCACGGTCGCGCGGATCTGCGTGTCGGTCACCGACAGCACCTGGCCGCCGAAGCCGTCGAAGAGCACCCGCACCTTGTCGGCCTGGGATCCGAAGTTCTGGCCCATGACGGTGACGGTGTCGCCGGCGAATGCGGAGCTCGGCTCGACGCTGCCGATCGACGGCGGATCGCTGACGGCGCTCGCCGTGAAGATCACGGGCTGGACGACGGCGTCCTGGACGGTCGCCTGGACGGTGTAGGCTCCGGTCGCCGGGCCGAGGGTCACGGTGGTCGAGGCGACGCCGCTGGAGTTCGTCGTCGAGATGGCCGGCGAGACGGAAGCGCCGGCACCGGACACGACGCTCCACGTCACGTCGACGCTGCCCACGGGCTCTTCGGTCTGGGCGTCGGAGACCACCACCTGCAGGGGCTGGCTGAGCCGCTCACCCTGCACGCCGATCTGCTGGTCACCGCTCTGGATGGAGAGGTTGTACTTGGGCGCTTCCTGCTTCGGACCCGTCCCGCTGTCCCCGCTGCAGGCGCCGACGAGCAGGACCGCTGCCGCGAAGGCCGCGACCCTCATCTCCCTGACTGCCATTCGCCCTCCGATCCGATGCCGCCATCCACGGGCCTGCCGGCGACGCAGCGTGCGTCGACTCGCGGGCTCTTCGTACCGCGTCCGCCCCCCGCTGTTCCCGCTCGTCACAGGATGTCCAGCAGCTCCAGGACCGGCGCACCCGTCTGCTTCGAGCGGGGCGTCCGGATCCGCGCCAGCGCAGTGAAGGCCTCGAGCGGCCGCAGCGCAGCCACGCGGCTCCGCAGGCTGTCCGGGACGGCCAGGTAGACGAGACCGCTGCGCTCCCCCGGCCCCCGGGCCAGGACGAACCGCTCACCGGGGCGGAAGTCCCGACGCACCGAGTCCGCCTGCTGCACCGAGATGAACCGAAGCGTCCACCGGACCCGTCGGCCGCGCAGCGCGTCGGTGCCCGCCGCGAGCGCCGCCGCCGCGTCGTCCCCGAGGACGGCCAGCGTGTCCGCCGCGTCGGACAGCATTGCGGCCGGAACCCACCCGTCCACTCGGACGCGGACCCATCCATCCCGCCGCTCCACGACCGCCACCCGGCCCAGCGGCCGGAGCGCCGCCACCGTGTCGCCATCCGGAGCCGTCAGAAGCGGGGCACCCCGGACCGCGACCCGGGCCGCCGCCACGCTGTCGGGCAGCCATGCCGCGGGCAGGGAGTCGCCGGCGGCCGCCGGCGCCGGGGCCGTCACGCGCGTCCCTTCCTTCTGCGGCGACTCCGCCGGGGAGTCCGCCGGCGACTCCCCCGTCGACGCCGCTCCGGAAACCGAGGGGCTCCAGATCCACGCGGCGCGCCGCACGTGGATCCAGCGGTCACGGGCGCCGATGCTGTCGAGGAGGGTGCCGCGACCCAGACGGGCGCGACGTTCGCCGTTGGGGGCGGCGCGCAGGTTCTCGCCCTCGGGGGCGGACACCCGCAGGTCGTGGCCGGCCGCGCCGTCGTGCTGCACCGACGCCGCCCACACCCAGCCCTCCAGCGTCGCCTCGACCCAGCGGTCGCGGTGCTCGCCCAGCCGCAGCGGCGTGCCGCGAAAGACCTGCGCGACCACCACGCCCGCCGGTGCGGCGCGCAGGTTCTCACTGTCGACGCTGACACGGGCCTGTGCGCGCAGCCCCGCCGGGGCGAGGAGCATCAGGAGGACGGCGACTCGACGGAACGAATTCATGGCCTCGATCCTAGACGAGCGTAGAGCGGAGTGTCAACGATCGATCGCTTGCGCGCGCAGTCCCGCGACGTCTAGCTTCCGGTCGCTTTCAGCCGCGGCAACCATTTCCTTCGTCCCGGACCCGGATGCGTCGCACCCGTTCGCTCGTTTTCGCATGCGCGGCCCTCGTCGCCTCGGCGTCGCCCGCGTGGGCCCAGCACATCACGTCGCCCTACCGGTTCATCGATCGGAACCAGGAGGTTACCCTCTTCGGCGGGTACCTCGCCTCCAGCCAGGGCACCGTCGGACTGGGCGTGGAATCGGCGCCGATCTTCGGCGGCCGCTACGACCTGCGCGTAAGCGGCCCGTTCAACCTCGACGCCGGGTTCTCCCTCGTGCCCACGACCCGGGGCATCGTCGACTCGCTGCGCGTCGCGTCCGACAGCGTCGCCTTCCAGGAGGTCGGCACCGGGGACGTCACCCTCGCCGTCGTCGACGCCGGTATCCGCTTCGACCTCACCGGCCCGCGTACGTGGCACCGCCTCCAGCCCTATCTCCTCGGCGGCGCCGCCGTCGTCGTCCGCGCCCGGACCGACGAAGCGGCCGATTCGGCCGTCGCCTCCAACTTCAGGTACCGTCCCGGCACGAGATTCGCCGTCCAGGTGGGCGCGGGGATCGAGTGGATCCCCACTCCGGGCATCGGCATCCGGCTCGACGCCCGGGACTACCTCTGGCGCGTGAAGACCCCGACAGGATTCCTCGTCTACTCGCTGACGGTTCCCGACAAGGAGTGGCTGCAGCACTACGCGGTATCGCTCGGACTCGGGATCCGCTTCTGAGGCGGACGCGGCCGGCGCGGGTCCCGACCGGAGGTTACATGGCGATCCGAACGGGAGGACCACGAGCATGCCGACGGATTACGAGGACATCTACGATATCGAGGACCTCGACGACGACGAGCTGAAGCAGCTCATCCTGGGGAAGGTCCGGGACGAGGCCGGCCTGGACGCAGCCTACATCGAGGTCGACGTCACCGACGGAGAGGTCCACCTGGGAGGCCGAGTGGGCACCGAGGACGAGGCCCAGCTCCTCGAGGAGATCGTGGAGGA
Source organism: uncultured Gemmatimonadales bacterium (assembly GCA_963728445.1). GTDB lineage: Bacteria > Gemmatimonadota > Gemmatimonadetes > Longimicrobiales > RSA9 > CAVSJO01. The sequence goes on along the minus strand of CAVSJO010000006.1, from coordinate 1,673,066 downwards.
CGAGCTGGGCATCGGCGCCTTCCAGAACGAAGTCGTCGTCGACGAGTCCGTCCGCGCCGAGAGCCCGCAGGCGGCAGACGAGTCCGCCGCACAGGCCTTCGAGGCCGAAGGCGAGCTCGGCGGCGAGAGCACCCGCACCGAGCCGAGCGCCGAGCACCTCGCCCCCGACACCGCCCACGAGCAGCGGGGCACCCACGACATGAAGAAGGCGATCGAGCGAGGGGAGTCGTACTCCCCGCCGGACAGTCCGCCCCAGGTCGGTTCCCGCTCCCGCGAGAACCATTGAGGCGACGCCGGGCGCTCGTCGCCGCCTGCCTCGCAACGGTCCTCGCCGCCGCGGCGTGCGGCGGCGACGCGGCCCCGGTCCGGCGCGTCGTCGTCGGGGCGACGACGTCCATCCAGGACTCCGGCCTCCTCGACGCCATCGACAGCGCCTTCTCCGCGTCCTATCCGGACATCCGTCTGCAGGTCATTTCCGCCGGGACGGGGGAGGTCATCGCCATGGCGACGCGGGGCGACGTCGACGCAGTCATCACCCACGACTCCGCCGCTGAGGCGGCGTTCATCGACTCCGGCAGGGGCATGGATCGGCGGCCCGTGATGCGGGACGCGTTCATCGTCGTCGGCCCGGCGTCCGACCCCGCGGGCCTGGCGGGGTCCGCCGACGCCGCCACCGCGTTCCGCCGTGTCGCCGACCACCGGGCGACCTTCGTCTCCCGCGGCGACGACAGCGGCACCCACACCCGCGAGATGGCCATCTGGCGCTCCGCCGGGCTCGACCCCGACACGTTCCCCCGCGGCCAGGGGGCCTGGTACGTGTCCGCCGGCGCGGGCATGGCCGAGGCCCTGCGAATCGCCGTCGATCGGCAGGGATACGTCCTGACGGATCGTCCGACGTGGAAGCAGCAGGTGGGTGACCGCCTGCCCATCCTCGTTTCCGACGACCCGGCGCTGCGGAACGACTACGCCGTCACGCGCGTCCGCGGCGCCGCGGACTCCGCGGCCGCCGCCGCGTTCGCGGACTGGATCACGTCGCCCGTCGGCCAGGCGGTCATCGGCGGCTTCGGACGCGACAGCAGAGGCCACCCTCTGTTCGAGCCGACCGCCGGACCGGGAACCCGAGCCCGGCCCACCTGAGCCGGGCCCCCTGAGCCCGGCCCACCTGCGCCCACGCCATGGACCTCTTCGCCGACGCCGGCCGCGAAGCACTCCGCCTCCTCTTCGGCGGCAGCGCGTACCTGTGGGGGATCGTCGCCCTGTCCCTGCGGGTCGCCGTCCTCGGCCTCGCCCTCGGCACCCTCGTCGGGATGCCCCTCGGCGTCGCCACCGCGCTCGGACGCTTCCGGGGCCGCCGGCTGCTCACCGCCATCATCCACACCGGATTCGCCCTGCCGCCCGTGGTGGTCGGCCTCATTGTATACATGCTGCTGTCGCGCTCGGGACCCCTCGGGGGGCTGGGGCTCCTCTTCACCCCCGGCGCCATGATCCTCGCCCAGGCCATGCTCTCGGCGCCTTACGTGGCCGGCATCACCCTGGCTGCCGTCCGCGCCGTCCCACCCGACGTCCGGCTCCAGGCCCGCGCCCTCGGCGCGTCGAGGCTCCGCGCCCTCGCCACGCACCTGCGGGAGGCCCGCTTCGGCCTCGTCTCCGCCATCGTGGCCGGCTTCGGCGCCGTCCTGTCCGAGGTCGGCGCCGTCATGATGGTCGGCGGCAACATCGAGGGCGAGACCCGCGTCATGACCACCGCCATCGTCCTCGAGACCCGCAAGGGCAACCTCGGCGCCGCCCTCGCCCTCGGCATCGTCCTGCTCCTCCTCGCATTCGTCGTCAACGTCCTGCTGGTGCAGGCGCAGGAAGCCCGCGGCGCCGGCGTGGGCCGGGAGCGCCCGTTCCTGTGACGGGCGACGTCGCCCTCAGCGCCCGCGGGTTGCGCAGGCGCCTCGCCGGCCGCGACGTCGTGGATGGCGTCGACCTCGACGTCTCCGTCGGCGAGACGGTCGTCGTCCTCGGGCCGAACGGCGCCGGCAAGAGCACGCTCTTCCGCATGCTGCTCCTCCTCGAGCGGCCCGACTCCGGTCATGTCGAGATCGACGGACGACCCGCCCGCCCGGGCGACACCGCCGCGGCCCGGAGCCTCGCCGCCGTCTTCCAGCGGCCGATCCTGTTCAGCGGCAGCGTCCGCGCGAACGTCGAGTACGGCCTGCGCGCCCGCGGCGTGCCGGCGGACGAGCGCCTCCGACGCGCCCACGCCGCCCTCGAAGAGGTCGGCCTCGCCGATCGCGCCGACGGCGACGCCGCCGCACTCTCCGGCGGCGAGGCCCAGCGCGTCGCACTCGCCCGAGCCCTCGTCGTCGAGCCGAAGGTGCTGCTCCTCGACGAGCCGACGTCGAACCTGGACATCGCCGTCCGCCGACGCTTCCGTGCCGACCTCGAACGGCTGTCGCGACGGCACGCGCACAGCGTGCTCCTCATCACCCACGATCCCGCCGAGGCATTCGGGCTGGCGGACCGCGTCGCCGTCATGGAGGGCGGACGCATCGTGCAGGAGGGCACGCCCGACGCCGTCGTGGCGGACCCGGCGACCCCGTTCGTCGCCGAGATGACCGGCGCCGAGCTCGTCCTCGACGGGCGCGTGGTGAGCGCCGGGGACGACGGCCTCGTGGAGGTCGAGCTCCCCGCCGGCGCCCGCATCCTTGCCGTGCCCGCCGACCCCCTCGCCGCCGGCGACGCCGCCCACGTCGCGTACCGGCCCGAGGACGTCGTCCTCGCCACGCCCGACGCCGACTCGACGAGCGCCCGGAACCGCCTCGTGCTCACCGTCGCGGCGACGTCACCCGCCGGCGGCCTCGTCCGCGTCCGGCTCACCGGCCCGGCCGCCCTCGTTGCGCTCGTCACCCGCGGCAGCGCAGAGGCGCTGGGCATCCGCCCCGGCGCCACCGTCGAGGCCCGCACGAAGGCCGCCGCGCTCCGCGCGTACGCGGCGGGGCGGTAGCGGCGAGGCGGAAACGGCGGGAGCGTTCGAGCCGTAGTGAACCCACGAGAGTCCTGACCGAGAGGGGGAAGCGATGATCGAAGGTACGCGATCGATGGTGGAGCGGATGAAGGCAGCCGCTCGCCTGGACACGTCCGTCTACGAGGAGGTCGAGGCGGACACGGGGGCCACGGGACAGGCGTTCGGCGTCGTCGCCCTCGCCTCGATCTCCGCGGCCGCAGGCGGAGCCCTGCACGGGCCCCGCGGCATCCTCGTCGGGCTGATCTCGGTCTCTCTCGGCTGGCTGCTCTGGTCGGGCGTGACCTACATCGTGGGAACGCACCTGTTCAGCGGCACTGCCACCTGGGGGGAGCTGCTGCGTACGATCGGGTACGCATGGGCGCCCGGCGTGCTGTACGTCTTCGCCATCGTCCCGATCCTCGGATGGGCCGTGGAGGTGGTCGTCGGCCTGTGGATCCTCGTGGCAGGGCTGATCGCCATCCGGCAGGCCCTGGACTTCGGCACGGGGCGGGCGCTGCTCACCGCCCTGGTGGGTCTGGTGCCGTACATCATCCTGCGCTGGATCGCCGCGGCGATCCTCGGCATCGCGCCGCAGGTGCTGTAGGAGGCGGGGGAGTCAGAGCGGGCAGCGGCCCGGGGCAGGCCAGCGGGCCCGGGGGCGGGGGCCGCGGCGTCCGGGAGGCGGGGGCCGCCGGTCCTGGGGGCGGGGGCCGCGGCGTCCGGGAGGCGGGGGCCGCCGGTCCTGGAGGCGGGGGCGCGGCCGGGGGGGTCGGAGCCCTGGCGCCGGCGGGGGCCGGGCGGGGGCGCCCCCCGGGGCCCGGGCGCGGGTCCCGACGCCTGCCGGCGCCCGCGAGGCCGCCCTCGAGGCCGCCCGCGGCGTCCGACGGCGGCATGATGCACCGCGGACGACGGGCGCCGGGGGGCGTTGTCGAATCCTGCCGCGCAATGCGGCCAGATTCGACGCGCGCCCGTTCGGGGCGAGCTCCGTGTCGGATCAGGCCGCGTTTCCCGGCAGAATCGCACAAGCGGCCGCCCCACCGGCCGTGCATGTCGAATCCTGCCGCCCGAGGCGCCGTCCCCCCCAGGCCCCGTCCCCCCGAGGCGCCGGCCCCACGCGCAGCCGGCCCCCACCTGCCCGTTCGCGCCACCCGGCCTCCGGCCACTATCTTCGCGCCATGCCCGGCCGCAGCGACCCCGTCGACGAGACCCCGATCCGCATCGTCACCGGCGAGCGAGTGCTCGCGTCGTGGACGTGCACATCGGAGCGGACTGCAGACCTGGCAGCCGGCTGGCTGCTCTCCACCGGCCTCGTGGACTCCCCCTCGGACGTACAGGATGTCGAGAGACTCCCGACAGCCCCCACGCTGACGGTACGCATCACGCTCACGCCGACTGCGGCCGCCGCGCTCGACGCCCGGCTCCGGCATCGCCGCACCGGCTGCGGAATCCGACACTTCCTCGACTGCGAGCCGGAGCGCCTGTCGCCCCTCCGAGCCACAGTCCGACCGGCCGACCCACCGGCCGCGCCTCCGGATGCCGACACGATGCGCGACCTCTTCGAGGCGGCCTACGCCGCCGCTGAGCGCTACCGCTCCGGTGGCGGCCTCCACGTCGCGGCGCTGGTGGAAGGCGGCGCGATCGTCGACGCGTGCGAGGAGGTCGGACGCCACAACGCGGTGGACAAGCTGCTGGGCGCCGCCTGGCGGCGTCGGGTCGATCCGGGTCGGTGCGGACTGGTCCTCTCCGCCCGGGTGAGCGGCGCCATGGTGCGCTCGGCGTGCCGCGCGGGTGTCGCGTGGATCGCCAGCCGTTCGGTCCCGACGACGCTCGCCGTCGAAATGGCCTCGGCCGGGGGCGTGACGGTCGTGGCCCGGGCGGCCGGAGCCGGGCCGCGCGTGTTCTCGCCGGGAGACGGATCCGGATCAGGAGGGAAGCCCGCGTCGCGTGGGGCCCCGCAGCCCACGCCGTATGGCGCCCCAGAGCCCGCGCCCGACCCCGCCGCCGACACAGTCGGCGGTGCCGCCATCGATCCCGCCCCGGACGGGGCGCCATGACGGACGACGCCGCGGATCGTCTTCGGGAAGACGCCCCCCTCGGCGCACCCCTCCGGGCCCCGCGCACGTTCCGCGCCCCCTTCCGCGCCCCCTTCCGCGCCCCCCTCGGCGTCGTGCTCGCCGGCGGGGCGAGCCGGCGCTACGGCCGGCCCAAGGCTCTGGAGGAGGTCGACGGGCGCCGCATCGTCGACCGCGCCCTTGCCGCACTCGCGGACGCGCTGACCGCCCGCGACGGTGCGCCGGAGGAAGCGGACGTCGGACCGGAGCCGGCTGACCGAACGCCGGAGGAAGCGGACAGCGGAGCGCGGGGCCGCGCGCCTCTCGCCATCGTCGCCAACGAGCCGGCGCTGTTCGCGGACCTCGCCGTACCGATCCGGCCCGACGAGCGCCCCGGTCACGGCGTGCTGGGCGGGATCCACACGGCGGTCGGCTGGGCCGTCGAGGAAGGCCGGCCCGGGGCGCTCGTCGTCGCGTGCGACATGCCGTTCCTGGCGCCTGACCTGCTCCGACGTCTCGCCGCCCTGGCCGGCGAAGACTGCGACGTCGCCGTACCGGAAAGCGCAGGTCCCCGCGGTGTCGAGCCCATGTGCGCCTGGTACGGGCCCGCGTGCAGGCCTGCGATCGAGCGGCAGCTCGCGGGCGACGACCGCCGCATCATCGGCTTCTGGGGCGACGTCCGCGTCCGCCGCATCCCGCTGGCCGACGTGGCGGCCATGGGGGACCCGGACCGGATCTTCCTCAACGTGAACACGCCCGATGACATGGAACGAGCCCGCAGGATGGTACGGCCATGAGCCCCGTTGATGGTGCCCCCGTGACGCCGGAGGAACCGTGAGCCGCCGCGAGCCCGACTGGCTGTCGGTAGGCGACGCCCTGCGTCGCATTCTGTCGCTCGTGCATCCGCTCCCTGGCGAGGCCGTCGACCTGGCGGACGCGGCCGGGCGGGTGCTCGCCCAGGACGTCGTCTCTCCGCTGGATCAGCCGCCGTGGGACAACAGCGCCATGGACGGGTTTGCCGTGCGCGCGGCCGACGTCGAAAGCGCGAGCGCGGATCACCCGGTCCTGCTCGATGTCGTCGCCGACGTACCGGCCGGCGCCGTGCCCGACACGCCCATCGGCCCGGGACAGGCCGCGCGCATCATGACCGGCGCGCCCCTCCCGGACGGCGCCGACACGGTGGTCCGCATCGAGCACACCGACGCCTGGGACGCGGAGCCGCCGGGAGGCTTGGGAATGGCCGGAGGCCCGGAATCGCCGCCTGGCGGGGATCCGGGCGCGGTCCCCGGCGCCGTCGGGGGCCGAGTGCGCGTGCTCCGGGGCGACGACGCCGGGCGCAACGTCCGTCGCCGTGGCGAGGACATGAGGCGAGGAGACGTCGTGCTGCGCCGGGGCCGCCCGATTCGCCCCGCGGAGGCCGGAATCCTCGCGGCGACGGGCGTCGTTCGGCCCTCGGTGCATCGGCGGCCCCGCGTCGCCATTCTTTCGAACGGTGACGAGCTCCTCGACCCGTCCCGGGCAGGCGACGCGGCGGACGGCCGCGGCATCGTGAACTCGAACGCGTGGAGCCTGGCCGCCGCCGTGCGGGAGACGGGCGGAGTGCCCGTCGACCTGGGCATCGCCCGGGACGAACGCGCGAGCATCCTGCGCCGGCTCGAGCGCGTCCGCAGCGTCGACGCGCTGATCACGACGGCCGGCGCGAGCGTCGGGGACCGCGACCTCCTCAAGGACGTCATGGAGGAGCTCGGCTTCCGCCTCGCCTTCTGGCGCGTGACCATGCGGCCGGGCAGCCCGTTCTCCTTCGGCCTGCTGCCCGATCCCGACGCCGGCGGCCCGGCCAGGGACGAACACGGCCCGGGCATCCCGGTCTTCGGCCTCGCAGGCAACCCCGTCTCCGCCCTCGTCACGTTCGAGGTCATGGTGCGCCCTGCACTTCGCCGGATGCTCGGCCGCGGGGACGTCCACGCACGAACCCTGCAGGTCCGGCTCGCCGAGCCATTCCCCTCGGGCCGCGGGCTGACGCACTTCCTGCGCGCGCGGCTGGAGCAGCGGGAGGGCGAATGGCAGGCGCGGTTGACGGGGCCCCAGGGCTCGGGCATTCTGCGCTCCGTCGCCGAGGCCGACGCGCTGGTGATCGTGCCCCGGGGACTGGACGGCCTGCCGCAGGGCGCGACGGCCGCCGCGATCCGCCTCGACGCGGACGACCCGGCCGTGGCGGAGTACGGCATCCGCGACGTCGCTGAAGACTGAACCGAACAGGAGCCCTTCATGGCCCAGCAACGCGGCCGGTTCGTGCCGGCCGACTATCAGCCCGATCTGCCCGAGGACCAGCTGATCCTGCGTGAGACGCCCGGCGAGGAGAGCGTCGAGGTCGACGTCGTCTTCGTGGGTGGTGGGCCCGCCGGACTCTCCGGGGCCATCGAGCTGGCCCGACTGGCGAAGCAGGACGCGGAGGCGGGCGGCGAGCTCGGGGACCTCTCCATCGCCGTCCTGGAGAAGGCGGAGGGCCTCGGCGAGCACTGCCTGTCCGGCGCCGTCGTGAATCCGATCGCGCTGCGCGAGCTGCTACCGGAGGTGCCCGAGTCCGAGTGGCCGCTCCGGCAGCCCGTCGGCCACGAGTCCGTGTTCTTCCTCACGGGCGACCGCTCGCTGCGCATCCCCACGCCCCCGACCATGCAGAACTCCGGCAACCGTGTCGGCTCCATCTGCGAGCTGGTCCGCTGGCTCGGGGAGAAGGCGCAGGAACTCGGGGTCGACGTCTTCACCGGCTTCCCCGCGGCGTCGCTGCTCGTGGAGCAGAACGCCGTTCGCGGCGTCCGCACGACGCCCTCGGGGCTGGACCGGGAGGGCAACCCGACGCCCGGCGGGATGCCGGCCACCGACATCGTCGCCCGCGTGACGGCGCTTTCCGAGGGGACCCGCGGCGCGCTGTCTCAGGCGTGGATGAAGTGGCAGGGCGTCACGTCCCGGAATCCGCAGATCTACGCCCTGGGCGTGAAGGAACTGTGGGAGACGAAGACGCCACTGGACCGAATCATTCACACCCTCGGCTGGCCGCTGCCTGACGACGCGTTCGGCGGCAGCTTCATGTATCCGCTGGAGCCGAACCTCGTCGCGCTGGGCCTGGTCGTCGGCCTCGACTATCCCGAGGCGGACCTCGACGTCCACGACCTGCTCCAGCGCATGAAGACGCACCCCCTCTTTCGCCGCTATCTGGAGGGAGGGGAGCTGGTGGAGTGGGGCGCGAAGACCATTCCCGAGGGCGGCTGGAATGCCCTTCCCGAACGCCGCTCCGGGGACGGCCTTGTCGTCCTCGGGGACGCCGCCGGATTCGTAGAGGTCGCCTCGCTCAAGGGCATCCACTACGCCATGCAGTCCGGGATCTACGCCGCCCGCGCCATCTTCGAGGCCCTGAAGAAGGGCGACGTCGGGGCCTCGGCCCTCGCGGCCTACGATCGCATGGTCGACGGGTCCTACATCGCCAGCGACCTGCACGAGCGCCGCAACATGCGACTCGCCTTCAAGGACGGCTTCTGGATGGGCGGTCTGAAGGCGGGCCTCATGTCGCTGAGCGGTGGCCGCTTCCCCGGCGGCGACATCGCCTCGGAGCCCGACGCCGCCGAGGCCCGAAAGCCCGGCGGGATGGCAGCGGAATCCGCGGGCGGTCCCGCGTCCGGCGGCTCCGACCTGACGATCCGGAAGCTCGACGCAGTCTTCAAGTCGGGCAATCAGACACGGGACGACATCCCCGTGCACCTGATCGTGGGTGAGGACGTCCCGCCGGAAGTAGCCGACTTCTACGCCCACATGTGCCCCGCCGGCGTGTACGAACGGGATGGCGACCGCCTCGTCGTGAACGCGCCGAACTGCGTCGACTGCAAGGCGACCGACGTGCTCGGCCCCCGCTGGACGCCCCGGGAGGGCGGAAGCGGGCCTCGGTACCGACGGATGTAGCGGAGAGCGGGCACTCGGGAGGGGACGGGGGACGGCGCGCTACGGCGGAAGGGGCCCGAGCGGGCGTGCGGGCGCGTCACGACGGAAGGATGCGCCCGGCCTCACCCGGGATTCACCGCTCCGTACGTCGCTGGGTCCGTGGGAGCGGTGTGCTCCAGCAATATGCTCATCAGCGAGCGCCGTATCGTGCGCTGCGGCGGCTCGCGGTCGAGATGGACGGCGAACGTCCCCGTCCGCCATTCCAGCATCCGCGCGAGGGCTTCCTCCCCCGACGACGCATCGTCGTGGGCGTGGCGCGGATCTCCCCGCTCGAGGTAGATCACGCCCTCCCCTCCCGGCCCGGAGACGGCGAGGGCGGCCGTGCGGCCGTGGAAGCCGATCATCTGGAGCAGCCAGCGGAGCCCGTAGTCCTCGATGCTTCCGCGCAGCGTGTCCACGCGCCGGTCGGCCGACGAACTGCCCTGCGGCAGCGCCGCACGTCCGCGCTGCCGCGTCGCCTGACCCATGAGGGCCGAGAGAGCGGAGCGGATCTGGGAGAATTCCGCCGCCCGGCCGAAGAACGCGTCCACGCCCGCCATGAGCAGGCGCATCGCCTTGCGCGGCGTGTCCGCGTCGAGCCCGAGGATCGGGACCATGCCCACTTCCGGACTGCTGCGCACCTCCCGCAGGAAGGCGACGGCCTCCTCCATGGGCAGGTCGGCGGTCAGGAACAGGGCCTCGACGGGGAGCTGCCGAAGTCGCGTCCGGGCGGTCTCGAAGTCCGGCGCAACTTCCGCGAGGTAGCCGGCCGTGCACAGACGGGCGGCCAGCACGCCGCCCTTCGCCCCATCCGGATGGATCACCACGACGTGCCGGGAGCGCCCGACGCCGAACACGCGCAGGTCGCCGGTGCCGAGGAGCCGCAGCGCCGCTTCCACGACGCGCGGGTCGAACTGCCGCCCCGACTCCTTCCGCAGCTCCTCCACCGCGTCCGTCACCCGCTTCGGAAGGCGGTACGGCCGCGGCCGGATCATGGCGGCGAACGCGTCGGCGACGCACAGGATCCTGGCGAGCGCAGGGATCGCGTCTCCGGCCAGTCCGTCGGGGTACCCGGCGCCGTCCCACCGCTCGTGATGGTGGCGGATGCCGCGCAGCACGGGCCCGGGAAGACCGTGGCCCTCCAGCAGTCGAAGGCCAAGATCGACGTGCTCACGGATGCGCCCTCGCGCCCGGACGTCCAGCCGCCCGGGCGGCGTCGGCGCGAGCAGCCGGTCACCGGCCGAGATGCGCCCGATGTCCCGCAGCACGGCGGCGAGTCCCAGCATCCGCAGGTGCCCCTCCGGCAGGCCCATCTCCCGGCCGATGCCGACCGCCAGCAGCCGCGTCAGGCTGCTCCCTCCGCGGTAGTACGGGTCGTGGTACTCGAGGAGCCCCACGAGCAGATCCGATAGCGACGTCGCAAGCGACAGCTCGCGACCGCTCCCCTTCCCCGTCCGTCGTCCACTCCCCCGCCTGCCGCGTCCCGGCGCCGCCCCGCCCCCGCTGAAGGCCTCCGGCGACGGGACCCCGGACTCGGCGCCGGCGTGCCCACCTCGCTCCCCCTCCCCTGGCACCTGCACGAGCCGCGCGGACTCCATCCCGGCCCCCTCCCGGGAGCCCTGTCCCGCGACGTAGGCGTCGTAGCCTTCCTCCCACGGGTACGGCGCGTCCGCCGGCGGCGTGCCCCAGCCGAGCAGCTCGCCGAGGTAGCCGCCGATCGTGCTCACGGCGGGGGGCGGCGAGGCCCGTGAATCCCGTGGGGCGTCCCGTGAACCGTCTCGTGAAGCGGCCCCATCGACGGGCGGCATCGGTGCAGCCGCCGACGGCGGCGGGAGCAACCCCGGCGATCCCGCGTCCTGCCGCGCGGGCTCCGACACGCCGGTGCCACGAGGGGGCCGCGCGGGCTCCGAAACGTCCCCGCCACGCCCCTGCTGCATGGGAGCGTCGACCTCCGCCAGCGCACGCAGCGCCACGGGGTTGTCGGGGTCCAGCTCGAGAACGCGACGGTAGGCCGGGACGGCTTCGGAGTGGCGGTCCTGCTCGATACGGAGTGCGGCGAAACGGAGGTAGGCGCGGACCTGGAAGCGGAGAAGCTCGTCTTGGTCCGTCGACCAGCGGGGTGAGGGATCCGCAGGGCGCGCCGCCTGGCTCGGCGGCCGCCGGATCTCGTCGCTGGGAGAGGACGCCATCTGCAGGGCGGGGCCTCGGCGCTCGGGGGATGATCCGACCGGTCGGCCAATTCTAGGTCGAAGAGAAGCCGAATGTCAATGCTGGGCCGGCGCTGTGTCAACGGCCATTAGAAATGTCCCCGGTTTGCGGCCAGTAGAAGTGTCCCCTTCTCGAGGTTCAGGCGGGCGGTCCAGTGAGGGCCGCCGTTTTCCGGGCTTCTGCCTTGGCGATGGCATAGCGTCCTGCGCGTCGCCAGGGGTGCTCCTGGTCGGGTTTCGGAGGGGTCTTCCGGGGCTTGGGTGTCGGCGTCGGCCGGGGCGCTGTCTGCGTTCGGGGCACGGCCGGCGTCCACCGGCACTCGTGTTCCTGCGCGCCAGCTCCACGGTGGATCACTCGGATTCGGCCATCTTCGGTGCAGCGAACCAGGATGCGGCTCCCGGCGGGCACCCTGCCCCGGCTCTTTCGGTCCAGTTGCAGCCCCGCTCCCTGGAACTGCACGACGAAATCGTTGCTCACCACCCGGTGGTACTCAATGCAGTAGACGTCGTCCGGATTAAGTGCAGGATTGAACGGGATGTGATAGTCAGCGCGCTCGCGTGGAGGCTTGGCAAAGCGCGCGTTGTGCGCCGGCAGGTACTTCTCCAGCACATACCGGTTGGCGGCCGCGTCATCTTCGATGCCGAGCCGTCGCATCTTTTTGATCAGCCGGTCCTGGTGGACGCCGTTGCTCCGCTCGATCCGCCCCTTGGCCTGCGGGCTTCCGGCGCCGATCACCTGGATCCCGAGCTTCTTGCACATCAGCCCGAACGACGTGTGCGCCTCGATGCCAAGACTACGCTCGGCCGAGTTGGGAGTCCGCTTGTAGATGTTCTTCCAATCGGTGTAGAGAGCCCTCGGCACGCCATAGAGCCGGATCCACTCCTGGAGGATGTGGACGGCCGCCCAGATCGTCTCCTGGTCGCCAAAGCGCAGGAGCGTCTCGCTCGTGGCGTCATCGACCATGTTCATGACGCAGCTCGCCGAACCCGCCCGCCGCCCTCTGCCCTCATACCAGTCGTGAAAGCTGCCATCCAGCTGTATGAGCTCCCCGAAGTGAGCCCGTCGCTCCCGACGCCCCGGCCGAGGCCGAATCTTCCGAGCTCGGCTCCAGAGCCCCTCCTCCACCATCCAGCTGTGAAGCGTTCGGGTCGGGATGACGATCCCGAACTCCTCCGCCAGGTGCTCCGACGCCAGCGTAGGCCCGAACCGCTGCCCGGATCCTCGCTCCGCCATGCCGCCCAACTTCGTGCGAACCAGCTCCAGTATTTGCTCCCGCTCCTCCACTGGCCTGGCCCGGTTCGAGAGCCGACCGACGTTGCCATGCACGAGCCCCGCACGACCCACGCTCCGGAACCTCGCGAGCACCCGCTTCGCCTGCCGCTTCGAGAGCTGCACAAGCTCCGCCGCCTCCCCCACACGCAGCTCCCCAGCCACCACACGCGCGAACACCACCGCCCGCTCATGCTCCTTCGTACTCATCGCTGTCCGCTCCACTCGAGCCTCCTTGAGAGACCCGTAGTTTAGGGGACAGTTCTACTTGCCGAAGAAGGGGACATTATTACTTGCCGACAACATGCTGGGCCGGCGCTGTGTCGTCCACCCCGCCCATCCCTCGAAGCCGCCCCTTCCCGATCTCGTCCAGCAGGGACGTCGCGTAGGATCCCGGCGGCAGCGTGAACGTGAGCTCGAGGACGTCCGTCTTCTGCGAGCGGATCCAGCGCGCGGAAAGATCCCGGACGGGCACCCGGAGGGGACGTCGGGCGCCCATGCGCCGGAGCGCCGGAGAGGCGAGGGCGGCGGCGGCGTCGCCGCCGGGCGGCCAGCCGGCGGATCGCAGCGCCCCCGCCTCGACGCTCCCGGCCTCCCCGGTCGGCACGTCGGCTCGGGCCCCCACGAGCGGACCCGTCGGGGACACCTCCAGCCCCCGCACGCGCGCGGCGAACGGCGCCGGATCGGGGACGCGGAAGGCGGGTCGGGTCGCTCCGTGCTCCCAGGCGACTTCGCCCGGCAGGAGCCTGTCCAGGGTGTCGATGCGCGCCGACAGGACGGCGTTGAACAGCTCGGACTGATAGGCCGACACGTAGAACCGGCGGATGGACGCGTCCAGCGCCAGAACGGCCTGACGCGCGTCGCGGCCCCGTGCGCGCACGACGCAGATCCGGCGCGCTGCGCGGTACGCCCGCGGCCAGAGCGGGACCGCCTCCTCGTAGCGGCCGTCGTCGTACAGCTCCCGGGCGCGCAGGGCGCTCCCGGCGTCGGTGGGGCCGGGCGAGCCCGCGACGAGTGCGGCGGCCCCCTCGAAGTCTCCGGCCACGATGGCCTCTCCGATCGCGCCCGTGTCGCCCCGGGCGCCGAAGCGCTGCACGCCGAAGTCGTTCGGCACCCCGCGTCCCTCGAGGACGTCCAGCACGCGGCGCACGTCCGGCTCCCGCGCCGCGTCGACGTCGCGGATGCGCACGAGGAATCGGTTCCCGGCCAGCTGGCCGGTGCGCAGCTTCCTCCGGGCGCGCACGGCTCGCAGCACGCGGATACGGGGGATGTCCAGTTCGAGGACGCGCTCCGGCTCGACGTGCTCGACGCTCAGCCACTGGCGCGTCACCGCCCGGGCGTCCTTCAGACCCGCCACGCCCACGTCCCCGGGGTGCACGTCGAGTTCGCGGGCGACGTCGTGGACCGCTGCCATGGTCGCGAGTCCCCGCTTCTCCACCTGGAACCAGACGTGGTCTCCGGTGCCCTCGGGCTCCCTCGACGGCAGCTCTTCGACGACGAAATCGTCTTCGCTCGTCCGCAGCTCGCCGTCCACGCCCGCGACGTCGCTCGTCAGGTACCGGGGCCCACTTCGAAACCCGGCGTCTTCGTCCCCCGTATCGTCCATGGCCCCAGGGTGGAGCCGGACGCGCCTCCTCGCAACCCGAGCTTGACAGCGGCCGGCGTTCACGCCGATCTTCCCGGCCCCGCTACCCATTTCGATGTCCCAAGACAGGAACAGCTCGATGACGCAACGACGTGCCGGACGCGTCCTGCGCGCTCTTTCGGTCGTGGCCCTCGCTGCCGCCAGCCCGTCGGCCGTGCGCGCGCAGTTCATGAAACCGCCCGCGCCCGACGCCTACGCCTTGCGCAACGTGACGATCGTCGCTCCCGACGGCTCCCGCACCCCGGGCTCGACCGTGGTCGTGCGCGGGAAATTCGTCGAGGCCGTCGCGCCGGGGGCCGCCGTTCCCGCCGACGCCCGCATCCTCACCGGCGACTCGCTCTTCGTCTATCCCGGACTCGTCGACGGCTGGGGCAGCGTGAAGTACGAATTCCCGAAGGAGGACGTCGACCGCAGCAAGGTCCAGCCCTGGAACGCGCCCCGGTCCGTCGTGGGCTTCGAGCCGAGCCGGCGCGTGGTGGACTATCTGCAGGCCACGGGAAGCGGCGTCGCCGATCTCCGCCGCAAGGGCGTGGTCGCCGTCGCGGTCCAGCCCGCGGGCGCGCTGATGCCGGGCCGCGGAGCCGTCGTCGAGCTGCGCACGGACGCCGACCAGCCGAACGAGATGGTGCTCCAGCCGGAGCTCGGACCCGTGATGACGTTCGCGGGCGCGCGGGGCGCCTACCCGTCCACGATGATGGGCATGATCGCGTGGTACCGGCAGACCTTCCTTGACGCGCGCCACCGCGCGGAGATCGCGGACGCGGCGGGTCGCGGCGCGAAGGGCGTGGCGCCCCAGGCGTTCGATCCGGACTACGCCGTCGTGCAGCGGGCGATGGGTGGCGGCACCACGGTGTACTGGGTCGCCGATTCCGAGAACGACATCCGCCGGGCCGTCCGCCTGGCCGACGAGTTCCGACTGAAGCTCGTGCTGGTCGGAGGCGAAGAGGCATGGAAGGTCGCGGACCTGCTGAAGGCCCGGGACATACCCGTCCTCGTCTCCCTCGACTTCCCGAAGCCGAAACAGTGGAAGCCCGGCGCCGGCAAGGCGACGGCCACGGACACGACGAAGGCCGCTTCCGACACCGCCGACGCGAAGCCGGCCACCGAGACGGCGGGCGCGAAGGACACGACGAAGGCCGCCGAGCCGATGCGGCCTTCCGCCGTCCGGGAGAAGGAGCGCCTGGAAGCGATGTACGCCAACGCGGGCAGGCTCGTGGCATCCGGCGTCCGCGTCGCACTGGTCAGCAACGGCGGGAAGGCGGACCTGATCGAGGGAGCGAGAAAGGCCATCGAGTACGGCCTGTCCCCAGCCGACGCGCTGAAGGCGATCACCTCTACGCCGGCGAGCCTCTACGGCATCCCCGGCGTCGCGGGAGTCGCGGCGGGTGCGCCCGCGACGTTCGTGGTGACGACGGGTCCTCTCTTCGACAAGGACAGCAAGGTCGCCTACACGTTCGTGGAGGGCGGCCTGGAGGAGGGCTCCACCGGCGGCGGCGCTGCCGGCGGGGACGCGAGCGCGCCGGCGGCGAAGGTCGCCGGCACCTGGACGATGGAGATCCAGGCACAGGGGGCGCCCCCGGGCGGGACGCTCGAGCTGACGCAGAACGGCGCCGAGGTGACCGGCACGTTCTCGTTGCCGGGCATGGGCTCCTTCCCGGTCTCGAACGGAAAGATCCAGGGCAACACCATCACATTCACGGTCGACGCAGGCGGCATGGTGGTCGACTTCAAGGGCGTGGTGAAGGGAGAGACGGCGTCCGGCTCGGGCAGCGGCGGCGGCGTGGGCAGCTTCGACTGGAGCGCCCGGCGCACGTCGGGTCCGGGAGGTGAGCGATGATCGCAGAGATGGGAGTGCATCGGATGAAGCACCTGTACCGCGCGCTGCCCGCGGCGCTTCTGACCGCCGCAGTGGCGGCGGCTCCGGCCGTCGCCCAGCAGTGGAACACGCAGACGGAGGCCAAGACGGTCGACACGCCGAAGGGCACGATGCTGATCCGTAACCTGGACGCCGTCTGGACGGCGGCCGGGCCGGTCCAGCAAAACGTTTCGATCCTGATCCGGGACGGCGTGATCCGGGGCATCGGGGCGGACCTCTCGGCACCGTCGGGCGCCACGGTCATCGACGGCGCCGGCCTCACGGCGATGCCGGGCGTGGTGGATCAGCATTCGCACATCGCCATGCAGGGCGGCTCGAACGAGTGGACGGCCCCGGTGGTGCCGGAGGTGCGGGTGATCGACGAGCTGGACCCTCACGACTTCGGCATCTACCAGGCGCTGTCCGGCGGCGTTACGACCGCGCAGATCCTGCACGGCAGCTCCAACCCGATCGGCGGGCAGAACGCCATCATCAAGACGCGCTGGGGGATGGACGACGCGTGGAGCCTGCTGGTCGACGGCGCGCCCCGTACGGTCAAGTTCGCCTTGGGCGAGAACGTCACGCAGAAGAACGGCGGCCGGCAGACCCGCTTCCCCGCGTCCCGGGAGGGCGTCGAGGAGCTGTACGTCGAGGCGTTCACTGCGGCGAAGGAGTACAAGCAGGCATGGGCCGACTATCGGAAGAACCCGAAGGCCTTTCCGGTCCCGCCGCGGACCGACCTCCGGCTCCAGGCCCTGGCGGACATCATGGACGGCAAGATCCGGGTTACCGCCCACTCCTACCGGGCCGACGAGATCCTGATGCTCGAGCGCATCGCTCAGCGCTTCGGCTTCCAGATCGACGCCTTCACCCACGTGCTCGAGGGATACAAGATCGCCGACGAGCTGCGTGAGGCCGGGACCTCCGCCTCCACGTTCTCCGACTGGTGGATGTACAAGCTCGAGGCGTACGACGCGATCCCGTACAACGCCGCGATCCTGCACGACCACGGCGTCCTCACGTCCCTGAACTCGGACATCCCCTGGCTGCAGTCGTTCCTGATCTACGAGATGAACAAGCCGGTGAAGTACGGCGGCGTCTCGAAGCAGGACGCGCTGAAGATGCTGACTCTGAACCCGGCGAAGCAGATCCATCTGGAGAACCGGGTCGGCAGCCTCGAAGTCGGCAAGGACGGAGACGTCGTGCTGCTGGACGGCGATCCGTTCAACACCTACAGCCGCGTCGAGAAGACGATCATCGACGGTATCGTCTACTACGACCGGACGAACGAGGAGAAGGCCCGCGGCGAGCCCGTCCGGGCCATCGCGGGCGCACCGATGTCGGCGCCGAAGCAGACCGCGTCCACCGCGCCCGTCGACGTCCTCGACTACGACCCGCCGGTGGCGCCGAGCACGGCGACGCTGATGGATCCGCTGTCGGACGCGGACGTCGTCGCCATCGTCGGCGGCACGGTACATCCCGTCTCGAAGCCCGCGATCCCGAACGGCGTCGTCGTGATGCAGGGCGGAAGGATCGCGGCGGTCGGCGCAGCCTCGGACGTGCAGCTCCCGGCGGGCGCAAAGCGCGTCGACGCCACGGGCAAGCAGGTGTGGCCCGGCATGATCGATCCGCTCACCTCCGTGGGGATGGTCGAGATCGATGCGATCCAGCCGGCGCGGGACGACGAGGAGATCGGACGCTACAACCCCAACATCCGCTCGCTCTTCGGAATCAACCCGTACAGCGCCGCGGTGGCGGTCGGGCGGGCCAACGGCGTCACGTCGGTTCTCTCCATCCCGTCGACCGGCGTCGTGCGCGGGACCGGCTCCGTCGTCCAGCTCCTGGGCGACACCCCGGAGAAGATGGACATCGACGACAGGGCCGCGCTGGTCGTGGACTTCCCCACGCCCAAGGGCGACCGCTGGGAGGAGCCGAAGCTGGACGGGGACCGGATCGAGGAGCTCCTGAGCCTCTTCCGCCGGGCGGATCTGTACACGAAGAAGCCGTCCACGCGGCAGGACCCGACCCGGCACTGGGAGGTCAACGTCAATCCTTCCGACGACATCATGCTGGAGAGCATGGTGCCGGTCATGAAGGGTGAGCGACCCGTCATCTTCATCGCCAACGACGAGCGCACGATCCGGTCGCTCTTCATGTTCCTGGACAGCTTCCCGACCGTGAAGGCGGTGCTCGGAGGCGGGCAGCAGGCGTTCCGCGTCGCGGGCGAGCTGGCAAAGCGCCACATCCCCGTGATCGTGGGCTCCGAGCTCATCCCCGGCGACGACCGGGACGACCCGGTCACCTCGGTGTGGCGGAACGCCGCGATCCTTCACGACGCCGGCGTGAAGGTGGCGTTCACCACGTCGTCCAGCCCGGAGGGCGTCTCGGAGCTGCGGAACCTGCCCTACGAGGGGGCTCGCGCCGTCGCATTCGGGCTCTCACCCGACGAGGCGATGCGCGGCCTCACCCTGAACGCCGCGGAGGTCCTCGGCCTCGGGGACCGCATGGGCAGCCTGGATCCCGGCAAGCGCGCCGACGTCATCGTTACCGACGGGGATCCCCTGCAGATCGTCTCTCACGTGACGGACATGTACATCGGCGGCAAGCAGGTGCCCCTCGCCTCCCGGCACACCCGGCTCTACCACGAGTTCCGCGACCGCAAGTCGACGCCGCCGGTCGTGGCCGCACCCCAGCAGGACAGCGGCCACTAGGAGCGTGGTCTCAGCCCGTCCCGGCGCTCCGCAGCAGCTCGAGTACCTGCGCGTCCGTCGTCTGGTCGAAGTTCTCGTACCAGAGCCCGACTGCCTGGAACGGCTCCGGTGTCGCCAGGCAGACGACCTCGTCGGCGACAGATTCCAGGTCCGCACACGTCTCGGCTGCGCCGACGGGGACCGCGACGATGACGCGCTTCGGGCCGTGGGCCTTCACCGCCGCGGCCGCGGCCTTCATCGTCGCCCCTGTGGCGAGCCCATCGTCCACGAGGATGACGGTGCGGCCGCCGAGCTCGAGGGCAGGCATTCCCTTCCGATACAGCTCCTCCCGACGGAGCAGCTCCGCCCGCTCACGGGCGGCGACGCGTCCGGCAGACGCCTCGTCGAGCCCGTACAGGCTCACGACCTCGCGGTTCAGGACGACCTCGCCGTCGCCTGCGATGGCGCCGAATGCGAGCTCGGGATGGGCGGGAACGCCCAGCTTGCGCACGAGGAAGACGTCCATGGGCGCGCCGAGGCCGCGGGCGACCTCCGCCGCAACGGGAACGCCCCCCCGGGGCAGTCCGAGCACGAGGAGGCCCGGCGCGTCCCGGTAGCTCTCCAGGGCCGCCGCCAGCCTGCGTCCTGCGTCTTCGCGATCGGCGAACCGTAGCATCGCCTCAGACGTGTCGCGTGGAGCCCTCGGCGCTCAGCAGATTCACGACTTCGCGTACACCCCGGACCTCGCGCGTGCGCTCGACGACAGCGGAGATCCGGTTCGAGGGCGCGCTGCCGGCGAGCGTGACCCGGCCGTGTTCGGCGCTGATGCGGAGGTCGGCGAGCGAATCGAGCTCGTGTCCGAGCGCCGCACGCACGCGATCCTCCAGCACGTCGTCCTCCACGTCCTCGCCCATCCGGCGCTTCGCGGTCTCGACGGCGCGGCCGCGGGCCCGGTTGCCCACGTCCTTCGCCCGTCCGCGAAGCTCGTGCTCGAGCTCGTGCCCGGCGTGGGTCATCTGGTCCCGGACCAGCGCGCGACGGCGCCCGCCCTGGCGCGGATCGAAAAGGTACATCAGCCCGGCTCCGACGAGCAGGCCCTTCGCGAACGAAATCGGATGCTTCATGGGTCCCTCCCTGGAAGTCACCGTGTGGCCTCTCAGGGTCGCAAGGACCGAGCCGACGACGAGCCGAGCCGTCGGCCACCGATCGCCCGCTCCGGGTCAGCCCTGCCGAGCTGAGCGGACGGCCTCCGTGAGCTTCGGCACCACCTCGAACGCGTCCCCCACGATGCCATAGTCGGCGACACCGAAGATCGGCGCATCCGGGTCCTTGTTCACCGCCACGATGGTCCGGGCGGTGCGCATGCCGGCGAGGTGCTGGATGGCGCCGCTGATGCCGACGGCCACGTAGAGCTGCGGCGCCACGGTCTTGCCCGTCTGGCCGACCTGCTCCGCGTGGGGGCGCCATCCGGCGTCGACCACGGCCCGGGACGCCCCCAGCGCGGCGGCCGGGCCGAACGCGTCCCGCAGGTCCTCCAGCATCGACCAGTTCTCGGGGGACTGCATGCCGCGGCCGCCGCTCACGACGATCGGCGCCTCCGCCACGTCCACCGCCTCCCCCTCGGCCGCGCGGAACTCCCGCACGCGCACGCGCAGGTCCGACTCCGACACGCCCGCGTCGATCGTCTCGACGTCGCCACGCCCGGAACGCTCCTCGGGCGTGAAGACATTCGGGCGGATAGAGACGATGACAGGCGCGCCCTTCAGCACCAGCGTGGCGAACGCCTTGCCGGCGTACATGGGGCGACGCACCACCAGGGCGCCGCCCTCGACGCTCAGGCCCGTGGCGTCTGCGGCGAGCGGCGCGTCGAGGCGCGCCGCCACGCGCGGCGCCAGATCCTTCCCGACCGCCGTCGCCGCGAACAGAACGGCGCCGTACCCGCCGTCCTTCGCTACCCGTGTGACCACCTTCGCGAGGGCGTCGGGGGGGTTGGCCCCCAGAACCTCCGCTTCGGCGACCAGGATCCGATCTGCCCCGTAGGTCCCGAGTCCCGACGCCTCCCCGCCGACGCCGGCGCCGCCGGCGACCAGCACGTGGACTTCGCCGTCCATTGCTTCCGCCAGCGTTTTCGCCGCCGTCACCACCTCGTTGGAGACGCGCCGCAGCGACCCGTCCCGCTGTTCCGCAACCGCGAGTATGTTCGCCATCGTCGCCTCCCCTTAGAGAACCTTGGCTTCTTCGCGAAGCAGCCGGATCAGCTCCGGCACCGCCTCCGCCCCCTCGCCCACGATCCGACCCTCCGGCCGCTCCGCCGGCGGCTCGAGGCCGCGCAGCTCCACGCGCGCCTCGGCGCCCGCGGCGTCCTTCTCTTCCAGCGGCTTCCGCTTCGCCGCCATGATGCCCTTCAGGGATGGATAGCGCGGGTCGTGCGGCCCCTTCGTGGCCGTCACGACGGCGGGCAGTGGCGCCTCCACGATCTCCACGCCGCCCTCGACCTCCCGGTGGCAGACGACCTTGCCGTCCTCGACGCTCAGCTCCGCCACGCCGGTGACGCACGGCAGCTCCAGCAGCTCGGCCACCATGGGTCCGACCTGCTGCTGGTCGTCGTCGGCGGCCTTCATGCCGAAGAGGATCAGGTCCGCGCCCGAGTCCTTCAGCTCCGCCGCCAGCGCCTTGGCCGTGGCGAGGCCGTCGGGACCCGAGGAGCCCTTGAGAAGCACCGCGGAATCGGCCCCCATGGCCAGCGCCTGACGGAGCTGCTCGCCCGCGGCCGTGTCGCCGAGCGTCATGACGACGACGTCGCCTTCCGCACCCGACTCCCGGGCCCGCAGCGCCGCCTCCAGGGCGAACTCGTCGTACGGACTGATGATGTACTTGACCCCCGATGGATCGATGGACGACCCGTCCGGGGCGATCCGGATGCGCGTCGCCGTGTCCGGCACGCGCTTCACGCAAACGATGGTCTTCACTGTCCCCTCGCTGGGTGTGGCATTGGAATCCGGGCCGGCCTCCGGCGCGTCCGTCGGCGCCCCGGCCACGGGTCCGGAAAGTAGGAAGACGGCAGCGCCCGGGCCAGTTCACGGGGTTGACCCCACGCCGTCCCGGGACGCAGCTTCACCACCGTCCCGACGATCCCGCACCGACGCAATGACAGGAGACCGGATGGGCCGACCGATCGTGCAGGTGGACGCGTTCGCGAGCGAGGCGTTCCGCGGCAACCCGGCCGCGGTCTGCGTCCTGCCGGAGGCGGCCGCCGAGGCGTGGATGGGCAGCGTCGCCCGGGAGATGAACCTGTCCGAGACCGCGTTCGTCGTGCCCCGCGGCAACGGCGACTTCGACCTGCGCTGGTTCACCCCGGCCGCCGAGGTGGACCTGTGCGGCCACGCCACGCTGGCCAGCGCCCACGTCCTCTGGTCGGAAGGTCACCTGGCCCCAGGTCGCGAGGCGCGTTTCCACACCCGCAGCGGCCTGCTCACGGCGCGGCAGGACGGCGAGTGGATCGAGATGGACTTCCCCGCCGAGGCGCCCACCGAGGCCACGCCACCCGAGGGTCTCCTGCCGGTCCTCGGCCTCGACCCGCACGCGGTGACGTGGACGGGTCGCAACCGCATGGACTGGCTGGTCGTCCTGGACTCGCGGGACGAGGTCCGGGCCGTCGAGCCGGATTTCGGGCGGCTGCGACGCGTCCAGGCCCGGGGCGTGATCGTCAGCGCGCCCGGCGACGGAGAGCACGACTTCGTGTCCCGCTTCTTCGCACCGGCCGTGGGCGTCGACGAGGACCCCGTGACCGGGTCCGCGCACTGCTGCCTCACCCCGTACTGGGCCGATCGGCTCGGGCGTGACACCATGCGGGCGTGGCAGGACTCGGCCCGGGGGGGCGAAGTGAAAGTGCGGCTCGTCGGGGATCGCGTCCGCCTCGCCGGGCGCGCCGTGACCGTGCTCAGGGGCGAGCTGCTGTAGCGCCCCTGCGCGGCGGGCGTCGCTCCGAGCCGCCCCGCGCCCGGGAGGCCCGTTCCACTTCCTCCTCGAACTGCTCCGCCCGCACCTCGTTGCTGTGCTCGGCGACGACCCGTTCCCGGGCCGCCTCGCCGATCCTGCGCACCTCGGCGTCCGAGAGCTCGAGGAAGTCCATGACGTCGTCCGTGTCGTCCGCCAGCAGGATCTCCGTGCCGGGTTCGAGGAGCGTGTCCAGACCCTCCCACCGGTCGCTCACGATCGGGGCGCCGCAGGCTGCGGCCTCGAAGATCCGCACGGACGGGGACCACCCCCACCTTCGCATCTCCTCCCGCGTCAGGTTCAGCGTCAGGCGGTTGGACGAGTAGAACGCCGGGTGCTGCTCCGGCGGCAGGTGTTCGTAGCGCAGCACGTTGTCCGGCCAACGAATCTCCTCCGGATACTGCGGCCCCGCGACGATGAACATGTCCTCGGGGAGCCGACGCGCCGGCTCCAGCAGCAGCCGCTCCAGCCCCGGCTGCCGGTCCGGCGCGTACGTGCCCATGTAGCCGAGACTGCACCGGTACTCGTTGCGGACCGGCTTCGGCCGGTGCTCGTCCGGGTCGACGGAGCAGTGGAACGCCACCGCCCGCGGCGCCCCGTATCGGTCCTCGAGCTCCCTCAGAACCGGGCCGCCCGTGAACGACAGGTAGGCGTCGAAGGACGGGACCTGGTCGGCGCGGAGATACTCCGCCTCTCCCTCGTCCCGGAAGGCCCGCACCGTCAGCGGGGTGTCGATGTCGTAGTAGAGTCGCGGGCCCGAGAACCCGTCCGCCAGAAGATCCGCGGCCGCCACGCCGTCGGGGAAATAGGAGCCCAGCAGCGCGGCGTCGGCGTCGTCCAGCTCCCGGCGGATCTCCGCCGCCCCGCTCGGCCAGTCCTCGTAAAGCCGCACGTCGGCGCACCCGCACTCCTCGGGCGGCAGGTCGCGATTCCCTCCGGCATACCAGGGCGCCTCCCTCTCGAAGAAGACGATCCGGTGCCCTCGCCGCGTCAGCGCGCGCAGGAGGCCCCGGTAGGTGGTGGCGTGGCCGTTGCCCCACGAGCTCGTGATGGACAGGCCCAGGACGACGAGCTTCACCGCGTCACCGCCTTGGGCGCGCTCCGATCCTCGGCGGCGACGGACGTCGACAGCGCCGCCTCCACGTCCTCCGCCCGTTCGTCGTAGGTGTGGTCCCGCACCGCGCGCTCGCGGGCCGCGTCGCCGATCCGGCGCGCCCGCTCCGCGTCCACCTCGCGCACGAATCGGGCGACGTCGTCGGGCGAGTGGGCGACGAGGACCTCACGGTCCGGCTCGAAGAACGCGTCGATCCCGTCCCACGCGTCCGTGACCTGGCACGCGCCGGTGCCGGCGGCCTCGAAGAGCCGGGTCGCCGGGGACCAGCCGTTCCGGACCATCGCTTCCCGGTGCAGGTTCAGAACGAGACGGGCGGAGCGGTTCAGCGCGTTGTGCCGCGCCGTCGGCACGTGGCCGAGGTGGCGCACGTTCGCGGGCAGCAGGTCCTGCTCCCACCCGCTGCCGCCGAGCAGGAACACACGGTCCGGCATGGCCTGCGCGACGTGCAGGAACCACTGGATCACGCGCTGCTCCCGGTCCGGCAGCCGGTTGCCCATGAAGACCATGTCGCATTCCAGGTCGGGATCGGGCTCGACGGGGCGATGGACGTCCGGGTCGACGCCGTTGTAGATGGGCGTCACCCGGCGCGCTCCCAGCGCCTCGTAGCGCTCGACGACCGGCGGACCGCCGCCGTACGTGAAGACGTGGTCGAACGCCGGGATCCACTCCCGCATCGGGTGATCCCCGTCCTCCTCGATCTCCGAGAGCGTGTGCGCCGCGTCCACGTCCCAGAACGCCGTGAGCGGCCCGTCCACCCCCGCCAGCCACGCCTCGAGCTCTTCGTCCTTCGCCCCCACGCCGCTGCACTTGATCACGAGGTCGGCCTCCTCCTCCGCCTCGGCCTGGAGCTCCTTCCGCTCCCTGTTGCCGTCGTAGACGCGTACTGCGGCGTAGTGAGGGTCCTCCGCCAGGTCCCGATTCGCCTGCCGGTCCAGGATGTCCGGCTCGCAGAAGTCGATGCGGTGCCCGAGCCGGTCCAGCGCCCGGAAGATCCCGCGGTAGTACGTCGCCGCGCCGTTCCAGTACGCGGACACGATCGACGAGCCGAATACGTAGATTCTCATGTCGTCCTCCCGTACACCGCGTCCACCGCGGCGCTCACCTCGATGCTGTGCTCGATGTCCGGATCGTAGCGGGGCGACGTCGCCAGCCGCTCGCACCACGCCACGATCCCTCGGCCGAGCCATTCGCCACCCTCGCGGGCGATCTCGTGCGACGTGCGGCCGTCCCGCCGCCGCGCCGTGAAGTCGAAGAAGCTGCCCTCCACGTTCTCGAGCACGGCGCCGCCGCCGGTTCCGAATACGTCGATCCGGACGACGCAGTCGGCGCCGGCCGGCGCGTTCCAGCTCGCGGCCGCCCTGACCTCGGCGCCATCCTGCAGCAGGAGCCGGGCCGTCGCGAAGTCGTCGACGCCCCGCCCCTCCAGCCGCTGCCCGTCGCGCCAGCCGTGGCCCGACGAGCCCTCGACGGCCGGGAAGTCCAGCCACCAGAGCGCCAGGTCCAGCAGGTGCACGCCGAGGTCGACGAACGCGCCCCCCCCCGATCGAGCCGGGTCCCAGCACCACGCCTTGTCGGGGCCGTACGCGTTGTGGAACGCCGCGTCGACGAGGAAGACCCGCCCCAGCTCGCCGCCCTGGATGAGGCGCCGGATCGCCTGCGCCGAGTCCGTGTGGCGGTACGAGTAGTCGACGCCCAGCAGCCGGTCCGCGTCCCGCGCCGCGTCCACCATCTGCCGCGCCTCGGCCGCGTCCAGCGCCAGCGGCTTCTGACAGAACACGGCGAGTCCCCGCTCCAGTGCCGCCAGCGTCTGGGGCGCGTGCAGGTCGTTCGGCGTCGCGATCACCACGCCGTCGAGGCCACCGGTGTCGAGGGCACCGCCGTCGACCGCACCGCCCGGGAGCGCCCCGCCGGACGAAGCGGTCGCTTCGTCCAGCATCGCTTCCAGCGAGTCGTATTCTGCCGCGTCCGGGAACTCGCCGAGGGCCTCGCGCCGCCGTTCCTCCGAGGGGTCGCACACCGCGGCGACGGCCCCCGCGCCGAACCGCTCGGCCACGGACCGCATCCGCATCGCCCCGATCCAGCCGACGCCGACGAATCCGAGTCTCGGCACTACACGACCCCCGGCCGGACCACGGCCTTCATGAAGCCAGCCGGCCGCTGCGCGGCCGTGCGGAACGCGTCGTTGATGGCTTCCAGCGGGAACTCGTCCGTCAGCAGCGGCTCCACGTCCAGCGCGCCCTCGGCCATGAGCCGCACCGCCTCGCGCATCCCGGAGGTGTAGACCGCCGGGTCCCGCTCGTGGGCGTTGATGACGTCGAGACCCCGCCAGTTCCACATCTGCATGTTCACCGTGCGCGTGCCGTCCTGGTGGTAGCCGGCGATCACCAGCCGTCCGCGCACGCGCGTCAGGTCGGCGGCAAGGTCCAGGGGCTCCTGCTTCCCCGTAGCCTCCACCACCACGTCGGCCAGCTTCCCGTCGGTGAGCTCCGCCACGCGGCCGCGCACGTCGTCGTCGTACGAGAACGACGCCGTCGCCCCCATCCGCTCCGCGGCCGCCCGGGATTCCTCCCGACGGGACACCGCCAGGACGTGGGCGGCGCCGGCACCGCGGGCCAGGTGCGCCACGATGGACCCGAGGAAGCCGGTCCCGACGATCGCCACGACGTCGCCCTCCCCGATGCCCGAGCGCCGGAACACGTTCACCGCGCAGGCGACGGGCTCGCCCGGTACCCGCCGATCCTCCACCTCAGGCGGGAGCGGCACGGCGGCGCTCGCGTCCGCCACGTCGTGCGTCGCGAAGCCGTTGTAGCACAGCGCCGTGACGCGCGAGCCGGCCTCGATCCCGGCGCCGGCGCCTGCCTCGACGACCGTGCCCCAGACCTCGTGTCCGGGAGAGCCGGGCTCCAGCGGGTACTCCATCCCGACCGTCCCCTCCCACGGCGGGATGTTCGACGCACATACGCCGCACCCGCCGATCTCCATCAGGATCTGCCCGGCGCCCGGTTCGGGCCGCGCGACGTGCTCGATCTCGAAGCGGCCCGGCTCCACGAGCCGCGCCGCCGTCGTCCGCCCGTCCGTCGTCACGTTGCTCCGCTCCTCCGATTCACGATGGCTCCGGTTCCCCTCTCAGACCCGGGTCAGCTCCGCCACGACCGCCTCGAGCTCCTCCGCCCGGTGGTCGCACGTGTGGCGCGCACGGATCCTCTCCACGCCGCTCTCCCCGATCCGCGCCCGGGCATCCGCGTCCCGGGACAGCCGGCGGATCCCGTCTCGCATCTCCCCCGGGCTCGCAACGGGGATGTAGTCCCGCCCGGGACGGAACAGCCCCTCGGTGTCCTCCCACGGCGCGCACAGCATCGGGATCCCGCACGCCATGGCCTCGAAGGGCCGGATCGTCGGGATCCCCGGCAGCATCTCCCGGTAGGGTCCCCGCGGGATGTGCAGCGTCAGCTTCGCGCGGGCGAACGCCTCGGGCACGTCGTAGTTCGCGATCCAGCCGCGGAAGTCGATCCCCGCCGACCCCAGCTCGCGGACCGCGCCCTCCGGGTAGCGCACGCCGTGCACCGCGAACCGCAGATCCTCCAGGCAGCGCGCCGAGTCCACGAGGTACTCCCGGATCTCCCGCGTTCGCTCCTCGTCCCCCCAGTTGCCGATCCACACCACGTCGTCCGCCTTCTCCGCCTCCATCGGCCGGAACACGGTGGTATCCGCCGCCTCGTGGAACGTCCAGACCCGCGGCACGGCGTACTCCGTCCGGTACACCTCGGCGAGGGCATCGCCGTAGGCCAGCACCCCGTCGAAGCCGGCCAGCTCGAACCGCCGGATCTCGCACGGCTCCGTCACGGCCCGGTGATGCGTGTCGTGGAACAGCGCGACGAAGCCGTTCCGGTCCCGTCGCGCCGCCGCCACCGCCGAAACGAGCTCCGGCTCGCTGAACTCGTGGACGATGACGACGTCGGCGTCGGCGGTCAGCCGGTCGACCTCTTCCCGCAGGCACGATCCGCCCCCGTAGGTGCGCACGGCCAGGTCCGGATAGATCCGGCCGAAGCGCACGAACGGCCACGCGCCGCGGTCGGCGTACAGGTTGTCCGCCGACCAGTTGCGCCTTCGCTCCGCCGCCACGGCGTCGTGACCCCGCTTCCGAAGCGCTCGCAGCAGGCCCCGGAGGAAATGGGCGTTCCCGTGGTTCCAGTCGCTGGACAGCGAGTGCGTGAAGTAAACGATCTTCACCCTGCCACCACCTCCCCGTAGAGTCGCTCGTAGTCGGACGTCATACGGGCAGGCGAGTAGCACCGCTCCGCCCGGCCGCGCGCCCGCTCCGCCAGCGCGTCCCGCTCGCCCCCCTCGTCCAGCAGCCGACGGACTGCCCGGGCGAGCTCCGCCGCGTCGCCGGGCGCGTAGAACACGCCGTCGCCGTCCCACAGCTCCCGGAACGTCGGGATGTCGCTCAGGACGAGCGCGCAGCCCGACAGCGCCGCCTCCACGGGCGCCAGTCCGAACGGCTCGTAGCGCGACGTCGCCACGTACACGGCCGCCCGGCCCATCTGCTCCAGCAGCGCGTCGTGCGGCAGCGGCCCCGTCATCTCGACCGGTGAATCCCCGGGGTCGAAGTCCGACCCGCCGGCCGGGTGCCGGAACGGGCCGGCCATCACCACCCGGGCGTCCAGCGCGGCGGCGGCCCCGGCCAGATCCGCCGCGCCCTTCCCCTCGTCCCACAGCCGGCCGGCACTCAGCACGATCGGATCCCCACCCCGCGCCCGTCGGGCGGACGCCTCGCATCCGTTCCCGCCGCGCAGTTCGGGGGCCGGTACCCCGTTGTGGATGGCCGTGACGGAAGTCCCGTACGCCTTGCCGATCGCGCCGGCGATCCAGCCCGTGGGCGCAACACGCGCGCGAGCGCCGCGCAGGCCCTCTCCGACCCGTCGCCGATACCGGTCGAACCACGGGTCCTCCGGCGGCGCCTCGCCCTTGGTCGCGCGCCACCACGTCGTCACGTCGCTGTGCGCGGTGACGATGCTCGGCGCGCCCAGCTCGACGGCGCCGTATGCCAGCTGGTTCAGATGGATGACGTCGGGCCGGAAGCGCTCAGCGCTCCGCGCCACGTCCCGGAAGGAGGCCTCCAGGCCCGTCGTGTCCGGCTCCCATTCGAGAGGCGCGTCGACGTGCTCGTGCCAGACGTCCGGCCGAACCTCGAGCCATTCGCCGTGCTCCGGCCGAGGCGGGCGCCCGACCGTCAGCAGCCCCACGCGGTGGTCGCGCTCCCGCAGTCCGTCGGCGAGCGTCGTCGCGTAGCTCCAGACGCCCCCGACGGTGTCGGCCGTCATCAGCACGCGCATCGCAGAGCGGCTCAGGCGGTCGCGGCCTGGGGCATCCGGACGCCGTCCAGTCGCTCGAGCAGGTCCGGCTGCGAGCGCGCCCACTGCGTGAGCCGGTCGAGCCCGTCCCGGACGTCGACTTCGGGCGTCCACTGCAGCGCGCTGTGGATCCGGTCGAGGCACGTCACGTAGACCCGCTGGTCGCCAGGGCGCCAGTCGGAGAACCGGTAGCGAACCTCCCGGCCCGTCATCTCCTCGATCATCTCGAGGACCTCCAGGAGCGAGACGGCGTTCTGCGAGCCGCCTCCGACGTTGAAGACCAGCCCGGGATCCCTTCGCGCGGCCTCGGCGGCGGCCTGGAACGCCCGGACCAGGTCCCCGACGTAGAGCACGTCCCTCACCTGCTTGCCGTCCCCGTACAGCGTGATCGGCTCGTCCCGCAGCGCGGACAGCAGGAAGTGGGCGACCCACCCCTGGTCCTCGGTGCCGAACTGGCGCGGGCCGTAGATGCAGCTCATGCGGAAGACGCACGTGGGCAGGTCGTAGATCCGCGCGTAGTCCCGCACGTACTGGTCGGCCGATCCCTTCGAGCACCCGTAGGGCGAATGGAAGTCGAGGGGACAGTCCTCGTCGATGCCGTCCCGGCCGTCGGCGAATGCGTAGCTCTGCTCCCCCTCCTCGATCTCCACACCCTCCAAGCCTCCGTACACCTTGTTCGTGGACGTGAAGACGACGACGGGCGGCCGCTCCATCGAGCGCGCCGCCTCCAGGACGTTCAGGGTCCCGCCCACGTTGACCTCGTGGTCGTAGGTCGGGTCCTCGAGGGAGGACGTCACCGCCACCTGGGCCGCCAGGTGGAAGACCGTGTCCGCACGGCGCATCGCCCGCTTCAGCCGATCGCCATCCCGCACGTCCCCCAGGTCCACGCCCAGGCGGTCCGGGTGCCGCTCGATCAGCCACTTCAGATTCAGTTCGGTCCCGGGCCGCGACACGTTGTCGTAGACGACGACTCGCCTGCCCTGACTGAGCAGCGCATCCGCCAGGTTGCTGCCGATGAACCCCGCGCCGCCGGTGATCAGAACCGCCCCTTCGTCGCGCAAGCATTCCTCCTTTGACTATCGATCGATCCGGGCCGCCCCTGCGGGCCGGGCGACGACCGGCAATGACAAAGGCGGCCGCGCCGGAATCCGACCCCGGCGTCGGCCGCCCTCACCCTCTGCTGCAGTTGTCCGCCACGTTCGTCTCACCCGCGGCACCGCTCCTGATGTTCAAGTTCCATACCAGTCATGAATGCGAGGATGGCGAAGCCCTTGCATGCCCCTGGTGCCACGCGAATCCGAGTAACCACGCCGAATCCGGAGACCGAATGATCGAAGCGCTGATGCTCTGGAACGAGCCCAATAACGTTTCGCACTGGGACCGGGAGCTCGATCCCGACTGGTCCATCTTCAGCCGCATGTGCACCGAGGCGGTGGGAGAGATCCGCGACCGATCGGGGGACGTGCGCCTGGTCCTCGGAGGCATGAGCCCCATCGATGCCTCCTTCGTGCGCACGCTGCGCGGGCACGGCGCGCTCGACCACATGGACGTCGTGGCCGTGCACGGCTTCCCCTACGATTGGAATCTCTGGGCAGCCGAGGAGTGGCCCGGGAAGGTCGAAGAGATCCGGGCCGCCGCGGACCGACCCGTGTGGATCACCGAGACGGGCGTGAGCAGCTGGGCGTCGGACCGGAACATGACGTGGGGGCTGAAGCGGATGGCGCCCATCGTACGCGACGCCGTCGAGCGCGTGCACTGGTACTCCCTCTACGACCTCGCCCCCGATCGTGACGCGACGACGCGCCACGGACGCGCCGAGGGCTCATCCTACTGGCGGCACTTCCACTTCGGACTGCTGCGGGCGGACGGCACGCCGAAGCCGGCGTTCGAGCACTTCGACCCGCGCCTCGGAATCTGCCAGTGGTTCCACTTCCAGGATCGGGAGCGGCTCGAGGGGTCCGTCGAGTGGCTGTCCCGCCTGGGCGTGACCCACGTCCGCACCGGCCTCTCCTGGGCGGAATGGCACCTCGACGGCGCAGAAGCCTGGTTCGACACCATCGTGGCGGCGCTGGAACCCTTCGAGACGACCATCACCCTCTGCTTCACGCCCCCGTCCGTCGGCCTCGAGCCCCACCACACCTCCCCGCCCCGCGACACCGGCGAGTTTGCGTACTTCGCCGGCTGGGTCGCGGAGAGGTATTTGTGAGGGATGAGGCTGAGGCTGAGGCTCAGGCTTAGGCTGAAGTGAGAGGCGGGCGAGGCGCCCGCCGCCACAGCTTGCGGGTTGGCGCCACGGCCATGCCGCGGCTGCCACTGCTTCTCTCCAGGGCTCCATTCGCGGCGCACGATGCCTCGCACCCGCTGTATGGTAATGGACCCCCGAGCCCTGCCCCTGCCCCGACCTCAGCCTCAGCCTCAGCCTAAGCCTAAGCCTCAGCCCTGGCACACACCCACATCTCCCCGAACGGGTGCGCCTCGATCCGCAGCCCGGCGGAACGCAGCATGGCCGCCATGCCGGCTTCGTTCGGGATCCACCAGTTCGTCG
The DNA here is from genome assembly GCA_963728445.1 of uncultured Gemmatimonadales bacterium. Taxonomy (GTDB): domain Bacteria; phylum Gemmatimonadota; class Gemmatimonadetes; order Longimicrobiales; family RSA9; genus CAVSJO01. The sequence continues at coordinate 1,641,375 of CAVSJO010000006.1, read as the reverse complement.
GATCGCCGGCGTAGCGGTTCTCCACGAAGTACATCGCCGGGAAGCGCGGATGCTCGAACAGGGCGCGCTCGTCGATGCCGGCGTCGGGCGGGACGTCGATCTCGCCGCCCACGCCGCGGATCATCGACTGGAAGATGAGCCGCTGGCGGGGCAGCCGGGCTACCTTGTCGAGAGCGTAGAGCGGGTAGCGCAGGTGGTAGAGCACACCCATGAAGAGCACGAGGTCGTAGCTCTGCTCGAGGGCGTCGACGTCGTAGACCTCCATCTTGCGGAAGTCGATGTCGAGGCCGGCCATCTCGGCGGCGAATCGCGCCTGGCGCAGGTAGCGCTCGTCGTGGTCGATTCCCGTGACGCGGGCACCGCGCCGTGCCAGCCGCTGCGAGTAGAACCCGGCGTTGCAGCCGATGTCGAGGACGCTCACGCCCGCCAGCGACTCCGGCAGCCACGGCTCGAGCTGCGCCCAGATCTCTTCGAGGAAGTCCCCCAGGGGGTGGTCCGGAGCAGTCTCCACGCCCCCGACCCGCAGGTTGTGGAACCACGGCCCCATCGACTCGATCTCGCTCCGAAGGGACTCGTTCTCACCGACGCCGGCTTCCACGACTTGCTCCCTCAACCTTGCCTCCTTCCACTGGTACGCACCCGCTCCTGCAGCGGGCAAGGTCCGTACCTCGGCCGGGGGCTCAGCGGGAGACGAACGGGTTGCCGGCGACCCAGAACCGGAGCGGCCAGTCGCTCGCCCGCGTCAGGCCGATGCGCGCACCCGAGACGATCGACTCCCCGGAGACGGTGCGGTCGGAGGCGGGGGCGATCAGGCGCAGGGGGGGCCGGTCGAGGATGTGTCCGTCCAGCGTGCCGTCCACGCCGAGGGCCTGCGCCAGCCGCGCGGGCCCGCCCGTGAGCGAGCGGCCGGAAAGGCGGATGGGCTTCCGGGGCGACGCTGCGGCCGCCGCCGCGTCGCCCGCTTCCGCGTCGGCGCCACCGCCTCGGCCCCGGGCGTGGCGAGCCGCCAGCCGACGCTCTCGCATCACCGTCTCGCCCTCGACCGGCTCCACGGCCCGGATCAGCACCGCACAGGGGTAGCCCTCCGTCCCCGTCACGACGTTCATGCACCAGTGCATCCCGTAGATCCGGTAGACGTACAGGTGGCCCGCCGCCGCGAACATGGTCTCGTTCCGGGCGGTGCGCCCGATCCGCTCCGCGGCATGGGACGCCGGGTCGTGTGGTCCGAGGTAGGCCTCCGTCTCCACGATCCGCCCGGACACGAGCCGGCCGTCCACCGTGGACTCCAGGACGCACCCCAACAGATCGGGGGCCACCTCCTCCGCCGGGCGGGCGAGGAAGGTGGCCCCGATCGGCTCGCCGGGAGCGAGCCGCCGGTGCGCCGGTCCGTCAGCTCGAGGCACCGCCTTCAGAGCCCTGCGACGAGCCGCCCCGCCGGCGGTTCCGACCGCCGCGCCGGCCCCGGCCGCCTCGGCCGGAGCGCGGCCGCGCGCCTTCACCGTTGCCGGACGGCTGCGACGAGCCCTCGCCGCCGCTCTCGGACCGACCGGTGCGCCGCTCGTAGTCCGCCTGCCAGCCCTCCAGGACCGCCGTCGCGCGACGGCCGCCCAGCGTCTCCTCGACGCGGGAGGGGTCGTCCTGAAGCACTTCGAAGACGTTCTCCGCGCCGAACGCGTCGATGAGGGACTCCGCCGTCTTGAGCCCGACGCCCTTGTAGCTGTTCTGGAGGTAGTTCACCACGGAGTCGCGGTCCCTCGGCAGGCCGAGCTCGGCCACCGGGGTATCGGCTCCGTCGCCGGCCCCGCTGTCGTCATCGCCACCCGGTCCCGTCGCGGCATGGGTCGCGGCGGTTCCGCGCGGTCCCTCCTCCTCGTCATCGGGTCCCGCGGCGGCCCCCGTTCCACCCGTTCTGCCGCCCAGGGAGACGACCTGTCCCGGCAGCAGCGGCGGCGGCTCCTCCGCGCCGCCCCCCCGCCGTCCGGTCCGCACGTTCCGCCGGGGAGACTTGGTGCTCGCCGACGGCTTCGCCGGCTTCTCGGACTCCGCGGCTGTCGCTGCGGATTCCGGCTCGTCCGCGCCCGACTCCGGCTCGTCCGCGCCCGCCTTCGGCTCTGCCTTCTCCGTCCTGGCCTCGGCCTGCTCCGCCTTCGGCTCCTGCTTGTCTGCCCTGGTGTCGGCCTCCTCCCGCTTCGGCTCGGCCTTCTCCGCCTTCGGCTCGGCCTGCTCCGCCTTCGGCTCCGGGGTCGATTCGCGACGCTTCTCCTCGCGGCCGCCGCGCTCACGGCCGCTCCGGCCGGCGCCGCCTCTCGGCTGCTCGGGCGTTCCGCCCGGGAGCTCGACGTCGTAGGCGCCGTTCTCGCCGCGGCGGAGGTCGATGACTTCGGCGTCGTGGGCCTGGCGCAGGAAGCGGCTGAACTTCGGGAAGCCGAACTCGGACTCGTCGAAGTCCGCCTGGATCTCCAGCATGCGTCGCTTCACGTCGGAGTCGCGGGCGGCCCCGCCGCGCTCGGCGGACAGCCGGGAGACCGCGTCGCGCAGCAGCGCGTATGCGTCCTCGAGACTGCGCGCACGGTCCCGCGTGGGCTTCTGGGCCGTGCTCATCTCCTGCTCGGGCTTCTCCGCAGGCTTCTCGCGGGGCTTCTCCGCGGATACCTCGCCCCGGGCCTCACCCCCGCGCTTCTCTTCGCCCCGGCTGTCCCGCGTATCCCGGCTCTCCCGGCGATCCCGACCGCGGCCGCGGCCCCGGTCACGGCTCCGCTCGCTGCGCCCGCGCCCGCTCTCGGGCTCCTCGCTCTTCGGGGTGCCGTCCGCCGGCATCACCTCGTACTGGCCGTTGTCCATCTTCCGCAGCGAGATGCAGCCCCGGGACGCCGCTTCGGAAAGGAAGCGGTTGTACTTGCTGAAGCCGAGCTCCTTCTCGTCGAAGGCCGGGTCCAGCTCGAGGATGACCTGCTTGAGGCGGTCGGAGCGCATGACGTCGCCGTTCTCCGACATCTGCCGCACGGCGCGCTCGACCAGGACCCACGGGTCCTCCTTGTCCGCCGACTCCTCGCCGCCCTTCATCAGGCCGCCCAGGGCGGTGTACGAGTAGTACTCGTCGCAGTTCTGGACGAGGAGGTCCGAGCTCGACTCGCGGATGCCCACTCCCACCACGTACTTCCCGTACTCCTTCAGCTTCAGGACCATGCTGCTGAAGTCGGAGTCGCCCGAGAGCAGGATGAAGGTCCCGATCTCCGGCCGCGTGAAGACGAGCTCGAGGGCGTCGATGGCAAGGCGGATGTCCGTCGCGTTCTTCTTCGAGCTGCCGTACGCGGGCGCGAAGATCAGGTCGACGGACGCCTCCGACAGCGGAACGATGTACTGGGGATAGCGTCGCCAGTCCGCGTAGGCACGCTGGACGGCGACCTTGCCCTTGATGATGTCGCTGTTCAGGAGGTTCTTGAGTTCCTTCATGAGGTCACTGCGGATCCCCATCGTCACGTTGTCGAAGTCGATGAGGAGCGCTGCGTTCGGTGCCCCCTGCGGGGGCGTGCGCCCCTGGTGCGGGGCGTGTGCGAAATTCGCTGACATTCTCTCCGTTGTTTCGTTGCCCGGACGTTTCCGGTGCCGGTCTGCCGTCTCCGCCCTGGGGCCGAGGCGGGGCAACGCCGGATCCATTTCCGGGGTCGCCGCGTCTCCGCCGCAGGGCCGAAGCGTTCAGCCCGGACCCGCTACGTCCATGTTCGAGTGTTCAGGGCCGGCGACTGGACTCTTCCGCGGTGATCATCCGCGCGAGCTCCACCCGCCGGACCTTCCCGCTCCCAGTGAGCGGGAATGAGTCGAGGAAGCGGACGAGGTCGGGGACCTTGTAGTCCGCAAGCGCGGCCCGGCACCATTCCTTGATCTCCTCGCCGGTCACGATCGCCCCCTCGACAGGGACGATGCACGCGCATACCTGCTCGCCGAGCACTTCGTGCGGCAGTCCTACGACCGCAACGTCGAGCACGGCGGGGTGGGCGTGGAGCCGATCTTCCACTTCGCGGGGATAGACGTTGAATCCGCCCCGGATGATGAGCTCCTTGCGCCGACCCACGATGTGGACGAATCCCTCGTCGTCCACGATGCCCAGGTCGCCCGTCAGGAAGAAGTGCTCGGCGTCGAACGCCTGCGCCGTCTCCCCCGGCTGCCTGTAGTACCCCTTCATTACCCCGGCCCCCCGCACGGCGATCTCGCCGAGGCTCTCCTCGGGCAGGACCGTGCCGTCCAGGTCCAGGACACGGACCTCCGATCCGTCCAGCGGCCGACCGACCGTGTAGAGCTGCTTGTCGTCCGAATCGTCGAGCCGCGTGATGGACACCGCCGACGACGTCTCCGTCAGCGAATACGCCACCTGGACGCTCGGGCAGAGCTCCTCCCGGATGCGCCGGATCAGGTCGTCCGAGATCGGCGCTCCGGCCACGATCCCCGTGCGCAGCGAGGAGAGGTCCCGCTCGCTGCGCTGCGGCTCGCGCAGCTCGGTGATGAACACCGTCGGCACGCCGTAGTGCACCGTCACCTTTTCCCGCTCGATGATGCGCAGCGCGTCCGCCGGCTCGAACTGCTCCTGCAGCACGAGCGACGCACCTGCAGCGAGCGTGCCGAGGATGCCCGGCCCCAGCCCGAACACGTGGAACACCGTCGTCACACCGAAGACGACGTCGTCGGGCTTCAGCCCGATCGCCTCCACCGTGCTGGCTGCGACGCTCAGCATGTTCTCGTGCGAGAGCGCCACGCCCTTCGGTTTACCCATCGTCCCGGACGTGTAGAGGATCGCGAAGATGTCCTCGTCCGGACGCACTTCGAGCGGCGGGAGCTCGCGCCCCTCACCGCTCGAGAGCAGATCCTCGAACTGGTAGATCCGATCGTCGTACCAGAGGTCCGCCTCCCCGACCGTCACGAGGTACTGCAGGTCCGGCAGCGACGTCAGGAAGCTCTCGAAAAGCTCCAGGTAATCCACGCCGTTGAATGTCTCGGCGCTCACCACTACAGCCGCCTCCGAGTGCCGGAGCATGTACTGAAGCTCCGGCGTCGTGAAGCGGGGGTTCAGCGGCACGATCGTCGCCCCCAGCTTCGCGGCCGCGAACATCGAGATCACGAACTCCGGCCAGTTCGGCAGGTCGAGGGCGATGCGGTCGCCGGCTTCGATCCCCAGTCCGTGGAGCGCGGCGGCCAGCGCCGTCGCCCGACCGTTCACCTGGCCGTAGCTCAGGCGGCGGTCCCGAAAACGCAGGAAGACACGGTCGGGTGACTCCGCCGCCTGCATCTCCAGGACTTCGGCAACGGATCGACCGCGAATGCGCTCCTCCAGCGCCATTGACCCTCCATCCGGATCCCGCCGGCGGCGGCTCGTGCCGACCGCCGTTTCACCACGCCCCGCAAGGTAGCCGCGGCCCCCGGAGACGTCAAACGTCGTCGCCTCCCCGCAGCACCCGCTCGACCCGTCCCTCGTCCATGGGCACCGCCCAGTCGCCCAGCTCCGAGCGCGCGATCTCGCCCAGGGCACGCACGAGCGCGTAGCGCGTCGTCCCCCGCCGCGCCTTCTTGTCCCGTCTCGCCTGCTCCACGATCCGTCGTGGCTCGAGGCCCTCCGGCAGGCCGGTCGGCAGCCCGAGGGCGCCCAGCACCGCCGCGATCCGCTCCGCCGTCCCCCGCTCCGTCACGCCCACCGCCTCCCCGAGCCGCGCCTCCGCCACCATGCCGATGGCGACCGCCTCCCCGTGCGCCAGGGCGTATCCCGAAAGCGACTCGACCGCGTGCCCGATCGTGTGCCCGAAGTTCAGCGCCTTGCGCGGCCCGTGCTCCTCCGCGTCCCGCACCACGAAGGAGGCCTTGATCTCGACCGACCGCCGGACGAGCTGCGCCACCGCGTCCGGGCTCCGGTCCAGCAGGTAGGCCGCCGAGCGCTCGATCCAGTCGAGGTACGCCGCGTCCGCGATGACGCCGTGCTTCACCGCCTCCGCCAGGCCCGCGCGGTACGACGCAAGCGGAAGCGTCCGCAGCACGCCTGGGTCCGCCACCACGAGCACCGGCTGGCGGATCACCCCGACGAGGTTCTTCCCGCCGGGCGTGTCGACGCCCGTCTTCCCGCCCACCGACGCGTCGATCATCGCCAGCAGCGTCGTGGGGACCTGGACGCACGGGACGCCCCGCATGTACGTCGCCGCCACGAACCCGGCCAGGTCCCCCACCACGCCGCCGCCCAGGGCGAGCACTCCGGCGTCCCGCCCGAAGCCCGCCTCCACCATCGCGTCCGTGAGACGCCCCCATTGCGCCCGCGTCTTCTCCGCCTCGCCCGGCGGGATCGTCAGCAGCTCGGCGGTCCGCCCCGCGCGGCGCAGTGCATCGAGGACCCTCCGGCCGTGCAGCTCCGCGACCGTGTCGTCCGTGATCAGCGCCCATCGGTCCGCCGAGGCCCGCCCGTCCAGCAGCTCGGACATGCGGTCCAGCACGCCAGCCTCGATCCACACCTCGTACGCACCCGCTGCCGTCTCCGGAAGTCGGACCGCGACCGCTTCGTTCGCGTCGTTTCTCATGGCCGCAAAGTGCGCTGCCCGGCCCCGCGCGGCAACGCCCGGGACGTGCCCCTTCCCTTCCGTTCCCGATTGCATTACCGTTCATTTGAAATGAAACGCCCCCTGGGCGCCGGCACCGACTCCGTCGGCGGATCTCGACCGTCCATCGTCTCTCCTCGGGAGAGGCGTTTTTTCATATAGGACCATGGACATTCGAATCGGCTACGCCTTCAACGAGCGCCCTCCCGCGGAGGAGGAGCCTCCCGGTACTCCGTCCCACGACCGCTACGCGGAGTGGGACGCCCCCGAAACGATCGCCGCCGTCCAGGCGGCGCTCTCCCGCCTCGGCAGCGTCGTCCGCCTCGAGGCTGACGAGACCTTCCCCGAGCAACTGCGCCGGACCCGGCCCGACCTCGTCTTCAACATGGCCGAGGGGCTGCACGGACGGAATCGCGAGGCCCACGTCCCGGCCATCTGCGAGTTCTTCGGCGTCCCGTACACCGGAAGCGATCCTCTGACGCTGGGCCTGGCGCTCGACAAGCGCCGGGCGAAGGACGCGTTCCGCGCGGCCGGGGTTCCGACCCCTGCCCACTTCGTGGCGGGCGACGGCGCCGGTCCCCTTCCGCCGCACGAATTCGACCTGCCGGCCATCGTCAAGCCGCTCTTCGAAGGGTCCAGCAAAGGCATCGACGCCGGCTCCCTCTGCGCCACGCGGGACGCCGTCCAGGCGAAGGTCCTGGACATCGTGAGGCTCTACGATCAGCCGGCCCTCGTCGAGAGCTTCCTGCCGGGCCGCGAGTTCACGTGCGCGGTCATCGGCAATGGGGAGAGCGCCCGCGTCCTGCCCGTCGTCGAGATCCGCTTCGACGCCCTCCCCGCCGGTGCGCCGCCGATCTATGGCTACGAGGCGAAGTGGCTCTGGGACCGGGCCGACGAGCCCATCGAGGTCTTCCGCTGCCCCGCGCCTCTCGACGACTCCACCCTCACGGCGATCGAGTCCGTTACGCTCGCTGCCTTCCACGCCCTGGGCTGCCGCGACTGGGCGCGTGTCGACCTCCGTCTCGACGCGGCGGGTCTGCCGCAGGTGATCGAGGTCAATCCATTGCCCGGCATCCTGCCGGACCCGGAACAGCATTCCTGCTTCCCGCTGGCCGCATCGGCCGCGGGGCTGAGCTACGACGCGATGATCGCGGCTGTCGTGGACGCGGCGTGCGAGCGGCTGGGCATCGTCCGATGACCCCCGTCCCCCTGCGCGTCGCGGTGCTGCACGACGACGTGGACGCTCGCCCGCACGCCAGCGCCGACGAGCGCGGCGTCCTCCCCGCCGTCGACGCGGTGCTCGACTCCCTGCGGGCGCTGGGGCACGCGGCCATCGCCGTTCCCGTCGGCCGGGACGTCGCCGCATTCCTGCGGGAACTCCGTGACCATGGGACCGAGCGGGTCTTCAACCTGTGCGAGGGCGTCGCCGGAGCCAGCGCCGGGGAGTCCGCCGTCGCCGCCATCGTCGAGCTCCTGGGCCTGCCCCTCACCGGCTCGGGCTCCGCCACCCTCGCCCTCTCGCGGCGGAAGGACCGGGTGAATGCGGTCCTCCGCGCCCGCGGCCTTCCGGTGCCACCCTGGACGACGTGGTCGCGCGGCGAGGACACGCCGGCGTGGTCCGCCTACCCGGCCATCGTGAAGCCGGCCGCCGAGGACGGCTCCGTGGGCATCCACCGCAGCTCCGTCGTGCGCACGGAGTTGGCCCTCTCGGCCGCCCTCGAGCACGCCGCCGGGCTCTCGCCGCTGCTCGTGCAGCGCTTCGTCGGAGAACGCGAGCTGATGGTCGGATTTCTCGGCGACCAGGCGCTGCCCGTCTCCGAGATCGACTTCGGCGCGCTCCCGGCGGACCGGGACCGCGTCGTGACCTACGACGCGAAGTGGTCCGGCGGGTCGGTGGACGACCGCGGCACGCGCAGCGTGTGCCCTGCGCCGCTGGACCGCGCCCGGACGGCCGCGGCGACGGACGTCGCCCGGCGCGCCTGGGACGCCGTCGACGGACGAGGCTACGGACGCGTGGACCTGCGCATGGACGCCAACGGGGGCCTCCACGTCATCGAGGTCAACCCGAACCCGGACCTCGATCCTGGGGCCGGCCTGGCACGCATGGCGCGGGCGGCGGGCCTCGACTTCACGGACCTCGTCGAACGCATCCTCGCCGAGGCGGGGTCCGCGGCAGCGTCCGAGGCGTCGGATGCGCTGGCGGAGGTCGGGCCATGAGGTCCGGGACGCTCGCGCCGGTGCTCGGCCCCGTCCAGCCGCGCCACCGGCCGGCGATCGAGGCGGTGCTCCGGCGAGCGGACGTATTCCGGGACGACGAGATCGACGTCGCCCTCGAAGTGCTGGACGCGTTTTTCGACAACCCCGAGCGGGACTACTCCGTCGTGGGCGCCTTCACCCCTGACGGCGACCTGCTCGGCTACGCATGCTACGGCCCGACCCCCTGCACCGTCGGCACCTGGGACCTGTACTGGATCGCCGTCGATCCGCAGACCCAGGGCGCCGGCGTGGGAACGGCCCTCCTTCAGGAGGTGGAGCGAAGGCTAGCCCGGCTGGATGCCCGACTCGTGGTCATCGAAACCTCGTCCCTGCCGCAGTACGCGGCCACCCGCGCCTTCTACGAACGGCGCGGCTACGAGGTCGTCGCACGGGTCCCCGACTTCTACGCACCCGGCGACGATCGTCTGATCTTCGCCCGTACGATCACGAAGTCCCAGGAAGGCGATTCCGACCATGGCTAGCTGGCAGGAGATCCTGAAGCAGAGCATCACCACCGTCGATCAGCTCGTGGAGCGGTTCGGCGAGGAGAACATCGACCGCGAGGAAGTGCAGCGAGCGATCGACAACTTCAACCTGCGCATCACGCCCGCCGCGCTGCAGTTCATCAAGGAGCCCGGCGATCCGTTCTGGAACCAGTACGTGCCGACGCCGCAGGAGAACATCGTCGAGGATGGCATCGTCGACTCGCTGGCAGAGGACGAGGACTCGCCCGTCGTGAACCTGACCCACAGGTACCCCGACCGCGTCCTGTTCCTGGTCTCGCCCGTGTGCGCCAGCTACTGCCGGTTCTGCACGCGACGTCGCAAGGTCGGCGATCCGGAGAAGATCCCCCTCAACCAGTTCGAGCCGGCGTTCGCGTACCTGCGCGAACACACGGAGGTGCGGGACGTGATCCTCTCGGGCGGCGACCCGCTGCTCCTGGCCGACCGGCGCATCGAGTTCTTCCTGAAGACGCTGCGCGAGATCCCTCACATCGAGATCATCCGCATCCACTCCCGGGTGGCGAGCCACCTGCCCGAGCGCATCACGCCCGAGCTGTGCGACATCATCCGCAAGTACCACCCGGTCTTCATCAACGTCCACTTCGACCACCCGGACGAGCTGACTCCGGAGGCCGTGAAAGCGCTGGGCATGCTCGCGGACACGGGCGCCCCGCTGGGCTGCCAGACCGTGCTCCTCAAGGGCGTCAACGACGACGCTACGGTCATGAAGGAGCTCATGCACCGCCTGCTCAAGGCCCGCGTACGCCCGTACTACATCTATCAGGCGGACGTCGTGGCCGGCGGCGAACACTTCCGCACCAGCGTCGAGAAAGGGCTCGAGATCATCCGCGCCCTGCGCGGCTGGACCAGCGGCCTGGCCGTCCCGCAGTTCGTCATCGACGCGCCCGGTGGAGGCGGCAAGATCCCGCTCCTGCCCGAGTACGTCGAGGCCGTCACCGACGACGAGATCGTGCTGCGGAACTACGCAGGGGTTCGCTACCGCTATCCGCTGCCGAAGGCGCCGGAGCGATCGGGCCAGCTGCCGGTGCTGAACGGCAACGGCAACGGCAACGGCAATGGGAACGGCAATGGGAACGGCCACGGGAACGGGAACGGCCGACGGCCGAGCGGGTGTGAGGTGGAGGCCGCAGATCTGGACCTGATCCCGGTCTGGTAGGGGCCGGGTCCGGAGACCCGCATTCCGCCTCGGCCTCCGCACGTTTGCGTTGTCGGGCGATGGCACCGGGTCTACCTTGAAATGAGCAGGCTCCGCCGCCGTCGCCGCTGACGACGGCGTGGGGTCCCCGCATCGAATCGGAGGCCCGGTGCGGACCGGGGGTCGCAGGTTGGCGAAGCGATGGAGGCGTACCCCGGGGCGACGGCGTCGGTTCGCGCCGATCGCGATCACGTCCAGAGGCCCGGACCGCGCGGTCGCCAGTGCGCTGGGCGGGTTGGGGATCTGAAGGAACGCGGCGCTGAGATGGCTCAGCACCGCGTCCGCTCCGACGGCGAGGACGGCCGCCATTTCACGGACGAGAGGCGAGGCGACCGGCCCGACCCGATAGACGCCGCGATGGAGGGGCTTCAGCCACCCGGCCCGGATGCGGCGCTGGATCGCGGACGGGGTCAGCCCACTCGCCGCGAGTTGTCGCCGTGTGACGACGCCGTGCTGAGCCTGGGCGAACGCGGCGAGGCGGTCTTCACGCTCCCGCCTCTGGGCCAGCCTCTCCCGATCGGTCGCGACTCGCGGCTCCGTTTCGTTCTTCCGCTCGGCTTTCACCGGATTGAATCGACCAGGTTGAAGGGCCCCCAGGTCCGCTGCGGCGAAGCAAGCGCAGCGCGCATGGAACGTGTCAGCGGCCTCCGCGACCCACGCAATGCGAGCCACGTCGGCGTCGATCGGCGGAGGATTTCGCCCAGGGCGTCGAATCAACGGCATGTTCGGTCGATTTCGCCCGGGTGCTCGCCGGACCCGGTGCCACCCGGACCCGGTGCCCGCCGGACCCGCTGCTGCCCGGACCCGCTGCTGCCGGACGCGGGTGCGCAAGCGGCCCCGCGGCCTCCGGCCACCGCCAGCCCCACGATTGCTCCCGCGCCGAGCCAGGTCCATGGCAATACCGGCCGCCCCGCCGCCCCGCCGCCCCGCCGCCCCGCCGCCCCGCCCGCCGCAGCCCCGCCGCGATGTCAGCGGACGATTCGGGGCACGGGCAGGGTGGTGTCCGGCGGGAGCGGACCGGTGCCGTCGAGAACCGTCACGGCGGGCAGTCCGTCCAGGCTGAACGTTCGGATCCGCTGAGTGCGCTTCGGCGTGCGCGACTCCGCCATCGAGCGCCACGCGGCGGCGAAGCGTGCGGCCGACGCCGCGTCGTCCCACACGGTCACGAGATCGAGGACGTCGAGGCCGTTCCGCCGCAGGAGGAGGAACCGGTCCCCGTCCCACCCGGCGGCGGCGCTGTCGGCTCCGGCGTCCAGGTGGTGCCGCAGGATGAAGCGGAGCTCCGCCTCCCCGAACGTGTTCTCGTAGACGCGGGACCAGCCGCCGGCGCCGCCGTCGCCGAACCGGAGCGCCGTGGGCGGGTCGGGCTCGGGGAAGAAGCGCGAGGCGGGATGCTCGACCTGCTCGGTGGAGCGGGGCAGAAGGGAGTCCAGCGGCGCAGCGCCGGGATAGCGGCTCCAGAGCGCCTGGACGAAGCCGGCCCCCGCCGCGTACGGGTACAGAACCGACCACTGCAGGATCTCCGGCGCGGCTCGAAAGATCGGGAAGCGGGCGTTCTGGCCCTGCACGGAAGCCTCGATGGTGGAGCGGAGGTCCGGCAGGTTCTCCAGGGGCACGGGTCGGCCCATCGTCTCTTCCAGCGTGAGCCGCAACATCACGAGCGTTGCGTGTCCCTCCAGCGCGGCCTGGGCGGCGGTCTGGCGATCGTTGCCCCGTTCGGGCGAAATCAGTGCCTCGACGTCCGTGTGCTGGTCCTGGAGGGCGTGCACCATCTCGTGGGCGACGACGGGCCGCAGCGCTGCCGTGCCCGCGCCTTCCACGACGTAGAGCCGCTTCGTGGGCGGGTCGTAGAAGCCGATGACCTGCTCGGTGTAGAGATCGACGAGGGTCGACTCAAGATCGAACGTGTCGGGCACGAGACCGAGCGCGCGGTACGTCGCGGCCAGTCCCCGCGCCCGCGCCGGCGGCAGGTCCCTGCGCAGCTCCCGCCTGAGGTACGCCCGCAGTGAGTCGGCGCCGCGCACGGCGACGCGGATGGAGTCCGTCGCCGTGAGTCCGCTGAGCCGTTCGACGGCGGGGAGCAGCTCCTGGACGAGGTCCGCGACACGCGTCGAGTCCGCCTGTCGCTCCTGGCAGGATGCGGTGGAGGCGAGGACGATCAGGAAGGCGACGGCGCCCCAGAGACGTTTCACGCGCGATCTTCCTCCCTCGCCAGCAGCCGACGACCGGGAAAGAGCCGCTCGCCATCCTCGAGCCCGGGCGTCTCCTCGAGGAATTCGGCGACGGTTCGCCCGGTGCCCGGAACGCGCAGATCGGGGGCGAGCTCCGCGAGCGGTCGCAGCGTGAAGCCGCGCTCCGTGAGGCGAGGATGTGGGATCGTGAGGCGCGGCGTGGCCATGCGGAGATCGCCGAGAACGAGGACATCGATGTCGATGGTGCGCGGCGCGTTCCGGAAGGATCGATTCCGGCCGAGGTGCGCCTCGACGTCGAGCGCCGCGTCGAGGAGTGCGTCAGGGCCCATGTCGCACGCGAATTGGGCGACAAGGTTCCAGAAATCGGGCTGATCGGCGAAGCCGACGGGGTCCGTCCGCCAGACGGAGGAGACGTCGATCAGGTCCAGCCCCTCCCGCCCGGCAAGATCCCGCAGAGCGGCACCGAGATAGACCTCCCGGTCGCCCAGGTTCGAGCCGAACCCGAGGTACGCCGTCGAGCCCGCGCGGCGGCCGTGCCCGGCCGCCGGGCTCCCGCTCCCTCTCACGTCCTCCCGTAGCGGTCCTCCAGCCGGACGACGTCGTCCAGCTCCGGCGTCGACGCCTCCAGGATGTCGACGTCGCTCACCGCCTCCATCCGGTGCACCGTGCCCGGAGTGACGCGCCGGGAGGATCCCTCGGGGAACTCGATCTCCTCGAGCGCGTCCGCGGACGGGCCCACCCAGAAGCGCATGTGGCCGCGCAGCAGGTGGATGGTCTCGTCCTTGTGCTCGTGGTACTGGAGCGACAGTGCGTGTCCGGCCTTCACGTGCAGGACCTTTCCGACGTAACGGTCCGTGTGGGCCCAGATCAGCTCGTGGCCCCACGGCTTGTCGACGCGACGGGGAACTTCCCCGGACCCGTGGTGGTTATCCATATTGGATGGCGGTGCTTCGGTTCGCGTGGGCGGTGGTCGTCATGCGCGGCCGAAGTGTCGTGTCGTCCAGGCCTCCACGCAAGACGCGACGTCGACCGCATGCGCAAACTCCGCCTCGCATCGATTCTCCTCGCGCTGGCGCTCGCCACGCCCGCGCTGGGACAGGTGCGGGTGGTCGGCCGGGTTATCGACAATGCCACCGAGGAGCCCCTCGCCGCCACGCAGGTCGTGCTGCGGGATCGCCACGGAGAGTTCATCGACCGGGCCGCCACGGACGAGAGCGGCGTCTTCCAGTTCGACGTGGACCACACTTCGGCCGTGATCATCCACGCGGAGCGAATGGGGTACCAGGAGAACACGACCCCGACCCTCTACTTCGACAACCACGCCTTCTTCAAGCTCGAGCTGCGACTCGATCCCGACGCCGTCCTCCTCGCGCCCCTGGAGGTCGTCGGACGTTCCGACGTGGACAGCAGCCCGCTCCTCGACGGATTCCGGTTTCGCCTGCGCCACGGAACGGGCATCTACATCACCCGCAATCAGGTCGAGAAGGCGCACCCCATGTACGTTTCCGACCTGCTGCGGGACGTACCGGGCGTGAACCTCGTCGGCCAGGGCTCCGGATCCCGCCCCGTCGTCCAGGTCGGCCGGTCCGCCGGACGCGACTGCGTTACGCAGATCTTCGTCGACGGCTTCCTCGTGAACCGCCGCACGCTCACCATGAGCGGGTACCGGGGCGACGTGTTCCGTCTGGACGACCACGTCTCCCCGGAGTCCATCGAGGGCATCGAGATCTACCGGGGCGTCAGCACCGTTCCCGCCGAGTTCCTCAACGGCGACGCCGCCTGCGGTGTCATCGCCGTCTGGACGCGGCGGGGCGGCTCCTAGGCAGCGCGGCGGCTCCCAGGCCGCCTCAACCCTCCACGTCCGACGGCGGCTGCACCGAGATGATGATGGCCCCCGCGACGTGCTGTCCCCCGGACCGCAGGCGCGGCAGCGTCGAGGACGCGGTCGGTCCGTCCAGGTAGCGGAGCTCGTAGGCCAGATCCGGTGACATCTGCCGGAGCGAATCCACCCCCCCCAGATACGTCTGGTCCTGGTACACGAGGATCTCGGTCGACACGAACATGCTCTTGTCGCGCAGGGTCAGCCAGCGCGGGCGCAGCCTCTGCACGACGTCGTAGAGGTCCGTGGCCTTGGCGTCCATGATCTGCTCGCGCGTGAGTCGGTCCGAGCGCGAGCCGTCGCTGCGTGCGCGGGCGCTCGCGCACGCGGCGGGGAGGAACGCCAGGGCGATGACGAGAACTGCGCTGCTTCGAATGCTCTTCACGTTGTCTCCCTTCGATACAGGCCACGCCGCCACCGTCAGCTCGCTGGCGGCCTGGTGTCGATGATGATCGCACCGGCGACGTGCCGCGAGCCCAGTCCGGGCAGCGTGGAGGACGCGGTAGTACCGTCGACGTAGCGCAGCTGATACGCCATGTCCGGGGAGAACTGGTCCAGGGTCTGGGCCTCCCCGACGTACGTCTGGCCCTGATACACCACCACCTGGGTCTGGAGCCCGAAGCTCTGTTCGCTGCGGACGTTCAGCCAACGGGGCCGCAGGCGCGCGACCACCTGGTAGAGGTTCTGGGCGTCCACCGACATGATCTGCTCACGGGTGAGCAGATCCTGCCGGCTGCCCTTGCCGCCCGCGGCGCTGGCGCAGGCCGCGGTCGCGAGGGCGAGGACGGCCGCAAGAAGCAGTGCCGACTTTCGAACGTGGGTCACGAATTCCTCTCTTGGGACGAGGGAAGGGGTCCTCCGCCACCGCCGCGTCAACGACGGGGCAGCGTGAGCGAGATGCCGAGCACACCGCCCCGCGGGGCGGTCTCGATCCCGAACTGCGTCGTCAACAGGCTGCTGATCCGCAGGAAGATGCCGGCGATTCCGTTCAGGCTCGTGGAGTCGTAGCTCGGCGCACGGACCCAGTAGTACCCCGCAAGGCCGTACTGCTTCTGCGGATCGTAGTACAGATGGTACCAGGAACGCTTCGCGTAGCCGACGCCTGCGTAGACCATGAGCGCAGGCGTGACGGGGCGCAGCAGCGCCACGTCCAGCGTCATCCAGCTGTCCGCGTCGTCGGAGTACTCGTTGCCGGTGCGCTCCGCCAGCACGTCCTGGGACGTCAGGCTGCCATCGTAGTTGCTCTCCTTCGAGGGGCTGCTCGTGTCGAACTTCGCGTCCACGTAGACGCCCAGGCCGCCCAGCGTGGGCAGCACGACGAACGCGTCGCCACCGGCCATGAGGTCCGGCGGGCCGAATACGTAGCCGACGCCGTACTGTGGAAGCGGCCGCTCGATCGGCGTCCTCGACTGCGCAGCGGCCGCAGCCGGCGCGAGCAGGAGCAGTACGAGGGAACGGAAGACGGCCCCCCGAAATGCGGAACGTCGCATGGTGATCCTCGAGTCGTGATCTTGCCGGTGGTCGGCGATTGGATCTTCTCCGTGAAATCTCGCCCGGACGCCGTGGGCTGTCCAGCGGCGGGATTGACACTCCCCGGAGCGGCGTCTAGCGTTTCCCCCATGAACAGTCATCGATCTCGACGCGCGGGCCGGGCTCTCGGGGCGGCGGTCAAGGCGGCGTTGCTTGCATCTGCCTTCGCGGCGTGCTCCGAGAGCACGGGACCCGTCCAGACCGCGTGGCAGGGCCAGCTCGTTCCGGTGGCCGGCCAGTCGGTCAACGGCTCCGCCGCTGCCGTCTCCGGCAACGGACGCACCCGACTGTCCATCGGCGTTGCGCACGGAACGCCCGGCGCCACCTACCTGTGGCGGGTGGATCAGGGCGCCTGCACGGGCGGAGGGGCCGTCCTGGGCGGCACCGCGGCGTACGCCCCGATGGAGGCCGGCGCCCAGGGCAACGCCACGAGCGAAACGACCGTGCCCGGGGAGCTCGACGGTTCCGGAAGCTACTCCGCCCACGTCCTGCTCCAGGCCGACAGTGCCCAGGCGGCGGCACCGACGGAAGTCGCCTGTGCCGACCTGCACCTGCTGAACTGAGCTGGCGGCGAGAGACTGGAACCGGGCACCCCGGTCCGTGTATCTTACTGTTACGGACGCGGCCTCTCGATCGCGCCCCGAATCGGCAGAGACGAAGGAGCATGGCATATGAAGACTACCCGCCTGGTTCTGGCTGCGGCCCTCGTCGCACTGGCCGCGGCGTGCTCGAGCCCGACCGATACGCGCATTCCGCAGCCAGACAGCGGCGGCCACAAGGAACCGCCGCCGAGCACCGGACTCGTCGTTCCGGTCCACGGAGCGCCGGCGGCGCACGGCTGACCGCCGATGACCGTCGGCCTTCGTGCCGGCGGATGCGGGAAGAGCGGGCGGGCACCTTCGGGTGCCCGCCCATTTTTGCGTGCAGGCATCCCGTCGCCGGGTCTCATCGCCGGCCCGGAAACGACGAGGGGGCGCCGGAGCGCCCCCTCGTGTTTCAAGCCGAAACGGAGCGGGCGTCAGCCCTGCTCGTGGGGCCAGTTGTACTCACTCCCCGGCGAAGCCATCTCACCGCCCGGCCCACCGAACGTGTAGCACGGCAGCAACTGCAGGACCTGCAGCTCCTTGCAGGGAGCCGGGAACTCGAGGGGCGTGCCGTACCACAGGTCGCCCCAGCCGCGGCTGTCGAAGTACGCCGGGGCGCCGAACAGGCCCTCGAAGTTCACCTCGATCCGCTTCTCCCACTTCAGCATCTCGAGCAGGTCGCCGCACTGCCCGTTCGGCAGCTTCGGCACGCAGCTCGTGTTGGTACCGTTCGCGTCCGTGGCGTTCAGCCCCGCCGCCGTCCGCGTCTGGTTGACGATCGCTGCCGCGCCGGCCTTGTCGCCCGTGCGGTACAGGCCTTCGGCCTTCAGCAGGTTCATCTCGTTGATGTCGATCTCGTTGTGGTTGAAGTCGGTCCAGGAGTAGTAGCCCGGATACCGGTTGTCGTGGTAGTACGACCAGCGCCACGTGCCGCGGTCGGGCCGCGCCCACACGTTCGCGATGTTGGAGGGCGCCTCGTAGTAGGTGCCCGGGTTCGCGCGCTGCTCATCCACGGTCGAGCCCTGCGGGAAGCGCTGGTCCGGGGTGATGATGAGGATCGGACCACCCGAGGGGTTCGGCGTCTTGTCGGCGATCGACAGGTCCAGCCACCGCTGGTAGTTCCCGGACTGGTCCGCCATCCCGTAGATCCAGTACGGGGCCTCCGACCAGCCGGGAAACGTTCCGTAGTCGGCGATGGCGTAGTACCAGCCGTTGTTGGCGTCCATGTACTGGTTGAAGGAGGACGTGACGCCGGCGTTCACGTCCGCGATGACCTGGCTCCAGTCCACCGCCGCCCGCTGCTCGGGGGTGCGGGCCACGTTGGCGCGGTACCGTGCCTTCAGCGAGTGGGCGATCTTCACGAGGTCGTCCGACGTGACCGTGGCCGCCATCCACTCCTGGGGGAGCGTGAAGTCGGAGCTGCCGGCCAGCTGGATGGCCTTGTCGAAATAGCCCATCGCCGCCTGCATGAGCTGGTCGTACGGCATCGCCTCCTGGGCCTGGTTCACGTCCGTCGTCTGGTCGACCACGAAGCCCTGGTCGTAGAAGACGGCGATGGTCGCGTGGGCGATGCCCAGCACCAGGTTGCCGTACGCCTGGGCCATGGTGAGGTCCGTCGGGTCCAGGTCGCCCGAGATGTCCGGGTCTTCCAGAGCCTTGAGCCCGGACGCAACGCCCGCGATGGCGCGATACGAGTAGTACCACGGCCGTGTGAAGTTGCCGTAGTAGCTGTCGGCCGCGTCGTTCACGACCGTCTGGCGCGGGATTCGGGCGTAGAACTCCATGCCCGCATTTGCCCACGGCGCCGCGTGCTGGAACGAGGCATTGCTCAGGAAGAGCCCCGGCCCGTTGTAGTCGTAGACGCCCTGGAACCAGGTATTGTAGCCGCCGCCAATGAGCGACATGACGTCGCCCGACGTCTGCAGCGCCCGCGACGCGTCGGCGTCGTTCGGGTTCACCACGTCCAGGTTGGCGCACGCGGTTGCTCCGAAGAGCAACAGCGCGCCAACCGTGAGGTTTCGATATGCGTGTCTCATTCTCGACTCCTTAGAAGGTCAGCTCGATGGCCGCAGTCCACGTGCGGAAGTTCGGATACTGGTATCCCTCCACACGGGCGATCGCGGCGGAGCCCGTGTCGCCTCCACCCTTCCCGACCTCGGGATCGAACCCGCGGTAGTTCGTCCACGTGAACAGGTTGCGGCCCGTCAGGCTTAGGCCGATGGACCCGAAGCGGTCCAGCCCGAAGCTCGACAGCGCCTCGCGGTTGAAGCGGTAGCTGAGCGAGACCTCGCGCAGCTTGGTGAACGTCGCGTCCTCGACGAAGGGGCTGCTCGGCTGCAGGCCGCCCAGCGCGCCGTACAGCGCGTCGTAGTAGCCGACCGGCTTCTGCTGCGCCTCCGGCACGCCCGACTGGTCCATGATGCCGCCGTAGCGCTTGAAGATGGCCCACTGCAGCGGCTGGTTGTAGACGTCGAAGCCGTCCGAGTGACCGACCAGGCCGTACAGGCTGAGGCCCTTGTAGCCAACGGTCGAGCTCACGCTCGCGTTCCACTTCGGCATGCTGTTGCCGACAGGGCAGAAGAGCGTGCGCTCGCTCGTGGACGGGTCGGTGCACTCGCCGGCAAACGGGGAACCCCACTTGACCGAGGAGCCGCGGATCTTTACGTCCGAATCCGTGCCCCACTGCGGATTGTCCAAGCCGCTGCCGCCGGTCCAGACCAGGAAGCCGTCGTTGTTGACCTGGAACCCGTCGCAGCTCACGCCCTCCGGCAGATCCGCGCAGCTCGAGGCCGCCTTCTCCCCGTAGAACGTGCCGATCTGCTCGCCCGGCCGGGCGTAGAACACGTTGCCCAGCGCCTGACCGCTCACGCCGTACGTGAACGGCGGCACGTTCAGCTCCGTGATCACCGACTTGGTGTGGTCGAAGAGCAGCTTCAGTGACCAGTTGAAGTTGTCGGTGTTCATGATGCGGGTGTCGAGCGTCGCCTCGATCGTCTTGCTGTTGATCGTGCCCGCGTTCCTCCATTGCGTCTGATAGCCCGTGTAAGCGGGCAGCGGAACCGGCAGGATCTCGTCCTTCGTGGTCGCGTCGGCATACGTCAGCGCAAGGACGAACCGGTTTTCCAGGAAGCTGGCGTCGATGCCCATCTCCTGCTCGGTCGTGAACTCGGGCTTGAGGTCATTGTTCCCGAGGGTGACGGGCGTCACCCGGCCGCCCGAGACGCTGTACGTCTCGTACTGCGCCTCGAAGTTCGGCCGGCCGCCGGCCGTACCCAGCGAGTAGCGGAACTTCAGCTCGTCGATGCCCGGCACGTTGAAGAACGGCTCCTGGCTGAGACGCCAGGCACCCGCGATGCGGTAGTACCACTGCCGGCGCTGGTCCGCGCCGAACAGCGAGCTGCCGTCGTTCCGGATCAGGGCGTCGACCACGTACTTGTCGAGGATGTCGAAGTTCGTGATCGCGAAGTAGCCGTCAGACCGGATCGTCCGCTCGTACGAGTTGAGGGACAGGTTGTCCTGATTGATGTTCGAGAACTCCGGGACGTTCTTCACGGCGAAGCTGTAGCCGTACGAGTCCACCCAGTTGCGGGTCTGGTTCTCGTACAGATAGCGCAGCTGCGTCCGGTTGTGCACCTGCGGCGTCACGTCCCACCGGAACGTGCCCGTGAGGCTGGCGTTCAGCGCCTCGTCACGCTGGTTGAATTCGTCCAGCTGGCCGTTGTTCAGCGTGCCCGACGGCGTGATGGTGCGGTAGCCTTTCGGGTACAGGTCCCGCTGCTTGAGGTCCAGCCGGTCGAAGCTGCCGTTCGCGTCGATGTCGAACCACGACACCGGCGAGTAGCGCGCGTTCAGGCTGCCCAGGAAGCGGCTGTGGTCCTCGCTGTACTTGCGATTGTACATCTCGTACAGCGGGTTCGGGCTCTCGTTGTTCGTCGGGTCGACGTTCAGCACGAGCTGCCCGGGGGCGTTCGGGTCGTCGGACGTGAGGTCCACACCCGCCGGCATGCGCGTCAGGTCGAAAAGCGGGTTACCCTGCGACTCCGGGAACTGGCCCTGCGTCGAGTTGCTGTAGAACCCGCTCGCCTGGACCTGGAAGCTCTCCATCACGGACTGGTCCACGTTCACGCGGAAGTTCGTACGCTTGAAGCCGGCCATGCCCGGCATGACGCCCTGGTCGTCCACGTTGCTCAGCGAAACGTGGAAGTTGGTGGCGCCGGACCGGCCCTCGGCCGCGATGTAGTTCTGCAGGTACGACCCGTCCTGGAAGAACCGGTCGACCTGGTTGTAGGTCTGTCCCGGCCAGGCCATGTTCTGGACCGTGTTCCACGCGCTCGGATCCTCGCCCGGCGCGGCCCTCTGGCCCGCCAGGATCGGCGACGTGCAGTTCAGCCACGTGCACGTCGTGCCGTCCGAGTTGATGAACTTGCCGTCCGACGTCAGCGCGTACTGGTGGTGCTCCGTCAGCAGCTGGTCCGGCGTGCTGGCCAGCCCGCTCCGCCCGTACTCGGACCGGATCGTGTAGCGGACCTGGTCGTCCTGCATCGCCCGCCCGCGCTTCGTGCGGATCTGGATGACGCCGTTCGCCGCCCGGGAGCCGTACAGCGACGCGGCCGCGGCGCCCTTCACAACCTCGACGCTCTCGATGTCGAGGGCGTCCAGATCCACCAGGCTCGAGCCCAGGATCACGCCGTCCACGATGTAGAGCGGCTCCTGGTCACGGCCCGACGCGTCCAGGCTCGTCGGCCCGCGCAGCAGGATCGACGGCGCCGATCCCGGCCGCCCGCTCCCCTGCACGACCGTCACGCCGGACACCTTTCCCTGCAGCGACGTGGCGGCGTTCACCGACGGCACCGGAATGTCGGACGCCCGCACCTGCGCCACCTCGAAAGGCAGCTTCGTCCGCTGCGTGGCACCCGCCACGCCCGTCACCACGATCTCGCTCAGGGAGACCGCCTCCGGCTTCATCTGCAGCGTCAGGTTCGTCGTCTCACCGCCCGTAACCGTGACCTGCTGCTCGAGACTCCCGAACCCGATCAGGTCCGCCCGGAGCGTCTGCTGCCCCGCGGGCACCTGCAGGATCAGGAACTTCCCGCTGGCCTCGGTGAGCGTCCCGAGTCCGGTACCGGTGATGCTCACCTGCACTCCCTGCAGGGGCTCCCCGGTCGTCGTGCTCGTGATCGTCCCCGTGACGGTCCCCGTCTGCGCGACGGCCGGCGCCGCCGCGAGCAGGCTCGCCAGGAGGAAGAGGAACGTTGTTCTGCGCGGGTTCACATGAACCTCCTTCGTGAGGGTACTTCCCGTCGCCCGTCCCGTGATTCGAACGAACATTCGAACCAGACAGGGGGGACGAACGCGGGTCCTGTGATTCGCCTACTGCTCCGGCTGCATGTCGGGCGGCCGCTCTCGCGCCGCATCTGGAAACAGTGGATGACGTCGGTCAAGCCGTTTGTGTACTACGCGGGCCTTCGTGCATTGTCAAGCCGCGTCCTGACCACGCAGGGAGACGGAGCAGCCACTCCCGGGCGCGGACCGTGGACACCCCTGAAACGTGCGAGGCCCCGGAATTGTGACACAGGGCACAAACTTCCGCACATGGATGTGACGTTCAGGGCGGAGGAAGCGGCTCGAAGCGGACTCGCACGAACCGCCGCCTCCCCCGCTGCAGGACGTGGGCGGCGTCGACCCCCACGGTGGCGTTGCGATCCTCGACGCGCTCGCCGTCGACGCTGACGGCGCCCTGACCGAGCAGTCGGACGGCTTCGCTGTTGGAGCCGGCGAGGCCGGCGGCGACGAGGAGCGCGGGGATCCACACGCCGGACGCCGGATCGAAGCGGAGGGCCGGCTCGGTGGCGTCGACGGTGATCTCGGGCATCTCTTCCGGCGCGTCGTGCTCGCGGAAGACGCGGTCGAAGTGCGCGGCTGCCGCCGCGGCGGCGTCCTCCCCGTTATAGAGGCGGACGATGTCGGCGGCGAGGCGTCGCTTGGCGGCGTAGGGATCGGAGGCGACGTCGCCCAGCGCCGCTTCCAGGTCCTTCCCTTCCCGTCCCGAGGCGAGGCGGATCCACTCGTCGAGGAGGGCGTCGGGGATCGACATGGTGCGGCCGTACTGTTCCTCGGGCGGCTGGCTGATGCCGACGTAGTTGTCGTAGGACTTGGACATCTTGCGCTCGCCGTCGGTGCCGCGCAGGAGCGGCATGATGAGGCAGACCTGGGGCTCCTGGCCGTAGCGCTCCTGGACGGTGCGGCCGACGAGGAGGTTGAACTTCTGGTCGGTGCCGCCGAGCTCGACGTCGGCCTCGAGGGCGACGGAGTCGTAGGCCTGCATGAGCGGGTAGAGGAACTCGACCAGCGAGATGGGCTGCTGAGCGGCGAAGCGGTTGGCGAAGTCGTCGCGCTCGAGCATGCGGGCGACGGTGTAGGTCGACGTGAGCCGCAGCAGGTCGGCCAGGTCGAGCCCCGCGAGCCAGCGGGAGTTGAGCTCGACGCGGACGCGGTCGAGGTCGAGAAGGCGGCCGACCTGATCGGCGTACGTGCGGGCGTTGTCCTCTATTTCCTCCGGCGCGAGCTGCGGACGGGTCTCGCTGCGGCCGCTGGGGTCCCCGACCCGGGCCGTGTAGTCCCCCACCACGAACACCACCTGGTGCCCGAGCTCCTGGAACGTGCGCAGCTTGCGGATCGAGACGGCATGGCCGATGTGGAGGTCCGGCCGGGTCGGATCGAACCCCTGCTTGACGATGAGCGGCGTGCCGTCGGCCCGGCTGCGCTGGAGCTTCCGGACGAGCTCCTCCTCCGGGACGATCTCCACCGTGTCCCGGCGGATCAGGTCCATCTGCTCGTCGACGTGCGGAAAGGAGGCCATCGAGTCCGGTATTGGAGAAACGTGGCGGGCAATGTCGGAACGCGCCCCGGTGGCGTCAAGCCGGCGGGGATCAGCGCGAGAGGCGCGCCAGCTCGGCGGCGCCTCGGGCGGCGTCGACGGAGTGGGAGACGACGGAGGACACGGGGCGGAGCGCTGCGAGCCGCGTAACGATGCGGCGGCGGAGGGCGGAGTCGGGGCCGAGGAGGCCACCGGTGAGGGCGACGGATGCAGTCGCCGGATCCTCGGCGGGCAGGCGGCGCCGCACGGCCGCGACCAGCTCCACCAGCGCATCGGCGGCCCGATCGAGGATGGCGGCAGCGGCGGCGTCCGCGTGGGCAGATCTGTCCACGACGACGTCGCCTGGCTCGGCGGCGGCGAGGACGGCCGGCGCGAGGCCCGCGACCTCTCCCTTCGCGGCCGTCTCGATCCAGGCAACGAGGCCCTCTGGAGAGTTCACGCGCGCGTGCGCGAGCACCGGTGCGATAAGGGCAGTGGGGCCGTCGCGGCCGTCGTGGGCGCGCAGCACGCTCCGCACCGCCTCCACGCCGATCCACCAGCCGCTGCCTTCGTCGCCCGCGCGCATGCCCCAGCCGCCTGCGCGCACGCGCCGGCCGTCGCGGGACCGTCCGACGGCGATGGAGCCGGTCCCCGCGACGAGCAGGATGCCGGGCCCGCGTCCGAACGCGTCGTGGAGCGCGGCGTCCACATCCCCGACGACCTGCACGATGGGGGCGACGCTGGCGGCGCGCAGCGCGGCAGCCACGCGCTCGCGTTCGGGGCCGCGTCCGGCGCCCGCGAGGGCGAAGCACGCCCCGGCGATCTCGCTGTCCGGCGGCGCCGCGGCCCGGGCGACCTGCACCAGCTCGGGGACCACCGCCTCGGGGTCCGCGGCGTCGACGCGGCCGGGGCCACCGGCGGCGCGACCGGCGACGTCGCCCCGATCGTCCAGCGCCACGGCCCGCGACCGGGTGCCGCCGCCGTCGACACCGACCCAGACGGGTGTCACCGCGTCGGACCGCGGATCCGCGCGCTCGTCCAGCCGATGGCCACGGTCAGGGCCGAGCCGAGAAGCGAGAACCAGAGCGTGTTGATGGCGGCGGGCAGGCCGAGGAACGTCTGCGCCACCCAGAGCGCGCCCATGGCGGCGATTGCGATGGCCATGGCCGGGATGGCATCCCGCTGCGTGGAGGACGGGACCAGCACGGCCAGGAAGAAGCCGCCGAGCAGGCCGCCGTACGTGAACGACGCGATCTGCAGGGCGACGACGACGATGGGCGTGCCCTGCTCCACGAAGTGGAAGAGGATGGCGCCGCCGATCAGGACCCCGGCCCAGGCGAGGGTGAAGCGGCGGCCGACGCGGAAGAGGTGCTCGTCGTCGCCGACGCGACCGGCGAGGGGCGCGTAGAGGTCGTGGGTGGTCGCGGACGCCAGCGAGTTGAGGGAGGAGGCCACGGTGGACATCGCGGCGGCGAGGATGCCGGCGACGATGAGCCCGGAGATGCCCGGCGGGAGCTGCTCCACGATGAAGCGCGGAAAGATCTCGTCGGGCGTGGCGAACTGCCGGCCGTGGTAGAAGGTGAAGAGGCCGGCGCCGACCAGGAGGAAGAGTGCGAACTGACCGATGACCACCAGGCCGCTGCCGATGAGCGCCCGGCGCGCGTCGCGCAGCGACGGCGCGGCCAGCAGCCGCTGCACGACGAGGTGGTCCACGCCGTGGGAGGCCATGGACAGGAACGCGCCGCCGACGACGCCAGTCCAGAGCCAGGCGGCGGAGCCGAACCCGCCGCTCAGGTGGAAGACCTTCAGGTGACCGGCGCCGCCGGCGGCGGAGACGAGGCCGCTCCAGCCGCCGGGCACGGCATGGACCAGTACCCAGAGGGCGAGTCCGCCGCCCAGCGTGTAGATGCCCATCTGGATCACGTCCACCCAGATCACCGCCTTGAGTCCGCCGAAATACGTGTAGACGAGGGTCACGACGCCGGTGATGAGGATCGACTCCCAGTACGGCAGACCCGTGATGAGGGTCACGGGGATGGCGGCGGCGAAGACGCGGACGGAGTCGGCGAGCGCCCGGGTCACGAGGAAGATCGCGGACGCGAAGCGGCGCGTCGCCACGCCGAACCGGCTCTCCAGCATGGCGTACGCCGTGGCCATCTCGCCGGCGAAGTAGCGCGGCAGCAGCAGCGCGGCGACCACGATGCGGCCGAGAAGGTAGCCGAACGTCAGCTGGAGCATCCAGAAGTCGCTCGTGTACGCCGTCGCCGGCACGCTGATGACGGTCAGGGCGCTGGTTTCGGTGGCGACGACGGAGAAGCAGATGGCCCACCACGGGACCGACCGATCGGCCAGGAAGTAGTCCCGGACGTCGTGCTGGCGCCGACCGAGCCACGTGCCGAAGGCGGTGACGCCGAGGAGGTAAGTCGTGAGGACGACGGCGTCCAGGAGCGTGAAGGCGCGCATGGCTCAGACCGTCTCGGGTCCTGCCTCCGTGTGCGGCCCTGCCGGGGCCGGCCGCTCCGCTCCGGTGGTTTCGGCTCCGAGGGCGGCGGTGGGGACCGTCGGCCGCTCGAGGGCCTGGCCGTCCTTGCGGACGACGTACGCCTCCATGGCGTAGTACTCCGGCAGGCCGAGGCTGTCGAGTACGCGGGCCGTGGCCTGGTTGCGCTCCTCCACGCGCTGCCAGAACTCCCTGTCGTCGAGGCCCGGGAATGGCGCGCGGTCCTTCTGGCTCTGGTGTTTGAAGATCGCCAGGATCTTCCGGCGCAGCTCGTCCCGGCTCATGGGCACGAGCATGTCGGCCTCCGCGACGGACCACTCCTGCCAGGCGCCGCGGTAGTACCAGACCTCCGGCGGCTCGCCGTCGTACTCGACGAGGGCGCGCTCGATGGCCTCCTTGCACATGCGGTGGGTGCCGTGGGGGTCCGAGAGGTCGCCGGCCACCAGGATCGTGTGGGGCCGGTGCTCCCGGAGCAGGTCGAGGACGATGCGCACGTCCTCCGGCCCGACCGGCGCCTTCTTCACCTCGCCCGTCTGGTAGAAGGGCAGGTTCAGGAAGCGGGCCCGGCTCCGGGACATGCCGAAGGTCTGGATCCCCGAGACGGCCTCCGATTCGCGGATGCGCCGCTTGATGCGGAGCAGGGCGTCCGAGTCGATCTGGCCCGGCTTCTTGGTGGCGAGAAACTCCTCGGCGTCCTCGATGATGGCGTCGATGCCCGCCTCGTCCACGTCGAAGTCCTCGGCGAAGCGGCCGAGGAAGTCGAGGTAGCGTCGTACCTCGTGGTCGAAGACGGCGATGTTCCCGGACGTCTGGTAGGCTACAAGAATGTCGTTGCCGTTCTGGTGCAGCTTGTTGAGGATGCCGCCGGCGGAGATGACGTCGTCGTCGGGGTGGGGCGAGAAGACGATGATGCGACGTCCACTCGGCAGCTTGCTCCTGCCCCGGATCTTGGAGATCAGCGCGTTGAAGACCTCTCCGTTCAGGGGACCGGCTCCGCCGTATCGGACGAGCAGTGAGCCCAGGTGGTTGTCCCGGTAGTCCTGGTCGTCCAGGCGCAGGAGCGACTTGTCACAGACGCCACTGAGCCAGATCAGCGCCCGGATCTCCAGCTCGCGGGTCCACTCGACCTCGCCCACCACCCACGGCGTCTTGACACGCGTGAGTTCCGCCGCGGCGGCTGCGTCCAGGTACACGGTCGCGTTCGGATGGCGCTGCAGGTACGTCGCGGCGACGTCCGGCGTGACCGGCCCCTCGACCGCCCTGCGCACGATGAGCGACTTGTGCTCACCGGTGGCGATGAGGGCCACCTCCCGGGCGTCCAGGATCGTGGCGACGCCCATCGTGATCGCCTCGTGGGGGACGTTGTCCTCCCCGAAGAAGTCGGCGGCCGCGCCCCGTCGCGTGATTGTGTCGAGGGCGACGAGCCGCGTCCGGGACTCGACGCCGGAGCCGGGCTCGTTGAAGCCGATGTGTCCGGTCTGCCCGATTCCGAGGATCTGGAAGTCGATGCCGCCGGCCTCGCGGATTGCGGCCTCGTACTGCCGGCAGTGGCGCTCGACCTCCGCGCGCGGGAGGTCGCCGCGCGGGATGTGGACGTTCTCTTCAGGGATGTCCACGTGGTCGAAAAGGTTCTCCCACATGAACCGGTGATAGCTGTGGATGCTGTCCGGGCTCATGGGGTGGTACTCGTCGAGGTTGAACGTCACGACGTTCGCGAAGCTCAGCCCCTCCTCCCGGTGCAGCCGGATCAGCTCACGGTAGATGCCGATGGGCGTCGACCCCGTGGCCAGGCCGAGGACGGCGGTGCGCCCTTCTCCGGCCCGCTCCCGGATCAGGTCCGCGATGCGGCCGGCGATGATGCGCGCGATCTCGTCGTACTCCTCGGCGATGACGACGGGGAGCTTCTCTGTGTGTTCGGCCACTTCCCTGCCCTCGGTGTTCGGAATCGTCGCTCTCTCGTTCACGGGATGCCCGCCTCCTCCGCGGCGGGCGCGGGCGCGCTCCCGGGCGCGCTCCAGTCCTCCCGGGCCAGGCTCCAGCCGATCCAGGCGAACGCGGCGGCGGCCACGGCGAAGTAGCCGATCGCTGCAGGTCTCGGTCCGAACAGCAGGCGGCCGGCGCCGAACAGCGTCGCGTACACGCTCACCACACCGGCGATCCAGTTCGCCCACGCCAGCGACCCGCCCGCGATGGGCTCCCGGCCGAACCCGGCCTTCTCGGAGATGCGGCGCCAGCCAAGCCCGCCGGGGCGGACGCGCCGGTAGAATTCGATCAGCTTCGCCTCATCCGTAGGCGGCGTCAGCCAGGTCACCACGAGCCAGGCGACGGTCGTGACGAGCGTCGTCGCCAGCATCAGGTACGCGCCCTCGAGCGGGTCCGTGGGATTGAACACGCCGAAGCCCGTGAGAAGGGCGAACGTGACCATCGCGGCCACCATGGCGCCGATCTCCGACCACGCGTTCACGCGCCACCAGTACCAGCGCAGGATGTAGACGAGGCCGGTGCCGGCGCCGAGGGCAATGAGGATCCGCCAGGCGCCCTCGATGCTGCCGACGCGGTCCAGGATTACGGTCACGCCGGACGCCAGGAGGAAGATCACGATCGTCGCCGCCCGCGACAGCCGCACCAGCCGCTTCGCGTCGGCGTCGGGGTTCACGAAGCGGAGGTACAGGTCGTTCACCAGGTACGACGCGCCCCAGTTGAGCTGCGTCGAGATGGTGGACATGTAGGCGGCGGCGAACGCGGCGATCATGAGGCCGGTCAGCCCGGGCGGCAGGAGCCGAACGACGGCGGTGACGTACCCGCGCCCCGGGTCCTGCGCCACGACGTCCGGGAAGAGGACGACCGCGCAGAGCGCCGTCAGGATCCACGGCCACGGACGCAGCGCGTAGTGGGCGATGTTGAACCAGAGCGTGGACAGCACGCCGTCCCGCTCGGTGCGTGCGCTGAAGATGCGCTGGGCGATGTAGCCGCCGCCGCCGGGCTCGGAGCCGGGGTAGGAGGTCGCCCACCACTGCACGGACAGGTAGGCGAGGAAGGCGGTGATGGGCATCCACGCGGCGCCGCTCGACGGCAGGAACGCCAGCGCCGCGTCCGCCGAGCCGTAGTGCTCCGGCAGCCGCGCCACGAGGCCGTCGATGCCACCCGTCGCTCGCAGCGAGTAGACGGCCAGCAGGATGGAGCCGCCCATTCCGATGCCGAACTGCACGAAGTCCGTGACGACGACACCCCAGAGGCCGGACAGGCTGGCGTAGACCATCGTGACGAGGAACATGATGGCGAGGGCCGCGACCGGCGAGATGCCGAGGGTCACGTCCAGGATCTTCACCATGGCCAGGTTGACCCAGCCGATGACGATCAGGTTGATGGGCAGCGCCATATACAATGCCCGGAATCCGCGCAGCAGCGCCGCGGGCCTGCCGCTGTAGCGGACCTCCGTGAACTCGACGTCCGTGAGCACCTCGGCGCGGCGCCACAGGCGCGCGTAGAAGAACACGGTCAGGATGCCGCTCATGACCATGTTCCACCACAGCCAGTTCCCGGCGACGCCGTTGGCCGCGACCATGCCGGTCACCGCGAGGGGCGTGTCGGCTGCGAATGTCGTGGCCACCATCGACGTGCCGGCGAGCCACCACGGCAGCGAGCGTCCGGAGACGAAGAACTCGCTGACGCTCTCCCCGGCTCGGCGGGCGAAGGCCAGCCCGATCCCGGCGGAGAGGACGAAGTACCCGAGGATGATGGCCCAGTCGAGGGGCGTCAGCTTCATCGCGAATCCGGTCGGGGCTGTACGTCCGCGTCCGTGATGGCGCGGATCACCGCGTCGTGCACGGAACGCCGGAAGGGGATGTGCTTCTGGTTCTCACGGGTCGGGTCGACGCGGTTCGCGAGCAGCACCACGAAGAGATCCCGCTCCGGGTCGATCCACAGACTGGTCCCCGTGAAGCCGGTGTGGCCGAACGAGGATGCGGAGAAGTAGGCGCCGGCGCTCGACCCTGGGGACGGCGTGTCCCAGCCGAGGGCGCGGCTCGACCCACCCTGCCGCTGCGTGAAGTACCGGACGGTGCTGTCGGCCACGATGCGACGGCCCTGGTAGACGCCGCCGTTCAGGAGCATCTGGGCGAAGACGGCAAGATCCCGGGCGGACGAGAAGAGCCCCGCGTGGCCCGACACGCCGCCCATCGCCCGGGCGTTCTCGTCGTGTACGTAGCCCCGGATCAGCTCGCCCGTGCTGTCTCTCTCCGTCGGAGCGGTGCGGGCCAGCACGTCGACGAGCGACGCCGCCGCCTCGCCGTCGTCTCCGGCGGGGGAGCCCTCCTCCTGCGCGAGCCGCCCGGCGGGCCGCGGCTGCTCCGAGCGCGCGACCTGGAGCGGGCTGTAGCGCGTGTCCGTCATGCCCAGCGGCGCCCAGACGCGGCGGCGCACGAAGTCCTCGATGGGCTCGCCGGAGACCCGCTCCACGACCGCCTGGACCATGATCATGCCCAGATCGCTGTAGACCGTCTTCGTCCCGGGCGGATACTCCAGCGCCAGGGAGCCGATGCGGTGGTAGTACGCCTCGCGTCCACTGAGCTCGCGGTACAGCGGCAGCCACGCGGGCAGCCCGGCGGTGTGGGTCAGCAGGTCGCGGACGGTGACGCGCGCCTTCGCGCCCGTGGGCTCCCACTCCCTCAGGTAGCGGGTGACGGGGGCGTCGAGGTCGATGCGGCCCTCATCGTACAGGATCATGACCGCCGTCGTCGTGGCGATCACCTTCGTGAGGGAGGCGAGATCGTACAGGGTCGCGGCACTCACGCGGGGACTCGGATCCCAGTCCAGCTGGCCGTAGCCGCGCTCGCGCACGATCACGCCGTGCCGGCCGATGGCCATGGCGACGCCGGGCGCGACGCCGCCGCGGATCCCGCGGACGACGAGCGCATCCAGCGAGTCCAGGGCGGCGGCGCTCATGCCGACGGACCCCGGCGTGCCGCGGCGGACCGGGAGCCGCTCCGCCGCGCCCGGGGGCGGCGCGCCCGGGGCCGCGGCCGCGCCGATGCTGACGCCGTCGCCCACCCGCAGGAAGGGCGGGATGTCGATGGGCAGCCGCCCCGTCATGGGCGCCTCGCCGGTGAGTCCGCGCGCGGCGGCCTGCTGGAGGACGTCCTCCGGTCCCCACGCCAGCACGTACGTGCCCACGTCCGGCATCTGCCGGAGCAGGTAGGGGTTGCCGAACGAGGTGACCACCGTGCGCCGGCTGCGCGCCAGCTCCTCGACGAGGCCGGCGACCCGCTCCGGCACGGCCACGCCGCCCTTCCGGGCCATGACGCGCACGAAGAGGGAGACGAAAACCGCGTCGGCGGAGTCGGCCATGGCCCGCACGGAGTCGATCGCCTCGGGTGAGGCGTCCCGCTCCAGCCGCACCGTTGTGAGACCGGGGAAGCGCGCCGAGAGCGCGGCCTGGAGCGCCCGGCCGGCGTAGGGGTCGGCGTCGTCCGAGTAGACGATGCTGAGCGGTCGGGCCGCGCCCGTGACCGGGAGCAGCCCGTCCCGGTCCCGGGCCACGGTCAACGACGCCTCTGCGGCGCGGCGCGCGACGGCCAGATGGTCCGGTGTCCCGACGCGCCGCGGCACGGCGTCCAGATCGACCGTGCGGGTGGTGTCGAGCCCGACCTGCGCCTTCGAGCGGAGGATCTTGCGGACCGAGCGATCGATGCGCGACTCGGGGATCTCGCCGGACCGAACGGCCGAGACCACCGCATCGATGGCCGATTCCACGTCCGGCGGCATGAGGAGCACGTCGGCCCCGGCCTTCACCGCCATGACGGGAACGCGCTCGGCGCCGTAGCGGCTCACCACCGCGCCCATGTCGAGGGCGTCCGTGACGACGAGACCGTCGAAGCCGAGGCTATCCTGCAGGAGCCCGCCCAGGAGCGCGGGGGAGAGCGTCGCCGGTATGGTGTCCCCGGTCAGCGCCGGGAAGGCGATGTGGGCGCTCATGACGCCGTGAACCCCCGCGCGGACCGCGGCCCGGAACGGGACCAGCTCCACGGTGTCGACCCGCGCCGGGTCCGCCTCGATGATCGGCAGCGCGAGGTGCGAGTCCGTGCCGGTGTCGCCGTGCCCCGGGAAGTGCTTCGCCGTGGCGAGCATCCCGTTGTCCTGCAGCCCGTGGACGTGGGCAGCGACCATGCGGGCCACGGCCTCGGGATCCCCGCCGTAGCTGCGGGTGTTGATGATGGGGTTGTCCGGATTGTTGTTGACGTCGGCGTCGGGACCGTAGTCCATGTGGATCCCCACCGCCCGGGCCTCCTCCGCGGTGACCCGGCCCATGGCGTAGGCGAGGCTCGTGTCGCCGGAGGCGCCGATGCCCATGACGGGCGGGAACTCCGTCCCGCCGCCGACCTCGAGCCCGTAGGGGAAGACGACGGCGCCGTTCAGGCGCTGGCCGGGGCCGTGCTCCATGTCCGTGGCGACGATGAGAGGCACGGCCGCCTCCCGCTGGAGCATGTTCAGCTTCGACGCGACCTCCATGGGCGGGCCGATGGAGACGACCACGCCGCCGACGCCGTCGTCCCGGACCCAGCGCGTGAGCCGCTCGTACTCCTCCGTGCCGACCGCCAGGTAGCCGCCGCCGACCCACGGCACCACCATCTGCGCGACCTTGTGCCGGAGGTCCAGTCTGGCGAGCGTGGACTCCACCCACGCCGACTCGCTCACGCGACTCGCGGCGGACCGCCCAGCGCCGGCGGACGGGGTCGAGCCCCGCGTCCCGGCAGAGGCGCAGCCGATGAGGGCGAAAAGGGGTACGAGGAGCGCACTTTGTGCAACGGCGCGAGAGGTCATACGATCACGTCGAAAGCCACCGGCCGGGCGCCGCAGGCACCCGGTCCCGGGGAGCTGCGATTTTGCGAGGGTGCATCGATGAAAGCTATCCGAGGCCCGCGAGGCACGCAATCGAGAACGACGTCCCCGGCGCTGCCCCCCTCGCTGCTGGCGGCCGCGCTCTGCGGGCTCCTCTGCGCGTGCGGGTCGCCCGGGGACTCGGCGGGCGGCTCGGCCGCGGCGGCGGAGACGGCTCCTGCCCAGCGCGACACCGCTCGCGTCGTGCCCGGCATCGACGTGGTGGTACGGGACGGGGGCGGACCCCTGAAGGGGCTGCGGGTCGGCCTCATCACGAACCCCACCGGCCAGGGCGCGGACGGCACCAGCGACATCGACCTCCTGGCGAAGCTGAAGGACGTGCGCCTCGTCGCCCTGTTCGGACCCGAGCACGGTCTGCGCGGCACGGCGGAGGCGGGCGCGACCGTGGAGAACGGGCGCGATCCGGTGACGGGGCTGCCCGTCTACTCGCTGTACGGCAAGATCCGCGAGCCGACGCCCCGGATGCTCCAGGACCTCGACGCCCTGGTCTTCGACATCCAGGACGTGGGTGCGCGCTACTACACGTACGTGTGGACCATGGCCCTGGCGATGAAGGCGGCCGCGAAGTCCGGCGTGAAATTCGTCGTGCTCGACCGGCCGAACCCCATCGGCGGCCGCCTCGTGCAGGGAGACGTCCTCGACACCGCGTACGCTACGTTCGTCGGCCTCTACCCGGTGCCCATGCGACACGGTCTGACCGTCGGCGAGATGGCCCGCTGGCTGAACGCCACCTACGCCATGGGCGCGGACCTGGACGTGGTGCCGGTGGAAGGGTGGACGCGGGACATGTGGTACGACGAGACGGGGCTGCCCTGGGTGGCGCCCTCGCCGAACATGCCCACGCTGGAGAGCGCCGCGAGCTACCCCGGCACCTGCCTGTTCGAAGGCACGAACCTGTCCGTCGGGCGCGGTACGCCCATCGCGTTCCAGCACGTCGGCGCGCCGTGGGTCGACGCGGACACCCTCGCGGCGCGGCTGCAGGCGCGCTCGATCCCGGGCGTGCGCTTCGAGGCGACGTCGTTCACGCCCGAGAAGCCGGGCGACGACAAGTACGGCGGCACGGAGGTCCACGGGGTCCGCTTCGTGCTGACGGACCGGACCACCTACGACCCGACCGCCGCCGCCGTGGCCGCCCTGGTGGAGCTGCACCGGCTGTATCCTTCGGTGCTGACGTTCCGCGAGTCCCATTTCGACCGCCTGGCGGGGACGGACGGGGTGCGCAAGGCCGTGCTGGCCGGAGAGGACGCGGCCGCGATCATGGAGGGGTGGGCGGCGCAGCGCCAGGCATTCGAGTCGGAGGTCCGGCCCTTCCTGCTCTACCGGTAGGGCCGGGAGCGCGCACGCGTTGAAGGAAACCCGCGAAGGAGCACGAAGATGCACGCAGTCGTCCGCAACCTGTCCGCCGTGTTGGCGATCGCTGCCCTGGCCGGTCCGCTCGCGGCGCAGCGGCCGGGACAGTCCGCTGCCGCCGCGTCGCCGATGGCGCAGCCTGCGGCCGCGCCGCTCTGGCACGAGCTCGCGTTCCGGAGCATCGGGCCCGCGGTGACGGGCGGCCGCATCGACGACGTGGAGGTGGATCCGCGCAACCCGGCGGTCCTGTGGGTCGCGGCGGCGACGGGCGGGCTGTGGCGTTCGACGAACAAGGGCGCCACGTGGGAGCCGATGCTGGAGGACGCGCCGGTGAGCACGTTCGGCGACGTCGCCATCGCACCCTCGAACCCGGACGTGGTCTGGGTCGGCACGGGGGAGCAGAACAACCGGCAGAGCACGTCGTGGGGCGCGGGCGTGTGGCGAACGACAGACCGCGGGGCGCACTGGGCGCACGTGGGGCTGGGCGCGACGCGGCAGATCGGGCGCGTCGCGGTGGACCCGTCGAATCCCGACCGGGCGTGGGTCGCGGCGGCAGGCAACCTCTGGGCGCCGAACCCGGAGCGGGGCGTGTTCCGGACGACGGACGGGGGTCGCACCTGGCAGAAGGTGCTGTTCGTGGACACGCTGACGGGCGCGACGGACATCGTGGTCGATCCGCGGGACGGGAATACCCTCTACGCCGCGACCTACCAGCGGCTGCGCCGGACGTGGGGATACAACGGTGGCGGTCCCGGTTCGGGCATCTGGAAGAGCACGGACGGCGGCTCGCACTGGACGCGACTGACCAACGGCCTGCCGGCGGGGGACAAGGGTCGCATCGGCCTGGCGATCTCCGCGAGTGACCCGTGCACGCTCGTGGCACGGGTGGAGCACGCGACGAAGGGCGGCGTCTACCGCACCGAAGACTGCGGCGCAACGTGGACGTTCATGAACGAGCTGAACCCGCGCCCGGCGTACTACGGCGAGATCCGCATCGACCCGTCGAACCCGCGTCGCGTGTACCTGATCTCGGAGGAGGCGTACCGCAGCGAGGACGGAGGGAAGACGTTCGACGAGATCCACATGCGGCCCTCGTACGACATCGGCGTGCATTCCGACCACCACGCGCTGTGGATCGACCCCGCGAACCCGGACCACCTCTACCTGGCGG
Organism: uncultured Gemmatimonadales bacterium; assembly: GCA_963728445.1. Classification (GTDB taxonomy): domain Bacteria; phylum Gemmatimonadota; class Gemmatimonadetes; order Longimicrobiales; family RSA9; genus CAVSJO01. Next base: position 1,605,872 of record CAVSJO010000006.1, on the reverse strand, counting down.
GGGACGGTGGGCTGTACGAATCGTGGGACCGGGCGCGCACGTTCGAGAAGATCAACAACTTCGTCGTCGCCCAGGTCTACAACGTGGGGCTGGACGACGCGGAGCCGTACAACGTCTTCGTCGGCCTGCAGGACAACCATTCCTGGATGGGGCCCAGCGCCACGCGTCACTGGGCGGGGATCCTGAACGACGACTGGCAGCAGATCGGCTTCAGCGACGGCATGTACCAGACCGCCGATCCGACGTCCAGGTACGTGTACAGCAACTCGCAGGGCGGCGCCTACTCGCGCGTGGACACGCGCACGGGCCAGATCCTGGACATCGGGCCCGCGGCCCCGGAGGGCGAGCCGGGGTACCGCTGGGACTGGACGTCGCCGAGCCTGCTGGACCGCTTCGATCCGGCGACGCTCTACGTCGGCGCGAATCGGCTCCTCATCTCCCACGACCGGGGGGAGAGCTGGAGCCGGACGCCGGACCTGACGAAGCAGATCGACCGGGACACGCTCCGGCTCATGGGCGTGCGCGGCTCCGAGCCGATGCCGTCCCGAAACGACGGCACCGAGTCGTACGGCGAGATCACGACCATCGCCCAGTCCCCCCTTGAAAGGGCGGTTCTGTGGGTCGGAACCGACGACGGGAACGTGCAGGTCTCCCGGGACGGCGGCGCCACGTGGACCGAGGTCGGCCGAAACCTTCCCCGCCGGGGGACGAAGCTGAAGGCGACGACGTACGTCAGCCGCGTCGCCGCATCGAAGTCCGGCGCAGGCGCCGCGTACGTGGCCCTCGACGCGCACCGGGACGGCGACTTCGCGCCGTACCTGTTCCGCACGACGGACTACGGGAAGAGCTGGACCCGGCTGGACGCCGGGTTGCCGGCCGACGGCTCCGTGAACGTCGTGCTGGAGGACGCGGACAATCCCTCCCTGCTGTTCGTCGGTACCGAGCACGCGCTGTTCGCGTCCACGGACGCGGGCGCCCGGTGGGCTCGCCTGGGTGGCGGGCTGCCGACGACGCTCGTCGACGACGTGGAGATCCAGCGGCGGGCCAACGACCTCGTGGTGGGCACCCACGGGCGAGGCGTGTGGATCCTGGACGACATCGCGCCCCTCGCCGAGTGGACGTCGGAGGTCGCCCGCGAGCCGGCCCACCTGTTCTCCATCCGGCCCGCCACGGAGTTCTACTACTGGAAGGACACGTCCTACCGCGGGCAGGCGGCGTGGGCGGGCGAGAACCCGCCGTTCGGGGCGCTGCTGAGCTACCACCTGGCCTCCCCGGCCGAGCACGCGACCATCGAAGTCAGCGACTCCGCGGGGCAGGTCGTGCGCACGCTCGACGTCCCCGGCGACGCGGGCGCGGTGCACCGGGTGGCGTGGGATCTTCGTAGGGAGCTCCCCTTCCCCGCCCGGGGCGGCGCGGACACCCTGGCGCTGCCCACGCCACCCCACCCGCTGGCGATGCAGGGCCCGTTCGTACCGCCGGGAACGTACACGGTCACGCTCCACGCCGGCGCCGACACGTCGTCGCAGACGGTGGAGGTGCAGCCGGATCCGAAGCGGGACGACCTGGGCCCGGAGGACTACGCGGCTCGGGACGCCTTCAACGTGCGGCTGCTCGCGCTGATGAAGCGGATCGAGGATGCGGCGAAGGCGGATCCGGCGCCCGAGGGGCTGCAGCGCCTGCGTCGCCGGGCGATGTCCCTGTACGGCGGACTCAACGGATCGGGCATGCAGCCGGGTACGCTGGAGCCGCCGACGAAGCAGATGGTGGAGATGCAGCGGCGGCTGGAGACGGATGTGGATCGGGTCCTCGGCGCAGGCTCCGGGACCGGCCGGTAGGCGCAGGAACTAGGGGCCTCCTCCGGGCAGGAAGCGCAGAAGGCTCGACAGCCGCAGCGGGACCACGGCGTGGTCCGTGCCGCCCTTCGGTCCTCCGGTGGGCACCTTCTCCGATCCGGTGAACTGTGAGACGACGAGGGCACCGAGCCCGACCACGCCGGCGGCGATGAGGCCGTAGGTACGCCCCCGGTCGAGCTGCCGCACCTCCACCTGGAGCAGGGACGAGGTCGGAAGCTCGACCCGCTGGTAGAGCCGGTCGCGCGTGGCTCCGTTCTCCACCATCCCTGTCACGGTACGGACCATGAGGCCTCCGGGTCGCGTCGCTACCACCGTTCCCTCGACGACCCGGCTGTCGAGGCCGGTGCTGGCCCGGAGGCTGTCCGCCTCGACGGCCGTCACGCGGGCTCGGACCGCCTGACCGCTGGCCACCTGGTCCACCGGTACGTCCGTGTAGCGATAGCACGCCGTCAGCGGCGCCAACGCAAGCGCCGCGACGAGGGCGCGGCGCAGGGCTGCATGCTTCATCTCTCGTGCTCCCGCGAGAGCGAGAGGCGCGGGGGCAGCCGGACGGCCACCCCCGCGCTTCCGCAGGTTCCACCTACCCCGACCGGCTCAGCCGGCGGAGAGATTCGGGTTGGAGCGACGCTCCTCCCGGCTGATCGGGATGCACTTGTCCCGCCCGTCGAGGAAGTCGTAGTGCTCCGGGCCACTGGCCGCGTACCAGCGCCGGGCGTCCCAGAAGTGGCGCGCCTCGAGCCATACCGTGGCGCTCCGCTCGTAGTGCAGGTCGTCCCACGCACCCTGCATGTCGCTCGCGGGCGTGAGGGGATCCATCCCGTACACGGCCCGCGCCTGGTTCATGAGGTCGTACGCCCCGCCGATGTCGTTGTTTCGGAGCGCAGCCTCCGCCCGCAGGACGAGCATCTCCGTCCCCTTCACGGCCGGGATGTCGGACCCGTCCTCCACGTACTTCTCCTGCTGGTACATGGGAGAAGCCCCGTTCGCGCCGTTGGCGATGCTGCCGTCGTTGTTGAAGATGGTGTCCCACGGCACCCGGGGATCGTTCGGGTGGTCCGCGAACATCGTGTTCCACACGGTGAACTCGAAACGGTTGTGCGTCTCGTACTTGAGATCGTTCCGGTTCTCCTGGGAGAAGACGATGTCCCATTCGAAGTCCGCGGGCACCTGCTGGGCGTCCTGCACGGCACCGGACCAGTCGCCGGTCCACGCCTTCACCGAGGCGCGGCCACCGTAGGCCGCGTTCACGACGTTCTGGGCGCCGGCCGCCTGGCCGATCTGGATGGCCTTCGTGAAGTCCTCGACGGCCCGGTCGAAGTGTACGGTGTTCGGCTGCTCCTCGCCCCCGTCGATGGCGGTGGCGCAGAGGTTCTCGCCCAGCAGCCGGTTCGCGAGCCCGGCGTAGAGGTAGCCGGCGGCGACGTCCTCGCTCTTGTTGTAGGCCGATTCGTCGAGCAGCTCGGGAATCCGACGCTGGACGCCGTCTTCCGCAACCCACCGGGCCTGCTGCATGCTGCCCCACTCGCCGTTGACGTCCTCGGGCAGGATGATGCCCTGCGGAATGTCGGCGAAGTCGTAGCTGCCGCCGTGGAACAGCTCGCCGTCGGCGATCGATATGGTCTGGAGCGAGCTGTTGTACGCCTGCATGAGGTCGTACGACATGCCCACGACCAGCCCGTGGATCATGTTCTTGTTGTTCAGGTCGGAGTCGGCGATGCGGCCGGGGGCGTCCACCTCCAGCAGGTTGCTGCACGCGACGGCCGCCGGGACCATCGCCGCCAGGAGCCCGACTCTCAGGATCTTGATGTTCGGTTTCATGTCAGGTCCCCCGGTCAGAAGCTGAAGCGGACGGAGAGCAGGAACGTGCGCGGCGCCGGGATCTGGTAGTAGTCCCGCCGTCCGAAGTCGCCGTTCCCGTCGAACACCGTCGAAGCCCGATCCGCGAAGTCCTCCACCTCGGGATCCGAGTTGTGGTAGCTCGACCACAGGAAGAGGTTGCGGCCCGCCAGCGTCACGCTGGCGTTTCGAGCCCACGGGACGAGGTGCGCCGGCACGTTGTACGTGAGGGACACGGACCGCAGCTTCGTGAAGTCGGCGCTCTCGACCCAGTAGTCGCTGTTCGGGCCACCGCCCGCGTCGTGGCTGCTCAGGGAGCACTGCGCGCGCTGCAGCGCCGTGACGCCCGCCAGCTCGGACGGGACGTCGTCCGAAGTCCCCCACTGCAGGTCCGCGCCTTCCGCCGCCACCAGCTTCTGCTGGATGTCGAAGCAGGGGATCCAGGCACCCCGCCGGGCGTTCTGATAGCCCGTGTAGTTCGGCAGCATGAAGTTGCCCTGGTGCTCGACGAGGGCGTCCAGCGTGAGATCGTTGCCGATGGACAGGGTCGTTCCGAAGCCGAGGAGCTGCGTCGGGAAGACGTTGCCCAGCGCCTGGTCCGACTCGATGTTCGGGTCGGCGATGGCGTCCGGATTCATGACCTTGTAGCCGAAGTAGGTCGGCGTGGCGTACCCTTCGCGGAACTCGGCCTTGTTGTCGGCGAACACCTGCTCGCCCTGCAGGTCGAGGGCGTCGCTCTTCATCAGCGAGACGTTGGACCGGACCCGCCAGTCGATGAGGTTCGTCCGTACAAGTCCGAGGTTCACCTGCGCCTCGAAGCCGGAGCTGACCAGCTCACCCACGTTCTCCGTGCGCGAGGCGAGGAAGCCCTGGGACGGCGGCAGCGTCACACCAACCAGCGCGTCGTACGTGTGATCCCAGTACTGGGTGACCTGGAGGCCGAGCCGGCCCGTGAACAGGCTTGCGTCGAACCCGACCTCGATCTCCCGCGTCTTTTCCGGCCCGACGTCCGCGTTGCCCACGTCGTTCGGCGTGAAGCCGGGCTCCGCCTCGTTCCCCGAGATCGGCGCCCACGTGCGCAGCTTGTCGAACGTCCCCGGCGCCTTGCCGGAGTAGCCCATGGCGCCACGCAGCTTGAACGTGTCGAACCAGTCCGTCGGCCAGAAGTCGTAGTCCGAGAGCGCGTAGGCCACGCTCACCTTCGGGTAGGCCTGCAGGCCGAAGTTCTCGCCGAACGCGCTGTTGCCGTCCACGCGCAGGCCGCCGGTGATGAACAGGCGGTCCCTGATGCCCAGCAGCTCCTGGAGGAAGAAGCCGGCGCTCGTCTCCGAGAACGGCTGGTCGGCGCGGTAGTTCAGCGCCGCGCCCGTCTCCAGCGTCGGTGTGCCAGGCCCGGCGAACTGCCCGACGTCGATCTCCGTCCACCGCTGGTGATCCCTGAAGATCTGGCCGCCCCACGAAAAAGTGGACGCCAAGTCCTGGCTGATGTCGTTCGTCAGGGACCCCGCGTAGTCGAACGACAGCTTCTGGTGCCGCGTGTTCTCGTCCCAGTAATAGCCTGGCGGATCGTCCAGGTTGTTCCAGTCCAGCGTAGTGTTGTTGTTGATGTCCGTGAAGTCCCAGCCGATGGCCAGCCGGTTCGTCAGGTTTTCCAGCGGGTCGTACTTGATCGTGAACCCGGAGATGAAGTGGTCCACGTGCGTGACGTTCTCGCCGTCGCTGAACAGGTACGAGTTCGTCACGCAGATGACGTCGCCGGTCACGTTCGCGCAGTCGTCGCCCTTCCCGCCCTTCAGGTAGTTGCGGTAGCCGCGACCTACGTTGAGCAGGAAGCCGGACGAGTTGTTGCCGTCCTGGACCGCCCGCATCTTCCGCCGCGTGTACGACGTGTTCAGCGCGAACGTCAGCTTGTCGATGGGCGAGAACGAGAAGTTGCCCCGGAAGCCGCCGTCCTTGGCGTAGCTCGTGGGCAGCGTTCCCTTGTTGTCCCCGTAGTTGCCCGACACGTAGTACGTGATCTTGTTCGCGCCCCCGCGCACGGACAGGCTGTAGCTCTGCTGCGGCCCCGGCTGGAACCAGTTCCCGTCCGACGGGCAGGTCGGGTCCGTGAACTCCTGGTACTGCCCGATCTGGGACCCGCTCGTGATGATGCCCCGCATCGTGCCCGAGCAGTTGGTGTAGAGCTGCGTCGCGTCTCCCTCCGGGCCGACCCGTCCCTGCAGCGACACGCCCGCACTCACCTCTGCGTTCCAGATCGGCTCGCCCTGGATGCCCTTCTTCGTGAAGATCTGGATCACGCCGCTCGAGGCCTCGGTGCCGTACAGCGTCGTCGCCGCCGCACCCTTGATGACTTCGATCCGCTCGATGTCCTCCGACGGGATGTCCTGCAGCGGGTTCGTCCCACCGCGGCCGCCCCACCCCGCCCGCGTCGGCAGGTTGTAGATGCGGATGCCGTCCACGTAGATGAGCGGCTCCACGTCCTGCGTCACCGAGTTCGTGCCCCGGATCTTGATCGTGCCGCCGTTGCCCGGCTGACCGCCGCTCTGCATGACCGTTACGCCCGGCGCTCGCCCCCCCAGGATGTCCTGGGTGTTGGTCACCGGCGCGTTCTCGATCTGCTTCGACGTCACCGCGTCCAGGCTGTTGCCGATCTCCTTCCGGCGCACCTCCGCCGCCGTCCCGGTCACCACCAGCTCATCGAGGGCGAGAGCTGACTCCGAGAGCTGGAACGAGACCGTAGCCGCCTGCCCGGCCTCCACCGTCACGTCCTGCTTCTGTGTTCCGTAGCCGATCATCTGCACCGAAACGGTGTGCGTCCCCGCCGGAACGTTCAGCAGCAGGAACCGGCCGTTCTCGCCGGTGACCTGCCCGATGTTCACGTCCTCGACGTAGACCTGGGCGCCGCTCAGCGGCCGGTTCGTGCCCTGGGCCACTACGGTGCCCTGGATGCGGCCGGGGTCCTGCGCCGCCGCCGGCATCGCCGCCAGGCACAGCAGGAACGCCGCGGCCGCCGCAATGGGAGCTCGCAGGGGTGGGGGTCGATTCATCGATCTGGCCTCCTCGTGGGTGGACGAGTCGTGGTGGCGTTCGACGAGCAGTCCTGCCTCAGTGTAGATCGGGGAAGATCCACGACAGGGAATGTCTGTACCCATATTCGCCACCATTGCTTGGCGCATTACTGCGCCTATTCTACTGTATACATATGTCAATGTAATCGTATTTATGACAAATCGCTGCTATGGTTTCAGTGGGGCGAATGATACGCACCCCATCGCAGACGCTGTCTTATGGGTAGGAAGCTCGATGATGCTACGCGCTCTCCGTGAGTCTGTCAAATGCGGTCGTTCGAACCCCTAACGAACGAGGGAGCGGGTTTGTGACAGGTGTCGCCGGCTGAGGCCTTTCTTGCCGCGGTCCGCCTGCCGCCGCCATCTTGGGGGCCGATCTGCCCCCCCGAGTTTCGACAGGAGCCACGAATGCGCTTTCTCCCGCGCCCGCCCCTGGTGGCGGCCGTCCTCGTCCTCACGGCGTGCGCCGGCGGCGGCGCCACTCCGCCCGAGTCGCCGTCGCCTGCGCCCGTTCCGGCGCCCACGAGCGCCGGAGAGGCGGCGTGGCCGGGGCTTGCGGCGACGGGGGCGCGCTCGAGTCGGGGCGGCCCGCATCTCGGAGCTCTCGAGGCCGCCATCCGGCAGCGGGCGTCGGAGACGCCGGGCGAGGTATCGGTGATGCTGGTGGACCTGGAGACGGGCGCGACGGTGGGTGTGCAGCCGGACGTGAGCATGCACGCGGCGAGCACGATGAAGGTGCCCGTGGTGCTGGAGCTGTTCCGGCAGGCGGCGGCGGGACGCTTCGACCTCGACCGCAGCGTGACCGTGAAGAACACGTTCACCAGCATCGCGGACTCGAGCACGTATTCCCTCAGCCCCGACGACGACAGCGAGGCCGCGCTCTACCGTCTGGTGGGTCGCCAGGTCACGCTCCGGGACCTGGCGGAGCGGATGATCACGCGCTCGTCGAACCTGGCGACGAACCTGCTCATCGAAAAGGTCGGCGCGAACAGCGTGCGCCGGCTGATGCATGGGCTGGGGACGGACTCGATGGTGGTGCTGCGGGGCGTGGAAGACATTCCGGCGTTCGAGCGGGGGATGAACAACCACACGACCGCACGCGCGCTCGCCGGCGTGCTGGAGGCGCTGGCGCGCTGCGAGCGAGGCGACGTCGCCCCCGCGCTACGTCCGCTCACGGCGTCGGACTGCGGGACCGTCGCCGACATCCTGGCGCGGCAGGAGTTCAACGAGAAGATCCCGGCGGGCATCCCGGCGGGAGTTCGTGTGGCGCACAAGACGGGCTGGATCACGGGCATCGACCACGACGCGGGGATCGTCTACCCGCCCGGGCGGGCGCCGTACGTGCTGGCGATCCTGACCCGGGGCGTCGACTCGACGGCGGTGGCGGACGCAGCGGCGCGGGACATCTCGCGCCTGGTCTGGAATGCGCTGGCGCAGCCGGACACGAAGGCGGCGTTCCCGGACGCCGATCCGCAGACGCTGGCCGAGCTCCAGGACCGCTGGCGCGTCGCCGCGCTCGACGGCCGGAAGTTCACGCACGATGAACTGTGGGGCGCCGTCGGCCCGATCATCGACCGCAGCCCGGTGCTTCAGCGCGCCCAGGTTGGCGCGAGCGAGGAAGGGCGGCCGATCTACGCCGTGACGTACGGCAGCGGCCCCCGGACGGTGCTGCTGTGGTCGCAGATGCACGGGGACGAGTCGACGGCGACGATGGCGCTGGCGGACATCGTCGCGTGGCTCGGCAGCCGGCCGACGGACGCGCTGGCGCGGCGGCTCGCGGACTCCCTCACCGTCGTGATGGTGCCGATGCTGAACCCCGATGGCGCCGAGCGCTTCCAGCGTCGCAACGCGCAGGGGATCGACGTGAACCGTGACGCGCGGCGCCTGGCCACGCCGGAGGGGCGCGTGCTCAAGGCGCTGCGCGACTCCCTTCGCCCCGACTTCGGCTTCAACCTGCACGACCAGAACGTGCGCACGCGGGCGGGCTCGACGGGCCCCGTCGCGTCCATCGCGCTGCTGGCTCCGGCGTTCGGCCCGACCTCCGACTTCGACGACGTCCGGGACCGCGCCCGACACGTGGCGGCGGCCGTGCGCCTGGCGATGGAGCCGTTCGTCGGCGACCGCATCGCGAAGTACGACGACACGTTCAATCCCCGGGCGTTCGGAGACCTCATGCAGCAGTGGGGCACGAGCACCGTCCTCATCGAGTCGGGCGGCTTCCCCGACGACCCGGAGAAGCAGATGCTGCGCAAGGTCAACTTCGTCGGCATCCTCGCCGCGCTCGACGCCATCGCCACGGACGGGTACCGCAGCGTCGATCCGGCCTGGTACGGCACGCTGCCCTACAACACCGGCGGCCTCGACGATCTGCTGGTGAGGGGCGGCACGCTGGTCGTGCCGGGCCTGGATCCGTATCGCGCGGATCTCGCCATCCGCTACCGCGATCCGCTCCTCGAGCAGAGCGGCCGCATCGTGGACGCCGGCGACCTGGGCGGCTACGAGGCGCGGGACACTCTGGACGCGACCGGTCTCTTCATCCACCCCGCCGCCCCCGACTCCCTGCCGCCCGGCGATGTCACGGGCGCGCCGGCCCAGCTCGTCGTGCGCCGCGGCCCCGAGCCCACGTCGCCGGCCGTCTGGATCGTCGAGGACGGCGGTGTGCGCCGGGCGGAGCCGGTCCGGAAGGAGAGGCCGTAGGCTCGGCCGTCCGTCGGCGAGCCGCCTCCGCCTCGACGCTCCCGTTCACGGCGCCGGCGACTCCTTGTCTCCGGCTTCGACACGGAGGAACGGAGGAACGGAGCCGGCGGCGCCGGAACATGCCGGCGGATCCTCCGGCATCCGAGTTGATGGTTTCACTGCGGACGTGGCGCCGTGCTACTTCCGATTTGAAAACAAGAAATGAGTTGGAGGCGTCGCCGGCGACCCCTCTGTGCCCGGCAAGCCCTCCGTTCCTCCGTTCCTCCGTGTCGAACGCCCGCGCGCGGCACCGCCGGGAGCTGGAGGCGGTAGCCCGCGAAGCCCTCGACCTGCGAGCCGGGACCGGGTACACGGAGGGGCGGTCCGGCCAGGCCGGACCGCCCCTCCTGTGCTTCACCCGAGGGGGAGTAACGCTAAGCGCTCATCCGCCGATGTTCGGGTTGTTCAGCGTCTCCACGTTCGGCAGCGGCAGGCAGACGGTGCTGCCGTACGTGCCGCCCTTGCGGTAGGTGGTGCCGGAGGCAGGATCCAGCGGCAGGTTCAGGCGACGGATGTCGTAGAACCGGTGCCCGGTCAGCCAGAGCGCGCGTGCGCGCTCCTGGACGACGTGGGCCTGGATGTCCTGCTCCGACGTGCCCACGAACGGCGGCAGGCCGGCCGCGGCGTGCAGACTATTGATGACGGCCACGGCCTGGGAACCGCCCTGGACCTCCGCCTCGATGAGGCGGGCCTCGATGCCGGACGCGATCGGGATCGTCGCCGACAGGGAGTTGTACTTCGTCTGGTACGCCATCGAGGTCTTGTTGTCGCTGGCGGTGTCGGTCGTGACGTCCACCGGGACGCGGGGATCGGCGACGCCCATCCAAGCGAGGTCACGGTAGTTCGGCCCGACCGAGAGGGCGCTTCCGCCCGTGGAACCGAGCCCGTTCTGGGCGTAGATCCGGTTGTTGCGGCGGCCCGACGTGCCCGAGGCCGTCATGTCGTATACGAAATCGGTCGGCACCTGCTGCGCATCCTGGACCGCGGCGTTGCCGTTGCCGAGATCGAGGTTCGCCCGCGCCCGCCCGACGAGGGCGAGGTTCTGGAGGTCCGTGTTCCCGGCGGCCTGCGCCGCCTGGATCGCGGTCGTGAACCGATCCACCGCCAGCTGGAAGACCTCGTTCGGCTGCATTTCCGGCGACTCGTCGATCGCCATCGTGCAGAAGCCCTCACCCAGCAGCAGGTAGCTGTAGCCCGCGAAGGCGGCGGCCTTGGCGATGAGCAGCTGCCGCTGCGGCACCTGCGCGTCCGTCCACTCCTGCAGGTGGGAGAGGATGTTGTCCGCCGACCATCGGGCGGTGGACAGGGGCGTGTAGACACCCAGTGACTCGCAGCCGTAGGTGGCGTAGCGCGCGTCGTCCGGGTGCACGTCGCGTCGGTCGTACGGCCACCGATCGGCGGTCTGGCTCGCGTCGATCATCTCGTGGCTCAGCACCGCCGAGAGGCCGACGTACGCACCGAAGGCGCACTCGAAGTCGCCGACGGCGCCGTTGACGAGGAGCTCCGCGTTCTTCGGCGTCGCCAGCCCCTCGGCCGGGATCCGGCTGGGCGTGTCGACCGAGAGCGCCTTGTCCAGCTCGTTGCAGCCGACCACGAAGGTCAGCACCGCGAGCGGCACGGCCAGGGTGCGAAGCCGGCGGGCCCATCGGCCTGCGCCCCGCACCAGGTTCTTCCGACTCATTCCGCGTCCCGTGTTCGGGTTCGTGTTCTTCCGTTCGTTGCGCATGGTCGCCTCCCTCAGAACGTGACGTCGAAGGTGACGACGAACTGCGCGAGCTGCGGCAGCACGTCCTGCTCCCAGAGGGAGTAGTCGCCGCCGCGGCCGCCGCCGTTGAACGTGGCCTCGGGCTCGAGGCCCGGGTACTTCGTCCACGTCAAGAGGTTGCGCCCCGCCAGCGTGATGCTGGCGTTGCTCGCGCCGACGCGGCCGGCGATGCTCGCGGGCAGCGTGTAGGACGCGGAGAGCTCACGCAGCTTGGCGAAGCTGGCGTCGTGGATCAGGACGAACGGCATGCCGTTCTGGATGCCCGCGATGCGGACCGGATCGAATTGCTCCGGCTTGAAGTTCTCCAGGCATTCGATCCAGAAGAAGCAGCGGACCCGCTCGTTGCCGTCCAGCTTCTTGAAGCCCGTCTTGAAGTCGAGCTGCCCGAACAGGCGCAGGTCCTTGAAGAGCGTCAGCGTCGTGTTGAAGCCGCCCTCGACCTTCGGGATGTTGCGACCGAGGAAGACGTTCGGTGCATCGGCGCAGGCGACGGAGCCGCCCTGACCGTTGTCGCACATGACGTTCACGGCGTTGCCGTTCGCGTCCAGCTCGGCGCTCACCACCTTCTTCTGGAACCAGGAGCCGACGGCGTAGCCGATGTGGTGCTGCACGTAGGAGCCCGCCGTGATGTAGTTGGCGTCCGTGACGGTGCCGAGGCTCTTCACCTCGTTGTTGTTCGTGGCCACGTTGGCCGAGACGTCCCACGTCAGGTTGTCGCCGTCGTACGGCGTGCCCCGGACCATCAGCTCGATTCCGCTGTTGGCGATCTTGCCGGCGTTCACGTACTGGCTGCCGGAGAAGCCGCTCGACGGAGCGATCTCCTTGAGCAGGATCGCGTCCACCGTCTGCTGGTTGTAGTAGGTGAACTCGACCCCCATGCGATCCCCGAACAGGCCGGCGTCGAAGCCCACTTCGACCTCGCTGCTCTTCTCCGGTCCGAGGTCGGGGTTCCCCACGGCCTGCGGCGTGACGGTGCCGACGTCACCCGGGCCGGTGACCGGCGCGAACGTCCGCAGCGCCGAGAACGCGTCCGGCTGATGCCCCGCCTTTCCATAGGCGGCGCGCAGCCGCAGCGTGTTCACCGGACCGGCGCTGAAGAACGGCTCGTCGCTGACCACCCACGTCCCACTGACCTTCGGGTAGTAGACCAGGTCGAAGTTCTGGCCGAACGCGCTGTTGTCGTCCGCCCGCAGACCGAGCGTCAGGTAGCGCCGGCCCAGCCAGGCGATCTGCTCCTGCCCGAAGACGCCGACCGTCGTGTTGTTGACCCAGTCCGAGAGCGACGTCTTGTTCTGCGTCGTCGCGTTCAGGGACGTCAGGCCCGGCACCGGAAAGCCCTCGCCGTAGCCTTCGACGAAATTGATGTGCTTCCGGTAGTACTGGGCGCCGAAGGACGTGTTGGCCTGCAGGTCGCTCGTGACGTTCGCCTTGAACGTTCCGCTGTAGTCCAGCGTCGTGTAGTTGATCTGCCGATCCACGATGTCGACGTAGCCACGGTCCGCGAAGTTGTCGTAGACCAGGTAGCGCTCGTCGTGGTTCATCAGGTCGTAGTTCTGCTCGTGCGTCTGGTCGATGCCGACCGTCAGCCGGTGCGAGAACCAGTCCGCCGGATTGTTGTTGACCTGGAAGCTGCCGGTGAATCGATTCACGTCCTGCCACGTGTTGAAAAGCGCGTGGTACGACGCCGGCGTGCCGCTCCAGAAGCCGTAGCGGGCCGTGTCGGCGAAGTTCTCCGGCGTGGCGAAGTACGTCGTCCACGTCACGCCGCCGCAGCCTGCCTCGCAGGCCACGTCGTAGCGTCCCGCAACGTAGCCGAAGTTCCCGTCGATCTTCCACTCGGACGACGGCGTCACCGTCACGTTCAGGCGGGCCGTACCCTTCCGAACCTTGTTCGTCGGCTCCACGCCCTGGTTGAACTCGCCGTCACCCGACGCATAGTACCGGATCAGGTCGTTCCCGCCGCTCATGCTGAGCTGGTACTCCTGGTTGTGACCGGTGTGGAAGATGTTGTCGCCGCCCAGGTACTGCCTGTAGTTCTGCTGCAACTGGTCGAAGTTGATGGACTCCAGCTGTCCGTTCACCATCCCGTAGTTCGTCCAGAGCCGGCCCGACGGATTCGCGAACCAGTTCGCTCCCTGCTTGACCTGCAGGTGGAAGCGCGTACCGCCCGCGCGGCCCTTCTTCGTGATGATCTGGACCACGCCGTTCGCCGCCTCCGTGCCGTACAACGTCGCGGCCGCCGGTCCCTTGATGATCTCGATGCTCTCGATGTCGTTCGGGTCCAGGTCGTTCCAGCGCGAGATGCTCTGCGAGCCGAAGCCCTGGTTGATCGGGCCGCTCGTCTCGTCGTTGTTCACCCGCACCCCATCCACGTAGACGAGCGGCGCGTTCGAGAGCGAGAAGCTGGACGCGCCCCGGATCCGCACTTTCGACGCTCCGCCGACCTGGCCCGTCGAGGAGAGCACCGTCACGCCGGCCGTGCGCCCGTTGATGACGTCCTGAATGTTCGTCACCGGCGCCTTGCTCACTACGTCCGCCGCATCGATCGTCGAGACCACGTTGCCGATCGCCTTCTTCTGCTCGGCCCCCGGCGTCCCGGTCACCACGATCTGGTTCAGCTCCACGGCCGTCTCGGCCAGCTCGAACCGCAGGTCCATCTGTCCCGGCTTCGCCACCTGCGACGCCGACTTGTATCCGATCATCGTCACGCGCACCGTCACCGATCCGCCGCTCACCCCTGGTATCAGGAAGCGACCGTTCTCCCCGGTGATGGTGCCCTGCCCCGTCCCATCGAGCGACACCTGCGCGCCCGACAGCGGCTGCTGCGTGCCGCGTGAGACGACGACGCCGCCGATCGACCCCGACTGCTGGGCCTCCACCGGCGGCGTGAAGAAAAGGGCAGCGGCCAGACCCAGGGCCGCAACACGGCCCAACGATCCACGCATGCCCGACGGTGCCGTGCTCGCGAGCACGACAGCGAAGCCTGCGCTGCATTCGGTCCTCCTTCAGAGTGACTGTCGGCTGGCGTAGCTCGCCGCGCCGATTCCTCGGTCCTGCCCCACCGCCCGCAACTCCGCCTCGGCCTCTCGGGACCGCCGGAATAAACGGACGGCACACTATGGAAACGTATAAAATGGATGTACGGTGACACGGCGTGCCGGCGCAAGCGCTCTAGGCCCGGGCGGGTCTCCGCGGCTGACTAGTCCTCGAGGAGGGTCGGAAGGCTCGCCTCGAAGGCGACCGGGTGGATGAGCACGGCCTCGTCCTCCCGGGGGAGGCGGATCTCCACGGGCTGGTCCCGAACCGCCCGGCGGAAGCCCTTCCCTTCGAGCATCCGGTCGATGTAGAGGCGACGCCCCACGACCATGAGCGTGGCGAGGACGGGCACGGCGACGAGCAGCCCGATCACATCCAGCAGGTGGGCCATCACGAGGACGCTCAGAAGCGTGAGAACGGGCGGGAGATGGACCTGTCGCTCCATGATCATGGGCGCGACGAAGTTGCTCTCGAAGAGGTGCACCACGACGCCCAGGAGCACGACGAGGAGGGCCTGGACGGCACCTCCCTGTCCCAGCACGAAGATCGCGGGCAGCAGCGTGGAGACGAGCGTGCCGAAGAACGGCACGATGGCGGCGACGGCGGTGAAGACGCCGAACGCGAGGGCGTAGGGGACGCGCAGGATCACGAGCCCGATCCAAGTCAGCAGCCCGAGGATGAACATGGCCAGGAGCTGGCCGACGATCCACGACCGCAGCGTGTGGCCGAGGTCGTCGAGGATGTCGCGGACAAGCTCGCGGTGCACCGGGGGCGCGAGGGCGATGAGACCCTCGCGGTACATGCCGGGCCGCGCCGACAGGTAGATGCCCATCACCAGCACGCTGAACGCGTGGATGATGAAGCCCAGCCCGTTGAAGATGTAGGGGATCCAGCCGCGGAAGTACCCGCCGATCTCGGCCACGATCTGTCCGACGTAGCTCTCCCCCTCGTTGAGCGGGCCGAGGATCTGCATGGCGACGGGCGAGCGCTGGGCCAGAGCGAACAGCTGCGTCTCCCACTTGGTGAGCTGGAGCGGGAGGGTGTGGATGAGCTCCTGCGTCTGTTCGATGACCGGCGGCACGATGAGGAAGCCGATGCCGACCATGACCACGAGGGTGAAGATCAGGGAGATGAGGATCCCCAGGCCCCGGGGCACGGAGAAACGGCGCTGGAGCGTGTCCGTCAGCGCGCTCAGGAAGATGCCGAAGAGGATGCCGATGAACGCGAGGAGCAGGATCTCCGCGATGCTGTAGAGGAACAGCAGCAACAGGAGAACGAAAACCGTCGCGATCAGGACTCCGTAGGCGCGGCGTCCTCCGGCCTCGCTCAGTGTTCCTCCTCCTCCAGCTCGGCGTCCCGGACCTCGCCCTCCTCGAGGGAGCGGGTGACAGGCGACGTCGCGGCGTCGTCCTCGCCGTCGTCCTCCGTGTCCGTCGAGGCGGCCGACCGACCGCTGGGCAGGGCGGCGGACGGGCGGGCCGGGCCGATGCCGAGGCGCTCCTTGAGCTGCGCGAGACGCAGCTCCACGTCCCCGCTGCCCTCGAGACGGGAGAACTCCTGCTCGAGGGTGTCGCCGGTCAGGGTCTCGCTGACCTCCACGGCGGCGAGGGCGCGGCGCTCGGACTCTTCGATGCGATCGGCCATGCGTTCGAAGGCCTGGAACGCGGACCGGTCGTTGAGCCCCGACATGGTCTCGTGGATCCGCTTCTGGGCGACGGCCCGCTTCTGCTTCGCCACGAGGAGGTTCTTCTTCCGCTTCGCCTCCTCGATTTTCTCGTTGAGCTGGCGCAGCCCGTCCTTGAGCTTTTCCGTCTCGGCCGCCTGGCGCTGCCAGGTCTCTTCGAGAGTGACGGCGCGCTCCCCGTGCTCCTGGTGACGGAGCAGGGCCTGCTTGGCCAGGTCGTCGCGGCCCTCCCGCACGGCCAGGACCGCCCGGTTCTCCCAGTCGTCGGCCTGCTTGCGCTCGGCTTCGACCTGCGCCTTGAGCTTGCGCTCGTCGGCGATGGCGACCGCAACTTCCTGCTTCGCCCGCGCGAGCTGCTCGCGCATGTCGATGAGGACCTGGCTCAGGACCTTCTCCGGGTTCTCGCCCCGGGAGATGGCGTCGTTCAGGTTCGAGCGGATGAGCATGGAAAGCCGCTGCAAGATGCCCATGGCGTTACGTCTCCTGTGCGACAGGCACGAGGTCCGCCAGCCCCTGCATGTGGCTGGAGGCGGCGAACAGCAGGCTCTCGTAGGAGCTGCGCAGCTCGTGGAAGTCCAGCGTCTCGAGCTCCATTGCGTCCGAAAGGACGACGTCGTGGCCTTCGATGCCGTAGCTTCCGTGCACGATATCCGTCGCGTTCAGCACCAGCAGTCGACGGTAGAGGCCGACCAGCCGGGTGTCATCCACGTCCGGCGGAAGATCCATGATCTTCAGCCGCAGAAGGAGCACCGGCGGGGAGAAGTGTGCGACGACGGGAACGCCGGACTGCTCCGGCGAGCGGACCAGCCACATCCCGTCGTCCACCTCCTCGACGTCGGCTCCCGTGCGGATCAACCAGCCTTCCAGGTCTTCGCGGGTGATCATGTCGCTCGCTCCGAAACGAAAAGGGGTGAGTCGGCCAACCGTACGGTAGTCGATGGTGCGGGGTTTCAGCAAGCGCCAAACGCCGCGCCGGGGGCGCGGGGCACCGCGCCGGGGGGCGCGGGGCACGGCCCTTCGGGCCGGGCACCGGCCTGCGGCCGGGGCACCGCCTGCGGCGGGGGTTCCGCCCTTCGGGCGGGGGGTTCCGCCCTTCGGGCGGGGGGTTCCGCCCTTCGGGCGGGGGGGTTCCGCCCTTCGGGCGGGGGGTTCCGCCCTTCGGGCGGGGGGCGGCTGGCGGCTGCGCCGCGGCCGGGGGGCGCCTTCATCGGGGGGCTTCGACGGGGATGGCGCGGGGCGGCTCGGGGCGGGAGAGCATGGACTCGGCGAAGTCCTGGCGCTCTTCGACGAGTGCGAGGCGGGCGCTCAGGGTGTCGACGGCTTCGCGGAGGCGGGCGACGTCGTCGCCGGCGGGGCGGGACTTTTCCTGCGTCATGAGGAACTCCAGGTAGTCGCCGAGCTTCTTCACGACGGGGCGGAGCAGGATCGTGCCCCCGGCGGTGAGGATGAAGACGATCATGACGGCTGCAGGATAGATATCGTTGCTCATGGTGCACCGCCGGACCATCCGGCGCCGCGCAGGACGCGGCCGGGCAGGGCGCCCGTCGCGGCACCGTCGCGTGCCACTTCCACGCCGTTGACGTAGACGTGTCGGACGCCAGCCGAGATCTGGTGCGGCTGGTCGTACGTGGCGCGGTCGATGATCGTGCGGGGATCGAAGACGACCAGGTCGGCGAAGAAGCCCTCCTTCACGAGGCCCCGGTCGGGAATGTTCAGGCGGGTCGCCACGGCGGAGCTCATCTTCCGGACGGCGTCCTCGAGCGTGATCACGTGCTCGTCACGGACGTAGCGGCCGAGGATCTTCGGGTAGGTGCCGTATGCCCGCGGGTGGGCCATCCCCTTGGCGCTGTCGGGATCGATGCCCGACGCGTCGGTGCCGATCTTGATCCACGGCTGCTGGAGCTGGAGCCGCACGTTCTCCTCGCTCATGAGGAAGAAGAGCGTCTCGACCCGCGAGCTGTCGGAAAGGATCAGGTCCATGGCGGCGTCGACCCAGTCCTTGTCCATCGCAGAGGCGACTTCGGAGAGGCGCTTTCCGATCCACTTTCGGTTCTGATCCTTCCGGAAGCCGACGAGCATGACGCCTTCCGGCGTCGCCTGCATGCACAGGTTCTCCCAGTCGTTGCCGCCCCGGTGGACCTCGGCGCGGATGCTGTCGCGGGTCGAGGGATTGCTGATGTTGTCGAAGAGGTGCCCCCCCTCGGCGGTCCAGGGGGGCAGGCAGGCGGAGAGGCCCGTGCCGCCGGCACGATACGGGTACATGTCCGCCTGCACGTCCATGCCCGCCGCCCGGGCGGAGTCGATCTTGGCGATCATGGCGGTCTCCTTCGGCCAGTTCGCCACGCCGGCTGCCTTCATGTGGTAGATCTCGACGGGGACTCCGCCCTCTCGTCCGATGCGGATCGCCTCGTCCATCGCTTCGAGGACGTGGTCCGCCTCCGAGCGCATGTGGGTTATGTAGACGCCGCCGTACGGCGACATCGCCTTCGCCTCCTCGATGAGCTCGGGTGTTCCTGCGTACGACCCGGGCGGATAGATCAGCGCGGACGCCATGCCGAAGGCGCCGTCTTCCATCGCCCACCGGACGACTGCGCGAGCCGTGTCGAGCTCTGCGGGCGTCGGGTCACCCGCGTCCATGCCGCGGATGTACTCCCGGACCGTCGCAGCGCCGATGAAGGAGCCGACGTTGGGGGCGGTGCCGTGCGCGTCCATGGCGTCCAGCCAGGCGCCGAAGCCGTGAGGTCCTCGGAAGGCCGAAAGCCGCTCCCGATCCTCGGCGGACATGGTCGGGTCGTCCGCGAGGATCCGGTCGTTCACAGGTCCCGGGGTCCAGCCCTCGCCCAGGATCTCCGTCGTGATGCCCTGGGTGATCTTGCTCACCGACCGGCCGTCGCCCCACGTGAAGCCGGCGTCCGACTGGCCCTGGATGTCGATGAAGCCGGGGGCGATGACGAGGCCCGACGCGTCGACCCGGCTCTTCGCGGCGGCGCCGGCCAGGGAGCCTCGCGGCGCGATGGTGGCGATTCGGTCGCCACGGATGCCGACGTCGCCGTAGAACCACGCGGCGCCCGAGCCATCCACGACGCGCCCGCCGGTCAGGACGACGTCGTAGGCCGGAGCGCCGGCGGCGGCCGTTCCGGCAGCGGCGGTCCCGGCGGCGGGGGTCCCGGCCGCGGGGGTCCCGGCCGCGGGAGCGCCAGCGGCGGGAGCGGGCTCCGGCGGCGCCGAGGCGCACGCGGCGAGCAGCGTGAGGGAGCAGGCGGTGGCGGTGACGGCGAGCATTCCGCGAGGGTGACGTCGTCGTTCGATCATCGTTCTCCGGGGTCGAGGATTCGTGTAAGCGTGCCGGCGATGCGCGGCCGGTTGACCGGGGGCGTTACCTTCCGTATGGAGCATCGGGTCCCGCTCTCGCGGGAGACCACGCCTCGCCATTCGGGAGGAACCATGCAACGCCGCCTCGTCGCCCGAATGCTGCTGCTCGCGGCCTCGATCGCCGGTGCGGCGACGGCACCCGCCTCCGCACAGGTGGTACAGGGCCGCCTCGTCGACCGCGGCAGCGGAGAACCGATCGAAGGCGCATTCGTCGTGCTCCTCGACAGCGCCGACGCCGAGGTCGGGGGTGTCCTCACGGATGCCGACGGTCTCTTCCGGATGCAAGCCCCGGCCGGCGGAGTGTACAAGCTGCGCGCCGACCGGATCGGCCACAAGAGCGTCTTCTCGAACGACGTGGCCGTCGGGGCCGGGAAAACGACGACGGTGCGCCTCGTGTCCGCCGTCCAGCCCGTCGCTCTGGGCGCCATCGACGTGCGGGGTGCGAAGCGCTGCAGGGTACGGCCCGCGGAGGGTGAAGCGACGGCGCGGGTGTGGGAGGAGGCGCGGAAGGCGCTGCGCATCACGGCGTGGGCACAGAAGGGCCGCTCCGTCCGGTATCGCCTTCGCACGTTCGACCGGACGCTGGACCCCGAGCGACTCACCGTCCGGGACGCATCCAGCGCCATGAAGGCGGGGTACTCGACGGGGAGCCCGTTCGTCAGCAAGACGGCCGAGGACCTGGCGAAGAACGGCTGGGTGCGGGAAGTCGAGGGCGGGTACCTCGACTACTTCGCGCCCGACGCCGACGTCCTGCTTTCCGACCCCTTTGTCGACCAGCACTGTTTCCGACTCCAGACCGACGATCCACCGGCCCCGGGGCTGATCGGACTGGAGTTCGAGCCCCTCCGGAAGGACCGCCCGGACATCGCGGGGGTGATCTGGCTGGACCGGGGCACGGCCGAGCTGCGGGAGCTCGACTACCGCTACACGCGCCTGCCGTGGTCCGTCTCGCCGGACCAGGCCGGCGGCCACATCGGGTTCATGCACATGCCGACGGGAGCCTGGATCGTCCGCCGGTGGTGGATCCACATGCCGGTCATGACGCAGCGCGTGATCGCGGCGGAATTCGGCGGGGGAAGTCGGCGGCGGGAGACGATCGTCGGCAGCGTGCACGAGACCGGCGGCGAGGTAGTGGACGCGGAGAACCTCGGGAAGGACAGCGCGATCCCGAGCGGGACCGCGACCCTGGAAGGGATCGTCTGGGACAGCACCGCGGGGAAACCGCTGCCGGGGGCGCGCGTTCGGGTGATCGGGACGGATCGAGGCGCCACCACCGGACTCGACGGCCGCTTCCGGATCGAGCGGATCCCGCCCGGCCGCTACGAAGTGGGCTTCCTCCATTCGCGGCTGGATTCGCTGGGCATCCCCATGCCCGCCACGGAGGTGCCTCTGGACGCCGGCTCATCCGCGACCGTCGCCCTCTCCATCCCGCGGCTGCCGACTCTCCTCGAGCGGCTGTGCCCGGAGGCGGGCACCGCCAGGGCTGCGGCATCGCCCCGACCGGCGGGGGACGGGATCGTGCTGGGACGGGTGATGAAGGCCGACGGCGGAACTCCCGCGACCGACGCACGCGTGCGCGTCGCATGGTCCCACTTCGCGGCCAGGGGGGTGCCGGGCAGCCGGACAGAAGAGGTCTCCCGGCGGGACGAAGGCGTCGAGGTGGGCGTGGACGCGTCGGGCGGCTTCCATGCGTGCGGACTGCCACGCGACCTCCCGCTGCGCGTCTGGGCAGAGATGGGGGATCTGGCGACCGACACCGCAACCGTGCGCCTCGACATCCGGCGCTACGGCAGTGCCGCCCTCCGATTCGGCCCCGGCAGCTAGCGGATCCCGATGCCGAAGAGCGGAACCCGGACATTTTCGGGTCCCGACTTGGTGCCCTTCTGGTCCTTCCTGTTGATCCCGATGAACTGGTAGAGCAGGATCGCCGTGGCCGCGATCGTGGCGCCGCCGACGACCGCGATCGTCTTGCCGCGATTGAGGCTGCGGTGCTCCACCTCGACGACGTCGGCCATGGGCAGGTCGAGGCGCTGATAGAAGCGGCGCACGGTGCCACCCTCCGGCGCGGTTCGCGCGGGCACCGTCAGGAGGAGGACGTCCGGCTGCACCGTGGCCACCTTGCCCTCGACGTCGCGCGTCTCATACCCCAACACCTCGGCGACGCGCGGTACCTGGGCCTGCGTGATGCGGACCCGGACGTCCAGGTCGGGGGTGAGCTCGTCCATGGGCACGGTCTGGTACGAAAAGCAGCCGGAAGCCGGCAGGACGACGGCCGGAAGCACGGCGAGCAGCACGAGCGCACGCGACAGACGACGCATTCAACGACTCCAGGGCTGGAAAAGAAGCGGGGGCGGACCCGTCCGCCCCCGCCCACTTCTTCTATACTGCGGCCCGGCCTACTTCGTCCGGGTCAGCGGATGCGACACGGAGTAGCCGGCGAGATTCGTGTTCGAATCCAGCTCCGACTTGCTGATCGGCAGGCACGTGTCCCGCCCGTCCAGCGCGTCCGAGTGGGCCGGACCCGACGCCGCGTACCACCGGGCGTCGTCCCACAGGTGCCGGCCCTCGAGCCACACGGTGGCGCTGCGCTCGTAGTGCAGGTCCTTCCACGCCGTCGCCAGATCCGATGCGGCGGTCAGGTGGTCCATGCCGTACACGTCCCGGGCCTGGTTCATCAGCGAGTACGCGCCGGCGATGTCGCTGTTGCGCAGCGCGGCCTCGGCCCGGAGGAGCAGCATCTCCGTCCCCTTCACCAGCGGGATGTCGGCGCCCCGGTCGTCGTACTTGTGCTGCTGGTACATCGGCGTGTTGCCGTTCGCACCCACCGCGACGGCCCCGTTCGCCTTGTACAGAATCTCCCACGGCGCCCGCGGATCGTCCAGGTGCGTCGACGTCCACGCCGGTCCGTCCATGTTCTCTCTGGCGGCAGTCGTGTCCGTGGACATGAACGTGCCGAAGATCGTGTACTCGTACCGGTCGTGCGTCTCGTACGTGAAGACGTTGTCCGGCGAAGGCAGCTGCAGGGAGGCCACGTACAGGAAGCTGGCCGGCACCTGCTGTGCATCGGCGACCGCGCCCGTCCAGTCCCCGGTCCACGCCTTCATCGACGCCCGGGCAGCGTAAGCCGCGTAGACCTCGTCCTGTGCACCCGCTCCGGCGGCGTTGCCGATCTGGATCGCCGAGGTGGCCTCGTCGATGCCGCGGGTGAAGTACGTGTCCGCCGGCTGGGCGTCGCCGCCGTCGATGACGGCCGTGCACATGTTCTCACCCAGGATGCGGTTCGCGATGGCTCCGAACATGTAGCCGCGCGCCGCGTACGGGCTCGAGTCGAACTCGCTCTGGTCCAGTACGTCCTGCATGCGCCGGATCCCATCCTCGGCCACCCAGCGGGCGACCTGTGCAGCGCCCCAGTTCGAGCCCGTGTCCTCCGGGTCGACGCGGCCGCGGGGGATCTCGGCGAACGCGTAGCTGCCGCCGTGGAAGATCTCTCCGCTGAGCAGCCCCGGGTAGACGACCATGTTGTCCGTGATCGATCCCATGGCGTTGGCCATCCGGTTGGACATGCCGACCACGAGGCCTGGGATGGACTCCTTGGAGTTCAGGTCCGAGTCGGCCAGGCGACCCGGGCTCTGCACGTCCAGGAGCCCGTTGCACGCGGCGCTCAGACCGACCACCACAACGACGCCGGCCATGCGGAGTCGGTGACTCATTCGATTCGTCATCGTTCCTCTCGCTCAGAAGGTCGTGCGGATGGTGATCTGGAACGTGCGGCCGGGCGGGATCTGGTAGTAGTCACGCCGCCCGAACTCGCCGCCACCGGCGATGTTGCCGGACTGATCCGCCACGTCGACGACCTCGGGGTCGGTCCCCGTGTAGTCGGTGAAGGTGAGCAGGTTGCGACCCGCGAGGGAGATGCTCGCGTTCTGCGCCCACGGGACGATCCGCTTGGGCAGGTCGTAGGTGAGCGAGATGGTGCGGAGCTTCCAGAAGTCCGCCTTCTCGATCCACCAGGAGATGTCGTAGAGGCTGGTCCCGTTCGGGGCGCAGCGGGCCCGCTCGAGGGCGGTGTAGCCGCTCACGTCGCCGCCGTTCAGGAAGGCCTCCTGGTAGTCCACGCACGGGAACCACGCACCGCGGCGGGCGCTCTGGTAGCCCGTGTAGTTGGGCAGGTAATGGCCACCCTGGAACTCCATCAGCCCGTCCAGCGTCAGCCGATTGAAAAGGGACACCGTGGTGCCGACGGTGAACTCCTTCGTCGGGAAGACCGGGCCGATCATGCTCAGGCTGTCATCCACGACGATGGGATCGGCGTGGGCGTTCGGGTTCTCGATCCGGGAGCCGAAGTACGCCGGCGCCGGGTAGCCGACCTTCATGTACGACAGCAGCGACGTGTAGATCGTGTGGGCCGACGGATCCTCCTTCGACCCCGGGCCGAGGTCCAGCACCTCGCTGCTCAGCTTCGAGCCGCTCACGCGCATGCGCCAGTCGAAGTTGTCGGTGCGCAGCAGCCCGAGGTTGAGGGACGCCTCGATCCCGCGGTTCTGGAGCTGCCCGACGTTCTCGATGCGGTCGCTCAGGAAGCCGTTGGAGGCCGGCAGGTTGACCGGCACGAGGGCGTCGTTGGTCGTGGCCTGATACGCTGTGAACTCGAGGCCGAGACGACCCGACAGGAGGGAGGCGTCGAAGCCGCCCTCGATCTCCGTGGTGCGCTCGGGGCCGACGTCCGCGTTTCCGACGTTCTGCGGAGCGAAGCCCGGCTGGCCCTCGTCACCGGAGACCGGCGACCAGGTGCGCAGCTTGTCGAACGCGCCCGGCGCCTTGCCGGACTGGCCGAGAGCGGCGCGCAGCTTGAACGTGTCCCAGAAGTTGCCCTTCGGGAAGAAGTCGTAGTCCGAGACGACCCACGACAGGCTCACCTTCGGGTACGGCTGGAGGCCGAAGTTCTCACCGAAGGCGCTGTTGCCGTCGACGCGCAGGCCGGCGGTGACGAAGAGCCGGTCCTGGATGCCCAGGAGCTCCTGGATGAAGAGACCGGCGTTGGTCTCGGCGGACGGGGTGTCGCCCACGTACGTGATGGAGGCGCCGGACTCGAGGGTCGGCTCACCCGGGCCGGCGAAGCTCTCGACGTCGACCTCGGTCCAGTGCCGGTGGTCCCGGAAGAGCTGACCGCCCCAGGAGAACGTCGAGGCCAGCGACTCCCCGAAGCTCTTCTGCCAGGAGCCGGCGTAGTCCAGCGAAAGCTTCCGGAGCTGCGAGTCTTCCTTCCAGTAGTAGCCGGCGGGCAGCGTCAGGTACCCGAACGGCAGCGTCGTCTCGTCGTAGATGTACGTGTAGTCGTAGCCGACGGAGAACCGGTTCAGGATCGACTCCGACGGGTCGTAGTTGACCGTGAAGCCGGTCGTGAAATGGTCCGACTTCGTGTAGAACTGGTCGTCGAAGACGTACTTGTTCGTGACGCATACCTTGTCCGCGGAGACGTTGGCGCAGTCACCCTCCTTGCCGCCCTGCATGTAGCCGAAGGGACCCCGGCCGACGTCGAGGAAGAAGCCCTCGGAGTTGTTGCCGTCACCGACCCAGCGCGTGTTGCGGCGCTGGTAGGCCGTGTTGAGCGTCAGCTTGAGGGGGCCGGTCGGCGCGAAAGTGAAGTTGCCGCGGAAGCCGCCGTCCTTCGAGTTCGCCGTGGGCAGGTAGCCGTCGGCGCTGCTCACGTTGCCGGACGCGTAGTACGTCAGCCGCTCGCTTCCACCGCGCACGGACAGGGACAGCGACCCGGAGGGCCCGAACTGCTGCCAGTCACCGTCGGCCGGGCAGGTCGGATCCTCGAAGTAGACCCGGGACCCCTTCGAGCCGCCGGTCGGACGGATGCCGTAGAGCAGGTCCGTGTTGCCGCACTTCGTGTAGAACTGTGTCGGATCGTTCTTGCCGAACGTGGGTGCGATCATGCCGCCCGCCGTCGCCTCGGCCGTCCAGATCGGGGCGCCCGCGGAGCCCTTCTTCGTGAAGATCTGGATCACGCCGGCCGACGCCTCGGTCCCGTACAGCGTCGTCGCAGCGGCGCCCTTGATGACCTCGACGCGCTCGATGTCCTCGGCGGCGATGTCCTGCAGCGGGTTGGTCCCCGCGCGGCCGCCCCATCCGGCCCGGTGCTCATCGTTGGCGATGCGGACGCCGTCCACGTAGATGAGCGGGTTCGCCGTCTGCGAGACCGTGTTGATCCCGCGGATCTTGACGGTTCCGCCGGCGCCCGGCTGGCCGCTGTTGGTCATGACGGTCACGCCGGGCGCGCGGCCCTGCAGGACGTCCTGGGAGTTGGACAGCGGCACGTTCTGGATCTCCTTGGCGGTGATCGCGGCGGTGCTGTTGCCGACCTCCTTCTTGCGGACCGCGGCCGCCGTTCCCGTCACGACCAGCTCGTCGAGGGCCAGGGCCGTCTCCGAAAGCTGGAAGTTCTGGGTCACGGACCCGCCATCCGGAACGGTGACCGACTGGCTCGCCGTGCCGTACCCGATCATCTGGACCTGCACGGTGTGCGCGCCCGCCGGTACGTTCAGGAGCAGGTAGGCCCCCTGGGCGTTCGTGATGGTGCCGAAGCTGGTGCCCTGGATGAAGACCTGGGCGCCGGAGAGCGGCTGCTGACTGTTCTGATCGACGACGGTCCCCTGAATTCGGCCGACCTGCTGGGCCGAAAGCGGGGCGAGCGCGCCGGCGATCAGCAGCGCGAGCACGGCGACTCGCGCGCTGGCCACGGAAGAGCGACGACTCATGTTGCGAGACCTCCTGGTGAGGATTCGAGGCTCGGGCCGCACGGCCCGCAAAACTCGGGTCCTGCTCGGGAGCACTGCGTCCGAAGCTTTATGGCAGAACGCGCCGAGCGCGCGATTGGTGGAGAACGTCTGAATTTGCCGATTCGTGACAGGCCGGACGGACGTCGGCCGAAGAGGGGGGGTGTGTCGGGAACCGCCGCAGATTAGGAGTGCCCTACACGATTGTCAAGAAGCTCCGGACAGGCGGGCCCTCCCGGGCGCCACGTCAGTCGGGCGGGTAGCGGTGGAACGCCGCCGCCGACGTGGCACCGGTGAGCCAGTCGAGAACCCGCGGGGCGGGCGCGCCGTCCTGCCACGATACGAGCCGGTAGCGCAGCGCGCCGGGAGAGGAGGCATCGCCCTGCGCGACGAGCACCCAGTCCTCGTGGTCGCCCAGCCGGGCGAACTGCAGGTCCGAGGCCTCGTAGAGCGGAGTCCCGGTCCCCGGCGATGCCAGGGGAACGCGGAACAGCGCGCGGCCGCCTACCGTGTTCCGCAGGACGAGGGCGAAGGCGCCCGAGCGCTCGATCCCCACGACCATCCCCTGCATGCCCGTCGCAGTGGTATCCGCCGCGCCCGTGGCAAGGTCCACGCGCACCACCATCGAACGGCGACTGTCCAGAGGGTCCTCACCGATGTCGCGCATGGTGGAGTAGTACAGCGCGCGCCGGTCGGTCGAGAAGCGCACCTCGACGCCGGGGCCGCCGACCCCGCCGGTGTGGGTGACCTGCGTCACCTCGTGGGTCTGCAGGTCCGTGGTCATGATCTCGGGGGCCGACGCCTCGTAACTGGTGGCCATGGCGTACGCGATCTTCGACCCGTCGGGCGCCCAGTCGACGTCGCTGGTGATGTACTGCGTGTTGATGCTCGCCACGCGCGCGTCGGCGCCGTCTGCCTGGACGAGGACGACCTCGGACTGGTCGAAGGCGAGGGAGAGGACGACGGCCAGGGTGCCGCTGGCGGGGCTCCAGCGCACCGGGCCCATGGCGCGGATGTTCTCGTCCCGGACGGGCGGCAGCACGTCCGGGTTGCCGGGGATGGGGTCGACCGCGCCGGCGAAGGAAATGCGACGCTCCAGGGTCCCGTCCCCGGCAGCGACGTGCAGCTCCGGCCGGCCGGCCGCGTACTGGACCCAGGCCATCAGATCCGGCCGAGCGGCGGTGCGCTCGACGCCCGTGCCCGGGTCGCCACAGGCGGGCAGCCCCAGGACCATCAGGAGCGATGCGACCGCCAGCGCGAGCGCTACGAAGCGCTGGCCCCCGGCCAAGCGCTGGCCCCGGGCGAAGCGCCGGCGCGGTCGATGTACATGAAGGTCCGACATGTCACTCCGGCGCTTGCGAACAGGCCGCCGTCGCCTCAGCCCACCGGCGCGAGACCGAGGATGTCGGCCAGGAAGCGTCCTGTGTGGGAGAGCGGCTCGGCCGCGACCTGCTCCGGGGTCCCCTCCGCCACGATGTCGCCGCCGCCGGCGCCGCCCTCGGGTCCGAGGTCGATGATCCAGTCGGCCGTCTTCACGACGTCGAGGTTGTGCTCGATGACCACCACGGTGTTGCCCTTGTCGACGAGGCGGTGCAGCACGTCCAGGAGCATGCGGACGTCCTCGAAGTGGAGGCCGGTGGTCGGCTCGTCCAGAATGTAGAACGTCTGGCCCGTGTCTCTCTTGGACAGCTCCGTCGCCAGCTTCACCCGCTGGGCTTCGCCGCCGGAGAGGGTGGTGGCGGACTGGCCGAGGTGGATGTATCCGAGTCCGACGTCGGAGAGCGTCTGGAGCCGGTCCCGGATGCGGGGCACGGCGGCGAAGAACTCCAGGGCCTCGTCGACGGTCATCTCCAGGACGTCCGCGATGCTGCGGCCGTTGTAGAGGACCTCGAGGGTCTCCCGGTTGTAGCGCTTCCCCCGGCAGACGTCACACGGGATGTAGACGTCGGGGAGGAAGTGCATCTCGATCTTGACCAGCCCGTCGCCCTGACACGCCTCGCATCGGCCGCCCTTCACGTTGAAGGAGAAGCGGCCGGGCGCGTAGCCCCGGATCTTCGATTCGGGCAGCTCCGCAAAGAGCTGGCGGATGGGCGTGAAGAGTCCCGTGTACGTGGCGGGGTTCGAGCGCGGCGTGCGCCCGATGGGCGACTGGTCGACGTCGACGACCTTGTCGACGAGGTCGAGCCCGTCGATGCCCTCGTGGGCTCCGGGCACCAGGCGCGCCCGGTAGAAGTGGCGGGCGAGGGCCTGGTAGAGAATGTCGTTGACGAGGGTGCTCTTGCCGGAGCCGCTCACGCCTGTGACGCAGACGAACGCCCCGAGCGGGAATCGCACGTCGATGGACTTCAGGTTGTGTTCCCGGGCGGAGCGGACGACGAGGGCGCGCTCGTCCGGCTCGACGCCCCTTCGCTCCGCCCGGATCTCGATGCGCCTGTCGCCGCGCAGGTAGGCGGCCGTGAGGGAGGCCTCGCTGGCGAGGAGCTCCTCGACGCTGCCCTGGGCGACGATGTGGCCGCCGTGGCGGCCGGCGCCGGGACCGAGGTCCAGGACGTGGTCGGCCGAAAGGATCGTGTCCCGGTCGTGCTCGACCACCAGCACGGTGTTGCCGAGGTCCCGGAGCTGCTCGAGGGTCTGGAGCAGGCGCTCGTTGTCCCGCGAGTGCAGACCAATGGACGGCTCGTCGAGGATGTAGAGGACGCCGACGAGGCGACTTCCGATCTGCGTCGCCAGCCGGATGCGCTGGGCCTCGCCTCCGGACAGCGTCTCCGCGCTGCGGCCGAGGGTCAGGTAGTCGAGGCCGACGTTGACCAGGAAGTCGAGGCGCTCCCGGACCTCCTTGAGGATCGGCCCCGCGATCTCGGTGGGCAGCGCATCGGCGTCGCCGGGTGCCTCCGACTGGAGGCGGAGGCCGGCGAAGAACGACACACAGTCGGCGATGCTGAGGGCGACGACGTCGCCCATGCTCCGGCCGCCGACGGTGACCGCGAGGCTCTCCGGCTTCAGGCGGCTGCCGCCGCACGCGGCGCAGGGCAGGACGGACATGTAGTCGTGGAGCTGCTCGCGGACGGAGTCGGAGCTCGTCTCGTCGTAGCGATGCTTTACGTTGGCGAGGACACCCTCCCACGGCTCCTCGTAGGTGCCCTTCGTGCCCCCTGCCTTGTAGGGGAAGCGGATCTCCTCGTCGCCGGACCCGTGCAGGACGGCGCGACGGACGTCTTCCGGCAGGTCGCCCCAGTTGGTGTTCGCGTCGAAGCCGTAGTGCTTCTCGAGGCCCGGGATGATGGAGCGGCGGAGATGGCCGGACGGCTCGCCCCAGGGCAGGATCACGCCCTCGAGAATGGAGATGATCGGGTCCCCCACGATCAGATCCGGGTTCACCTCCCGGCGTGTGCCGAGGCCGCCGCACGATTCGCACGCGCCGTAGGGCGAATTGAACGAGAACTGGCGCGGCTCGAGTTCCGGCAGGCTCGTCCCACAGTGGACACAGGCGTAGCGTTCGGAGAAGACGCGGACCTCCGGCTCCTCGCCGGAGTGGTCGACGACCTCGACGACGCCGCCCGCTGTCCGCAGCGCCGTCTCGATGGAGTCAACCAGCCGCTGCCGGTCCTCCGCCCGCACCACCAGGCGGTCGACGACGAAGGCGATGTCGTGGTTCTGGTTCCGGTTCAGCTTCGGCGGACTCTCGAGGTCGTACGTGTCCCCGTCGACGCGTACACGGACGAAGCCCGTCTTGCGGGCGTCCTCGAAGAGGTCCCGGAACTCGCCCTTTCGGCCGCGCACGACGGGCGCCAGCACTTCGATGCGCGTCTCCTCCGGCCAGGCGAGGACCTGGTCGGTGATCTGCGTGGCCGACTGGCGACGCACCGGTCGCCCGCACTCGATGCAGTGGGGGGTGCCCGCGCGGGCCCAGAGCAGGCGCAGGTAGTCGTAGACCTCCGTAACCGTCCCCACGGTGGAGCGGGGATTGCGCCCCGTGGTCTTCTGCTCGATGGAGATCGCAGGCGACAGCCCGTCGATGGAGTCGACGTCGGGCTTCTCCATCACGCCGAGGAATTGGCGGGCGTACGCCGACAGCGACTCGACGTAGCGGCGCTGCCCCTCGGCGTAGATGGTATCGAACGCCAGGGACGACTTCCCCGATCCCGAGAGCCCCGTGATCACGACGAGACGGTCGCGCGGGATCTCGACGTCCAGGTTGCGAAGGTTGTGCTCGCGGGCGCCGCGAACGATCAGCTTTTCCATGCCATTCGAGTGCTGGGGAGAGGGTGGCCGCTGTGATACACCAGATGGGAACGGGCGTTCGCGTCGGGGCGGCAGCCCCCGGGCGCCGCGCCGATCGCTTTGCGAAGTGCGGCGCGTGGGGGCATGTTCGGCTCACGGACTGGACCGCAACGAAGGGCGTGAACGATATGACGGGTTCGACGTGGAGATGGCCCGGGCGGGCGCTGCTGGGGCTGTTCGTGGCGGCGTGGGCACTGCTCGGGGGCCGCCCTGTGACGGCGCAGGAGCCGGACGGCGCCGGCCTGCGGGTGTCGATGGACTGCCAGGGGTGGGTGCCCGGGTGCGACTTCGACTACCTGCGTACCGAGATGCCGTGGATCGGCTGGGTGCGGAACCGGCAGGATGCGGCAGTACACGTGCTGGTGAGCACGCAGGAGACCGGCGCGGGCGGCAGGGCCTACACGATGATCCTCATCGGACGGGAGGCGCAGGCGGGGCGGACGGACACGCTTTCGTTCGCCTCTCCGCCTGCGGCGACGGACGACGAGCAGCGGTCGCGGATGGCGCGGATGCTCCGCATCGGGCTCGTCCCGTTCGCCGCGCGCACCGGGCTGAGGGAGGGACTGGAGGTCGGCTACGCGGGGGCCGCCGCCGAATCGGCGCAGGGCGCCCGTGCCGCCGTCGAGGATCCCTGGAACCGCTGGGTCTTCCGGGTCGGCGCCCGGACGCAGCTCAGCGGCGAGTCGCTGCAGAGCAGCAAGTCGTTCGAGGGCAGCGTGGACGCCAGCCGCATCACCAGCGGCTGGAAGATCGAGACCAGCCTCGACGCCGGCTACGACGAGAGCCGGTACACGCTCGAGGACAGCACCACGACGACGGCGATCCAGCGGAGCTACGGGTTCGATGGGCTCGCGGTGAAGAGCGTGGGCGGGCACTGGTCGGCCGGGCTGACGGGTTCGCTGCGCTCCTCCACCTACGCGAACGAGGAGGTCGCGGCTCGCCTGGCGCCGGGCGTCGAGTACGACGTGTTCCCGTATTCGGAGTCGACGCGGCGGCGCCTCACGATCCTCTACACCGTGGGGCCCGCCTACCGGCGCTACGATCGCGTGACGATCTACGGCAAGACGACGGACCGCATGGTGAGCCAGAGGATGGACGTCGCCCTCTCCGTCCGCCAGCCGTGGGGCACGATCTACTCTTCGCTGCAGGGGCGTCACATCCTGGGCTGGAGCCCGGATCTGGGGGCTGCGGATCCCGAGGCGCAGGCCCGGGCGGACGCGACCAAGTACCGGTTGAGCTGGTTCGGCGACGTCGAGGTGAACCTGCTGCGCGGGCTGTCGCTGGAGATGCGCGGCCGCTACAGCCGCGTCCACGACCAGATCTCGCTGCCGGCCGACGAAGCCTCGGACGAGGACATCCTGCTTCGGCTCCGGGAGCTGCAGACCGACTACACCTATCAGTTCTCCGTCGGGCTCAGCTACACGTTCGGGTCGATCTTCAACAACATCGTGAACCCGCGGTTCGACGCGATGTAGGACGCGACGTTCTACTTCAGCACGCGCTCCAGGTACTTCTCGTCGGCCGGATCGACGCGCACCACGTCTCCCACCGCGACGAACGACGGGACCTGCACGACCGCGCCGTTCTCCAGCGTCGCGGGCTTCGTCATCGCGGACTTCGTCGCGCCCTGGAAGACCGGCTCCGTCTCGGTGACCTTCAGCTCCAGCGTACGGGGCAGCTCCACGCCGATGGGGCGGTTCTCGTAGAACTCGACCTGGATCGTCATCCCGTCCGTCAGCCACTTGCCAGCGTCGCCGATGGACTCCTCGTCCAGCGGCACCTGCTCGTACGACTCGCTGTTCATGAAGTGGTAGATCTGGCCGTCGTGGTACAGGTACTGGAGCTCGTGCGTCTCCAGCGTCGCCCGGTCGATCGTATCCGCTGCCCGGAAGCGATGCTCGAACTGCGTGCCCGTGCGCAGGTTCCGCAGCTTCGCCTGCACGAACGCCCGCAGGTTGCCCGGCGTGTGATGATGAAACTCCAGGACCCGGCAGGGGTCGCCGTCCATGACGATGACGTTCCCCCTGCGGATCGAGCTCGCGTTGATGGCCATGTCTCAACTCTCCGGGACAGCGCGCCCTCGGGCGCGAAAGGTCATCGCGGCCCGCGGGGCGGACCGGGACGGTGCAGAGCCATGTAATGTGGCGGAAACGGTCGGGTCTCTCAAGGCCGCCCGGCGCTCGGGCGCGGGGGCAGGCGGTCCCGCATCCACCCCAGCACGACCGGCCAGACCTCCCCCCGGGCGGCGCGGCTGGCGAGCATGCCGGGGTGGCCGTAGTCGACGGAGAAACCCGTTTCGCGGCCCAGCGTGACGAACGTCCGGTCGGCGGAGCCGATCATGTCGTGGAGGCCCCGGCAGGCCGCCGGTGGCGCGAACGTGCGGTCGCCGGACCCCGCCAGGAACAGGAGGGGCAGGTCGAGCGTGGCGAGGCCCACGGAGTAGTCGGTCCCGTCGTCGCCGATCCAGTGACCGCCGATGTTCCAGCCCATCCACTGGCTCATCACGCCCGCCGCGAGGATGGACGCGCCGCCGGCGGAGTGACCCACGAGGAAGCAGGGCGGGTCGAGGTCGTCCGCCCCGCGCATCGCGCGGATCGCGGCCGGAACGTCCTCCCGCGCCCAGTGATCGAAGTCCCACCTCTCGCCGGGTGCCGGCTTCTGGCTGGCCCCGTGGCCGCGGGTGTCGAGCGCCCACGGCTCGAAGCCGGCCTGCGCCAGAGCCTGGGCGAAGCCGTGGCCGCGGGTCCCGAGCCAGTAGCTGTGGTTGGAGAACGTGCCGGCCACGAGGAGCACGCGGGGCGCGCCGGGGAGGGCGATCCGGTGGGCCGCGAGTCGAACACCGTCCTCCGTCCAGACAGGATGGACGGTCGGCTCGACTCCGGGGCTCACGGGACGAGGATGTGGACGCCGTGCCGGAGCGCCCGGGCGACGATGGGGGTCGTCCCCGACGGGTCGCCGTCGATCTGGACTGCGGCGGGCGGGTCCGACTCGATGCGGATCTCCCGGGCGCGGAAGTGGAGGAGGGGGCCGCCGGTGCTGTCGAACTTGCGGCGAGCGGCGTGCCAGACGACGGAGGCGAACCCGGCGGCGCTGCCGGGGGCGACGACCAGGACGTCGAGCATTCCGTCCTGCCATGTCGGGCCGGGCCGGGGGGCGAGGGGCAGTCGGAGACCGATGTAGGGGGCGAACAGCTCGGCCATGTTTGCGAGCATGACGGAGGCGGCGTCGACCTCCATCTCCCGGTCGTCGGCGACGATGCGGAAGTGGGAGGGGGTGACGTTCACCGCCTCCCGGATGGAGGCGATGACGTAGGCGGCGAAGCCGAAACGCTCCTTGAGCTTGCGGGTGGCTGCCGCCATCACGGCGGCGTCGAAACCGGTCCCGGCGACGAGGGCGAACGCCCGGTCGCCGATGAGGCCGAGGTCGAGAGGGACGGCACGGCCGTGAACGGCGACCTCGACCGCGGGCTCGATGGCGCCGGGGATGCCGAGGTTCTGCGCGATCTGGTTGCCGGTGCCTCGGGGGATGAGCGCCATGGGCACGTCGGTCCCGGCGAGCCCGGTGGCGACCTCGGCGATGGTGCCGTCGCCGCCGACCACGCAACAGGCGCGGTAGCCGAGGCCGGCGCCACGGCGGGCGAGCTCGGTGGCGTGGCCGGCGTGCTCCGTCTGGACGAGATCGAAAGAGGCGCCACGGGCAGCGAACGCGCCGCCGATCAGGCGTCTCAGGCGCGCCGGATCATCCTGTCCCGCCGCCGGATTTACGAGAACGAGCGTGCGGGCGGAGTAGGGACCGCCGGGACGCTCGTTTTCGAGGACCGGCTCGTCGGGCACGGCAGGCCCCGCCGGGCCGTCCGGATCAGACCGATGCACCCTGCTTCCGCGCGATCTCCTCGAGGCGGGCGATCCGCTCTTCCGTCGACGGATGGGTCTGGAAGAGGGAAAAGAGGCCCAGACCACGCTGCCCCGCGAGGGGGTTCACGATGGCGAGCTGGGCCGCGGCCGGATTCACGCGCATGGGGATGCGGTGGGCGTACTGGTCCATGCGGCGCAGTGCTCCGGCGAGGGCCAGAGGCTTGCCGGAGATCTCGGCGGCTGCCCGGTCCGCCTGGAACTCGTTCTGGCGACTGATGGCGAACTGGAGGACCATGGCGGCGAGGGGGGCGACGATGGCCATGGCGAGCAGCTCGATGCCGCTGCCGCTGCGCTCGTCGCGGCCGCCGAAGCCGCCGAAGATGGCGCCCCAGCGCGCGATGCTGCCGACCATGGCGATGGCGCCGGCCATGGTCGCAGCGATGGTGCCGACGAGCATGTGGCGGTGCTTTACGTGTCCGAGCTCGTGGGCGGTGACGCCCTCGAGCTCGTCCGGCGGCACCAGGTTCAGGATGCCCTGCGTGAAGCAGACGACGGCGTGCTCGGCGTTGCGGCCCGTGGCGAACGCGTTCGGCTGCTCGGCGGGCGCGATGGCGACGGCGGGCATGGGCAGCCCGGCCTGGAGCCGGAGGCGGTTCACCATGTTGTACAGCTCGGGTGCCTCGGCTTCCGTGACGACCCGTGCGCGGTACATCCGCAGGACCATCCTGTCGCTCCACCAGTAGCTCGCGAGGTTCATCGCGGCGGCCATGCCGAGGAAGATCAGGGCGCCGCTCTGGCCGCCGATCCAGCCGCCGATGACGACGAGGATGGCCGTGAGCATGGCCATCAGGAAGAAGACCTTCAGGCGGTTCATCGCTTCGAGCCTCCGGAATGCGGTGTGAGCTCCCTGCAAGGATACACCCCGGCGAAGGGGTGGGTCCACGTCCCGCCGGCCACCGGCCGTGGACGTTTCGACCGGCTCAGTCGGCGGGTCCCTGGACCTGGAGACGGCCGACGTGCAGGCCCTGCGTCGGCAGGTTGCCGGGGATGAGCTTGTCCAGCAGACCGACGTCCAGCGGGTCCGCCCGGAGGTTCACGTCGGTGAAGTACGTCGTCGGCCCGGTGACGATGCCCACGTCCCCCACGATGTGGGTCCCGGGCGCGCTCAGGTCCAGGTTCCGGGCGTAGTACAGGGTGCCGCCGTTCGGCTGGGTCTGGAGGCGGAGCTGAACGCGACCGGTGCCCTTCTCCGGCAGGTCCGGCGACAGCCACTGGAGGTCCGAGAACGCGATGCTGCTCGCGTCGACCTCCAGGTTCATGCGCGTGGAATCCCCCATGACGACGCGACCCACGATGGAGGCGCGGGAGTCGGGCAGGAGCAGCCGGTCGAAGTCGAGGGCGACGACGCTGTCCTGGACCATCAGCGTGCCACGCAGGTCCCGGAGGTCGAAGGGGGTCTGCCACACGTAGCCGCGCGTGGAAAGGGACGCGATCTCGATGAGCCGGCCGGGCTCCTCGGGGGTGCTCACGAGGATGCGCGGCACGCGGGCGTCGAAGTCCTCGAAGCGCATGACGCGTACGAGGCCGCCGGGGGCGGACTCGACGATGTAGCGGGCGGTGTCCGCGGGCTGGAGGCCGCCGGAATCCGGCTGGATCGGCGTCCGGACGGTGACGGTCCCGTTCACGATGTGGGCGCCGCCGATGAGGATGAGCTGGCGCGCCGACGCGGTGGCCGTGTCGGGCCCCGAGCTGGCGAGGAGCTTCTGGAAGTTCCAGGCGGTGTCGCCGGGGAGTCGCTCGAGTACGACGCGGGGTCGATACAGGTCGAGCGCGTCGAAGACGATGCGCCCGGCCAGGAAGGTCCGCCAGTTGTACGAGAGGGACACGCTGTCGGCCTGCACGAGCGGACGGCCATCCGCGGTCCGGACGTCGACACCGTGCAGGGTGAGCCCCCCGAGAAGCCCGCCCCGGCTCGTGATCCGGTCGACGTCCATCGAGCCGTTCACGCTGCCGGCCACGGTGTTCAGCAGGTATCGGCCGGTCTTCTCGACGCCGAACTGCGTACGGGTGAACACGACGAGGGCGATCGCCACGATGGCCACCGCCGCCACGAACCCGCCCCCGACCCAGAGCGCCACCTGTCGTTTTCTCGCCACCCTCTCCCTCCTAGTCCTCGGGCTCTCCGCCCCATTCCCGCGCCACCGTCTCGGGCGGCGGGGTCAGCCAGGAGCGGCCGAAGCGCGGGAAGATGTGGCGGCTGACGGGGGCGAATCCGCCCAGCTCGTGGAAGTGCATGTAATGCGTGATGCGGATCACGTCCTCACCGACGCGGATCAGATTGAAGGAGTTCTTCTCCCGTTCCCGCGCCCTGCCCCGCCGGGACGTGGTCGTGCCCGACTGCACGATGATCACGCCGCGACCACGCTCGACGCCCGGATAGACGTCGAGGGAGTTGCCGATGTAGGCGCGATGGAGATGCCCGCCGAGGATCATCTCCACGCCCATCGCCTGGAAACGCTCGAGGGCCTCCCGCGCCCCCGGCATGACCTCGCCCCCCTCGTAGTCCGGCGCCGGCGCGAAGTGGTGGTGGGCGACGACGATGCGGACGTCCTCGTCCGCGGCGTCGTCGAAGGCGCGGGCGCAGTAGTCGATCTGCCGCTCCGAGAGGCGCCCGTTGGTGATCGCGCGCAGGGGGGCCGTGGTGTTCAACGCCACGATCACGGCGCCCTCGACCCGCGTCACGGACTGCAGCTCCGCGGCGATGGTCTTCCTGTAGTTCCGGTACGGGTCCGTGAGCCGCTCCCAGACCCGGTACAGCGGCACGTCGTGGTTGCCCGGGATGACGATCCGGGGGACGTCGGGAAACCGGTCCAGGAAGCTGCGGGCCTCCTCGAACTGCTCCAGCTTCGCCCGCTGCGTGAAGTCGCCGCTCGCAACGACGACGTCCGGCGACAGCTCCTCGGCGGCGCGAAGGACCGCCTCACCGAGCGCCGGTATGAACGGCGGCCCGAAGTGGAGATCGGATACGTGCAGCAGCGTCAGCATGCGTCTCGAACCAGGCCCGGGAACGGGAGATCGGCCCGCGCCGCGACGTCGAGATCTGCGACGTCGCCCCGTCCGAAACGGTACAGGGCGGTGCGGGCCACCATTGCACCGTTGTCCGTTGCAAGGCGCGGGCTAGGATGGAAGAGACGCCCCTCGCCGCCGAGGCTGGCGGCCAGGGCTTCGCGGAGCGCGCGGCTCGCCGCGACGCCGCCGCCCAGGAGCACGCGCCGGCAGCCGGTCTGCTCCACGGCGCGCATCGTCTTGCCGACCAGCACGTCCACGACGGCGGCCTGGAACGACGCCGCCAGGTCCGGTACGGCAGCGTCCAGCCCGCCCGCCTCCTCGATTTCCCGAACGCGCGTAAGGACTGCCGTCTTCAGGCCGCTGAAGGAGAAGTCGTAGTAGTCCGGGTCCACGGGGCGCTGGTGCGAGGCGAACATCGGCCGGGGGAAGGCGTGGGCAGCGGCGTCGCCCTGCCGGGCGGCTCGCTCGACGACGGGTCCGCCGGGATAGCCCAGCCCCAGGATTTTGCCGACCTTGTCGAACGCTTCGCCGGCGGCGTCGTCCCGCGTCTCTCCGAGCAGCTCGTACCGCCCCCACTCCGGGACCCAGAGCAGCATGGTGTGGCCGCCGGAGACGAGCAGGGCGACGAAGGGCGGGTGCGCGTCCCGATCCTGGAGGGACGTCGCGAAGACGTGCGCCTCCATGTGGTGGACGGCGACGAGGGGCCGGTCCAGCGCCCACGCCACTGCCTTGCCCCAGGTCAGGCCGACGAGGAGCGCGCCGATGAGGCCGGGGCCGGCGGTGACACCGAAGACGTCGACGTCCCGCAGGGAGACGCCTGCCTCCCGCAGGGCCCCGTCGACCACGTCCCCGACCACGCGCAGGTGGGCGCGGGACGCCAGTTCCGGGACCACGCCGCCGTAGAGGGCGTGGACGTCCTGGGACAGGATGGTGTGGCCGAGGAGCTCGTCCTCCCCGCGCAGGACGGCAGCCGAGGTCTCGTCGCAGGACGTCTCGAGACCCAGGACGAGGGGCGGCGCGGCCATCAGCGCCGGGCTGTGCCGAGGGTGTCGACCGGCGCGGTGTCGGAGGGGACCGTGTCCGGTGCGACGAGCGAGTCCGGCACCGAGGCGGCCGGAATGACCGCGGTGAGCTGCCGTGGAGAGACGAGGAAGCCGTGGACCGCCGCGGTGTCGACGGCCACGCGGAGCGTCTCGGGCGCGGCCAGGGTGGACAGGTCGATGGGCTGCGTCGGCACCGAATCCAGCTGCCCGAGGCGGGAAACGGCACCGCTCACGCGCACCACTGCCGGCCGCGTCGTGATGGGACCGGAGAGGCGGACGCCGGGCGGGAGCTCGCCGCGGACGCGGACCGCCACCGGACGGAGTCCGCTCTCCACGGGCTCGAAGGCCAGACGCACGCGCCCGGGCCGCACCTCCGCGACGTGGCCGGTCTCGAGGGCACCGCCGAGCCGCACCATGCCGGTCGCGAGGTCGCTGAACTGGACGGAGTCCCGCACCTCGTCGATCGCCACGACGACCCGGGCATTGCGGCGCAGGAGGTTCATCAGCTCCGGGCGTGTGCCGGTGAGGACGACGGTCACCGAGTCCGGGCGGGGCGGCTCGGCGAGGGTCCAGCCCGGATCCTCGACGAGCACGTCCACGGGCACGTCGACGATGGTCGTACGGGCGGGCTGCCCGGCGCGCTGCACGCTCCACAGCAGGACTGCCAGCGCGATGGCCGCCAGCTTCAGCGACAGATTGTTCATCACGACGTCCGGCAGAAGGGCCACGGCCTCACTCCTCCACGAGGGCTCGGACCCGGTCCGACAGCGGCGCGCGATCCCACTCGCGCCCGCCGATGACCTTGCCGCGGACGCGGCCCTGCCGGTCGATGATGATCGTGGTCGGCAGTCCTGTCGCGCCGAAGAGCTGCTCCGGTCCGCCGGAATAGTCGAGGAGGATCGGGAACGTGAGGCCGTTCTTCTCGACGAATGAGCGAACGAGGGGGCGGACGGACTCGATGCCGCCCATGGGCATGGGCGGGTCGTCGACCGCGACGGCCATGACCTCTAGACCCTTCGGGCCGAGCTCCCTGTACAGTCTCTCGAGCGACGGCATCTCGAAGCGGCAGGGGGCGCACCACGTCGCCCAGATGTTCAGCAGGACGACCTTTCCCCGGAGCTGTGACAGCGCCAGCGTGTCGCCCCGCTGCAGCATGGGTGCCGAGAACGCCGGTGCCTCCTCCCCCGACACCGCCGGGCGACCGCCTGCGTGGTGGGTCCAGCCGAGGCCGATGAGGACGCCCAGCCCGACGGTCACCAGGACGGGCACCAGCGCGGCGCGGATCCGCTCATTCATTTGGACCCGCTCCTGCCGACGGGACGGTGTCCGGCACGAATGGGCCGCCCGAGTCGGGCACCGCGAAGCCCGTCGTATCCTGCGGCGGCCCCTCGCTCACGGTGAGGATGACGGTGCCGGGAAGTGAGACGGGGCTCCCGGGCTCCGGGCTCGCGTCGAGGACGGTGCCGGCAGGACGGGAGGAAGAGCGGCTGCGCCGGTCCACGCTCAGCCCGGCGGCGCCAAGCACGGCGCCGGCGGCGTCCTCGTCGAGCCCCAGCACGGGCGGGACCGTGGACTGGCGGGGCTGGCGCGCCACACCGACGCCGACGGCCGCGCCGGGACGGAGCTGCTGCCCGGACAGGGCGGACTGGGCGATCACGAGGCCGTCGTCGTCGTTCCACGGGATGTGGGTCACCGCCCCGAGGCGGAGACCCTTCTGCTCGAGGAGGGCGGCGGCGCCTGCGGAGTCGTGGCCCGTGAGGTCAGGGACGTCGATCCGGTCCGCCGCGTCGGGGGGCGCCGGGAAGAGCCAGAAATCGGCGACGAGGTAGCCGATCCCGAACATGGCTCCCATGGCCACGACGGCCGCGACGATCCAGCGGCCACGGCGGGGGCGGGGACCACGGTACGGCTTGACCGGCTTTCGCTTCTTCGGACCGCGACGGCGCCGCATCGACTCACCCAGCACGGCCCCTCCGTCGGCGCAGCCGGGCGGCGAACGCACCGTCGGCTCCGTGCCTCTGGGGAAGCACGACGAGACGGCCGGCATCGTCCATCGCCGACGGGTCCACCGTCGAGGACGGCTCGAGCTCGAACTCCGGATGTCGCCTCAGAAACGCCTCCACCTGCTCCTCGTTCTCCTCCGCCTCCAGCGAACACGTAGCGTACACGAGCAGGCCGCCCGGCGCCACGACTTCTGCCGCCCCGTCGAGTATCCCCTCCTGCAGCGTGACCAGGGACGCCATCTCCCCGGGGCCCATCCGCCAGCGACCGTCCGGGTGGCGGCGGAGCGTCCCCGTCCCGGTGCACGGCGCGTCCACGAGCACGCCCGGGACCGGCCGCAGGGGCGCGGCTCGCCCGTCGGCAACGACCGGCGCCACCCGGCCCGCAAGGCTGCCGGCGAGCCGGCGCGCGTTCGAGACGACCCGGCGCATGCGCCTGCGCGAAACGTCCAGTGCCACGACGAGCCGGTCCCGCTCCGCCAGCGCTGCGGCTTTGCCGCCGGGCGCCGCGCACAGGTCGGCGACGGGGCCGCCCTCGAACGCTGCGTAGCGAGTCACCAGCGCGGCGGCCGCGTCCTGCACGACGGCGGGCACGGTCGCGAGGGCCGCGCCCGGGTCCGTGCCGGCGGCCATCCGCAGCACGTCCGGCGAAAAACGGACCGGCTCCGCGCTCAGCCCCGCAGCCTCGAAAGCCTCTGCCGCAAACCCGAGGGGCACGCCGAGCGGCCGCACGTACAGCTCGGGCGCCCGATTGTCCGCCTCCACCAGATCCCGCGCTCCATCCGCGCCGAAGCGACCGAGCCATCGGTCCACCAGCCAGCGCGGGTGCGAGCCCCACGTTTCCAGCCAACGCGCCGCGTCGTCATCGAAGCGCGGGAAGACGTCCTCGTCCCGGTTCCGCTCCAGGTTCTTCAGCACGCCGTTGACCAGTCCCGCCGCGCCCGAGCCTGCCACGTGGCGGGCCATGTCGACCGACTGGGACACGGCCGCGTAGGCCGGCACGCTGCCCATGTACAGAAGCTGGTACGCCCCCAGTCGGAGCACGTCCAGCACGTCCTCGCGGACGGACCCGACGCCGCGCTTCAGCAGTCGGTCGAGCCGGTAGTCCAGCCTCCCCCGCAGGCGCACCGTGCCGTACACCAGCTCCTGGAACCAGCCACGGTCCCGGGGTGGCAGCTCGGCGAGTGCGCCGGCGGCCGATCGGTCCAGCAGGTCGCCTTCCCGGACGCGCCGCAGCACCGCCAGCGCGAGGCGGCGCGGCGGCGTGACCGTCAATCCAGCATGCCCGCCGTGGGCGACGACGGCACCGCGACCTCGCGGCGGGGCATGCGCCCGGCCCGGTACGCGATCCGGCCCGCCTCGGTGGCGAGCCTCATCGCCCGGGCCATGGCCACCGGATCCTGCGCCTTCGCGATGGCCGTGTTCATGAGCAGACCGTCGACGCCCTGCTCCATGGTGACGCACGCGTCGGACGCGGTCCCGACCCCGGCGTCGACGATGACCGGTACCGACAGGCGTGCCTTGATCTCCCGCACGTAGTACGGATTGACGAGCCCGAGGCCGCTGCCGATGGGGCTGGCGAGGGGCATCACGGCGGCGCATCCGAGATCCTCCAGCCGGAGCGCCGTGACCACGTCCTCGCTCGTGTAGGCCATGACCTGGAAGCCGTCGTCGACGAGCTGCCTCGCCGCCTCGAGGGTCGCCTGCGTGTCCGGCAGCAGCGTCCGCTCGTCGCCGATCACCTCGAGCTTGAGCAGGTCTCCGAAGCCGGCCGCACGGGCGAGCCGCGCGTACCGGACGGCGTCCTCCGCGTTGTAGCAGCCCGCCGTGTTGGGCAGGAGCGTGATGCGCTCCGGATCGAGGTGGTGGAGGATGCCCTCCTCCTTCGAGCGGTCCAGGTCCACGCGCCGGACGGCCACGGTCACCATCTCGGCGCCGGACGCCTCGATCGCCCGGACCATCGTCTCGTTGTCCGCGTACTTCCCCGTTCCCACGATGAGGCGGGACCTGAACTCCTTCCCGCCGATCACCAGCGGCGCGTCCCGCACCGCCGTCTCCGCAACAGTCGCCATCATCCACCCCCTACGAAGTGCACCAGCTCGACGACATCGCCTTCCCGGACCGCGACGCCGTCCAGCGTGCCCCGGTCCACGATCTCGCGGTTGTGCTCCACCACCACGAGCCGGCGATCGAGGCCGAGCTCCTCCAGGAGCCGCGCCAGATCCAGACCCGCCGGAACGCGCCGCGACTCCCCATTCAGCCGAATGCCGATCGTCTCCCGCTCCATGCTCCTCCCTACCCCGCTCCCGCGCCGGCCGGTCCCCCTGCATGGGCTGCGCCGAGGGATGCCTTCAGGGCGGCGCGGTAGGCGGCAACCGCCTCGCCGGCATCGGCCGCCGTCCAGACGCCCGACAACACGGCCACGCCGCTCGCTCCGGCGTCCACCACCTCCGCCACTCGCTCGGGCGTGACACCGCCGATCGCCAGGACCTGTGCGTCCCCGCCGCACGCCTTCCGCGCTGCCCGGAGCAGGTCGAGCCCCGCCGGAGACGCGCCCGGATGCGTCGCCGTCGAATAGACGCTCCCCACCAGCACGAAGTCGGCGCCGGCCGCCACGGCCTCCGCCGCCTCCCCTGCGGAATGCGCCGAGTAGCCGACCTGCGCGTCGCCGCCGACGAGGCGACGGGCGACGGCGAGGGAGAGGGACCGGACCCCGACCTGGATCCCGCCCGCGCCGGCCGCGAGGGCGACGTCGATCCGGTCGTTGACCAGGATCAGGGCGCCCTGCCCGAGGTTGCGGGCCCGGGCCTTCGCCCGGGCGGCCGCCTCGTACAGCGCCCGGCCACCCAGGCCGTGGCCGCGCACGTGCAGGGCCACGTCCGCTCCGCCGGCCGCCAGCACCGCACCGGCGCGTTCGGCGAAACCAGGCGAGCGGAGCACGTCGGCGTCCGTGACGACGTGCAGGCGCGGCACGGCCGGCTTCATTCGAAGCGGTCGCCTTCGGCGACGCCTCGCCCGTTGATCCAGTCGGCCGCGGGCATGCGCCGCTTGCCAGCGGGCTTGACCTCTCCGAAGCGGACGGCGCCTTCGCCGCACGCGACGACGAGGCCGGACGCCGGATCCGCGGCGAGCACCGTGCCGGGCGGAGCGTCGCTCCCGGACTGCGCGGACGGCGCGGCGCGGTACAGCTTGACGTTGGCGCCGTCGAGCGTAGTCCACGCGCCGGGAAACGCGTCCAGGGCCCGGGTCCAGCGGGCCACGTCCGCGGCCGGTCGAGACCAGTCGAGACGCGTGTCGTCGCGGCGGATGCGCGGGGCGTACGTGGACTTCTCGTGGTCCTGCTCGCGCTCGTCGAGCTCGTCGACCTCGAGCAGAGCGAGGGCGCCGATGAGGGCCTCGGCGCCGATCTCCGCGAGCCGGTTCGCCAGCTCCGACGCCGACTCGTCGGGTCCGATGGGCTCCTCGACCTGCATCAGGATCGGCCCGGCGTCCAGGGCCTCGACCATCCGCATGATGGTGACGCCGGTCTTCTCGTAGCCCCTGGCGATGGCCCACTGGATCGGAGCCGCGCCACGGAGCTCGGGAAGAAGGGATGCGTGGACGTTGATGGATCCCCGGGGCGGGAAGTCCAGCACCTCGCGGCGAAGGATCTGGCCGTACGCCGCCACG
Source organism: uncultured Gemmatimonadales bacterium (assembly GCA_963728445.1). GTDB lineage: Bacteria > Gemmatimonadota > Gemmatimonadetes > Longimicrobiales > RSA9 > CAVSJO01. Next base: position 1,561,824 of record CAVSJO010000006.1, on the reverse strand, counting down.
ACGGAAACGTCGGGGGAGCACTCGGCCAGGCGCTCCATGAAGTCGGGGCCCACCGGACGCTCCGGCTGGAGGACCGGGATGCCCTCGAGCATCGCCCACTCCTTCACGGGCGGGGACTGCAGCCGTCGGCCGCGACCCGCGGGGCGGTCAGGCTGCGTCACCACGCCGACGACCTCGTGGCCCTCGCCGTACAGCGCGCGGAGGGCCGGTAGCGCGAACTCCGGCGTGCCCCAGAAGAGGATCCTCACTTCGCTGCTCCCTCCGGCCGGATCTTCTGCCACTTCTTGAGGAGCAGGCGCCGCTTCAGCGGGCTCACGCGATCGACAAAGAGAACTCCGTCGAGGTGATCGATCTCGTGCTGGAGTGCGCGGGCGAGGAGCCCGTCCGCCTGGATCTCGACGGCGTCGCCGTTCCGGTCGAGTCCGCGGACGCGGCAGGTGCCGGGCCGCTCGACGATGTCCCGCAGCCCCGGGATGCTGAGACAGCCCTCCTCGCCCTTCTCGCTCTCCCCGCCGGTCTCGAGGATCTCCGGGTTGACGAGGGCGAACGGCCGCACCTCCGGATCCCGGATGTCGATGACGAGGACGCGCTTGAGCAGGCCGACCTGCGGCGCGGCGAGGCCGATGCCGTCTGCGTCGTACATGGTCTCCAGCATGTCGTCGACGAGGCGGCGAACGTCCTCGTCGACCTCCGCGACGGGCGCTGCCTTCTGCCGGAGGACCGGGTCCCCCATCATGCGGATTTCGCGCAGCATGCTACGACTCCTTCGACTCCTCCGAGCCGGGCGAGAAGACGCGCTGGATCTTCTGGCGTGCGACGACGATGCGCGTACTCTCGGCGGTCTTGATGGTGATCCTGTCCTCCGCCAGATGGATGACCTCGCCGAGGATGCCGCCCTCGGTCACCACCTGGTCTCCCTTCTTCAGCGCCTCGACCATCTCCTTGTGCTTCTGCTGCTGCTTCCGCTGCGGCCGGATGAGCAGGAACCAGAAGATGGCGATGATCGCGGCGAACTGGATGATCAGGGCGATGCCCGGCCCGCCGGAAGCGGCCTGGATCAGCGCGATCGCGTTGAGCATTCGGTCTCTATCCTCTCGTGGGTTCGGCCTGTGCGCCGCGAAAGCGCTCGAGCCAGTCGGTACTCCAGGCTTCGAAAGTGTCGTCCAGGATCGCCGCTCGCGCGCGTTCCGCGAGGCGGACCAGGACCCGGACGTTGTGCAGCGAGAGCAGGCGCAGCCCGAGCATCTCGCCGGCGACGAACAGGTGCCGGACGTAAGCGCGGCTGAAGTTCCGGCACGTGTAGCAGTCGCAGTCCGGATCGACCGGCCCGTCGTCGGTCCGGAAGCGCGCGCCCTTCATGTTCACCTGGCCCTCGCCCTCGATCCAGGCGGTGCCGTGCCGCGCGTTGCGCGTGGGTGCCACGCAGTCGAACAGGTCGACGCCCCGGCGCACGCCCTCCAGCAGGTCATCGGGATAGCCGACCCCCATCAGGTAGCGTGGGGCACCCCGCGGCAGCTCGGGCTCCAGCACCTCGAGGGTCTCCCACATCCTGGGCTTCGCCTCTCCCACCGACAGCCCGCCGATTGCGTACCCGTGCCACTCACCCAGATCCTGAACCTGCCGCGCCGCCTCCCGGCGGAGCTCCGGGTACACGTTCCCCTGCAGGATCGGGAAGAGCGTCTGCCTCGGCCCCTCCGGATCCTCGCGCTCGAGCGCCGCGAAGGCGTCCCGGCAGCGTTCGAGCCACCGCATGCTCCGCTCGTGGGCTTCCCGCGCCACCTCGAGGCCGCACTGTCCGGGCGGACACTCGTCGAACGCCATGATGACGTCGGCGCCGAGGGCCCGCTCGATCTCCATCACGCGCTCGGGCGTGAAGAGGTGCCGGGAGCCGTCGATGTGACTCTGGAACTCGACCCCGTCCTCCCGCACCGTGTTGATGTGGCCCAGGCTGAAGACCTGGAACCCGCCCGAATCCGTGAGGATCGGGCGCTCCCAGCGCATGAAACCGTGCAGTCCGCCCATCTGCCGCACGACCTCGTGCCCCGGCCGCAGGAACAGGTGATACGTGTTCGAGAGCACGATGCGGGCGTTCATCTCCCGCAGCTCGTCCGGCGACAGACCCTTCACCGTGGCCTGCGTGCCGACCGGCATGAACGCCGGTGTCTCGACCACCCCGTGAGGCAGCGCGAAGCGGCCGGCGCGTGCGGCGCCCGACGTCGCCTCGACGGTGTATTCGAACATCAGACGATCGCCATCGCGTCCCCGTAGGAGTAGAACCGGTAGTCGCGATCGATCGCCTCCCGGTACGCTCGCATCACGGCCTCGTAGCCGCCGAACGCGGCAACGAGCATCAGCAGCGTGCTGCGGGGCAGGTGGAAGTTCGTGACGAGCCGATCCACCGCGCGAAACTCGTACCCCTCGCGGATGAATAGGTCCGTCCAGGCCTCCTGCGCCTGGATGACCCCCTCGTCGTCCACGGCGCTCTCGAGGGTACGGACCGTGGTCGTGCCCACCGCCCACAGCGCCCCGCCCATCCGACGCGCCCGGTTCATGACCTCCGCGGCTCCGGCGGGCACGCTGTACCACTCGGCGTGCATCGGGTGCTCCGCCGGCTCTTCCACCTCCACCGGTCGGAACGTGCCCACGCCCACGTGCAGCACGATGCGCACGATGGCGGCGCCACGGGCCTCGATCCGGTCCAGAACGGCCGGCGTAAAATGCAAACCGGCCGTAGGGGCTGCAACCGAGCCTGGTTCGCGGGCATAGACGGTCTGGTACCGGTCCCGGTCCTCCTCCGTCGCCTCCCGCTCGATGTAGGGCGGAAGCGGGATGCGGCCGTGCTTCTCGATCGCGGCCTGTGGATCGAGGGGCGTGTCGAGCTCGACGATCCGCTCCCCTTCGGGCGTCGAGTCGAGGATGTGGACGCGCAGATCGTCGGCAACGTCCACGACGCGCCCGGGCTTCAGCTTGCCGCCGGGACGCACCAGGGCCAGCCAGCGGCGAGGGATCTGCGGTTCCCTCCCCCGCGTAGGGGCGGAGCAGGAGCACCTCCGCCCGGGCGCCCGTGGGCTTCGCGCCCACGAGTCGCGCCGGGAAGACGCGCGTCTCGTTCAGGACGACGACGTCGCCGGCCTCGACCCGGTCCGGAAGGTCACGGAAGACGCGGTCCCGGACGGCACCGGTCGCTCGGTCGAGTACGAGCAGACGGCTCTCCTCCCGGCGCTCCGCAGGGTGCTGCGCGATGCGATCCGCCGGCAGGTCGTAGTCGTAGTTGGAGGTGGAGCGATGACCGGGCATTCCTCTACAGCCGCAATCCGTGCAGGCGACGTCGCGCCGCCCGCTCCGGGGCCGATCCTAGCGATTCGGGGTTCGGGACGCGAGCCGGCGCCGGATCACTGCCGCAGGATCCACCAGCCGAGCAGTCCGGCGAGGGCCAGCGTGAAGGCCAGGGCGGCGGCCTGGAGGAGGCGGAACTGGGTCGAGTGGGAGGCCGGTGCGGATTCCGTCCGGCGGATGCCGGTCGTCGTGACGTCGTACACCCAGGCGAGGACGAGGACCACCGGGAAGCCGGACAGGGCCAGCGCAACGAGGACGGTGTACACCCAGCCGGGCAGCGGCAGCACCGGCAGGACCGCCTGGGCGAGCTGGAGGAGGAAGCCGGCGGCCGCGACGTAGACGATGGCTACGTTGAAGACGCGCCGCCGTCTCAGCTCGGAAATGAACGTGGAGAGCGCCGGCAGCCCCTCCACGGCGTCAGCGAAGGGATTGGGCGTGCCCGTTCGCCCCTGCGGAGAATGGGAGTCGCCTGCCGCGGCGGCCGCGCCCGAGTGATCGGCCCGAACGCGAGCCAGCGTGCGGACGACGGACGGGGCGGTTGGGCGCAGGCGGGGATCCCGGGCAAGGCAGTGCTTGACGAGATCGCGCAGGCGCGGATCCACGCCGGGCAGTGCGTCGGCCAGGTCCCGTGGAGGGCGGCGGAGCTGCTCCATGGAGACGTCCGCGGCTCGCTCCGCCCGGAAGGGGCGCTGCAGCGTGAGGACCTCGAAGACGAGGACGCCAAAGCTGTAGACGTCCGCAGCCTCCGTCACCGGATCTCCGACGAGCTGCTCCGGGCTCATGTGGCCCGGATCGCCGAGCTGCTGATTCTCCGTCGTGAGCCGGGTGATGGTCTCGGTTCCGGTTTCGAGAATTCCGGCGATGCCGAAGTCCGAGAGGACGGCGCGGCGCTCGTCGGGCTGCCAGAGGACGTTGCCCGGCCGCACGTCCCGGTGGATCACGCCGTGCCGGTGGGCGGCCTCGAGGGCGACCGCGACCTGGTAGAGGATGTCGACGGCGAGGGGCAGGGGCAGCGCGCCCTCCGCCTCCAGCGTCTGCGCCAGCGTGCGCCCGTCCACGTATTCCATGACGATGTACGGCGTTCCGTCCGGCAGACGCGCGATGGCGTGGATGCCGACGGCGTTCGGGTGCGTGATGCGCGCGGCCGCCCGTGCCTCCCGCTCGAAGCGCTGCCGGACCGTCGCGTCCCGGGCCAGCTCCGGCAGCGGCACCTTGATGGCAACGAGGCGGCGCAGCGCCGGGTCCCGGGCGAGGTGGACGCTCCCCATGCTGCCGGCACCGAGCGGCCGGATGATCTCGTACGCGGGTGCGAGTGCGGCGGACAGTGTCTCCGCCGAGGCGCTCAACGATGATCGGTCATCCATGCATTCCTTGTAGCACGCCGAAAGACCGTCCCATATTCGAGCACCCCTTTCCCCGGAGGTGGACCATGTTCCGAGCGCAAGCAATCGCGGTGGCAGCGGTGCTCCTGTTCGTGGGCTGCGCGAGCGGAGGCCCCGCCCGGGATACCGCCAACAAGGTCAACCGCATCCAGATCCACGCAAACTGCCGGAAGAACAATCCGCAGGTGGACGTCTCCATCAAGCCCTACGAAGTGACGGTCGACTCTTCGTGGACCGCCCGCTGGATCCTAAAGGGCAAGCTGGAATCGATGAGCGTGCAACCCACGTCGCCGAACGGCACGTGGCCCTTCGCCAACCGCCCACAGGTAAGCGTAGACGATTCCGCGAACTCCGGGGCCGTTACTTCGCCTGAAGGTAGGTACCCGTACACGGTGAGGCTCGTCTGCGGGGACGGACGCGTGGTGACTGTCGATCCCATCATCATCATCGGCCGCGAAGGCAACAGGTAATCGCTGCGGGTGTCGGTTCACTTCTGCTCCTGCGCCCGGATGGCTGCGGCGCGGCCGCGGACTGCGGCCGCGCTGTCGGCCCGGCCGGACGATTCCAGCAGCTTGCCGTAGCTGTCCAGCTTTTCCGCCAGGCCGGGGTCGTCCCGGCCGCGGGCACGTTCGATCAATGAGATGGATCGAAGGTAGAGTGGCTCGGCTTCGGCATCGCGACCCTCGTCCCGGTAGACGTTGGCCAGTCCGAACAGGGTCTCGGCGAGGGAGGGGTGAGTGGGAGAAACCGTCTTCTCCTTCATCGCGAGGGCTCGCTTGAAGTACGTCTCCGCGGTGTCGTATTTGCCTTCCGCCGCAAACACCTCCCCGATGTTGTTCACGAGTGAGGCGACGTTCGGGTGGTCCGGGCCGAGGACCTCCCCGAAGATCTGGCTCGCCCGCTGGTAGGCGCGCGCGGCGTCGCCATACCGCTTCTCCGCGTAGTAGACCGCGCCAAGGTTGTTCAGATCCCGGGCGATCGGCAGCTCGTTCGGGGACGTCGTGCGCTGATGGATCTCGTACGCCTCCCCGAAGTATCGCTCGGCCGCCGCGATGTCCTGCCGATACCACTCGAGCGCCCCCAGATTGCCGACCGCCGTGGCCAGCTCGGGGCTGTCGGAGCCTTTCAGCCTCCGGTACAGGTCCGCCGTCTCCTGGAGCAGCGGCTTCGCCGCGTCGTATCGGCCCTGCTCCATGTAGACCGCACCGAGAGACCCGATCGTTCGGGCCACCTCGGCATCGGGAGGGTCGACGGTTCGCTCGATGGCTACGGCACGCTGAAGCGCCGAATCCGCATCCGGGTAGCGGGCCTGAAGCCGGTACAGCGTGCCCAGGACCTCGAGGCTGCGGGCCAGCTCCCGGTCGTCTCCGGTTTCCCGGTCCCGGTCGACGGCGGCCCGCAGGAGCGGCTCCGCCTGCGCGTACAGGCCGAGCTCGCTGTACACCTCGCCGATCGTGCGCATCAGCCGCGCCTGCACCGCGGGCTGACCCGCGAGCGCGGACTTCACGCTATCTGCGCCGCGATCCAGGATCTCCCGTGCGGTGATCGTGTTGCCCCGGGCCTCGCCCGGATCGTTGACGGCAAAGAGGTTCACCAGGAAGTCGGAGACCTGTTTCGTGGTCGCCGCTTCCGTCTCCGCTTCCGCCTGCGCCGCCCTTGCCCGCACGAAGCCCACGGTCGCCGCGGCGCCGCCCGCCAGAACCGCGACCACCGCGACTGCCGCCGCCGCCGCGCCCGCCCGATGGCGGCGGATGAACTTGCCGAGGCGGTATCCGGCGCTGGGCGGACGCGCCAGAACCGGATGGCCGGACAGGTGCCGCTCGAGATCGAGGGCGAATCCGTTCGCCGTCTCGTATCGACGCGTGCGGTCCTTGTCCACCGCGCGGAGCACGATCCAGTCGAGGTCACCCTTCAGCTCGCGGCTGAGGCCGCCCGGGGTGGTGTCCCGCATCTGCGCGACGACTTCCCGGGCGGGACCGAGCGTCGTATAGCGCGTGCTCGGCTTCGGCGTGGGGCGTTCCCGCAGGGCGTGGGGAACCGTGTTTCCCGCCTCCGCCGTGAAGTCGAAGGGGAGGGCCCCGACGAGCAGCTCGTACAGCATGATGCCGATGGCATAGATGTCGGTACGCGTGTCCACGTCGAGACCTGACATCTCCGCCTGCTCGGGGCTCATGTACTCCGGGGTGCCGATCATCTGGCCGAGGCGGGTGACGAGGGTACGCTCCGTCAGCTCCTGGCCCATGGCCTTCGCGATCCCGAAGTCGATGACCTTCACGATGGGCTGATTCTCCCGGATCGTGACCAGCACGTTCGACGGCTTCAGGTCGCGGTGGATGACGCCCTTGTGGTGCGCGTGCTGGACGGCGTGGCACACGTCGATGACGAGCCGGATCCGCTGCTCCACGTCCAGGCGGTGGGTGTCGGCGTATGCCGTGATCGGCGTGCCCTGGACCAGTTCCATGGCGAAGTAGGGCCGGCCGCGCTCCGTGACGCCGCCCCCATAGATTCGGGCGATGCTGGGATGGTCCATCACGGCGAGGGCCTGACGCTCGGACTCGAAGCGGGCGATCACCTGCTTCGAATCCATGCCCAGCTTGATGATCTTGAGGGCCACGCGGCGGCGCACGGGCTCGACCTGCTCGGCCAGGTAGACGACGCCCATGCCGCCCTCGCCGAGCGTATCGAGAATACGGTAGGGTCCGATCCTCTCCGGACGTTCGGAGGCGGAAGGCGTCGGGTCCGGCGTGCCGGAAGGCTGCCGGGGCTCTTCGGACTCAGGAATGGGGTCCTCCCGCGCCAGAGGGGCGGGCGGCTCGACGGGCGGTGACCCGGCGGGGCCCGGGCCTCTCCTAGGTACGCCGCCGGCCGCCCGGTGTCAACGAATTCGGCAGGAACGGGTGAACCGCGGGCGGCCCCCCACGCGTGCAGGGCACGGCAGGCGGGGCTGGACCGTCAGCCTTCCCGCTCCTGTGCCATGGAGCCTTCCTCGATGAACTCCCTCACTTCCCGGAGCCTGTCGAGGAGCACCCAGAGGACGGGGCCGTCGTCATGCCCGGGAGCGCTCCGGTCCGGGCGGTGCTCTCCATCCGTCACCGGCTCGCGCCACTCCGTGATGTAGCGCACGAGCGCCCGCTCGATGGGGTGCGCGTTGCCACGCTCGACCCGATCCAGGCGCCAGCAGAGAGAGCCGAGGTCCACCTGGAAGCGGCGTTCCAGCGCCCGTAGCGCTCGGGCTCGCTCGAGCGCCCTTTCGGCGCCGGCTTCGCGCAGCGCTGCCGTGAGCCGGCGGTGCGAGTTGGCGTGCTCGGTCCGACGAGCCGCGAGCAGGCGGCGATCGGACAGCGTGAGGGCGGCGACGTCCATTTCAGTCCGTCCCGAAGAGCGTCGCCTGACCGTTTCCGTCCCGGTCGGCTGGCAGCGAGAACCCGAAGTGACGGTAGGCCTTCCCGGTCGCAACGCGGCCACGGGGGGTGCGCATGAGGAAGCCGTTCTGGATGAGGAAGGGCTCGTAGACCTCCTCCAGCGTGCCGGCGTCCTCACCCACCGCCACCGCGAGGGTGTTCAGGCCGACGGGGCCGCCGTCGAAGTGCTCGATGATGGTCTTCACCACGCGCCCGTCCATCTCGTCGAGCCCGTACTGGTCGACGTCGAGCATGGCGAGGGCGTCGTCGGCGACCGTCTTGTCGATGCTTCCGTTCGCCCGCACTTCCGCGAAGTCCCGGACGCGGCGCAGCAGACGATTCGCGACGCGGGGCGTTCCACGGGCCCGCCGCGCGACCTCGAGGGCGCCGTCGGCCGTGCACCCCACCGAGAGGATCTCGGCGCTCCGGCGGACGATCTCCACCAGGTCGTCCGTTGCGTAGTAGTTCAGCCGCTGGACGATGCCGAACCGGGCACGCATGGGGGGCGTCAGGAGGCCGAATCGGGTCGTCGCCCCGACCAGCGTGAAGCGCTCCACCGGGACGGTCACGGTCTGCGCCTTCGGGCCCTCCGCGAGCCGGATGTCGATGCGGTAGTCTTCCATCGCCGGATAGAGGAACTCCTCGATCACCGGGCGCAGGCGATGGATCTCGTCGATGAAGAGGAGGTCGCCTTCGCGGAGGTTGGTGAGGATCGCGACGAGGTCGCCGGGCTTCTCCAGAACGGGTCCGGACGTCGTCTTGATGTTCACGTTCAGCTCCCGCGCCATGAGCATGGCGAGGGTCGTCTTGCCGAGACCGGGGGGGCCGTGGAAGAGCGTGTGGTCGAGGGGCTCGCCCCGGGCGAGTGCCGCCTCGATGGCGATCTTGAGCGCCTCCTTCACCTTCCCCTGGCCGATGAACTCGGCGAGGCGCTGGGGCCGGAGGGAGAGCTCGACCACGCTCTCCTCGCTCAGCACCTCGGGGGTGGTGACCTCCGATCTCACGACGCCTGCCTGCGCACGGGGGGGACTCCGGAAAACACGACCGCCGGACGCATCCGACGGACCTCGTGAAAAATAGCGAAGGCGGGGCCGCGGGCAAATGCGCGCATCCTGGCGGCGGAGACCTATCCCTCCGGGCGGTAGGGCAGCTCAGCGGCCCGGGGGCTCGTCCCCGGCGGCTGTATCACGCGGCGCCGTGTCACGCGGCAACGTCGTACCGGGCGCCGCGACTCCGGGCAAGGCGTCCCCGGACGGGGGCAGGAAGCGGTCCCCGTAGCGCCCGGGCTCTCCGGCCTCCCAGGGGCGGTACGTGTTGGCGAAGTCGATGCGGCTGCCGAGGGGCGGGTGGGACGCGCGGAAGAGAACGTAGAGCCGCCCGGGCCGCGGCATGGCGAGGTTCTGTTCCTGGAGCTCGGCGAAGGCAGTGGCCAGGGCGTGGTTGTCGTGGGTCAGCTCGAGGGCGAAGCGGTCGGCCTCGTGCTCGAGGTGCCGTGTGAACGCCAGGGCCGCCGGCGCGCCCACGAGGCCGAGCAGATTGCCGAGCAGGATGAGCAGCGGCAGCGCGGCGAAGTCGCTCAGCCGGTCGAAGTCGAAGCGCCGGCTGAAGCGTGTGAGGATCGGCCCGGAGAGGACGTGGATGAGCCAGAGGCCGACCAGCAGGCCGAGCGCGCTGGCGATCATGCCCATCCACACATGCCCCAGGACGTAGTGGCCCATCTCGTGGGCAACCACGGCCAGCGTCTGCCGGTCGTTCAGGCGCCGCAGCAGTGTGTCCCAGATCACGATGCGCTTCGTGCCGCCGATGCCGGCGACGTAGGCGTTCACCGTGTTGGTGTCGACGCTCTTCGCCACCTCGTAGACCTGTGCGCCGTCGATTCCGGCCCGGTGCGCAAGGGCGATGATGCGCTGCTCCAGCGCCGTGTCGTGCATCGGCCCGAAATGGTTGAACAGCGGCGAGACCCAGATGGGGAAGACCAGATTCCCCAGGACGATGAGCGGCAGAGCCGCGAGGGTCGTCCAGAGCCACCAGCGCCGGGGGCTCGCCCGGAAGAGCCGGAACGGGATCCAGAGGAACAGGGCGGCGAGGAACGCGGAGAGGCCCGTCGAGATCGCCGCGTCCCGGGCCCATTTCGCGACGGTCTGGTCGGACAGGCCAAAGGAGTGCTCGCGCAGGAATCCGACCCACGCGAGAGGGAGATCCAGAATGCCGGTGAAGACCTGGTAGAGGATGAAATAGACAGCCGCCGCGAAGAACCATTTCCGCCCCACGCGCCAGCCCACGTCCCGGAGCCGCGCGGAGAGCCCCGTGAAGAGGAAGAACGCCGGCACGGCCAGCGACCAGAGGACGCCCGCGACCCACAGGGCGTTGCCCTCCTCGAAGTAGCGGATGGCCTTCTCGCTGGCCGCAGGAACGAGGACGCGGGCCGTGTCCGCGGCGATGGAGTCGGCTGCGGCCGCGGCCGCGGTCTGAGCAAGGGTTACCAGCGTCATCGGGTGTTCGCCTCGATCCGTCCGCGCTCCTCACGAAGCACGGAGTACATGGCCAGATCCTCCGGGACGTCCCACTTCACCACGTGCTGCCGCAGCGTGCCCTCGTAGCGCATTCCGATCTTGCGCATCACCGCACCGGACGCGGGATTCCGCACGAAGTGACACGCCTGGATGCGGTTGAGCTCGAGTACGTCGAACCCGTGCAGGAGGAGAGCGCGGGCGGCCTCCGTCGCGTAGCCGCTGCCCCAGTACGGGCGGCCGATCCAGTAGCCGAGCTCGGCTCGACGGTGCTGGGGAGCGAGGACGAGCCCGACGGCCCCGACGAGGGCCTCGTCCTCGCCCCGGGTCACGGCGAGCACGAGCTCGAGACCCTCTTCGGCCAGTCGAGGGTGTGTGGAGATCCAGCGCGCCGCGTGCTCCTGCGGATACGGGTGAGGGATCGTGAGCGTGCCCGCGGCGACGTCCCGATCACCCGCGAGATGCACGACGACCGCCGCGTCCGCGGGACGGAACGGACGCAGGACGAGACGCGACGTCGCGAGCAGAGGCCGCGTGATGGCCGGCGTCGAGACCGGGGGCAGCATGCCGCCCAATATCGGCCGGCCGCCCCGTCAATCCAAGAGAGAAGGTCGGTGGCGGCCGACGGGACGATCGCAGCGGCACAGCGGTCATCCCCTGGTGGAGCGCGCACGCAGAAGGCGCCAGGCGGCGACGACGGACACGGCCACGGGCCCGGCGAGCACGACTCCGACGAGGGGCGAGCGTCCCGGGTCCAGCCCGGCGAGCGGCGTCACCAGGTACTGGCCGGCCGCGAACAGACCGCCGGTCAGGCCCGCGAGCACGAGCCAGCGGAGGAGCCGTCCCGAGCGAAGCCTGTCCGGACGCATGAGCACCGCCGGCCACAGCGCGAGGATGCCGACGAGGGCCGTGATGGCCCACGAGAGGAAGTACGCACTGCGCAGGAGGGCGGGCGGGAACGCGAACGGGTTCGGGGAGGCCGCGGCCTCGAGGACCCGGACGCGGACGCCGAAAGCGAAGAGAGCCGTCCAGCGAAGCAGACGGGGGGCGATGAGAAATGTGGCGGGTGCGAGACCCACCACGACCTCGACCCAGAACGCCCGATCCCTGGCTCGCGCCACCTGCGGCTCCTCCCGTCGCGCCCCCGTTTCGCCGGCCGGTCCGGCACCGCTTCAAGATCGAGGGTCGCAGGCGCCGGCACAACGGCGCAGGACGCCGTTCAGGCGCCCGCGGACAGCGCCAGCTCCGCGTGCGGCGTCACGGCCTCGACGGAAACGTCCACGTCGATTCCCCCGCGCACGCTCTGCGTCACGATGCAGAAATCCTCGAAGATGCCGAGACACCGCTCCATCCGGACCCGGTCCTCGAGTGCCACTGTCGGCTCCAGCCGGACGTCGATGCCGTCGATCCGGAGCCGGCCCTGCTCGTTGCGGCCGAGGGCCGCGTCCACGTGCACGCGCATTCCATCCACGGGAACGCGGGCGCGACGCAGGCAGAAGAGCAGGCTGGCCCCGAGGCAGTTGCCGACGGCGGCGGCCAGGACGCGGGAGGCGTTCGGACCGGCACCGCTCCCCAGGGGCGCAGGCTCGTCCAGCAGCAGGCCGTCGACGCCCGGGAGCTCGAAGTCGGTGTCGAACTCGTACCCGTCCCGCAGCGTCAGGACCAGCGAGAAGTTGCGCGCTTCCTCGGACATGCGGCCTCCCGTTGCGTCGGCATGGCGACCGGCTGGGCACAGGCGCCCGCGGCCTATCCGCATGATCGGGCGAAAGGCAGCGCGGCTCTGTCGGGGAGAGCCCGAAATCCTGTAGGGACGGGTGCGGTGCGAGGGAGCCCGGCGGCAGGCAGAGATCGCCGCCGCGGTCTCAGGGCTCGCGGCGGCCGGGCGAGCGGTACGGCGGGTCCCCGACCGCGGCGACGGCGCGCAGCAGGTCCCCGCGGGATACGACGAGGTGGCAGAGCGTGTACGGCTCTCCCTCCGTTCCCAGCGTCATGACGTCGACGCGCAGCAGGTCGTCCTCCGCGAGGGCGTCGAACTGCGCCCCGCGTCGAAAGCGAAGCCAGCGCTCGCTCTCGCGGCACGACACCTCCAGTCCCGAGGACGTCCAGCTCTCCTCGATCGGTTCCCTGAGGGGCCTGCGTGCGGGCATGGCTCTCTCCCGTTGCGGATCAGGATTCGCCCTGCGGCGGCTCGGCCGAGGGAGGTTCGAGACGGGCGACGTCGCCGACGCGGACTTCGCCGCCCCTGCGGATCACACCGAAGGCGCCGCCTCTCCATTCGGGCCGCATGGCGTCGCGGAGCCCAGGCAGGGCTTCGTCCATCCGCTCGCACGGCCGCGTCTCGCCGCGGATCTCGATGCGGCAATCGCCGAGGGCGAGGACGCGTCCGCGGCTCTCGCGCAGGTCGACGCCGGAAACCATGAAGTTGGCCCTGCGGGCGGCCGGGTCGAGGGATGCGCCGAGCTCGTCCATGAGCCGCAGCCACGTCTCCTGCTCGATCACCGTGACCTGGCGCCATCCACCCTGATTCGCGCAGCCGACGATGCCGCGGTCGGTCACGAGCTTCGCGGCCTCCGCCGGATCCATGGGGCCACGCTTCGAGCGCTTGATCCAGATGGCCTCGAGACGGCCGCTCATCGCTGCGGCTCGTCCACCATGGAGACGAAGCCCGTCTCGTCTCCCTGCCCCGTGCCTCCGGCCATGAGCGTCCGCTGCACACCCTCCTTCTCGAGCTGCACCACGCGCAGGCCGGGGAAGGCCTCCGCCGAGCCGGGCCGGCCCGCCGGCCGCCAGCCGGTCCGCAGGCTCTCCCGCTCCACCCGGTCCATGACGGAGATCGGATCGCTGTGGGTCCACCAGTTCACCGCCACCCGTCCGTCGACGCTGTCGACGACCGTCGCGTCTTCCCCCGGCACGAACGGAAGGCCCGACGGGTAGATGCCCGGCCGGGACGTGGAGCCCGCATAGAGCGTGACGACCGTTCCGTCCCTGCCGCCGGACGTGAGGCGCAGACGGATGCCCGGCTCGGGCTCCCGCTCGATGGTCGCCTCGCCCCCGCCGGGCAGGGATACCGTCCCGCCGTAGCGCGGATTGTGGAGTGCCTCCTGGACGGCTTCCAGCAGGTCCTTTTCGTCAGGCTGCATCGCGTCTCCAGATGTTGCGTTCGCCGGAAGATGAGTTCCGCCCGGCCGTCGGGCCAGCGTCAGGCGCGGAGGCCGTAGCGGTCCTCGAGGATCGCGCGGTGGTGCAGTTCGTGGCCCGCGATGATCCAGGCGAGAGCGCGGACGGAAACCGGAAGACCGTTCGCGGTGCCCCGCCGCGTCCACGCGTCGGGAGCCAGCGAGTCCGCCAGGTACACCGTCGCCCGCCGAACGGCCGCGAGCTCGTCCAGAAGATCGTCGAGGGGTCGATCGCCGGCGTTGGAGACGGCCGCGTACGCGTTCTCGTCGAAGCCGGGCAGCGACGCGACCTCGCCCCGGGCGATGGCGAGCATCCTCCACGACAGCACGCGTTCCGTATCGGACAGATGTCCGATCACCTCCCGCACGCTCCACTTCCCTTCCGCGTAGCGGTGGCCGGCCCGGTCCGCGTGGCCCCGCACGGGACCCATCGTCCCGCCGATCTGCCCGTCCAGGATCCGGCGGATGTCGCCGTCGGGCACCCGCTCGACGTAGCGACTGTAGAAAGGCGCGTACTCGTCCGGACCCGGACGGTCCGGCGGTGAAGCGGTCATGCCATGCTCCTCTGGCTGGTGTCGAATCCGGACGATCCCATGACAGATGGAAGAATGGGGCGCGGTGTGCAATTCCGAAACATTGCGGCGTCGTAGCCTGTAGAAGTAGACGACCGGCCGAGTCGCGACACGCGCGACCGATCCCCCCGGGCCGGGCGCCCGCAACACGAATCCGGAGGAAGACGATGACGAGCTGGACCCCGAGACGGGGCACGGGACGTCGTTCGGGCTGGTTCCGGGCGGCGGGACTCGTCGTCCTGGCGACGGCGACCGTGGCCGGAACCGCCTGCTACAAGAAGGTCGAGCGCATCGATCCGAACAGCGTGACGGACCTGTCGGGCCGGTGGAACGACACCGACTCGAGGCTGGTCGCCAACGCCCTGATCGAGCAGAGCCTGGGCGGCGGCTGGGTCGGCCGCTTTTCGCAGTCCCACGGCGGCGAGGCGCCGACCGTCATCGTCGGCGCGTTCCAGAACAAGACGATGGACCACATTCCGACGGCGGCGTTCGTGAACGACCTGGAGCGAGCGTTCGTGAACTCGGGCGCCGTGCGGGTCGTGGCGTCCAGTGACGAACGGGGGGAGGTCCGGGCCGAGCGGGAGGACCAGCAGGAGCACGCCCGCGCCGATACGCGGGCGAAGCTGGGGCAGGAGCTCGGCGCGAACTACATCCTGCAGGGGACGATCACGGCCATCGAGGACAGCGAAGGCCGCGAGAAGGTGGTCTACTACCAGGTCGACGCACAGCTCGTGGACCTCGAATCGAACGTGAAGACCTGGGTGGGCCAGCACAAGATCAAGAAGTACATCGAGCGGCCGCGCGTCGGCTTCGAAGACTAGGAGGCGGTCATGGACCGGAGGATACTGGCGCTGGGACTCGGGGTCGCGCTGCTGGGCGCGTGCGCGCCGAAGCGGGTGCACGAGGAACCCGTACTCGAGAACGGCGATCGGACGCCCAGCGCGGACGCCGTGGCCGCACAGGCGGGCGCGGGTCAGACGCAGACGCAGGCGGCCATCGCGAACCGTCGGGACGAGATGACCGCCGACGCGCTGGCGGACTGCGAGCCGAGCGTCTGCGAGGCGGTCGCCAGGGGCGAGGTCGCCCTCGGCATGACCACGAAGCAGGTCCTGGCGGCGACGCGGACGACGGAGGACGCGTGGTCGATCCGGAGCAGCGGTCCGGCGACGGTGCTCGTGCCGGCGCTCAGGACGGGCGAGCCGAAGGATGCCGTCGGGCTCGTCTCCCTGGTGCAGCTCCGGGACGGACGCGTTGCGTCCTACGCGTATCGGGAGTCCCAGGGCATCCGCGTGGTGAACGCCCCGGAGGACGCCACGACGGAGGGTCGGGCATCCGCGATGGCCGAACAGCTGCTGCGGGAAGGAGACGACTTCACCGCCCGCGGCGACCTCGGCAGCGCCCTCGACCGCTACGACCGGGCCGACATCCTGCGCCCGAACGATCCCATGACCACGTACCGGATCGCGACGACGCTGGACAAGCAGCTCCGTCCGTACGAGGCGCTCATCCGCTATCAGCTCTTCCTGCACCAGATGGAGCTCGAAACGATCCAGGCGCAGGGGGAAGCCTACGCCAACATCGCCCAGGCGATCGCGTACGCGAAGGAGCGGGTGATCGTCCTGGACAAGCGCGGCAACTGAGTCCGACGATGGCCCTTCGGCGCGTGGATCGATCGGCGCGCCGCCGTGGGTCGCCGACGTCGCGGCGGGGCGTCGCCCGGCGCACCACCGCGCTCGCACGGCGACTCGCCGCCGCGGCGGGCCTCGCTCTGGCCGTCGCGTCGGCGGGGTGCGCGGGCCTGCTGCGCCACTACGACCGGGCGCCCGACGGCCTCGCGCGCACCGACTTCGAGCTGCGCCGGCTCCTGGGCGAAGCACGCTTCGACACGGCCTTCCACCGGGTCACGGCGGACCGGGGCTACGCTCCCGGCGACGACCTCCTGCGGGACATGTACGTCGGGCTTCTGGCGCACTACGCGGGCCGTCACGAGGACGCCGCCACGGCGTTCGAAGGCGCCGTTGACCTGGCGGAAGACCGCTATACGAAGTCGATATCCCGGGGGGTTCTCTCCCTCATCAGCTCCGACTATTCCCTGGCCTACGAGCCTCCGCCCACCGAGCGGATGCTCCTTCCGTGCTACGCGGCCATGGATTACCTGAGCGCCGGCGAGACGGAGGCGGCGGCCGTCGAGGCCCGGCGGCTCGGCTCCCTCCTCGAGCAGGCGCGCGAGCACGACGACCTGCCCGACGGCCTCGCGCCGTTCCTGCGCACCTTCGCCGGCGCGGTGTTCGAGGTCGCCGGCGAGACGAACGACGCCGACGTCGCCTACCGGAACGCATTTGCGCTCGTGGGCGACTCGACCGGAGGGGCGCCCGTCATGCCCCCGGGGCGGGGAGCGGTAGTGCTCGTGCTGGAGCGCGGCTTCGTGGCCCATCGGGTCGAGCAGAACCTGGTGGTCCCGCTCCTCGAGGACGAAGCCGATGCCCTCTCCAGCGGTCGGGACGAGACGAAGGTCGGCGCCGTGACCGGGATCGCCGGCCGCATCACGGCCCAGGCCCTGGCCGGCGCCGCCCCGTACTGGGAGGGCCGCCCCGACCGCCGAACCTTCGTCGTCGGGCGCCACTTCGACCGCCGAGACGACACCGGCGACCTGGCGTACCTGCTTCGCGTCGCGTGGCCCGCCTACACCGGGCGCCGGGCCCCCACGGCCACCCCCGTCGTGACGGGCGACAGCACGGCCGAGAGCGTCGGACCGTCCCTCTCCCTAGACGTGTCCGCCAGCGTGGTGGCCGACTTCCATCGGGAGCTGCCCGTCCTCC
This sequence comes from uncultured Gemmatimonadales bacterium, assembly GCA_963728445.1. Taxonomy (GTDB): domain Bacteria; phylum Gemmatimonadota; class Gemmatimonadetes; order Longimicrobiales; family RSA9; genus CAVSJO01. The sequence continues at coordinate 1,544,628 of CAVSJO010000006.1, read as the reverse complement.
TCGCCCGGACCGTAGCCCGCGCGACTGCGAAGATGGTCCTCACGAAGGCGGTCGAGAAGGAAGCCTCGAAGAAGGACGAGGCGCTGGGCAAGCTCGCGGGGATCCTCGGAAATGCCGGTGCCGTGCTGACGGAGCGGGCCGACACCCGCTCCTGGACGTTGCTGCCCGGCCGGATCGACATCGTGCGCGTCAACGTGCCGCCCGGGCGCTACGCCTTCAGCATGGAGGGCGACCGCGTGAACGTGCAGCGGGTGGACGGGCCGAGCGCGCCCGGGCCGGCCGGGCGGCTGGGTGTGGTCGACGTGGTCGCCGGCCGGACGACCATCCTTCCGGCGCGGCTCTGGCGCTGAGCCCGGCGCGACCCGCCGCTACTGGATCGTGATGGTCTGCTGACCGACCGCCCCCGAAGACCAGGAATCCGAGCCCTGGTAGATCGGCTGGACCGCCTCGAACGTGTACGTGCCCGCGTCGAAGCTGCCGAGCAGGGCGTCGTAGACCAGCAGCGTGGTCGAATCCGTGCACGTCCCGCCGGACGGGACCTTCCAGCTCAGCTTCATCCGGATCGTCGAGCCATCCTGCTCGGCGCTGCGATTCACGCTGTAGTTCGAGCACTTCAGGATCATCTCGCCGTGCACGACGAGGGCGCTGTTGCTGCCGAGCGCAGAGATCTGCGGATCGTAGTCCCGCGGCACCGGGCCCGCCCGATTGGCCGTGAACTGCAGCAGCTTGTTCGACCCGTTGCCCGTGATGCTGTCGCAGGCGCCGGCGAGTGCGAGTGCGGCCAGGCCGGCCACCACCCAGATCCTTCGGTTCATCGGACCTCCGGAGTTGTGCGAGCGTCGACGCCTCGTTGCCGAAAGAACGGCTCGCGAAGCCGCGACGTGACAGTCAGCGCCCCACCTCGGCGAGCGCGGCCTTGATCAGGGCGGGCCCCTTGAGCGTGCCGTCCGCGTCCAGTGCCCGGCGGACCGCCGCACCGGCGGAGGCGCTCGCGTAGCCGAGGGAGACGAGCGCGCCCACGGCCTCCTCCGCCGCACGGCCCCGGGGCGTTGCTCCGGCGCCGTACGCGAGGTCGTCCAGCTTGCCGCTCAGCTCCACGCCGATCTTCTCGGCCTTCTTCGTCCCGAGCCCGGGAACCTGCTTGAGCGCCGCGAGGTCCCGATCGCGAATCGCGGCGACCAGGCGGTCGGGCGCCAGTGTCGAGAGCATGGCGAGGGCGAGACGCGGACCCACGCCGGACGCGCCGAGGAGCCGTCCGAAGAGCTCCCGATCCTGTCCGTCCAGGAAGCCGTAGAGCTCCTGCGCGTCCTCCCGCACTACATGGTAGGTACGCAGCTCCACGTCTTCGCCCTCCCTGGGAAGCCGCTCGAAGACCGTGATCGGCACGGAGATCTCGTAGGCGACGCCGGCCGCCGTCATCACCTCCACGACGTCCATGTCCCGGCGCAGCAGGCGTCCGCGCACACGGCTGATCATGGCTGGTAGCCGATGGCGCGGCGAAGCAGCTCCGCGTTGGACGGGGCTCGCTCCGCGCTGGCCCCGATCGCCGTCGACCCGCAGTGGCAGAGCGCCACCGCCACGCCGTCCGCCGCATCGTGGGGTCGCGGCGGCTCCTTCAGCCGGAGCAGGCGCTGGACCATGTACTGCACCTGCGCCTTGTCGGCCCGGCCCGCGCCGACGACGGCGTTCTTGACTTCGGAGGGTGAGTACTCGGAGACGGGGACGTCCCTCAGCGCCGCCGCGAGCATGACGGCCGCACGGGCGTGCCCGAGAACGACGGTCGTCCGAACGTTGCGGCCGTAAAAGACGTCCTCGATAGCGACCACGTCCGGCTCGTGACGCTCCACGAGCTCCGCGATCCCTTCGAAGATGTCCCGCAGCCGAAGCGCCAGGACGTCCGAGGCCTGCGTCCGGATGACACCGCACTCCACGAGCGAGACGGCGCCGCCGTCCTTCCGGACGACGACGCCGTAGCCCGTCGCGGCCGTGCCCGGGTCGACGCCGAGTACCTTCAAGCGCCCGCCGCCGCCACCGCGGCGTCCGAGATCTCCGCGTTCGTATGGACCTTCTGCACGTCGTCGTTGTCGTCCAGCAGGTCCAGGATCTTCAGGAGCTTGCGGGCATCCGCCTCGTCCAGGGAGAGGGTCGCCTTGGGAACCATCGTGAGCTGCGCGTCTGTCCACTCGATCTCGCTCTCCCGCAGCCCGTCCTGCACGGCGTGGAAGCTCGTGGGCGACGTCGTGACGAGGAAGTCGTCGTCCTCACGGACCATGTCCTCCGCGCCGGCCTCCAGCGCAGCCATCATGAGCGCGTCCTCGTCGTAGCGCGAGGCGTCCACGTAGATCTCACCCTTCCGCTCGAACTGCCACGCCACCGAACCGTTCTGCCCGAGGTTGCCGCCGTTCCGGTCCAGGATGTAGCGGAGGTCCGAGACCGTGCGGTTCGCGTTGTCCGTCAGCGTCTCGATGTACAGCGCCGCTCCGCCGGGACCGTACCCCTCGTAGACGACCTCTTCGTAGTGGTAGCCCTCGGCATCGCCCGTGCCCCGCTCGATGGCACGGTCGATGTTGTCGTTCGGCATGTTCGCAGCCTTGGCCGTATCGATGGCAAGCCGCAGCCGCGGATTGAACGACGGGTCGCCGCCGCCCTCACGCGCCGCCACCGTGATCTCACGGATCAGCTTCGTGAACTCCTTCGCCCGCTTTACGTCGTTCGCCGCCTTCTTGCGCTTGATCTGCGCCCATTTGCTGTGTCCGGCCATGGGCCCCGACTCCTCGCTGCGTATTCCGGAATGTTCCGCGCTCACCGGTGGGCTCGCTCGCCGAAATATACGGGGCGAGCCCACCGCCTTCAATCGGGGGACGCGGACGCAGCGGCCCGCTGCACCACTACTGGAATCGGACGAGGCGTGCCTGGTCGCTGGCGATCCACTCCACCTCCGCGCTCACGTAGTCGCCGCGGCGTAGCCGATCGAAGCGCGCCGCGTCCGTCTGCGTCGCCCGGTACGGCATGAAGACCGTCAAACGCTGTCCGTTCGACGTCTGCATCGAAAACGTCCCGTTCCGGGCGTCCACCGACTGCACCGTTCCGGAGACTACCTGCGTGTTCACCGAACCGCCGCTTCCGCCCCGGTCCTGAACGCTCTGCTGCACGTCGATCCGGGACGCGTAGTAGTCCACGTTGTCCGCCGAGCTCTTCTGGACCGTCGCCAGCACCTGGTCGCCCTGCTCCAGCGACGTCGGCGAGTAGCGGTTGCTCTGGTAGTAGACGTCCGTCTGGCTGTCGTACCCGAGCCGCACGATCTGACCGTTCGACTCCCGCACCTCCACCTCCTGATAGCGCGTGTCGACGTAGTTCACTTCCCCCGAGATCGTGCTTCCGCCCATGCCCGGACTCCCGCCGAGCACGTTGCCCAGTGCGCCCGCGCATCCCGTCGCGCTCAGCACGGCCGTCATCGAGATCGCCGCAGCCGCCGCGCGTATGTGCCTTCTCTTCATCGTCGTCGCCTCCTGTGGGTTCGATCCGGTGGCCCGAACGGGGGCAAGACCGGTGCCAAATCATTGTGTTTAATTGACTTACGATCTCATGAAACTTCCATGACTCCGATTACGAAATACTTGACCTGAGGGGACGTGCTCAGAGATTGGGCGGGTCGGGCCCTCCCTTCGATGCCGCGGCGGCGTCGAGACTGCCGGCGGCGAACTCGCCCCAGAGATGCGCCCGCGAACCGGGCGCGGAGGAACGGTCATGAAGTGGATCAAGCGTGGAGGACTTCTGGTGGCGGCCCTGGTGGTGCTGGCGGGGCTCGCCGCAGGAGGGGTGTGGGGGTTCACAAGTCAACGCTTCGGCCGATCGGTGGGCGTGCAGCCGGAGCGGATCGAGGTGTCGCTGGACTCCGCGACCCTCGAGCGAGGTCGTCACGTGGCGTTCTCGATCGCGAAGTGCGCCGACTGCCACGGTGACGACTTCGGCGGGAAGGTCGTGGTCGACGATCCGATGATGGGATACTTGGGGGGCCCGAACCTGACGACCGGCAAGGGCGGAGTGGGTGGCCAGCTCACGGATGAAGATCTCGTCCGAGCGATCCGCTACGGGGTGGCGCCGGACGGCAGGCCGCTGCTGTTCATGCCGAGCGACGAGTTCGCATTCCTGAGCGACGCGGACCTTGCCGCCGTGATCGCGTACGTGAAGACCCGGCCGCCGGTCGACCGTGACATCGGCAGGAACCGCGTTCGGCTGCTGCCCCGGGTTCTCTACACGCTGGGCGACCTGCCGATGCTGGTTTCCTCGGACCGTACCGTCGAGCGCACCGGCTCACGGACCGCCCCGGCGGAGGGTCCGACAGCCGCCTACGGGGAGTACCTGGCGCGGGCCGGCGGCTGCTTCGGCTGCCACGGCGAGCATCTTCAGGGCGGCAAGATTCCCGGCTCGCCACCGGACTGGCCGCCGGCGCTGAACCTGACGCCGACCGGCGACCTCGGCTCCTGGACGGTGGACGACTTCCGGATGGTGCTGCGGACGGGCGTCCGTCCGGACGGGCGTCAGCTCAGCACGGTCATGCCGTGGCCGTACACGTCCGGGCTCACGGACGACGAGATCGCCGCGCTCTGGAAGTACCTCCAGTCGGTGCCGCCCGCCCCGGCGGGAACGTGAGCGCGGGGCGGACGGGCCCGAGCACCCCTGCGGATGCCGGGCCTGGCCGCCTCTACGCTCCGGTGCCCGTCACCCGGATCTGCTCCATCGTGCACTGACGGGGCGCCTTGTCGGGCCGCCAGCGGAGGAACCTTGTGCCGTGGCGGAAGCGGCCGCCGGAGACGTGGTCGTACTGGACCTCCGCGACGAGGCGCGGCTCGAGGGACTCCCATTCGGTGTCGCGGCCGGAGCTCCAGCGGCTGGGGCCGCCGGGCGCATCGCCCGAGAAGCCCTCGCCTCCGCGCAGGGGCTCCACGTGGCGGAGCACATCGGGCCGCTCGGCGGCGGAGAAGGAGGAGGTGAAGCCGACGTGGTGGAGGAGCCCGTCGTCGCCGTAGAGGCCGAGCAGCAGGGAGCCCACCCCTCCGCCCTTTCCCCACCGGAATCCGCCGACGACGCAGTCGGCGGAGCGCAGATTCTTGATCTTGAGCATGGCCCTCTCGCCGGACTGGTAGGGCTGGTCGAGGCGCTTGGCGACGACGCCGTCGAGGGCCGTGCGACCGGAGCCGAGCCACTCGCGGGCCCGATCCGCGTCCCGTGTGGCGGGCGAGAGGCGGAGGGCGGAGTCGTCGAAGTAGCGGTCGGCGAAATCCTCGAGCGCTGCGCGGCGGTCCGCCAGGGGACGTCGCGTAAGGTCCTTGCCTCCCGCGACCAGGAGGTCGAAGACGATCATCTCGGCGCGGTGCTTCTCGACCAGGCTTCGCACGCGGCTCTCGGCTGGATGAAGGCGGAGCTGGAGCTCGTCGAAGGAGAAGGCGCCGTCCACGGGCATGACGAGCTCGCCGTCGAGGACGAACTTGCGGGCGCGCAGCCCTGCCACCGTCTCGACGATGTCCGGGAAGTAGCGGCCCAGGGGCTTGCACGACTTGGACTGCAGATGGACGTCGGAGTGGTCGCGGAAGGCGATGCAGCGGAAGCCGTCCCACTTCGGCTCGAGCTGCCAACCGGGCGACTCGGGGATCGCGTCCACCTGGCGCGCTTCCATGGGCGGAAACGGGGACTCGACGGGAAGGGTCACGGGCGTCCTTTCGAGAGCAGTGGGCGCAGGTCGAATCGGCCGCGGCGAGGCCACGCGAGTGGGCGCCACAGGTCTCCGCGGCGGCGGATGCGGTCGGGCACGTTGTCGAGGCGGAAATCGTCGGGGGTGACGCCGGCCTCCACCTCGTCCCACTCGAGAGGCGTCGAGACGGACGCCGCGGGGGTGGGGCGTACGGAGTAGACGGAGGCCAGGGTCCTGCCCCAGGCGTTCTGATTGTAGTCGACGAGGACGTGGTCCGGTGGCCGGTCGGCGATCCGGTACTCGGCGGTGAGCAGGTCGGGGCGACGTCCCTCGAGGAGCTTCGCGGTGGCTTTCGCGAAGCGCCACACCTCCTTCTGCCGCGGCCCGCGCACGATCGGGACGTACAGGTGCATGCCGGTCGCGCCCGTGGTCTTCGGGTAGACGCTCATGCCCAGCTCCTCCAGGGCGTCGCGAACGACCAGCGCCGCCTCCCGCACGCGGCCGAACGGCGTGCCCTCGACGGGGTCGAGGTCGAAGTGGAGGAAGTCCGGCTCGTCGACGCGTCCGCAACGGGAATACCAGGGGTTGAGGTCGATGCACCCCAGGTTGACGAGCCAGAGCAGCGAGGCCAGGTCGTCGACCACGGGGAAGTCGATGACGTTCCCCGATGCGTGCTCGATCTCGCAGGTGACGAGCCAGTCGGGGCGCGGCTCCGGCGTACGCTTCTGGTAGAAGAACTTGCCGGCCCAGCCGTTCGGATAACGCTTCATCACCATCGGCCGCCCCACGACGTGGGGCAGCAGCGCGTCCGAGACGTCTGCGTAGTACTGGAGCAGGTCGCCCTTTCGGATGCCGCGATCCGGCCAGAACGGCTTCGCCAGGTTCGTCAGGCGGACGACGCGGCGGCCGGTACGAACGTCGGCGTCCCCCTTGCGGCCGGCGATGGAGAGGTCGGATGCGGGGCTCATCGTTATGAGAACGAACGAGGCCGGCACCCGTAGGCGCCGGCCTCGACGTTCATCGCGCCGGGCTGTGCCCGGAATCGCGGGTCAGTCGTGGATCTCGCCGCACGACACGATGGTGCCGAGATCCGACGGTGACTTGTGGATGTTCACGTAGTAGCTTTCCGTCTCGCCGAGCTGCATGTCGATCTTGGCCGAGGCGGAGGCCTCGCCGTTCGCGCCGACGCTCAGCACCGGATAGGCGGTCGCGGGGCCGACGATGGGTCCGCCGCTTCCGCACGTGCCCCTGTGGACGTGCCAGGGATGCTGCTCGCCCGACTTGGCGCCCGCGATCGTGACTGAAACGCCCGTCTGACCGTAGCCGGTCCGGACCGCCGCCGCCCCGCGAATCCCGGAGTCGTTAACCGGCGTCAGGTTGCCGCTCCAGTCATCGATCGTGTTCGTCATGGGCATGGCCTCGGCAGCCTCATGGGCCACGCCGCAACCGGCCACGGCGACCGCGGCCAGCGCAGCAAACACAATTCTCTTCATCTCTCATCCTCCCTTGTGGAGTCCGGGCCAGCATGGCTGGCCGCAAACGCAGATGCATGGAATGCGCCACGATAGTGGACGCGCCCCGGAGGCGCTGATGAAAGCTCTGTGCCGCGCGCTCGCCCCCGCCGCCGCAGAAGCCGGAGCGATCGACCGCCTGGCCGGGGCCGTCGGCGCCCGGCTCGCGGCGCTCCCCCCCGAAAGTGCAGCCGGACTGCGGACCGCGCTAGGGATCTTCGACAACCCCCTGGTCGCGGCGGTCTTCGGCGAGCGCCCGGCGCGGTTCTCCCGACTGGATCCGTCAGCGGCCGCGCGCCGACTCCGCCACTGGGAGAGAAGCCGTCTGGGGATGCGCCGCACCGTCTTCCAGGCCATCCGCAGGCTCGTGCTCGCCGTGTGGTATACGCTGCCAGAGTCCCGGTCGGAAACGCGCTATCTGGGACCGTTCCACGCGCGCTCTACCGCGTATCCGTGGGAAGGCGCCCTGCGCGGCACGCCGCGGGACGAGGAGCCCGTCCGCCGAACCCCGGCGGGCGCCGCGCCGAAGTCCGCTGACGGCCCGGGTGAGACCCGGCCCCGTGCCGGACGGCTGAGTGACGGGGCGGTGGTGCGTGCCGGCGTATGCGTCGTCGGGACGGGAGCGGGCGGCGCCGTCGTCGCCGCACGCCTGGCCGAGGCGGGGCACGACGTGGTGGTCCTCGAAGAGGGCGGAGACTGGACGGCGTCGGAGTTCACGGAGGACGAGGCGGAGATGACCGGGCGCCTGTATGCGGACGGGGGCGCACGGGCCACGGACGACCTGTCCGTCGCCCTCCTGCAGGGGCGCTGCGTGGGCGGTGGCACGACCGTGAACTGGATGCTCATGCTGAGGCCGCCGGAGGCCGTGCTCGACGAGTGGGCGACGTCGCACGGCGCCGGGCGCCTCTCGCCGTCGGCCCTCGGGCCGCTGCTGGATCGGGTCGAGGCGGAGGTGCACGGGAGGCGGGTTCCGGACGACGCCCACAACGCCCAGAACCGCCTCCTCCTGGACGGAGCCCGCCGGCTGGGCTGGCGGGCTGAGAGCGGGGCCATCAACGCGCGGGACTGCGTCCGCGCCGGCTCGTGCGGCCTCGGCTGCCGGTACGGAGCGAAGCAGTCGACAGCGGTCACGGCGGTGCCCCGGGCGCTCGCTGCGGGCGCTCGGCTCTTCGCGTTCGCCCGCGCCGAGCGGATCGAAGCCGTCGAGCGGGGCGGGGCGGCCCCCCTCAAGCGAGTGCACGTGACGGTGCTGGACGAGGGGACCCGACGTCCGCGCGGGGCGGCGGTCGTGGAGGCGCCGATCGTCGTCCTCGCCGCCGGGGCGGTGGGCACGCCGACGATCCTGGAGCGGTCGGGCATGGGGGGCGGGGGCGTCGGCTCGTGGCTGCGCCTCCACCCGACGACGGCCGTCGCCGGCACGTACGATCGGGACGTGTACGGGGCCAGCGGAGTCCCCCAGTCCGCGCTCGTGACGGAGTATCTGCCGGACAACGGGGGGTTCGGGTTCTGGATCGAGTGCCCGCCGATGCTGCCGGGCCTCGCCGCCGTCGCGACGCCGGGCTTCGGCGAGGCGCACCGGCGCAGGATGGCCGACTTCGCGAAGACCGCGTCCTTCATCGTCCTCGTTCGGGATGGGGCCCGGCGCGACCGCCCCAACGGACGCGTCTTCCTGGACCGCAAGGGCCGGACGCGCATCCGCTACCGCATGCGCGCGGACGAGCGCCGCCTGATGCTCGAGGGCATGGCAGCCGCGGGTCGGATGCACCTTGCCTGCGGGGCTCGCGAGGCGCTCACGCTGCAGACCGGGGCCGCGCCGATCCGGTCCGAATCGGAGCTTGCCGGGATCGCTGGGCTCCGCGTCGTCCCGAACCGGATCTCGCTGTTCTCGGCCCACGTGAACGGGACGTGCCGCGTCGGCACCGACCCAGCGACGAGCGGATGCGATCCCGACTTTCAGCGGCACGGTACGCCGGGCGTCTACGTGGCCGATGGCTCCGTGCTGCCGTCCGCGCCGTCGGTCAATCCACAGGAGACCATCATGGCCGTGGGCCACGCCGCGGCGGACGCGATCCTGGAGCGCCATCGTCCGTGACGGAGATGCCGATACGGATCATGGGCACGACAGGCCGTGCAAGAACTGGGCGGAACGGTGTCTGCGATACGCTACGGGCGGCAAGGTCGTCGCTGCGTCGGCGATCCCTCGCGCGCCCGGCCCGCGCACACCTATGTTGGGGCGTGAGCGAAGCTCACACTCGTTGACACTCGTGCGACGGAGACCACCCGATGAACGACACGGTTCTGAAGGCGCTGAACGACCAGATCCACATGGAGCTGGAGTCGGCCTACATCTATCTCGCGATGGCGGCCCATTTCGAGGCGGAGGCGTTCCCCGGCTTCGCGGCCTGGATGCGGAAGCAGCGGGAGGAGGAGATCACGCATGCGATGCGCCTCTTCGACCACGTCGTGGACCGCGGCGGCCGGGTCGAGCTGCAGTCGCTGTCGAAGCCGCAGGGGGAGTTCGGCTCGCCGCTGGAGGTCTTCGAGGCCGCGCTCGCCCACGAGCAAAAAGTCACCCGCTCGATCCACGAGCTGTACGCCCTGGCGGTGAAGGAGAACGACGCGCCCGCGCAGGTCGAGATGCACTGGTTCATCACCGAGCAGGTCGAAGAGGAGAAAACCGCCGGCGACATCGTGGACAAGCTGCGCAGGGCGGGCGACAGCGACGCGGCGCTCCTGCTCATCGATGAACGTCTGGGTGCCCGGGGCGCGGCGGAAGGATGAGCTTCGACCACATCTGCGAGCAGATCAACGACGACGCGGATGAGATCTCCCGGGACGTGCTCGAGCGGTGGGCGAAGATCGCGGATCACGAGCCCTGGCTCGCGCTGCCGGGCGACCTGAGCTTCGACCACCTGCCCGACCTGGTCCGGGGGCTCGCCAGCGCGGCGGCGTGCGGCAGAAAGCGTCGTGACGTGCACCCGGAGCCGATCCGCATGGCGTTGAAGCACGGAGAGACCCGACGGAACGACGGCTTCGACGAAGACCTCGTATTCCGTGAATACCACCTCCTCCGCCGGGCGATCTGGGACTACATCCGGGAACGGTGGGGGAAGGAGAGGGACGCGGTAGACGCCATCATGCGCCTCGACTCCGGCATCACCGTGAGCACGGCCGCCTCGCTGCGCGGGTTCCACCGCGACACGCTGGAAGCAGCGGGACGCTGGGACTCCGTGGTCCAGGAGCTGTTCGAAGACTGGCCCTTCCCGGACGAGGAGTGAGATCCCGGCGCCGTCACCAGCGCCAGCGAAACTCGCGGGGCACGCTCTCGACGTCGTCCCGCAGCACGAGGCCAGCGACGAGCTCGCCCGTGATCGGACCGAACTTGAAGCCGTGGCCCGAGCACGCGCTGGCGACGACGACCTGCGGATGATTCGGATGCCGGTCGATGAGGAAGTTCCCGTCCGGCGTGTTGGTGTAGGGGCACACCCTCGCGCCCCGGCCAATGCCGGCTGCCTCCGGGATCAGCACGCTGAGCAGCTTGCGCAGAAGGCGCGGCTCTCCGGGGTCGACCTCCCGCCGCAGCGCGTCCGGCGGCGCGATCTCCCCGCCGTGATGGTAGGCAACCTTCAGCAGCCCTTCCTCGGGAATCCCGTACCACATGCGGCCGCCCTCGAGCTCCTCGATGAAGACGGGCAGGTCGAGGGGATCGAGGGTCGCACTCGCCGGCTCGAACCAGTGGAGCACCTGTCGCTCGACCTCGACCGGCAGGTGGATGCCGGTGAGCAGGGAGGCGGACCACGACCCGGCGGCGAGGACGAGCCGCCCGGCGAGGACGTCGCCGCCGGCGTGACGGATGCGCACGGCGTCGCCTTCGGGAGTCCAGGAACGGACGGCCGTGCCGAGGCGCAGCGTGGCGCCTGCGCGTGTGGCGGAGCGCATCAGGGACTCGACGCAGCGCTCGGGGAACAGCACGCCGGCACGGCGCTCCCACACCGCAACGTCCTCATCGTGCACACGGAAGGCGGGGAACCGGGCACGGATCTCTTCCGCGTCCAGGACCTCCAGCTCCACCCCGTGCCGCTCGGTGGCCGCCCGGACACGCGCGACGATTCCGCCGCCCTCGGGCGCGATGGTGAGGCCGCCCGTCCGGCGGAAGAGGGGCACGCCGACTTCCGCCTCGAGCAGCCGCCACGCGTCGTATGCCCGCCGGACCAGGGGCACGTATGCCTCGCCCTCGAAGTAGGCCTCGCGGATGATGCGCGTCCGGCCGCTCGAGGATCCGAACGGATGCGGCGGCGCGAACCGGTCGAACGCGACGACCCGGGCTCCGGCCTCCGCGCAGCGCCACGCCGCCGCGGCGCCGTTCACGCCGAGCCCCACCACTGCCACGTCGAAGGTGTCAGTCACGTCCCCGCTCTCCCGCCGTTCGATGTCCGATGCGTTCCCGCGCCAAGCTACGCGTCCCGCCCGGTCCCATCCACCCCGCTCCTCCGATGACGGAGCGCTACACCGTCCCGGCCCGGCGGCACCGCGTGGAGGAGACCATCCGACGCAGCCGGTTCATCACCACGGTGGAACGGGCGGGCAGCGCCGACGCGGCGCGGGCGGTCGTCGAGGCGGTTCGAGCCGAGTTCCCGGACGCGACGCACAACTGCTGGGCCTTCGTGGCCGGACCGCCCGGCAGCACGGGTGCGGTCGGGATGAGCGACGACGGAGAGCCCCACGGCACGGCCGGTCGGCCCATGCTGAACGCGCTGCTGCACGGCGAGGTGGGGGAGATCGTCGCGGTCGTCACACGCTACTACGGCGGCGTGAAGCTCGGCCGGGGCGGACTCGGGCGGGCCTACTCCGGCGGGGTGCAGCGCGCACTGGAAACGCTGCCGCGAGCCGAGCGGATCGAGCGGGTCGCCCTCGACGTCTCCGCGCCGTACGCCGCCGTCGATCCGCTGCGGCGCCTGCTCGACGATCTCGACGCCGTCATCCTGGACGAGGAGTACGGCGCGACCGTCCACTACCGCGTGGCCGTGCCCGTGACTTCGCGGGAGCGGCTCGTCAGCGCGCTGGCGGAGCTGACCGCCGGCGAGGCGCGGGTGACCGACGTGATGGACGGACCGCCAGCCTAGTCCTCCAGCCTAGTCCGGCCCGGGCTCGAACAGCGTCTCGGGCCACTCGGCGTCCGGCGTCCGACGCCGCAGTGCGAACAGGAAGCCCTGCCGGTCGCTCGGCGAGACGAGCACGCGTTCGACTCCCTCCCCCGTCCAGAAGTCGATGGCGAGCCGATCGCGGGAGAGCGCGGGCGCCGCGCTCACGCCCTTCACTGCCGACACGGACGTGATGAGCGGGTAGGGGATCCGCCAGCGGAAGAGGCCGCTGCGGATCGCGAGGACCTCGTCCTCGAGCCGGTACCGCATGGGAAAGAACAGAACGAGGGGAAACCCGCCGCCGAGGATCAGCAGGAGACCGGCGGGAATGTGCATCCACAGGAGGAGCCACAGTCCGGCCGGGACCGTCCAGCCGAGGAGCACGGCCAGCGCGGCCATGATCTTCGGATCCTTGCGGGTGCTGTAGCTCGTCGGGCTGGACACGTCGAACCGATTCAGCCGAACAGGCCGAGCTGCGCCGCGGTGTCGGGTCGGCGGAAGGCATCCGTCGACAGCCGGAGCCGCCGCGTCCTGTCGAAACCAACCCGTCGGCAGCTCACGTCGAACAGGGAGCGGATCTGGTCCGCGAACACGCCCTCGCCCCGCATCCGCCGCCCGAACGCCGGCTCGTTCAGACGGCCCCCTCGCATCGAGCGCACGCGGTTGAGCACCTTCCCGGCCCGGTCGGGGAAATGCTGCTCGAGCCACTCGGCGAAGAGCTCCTTCACTGCATGGGGCAGCCGGAGGATCGTGTACCCGGCGCCCGTGGCGCCCGCCGCGGCGGCGGCCTCGATGATGGCCGGGACCTCGTGGTCGGTGAGGCCCGGGATGATCGGCGCGACCATGACGCGCACCGGGATCCCGGCCGCGGCCAGGGTCTCGATCGCCTTCAGGCGCCGGGCGGGAATGGAGGTGCGCGGCTCCATCACGCGCTGGAGCTCCGGGTCCAGACTCGTGACGGAGACGCTGACCACCGCGGCGTCCACGGCCGCCAGCTCCGCCAGCAGATCGACGTCCCGCGTGACGAGGTGGTTCTTGGTGATGATGCCCACGGGGTTCCGGAACTCCGCGAGGACCTCGAGGCAGCGACGCGTCAGGCGGAGCCGGCGCTCCGCAGGCTGATACGGGTCCGTCACCCCGCTCATGGCGATGACCTGCGGCCGCCAGCGGGGGGACATGAGCTCCGCCCTCAGGAGCTCGGGAAGGTCCTCCTTCACGAGGATCTTCGTCTCGAAATCGAGCCCCGCGGAGAAGCCGAGGTACTCGTGATACGGGCGCGCGTAGCAGTAGATGCAGCCGTGCTCGCAGCCGCGGTACGGGTTGATGCTCGTCTCGAAGGGGATGTCCGGGCTGTCGTTTCGGGCGATGGCGGACCGGCTGGCGTCCCGCAGCAGCACCGTCTGCGGGGCCGGGTCGTCCGGGTCGTTCCACGCCGGATCCCGCTCCACGTGCAGGGGCAGGAAGCGGTTCTTCGGGTCGCGGGACGCGCCGCGGCCGCGGATGGGCTCCGGCGTCGTCGGGGCGACGTCGCCCGGATCGATCACGGGCAGGATCCGCCGCTCAGCCATCGCGCGTCCGGGGCGGCATGGCCTGCCAGGGGTCCGACAGGAGGGGCGCATCTTCCGGCCGGCGCAGCTCGCTCAGGCGCGAGACGTCCACCGCGACGGCGCCCTCCCCGTGCCGGAAGATGTCCGAGAACTGTGCGCCGAAGACTACCTCGTCCGCACGGTAGGAGGATCGGGCGTGCACCGTCTGGGCGAAGGTCTCGTCGAAGCCGGTGAGCAGGACGAGGAACTCGGCCTCGTCCGCGGAGAGTTCCGCGGGGCTCCGATCCCGCATCGGACTGGCTTCGTCGATGGGGTGGACGATCGTCCACGTGAGCGGGAAGAAGGTCACGAAATCACGCTCGAGGCGCAGCGGATAGAACCGCCGCACGCGGCGTCCGGCGTCCTCCTCCATCCGGCTGAACAGAACCTGCGCGTGCAGGTCCACGATCTGGCTCTTGCGCCGGTTCACGATGCGGAACTCGAAGGCCTGGCCCTCGCGGTACGGCGCCACGACGGCCCGCTCGCTGAAGGCGATGCGGGCGGTCGGCCGGGAGAAGCGCGCGAACAGAAGCCCGGTCGCCAGCGCGAATCCGAGCAGCCCGACGAGGGCCTCGACGCTCACCACCGCGTTCGCCGCGGTGCCCTCCGGCGAGACGTGCCCGTAGCCGATGGTGGAGAACGTCTGCACGCTGAAGAAGAACGCGTTCCAGAAGCCGCCGTGGGGATCGCCCTCCGGTCCGACCAGGGCCCCCGGACCGCACGCGACGTACGCCGCCGCGAAGAGGGCGTTCAGGCTCGCGTACGCAAGGACGATCAGCAGGAAGAACTTGCCCCACGTGATCTCCAGGAGTGCGTGGTAGGCGCTCATCGAGGACCAGAAGCCGAGTCCCTCCCGGCGCACGTTGAAGCTGCCGTCCGGGTTGAGCAGCCGCTCACGGCTTTCCCGGGCGACGACGGAGCCGAAGCCGAGGTCCGGGTTCGCCTCCTCCGCCGACCGGCGCCGGTTACCGGTGGACGGACGCCCGCCGCCTACGGGCGGAGGGCGGTCGCCAACGGGCGGGCGGCCGTCGCTCATTTGTGGGGCTGCCCCGCTCCGGCGACGGCGCCACCGTCCGCGGCCCGGCCGCGGCGGAAGACGACGCGCCCATCCTGCACCACCACATCGATGGCCCGGACTGCATGGATGTCCTTCAGCGGATCGCCGTCCACGAGGACGAAGTCGCCGCGCAGACCGGCGCGGATCGTCCCGAACTCGTCCTCCTTCCCGAGCCAGCGGGCTCCGTTCACCGTGGCGGCCTGCAGGATCGCTTCGTTCGGGATCCCGACGTCCGCGTACGCCTCCATCTCGTCGAACAGGTTGCCGTCGTCCGTGCCGGCGAGGAGCGGCACGCCGGCCTTCCACGCGTTGTAGACGAACCGGCCCATGCGGCGGTAGCTCTCCCGCGCCCGGGCGAATTCGTCGAGCGAGAAGCGCTGCCGCGCGCCGTCGTCGATCTTCTGGATGGACAGCGTCGGGTCGAAGCCTATGTGGTGGCGGGCCATGTCGGCGATGAGCGCCTGCGCTTCGGCGCCGTCCGGATCGATCCCGGTCCAGTCCGCCTGCATACGCTCGACCGGGTGGATGTCGGCGGCCAGACCGAGGTCCGGCCCCATCGGCTGCTCGTGCTCCGGCGTCAGGTCCCGCCAGACGCGGACGTGATTGAAGCCGTCGATCCCCGCCGCCATCGCCTCCTCGAGGCCGGTCCGCACGCCGATATGTCCCGTCACCCGCAGCCCCTGGCGATGCGCCTCCGCGACCACCGAGCGCAGCACCGGCGGCTCGAGCTGGAAGTAGACCTTCAGCAGATCCACGCCCTGGTCCTTCAACGCCCGGACCAGTGCCGGCGCCGCGGTGGAGTCCGCGATCGCGACGTCCACCATCGGGTGGTAGCCGCCCCGTCCGTCGATGAGCGGGCCCGCGGTGTAGACGTGGGGACCCGCCACCAGCCCGGCGTCGATGGCCGCGCGCAGGTTTCCGCTGAGCGAGATCGGCGCGCCGGGGTCCCGGATCGTCGTGACGCCCCGGGCCAGCAGCGGCGGCCCCTGGAACGGGCTCCAGAAGTGGTAGTGGTTGTCCATGAGTCCGGGCAGGAGGGTCCGCCCGGCGGCGTCGATCGTCGGGACGCCGGCCGGTGGCTCCCCCTTCTCCACGGAGACGATGCGCCCGTCCCGCACCACGACCGTGGCGTCCTGCACGGGAGGGGCGCCGGTCCCGTCCCACACGCGGGCGTGCACGATCGCCAGGGAGCCGACGTTCCGCGACGGCGCCTGCACCCGCGCCGTGAACGGGATGGGCGACGTCGCCCCGCTGCCCAGATCGACCCGCCACAGCTTCCGGGCGGCGACCATCACCGCGCTGCTTCCGCCCGGCACGAGAGCCAGAGACTTCCCGTCGTACGCGCTCGCCGTCAGCTCCCTCTCCTCGCCGGCTTCCGACAAGGCGATCAGGTGGTCGACGCCGTTGAGGGAACGGGTGAAGTAGCGCGTCCCGTCCAACGCCCACAACACGTTGCCCTCGTCCGCGACCGTCTCCGTCAGGCGACGCGTCACGGAGTCCGGGAGCGCGAGCTCGTACAGGTCCTGGCCGCCGTACTGCCCCGAGCTGAGCAGCACATGGCTGCCGTCCGGGGACAGGGCGAACGACCACTCGTGCCATCCGTCCGTGTGCGTGAGCTGCTGCGGCTTTCCGCCGTCCACCGCGATGCGCCACAGGTGCGCCTGGTACTGCCCCTGGCGCACGACGAAGTAGAGGTCCCGCCCGTCGGGTGAGTACGCGATCGGGCCGAGCGTGCCTTCCACCCGGTGCAGGAACGTCGACGTCCCCGTCGCCAGGTCCAGGACGACCAGCTCCGTGCCGCCGTCCGTCTCGTGGCTGTAGGCGAGGAACCCGCCGTCGGGCGACCACGCCGGGCTCTCGTCCCAGCCGATGGTGCGCGTGACCTGCACCGCGTCCCCGCCGTCCACGGGCATAAGCCAGATGCGCCCGAGGATCGTCGCCGCGATGCGCCGCCCGTCCGGCGACACCGCCGCGTCCACCACCCCGTCGTGCAGCTCCACCTCGCGGGTGAGGGCGGGCGTCGGGGCGCCCCCGGTCGGCGCCGCCGCGCTTCGCGCGCTCTCCTGTGCACGAGCGCCCTGGGGCGATGCGGACACGACGATCAGCCCCGCGAGCGCGAGCAGCACCGACCGCACGACGGCCCCGGTGGAAAGCCAGGTCGGACGCGCGTACGCGAGGCGGCAGTTCCGGTTCATCGGCAGCTCCATGCGGACCATGGGAGAACAGCGACCCGTGAATGTGCGCAAGGACGCGCCCGCCCGTCCAGAGCACCCCCCGACCTCAGCCTCAGCCTCAGCCTCAGCCTCAGCCTCAGCCTAAGCCTCAGCCTCAGCCTCAGCCTAAGCCTCAGCCTAGCCGCCTAAGCCTGAGCCGCGGCCGCAGGCCGCGGCTCACTTGAAGTCCCTCGAGTTGTGGACGGCCTCGCGGCTGCGGACGGCGAGCTCCCGGAAGCGCCGACCGACGACGTTGATCACGTCGCCGTCCCGCTCGAGCCGCCCCTCCACGACGAGGAACGTGGCGAAGTGCACCACGTCCCGGAAGCGCTCCACGAGGCGCTGGGGCACGACGACGTTCACGAAGCCATGCTCGTCCTCCATGAGAATGAAGATGGTCCCGTTCGCGCTGGCCGGCCGCTGGCGCACGACGACGAGTCCGGCGACGACGATGGGCGCGCCCGCGCGCCACTCCCGCATGTCGGCGCTGTCCGATACGCCCGCGTCCCGCAGACGGGGGCGCAGGTGCTCCATGGGGTGGCCGTCGACGCACACGCCCGTCGCCAGGTAGTCCAGGAAAATACGCTCTTCGCCCTCCAGCTCCGCGGGATCGAAGGGGAGGTGGCGCGCGGCGGGGGCCAGCGGCAGCGTGTCGCCGGCGGCGCGCAGCGCCTCCCACGCGGCCTTCCGTCGCCCGGGCTCGAACGCCTCGAAGGCGCCGGCCCGGGCCAGGTGCAGCGCCTCCTCCCGGCTCAGCCCCGCGCGGCGGACCACGTCCTCGACGGAGCGGAACGGCGCCGTCTCCGCGGCGGCTCGCAGCGCCTCTCCCGCCTTCTCGCCCAGACCGCGGATGTGCTTCCAGCCGACACGCAGGGCGGGATTGCGCCGCCAGTCCACGAGCGCGGCAAGATCGTCGACCTCGAGGGTGCACTCCCACGCGCCCCGCTTCAGGCACGGCGAGCGGACGTCGACGCCGGCGCGGCGGGCGTCGTGCACCAGCGTCGCCGGCGGGTAGAAGCCCATGGGCCACGCGTTCAGGATGCCGAGGTAGAACGCCGACGGGTGGTTCGCCTTCAGGTACGCCGTCGCGTAGGCGATGAGCGCGAAGCTCCAGGCGTGGGACTCGGGGAAGCCGTAGTTGGCGAAGGAGTGGAGCGCCTCGACGATGGATTCGGCGACGTCGCCCTTCACGCCCCGGGCGACCATGCCGATGCGCAGCCGCTCGAGGGCGGCGTGCAGCTTCGGCAGCTTCTTGTGATGGCCCATGGCCCGGCGCAGCTCGTCCGCCTCGGCCGCGCTGAAGCCGCCGATGGCCATGGAGATGGCCATGGCCTGCTCCTGGAAGATGGGGATGCCCTGCGTGCGCCGGAGGATCGGCTCCAGCTCGGGGTGCGGGAAGGTGACGGGCTCGAGGCCGCGGCGGCGCATCGTGTAGGGGCGGACGAAGCGGGCCTGGATGGGGCCCGGCCGGATGAGCGCGACCTGCACGACCAGGTCGTAGAGGCGCTCGGGCTTGGTGTGCAGGATCGACGAGATCTGCGCGCGGCTCTCGATCTGGAACGTGCCGATGGTCTCGCCGGCGGAGATCATTTCGTACGTGCGCCGGTCGTCCACGGGCAGCGTGTAGAGCTCCAGGTGCTCGCCGGTGTGCGCCTCGATGGCGTCGAAGGCGTTGTGCACCAGCGTGAGGCCGCCGAGCCCGAGGAAGTCGAACTTCGGCACGCCGGCCGCGTCCAGGTCGTCCTTGTCGAACTGCAGGATCGTGCGCCCCATGCTGGTGCGCTCGATGGGCATCCACGCCCCCAGCGCCTCGCGGGACAGCACGAAGCCGCCGGGGTGTGTCGAGCGCATGCGCGGCACGCCGTCCAGCGCCCGCATGGCCGTGAGCAGCGTACGGCCCCGCGGCCCGTCCAGCTCCAGCCCGAAGCGCTCCGCGAGCCCCGCCTCCAGCTCGTCCGCGCCCGCACCCGGCTCCCAGCGCCGCATCCGCTTCGACAGCTCGAACGCCTGCTCCGCCGGGTAGCCCAGCGCCCGCATGACGTCCTGCAGCGCGCTCGGCGCGTGGTACGCCTGCGTCACACACGTGATCGCGGCGTGGCGCCGACCGTAGCGCTCGTACATGTAGTCGAGCACCTCCTCGCGCCGGTCCATCTCGAAGTCCACGTCGATGTCCGGCGCCTCCGTGCGCCCGTCCGTGCGCACCTCCGAGAGGAAGCGTTCGAAGAGCAGCCCGTGGCGCACCGGGTCCACCGCCGTGATCTCGAGACAGTAGGCGACGGCGCTGTTCGCCGCGCTGCCGCGCCCCTGGCACAGGATCCCGCGCTCGCGCGCGAATCGCACCGCGTCCCACATCACCAGGAAGAAGCCCGCGAAGCCCAGCTTGCCGATCACCCGCAGCTCGTGCTCGAGCTGCGTCCGCTGCCGCGCGTCCACTTCCCCCCAGCGACGACGGGCGCCCGCGTACGCCAGCTCCCGGAGCAGCGCGTCGTCCCCCTTCTCGCTCGGGAACGACGGCAGCGGCGGACGCAGCCAGCGCAGGTCGAAGGCGCAGTCGGCCGCGAGCTCCGCCGAGCGCGCCAACCCCTCCTCCCTGCCCTTCCACAGCCGCGCCATCGCCCGCGGCGACTTCAGCCGCCACTCCCCGTTCGGGTGCAGCACGCCCCAGCACGCCGCCGTGTCCACGTCCACGCCCGCCCGCAGCGCCGTCATCAGGTCGTGCACCAGCCGCCCGGCCGCGTCGACGTAGCGGGGATCGTTCGTCGCGACCCAGGGCACGCCCTGCGACGCGGCCCGCTCGATGAGCGCCTCCGCAAGCGCCGACTCGCGGCCCGACACGTTGTGGAGCTGCGCCTCCACGCTCAGACGCTCACCGAACGCCTCCTTCGCGCGCGCGAGCCAGCGGTCGGCCCGGTCGGGCTGCTCGGTCTGGAGCAGGTAGGCGAGCGGGCCGGTGGCGGGGCCGGATAGCAGGTGAAGGCCTTGGGAGCACCTGGCGAGGTCGTGCCACTCTATGGTCGGACGGCCGCGGAGGACGCGGCCGCGCGCTGCGCGGCCGGGCACCGCCTGCGGCGGGGCACCGCGCCGTTCGGCGCGGGTCACCGCGGCTGCGCCGCGGGGCACCGGCTGCGCCGGGGGTTCCGCGCTGCGCGCGGGGGAGGGGGCCGCCTGCGGCGGGGGTTCCGCACTTCGTGCGGGGGGGGGCGCGCTGCGCGCGGGGGGCGCGGCGCTTCGCGCGCGGGACTGCGCGGGGGGGGCTTTCCAGGCTTCGATCTCACGGCGGGCGTGCGCGGCGTCGGGCATGTGGCCGTCGGGGGCGTGCCAGCCGGTGCCGGCGTCGTCGTCCCAGGCGTCCCAGGGGCCGAGGCGGGCGCGGGTCACCAGGGCGGCGAGGTTGCGGTAGCCCTCCGGGCTGCGGGCCAGCAGAGCAACGGGGTGGCCGTCGACGTCCAGCTCCACGCCGATCACCGGGCGAATGCCCTGCCGCTCCGCCTCCAGGGCAAAGCGGATCGTGCCGCCCAGGTCCGCGTGGTCCGTCAGGCCGAGGGCGCCGTAGCCCAGCTCCGCCGCCCGCGCCACGAGCGCCTCCGGCGTGGCGGTGCCGTCCCCGAAGGAGAAGGCGGAGTGGGTACGGAGCTCGATGAAGGACATGATCGCATGTAATAGGCGAAGAAAAACCGAAGACAGAAGGGCTGGAAAAGGCGGCCGAAGCCGCCCTCTCCAAAGATGGCACATCGGGGACCCGAAGACAAGCCGAAGATGTTGAAGCCGCTCAGCGCGACCAGAGCTGGAGCGCGGGCTGGCCGTATGCAGCAAGGACGCTGTCCAGACGGGTCGCGGCCAGGCCTTCGGGGAAACGGGCCATGCGACGGAGCCGCGCCCGCGTCGAGTCGTCGGGCGGAGCGCCGCCGAGGACGGGCCGGGCGGCGGCGAGGGGAAAGACGGCGGCGTCGATGGCGCGGAAGCGCACCAGGCCGATGCGCCGCTGGTAGAGGAGGAGGAGCCCGGAATCGGCGACGGCGAGGAGCTCGACGGGCTCGAGCGTCCCGGCCTCGGCGGCGTCGACCCGGCCGAGGGTCCCGACGCCCTGCTCCATCTCCTGGTCGCCGCCCATGACGCCGAGGCAGCCAGCGGCCGCCGCGTTCACCGCGGCGGCGACGGCGGCGATCGCCGCGAGGCGCCGAAGGGCGACCTACCAGACGAGCGGCGCGGGCCGGACGCCCTTCCCGTTGGCCAGCCGCTCGAGGTAGTTCGAGAAGTGGCCGGTCCCGGGCTCGACCACCCTGCCCACGACGACGGGGAGCTTCGCCGGAGAGCCGTCCACGCCCTCCTGCCCGGACGCGCCGGCGGCGGACGTCCCGAGAAGCGGAAGGACCGCGACGAGCGCGAGCGCCTTCCGGGCCGTCGACGCGGCGGCTCCGCGATTCCGGTAGGATCTCGGCATGGTGCCCCTCCGTACTGGACACCCTTACAATCTGTCCGGAACGCCACGGCGCATCAAGGAAGCCATTGCCCCGCGCCGGGGACGAAGCTCGTCACCTCCCGAGGTGCTCGTCTTCGCCGACGGCCTTCCTGACTTGGCACAAATTGCCAATGTGCGATTTCCGTCCACACCGTACACTGTCGGAACCCCATCGGACGAGCGAAGTCGTGGACACTCACCTCTATGTGCTCGAGCCGCCGTACCCGCAAGACGGGTGGACGGAAGTGAAGCGGAGCGATCTTCCGCGCATGCTTCGAAAGGGGATCATCGTGGCGCTGCGCCCCGATACGAGCACTCTTGATCGCGTGCTCCGGGACTGCGACGAAGTGGCGAGGTACGTTGTCAATGCGCCGGTGGTCCTTCGTCTCGATCTCCTGCCCCCACAAGCGGCCGTTGACCTCGCGGGAGTCACGTACCTTCGAGGGATCCAGTGCGCACTCAGGTCACCAGTCACAAATGCCGTTCAACTACGGGAGCACCTGGCCGACCCCACGGATTGGCCGCATTTGGTGGTGAGGTGGGTCCAGGCGAGAACCTGCTTGCCCGGCGACGTCACCGATCTCGTAGAAGAGATGGCTAGGCGGACATCGAACTCCCGCTCATTCAAGGCGGTGGCCGACACGTCTAGACGCAGTCGAACTGCGTGGGTCCGACGCTTCGCGAGAGCTGAAATCGGCACGCCGGCTGCGTGGTTCGACGTGCTTCGTAAGACCCGGATAGGTATGGCCGTCCAGAGATCGCCGACGACGAACCTCG
Source organism: uncultured Gemmatimonadales bacterium (assembly GCA_963728445.1). Lineage (GTDB taxonomy): Bacteria > Gemmatimonadota > Gemmatimonadetes > Longimicrobiales > RSA9 > CAVSJO01. Next base: position 1,522,192 of record CAVSJO010000006.1, on the reverse strand, counting down.
ACAGGCTCGCGTACCAGTTCGACTACTCATCCGGCACGGCCCTAAGCGATAGCCTCTACAGGACGATAGGCGCGCGTGCCACCTTCATCCGAGGTCACCTGGGCTGGCAGTGGATGCTTACTGACGCACTGAATCGGCAGGGTCTCGGATTCATCGTGCAATGAACTCGATTCCGACATGCAGGCAAGTGGTACACACGGAGTGCGGATCGTAGGTTCATGGAGTGGCCCATGGATGATGAGCGCCGTGCGCGAGTTTGGCAACACAGCCAAAGGACTGCAGCTGATGAAGTTCGGTCGTGATTCCTCCGAAGTCAGGCCCAGACCACGGCTGGAGCCCATGCTCGACTTTGCCGTGGTTGGAATTGCCATGCTCGTACTATTTCGCCCTAATGTAACACAATGGTGGTCTGCACGGCGTCAACAGGCTGTTGCGGCCCGTGCAGTCTCCGGAGCATGGCCAGAGATAATTGGCGGTGGAAATATTATCTCACAGGGGCAAAGCGACAGCATCATCATAGAGTTTGCCGACTATCAGTGCCCGTTCTGTCGAGCCAATTACAGTTCGCTGACTACGTTGCTCGAGAAACACCCTGGCATCACCCTCCAATTCCGTCAGTTGCCGCTTACTTCAATTCACGAGCACGCGATGGACGCTGCCAGGAGTTCAGTATGCGCCGAGCGAGGCGGCTCATTCTCGAGAATGCACGCTTATCTATTTGAGAACGATGACTGGATCTCGGCCCCAGATCCGGACTGGGCAATCTTTGCGGCGGGGGCGGGGATCAGGGACACTGCAGCATTCATCGCTTGCACCCAATCTCAGACCACAGCCACTCGCATCCAGACCGACGCAGATCTCGCAGCGAAACTCGGATTGAACGCGACGCCCGCATTTGTAGGTCCGAGTGGTATTCACATCGGGATGCTGGACGAACAGACGCTTCAACGCATTTCAGCACCGAGGTAGTATTTGTGGAGCCCAATCCAGGATGTGGACGATGCAAAGCATCCAGGCAGTAATTCGGCGAACCAGTCTGGCCGTGATCGCCGGAGGACTCTTGATCGTAGCGGGCACTGAAAAGCCTGCATCGGCCGAATCCATGGCATGCTCCTTTTGTGTCATCGACTGTCCTCCGGACGTAGATGCCTATTGTCGCAATCTTGGTTGCGAGCCCAATTATGCGACATGTTACGACTACGTATATCCCGGCAGCGGATATCCAAAGTGCAACGAATGGGACCATGGGTGGATCCACTGCACGCAGCTCTGAAGCGAATGAGACCTTCCGGTTCATGGTTCACGACTGCAGCGCTGGCCGCGATGGCAGTTGCGGCCAGCGCGGCGGCGCGGCTTGAACGCCACGCCGCCACGGAACGCAGCGAACCTCACCGCGTTGATAACTGGCACGAGTTGCTCCAAAGTGCTACGGCGGTGGCAGGCAGTCCAAGTGCCAAGACAAAGATCGTCGCGCTCATAGATTTACAATGCCCGGCCTGCCGCGCGTTCCACAATGTCGCGGACAGTCTCGCTACGGCACGACCGAAGGAAATTCAATTACTTTACATTGCATACCCTCTAGCTTATCATCCCAGTGCATTGCCCGCGGCAAGGGTCGGTGTCTGCGCAATTGAAGAGCGCAGTGCGAGTTATGCACGATGGATAAACGCCGTATTCGAACATCAAGCATCGCTCGGAAAGGAATCTTGGGAATCGTTTGGCGAAGCCGCACATTTGTCGGCCCCTGCGCATGCAGGACGTTGCGCGAGTGACAGCACGCTGGACAACAGACTCTCCGAGGGACAGCGCCCCGCAAGCAAACTCAATATCGCGGCATACCTACCGTCGTTATCAATGGATGGACTTTCCCTCATGCGCCAACTCGCAGAACATTGATCGCGCTGGTTGATAGCTTATCCGCGAGTCCCTGAACTTGACGGTTATAGGTGTGGTGCCCATTGCTAACCGTAGCCTTCGTAACCCGCTGGACTTATGTTCCGCGGAATTGACTACGGTGTTGTGAATCTTAAGATGGTTCTTAGTCGCCTGATGGAGTGAAACATTGCGACGCAAGAACTTTATATCGGTCGGGCTTTCCGTCGGATTCCTGCTACTTGCCCTGCCAGGCGTCGCCGATGCGCAGACAGCGTCCGGCGTCGTGGTCACGGAGGCCGACGGAGCGCCTGTGGACGGCGCCTCCGTCGCGCTGGTCGACACGGCCGGTGCGGCGGCCGCGGTGACCAGCTCCGATTCGCTCGGCGCCTTTTCGCTGACGGCGCCCTCCGCCGGGCGATTCCGAATCGTCGTGCAGCAGCCGGGCTTCGAACGCTTCGCGTCGCGCCTCGTGGACCTCGACGCCAGACGGCGGCAGCAGGTGCGCGTCGAGCTGACCGTCTCGCCCATTCCACTGCCGGGCATCGTGGTCGAGACGGAAGCAAACCGCGCCGCCCGCAGGGAACTCGTCTACTACGGCGTCCGCCTGAACGACCTCGGCAGCCGGTTCATTTCGCCCGAGTCGGTCGCGAAGCGGGAGATGACGGCAAGAGACGTGGGGGACATCGTGCGGTGGCAGGCGATTCCGGGGGTGGAGGTCCTGAATCGCAGCAACAGCGGCGGGATCACCCCGAACCTTTGCGTTCGGCTCAGCAGACACCCGGGCACGTGCGCGCTGATTGTGCTCAACAACGTCGTCATCGACGCCGGATCCGCAGCGCTCTATCCACCCAACGCCGTCGCGTGGATGGCCGTGCTCCGTCCCACCGAAGCGGTGCTCGCATTCGGGACGAGGGCCGCCGACGGCGCGCTGCTGATCTTCACGAAGGGATTCCGCTAGAGGCTCTCCCTACGGATTCAGCCAGGCCTGCCTGCATTCACAGCCTACAGCCAGTCGTATTCAGGCCGACGCGGATCTGGCAGCGAAACTCGGGTTGTCTGCGACTCCGGCGTTTGTCGGTCCGGGTGGAATTCACATTGGGATGCTCGACGAACAAACACTCCAACGAATTGCCGCACCAAGGTAGTACTCGTAACTCTCGATCCAGGAGGTCGATGATGCACAGCATCCAGGCAGCTGCTTGCCATGATTGACAGCTTGGCCGAAAACCCTTGAATTTGTTCGCCTTGCGTCCGGCTCTCAACCGGCGGGGCGTGAGCGTTTCGTCTAGGTTGCTGTGGAAGCCAGTGTCCGTCTCGAACTGATTCGGGCGCCAGTCCCCAGTTTCAAGCCGACAGCGTGCCGTTGCGTTGTTCACTGCGAGAGCTCCTGTGCAATTCAGCGGAAACCGAAATGCGCCTCAGCCTTGCGAATCGGGTCCAGTTTTCCGTTGCGCTCCTGCTGGTCTTCGTGCCAAGCGTTACACATGCACAGACGGTTTCGGGGGTCGTCGTCGCGGATGGTGAGGGGACGCCCGTGCCCGGAGCAGACATGGCGTTGCTCGACGACAGCGGTGCCGCAGTCGCGACCATCAGCTCCGATTCCCTGGGCGCGTTTTCGCTGACCGCACCCTCCGCCGGGCGATTCCGAATCCTCGTGGAGCAGCCGGGCTATGAGCGGTTCACGTCGCGGCTTCTGGACCTCGAGCCGAACCAGCGGCGTCACGTCCGCATCGAGCTGATCGTCGCCCCGATTCCGCTGCCCGGCATCGTGGCCGAGACGGAAGCGAACCGTGCTGCGCGCAGCGAGCTCGTCTACTACGGCGTGCGACTGAACGACCTCGGCAGCCGCTTCATCTCGCCCGAATCCGTCGCGAAGCGGGAAATGGCGGCAAGGGACGTCGGGGATATACTGCGATGGCAAGCGATTCCAGGCGTCGATGTCTTCAACCGCGACCAGCAGCGTGTTGGCGAGCCGCCATCTCTCTGCGTACGGCTGAGCGGGCACGGTGGAACCTGCGCTCTGATCGTTCTGAATAACGTGATTATCGACCGGCAATCCGCGGCACTCTATCCTCCCGAGGCGGTCGCATGGATGGCGGTGCTCCGTCCCACCGAAGCCAGGCTCGTATTCGGCACGCGGGCCGCCGGCGGCGCGCTTCTGATCTTCACGAAAGGATTCCGCTAGAGGAGGCCCCGCCGGGGCCGACCCCCTCGAAGGCCCCGCAGGGGCCGACCCCCTCGAAGGCCCCGCAGGGGCCGCCCCCCTCGAAGGCCCCGCAGGGGCCGACCCCCTCGAAGGCGCGCAGCGCGCGCCGACCCCCTGGCGCGGCGCCTCGCGCCGCGCCCCTCTACGGATTCAACCAGTAATTCACCTTGACGACCACGATGTTGTCCGGCGCCGTCCGGAAGAGCGCCAGCCGGTCGCGACGGAAGTCGAAGTCGTCGACGCCGGCGGCGAAGTCCTGGCGGGTCTGCTGCCACGCGACGTACAGCGTCGAGCCGGGCCGCCACTCCCAGCGCAGCACGGCGTTGCCGCGCAGGGAGCGGAGGTTGAAGTCGCGATCGGGCACGGACTGGGCGCCGCGGTACGACTGGAAGTCGAAGGAGTTGCCGTGCGTTAGAAAGGTCGGCTCGCCGTAGGACGCGCTGGACAGGAACGGCTGCACGTACGTCTCCAGCGAGAGCTTCGGCGTGAAGCTCATGTTGAAGCGCGTCTCCATGCTGAACGTGGTCTGGTCCAGAGGCGCGAATACGTAGCGGCGTCCGTAGGTAGGTGTATAGCCGGGGTCATTCAGGGTCGTGACGTACTGGGCGACGACGTGGCCGCGATCGATTTCGGGCGAGAGGGTCAGGCTCCAGCGCGTGGAGGTCTTGATGCCGAAGCCGCCGTTCAGGGTCGTGGTCCAGCCGCCGAACTCGTCGCCGCTCGCACCGGCGGACGCCTCGAACGTGACCGGCTTGCGGGCGTCGGTCGCGGCGTAGACCTGTCCCTGCCAGTTCGCGGGCCGCCAGGCGATCGGGCCGCCGCGGGTCAGCCGGTCGTCGTGGGCGCGCAGCGAGTAGCTGCCCAGCAGGTGGATCGCCCAGTAGTTCAGGTGCCGGAAGTAGGCCGTTCCGGTGAACCAGTTTGCGATGAGCTGGTTGGCGTGGTTTCCCTCGAAGCGGGCGCGGCCGCTCAGCACCCAGTTGCGCCAGAACGAGCCGGGCTGGTTCTCCTGCCAGCTCGACGTGACCTGGAAATCCCGCCGGTCCGTGCGGTAGCCGTAGCCCAGGTCATTGACCTCGAAGCCCGGCGTGATGGTCCCGAGCTGGAGGCCGCCCTGCCAGTGCCGTCCCGCCTGCCGTGCGACGGACACCTGCGTCGACAGACCGGTGAGGGACGTGGCGGCGGAGTCGACGCCGAGGTAATCGGCGTCCGGCCGCTGGAAGAAATGGTTGGACGCCCGCTGCACGGCCGTGATGGACTGCGGCGAGCCGGCGACGCGCGTCACCGCGAGGCTGCCCTGGAAGACCCAGCTCCGGTCCGACGACTCGCGGCGCACGTCCACGCCGCCCGCGTACGCGGACGAGCGTAGCGACGTTCGGAGCGCGTCGGTCGCGAGGTCCCGGTTCGTCGCCGTGAACATGCCGCCGATGGCCGACCGACCGGCATTCGCGTCCTTGCGCGCCCGCAGCACGAGGTAGTTCGAGAGGGGCTCGACGGCGAAGCTGGCCTCGTCGCCCGACGGCGCGATGTAGCGGGCCGTCTCCCGGGACGTGAGGCCCTCCATCGTGCCCAGGGACCAGCCGCTCTCCGTCTTCCCCGAGAGCTTCGCGGCGCCGAGGATGGTCGTCACGTCCGGCACGTCGGCGAGCTGGGTCGGCGCCGACAGCTGCGGCGCCCGTCCGATGCGGCGGCTGTAGAAGAGCTGCCCTCCGCCGCCCGTGTCGAAGTCGAAGATCTCGCTGCCCTCGACGAAGAACGGCCGCTTCTCCTGGAAGAACGTCTCGTACACGCCCAGGTTCACGACCGCCGGGTCGACCTCGACCTGTCCGAAGTCGGGGTTGATGCTGGCGTTCAGCGTGAGGTCGGACGTGACCCGGTAGCGCAGGTCGACGCCGCCCGTCGCCGTGTAGTCGTCGCCGGTCCGGAACGGGTTCCCGGCGGGATCCGTGTAGTCGCCCCGGGCGACGACGTATGGCAGCACCTCGAGGCGCTTGCCCGGCTCGATGCCGCGCAGGCCCCGGAGCAGCGCGTAGCGCGGGATGCCGCCGCGCTCGCTCTTCGGCGTCCACGACAGCACCGAGTACTCGTGGTTCCTGCCGATGATGCGCTCGATCTGCACGCCCCACACCTGCTCCTCGGCCGGCGAGAAGCGGAGCTGGCTGAACGGGATGCGGTACTCCGCCGTCCACCCGGCCGAGTCCACGGACGTGGCGACGTCCCAGACCGCGTCCCACGAGTTGTCGTCCACCTCGCTGCCGTCGCGCGTCACGGACTTGACCTCGTCCCGCTGCACGCCGCTCGGGTTCACGTCGAAGAAGAACGCAGTGCGCCGGTCGTGGTAGCTGTCGAAGCCGACGCCCAGCCAGTCGGCATCCGCGAGATCCATGTCCCGCCGGCCGAGGCGCGTGCTCACCTGCGCCGTGTCCGAGAGGCGCACACCGACGTAGATCGCCTGATCGTCGTAGACGATGCGCGCCTCCGTCGGCTGGCTCACGGGTGCGCCCTCCACGGGGTCGACCTGCCGGAGTCCCGCGATCGGCGGCGCCGCCTGCCAGGCCGGCTCGTCGAGGTGCCCGTCGAGGCGGATGGGCGACGTCGCCCGGACGGCGTGCACGTCCGCCGCCGCGGGCCCGCCCCGATCCTGCTCCGCCCTCTCGTCCTGCGTCTGCGCCGAGAGGGACCGTGCCGTCCCCGGGAACGAGACCGCAAGGACCGCCATCAGGGCGAGGGTCGCCCCGCGGCAGGCTGCATCAGGATTGCGCATGTCGGAGATTTCAGAAGCGAAGTTTCGGGTCGCGCGCGAGGGCGCAAGGTAGCCGGAAGATAGCGGATGGCGCTCGGTCGGCACAGGGTCCGCGCGCAGTCGCTTCAGTCCCACCAGCCGTGCAGGAACCAGGCGTCGCGCCGCGCGTCCCGGTACAGCCACAGCAGCGCGCCGTCCTCGGTGACGCAGCGCCAGTACTCCCGGGCGAAAGGCGCGTCCCAGTGACCGCCGGAGATGCGGTCCGGCCCCGCCGCAGTGACCACCCGCCGCGCCTCCTCGCCCGCGCCGATCCGGCGCGGCGCCGCGTACCCTCGCTCGGGCGACGTCGCCACCCGCATCACCCGCGGCTCCGGCAGCAGCCGCAGCCCCAGGACCGGCCCCTCCTCCCCCGTGTGCGTGTGCGTGTGCGTGCCCACCGTCCCGTGCCCGTGCGCGGCCGTGCTCGTGCCCGCCTTCCCCTGCCCGTTCACCCCCGTCCCCGAAGCCCGCCCCGCTCCCAGCGTCGCCGCGTCCCGCGCCCTCCAGCGCGTGCGCCGCTCCGGCAGCGGGTGCAGATCCGTTTCGGCCTCCACGAGCACTTCGCCCTGGGACTCCAGCAGACGCCCAACGGCAGACTCCACTGCCGCGGCCGTGGCAAAGCCCCGGTCGAAGAGGTCGCCCTGGCGCACCTCCGCCTCCTCCACCGCCTCCACGCGGAGGGCGACACCGGTGACCGCGTCCGGAACGGTCAGGCGGTCGAGGGCCTCACGGATCCGGCGCAGCCAGTGCTCCCGGCTCGCCGTCGGCCGTGACGCCCGGAAGACGCGCCGCCACGCCCGGCCGTTCGCCAGCGGCAGCACGAGGGCGATGCGCCGCGCGTGCTCGCCCCGGGCGCGCAGGGCCTCGCACGCCGGCCCCAGCAGGGCGTTGGCCGTGAAGAGCAGCCGCGCCGGGTCCGTCACCACGTAGTCGACGAAGTCGATGGAGCCGCCCGGCCGGTCCGGCTCCGGAGGCGCGAACAGGCGGTGGGCGTCGTCGCCCCGGGCCAGCCGACGCAGGCGCACCCCCTCGGCGCCGAAGCGGACCTCCACCGGCTCGCGGCCGAGGGCGACGAGCTGACCGCAGCGCTCCACGCCGACGCCCCGCAGCAGCTCCAGCGTGCGGGGCTCCGGCGAGAGCACCTCCAGGGGCAGCTCCGCCAGGAAGGCCGCCTCTTCCCCGGCCGGCACGATGCGCACCTCCCCCGGCGCCGCCGACCACGCCGCCGCGCGCGCCACCACGGGCACCGCGCCGATCCCGATCCCGTGCGCCGCCACCTCGCCCGCGAGGCGGCGGGCGTACGCCTCCCCCGGCAGCCCGCGCACGTCCGCCCACACGATCCTCTCCTCCCGGGCGACGGCGAGACGCGGCACCCGCTCCGCCAGACGGGCGACGAGCGCCTCCTCGTCCTCCACGTCCGCCGGCCAGTCGCTCAGCCACAGACAGACGATCACGACGCCTCAGCAGACGAGCCCCTGCGGACTTCCTCGGGCGGGCGCCACCCCGCCTTGCGGGCCTCCACGCCCCGACGGTCCGGCAGCCCCGGCTCCGGCGCGATCCGGACGTCGACCTCCCGCACCGGCACCTCGAAGCGCGCCTCGCCGCTCCACCCCGGCGTCGAGGCGCGGACCCGCACCGTCGCCGCTTCCACCACGGCCGCCTCCCCGAAGGGCCCACGCCGCCACCGGTACCCCTCCGGATCGATGGACGACGTCACCCGCAGCGCCGCGACGGGGCTCCGCTCCGCCAGCACCGCGAAGGCCGCACCTCCCTCCCGCGCCGCACGGGACAGACGCACGAAAACGGAGTCCGCAGCGGCGCCGCGCCCCTCCACCCGGTCCCTGCCCCCACGCGCCCGCCGACGCCGCCAGCGCCGCGCCGCCCCACTCGACCCACTCCCCGTGCTCGCGCCACTCGCCCCACTCGACCCACTCGCGGCCACATCCCGCGCGCCTCCGAGGACCACGAGGGCGAAGCCCCCCGAGCGGAGCAGCTCCTCCGCGCACTCCAGCGCCCCGCGCTCGCTCCGGGGCCGCAGCAGCGCCGGACCGTCCAGGGCGACGACGCCCGTCAGCGTCCTCGATGCATCCACCCACGCCGCCCGCTCCCCCCGCGCGACCGTCGCCCGGCACGCCTCCAGCAGGACCGCCGTCGCGCCACCCCCCGGGCGCCAGAGCGTCAGCCGCCCCCGGGGCAGGCCCCCCTCCGGGAGCATCCCGTCCAGCTCCGCCACGCCCGTCGCCAGAGGCGCCGCCGCACCGGGCGCGACCGGCTGTGCGCCCGGAAAACGCTCTTCGAGAAGCTCTCTGAGGGCTGCGATGGAGGACACGATTCCTTCCTTGTGAGATGCTCTCCGGAATATACCGAAGAAAGGCCGAAGAGCAAGGTCGTGGCGGCTGGCGCCGCCGCTCCGAGGGGGTCGCTTCGCTCCGAGGGGGGCGCTTCGCTTCGAGGGGGTCGCTTCGCTCCGAGGGGGTCGCTTCGCTCCGAGGGGGTCGCTTCGCTTCGAGGGGGGCGCTTCGCTCCGAGGGGGGCGCTTCGCTTCGAGGAACTGCGTCTGGCACCCGTGGGTGTCCGGCGTTGCCATGCCGACGAGCATCCGCAGCCAGCGAAGCTGCCGCCGCGCCCCTCGGAGGTGCGCACGGCGCACCGACCCCCTTGGAGTGGCGGCATCGCCGCCACGACCTCCTCGAAGCGCAGCGCCCCCCTCGGAGTGGCGGCACAGCCGCCACGCCCCCCTCGGAGCGCAGCGACCCCCTGCGCGCCGGAACGGCGCGCCCCCACCGGCGTATCACCTCCATCACTCCACGAAAGGACAGCGAGCATGATGCGAGCGGGGACACGGTGGGCCGGGCTGGCCCTCCTGCTGACGGCTGCGGGCTGCGGGCCCTTCCACGTGGCGCCGGCGCCGGCGCCGAAGCGGGCGGCCGCGACGGCGGCGGGGGACACCGCGGGGGCGCAGGCGAGCGACTCGGCCCGGGTGGCCGAGGCGCGGCGCATCGAGCACGAGGCGGGTCCGGCGAGGCCGGAGCTGGCGCCGCCGACGTCGCCCAGCGGCAAGAAGGTCTGGCAGCAGGCCCTGTCGGCACGCCGTGAGCGCATCGTGGTCTCGGTGGACCATCGCTGGCTGTGGCTCATGGAGGGAGACACGGCGGTCTTCGGTGCGCCGGTCGCGGTGGGAACGCAGGACAAGTTCACGTACCGCGGGAGGACCTACGATTTCCAGACGCCCCGTGCCGAGTGGAAGGTGCAGGGCAAGGAGCCGAACCCCCTGTGGGTTCCGCCGGCGTGGCACTACTACGAGAAGGCCGTGGACGAGAACCTCGACGTCGTGCAGCTCAAGCCCGGGCAGAAGTACCCGCTGAAGGACGGCACCGTCATCGAGGTCCGGGGCGACCAGGTCGGTCGCGTGAATACGTACGGCAACTTCTGGCCGTTCACCCCCGGGACCGAGATCATCTTCGAGGGCAAGATCTTCGTGCCGCCCGTCGGCACCTCACAGCGCAAGGTCCCCGAGATCCTCGGTACGCACCGCCTCATCCTGGGCGACGGCTATCTCATCCACGGCACCAACGAGGCCGACTCCATCGGCGAGCCCGTGAGCCACGGCTGCGTCCGCATGTACAACGAGGACATCGACCACCTCTACGCCCTCGTCCCCATCGGCACGCCCGTCTACATCTACTGAACAAGTAGGCGACCCCGCCCGCAGGGCGGAACCCCCCGCCCGAAGGGCGGAACCCCGCCCGAAGGGCGGCGCCGCGAAGCCCGGCGCCCCCCCCGCCCGAAGGGCGGAACCCCCGCCCGCAGGGCGGTGCCCCGCCGGAGGCGGTGCCCGGTCCGAAGGACCGTGCCCCGCGCCCCCGGCGCGGTGCCCCGCGGGCGCAGCCCGCGGCTCAGGAGTGGCCGATCCGCACGCCGCCGTTCGTCGTCGTCACGCGAATGGGCGCACCCCCCCGCCCCAGGTCCGTGCTCAGCGAGCGCCGGATCCGGCCCTGCACCGTCACGGGGAAGCCGATGTCCATCCCGCCGTTCACCGTTCCGGTCTCGAGGTGGGCGTTGTAGCCCTCCGGCACGCGCAGCCGGACCCCGCCATTCGTCGTGCGAACGTCCAGCCCCTCCCCGTTCCAGCGGTCGCCGGAGAGGTCGACGTGCACGCCGCCGTTGGTCGTGCGCCCGCGGACGTCGCCCGCGACGTCCGTGAGGTGGAGTCCGCCGTTCAGCGCCTCGAATCGCATCGTGCCGGCCACGCCCTCGACGCTCACGCCGCCGTTGTGGGTGCGCAGCTCGAGGTCGGTGCGACGCGGCACGTACAGGTGGTAGCTCACGGCCCACCCCTCGTGACGCCAGCTGCTGTCCTCCGGGCCGTCGGCGCGAATCGAACCGTCGGTCCGGACGACGACGCGCCGGGCGAGGTCCGCGGCCGCCGCGTCCGTTCGCGCCCACGCCTGCACCTTCGCCTCCACCTTGATGCGCGCCTCCTGCCATCCCTCGACGGAAACGCCCCCGTTCGTGCCCCCGTCCACCGAGACCTCGTCGCGGACCGGAAGCATGACCTCCCGGACCTCGCAGAAGTGGCCCCGATCGCCCCAGTCGCTCTCGTCCTCACACGCCGCCGGCTTCTGCGCGCCGCCGGAAACCGGCCTCGCCACGCTCGCCCCCAGTGCCGCCGCCGCCACCGTCGCCCATGCCAGCACACCCGCGCGTATCATCGTCGCCCCCTTGCATCCCTCGGTCTCGTTCCCTGCCTCACTTCATGGGACAGCGCAAACGGGAAAAGGGTTGGATCCCCCCCACCCGCCACCCGCCGCCCGCCGTCGCCGTCCCCGCGCCCGCAGTACCTCGCCCGCCGTACCTCGCCCGCCGTCGTCTTCCCGCCTTCCCACCCACCTCGGCCGGCCCCACATTGCACGCACCCGACGACCCGCAGCCCAACTGAGGCATCATGGCAGATTTCAGCACGACGAACCCCGCCACCGGCGAGACCCTGAAGCGCTTCGACGCCCACACGAGTGACGAGGTGGAGAGGCGCGTCGCCCGCGCGGCAGAGACGTTCGAGCGCTACCGCCGCACGAGCTTCGCCGAGCGCGCAGGGTGGCTGAACGAGGCGGCCGACATCCTGGAGGCGGAGAAGGACGCGCTAGGGCGGGTGATGACGCTGGAGATGGGCAAGCCGCTGGCGGCGGCGGTGTCGGAGGCGGCCAAGTGCGCGTGGGCGTGCCGCTACTACGTCGAGAACGGGGAGTCGCAGCTCGCCGACGAGGAGGTGGAGACGGACGCCGCCCGCTCGTTCGTCCGCTACCAGCCGCTGGGGCCGGTGCTCGCCATCATGCCGTGGAACTTCCCCTTCTGGCAGGTCTTCCGATTCGCCGCGCCCGCGCTCATGGCGGGCAACGTCGGACTGCTCAAGCACGCCGCCAACGTCCCGCAGTGCGCCCTCGCCATCGAGGACGTGCTGCACCGCGCCGGCTTTCCCGAGGGCGCGTTCCAGACGCTGCTGGTCGGACACGAGGTCGGTCGAGGACCTGCTGGACGACCCGCGTATCCGCGCCGCGACGCTGACGGGGAGCGTGGCCGCGGGCAGCGCCGTGGCGGCGCAGGCCGGACGTCGCATCAAGAAGACGGTGCTCGAGCTCGGCGGCAGCGACCCCTTCGTCGTCATGCCGAGCGCGGACCTCGAGGCCGCGCTGGACACGGCGGTGAAGGCGCGCACTATCAATAACGGGCAGTCGTGCATCGCGGCGAAGCGCTTCATCGTCCACGCCGACGTCTACGACCGCTTCCGCGACGGCTTCGTCGAGCGCATGGCCGCGCTCACGGTGGGCGACCCCATGGACCCCGGCACCGATCTCGGGCCCCTCGCCATGGAGCGGCTGCGGGACGACCTTCACGAGCAGGTGCGCCAGACCGTGGACGCCGGGGCGAAGCTCCTCCTCGGCGGCGAAATGCCCGACGGGAGGGGCTGGTTCTACCCGGCGACGGTGCTCGAGGACGTCCCCGACGGCTCGCCCGCCCACGCCGACGAGCTGTTCGGGCCCGTCGCCTCCCTGTGGCGAGTCGGCAGCGTCGACGAGGCGATCGAGCGGGCGAACGACACGCGCTTCGGCCTCGGCGCCGCGGCCTGGACGGGCGACGACGCCGAGCAGGAGCGCTTCATGGCCGAGCTCGACGCCGGGCTCGTCTTCATCAACGGCATGGTCGCCTCCGACCCGCGCCTGCCGTTCGGCGGCATCAAGGAGTCCGGCTACGGCCGCGAGCTCTCGTGGCTCGGCATCCGCGAGTTCGTGAACGTGAAGACGGTCTCCGTGGCCAAGGGTCCCTCCCGCAACGAGTAGCGTCGCCCGACCTCGCGGCGGCTTCCGGGCGACGTCGCCCCTCAGCGCGCGAAGGTCGGCCGCGTCCGCTCCGGCCGGGCCAGCGACGCCGCCAGCTCGTCGGGCGTCGGGCCGAAGACGGGAATCGCGGCCGACGTCGCCGACCTCCACCACGCGTCGCCCTTCGACAGCCGGCGCACGTCCGACGGCGTGAGCCCCACCACCGAGAACCAGACACGCTGCACCTGACCGGCCGGGTCGGTCATCTCCTGGAAGCGATCCACGGCCACCTCCACCGCGTCGTCGGCCGCGACCAGCGCCACCTCCACGTCCGCCTGCGGCCGGTCCTCTCCGCGCGCCACGCTGCCGTAGATCCACGCCGCCAGCGGCTGCGGCGTAAGGTTCTCGGCGGCGCTCGCGAGCGCCGAGCGGATCGTCTCGAACCGCTCGGCCTCCGCGTGGAAGAGGGAGGCGATCGGCAGATACAGCGGGTGGCTCACGTCCGCCTGGTACAGCCTGCTCCGACCCTCCCCCAGCGCCTTCACGATCCCGGTCTCCGCCAGCTCGGCGACCGTGTTCCGGATGGTCTGATCGGTCAGCGACGTCCGCCCCGCCAGCTCCGTCACGGCCAAGGGCTCCTCCACCGACGTCAGCTCACGCAGCACCCGCACGGTCCCGGGCGTGCCCAGCAGCGAGCTCGTCGGAAACCTCAGGAAACTCTCTCGTACCAACGGCTTACGCACGATTTTGTTCTCCCGGCCCACGCGGCGATAGCAAAGAAAGATTTGGCTATACCCATCATTCTTTGGCTATAATGCACGTGAGCCAGGGCGTCCGCAAGGGAGATCGGGCGGGAGAGGCTAAGGCTGAGGCTAAGGCTGAGGCTAAGGCTGAGGCTGAGGCTGAGGCTGAGGCTGAGGACCGCACCCACGTGCACAAGCGTGCCGCCGGAGCCGCACGCTCGTGCGATCCGGACACCGGGGGAGCCTCAGATGCACAACCGTTCTGCCCCTGCGAACCCTGCATGTGCATCTGTGGTCATCCGGGGACGCCGAATGCACAACGGAGGGGTGGCATCTGCGCGGATGTGCATTTCACGCTCTCCGGCCGTCCCCCTCCGTGAACGGTCGCCAGTGTCCGAACAGCGACACCCGCAGCACCCACCCGCAGTACCTCGCCCGACGCACTTCGCCCGCCGTACCCCGCCCGCCGTACCCCACCCGCAGCACCCCGCCCGCCGTACCCCGCCCGCCGTATCCCACCCGCAGTACCTCGCCCGACGCACTTCGCCCGCCGTACCCGCCCGCAGTACCTCGCCCGCAGTTTCCGTCCCCCGCAGTTCTATCTCATCATCTCCATCGGGTCGATCCGCGCCCCCCGCCAGGCGGGCACGGCGACGGCGGCGAGGGCGACGAGGGCGAGGACGGTGGTGACGGCCAGATAGGCGGCGGGGTCCGTCGGCGCGGTCTCGTACAGCGTCGACCGGAGCAGGCTCCCGGCCGCGAGGGCCAGGACGAGGCCGAGACCGAGGCCGGCGGCGGCGAGGCGGACGCCCCGTCCGACGACGAGTCGGGCGACGTCCCGTGGGAGTCCGCCGAGGGCGAGCCGGATGCCCATCTCGCGGCGGCGTCGCGTGACGAAGTGGGCCATGACCCCGTAGACCCCCACGGCGGCGAGGAGCAGGGCGACGGCGCCGAACGCGAGCATGACGCCGAGGATGAAGCGGGGACCGGCCACGGCGCGGTCGAGCCGCTGGCCCATGGACTCGACGGAAGGAACCGGGAGACCGGGATCGACGGACCAGATGCGGGCGCGGATCTCGGGCGCGAGAGCGGTGGCGGAGCGCGACGAGCGGACGACGAGGCTCATCCACGGCCAGCTGCCGTCTTCCGGCATGTAGAAGAGGGGGACCGGCTCCTGGGCCGGATCGACGTCCTGGACGTCCTCGACGACGCCGACGACGGTGCGCCAGTGGAAGTCGCTGGTGCCCATGGCCACTCGTTTCCCGACCGGATCGACGCCGGGGAGGAACTCCCGGGCGAACCTCCGTGTCACGACCACCACGGCGGGCGCGTCCGGTGCGAAGTCGTCGTCCCGGAGCGTGCGGCCCGAGACGAGGTCGACGCCCGCAGCGCCGAAGAAGCCGGGTGTGACGGAGCGCCAGCGGGCGGAGCGGGACAGGCCCGGACCGGTCGGCTGCCCCTCGACGGAGAGGTCGACCACGGTGCCGCCGCCGGAAAGCGGAGCGACGTTCGTCGCCCCGACGGCCTCGACGCCCGGGAGCGAGGCGATGGCCGACGTCGCCCTCTGAAGGAAGCGGAAGCGACCCGCCTCGTCGTACTGCGCACCGGACAGGGAGACGGGGACCACCACCACGTCCCGGGTGTCGATGCCCCGGTCGCCGGCGCGAAGGCGGACGAAGCTGGTCGCCAGCAGAGCGCCGGCGACGAGGAGCAGCGTTGCGAGCGCCGTCTGCGTGACCACGAGGCCGTCACGCAGCCGATGCGTTCCGTCGGTGGTTCGGGCGTCCTCGCCCAGGGCAGTGCGCAGGTCCGGGCGGCTCGCGCGGAGGGCGGGCACCAGCCCCGACAGCAGGCCCGCGAGGATCGCGACGCCCACGGAGAATGCGAGGACGGCGCCGTCGACCCGCACGTCGGCGATGCGCGGTGTCGTCGGCGGCAGGAGCCGCTTGAGGAGCGGCACGCCCCACACGGCGACGCCGATGCCGGCTGCGGCCCCCATCACCCCCAGCGTCAGACTCTCGGTGAGGAGCTGTCGAGCGATCCTCCCGCGCCTGGCGCCCAGCGCGGCCCGCAGACCCACTTCCCCTTCCATCGCGGCGGCCCTGCCGAGGAGCAGGCTGGCCACGTTCACGCACGCGAGCAGGAGGAGCAGCCCGACTCCGACGCTCAGGATCCAGAGCGTGCGTCGCATGGTCGGGCCGACCACCGCGTCGATGAGCGGCGCGACGCGCACGCCCCAGTCCCCGTTCGTGTTCGGGTGCTCCCGCCCGAGCCGCTCGGCGGTCACCGTGAGCCGACGGGCGACGTCGGCTGCCGATGCGCCGCCGGCGAGGCGCCCCACGACGGCGAGCGAGTGGTCGTTTCGTTCCCATCCCGGGTCCGGCGTCAGCGGCAGCCAGAGCTGAGCGTCGCCGGGCCCGCGGAAGCCGCCATCCATCACGCCGACCACAGTGCGGGCCTCGCCGTCCGCACGGATCGTGCGGCCGACGATCGCAGGATCGGCCGCGAACCGGGCGGACCAGACTCCGTGGCTGAGTACGACTACGCGCGCGCCCGCGCGCGTCTCCTCCGCCGTCGGCACCCGACCGAGGCGCGGCGTCGTGCCGAGAACGTGGAAGAACCCCGCCGAAACGGCCTGCGCGGTGAGGCTCTCGGGGGTCCCGTTCCCCGTGAGGGCGACGTGGCGCTCGTCCATCGCCGCGATCTCCGCCATGCCGTCGAGGGCCTCGCGGTAGTCTTCGAAGTCCGGGAGCGAGAGCGGGAAGTCGCCTCCTTCCGGGGTCTTCGACCAGACGCGCACGAGGCGATCCGACCGTGGATACGGCAGCGGTCGGAGGAGCACGCCCTCGAGGACGCTGAAGATCGTGGTCGTCGCCCCGATCCCTATGGCAAGCGTGGCGACCGCGAGGAGGGTGAATCCCGGGCTCCGGCGCAGCTTGCGCAGGCCGAAGCGAAGGTCCTGGAGCATCGATTCCATGTCGGTCTCCCGTGGGATCGGAGCGTCCGGCGCCGTCGCCGGTCGTGCACGGGGGTGGGAAGAACCGTTCCGCCTTCGCTCGTCTCGGAAGTCCTGATTTGACAGGACTCTACGCCATCCCTGCCGAATTTGCTCGCTGGGGGGAACGTTCGCTGGTGGCATGGCCGGTCCCGGAGACGGACACGGCGTGGGCCTGTAACGAATCAGGCTGCAGCGGGTCCCGGACACCTGCCCCGCTGCAGCCTGAGTCGATGGCGTTCGCACCCGGGGGCAGACTGGCGTTGCCCGCCGCCCCCGGTCATCTTCCACGCTGCGCGCCGGGGCGACGAGGCCCCCGCGGCGATGGAACCGACGGGGATCGGAGCGATGCTGGATCGACGATGGGTGCTGGCCGCGACGGCCGGTCTCGCGCTCGCCGGGTGTGCCGGCGAGGGCGGCAACGGAAACGCGCAGGGGGGAGCGGCCATGCTGGCGCAGGGGGTGACCCCGGACGGGCTGCAGACGCGCGTCGAGCAGTTCGCGCCGGCGACGATCGAGGTCGACGCGTCGAGTCTCGACCCGTGGGAGCGGCAGGTTCTGGGGCTGCTCATCGAAGCATCGGACACGCTGCACGACGTGTATGCCCTGCAGGTCTCTACCCACAACCTGGAGTGGCGTGACCAGGTGCAGGGGATGGGCGGCGACGGCGCCGACGCCGCGCGCGCATACTTCGACATCATGGTGGGGCCGTGGGACCGGCTGGAGGACGACGCGCCGTTCCTGGCCGTGGGCCCGAAGCCGCCCGGGGCGGGCTTCTACCCCGAGGATCTGACGCAGCAGGACTTCGAGGGCTGGCTGACGCAGCACCCGGAGGACAGGGAGAACTTCACGTCGCCGTTCACGGTCATCCGCCGTGAGGGCAACAAGCTCGTGGCGATCCCCTACTCCCGTGAGTACGCGGAGCGCCTGCAGTCGGCGGCTGCGCTGATGCACCAGGCGGCCGACGTCGCCCGGGACCACAACGCCTCCCTCGCCGACTTCCTGGGCAAGCGGGCGGACGCGTTCCTGTCCAACGACTACTACGCCAGCGACGTGGCCTGGATGGACATCCAGGGCAGCCGCATCGAGCCGACCATCGGCCCCTACGAGGTCTACGAGGACAAGCGGGTCGGCCTGAAGGCCTCCTTCGAGAGCTTCATCACCGTGGCGGACTCGGCGGCCAGCGCCGAGCTGGCGGCGCTGAAGAGCCACCTCCGGGACCTGGAAGGCTCCCTCCCCATCGAGGACCGCTACAAGAACCTCGACCGGGGCTTCGAGAGCCCGATCCGTGTAGTGGACGTGGCGTACACGGCCGGCGACGCCCGCCGGGGCGTGCAGACCATCGCCTTCAACCTCCCGAACGACGAGCGCGTCCGGAAGGCGAAGGGCTCCAAGAAGGTGATGCTGCGCAACGTCTCCCGCGCCAAGTTCGAGAAGACGCTGATCCCCATCGCGAAGCAGGTCCTCGACCCCGCCCTGGCGGCCGAGATCGACTTCAAGCCGTGGTTCACGAACGTGCTGATGCACGAGCTCGCCCATGGGCTCGGCCCCGGCTTCATCGACGTCGGCGGTCAGCGCATGACGGTCAATCAGGCCCTGAAGGAGCAGTATTCGACCGTCGAGGAAGCGAAGGCGGACGTCACCGGGCTCCACAACATGAGCGTCCTCGCCGGCCAGGGCTTCTACGACGCCGATTTCGTCCGCCGTGCCTACATCGGCCACCTCGCCGACATGTTTCGTGCGGTCCGATTCGGCACCACCGAGGCGCACGGCCAGGCCAACCTTGTCCAGTTCAACTACCTGAGTGAGCTGGGTGCCATCCGCTACGACTCCACCTCCGGCCACTTCAGCGCAGACGTCGACAGCCTGGTCGCCGGCAACCGCAAACTCGCCCACGACCTGCTCATGCTCGAGGCCAAAGGCGACTACGCCGGCACGAAGGCCTTCCTCCAGAAGTACGGCGCCTCCATGCGCCCCGACATGAAGGACGCGGTTGCGCGCCTCGCGGGCGTGCCCGTGGACATCCGGCCGGTCTACCCCGCCGAGAGCCACGCCGGCGAGTGGACCGACAGCACCGGGAGCGCCGCTCCCGGCGGCTCCGACGCCTCGGGCGGGTCCGACGCCTCGAGCGGCCCAGGCTGAGCCCACCTCGCTCCGCGGCCCCACCGAAAAACGACGGCGCCGGACGGATCTACCGTCCGGCGCCGTCGTTCATTCAGGAATGCAGACAGCCCTACTGCGGACTGAGCGCGAGCTGGTAGGTGCCCGTCACGGGCCCGCTGTTCACGACGAAGCTGCCCTGCCTCTCCAGCGTCAGTTCGCCGTTCGCCCCCGTCGTGAACGAGTACGTGGCGCCGCTGGTCTGGGTCGCGTCCACGAGAGGGGCGCTGAACGTCATCGTGGAATCGCCCACCGCGACCGTTCCGGTCTGGTTCATCGTGGCCCCGTTCAGGTCCGTGTAGTGCGTCTCGAACGTGCTGTCCTCATTCACGGTGATCGAGAACACGCCGGTCGTACCGAGCAGATCCTCCGTGTGCGCGGCGCCCGAGTTGTCCGTGTAATGGAACGCCGCAGTCGATGCCACGTACGTGCCCGCGTACGGATTCGTCGCCACCGGAGCGGTGGCTTCGTCCTCGGAGCAGGCCGCCACGGCCGTAGCGGCCAGCGTCAGCGCGAGCGCCGTCCGGAATACCTTCATCACTGCCTCCCCGCTTCTCGTCGTTTTCGACCGGACTCTCCGTCCCGTCGCCAAAGAAGAGGCCCGGTGTCCGGACCGGACACCGGGCCTTGGCCGGCGCTGTCGCAAGAGGCGCGCCATTCACACGGCGCTATACCCTTGCATCACAATTACTTACGCGTGTGCTTCCTCCCGCTCCTTGTGCGAGTCGTCGGCGATCCGGCTCGCCACGTGGGACGGGACCTCCTCGTAGCCGGACAGCTTGCGGGAGTGGAACGCCCGACCCTGGGTGAGAGAGCGGAGCGTCGTCGCGTACTTGTAGAGCTCCGCCTGCGGGACCAGCGCCCGGATGCGGGTCTTCCGGCCCTCAGGCATCATGCCGAGGATCTTGCCGCGCCGCTGGTTGAGGTCCCCGATGACGTCCCCCATGTACTCCTCGGGGGTGAGGATCTCGACCTCCATTACGGGTTCGAGGAGGACAGGGTTGGCCATGGCGGCGACTCTCTGGAAGGCCATGGATCCGGCGATCTGGAAGGCGATGTCGCTGGAGTCGACGGAGTGGTAGGAGCCGTCGTAGCACTCTGCGACGAAGTCGACCATCGGATAGCCGGCGACGACGCCGCGGCCGGCGGCTTCCTGAACGCCCTTGTCGACGGACGGGATGAACTTGCCGGGGATCGCGCCGCCGACGATGGAGTCGACGAACTCGTAGCCGGCGCCGCGGGCGGCGGGCCGGAGACGGATCCAGCAGTCGCCGAACTGGCCGTGACCGCCGCTCTGCTTCTTGTGCTTGCCCTGACCCTCCGCGGTCTTGCGGATCGTCTCGCGGTAGGCGACGCGGGGCTCCTCGGTCGCGGCGGAGACGCCGAACTTCCGGCGCAGGCGCTCGATCTGGACGTCCAGGTGCAGCTCGCCCAGCCCACGGATGATGGTCTGCTTGAGCTCCGGGTCGTAGCCGTACCGGAAGGTGGGGTCCTCTTCGTGCAGCTTTCCGAGGGCGGTGCCGATCTTGTCGTCGTCGGAGCGGCTCTCGCCGTGGATCGCCATGGCGATGTCGGGCTCCGGGAAGTCGATGGGCTCGATGGTGAGTGGCCGGCTCGACGCGCACAGGGTGTCGTTCGTGTGCGTGTTGCGCAGCTTGGCGACGACGCCGATGTCGCCCGCGTGCAGACGCCCCACCTCGAGGCGATCCTTGCCCAGGGGCACCGCCAGGTGGGCGAGCTTCTCGGTGGCGTTGCGGGTCGAGTTCTGGACCTCGTCGCCGGACGCGATCGTCCCGCTGTAGACACGGAAGTAGGTGAGCTCGCCGACGTGCGGCTCGGAGGACGTCTTGAAGACGAGCGCGGCGAACGGGTGGTCGTCATCGGGCTCGAGCTGGACGGTCTCCTTGATGCCGGGCCGCTCGATCTTCTCGGGCACGGCCTCGGCGGGACTGGGCATGAGCTCGCACAGCTTGGACAGCAGCGCGCGCGTACCCCAGGTGCGCAGCGGGGCGCCGCAGAAGACGGGGAACATCTCCCCGCGAAGCATGGCCTTGTGCATGGCGCGGATGGCCTGATCGCGGTCGATCTCGCCACCATCGAGGTACTTCTCCAGCAGCGTGTCGTCCGTGGTAGCGATGGTCTCGAGGAGCTCGGTGCGCCAGCGCTCGTACTTGTCGGCCAGCTCCTCGGGGATGTCCGTCTCCTCGTACTCGCCCTTGGTGGTCCCGGCCGTGTACACGTGGGCGCGGCCGCTGAACAGGTTGATGATTCCCCGGAAGTCGTCACCGGCGCCGATGGGGATCTCGACGGGGATCACCTTGTCCGTCAGATGGTCCTTCACGTCCTGATAGACGCGGTCGAAGTCGGCGTGGTCCTTGTCCATCATGGAGACGAAAAAAAGTCTGGGAATTCCGCGGCTCGAGCAGTATTCCCAGACCTTTTCGGTGCCCACTTCGACGCCGTGTGTGGCGCCGAGGACCACGACAGCCCCGTCGGCGACCCTGGTGGCGGCGATGGCCTCCCCGGTGAAGTCGAGGTAGCCGGGCGTGTCCAGGAGGTTCAGCTTGCACCCCTGCCACTCCGTGTACGCCGGCGTGACCTGGATGGAGATCCCGTGCTGGGCCTCCTCCTCCGTGTACATCGTGAGGGCGCTGCCGTCGGCGGGGTCGCCGTGGCGGGAGGCGGTGCCGCCGACGAACGCGATGGCGTCGACCAGCGTGGTCTTTCCCGATCCGCCGTGGCCGAGGAATACGACGTTCCGGATCTGCTCCGTTCCATACTCTTTGGCCGCAGCCATTCATCCTCCCGGGGCGGGGGTGTCGTTGAGGATTCTGGGGGGACCGGCAAGCTATGAATCGGGGTGTGGAGCGTCAAGAACTCGAGGATCGTTCCAGATTCCGCGGCTCCCGCGACGCTGCGGCCTCAGTTCGTGCGGTAGCGGCGGCTCGCGTCGTCGAGGATCCTGCGCTCCTCGTCGGTGAGGCTGGCCATGCCCTTCTCGTGGATCTTGTCCAGGACGCGGTCGATCTCGTCGAGGAGGTGGTCGTCCACGCGGCGGCGAGGTCCGGGCTCGGGACGGCTGGCGGACGGCTCGTCGCGGACGACGCGAAGGCGCGATTTCTGGCCGGCGCGTCGCAGCTTCTCGATCCACGCGCCCAGTCCCGGGCTGCCGCCGGGGCGGCTCACCGGCCGGCCACGCCAGGTCTGCTGCACGCCGCCCCAGCCCGTGGCGGAACCCGCGGGCGGCCACCACTTCATGTAGACGAAGCCGACGGCGAACCCGCCGAGGTGGGCGAAGTACGCGATGTTGCCGCCGCCGCCGAGAAAGACGCTCAGGACCTGCATCGCGACGAGGATGGCCACCAGCCACTTCGCTGCGACGGGGAAGATTCCGAAGATGTAGATGGGCGCGTCGGGCCAGTTCATCGCGAAGGCCAGCATCACGCCGAAGATGGCGGCGGAGGCGCCGATGACCGCGGCGTGGGGCGCGAAGATGAAGGAGAACGCGGCGCCACCCAGACCGCACGCGAAGTAGTACTTCAGGAACGCGCCGGATCCCCAGCGTGCCTCCAGGGGCGGGCCGAAGAAGAAGAGCCCGAGCATGTTGAAGAAGATGTGGCTGAAGCCGCCGTGCACGAACATGTACGTCACGACGGTCCAGGGCCGCTGCAGAACGGCCATGGGCACGAAGGCGAGATACGGAGCGACGCCGCGGAAGACGAGCATGACGAGGAACACCGCCACGTTGGCGATGATGAGCCTCTTCACCCAGGGCGTCATGGAGAATCCGAACCGGACCATGGCCGCTACTACCCCCGCCGGCGCCGGTGTTCCTGGAGGGCGAGGAGGCAGATGCGCTCGCACACCTCCGGGAACGGAATGCCCGCCGCCCTCGCCCCCTTCGGGAAGAGGCTCGCCGCCGTCATGCCCGGGAGGGTATTCGCCTCGAGGCACCACAGCCCCCCCTCCGCGTCCATGCGGAAGTCGACCCGGCTGAAGTTGCTGAGCTTGAGGGCGCGATGGGCGCGGAGGCCGAGATCCCGGGCGCGCTCGGCGACGTCGCCCGGCACCTCCGCCGGGAAGATCTCCTGCGCCATGCCTGGCTGGTACTTGCACTCGTAGTCGAAGATCTCGTGCTTCGGCACGATTTCGCCCACGGGCAGCGCCTCGTCGCCGAGGATCGGCACCGTGAGCTCCCGGCCCGGGACGAACGCCTCGAGCATGACCTCGTCGTCGAAGCGGAACGCCTCCGCCACGGCGTCGCCCAGATCCTCGGTCCGTTTCACCACCGTGAGCCCGACCGTGGAGCCCTGCTTGCTGGGTTTGACGACGAGGGGCAGGCCGAGCTCCGACTCCACGCGCTCCCCGTCGGCCTCTTCCCCGACCCGGAGCAGGATCCAGTCGGGCGTCGGCACGCCGGCGGCACGGAAGAGGTGCTTCGAGACGTCCTTGTCCATGGCCAGTGTGCTGCCGATGCGGCCGCTGCCGGTGTACGGCATGCCGGTCAGGTCCAGCAGCGCCTGCAGCGTGCCGTCCTCTCCGGCACCGCCGTGCAGCGCGAGGAAGAGGACGTCGACGTCGTCCAGCTCCGGCGCCTGCGTGATCGCGGTCGGGTCACCGGTGCGCAGCACGTCGAGCTTCTCGGCGCCGGGCGGCAGCGGCGCCACCCCGCTGGAGAGCAGCTTCTGCTCCGCATCGTCGGAGAGGACGCCCGTCGCGGTGTCGACGGCGACGACGACGTGACCGCGCTCGCGCAGCGCCTTCACGACCTGCGCCCCGCTGGCAATGGAGACGTCCCGTTCCTCGCTGGTGCCGCCGAAGAGGACAGCGATCTTCATGGGCGAACCCGCGTTGGCGGCGGCGTGAACGGCGCGGGCGGCCGCGGAGTCGTGGGCGTGCGCATCCTGCTCATGGGGCCTTTCTCAGCGGGTCAGGTAGCGGACCATGTCGTAGCGGGTGACGATCCCCTCGAGTCTGCCCTGCGCGCGCACGAGTACCGCCGGGTTGTGCCGGGTGAGCAGTCGGGCGACGGATCCGATCTCGACGTCCGCGTCGACGACGGGGAACGGCGCGTCCATCAGCTCTTCCACGGAGCGGTCCAGGATGGCCGGCTCCTCGATGACCCGCGCCATGAGGGTGGCCTCGGAGACTGCGCCGACGGAGTCGCCGCCGCGCAGCACGGGGAGCTGGGAGATGTCGTGGCGGGTGACGAGCTCGAGGGCGGCGCGCACCGGCGTCGCCGGTTCCACCGACACCAGAGGGGGGCCGCCGTCCTTTCGGGAGAGCAGGTCCCCGGCCCGGACCCGCGCGGGGTCCAGCATCTGGTTCTCCCGCATCCACTCCTCACTGTACAGCTTCGAGAGGTAGCGCTCGCCCGTGTCGCAGAGCACGGTCACCACGCATGCGTCGGGGTCGTCCACCTCCCGGGCGACCTCCAGCGCGACGTGGACGTTCAGCCCGCTCGAGCCACCCACGAACAGCCCCTCGTCCCGTGTCAGGCGCCGCGCCATCGAGAAGGCCTCGCGGTCGCCGACCGTGCGGAAGTCGTCGATGACGTCGAGCCACAGGGTCTCCGGGATCTTCTCGTTTCCGATACCCTCAACCTTGTACGGGTGGCCCTCGATCTTCTCGTGGGCCTTCCAGTAGTGGCACAGGATCGACCCGTCGGGGTCGCCCGCGATCACGCGCACGTCCGGGTTCCTCTCCTTGAGATAGCGGCCCGTTCCGCTCAGCGTCCCGCCCGTTCCGGCGGAAGCGACGAAGTGCGTGATCCGCCCTTCCGTCTGCTCCCACAGCTCCGGCCCGGTCGTGCGGTAGTGGGCCTCGGGGTTCGCCTGGTTGTAGAACTGGTTCGCAAGGATGGCGCCGGGCGTCTCCGACGCGATGCGCTTCGCCATCATCACGTAGTTGTCCGGGTGGTCCGGGGCGACGGCGGTCGGCGTCACGATCACCTGCGCCCCGAACGCCTTCAGCAGCCGCACCTTCTCCTGGCTCATCTTGTCCGGGATCGTGAAGATGCAGCGGTACCCCTTCACCGCCGCGGCCACGGCGAGCCCCACGCCGGTGTTCCCGCTCGTCCCCTCCACCACGGTGCCCCCCGGACGCAGCCCTCCGTCCGCCTCGGCCGCTTCGATGATGGCCGGCCCGATGCGGTCCTTCACCGACCCCCCGGGATTGAAGAACTCGGCCTTGCCGTAGACCGGCGTCCGGATCCCTTCCGTCACCCGGTTCAGCCGGACCAGCGGCGTCCAGCCGATGGTGCCGAGGACGTCCTCGTACGGCTGCGCGTTCCGGGGCGCCGTCGTCCCTCCCGCTTCGCTCATGGCTTCTCCTTCGGCTTCATTCCGAGCCCCTCGTGATCGCGGCTGAAGTCGACAGGCAGGCGGATCCACCTGTCGATGCGCTCGTCACCCCGCCGGGCAGGCGCGAAGCGCGCACGCCGGACCCCGCTGCTGGCGACGCTGTCCAGACCGGCGTCGCCGCTGCTCTCGGCCACGTAGCTGCTGTCCACGTCGCCGGCCGCGGTGACGTGCACCATCAGCACGGTGCGGCCTTCGCGTCCGGCGTCCCACGCGGACTCCGGATAACGGAAGACGGTGGACAGGTCCGTGATGGGAGTCGGCTCCTGGATGGGGGCGTCCTCGCTCCTGCACGCGGCGAGGAGGAGGGCGAGGACTGCGATGCGTGCCGGCGTCTTCATCGTGCGGGGCTCGGGGTAGCGATCGGGGTCACGCAGGAAGGTAATCCGGACCGGGACGGGGCGACACCCGGCCCGCGAGCCGGACCGTCGACCCCTCCGCGCCCGGGCCGACCGTCCGAATGGGGACCCGCCCCACCGGCTACAATCCCGCGTCCCGCTTCAGCTCCGCCAGTAGATTGAGAGCCTGGAGGGGAGTCAGCTCGTCGACAGGGATGGACCGGAGCCGGCGCACGACTTCGGGCTCCTCGGCCGCGAAGAAGGAGAGCTGATCCGGCGGCGTCGCGGCCGCGGGGGCGTTCGCGCCGCCGCGGCCGAGTCCGCGGCCGCCCGCGGAGTGGGCGCCCTCGAGCTCGCGCAGGATCTCCCGGGCCCGGTCCGTGACGCGCACGGGCAGCCCGGCCAGCCGCCCCACCTCGATCCCGTACGAGCGGTCGGCGCCGCCTTCCTCGAGGCGCCGCAGGAAGACGATCTCGTCGCCGACCTCCCGCACCGAGACGTTCGCGTTCACGACGCCGTCCAGCAGGTCCGAAAGCTGGGTCAGCTCGTGGTAGTGGGTAGCGAAAACGGTCTTGGCGCCGATCCGCTCCCGCAGGTACTCCGTCACGGCCCAGGCGATGCTCACACCGTCGTAAGTGGCCGTGCCGCGGCCGATCTCGTCGAGGAGCACGAGGGAGCGCGACGTCGCCCCGTGCAGGATGGCCGCCGTCTCGTTCATCTCCACCATGAACGTCGACTGCCCCCGGACCAGATTGTCGGACGCGCCCACGCGCGTGAAGATCCGGTCGCACACCGGCAGCCGTGCAAACGACGCGGGCACGAACGAGCCGACCTGCGCCAGAAGCTGGATGAGGCCCACCTGACGGAGCAGCGTGCTCTTCCCGGCCATGTTCGGACCGGTCAGGATCATGATCCGCCGCTCTTCGTCGAGCACGACGTCGTTCGGGATGAACTCCTCCCGGGGCATCATCGTCTCCACGACGGGGTGCCGACCGCGCCGGACCTCGAGCCGGTAGCCGGTGTGCACTTCCGGGCGGACGTAGTCGCGTCGCTCCGCGAGCTGCGCCAGTCCGGTGAGCACGTCCAGAGCGGCGACCGCGCCGGCTGTCGACAGGAGCCGGTCCACCTCGGCGGCCACCCGGCCGCGCAGCGCGGCGAAGAGCCGGGCCTCGAGCTCGGCGATGCGCTCCTCCGCGTTCAGGACGCGGGCCTCCCATTCCTTCAGCTCCGGCGTGACGTAGCGCTCGGCGTTGGCCAGGGTCTGCCTCCGCTCGTAGTCCTCGGGCACGCGCTCGAGGTTCGCCTTGGTCACCTCCAGGTAGTACCCGAACACCTTGTTGTAGCCGACCTTGAGGGAGCCGATGCCGGTGCGCTCACGCTCCCGCTGCTGCAGGTGGGCGATGAAGTCCCGGGCCCCGTCCCGCGTCTCCCGCAGCTCGTCCAGACCGGCGTCGTGACCGGCGCGGATGACGCCGCCGTCGGCGAGGGCCGCCGGCGGCTCGTCCGTCAGGGCTCCGCCGAGGAGCTCCGCCACGTCCTCGAGGGGATCCACCTGGCCGGCGAGGCCGGCGAGGAGCTCGGGCAGTGGTTCGGCCGCCGAGTCGAGGGCGTACCGGACCCGGGGCAGCACCGCGAGGGAGTCCCGCAAGGCGGCCATTTCACGGGGCGACGTGCGCGCCGCGCCCACCCGGGCGCCGAGACGCTCGAGGTCCCGAACCGCCTTCAGCTCGGCGCGGATGCGCCGCCGCAGCGGTGCGTCCTCGTGCAGCGCGGCGACGACCTCCTGCCTGCGCCACACCGGCTCGACCGCCACGAGGGGCCGCAGCAGCCATCGCCGCAGCAAACGGGCGCCCATGGCCGTGAGCGTCTCGTCGGCCACCTCCAGCAGCGTGCCGGATCGGCCCCCGCCGCGGGCGGCGAGGTCCGGGCGCAGCGGCTCCACGAGCTCGAGGTTCCGCCGCGTCATCTCGTCCAGCGCCATGGCCTCGCCCGGTCGCTCGATTCGCGGCGGCCGCAGGTTCTCCACCGCCGGCGGCTGGACCTCCGCCAGGTACGCGACGAGGGCGCCGAGCGCGGAGACCAGCCCGTCGTCCCCTTCCTGGAAACCGAATCCGTCCAGGGTGGTCACCCGGTAACGTCGGCGCAGCTCGTCCCCGGCGATCTCCGGATCGAAGAGCCAGTCGCCGCGGGACGTGACCGTCGCGGCGTGGGCGGACGGGGACCACGCCGGGTCTTCGGCCCGAGCCCGTGGCACGAGCAGCTCGGCCGGCTCCAGGCGGGCGAGCTCCGCCTCCAGAGAGGCCGGCGTCACGGCCACACTCACCAGCTCCCCGGTCGAGATGTCGGCCGCGGCCAGCGCCCGGGGCTCGTCTCCCGCGAAGGAGAGGGCGACGAGGAAGTTGTTGCGGCGCTCGGCGAGCAGCGTGTCGGCCAGGATGGCGCCGGGCGTCACCGTCTCGACCACCTCGCGGCGGACGATGCCCTTCGCCTCCGCCGGATCCTCCACCTGCTCGCAGATGGCGACGCGGCGGCCGAGCCTCACCAGGCGCTGCACGTACTCGTCCCGCGCCTTTGCGGGCACGCCCGCCAGCGGCACGTCGGACGCGCCGCCGTTGTTGCGGCTGGTGAGCGTGAGGCCGAGCAGGCGGGCGCCCTCTTCCGCGTCCTCCATGAACATCTCGTAGAAGTCGCCGACCCGGAAGAAGATCAGGGCGTCGGGGTGGCGCGACTTGGCCTCGCGCCACTGCTGCATCAGGGGAGTGTCGTCCGGCTTCGGCATCAGGTCGGGAACGGGACTGCGATCGGGGTCACGGGGTCCTCGGGGTCGCCCGGCAAGGGGGCGCCGAGCCCAAAGGTTAGCGGACCGCAGGAGGTGGTGAAAGGGGGGCGGCGAAGCGGGCGCGACCACGGCGCTGGCCCGGGTAATGCATGGGACCGGAGCGAGCGTCGCAGGGACTCCCTCCACGGGCTCCCAGCCCAACCTCTACCCCCTGCTCGCTCGCGGGCGGCCGGTCCGTGAACCCCCAAGACGCGGGCCGGCCCGCCCAACTTTCCTCCACCCCCGCTTCTTCTCTCCGGCGCTGCCCTCCGCTACTGCGATTCCGGAGACCCGCGCGGCGGCTCGGCTCAGCCGACGTCGAGAAGCTCCTCGAGCTCCTCGGGGGAGAGCGAGCTCGCGTCCTTCTGGCCGATGGCCCGTCCGGTCCGGCCCCGCTTCGGCGACTCCGCCCTCGGCTCCGGCTCCAGCAGTCCGCCGCCGTAGTCGTAGTCGGGGAGCGAGATCTTCTCGATGCGGTAGCCCAGGACGTGCTCGATCGAGCGGACCTGGGCGAACTCGGCGGCAGTCATGAACGTTATCGCGTCCCCGCTCGCGCCCGCGCGGCCCGTACGGCCGATGCGGTGCACGTAATCTTCCGGGTCCTGCGGGACGTCGTAGTTCACGACGTGGCTGATGCCCTCGATGTCGAGACCGCGCTGGGCGACGTCCGTGGCCACCAGCACCCGCTTCTTGCCGTCCGAGAACGCTTCCAGTGCGCTCGTGCGCTGCTTCATGTTCCTGTCGCCGTGCGTGATCGCCACGTGGACGCCCGCGGCGTCCAGCTTGTAGTGCAGCAGGTCGGCCCCACGCTTCGTGCGCGTGAAGACCAGGACCTGGTCCATGTCGGCGTTCTCGAGGAGGTGCAGGAGCAGCTCGGGCTTGCGGTCCGGCCGGACGGAGTAGACGACCTGGGTCACCGTCTCCGCAGCCGTGCTCTGCGGGGTCGCCTCGATCCACTCCGGATCGTTCAGGATGCGCAGCGCGAGGGCGTGGACGCCGTTCGGCATCGTCGCCGAGAAGAGCAGCGTCTGCCGCTCCTTCGGCAGCTCCCGGAGGACGCGCTCGATCTGCGGCCGGAAGCCCATGTCCAGCATGCGATCGGCCTCGTCGAGCACCAGCACTTCGATCTCGGAGAGGTCGACGTTGCCGCGCTCGATGTGGTCGATGAGACGACCCGGCGTGGCCGCCATGATGTCGAAGCCGGCCCGCAGGTCGCGGATCTGCGGGCCGATGGGCACCCCACCGTAGATCTCACCCACGAAGAGGCCGACATGCCGGCACAGCGCCCGGGCGTCGTCCGCCACCTGCTGCGCCAGCTCCCGGGTCGGGCAGACCACAAGCGTGCGCAGCCCTTCCCCGTGCTCCTGGCTCTCCAGCGCAGGGAGCAGGAAGGCGCCCGTCTTGCCCGTGCCCGTCTGGGCGATGCCCACGACGTCACGGCCGGTCTTCACCAGGGGGATCGCCTTCGCCTGGATCGGCGTCGGCACGGACCAGTCGAGGTCCGCTATCGCCCGCAGGAGAGCGGGCGACGAGATCAGCTCGTCGAAATTCACAGTTGTGTCCTTCCGGAGATTTGTCCCGAGTGTGTCCGGGATTTCGTCTCCGCCCGAACACGCCGCGTTCCATATTGGCAGGCGAATACCCGAGGAACGCGAATGCGTTCCTTCGCCGCGCCTGGCGGCGCGGGGCACGGCGCCTCCGGCGCCGGGCACCGGCCGTTGGCCGGGGCACCGCCCGGGGGGCGGGGCACCGCCTTGCGGCGGGGGTTCCGCGCCTCACGGCGCGGGGCGGCGGGGCCCCGACGGGGCCGCCGGGTGGCCGCCTTCGGCGGGGTTCCGCCCTGCGGGCGGGGCGCTGGACGAGCACGAGGCGGGTCCGAGCTCCGGGAGCGACGGCTGCCGGACGCCACAGAAGCGAAAGCGCGCAGAAGCGAAAGCGCGCAGAAGGCGAAAGCGCGCAGAAGCGGAGAGGCACCGCTCCAGCAGCCCCCGCGCCGCGAGGCGCGGAACCCGCCCGAAGGGCGCCAGGCGCGCGAAGCGCCGCCTCCCCCGCGCCGCCAGGCGCGGAACCCCGCCGAAGGCGTGCCCCGCCGCAGGCGGTGCCCCGGCCGAAGGCCGGTGCCCGGCGCCGCCAGGCGCCGTGCCCCGCGCCGCAGGCGCGGCGTACTTACGTGCCTCGCTTCAGCCGGATGCTTCCGTTGACGGTGGAGAGCTTGAGGCCGCGGCCGCCGTCGCCGATGGTGGCCCGCAGGTGCCGCGGGCTGACGCGTCCCTGCACCGTCATGGGGAAGTCGGACTGGATGCTGCCGTTCACGGTGCTCGCGTCCACGTCGGCGCCGAATCCGGCGGGCAGCTCGAGCGTGATACCGCCGTTGACGGTGGAGAACTCCGCGTCGCCCGTCCAGTCGCCGCGGCCCATGCGCACGTCGACGCTGCCGTTCACGGTCTGGGCGCGGGCGTTTCCGGAGGTGGTGGCTTCGGCGTTCCCGTTGACCGTCGCGATGTCGACGTCCGCCTTCAGGTTCTTCGCGCTGATGCCTCCGTTCACCGTGCGGCCGCGGAACCGGACGCCGGCAGGGACGTGCACGGTGAAGTCGACGCTCACGTCGTTGTTGTGCGTGCTCATGTGCCCGCCTCTGCCGGGCGCGCACGTGTTCTCGCGGTCGGCGTTGCGGGGCGTCGGGTAGACGGCGCAGATCGTGGTGCCGTCCTCGCCGGGCACGACTTCGATGTGGACGGAGGCGGGGTCGGAGCGGCGACCGTGCTTGACGGCGTCGACGACGACCTCGTCGCCGTCGGACGGGACGGCGCTCACGTCGCCGTTCACGCCCTTGATCTCGAGCGTCTGGCCCGAGCGCAGCGTGCCAGTCCAGTGGAAGTGGTCTCCCGACTGTGCGCTGAGCGGCGTGGCGAGGGCGGCGGCGAGGAATGCGGCAGCCGCGGCTCTGGCGATGGTCGAAGACATCGGTCTCTCCCGTTTCAGTTCGAGCCCGGCCCGGATCGGCCGAGCGTGATGGTGCCGTTGAACGACTCGAGCTCGATGTGGGCCGAGCCGGAGCCGAGGACGAAGTGGATCTCCTTCCCCGCCGACGTGATGGCGACGGGGAACGCCGAATCGAAGGCGCCGTTGAACGTGGACACGGTCACCTCCGCGTCGGGCTGCTCGGGGACGACGAGGCGGACCTCCCCGTTGTGGGACGTCAGGTGGTAGTAGCCCGAGGGGCGAATGCGCCCTTCCAGGAGCACCCCGCCGTTGACGGTCTCGGCCTCTACCGAGCCGCTGTCCACGCGCCGCAGCTCGATGCCGCCGTTCACGGACACGACCGATACGTCCCCCTGCACGTCGTCCAGCTCGATGCCCTGGCCGACGTTCTCGGCGTTGACCCGTCCCCGGACGTCACGAACCCGTATCGAGCCCTGCACCGTCTCGAGGTCGACCGAATTGCGCGCGCCGCGCACGTCGATGCTGCCGCCGACGCTGTTCACGTCCACAGCGCCCTGGACGCCGTCCACCGTCACGTCCGCCTGGCGCGTCTCGACGCGGGCATCCATCCAGACCGGCACCGTAATCCGGTACCGGTTCTCGCGGTCGTGGGACCGGGGCTCGGCCTCGACGTAGACCGACGAACCCCCGCCGCGGACGCTGACGTCCCGCTCGTCGCCCTCGGCGACCACGCGCACCTCGTCCCGGTCCCACGTGCCGATGTCCACCCTGCCGTCACGCACTTCCACGCGCAGTCGACTGCCCCGTCCGACGCTCAGCGTGGTGTCCACCGGCGGCTGCGCCGCGAGGCTGGCGCCGAGGAGCAGTGCAATCGTCCCGATCATTCGAGGGTCATCCTTCCCTGTCGGTTCATCAGCTGCTGGCGTCGGCCGCGAGGGTCGCGACGCGCAGCACGTCCAGCTTCCGCCTCATGGCCGAGGCGAGAGAGCGGTTCAGATAGGCGCTCCCCGGATCCTTCGCGAGGGCGCCCCGGATCTCCACGATGGCGCTGTCGATGAGCGCGAGATTGGCGTCCACGACCTCCACCGTGCGGGGGTCGAGGCGAGGCCTCTGCTCACGAAGCGCGCCTTCCAGCTCGGCCACCGCGCGGTCGACTTCCGTCGTCGCGCTGCCGTTCGGGCCAAAGGACGCCAGGCGGGCGCCGCCAGCGGCGCTGGCCGGGGTTTCTCCCCCTGCCGTCCGGGCCCCGCCCGAGGCGGAGGACCCCACCGGCGGTGTGGTCGGGTCGTCGACGTCCACGGCCGCCACCCTCTCCGGCTCCGCCTGCGCCGGTCCGGCCGCGGGTGCGCCCCCGCCGCCCGTCGAGGCGGTCGCGGCCGGGGTGCCCGGGGTGCCCGCCTCCGGCGCCGGTCCGGCGGCGACGGCTGCCGGCGAAGGGTCACTGCCGGCGCGCAGCCACACGGCCACGCCGGCGCCGCCGGCAAGGACCGCGAGGGCGGCGGCCGCGGCGAGCTGGGGGAAGGAGAAGGTCATCCGGCGTCCCCAAACCCGCTTCGCCTTCTCCCGCGCGCTGCGCGATCCTGATGCGGCGGTGCCCCCTGCCTCCACGCCCGGCACGGCGCGCAGCTCCGGCGGCGGGCCGGCCAGCCCCGAGGCGGTGCGCGGGCGGGCCGCAACGGCCTCGGCGATGCCGGGCCACAGGTCACGGGACGGAGCGACGTCGCCCAGCGAGCGCGCGGCGGACCGCACCGCGCGCAGCTGCTCCAGCTCGGCGGCGCAGCGGGGGCAGTCCGCCAGGTGCGCGGAAAGCTCCGCCGCCTCCGCGGCGTTCAGCTCGTCGTCCAGGTATTCGGAGAGCCGATCCGTGTACCGATCGCTCATCGTCATGCCTCCAGGTGGCGCCGCATCTCGGTGCGGGCGCGGTGCAGCTGCGACTTCGAGGTGCCTACGGTGACGCCGAGCATCTCGGCGATCTCGTGGTGCTTGTAGCCTTCCACGTCGTAGAGCACGAGGACTTCCCGTGCGCCGTCGGGCAGGCGTTCGAGGGCCCGCTCGAAGTCCATCTTCATGTCGGGACGTCGGGCGCGGATCGACGTGCCCGGGGGCGGCTCTCCCAGCGGGAAGCGCTCCTCGCGCCGTCCGCGGCTGCCTCGTTCCGAGAGCGTGAGGTTGATGGCCAGGCGATGCAGCCACGTCCCGAAGCTCGCGTCCCCCCGGAAGGTCTCGAGGCGCTCCCACGCCCGGATGAACACCTCCTGGGTCACGTCCTCCGCGTCACGCCCACCCAGCATCCGCCGCACGAGGGCGTGGATGCGCGGCACGTGTCGGCGGTAGAGCCGCTCGAACGCGAGGGCGTCACCCGCGGCCGCCAGACGCACGTCCTCGGCCTCGGTGGTCGTTTTCGTCTCTGCCAATTGCGCGCTCGTGACAGCCACCCGTCCGCTCGTCGTCTCGTCCCCGTTCGAACCCTTGGACGGGCTCTGCATCGAAAGGGTTGGAACCGGAAGCGGGGATCGACCCCGCCGTCTGGAATTCCCGTGGATCCGTCTCTACCTTGCACGCCCTCGCGAATGTGGATCGCGGCTTGCGCGCCGGTGTACGCGTGGGCACCTGAAGGTATCGTGACTCGGTCACTTTCCGGGAAGAGGGTCGTGAAGACGTCGAATCCGTTCGATGGGTACAACGCGGGCTACGCACAGCTCGTCTACGAGCAGTGGTTGCGGGACCCGCAGTCCGTTGACGAGGGATGGCGCCGCATGTTCGGCGAGGCGCCGGAGGCCCTCGGACTCCTGCCGGCAGCGCCGGCGACGAACGGCGCGATGGCGCCCGCTGCCGAGGGTCCGGCGGCGGTGCCGACGGCGGCGCCGGCGGCGGGCGGGGCGGAGCTACGTGCCGCGAAGGCCGCGGCCGAGCTCGTAGAGGCGTACCGGCTGAACGGCCACTTCGCGGCGCACCTCGATCCGCTGGGCTCGGAGCCGCGGGGCCACCCGACGCTGGACCCCCTCTTCCACGGACTCACGCCGGAAGACCTGAAGGCGGGCCTGGTAGCCGAGGTCCTGTCGTGGCTGCGGGCGACGTACACGGGCCCCATCGGCTTCGAGTACGAGCACCTGCAGGACCCCGAGCGGCAGGAATGGCTGCGGGAGCAGATCGAGTCCGGTGAGATCCTCCACCCCCTCGAGGCGGCCCAGCAGCGCCGGCTCCTGGAGCGGCTCACGGAGGTGGAGGCGTTCGAGCAGTTCCTGCACCGCTCGTATCTGGGCGCGAAGCGGTTCAGCATCGAGGGTACGGACATGCTGGTGCCCGTGCTCGACCTGGCCATCGAGCGCGCGGCCGACGGCGGTGCCCGGGAGGTCGTGCTGGGCATGGCCCATCGCGGACGGCTGAACGTGCTCGTCCACGTGCTGGGGCGCCCGTACACGTCCATGATCGCCGAATTCGAGGGTATGCACGGCGGCCACGGCACCACGGGGGACGTGAAGTACCACCTCGGGGCCGAGGGGACGTATGCGACGGCGTCGGGCGAGCCTCTCGCCGTGCTCATGGCGCCGAATCCGAGCCACCTGGAGGCGGTCGACCCCGTGGCGGAGGGCATCACACGGGCGAAGCAGTCGGACCGCGACGGCCCGGAGCTGCATCTCGACAGCAGCCGGGTCGTGCCGATCCTGATCCACGGCGACGCGGCGTTCGCCGGCCAGGGCGTCGTCGCCGAGACGCTGAACCTGGCGAACCTCGACGGCTACACGACCGGAGGCACGCTCCACATCATCACCAACAACCAGGTCGGCTTCACGACGCTGCCGACGCAGGGTCGCTCGACGTGCTACTCGAGCGACGTGGCGAAAGGGTTCGACATCCCCGTCTTCCACGTCAACGCCGACGACCCGCAGGCGTGCCTCGCCGTCGCGCGACTGGCGATGGCATACCGTGCGAAGTTCCACAGCGACGTCGTCATCGACCTCATCGGCTACCGCCGGTTCGGGCACAATGAGGCCGACGAGCCGGCGTACACCCAGCCGCGCATGTACGACGTCATCCGGGATCACCCGTCCGTGCGGGAGCAGTGGGCTCGCCGGCTGGTGGAGGAGGGCGTGCTCAGCGAGGAGGAGGGCCAGAGCATCTGGGACTCGACCTACCAGCGGCTGATCGACGCGCAGACGGAGGTCCGCGCCGATGAGCGCGAGACGCCGGACCCCACGCCGGTCCCGGAGAGCATCGAGCCGCCCCTCGGCGCCGAGACGGAGGTTCCGGCGGACGTCGTGCTGGAGCTCGATCGGGCGCTGCACTCCTGGCCCGAGGGCTTCACGCTCAACCCGAAGCTCGAGCGACAGCTCAACAAGCGGGCACAGCTCCTCGAGAACGACGGCGCCATGGACTGGGCCCACGCGGAGGCGCTGGCTTTCGCTTCCCTGCTCCAGGAGGGCATCCCGGTTCGGCTGACCGGGCAGGACGTGGAGCGGGGAACGTTCTCGCAGCGACACCTGGTGCTGCACGACGTGGAGACGGGTGAGACGTTCACGCCCCTGGCCGCCCTGCCCGAGCGCCGCGCGCCGTTCGAGATCTACAACAGCCCCCTGTCCGAGCTGGCGTGCCTGGGGTTCGAGTACGGCTTCTCCACGGAGGCGCAGGAAGCGCTGATCCTCTGGGAAGGGCAGTTCGGCGACTTCGTGAACGGCGCCCAGGTGATCCTCGACCAGTTCATGGCCGCCGGACGGGCGAAGTGGGGACAGACCTCCCGTCTCGTTCTCCTGCTGCCCCACGGCTACGAGGGACAGGGCCCCGAGCACAGCAGCGGCCGACCCGAGCGCTTCCTCCAGCTCGCCGCCGAGGACAACATCCGCGTCGCCGACGTCACCACCCCGGCGCAGTACTTCCACCTGCTTCGTCGCCAGGCGAAGCTGGAGGAGGGCCGGCCGCTCGTGGTCATGACGCCGAAGAGCCTCCTGCGGCACCCGCGCGCGGTCTCCACGCTGCCCGACCTCTCCGAGGGCTCGTTCCGCTTCGTGCTGGACGACGACCGCGCCGCCGCCGACCCCGGCAGCGTCCGGCGCATCGTCCTCTGCTCCGGGAAGGTCTTCTACGACATCACGGGCTCCGACGCCCGGGAAGCCGCCGGTCACGTCGCCGTAGTGCGCGTCGAACAGCTCTATCCATTCCCGGAGACGGCTCTGCGCGAGACGCTCGGGAAGTACGAGGGAGCGACGGAGATCGTGTGGGCGCAGGAAGAGCCGCAGAACATGGGCGCCTGGCGCTACATCGAGCCCCGGCTGCGACGCCTCTCCGCGTCCATGGGCGAACTGCCCGTGCGCTACGTCGGCCGTCCGGAGCGCGCCTCGCCGGCGGAAGGCTACGCGAGCACCCACGAGCGCCAGCAGCGGCGTATCGTGGAGGAGGCTCTGGCGGCCGCCCGGACGGAGCCCGCCGCGGCGAGCTAGGGCCGGGCTCCGCCGCACGCGGCCGCCCAGCGGCTGAGGCACGTCCCTTGCCCGTCTTCCGCACTCCACGGCGACGGACGGGCCCGGAACGGGTCCAGGCCCTCCGGGACCGCCGCTTACGGAGAGAGGGCCGGATGTCCTCGTTCGCGATCTACCTCGTCGGTTTCGTCGTGCTGATCATCGGGCTCGTGCTGGCTGCTTATCTTGTGGGCGTGCCGGCACAGTGGATCGGCATCGGTGCGGTCGTCCTCATCGGTCTGGGAATCCTTACGGGGGTCAGCCGGACGAAGCGGCCGGATCCGCCGGAGGCGTAGCAGCCGCGGCGTGCCCTGACCCGGCTCGCCTGGACGCAGCCGCCCGTAATGCCCGCGCCGAAGACGAAAGCGGCGGCCGCTCCGTACGGGAGCGGCCGCCGCTTCCCGTGGCGCCGGAGGAGCTACATGCCCTCCACCACGACAGCGGTCCCGCTGGCGCTCACCATGAGCATGTTCCCGCCCTGCCCGATCTGAAGGCTCTCATAGTCCAGATCCACGGCCAGGATGGCGTTCGCTCCCAGGGCGGCTGCCTCGGCCTCCATCTCCTGGAGAGCGATCTCCTTGGCGTGCTTCAACTCCTGCTCGTAGGCGGCCGATCGGCCACCGACGATGTCACGGATCCCCGCGAAGAAGTCCTTGAAGATGTTCGCACCCAGGATGGCCTCCCCGCTGACCATCCCGAGGTACTTGGTAATCGTGCGGCCCTGCAGATCATTTGCGCTCACGACGAGCATTGCATCCTCCCTGTCGTT
The DNA here is from genome assembly GCA_963728445.1 of uncultured Gemmatimonadales bacterium. Lineage (GTDB taxonomy): Bacteria > Gemmatimonadota > Gemmatimonadetes > Longimicrobiales > RSA9 > CAVSJO01. The sequence goes on along the minus strand of CAVSJO010000006.1, from coordinate 1,484,437 downwards.
GAAGTTCCTGCGAATCGAAGCTTCTCCATGGACGATCGGCGCCGTCTCAGCCTCCCGGGTGCGCGGCGCCTTCCATCCGCTCCATGGCGCGGAGCAGGTTCAGACCGGCGACCTTGCGGACGTCCTCCTCCGAGTATCCACGGCGCAGCAGTTCCGCGAGCAGCGTCGGGAAGTCGCCGACGTCGGCGAGTCCGACCGGGGTCGAGCCGATCCCGTCGAAGTCGGAGCCGAGCCCGACGTGATCGATCCCGGCCACGTCCCGCACGTGATCGATGTGGTCCGCGACGTCGCCCACCGTCGCCCGGGGTGCCGGATGGGTTCGCTCCCATTCGGCCAGCGCCGTGCGGTAGCCGGCGGCGTCGGACGCGCGGTCCCGCAGTGCTTCGGCCACGGAGTCGCGGAGCAGCGACCAGCGGCGCAGCGGAGCGCTGACGAACTCGGGCACGAAGGTGACCATCACCACGCCGCCGTTCGCGGGCAGCATGCGCAGCACGTCGTCCGGCACGTTTCGGGGGTGATCGACGAGTGCCCGGGCGGACGAGTGGGAGAAGAGGACCGGCGCGCGGGACACGCGCAGCGCGTCACGCATGGTCGACGGCGCGACGTGGGACAGGTCGACGAAGATCCCCAGCCGGTTCATCTCCCGCACCACGTCCTCTCCGAAGGACGTGAGGCCCCCGTGGCGCGGGTAGTCCGTCGCGGCATCGGCCCAGTCGGTCGTATTCGCGTGCGTGAGGGTCATGTAGCGGACGCCCAGCCGGTAGAAGTCGCGCAGCGCCGCCAGCGAGTTCTCGATGGCGTGGCCGCCTTCGACCCCGATGAGGGACGCGATCCGACCCTGTCCGTGGATGCGCCGGATGTCGCCGGCGGTGCGCGCGAACTCGAGCTGCGGGTAGCGGTCGGCGATGCGGTGCACCATGTCGATCTCCCGCAGCGCGTGGCGGAGCGCAGCGCCCGCGGGAATCGAATCGACGGTCACGTAGGCGGACCAGAACTGGCCGCCGACGCCGCCCTTCTTCAGTCGCGCGAGGTCGGTCATGCCTCCGGGCTGGGCGTGAGCGATGTCGCCCTCGCCGTCCAGACGGCCGTCGAACCGTTCGAGGATCCGGGACGGCAGGTCGTTGTGCCCGTCGACGAGAGGCACGCTCTCCAGGATCGCCCGCGCCCGGCGGATCACCGCCGAGTCCGGCGGCGTCCACGCCTGCTGCGCAACGCCGGGCACGGGCGCGAGCGCCAGAGCGGCGGCCGAAAATGCGGCGGCGATGGGGTGTGTCGGGATGCGGCGGGGTCTGGACATTTCGGCTCCGTCGGCGGGTGAGGTCGGCACACGGCCAAAGTACGGGCGGACCGCCTCCCCGCAAGCGGGCGGACGGGAAACAGTGCTTGACGTCCGGGGGTAGTCTCCCAAGGCTTACGAAAAGGCACCGGACGGAGGCTGCATTGGATCATCTCGTCGTCGTGACGCATCCGGAACCCCTGAGCATCGAGGCCCGGGCGGTAGAGCACGAGGCCGTGCCCGCGGGCAACGTGGGGCTGGCGTACTTCTACGCGGACCACATGATCGCCCGAAGCGTCGTCGACGCCGAGGCGATGGATTCGATCAACTCGCTGCTGGAGAAGCCGGTGATGGTCGCCCTCGCCGCGTCCGAGGACGACGACGGGAACATCGAGGCGCGCGTCTGCCTGGTCCTGCCCATCGAGGGCGAGGCCGTGAAGGGGACGGACGGCGACGAGGCGGACGAGCCGTGGAAGGCCAGCGTGCCTGAGCCGCCTTCGGAGATCGGCGACAGCTTCGATCCGGTGAGCGACGACGACGACGACGAGGACCGGCCCAAGATGGCGCTGCTTCCCATCGGCAACGTCGTGCGGAACGCGCAGGACCGGAATCACCCCGAGGACGTGGCGGCTGACGCCGGCGAGATGCTCCGCAACCTGCTCCTCGGCCAGGCGCGGGACGCCGTCCAGAAGGCCATCGACGACCTGCTGAACAGCCTCTGACCTCACTGCGTCCGTGTCCTACGACGAGGGGCTGCTCCAGCGCTGCCGGGACGCGCTGCGGGCCATGCACGGCGGCCCGTACCGGGATCGCAGCACGTTCAGCATGCGGGGCCTCATGGACGGGTCGCGCATGTTCGCGGCAGTTGGCGAGGACGTTCTGCTGGTAAAGCTCCGGGCGGAGGAGTACGAGCCGGCGCTGGAGCTGGCGGAGGTGACGCCGTTCGCCCCGGGCGGGGACCGGCCGATGGGCACGTGGGTGCTCGTCGAGGCCGCCGCCGTGGCCGACGAGCCGGAGCTGCGCGCGTGGCTCGAGGCCGGTCTGCGGGGCGTGCGCGGCGCCTGAGCGGGAGGCTGGCCGGTCTCCGGGAAGCGGGTCAGCCGGCGGCGCGGCGAGGGCCGGAATCCGAGCCTCCGGCAGCGCCTCCCTGAGGCCGTCCAGGGTGTGCTTCTGAATCAGCACGTCGCCGATGCCGTAGCGCAGGCAGACCAGGATCGGCCGGGCGCGCATCCGCGGCATCGCTTGCGGCTGCCCCGCGCCGGTGATGGCGACCGCATCGGCAGCGTCGGCTCGGGACGAGCCGTGCGCCCGCAGGGTCGCCCAGGACGAGGGTATAGCAGCAGCCGCAGATTTCCATCGAGTCACCGTCCTCCTCGGGGATGCGAGGCTCTCGGAAGAACCGCCTCCGAGGCGCTCGCCGCCGGTGCGGCGAAGCGCCCGCACCGGTCCGGCCCACGACCCTGCGACGTTGCAAGGACGACGCCACGCCGGCGCCGTGGATCAGACCCGATCGAGGGCCTGGCGGAGGTCGGCGATCACGTCTTCGGGATGCTCGACGCCGACCGAGATGCGGATCATGCCCGCCGTGATGCCCATCCGCCGCTGCGACTCGGGAGGGACGTCGGAATGGGTCATCGTCGCGGGGTGTTCAGCCAGCGACTCCGTGCCGCCCAGGCTTACCGCCAGCTTGACGAGCGTGAGGGCGTTCAGCACGCGGAAGGCCTCCGCCTCCCCGCCGTCCACCTCGAAGGAGAAGGTGGAGCCGGCGCCCAGACACTGGCGCTGATAGACGGCATGCTGGGGATCGTCTTCCGGGAGCAGGCCCAGGTAGTCGACGCGCCCGACCTTCGGGTGGTCCGCCAGGAACTCGGCCACGTAGCGCGCGTTCTTCATCTGACTCGTCATGCGGAGCTTCAGCGTCTCCAGAGAGCGCATCAGCAGCCAGCCCGTCCACGGATCCGCCATGGTGCCGAGGATCGTGCGCATGCCCCGTACGACGCTCACGTGCTGCTCCGCGCCGAGGCACGCGCCGGCGATCAGATCGCTGTGACCGCTCACGTACTTCGTCAGTGAGTACAGCACCAGGTCGGCGCCGTGGGAGAGCGGATGCTGCCAGAGGGGCCCGAGGAACGTGTTGTCGACGGCGACGAGGGGGCGGCTGCCGTCATCGCCCTGGGCCAGCTCGCCGGCGGCGCGCCGGCACGCTTCGATGTCCACGAGCGCGTTGGTCGGATTCGCCGGCGTCTCCAGGTAGATCATCCGCACCACGCCCGACGCCTCCCCCGTCGCCTGCATGCGCCGCGCCTCCTCGGCGGCGCGCTCGATCGCTCCCGACTCCCCCGCCGCGAAGCCGATCCGGTGCACCCCGAACTGCGGCAGGATGTTGTGCACGAGGAACTCGGTGCCGCCGTAGATCGGCTCGCTGTGGATCAGCACGTCGCCCGGCCGCAGGAAGCTGAGCAGAGTCGTGCTGATGGCCGCCATCCCGCTCGAGAAGGTGAGGCACGACTCCGCCTCGTCCCAGAGGGCGAGGCGATCCTCCAGGACCTCGAGGTCGGGATTGTTGATCCTGGAATAGATGAGGCCCGGCTCCTCCGCCGGGCCCCGCTCGCGAAGTCCGTACGCCAGCTCGAAGAACGCCTTGCCGTCCTCCGCGCTCCGGAAGACGAACGTCGAGGTCTGGAAGATCGGGATCTTCACCGAGCCTTCCGAGAGCTGCGGATCGTAGCCGTAGCCCATCATCAGCGACTCGGGGTGCAGCCGGTGCGATCCGATCTGCCGCTTCCGGTACTTCTTCGCGTCCTTCCCGTCGGTCATCCGTCGGACTCCGATCTGTGGGTCCCCGCGCGCCCGCCCATTACCGCCGAGGCGAGTCCTGGCCCACGCGCAGGTAGAGGATCGGCCCGGCGTGATCCGCCCGGCCTTCGACCTGGAAGTCGATGAAGGTGACGCCCCCGCCCCCTCGGTCCATACGATAGCCGACGATGCCCCGCACGGCCGGCTCGAAGAAGGTCCCGCGCTCCTCGTCCCCGGCGAACCGCCAGGTGGCATGCGCCGTTGCGGCCGCGCCGATGGTGAGGTCACCGTGGCCCCCGCCTCGCAGCGCCAGTGGCAGGGCGATCGCCCGCTCCAGGGAGACCCGGGGGCTCGCCGCCAGCCCGTCCAGGAAGTTCGTGCCCGTCACGATCCCCGCGGCGAGTCCGACGCGCGGCAGCCAGTGCAGATCCCCCAGCGCCCAGCGCCAGCCGTAGTCGAAGAGCAGCTCGCTGCTCTGGAAGAGGTCCGTCGTGAGTTGCAGCTCGAACCCGTTCGACTTGTAGAAGTGCGCGGTCGCCGGCCCCAGGGACTGCTGGCGGCGCTGGGCGCTGAGCGGAGAGGCGAGGACCAGCAGTGCCAGCGTGCCCACCAGGGTGATCGTGCCAACGAGCGCCGGCCTTCCTGAACGCATCATGCGTGTCTCCCGATTCGGGTCACGGACAAGATGCGGACCCGGCCGCACCTGCGCCAACCGGGACCCGCCGCTCCCCTCGTGGGGAAATCCCCTACATCTGCGGACTTCTTTCCCCGCCGGGAATTCCGCACCGACCCGACAGAATCGTACTCCGGCAGGTCCTAGCTTCGGTCTCGTACGGCGGCCACGGGAGCCGCGAAGCAGACCGGGGGAGCGCATGTCGACGATCGAGGAGCGGATGGAGACGGAAGCGATGCCGCAGAGCCGTTTCAAGGCCTCCAGACCCATGGACGCCGAGGGCGTGAAACGATGCCTCGAGGCCAACCGGTGGGGCACGCTCGCGCTCGTGGACGGCGGCCGGCCCTACGCCATCCCGACGATCTTCGGCTGGAACGGCGAGGACCTCTACATCGTCGGGAGCAGCGGCCGGAAGATCGGCGCCATCGAAGCGTGCTCGTCCGCCTGCTTCACGGTCACGGAGGTGAAGGAGGGGGGCCACCGCTGGCGTTCCGTGGTGGTCGAGGGCACGGCGGAGTTCGTCGAGGACGTTCCGGGCAAGGTAACGGCACTCCTTGCCCTGCGCAGCCATCTGCTGAAGGAGGTGCGGAGAGTCACGATGAGCGACGTCGCCCAGCTGGCCCATGCTCGCGTGATCCGCATCCGCCCCGTCTCCGTCACCGGCCGCTCGACCCGCTGGGAGGACGAGGACTGACGGCCAGTCCTTCCCCGCACGGAATCTGCATCGGACCGGTCCGACCGGTCGGATTGCGCCTGTCGTTCCGGCCTGGCATCGGATCGGAACGGGGGGATGGATGGCCGACAACCGGGGCGGCGGCGAAGTGGCCGAAGAGGCTCGTTTCGCGGCGATCTACGGGAAGGTACACGCCTTCCACCCGGCGTGCCTGGCCGATTCGTGGCTCTCGGAGCCCTGCCGGGACGAGGCGGGCGGCGAGGTCGCACGTCCGTACGTGTGGTCCCGCCGCAACGGCCCCTGGCACCAGAGCGACGTGCTGTGGGTCGGCGCCGCCCCGGGCAACGCCGGCGGCCGCGGCACCGGCGGAATGGGAGCCCACGCCACGCGCATCCCCTTCGGCGGTGACGTCGCCGGTGCCAACCTCGACGCCCTCCTCGCCTCCATCGGGCTGACCCGTAACGACACCTTCATCACCGCGGCCATGAACCACCTGCCGGCGTCCGGCGGGGGCGAGCCGAAGGTTGCGGAGCTGCGGGAGCCGGTGGGGACGTATCCGACGAGCATCCACCTGCTTCGGGACACGATCGTCGCCGTCGGCCCACGCCTGCTGGTCGCGCTGGGCAACGTCGCCCTGCGCGCGAGCGTCGCGGCGGCCGCGCTGGGCGACGGCGCCGTCCGCCTCCCCGGCCTGCCCGTTCGCCTCCCCGGCCTCGCGCGCCTGCGCAACGCGGGCGTCGAGCGCGGCCAGACGATCGGGTGGCCGAGCGAGCCGGAGCCGCCCACCGAGGCGTTTCTGCAGGCATGGGCCGACGCATGGGGGGACCGCCCCCTGCCCCATGTCCTCTGGCTGATCCATCCGAGCGCGCAGAACATGAGCCCCTACGCCGGGACGGAGACTGCCTTCCACACCCGCATGCGCGAGACCCAGGCAGCGCTGCGCGGGGCCGCCCGGGAGGTGCTCGGGACCCGGCCTTCGGCGGTCCGACCAGCCACGCCCGGGGCCGGCGCCGGCGTCTACGCACTCGAGGACTGGCGCGAGCGCGTCGGTCCGCGACACGACGAGCTGGATCGACTCTGGAGAGAGAAGGGAGTCTGATGCTTCCGACCATCGAACGAGGACCGCTGTCCCTCGACGCGTACGAAGGAATCGCCCCGCCGCGCCTGCTCGAGCAGCTCCGCCGGGTGGCCGAGCCGCTCCGGGGCGCGCGCATCCTGCACCTGAACGCGACGGCGTACGGCGGAGGCGTCTCGGAGCTGCTGGGTTCCGTGGTGCCCCTGCTGCGGGACCTGGGCATCGACGCCGAATGGAAGGTGATGGGCGGGGACGCGGAGTTCTTCCGCGTCACCAAGTCCCTGCACAACGCCCTGCAGGGGGCCGCCGACGCGCCCGATCGCATGGACCTCGAGCGCTATCGGGAGACCACGCGGCGCAATGCGGAGCTCATCGACTCCGAGTGGGACCTCGTCTTCGTACACGACCCGCAGCCGGCGGGTGTGCCCTCGCTGCTGCCGAGCGGCGACACGCGCTGGGTCTGGCGCTGCCACATCGACACGTCGTCCCCCAATCCGGCGGCGTGGGAGTTCCTCCGGCCGTACCTGGAGCCGTACGACGCCGCCGTGTTCACACTTCCCCAGTTCGTCCCGTCGGACATCCCCGTCGACCGCGTGGAAGTGGTTCCCCCGGCCATCGATCCGCTGAGCCCGAAGAATCTGACGCTGCCGGACGAGCTCGCCCGCCGCGTCCTGAGCTGGATCGGCATCCGTACGGACCGACCCCTCGTCACCCAGGTCGCCCGATTCGATCCGTGGAAGGACCCCATCGGCGTGATCGAGGCCGTCCGCATCGCGCGGCGCCAGGTGCCGGATCTCCAGCTCGCCCTCGTCGGCTCCATGGCACTCGACGATCCCGAGGGCTCGGAAGTCTTCGAGATCGTCGAGAAGGAGGCCCGCCGCGATCCCGACACGCACGTGTTCACGAACCTCACGGGCGTCGGCAACATCGAGGTGAACGCCTTTCAGCGGCTGTCCGACGTGGCCGTCCAGAAGTCGCTCCGGGAGGGCTTCGGGCTCGTCGTGGCCGAGGCGCTCTGGAAGGGAACGCCGGTGGTCGGCGGACGCGCAGGCGGAATTCCCCTCCAGATCGGCGACGGCGATGGCGGTATCCTCGTCGACGACGTCGAGTCCTGCGCCGAAGCGATCCTGGAGCTCATGTCGGATCGCGAGAGCGCCGTCGCGTGCGCCGGACGGGGCCGCGAGCGCGTCCGCGAGTTCTTCCTCCTGCCCCGCCTGCTCCTCAACCACCTCGCCCTCGCCTGCGAGCTGCTGGGCGCGGACGTATCCGGGCACGTGGCCCGGGATCCGAACTGCGGGATCGCCATCCCGCTCCCCGGCGCGATTGGGGACGACGGCCACTCCTTCTGCTCCGTCGGCTGCCGTTCCCGCTTCCTCGACGGGAGCTCGGAAGACGCCGCGTGAGGGAGGCCCGCTACAACGTCGTGACCGGTGCCTGGACGCTGGTCGCCTCCGACCGCGCCCACCGGCCCCACGACGCAGCCGCGGGAGGCGCGGTCGACGGGCACGCCGGTGCGGCGGGCGGCGCGGATCGGCATGGCGGCGCGGCCGACGCGCCGCCCCGCTCTCCGACGTGTCCGTTCTGTCCGGGCAACGAGGTGATGCTCGTCGAGATCGTGCGGGAGACGGGCGATCCATCGGGTGCATGGCTGACGCGCGTCGTCGCCAACCGCTATGCGGCGGTGACACCGGACGCGGAAATGCCGCACGGCGGCCGGGGGGAGGGCCCGGGGACCATCGGCCCCGAGGGGCCAGGGGCGTCCGGGAGCCTGTTTCCGGCGGCCGCCGCTCGGGGTCTCCAGGAGGTGTTCGTGGAGGGACCGCGACACGACCTCGACTTCCCGGACCTGCCGGCAGCGGTCGGACGCGCCGTCGTGATGGACTGGCGGGAACGCTTCCGGTCCGCCGCCCGCCGTCTTACCGCGGGAAGGATCTCCCTCTTCCGGAACCGCGGGAGCGGCGCGGGCATGTCCCTCGCGCACCCCCACTCGCAGCTCCTTGCGACGACGATTCCGTCTCCGGCCCGGGACGCGGAGGACGGGCGCATGCGGGCCTACCATGCCGCCACGGGACGATGCCTCCTGTGCGACGTCGTGAGCGCCGAGCTGCGCGCCGGCGTCCGCGTCGTCGCCCGTTCCGACGCGTTCGCCGCTTTCGTTCCCTGGGCGCCCGGCGCGCCCGGCGAGGTGTGGGTAGTACCGCTCCGCCACCGACCGAGCTTCGGGGAGACGGCAGACGACGAGGTCGCCGACCTGGCGAAGGGACTGGGATCACTGCTGGGCGCCGTGTGCAAGGCGACCGAGGGGGGCTACAACCTCGTCGTGCACTCCGCGACAGGGAGCGAGGATGGAGTCGAGGCGCTGCACTGGCGGATGGAGATTCGACCGCGGCGCCCGGCGGCGGCGGGATACGAGATCGGGTCCGGGAACCGGATCACCGGCACGACCCCGCAGGAAGACGCGGAGAGGCTGAGGACGGCGCTCGGGAGCTAGTCGCTGAGCTGCGTGCGCGGCCCGATGAAGCGGAACACGAGAGCCGTCAGGAGCGCCAGACCGAGACCTCCCGCCACGAAGATCCAGGCCATCCCGATCGTGCCGCTGATGAGCGCGAGCAGGAAATGGTCACCCACGGTGCTGCCCCACCACCCGCGCGTCACGCCCATGAGGAAGAAGGCCACGGCAACGACGGCGGCCACGACGAGATAGACTGTCAGCAGCATGCTCCCTCCGATCGACTCGAGCGGCGTACGGAGTAACATCATTTCCGACGGTCTGCAAGACGTTGACCGACCCGCCGCCGCCTCCTAGCGTCCAGTGCATGCGACCCCTCGTCATGCGTTCGGCGCGACCGCGGATCCCCACGGTCCTCGTCCGGCTCAACACGGACGACGGTGAGATCGTGTTCCGCGCCCGCTGGGCGCGCCCGGCGATCGAGCTGCAGCGCCGCATCCTCTTCCGCATACGACACGGCCGTGCCGTCTGGTTCGAGGACGAGCGGGGCCGGGACCTGTGCTTCCGGCCGGAAGCGATCTGGGGCGCGATGGTCGACGCGCGCTGAACGCGCGGCGTTGGCCGGGTTCGCGAGCCGGATCCGGTCGGGCTGGCGCCGGGGTGCCCGTGCGGGGTCGTGCGGGGTCGTGCGGGGTCGTGCGGGGTCGTGCGGGGCGGCTTCCCGGCGGCAGGATGCGACAACGAATAGGGCGCCCGAACCCTCCTGTCGAATCGTGCCGCGGAATGCGGCAAGTTCCACCACGCGGCCAAGCCCGCCTTCGCTCGGGTCGGATCCTGCCGGGATTCCCGGCTCGATTCGCCACGCGGTTTCGAACACCCCTGCGCGTGGCGCATCCGGCCGGGAGCAGGTCCCCGTCGGGCCGGGAGCGCGTGGCGCATCGGACCGGGAGCGCGTCCCGCATCGGGCCGGCGCGCGTCCCGCGATCAGACGGGCGCGGCCCCGCTGGTGCCGGTGAGCGCGTACCAGCGGGGTTTGCAGATTCGAATCCTCCTCCCGTACCTTTCCGGCTTCCGACCCGCACAACGCCCCAGTACGAAAGTTTGTCGCCATGAGGATCTTCGCAGGTCGCCGCATACGGACCGCCGCGCTCGCGGCGGCTTCCACCGCCGCTCTCGCCGCGCCGCGCGCCGTGCACGGCCAGGCCACGTCCGCGCGGCCGGCATCCGCCACGTCCGCACCGTCGGCGTCCTCTGCCTCCGGAACCTTCGCGCCCGCGCTCTATCAGGACCTGCATTATCGGATGGTCGGACCCAGCCGCGGCGGGCGCGTGACGACGGTCGCGGGCGATCCGAAGCATCCGGGCACGTTCTACTTCGGCTCGACGGGCGGCGGCGTATGGAAGTCGGAGGACTACGGGCAGCACTGGCACAACACGACGGACGGCACGTTCAGCGTTGGGTCGATGGGCTCGGTCGTGGTGGCGCCGTCGAACGCCGACGTCCTGTACGCGGGAACCGGCTCGGACGGCATCCGCAGCAACGTGTCCATCGGCCGGGGGATCTATCGCTCGGACGACGCGGCGAAGACGTGGCGGTTCCTGGGGCTCCGGGACGTCGGGCAGATCGGCTCCGTCATGGTGCATCCGACGAACCCGGACGTCGTGTGGGCCGGCGCCATCGGCAGCCCCTTCGGCAAGGGACCGGAACGCGGCGTCTACAAGACTACCGACGGCGGCAGGACGTGGCGGAAGGTGCTGTTCGTCTCGGACAGCGTCGGCGTGGTGGACCTGGAGCTCAAGCCCGGCGACCCGAACACGATCTACGCGGCTGCGTGGCGCGTAGAGCGGAAACCGTGGACCATCATCAGTGGGGCGAAGGCCTCCTCCGGCGACGGCATCTGGAAGTCCACGGACGGCGGCGAGCACTGGGCCCGGCTGACGAAGGGGCTGCCGTCCGGGCTCGTCGGCAAGATCGACCTGGCCGTCACGCCGGCGGCCCCCGATCGCGTCTATGCCCTGGTCGAGACCACGGACCCGGGCGAGGGCCTCTACCGTTCCGACGACGGCGGCGCGACGTGGTCCCTGGCTTCGAGCCAGCACGGCATCATGAACCGCCCGTTCTACTACACGAACGTGACGGCGGACCCGAAGAACGCCGACCTCGTCTACGTCATGAACGAGGGATTCTACGTTTCCACGGACGGCGGCCACTCCTTCCAGAGGAGAGGCACGCCCCACGGTGACAACCACGACCTGTGGATCGCGCCCTACGACTCGAACGTCATGATCGAGTCCAACGACGGCGGCGCGAACGTCAGCCTCGACGGCGGGAAGAGCTGGTCGACGCAGCTCAACCAGCCGACGGCCGAGATCTATCAGGTCGACACGGACAACTCCTTTCCGTACCGCCTCTACGGCGCGCAGCAGGACAACACGACGATCTCGGTGCCGAGCCTGCCGCTGACGACCTCGCCGCCGGACGCCTACTCGGCGTGGTGGAAGCAGATCGGCGGCTGCGAAACGGGTCCGGCCGTGCCGAAGCCGGACGACCCGGCCATCGTCTACTCGAACTGCAAGGGCCGATTCGGCGTCTACAACGACCGCACGGGACAGGAGAAGGACTACGCCGTGGGCGAGGTCTACATGTACGGCACGCCGCCCCGGGATCTGCCCTACCGCTATCAGCGCGTGGTGCCCATCGAGGTCTCGCCCAACGACCCGGACATCGTCTACAACGGCTCGCAGTACGTGATGAAGACCACGGACGGCGGCCAGCACTGGCAGCGCATTTCGCCGGACCTCACCGCCGACGAGCCGCAGTACCAGGGCGTCAGCGGCGAGCCCATCACCCGGGACATGACCGGCGAGGAGGTCTACAGCGTCCTCTACGTGATCGAGGAGTCGCCGCTGCAGCCCGGTCTCATCTGGACCGGCGCGAACGACGGCCCGGTGCACGTGACCCGGGACGGCGGCAAGACGTGGACGGACGTGACGCCGAAGGGGCTCCCCCACGGTGCCCGCATCCAGAACATCGAGCCGTCCCCCTGGCAGCCCGGAGAAGCGTACGTGGCCGCCTACGCGTACCTGCTGGACGACTGGAAGCCTTACATCTTCCGCACGACGGACTACGGCACGAGCTGGACGCTGCTGACGGACGGCACGAACGGCATCGCCGCGGACGAGCCGACCCGCGTCGTCCGCGAAGACCCCGTCCGGGAGGGCCTGCTGTACGCCGGCACCGAGTTCGGCATGTACGTCTCGTTCGACGAGGGCGCCCACTGGCAGTCGCTGCAGCTCAATCTGCCGGCCGTGCCCGTCACGGACATCGAGGTCCACGACGACGACGTCGTCCTCTCGACGCAGGGGCGCTCCTTCTGGATCCTCGACGACGTCGCGCCCCTGCGGCAGCTCACCCCGGACGTGGCGGACGCCCGAGCGCATCTGTTCCAGCCGGACACGGCCGTGCGCATGCGCTACTACGCCTTCGGGCAGGACCCCTCCGACCCGGAGTACCCCGAGGTGGGGGCACGCATCGACTACTCCCTCGGCACGGGGATGACCGGCCCGGTGAGCGTGGACATCCTCGGGCCGGACGGGGCCGTCATTCGCTCCTTCTCGAGCGAGGGTCCCGGCGAGACGACGACGCTGCCCGCCGAGCCCGCCCTGCGGGGCGACAGCCTCGTCCGCGCGGGGACGCCGGCGTTGGAGACGGGCCCGGGCATGCACCGCTTCACCTGGGACCTGCGCTACCCGGGACCGTGGGACGCCGACGCGCGCCGCAGCGGTCGCCGCGGACCCATGGCCGTGCCCGGCGACTACACCGTGCGCCTGACCGCCGGTGGAACGACCCAGACGCAGCCGCTCCACGTCATGCTCGATCCCCGCGTCACGACGAGCGGCGTCACGCAGGCCGACGTCGAGGCCCAGCTCCAGCTCGCCCTGCAGATCCGCGACGCCCTCACACGGGCGCGCGTCGCCGCTGCGCGGCTAACCGAGGCAGAAAAGGCACTGAAGGACAAGGGCGACGCCGCCTCGAAGCGGAAGCTCCAGCGGCTCCAGGTCGTGCGGGACTCGCTGCTCACGAAGGATCTGCCGAGCTATCCGCAGCCCATGCTCGTCGACCAGATCGAGTACCTGTACAGCGCGGAGACCGGCGCCGACCAGCACCCGGGCCAGGACGCCTACGAGCGCCTCGAGGCGCTCACGGGTCAGCTCGTCCGGCTCGTCAGGCGCCTGGACGACGTCCTGAAGTAGCAGGACGGCCGGGCGGCGGCGTCCCCGCCTCGGCGGCGGGTGCTAGGCGCCGTCGCCCAGGGCCGCCGTCACGGCGACGGCCGCGGCGCGGCCGCTCTCGAGGGCACCTTCCACGGTGCCGTTCTCGCCCGGTCGCGCCGCGGCCTCTCCCGCGTAGAGGAGCGTCGCCTCCACGGGCTCCCGCAGGCGTCGCCATGCGTCGGCACCGCCGCTCACCGCGTAGCTGTAGGCCCCGCGGCTGTACGGGTCGGCGCTCCAGTCGTGCCGGGCACACCGGACCACCCGCGCACGCACGGCATCGACCCCGAGCCCCGTGATGGCCGCCAGCTCCTCGGTCGCCGCGGCCTCGATCCCGGCCGCACCCTGCCGCTCCAGCTCCGCCGCCGGCGGACCGCCCGACCACGCCACGAGCATCGGCGCGCGCACGGGGTAGGCGCTCCACCACACGTTGAACGGCCGGCCGGGGGCATGGACGAAGGAGAGCTCCCGCAGGGACGCGTCCGACTGCGCGGCCGGCAGGCCGTCTTCCCAGAACCGGCGATCGAACAGGAAGGAGAGCCGGACGACGGGCCCCATCGCGAGACCGTCGAGGGCCCGGCGCAGCGGCGCGGGGTCCGGGTCGAACCGCACGGCGCCGCGCTCCGGCGGCTGCGCCGCGAGGACGCCGACAGGCAGCGTCACGATGCATGCCCGGGTCGCGAGCTGGGCGACGTCGCCGGTACCGAGCTCCACGCTCGTCTTCACCTCCCCGCGGCGCCACTCGATCCTGCGCACGGCAGTTCTCGTCCGGACGCGGCCGCCGAGGCGCTCGGCCAGCGCGGCGGGCACCCGGTCGTAGCCGCCGGCGACCCGGGCCGACTGCAGGGCCACCTCGCTGCCGCCACCCCCTCCCGCCTGGGCAAGGGCCCGCTCGCTCGCCCGATTGGCGTCCGCCGCGTGGAAGCCCTCGACGAAGGCGCGGGCGGTCCGGCGGTCGGAGGCCGCTACGTCGCCCTGCGCTGCCAGGAATTCGTCGAACGAGCGGTCCGGCTCCCGCGCGGGATCCATACGGGACATCAGCGCCTCCAGCCGGGGCCAGAACGACCGGGCCGGACGCAGCCGACCGTCCCGGGCCCGCAGCTCCCCGCCATGGACGTCGTAGAACGCCACGCCGTTTGCGTCCAGGATTCGCACCGTCTCCGGCGCACGTCCGTGGACGAACTCGGCGCCGAGCTCCAGGGGAACCGGCGAGCGGCCGTCCCGCACGGTGAGGATCCGCCCGCCTACCCGCTCGCGCGCCTCCACGACGATCACGTCGATCCCGTCCGCCACGAGGCAGTCTGCCGCCATCAGTCCCGCGGCTCCCGCCCCGACCACCAGCACGTCCGCATCCCGCCTGGCCATCCGTATCTCTCCTTTTCCACGCGGACTTCTTCGCCCCACGCATCGCACGCTCCGCCATCGCGCCGGCCGTCCCTAAGGCGCCGGCGGCCGTCCGGCGAGCCTCTCCTGCGGGCGTCGCCGTCCTTCTTGCGCGCGCCGGACCATCCTGCCCATCGTGTAGGCACCATTCCGCGGCCGGCTTCCGCAGCCGTGGAGGGTCCTCTCGCCCCTGAACGCCATGCGGCCGCACGCTGAAGCCCTCGCAGGCGTGGGATTCACATCCGCTTCGACCGACGACGGTCCTTCCGACGCTCCCCCGCTGCGCCAGCGGCGGCTCTCGATGCTCGACGCGCTCTGCCGCATGACCGACGCCGTCAGCCGAGCGAGCCGTGAAGAAGACGTGTACCGGGCCGTGCTGCACAACCTGGCGAGCTCCACGGGCGCGGCGGCCGTCCGCCTGGTCGTCGAGGGCCCGGACGGCGCCCTCCGCCTCGCCGGCTGCGTTGGCCTGCCCGGTGGTCTTCAGGCGGTACTGCCCCTGCCGATGGCGGCGCCCCCGGACGAGGACGCGCGGTCGCCCGTCGTGGAGGCGGTGAGCGACATTGCGCACGACACCGTCGCCGACGCGCTCCACGAAGCCGGCATCACAGCCGTCGTGCAGGTACCCCTTCCCGATCCTGGCCGGACCGCCGGACAGCTCACGTTGTTCTACCGTGACCGGGACAACGTCGGGCCCGACGACGTCCGCCTTGCCGCCACCGTCGCTTCCCAGGTCGGGGCCGGCGTCGCACGGATACGGGACGAGGCCGAACTACGACGCCGGGGCTGGCAGGCTGCGTTCCTCGCCGACGCCACGAGCGCCATCACATCCGCGCGGGAGTACCGCCAGGCCCTCGAGCGCCTCGCCCGCCTGTGCACGCCGTTGCTGGCCGACTGGTGTGCCGTCTACACCCTCGACGACGGCCGACTCGTGCGCGCAGCCACCGCGGCGGACAATCCGGTGCGGGCCCGCATCGCACGCCGCCTCGGCGGACGTGCCCTCGGGGACCAGCCCTCCGTCATCCGCACGGCCATCGAGTCCGCGCAGCCCCGCCTCCTCGGCCCCATCGACGCGCGCGTCATCCGGAGCGTGCTCGGCCGCGACGACGAGCAGTTCCGTCTCGTTCAGGCGCTGAACCCCACGTCGGCCATGATCGCGCCGCTCACGGCTCGGGGCGAGACGCTCGGCGGCATCGCCTTCGTCGCCTGCGACGAATCCCGCCGCTACAGCGAGGACGACCTCCGCTTCGCAGTCGAGGTCGCGAACCGGGCCGCCGTCGCCGTGGAGCACGCCCGCCTCCTCGAGGCCGCCGAGCTGGGCAACCGCGCCAAGTCCCAGTTCCTCGCGACCATGAGTCACGAGCTCCGCACTCCCCTCAACGCGGTCCTCGGCTACGCCGACCTCCTCGCCCATCAGCTCGATGGGCCCCTCGACCCGTCCCAGCTCGAGCACGTCGACCGTATCAAGGCGTGCGCCTTCCATCTGCGCAGCATCATCGAGGAGATCCTCGTCTTCGCCAGGGTCGACGCGGCGCGGGAGGAGATCTACCGGGAGCAGGTCGATCTGGTGGAGGTGTGCCGGGACGCCGCCCTCATCGTCGCGCCGATCGTCGGCGGCCGCGAGCTGGAAGTCCACACCCGTCTGCCTGACGCGCCCGTCCCCTACGAGACCGACCGCGTGAAGCTGCGACAGGTGCTCGTGAACCTGCTCACCAACGCCGTACGCTACACCGAGCGGGGCAGCGTCACGCTCTCCCTCACGGAGATGGAGGAGGGGCCCGTCGTGTCCGTCGAGGACACGGGGCCCGGCATCCATCCCTCCGAGCAGGCGCGCATCTTCGAACCGTTCACGAGGGGCGGGACCACCACCGAGGAAGGCAGCAAGGGAACCGGGCTGGGGCTAGCCGTGACGCGTCGCTACGTCGCGCTGCTGGGCGGCAGGATCGGCCTCCGCAGCAGCGTCGGGGAAGGAACCACGTTCTACGTACGCCTGCCCCGACAGAGCTGATCCGCCAGGGCAGGGCTGGTTCCTTCGAACGAGGCCGCTCCGCCCGCGCCGACTCGCTGGGCGGACCGGATCCGCCCGCTCAATCCTTCAGCGTGAAGCCGATCTTCACAGTGATCTGCCAGTGGGAGACCTCGCCCCCTTCGATGTGGCCGCGCACGTCCACTACCTCGAACCAGCGCAGGTTGTCCATCGTCTTCCCCGCCTTCCGCACCGCGTTCCGCACCGCGTCCTCGATCCCCTCCGAAGAGGACCCGGTCAGCTCGATCTGCTTGTACACGTGGTCGCTCATGTCAGACTCCCTGTTCGGTTTCGTCGTGGATCTGCGTTAACCTCCCCGAAGGCGGCGGGCCACGCAAGAAGGCGGCGACGATCACGGCTCCGCCGCGAGCGCCCGCTCGAGGGCGGCCACCGCCCGGCCGACCGTCCGCCGCTCCCCGCCCCGCAGCGCCTGCAGCACGGCCTCGACCTCCTGCACGCGACGCGCTCGCCCCCGTTCCAGGAGGCGCCGCCCCTTGGCCGTCGCCGTGAGCAGGACCCGTCGCCCGTCCCGCCGATCCGGCGACCGGCGCACCAGCCCCTCCGCCTCGAGCCCGCTCACCAGCCGCGTCATCGTCGGAGCCGTCACCTGCTCCGTCTCCGCCAGTTCCCCCACCGCGCGCGCACCGCCGAACACCAGCACCGAGAGCGCGGAGAGACGCGCCGCCGTCAGACCCGTCTCCCGGTCCACGGCGCGAACGCGGCGCAGAAGATGGATCGCCACCGCGTGCAGTCGGAGCGCGACGTCGCCCTGCCCCTCCCCGTCCTGCCTCTTCATGCGTCCCCCTTGCGTCAACGAGTGCCCGCGTCTATTTACTTAGCCAAGCTAACTATATGGCCGCCGGGTGCGGCGCGCCACACGCACGGGAGGCTGCGATGGAGCAGGTCGGAGAGACGGGTCTCGGCCCGCTGGCACAGGTCGCGGTGACGGTGCAGGACGTAGAGCGGGCGACGGCATTCTACCGGGACGTCCTGAAGCTGCCGCTGCTCTTCGAGGCGCCGCCGGGGCTGGCGTTCTTCGACGGTGGGCAGGTCCGCCTCATGCTGAGCCGGGCCGAGACGCCGGAGCTGGAGCATGCGTCGTCGGTGCTGTATTTCCGTGTGGAGGACATCGACGGGACGTACGCGGCCATGAAGTCCCGCGGGGTGTCCTTCGTGGACGCGCCGCACCGGATCGCCGACATGGGCAGCTACGAGCTGTGGATGGTCTTCTTCCACGACTCGGAGGGAAATCTCCTCGCGGCGATGGAGGAGCGGGCGAAGGCGTGACGCGGGTTCGCTACTTCACGAAAAGCATGTCCCGATACGTCGGGAGGGGCCAGAAGTCGTCGGGGACGACCTTTTCGAGGCGGTCGGCCGCGCTGCGGACCGCCGCCATGGCGGGGACGATGTTGTCCCGCATGTGGTGCGCCTTGGAGTGGACGTCGTCGCCGCCCAGCTCCGCGTTCTGCTCGACGAGGCGCTCGGTGGCGAGGCGGAGATCGTCGATGAGGCTGCTGAGCTCCTCGATGGTGCGGCTCACGCCGTCGGCCTTCACGCCGACGGCCCGTGCGCGCTCGGCGGCGGCGAGGAGGTCGTTGAGGTAGCGGACGGCCGCGGGCATGAGCATGGTGCGCGCCATGTCGGCCATGGTCTCACCCTCGATGTTGACGGTCTTGAAGTACTGGTCCGTCGCGATCTCCTCGCGGGACTCGAGCTCGCGCCGCGACAGCACCTCGTAGCGGTCGAAGAGCTCGACGTTGTCGGCCGACGTGAGCATCGGCACCGCCTCCAGCGTGTTGCGCAGGTTGAGGAGCCCGCGACGCTCGGCTTCGGCCTGCCACTCCTCGGAGTAGCCGTCACCGTTGAAGATGATGCGCTTGATGCGCGGGATCTCACGGGCCAGCACGGCGCGCAGCGCGTCCTCCACGCCGGTCCCACTCTCCATCTCCGTTCTCGAGCTCGCTGGCGAGTCCGTCGATTCCCTCCGCGACGATGGTGTTGAGCACCGTCGCCGGGAAGGAGATGGACTGCGAGCCGCCGAGGGCCCGGAACTCGAACTTGTTTCCGGTGAACGCGAACGGCGACGTCCGGTTGCGGTCGCCGGCGTGCTTCGGCAGCGTCGGCAGCACGGGCGTGCCGAGACCCATGAAGCCGCCCTCCTTGCTCTTCTTCGCCGAGCCCAGCTTCTCGATCTGATCGAACACGTCGGCGAGCTGCTCACCGACGAAGACCGAAATGATCGCCGGCGGCGCCTCGTTGGCGCCCAAGCGATGGTCGTTGCCCGCGAAGGCGACGGCCGCGCGCAGCAGGTCCTGGTGCCGCTCCACCGCCCGCAGGACGCACGTGCAGAAGAACAGGAACTGCAGGTTGTCGTGGGGACTGTCCCCCGGCTCGAGAAGGTTGTGGCGCCGCGTGCCGAAGGACCAGTTCAGGTGCTTGCCGCTGCCGTTCACGCCCGCGAACGGCTTCTCGTGCAGCAGCGCCACCAGCCCGTACTTCCGCGCCGTCTTGCGGATGACCAGCATCGTGAGCTGCTGGTGGTCCGCGGCGACGTTCCCGTTCTCGTAGATCGGCGCCATCTCGTACTGCCCCGGCGCCACCTCGTTGTGCCGCGTCTTCACCGGCACGCCCAGCCGGTAGAGCTCCTGCTCCACGTCCATCATGAACGCCAGCACCCGCTCCGGAATCGAGCCGAAGTAGTGGTCCTCCAGCTCCTGGCCCCGCGGCGGCTTCGCGCCGAACAGCGTCCTGCCCGTCGTCACGAGGTCCGGGCGCCGGTAGTAGAACTCCTGGTCGATCAGGAAGAACTCCTGCTCCGGTCCCAGCGTCGCCATCACCCGCTCCGCCTCCCCGCCGAGCAGCTTCAGCGCGCGCCGCGCCTGTACGTCCAGCGCGTGCATCGACCGCAGCAGCGGCGTCTTCGCGTCCAGCGCTTCCCCCGTCCACGACGCGAACGCCGTGGGGATCGCCAGGTACGGTCCCGACGGGCTGTCCACGATGAACGCCGGAGACGTCGGATCCCACGCCGTGTAGCCCCGGGCCTCGAACGTCGCCCGCACACCCCCCGACGGGAATGAAGACGCGTCCGGCTCACCCTGCACCAGGTCCCGCCCGCTGAACTCCGCCGCCGCGCCCCCGCCCGCATTCGGCGTGATGAAGCTGTCGTGCTTCTCCGCCGTCAGCCCGGTGAGCGGCTGGAACCAGTGCGTGAAATGGCTCGCGCCCCGCTCCGTCGCCCACTCCTTCATCGCCAGCGCCACCGCGTCCGCGTGCGTCGCGTCCAGCTCCGCCCCCTCCTCCATGGTCGCCATCAGCGCCCGGAAGGTGCCCTGCGGCAGCCGCGCCTTCATCTCCTGCAGACTGAAGGTGTTCTCGCCGAAGATCCGCTCGATGTCGAACGGTCGGCGCCCGTTCCGGTCGTCACGGTCCGGAACGTCCGGGGTCCACGTCGTCGCCGCGGCCAGCGTGTCGAAGCGCGTCGGTCGAATCTGCATCGGGCTCAGCTCGGGCTGGGGTGAGTGCGGCCCGTCTTGCGCCGGTCCGCCGCCGCCCGTTCGGCGCGAGGTGCGCCGTCGGACGAGCAAAGCTATCACCCACTCCAGGGTCGTCAACACGCGTGTCGCCGAACGCCACATTCCACCTGCGACGATCGGCCGACTCACGTTCGTTTCCGCCGAATGAACAACTAAAATCGTGCATTTGCACGAATACACATGTACAGCATGCTCGACGACTCCGTCCGAATCAGGCCGCCCCGGCTTCGACTCCGTTGAGCGAGCGCAGCCCGGCTTCGGCGTAGTCGGCGATCGCCACGGCGCTCGCGGGTCCGAGGAGCGACAGCACGGCGTCGAGATGGCGTGGGCGGGCGATGAGCGTCGTGACGCCAAGGAGCTGCAGGGACGTCACGATCTTGCCCGGCATGCGCGCCCGCAGTCGGACCGGCAGATCGAGTGCCGCCACGGCGGCACCGCCTGCCAGCGTGGCGATGTCCCGGGACAGGAAAACGCCGAGGCGGCGGCGGTCGATGGCGCCTTCCGCGGCGAGGGCGGCGAGGGCGGAGAGAACGAAGAGGCGGTCGGCAACGGGATCGAGGATGGCGCCGACGGAGGATTCCTGCCGATTGCGCCGGGCGAGCCATCCGTCGAGCCATTCCGTGAAGGTGCCGAGGGCCAGGATGGCAGCCCGGGTCCGTGGCCGGCGGGCGACGACCGAAGGCCGGAGCGAGGGCGATCCGCAGAAGGGAGAGGGCGTTCGGGACGTTGATCCAGTCGGGCATGATGCCCGCAAGGTAGCACGGGCGAGGCGGCGGCGCTCTCGTAGACTTCGTAAATCGTTGCTTTTAAAGCTGTTACAGATTTCTGGCCCACCCCTTGCACTCTCCGCGCGTAACCACCGGACGAGGAGACGCGATGGCGGCATCGAAGCGATGGGGCAACGGGGAGCGTGCGGCAGGCGGCACGGACTGGGCGCGCGCAGCGCGGCTGGCGTGTGCGCTGGCGTCGGTCGCGGCGGTGGCCGCGTGCGGCGGCGACCCGGCTCCGCGGGCGGTCGGCGGACGTCTGAACGCGCTCGTGGGTCCGGGCGGAGACCCGGTGGTGCAGCTGCAGTCGGGCGACTCGCTCCGGCTCGACTCGGCGACGGTTGTCTTCTACCAGGCCCGCAGGGGCGCCCCTGCGTGGACGGACGGGAGCGGGCTGACCGACGGTGGCCGCAGGATGGAGGCGGTCCTGGCCGGTGCGACGGCAGAGGGCCTGAAGCCGTCGCGCTACGGCGTCGAGGCTGCGAAGGCGATCGAGACGCGCCTGGAGGCAGACGGGGACGGTGCGCTGGCGGACTCGGCGCGGGTGCTCTGGCTCGCGGATCTGGACCTGACGCTGTCGCAGGGCTTCCAGCGATACGCGACCGACCTGGTGCGAGGGACGATCGACCCGTCGGACGCGGGGCTGGAGTGGGGGATCGGGCGGGAGGATGCGCCGGGCCCGGAGGCACTGCGAGGCGCCATCGCCGGCGACCCGCAGAGCGTGATCGACTCGCTGCGGCCGGCGACGCCCCACTACACCCGACTGATGGCGGCGCTGGCGCCGCTACCGCGCTCTCGCACAGAAGGGCGGCTGGCCGGAGGTCCCGGAGCTGGGAGACGTGAGGGAGGGCTCCTCGCGGCCCGGCATCGCCGCGCTGCGTGCGCGTCTCGCTGGAGGCGACGACGCCCGGGAAGCCGAGCTGGCGCGAGCCGGCGAGTCGCGGCCGAACGTCTTCGACGATCGACTCGCCGAAGCGCTGCGGCACTTTCAGGAAAGGAACGGCATCCTCGATGACGGCGTGCTGGGCCCCCGGACGCGAGCGGAGCTGAATCGAAGCGTCGAGGACCGCATCGCGGACCTGGAGCTCAACCTCGACCGCTGGCGCTGGCTGCCGCGGCAGCTCGGCGAGCGCTACATCGTGGTGAACGTGGCCGGGTTCGAGCTGGAGATGGACGAGCACGATCGGCCGGTCGAGCGGATGCGGGTGGTGGTCGGAAAGACGGGATGGAACACGCCCGTATTCGCCGACACGATGCGCTATCTGATCGTGAACCCGTACTGGAACGTGCCGGAGTCGATCACGGAGGAGGAGGTCGCACCGAAGGTGATGAGCGACCCCGGCTATCTCCAGCGGAACCGCTTTCAGGTGCTGCGGGGGGACCGGGTGGTGGATCCCGGGTCGGTGGACTGGACGCGACCGGCCACGTTCCGGGTGCGACAGCAGCCCGGGCCGGACAACGCCCTGGGCCGGCTGAAGTTCATGTTCCCGAACGACAGGAACATCTACTTCCACGACACGCCCGCGGACCACCTGTTCTCCCGGACGGAGCGCGCCTTCAGCCACGGCTGCATCCGGCTGGAGAAGCCGAAGGAGCTGGCGCGGGCGCTGCTGCCCCGTGTGGCGGGCCGGTCCGCGTCGGCCGTGGACTCACTCCTGGCCACGGACAAGGAGCAGTGGGTCCGCTTCGACCGGGGCGTGCCCGTCTACATCCTGTACTTCACGGCGTGGGCCGACGAGGACGGGACGGTCCGCTTCTACCCGGACGTGTACGGCCGGGACCGGGTGCTGGAGCTCCAGCGCCGGCAGGTGGCGGGTCTTTCCGGCAAAGGCCTCCGCGCGCCGGCGTAGAACCGGGGCCGGTCAGACGGGCGTTTCGTCACGAGCCGTCACCCTGCGTGTCTCGCGGACGTTGTGAGGAGGCGGTCCGCGTGCGACATTGCCCGCCTCCCGGACCCGAACCGAGTCCCGAGCCGACGACGACGTCCTCCATGCGCAGCCGCTCCACCCGATCCGCCGCGGCACCTCGCTCCGTGGCACTCTGCTCCGCCCTGGTCTGCCTTGCGGCCATGCCTTCCGTCGTGACGGCCCAGGCGAGCGTCGGCGAGGAGGCCGACACGGCTTCCGGCCCGTACGTGGTGACGATTCCCCGTGAGGAAGCCGCAGCAACGGTGGACGGAAGCCTGGACGAGCCGGTGTGGCAGCGGGCGGCGGTCCTCGACGATTTTCACCAGTACGAGCCCGTCGACAGCCGTCCGGCGGAAGAGCGGACGGAGGTGCGGGTGTGGTACGGCCCCGACGCGATCTGGTTCGGCATCATCGCCCACGACTCGCAGCCCGGCTCGGTCCGCGCCACGAAGGCCGACCGGGACAACATCGACGCCGAGGACCACGTCATCGTCTACCTGGACACGTTCGACGATCGCCGGCGCGCCTTCTTCTTCGGCTCGAATCCCCTCGGCGTGCAGATGGACGGCGTGCGCACGGAGGGCTCTGCAAGCGCCGGCCACATCTTCGGCGGCAACATCGATCTCAGTCCCGACTACTGGTTCGATACGGCCGGCCGCCTGACGGACGAGGGATACGTCGTCGAGATGCGTATCCCCTTCAAGAGCCTGCGCTTTCCGGGGGACGGACCTCAGGAGTGGGGGCTCCAGGTCGTGCGCATCGTGCAGCGGACGGGCCACACGGACACGTGGACCGACGTGCGGCGGGCGAACGCCAGCTTCCTGCTTCAGTCCGGCACCATCACCGGGCTCCACGACCTCCACCGCGGCGTGGTTTTCGAGGGACAGCCTTTCGTGACGGCGACGAGCAGCGGACTCCGGGCCGACCGGGACGCCCCCTTCGAGCGCGGCAGCCTGCACTCGGACGCCGGGGCCAATTTCCGGGTCGGCTTCACGAGCCTCTCCCTGGACGGTACCATCAACCCGGACTTCAGCCAGGTGGAGGCGGATGTCACGCAGGTGTCGGTGAACGAGCGATTCGCTCTCTTCTTCCCGGAGAAGCGGCCGTTCTTCCTCGAGGGGATCGAGCTGTTCTCGACGCCGAACCAGCTCGTCTACACGCGACGCATCGCCGAGCCCGCCGCGGGCGCGAAGCTGACCGGCAAGGTCGGCCCGCTGGGCGTCGCGTACCTCTCGGCCCTGGACGATGCGCCCGACAGCAAGGCCCTCTTCAACGTGGTGCGGCTGCGCACGGACTTCGGATCCAACTCCGTGGCCGGCGTCCTCTTCACCGATCGGAGCGAACAGGGCTCCAGCGCGTTCAATCGGGTCGCGGCGGCCGACACGCGCATCGTGTTCGGAAAGCTCTACTATTTCGAGGCGCAGCTCGGCGGCTCGTGGACGCGCCAGCCCCTCGACGTCTCCGGCGCCCCGGCGGCCGGCGATCCGATGATGAGTACCGCCGCGCCCCTGTGGAGGGCATCGGTCGATCGGACCGGCCGCAGCTTCGGGTTCAATTACCAGCTCAACGGCATCGGGCGTGGATTCGAGAGCGACGCCGGCTACGTCCCCCGCTCGGACATCGTGCAGGCGCACGGCTTCAACCGCTTCACGTGGTACGGAGAGCCGGGAGGCCGGGTGGAGAACGTGACGACGTTCTTCGGGCCCACCCGCATCTGGCGATACGCCGGCTTCGGCTCCAAAGCCGCCATCGAGGGCGGCGAGAGCACCACGACGACGGTACGCCTGCGCGGCGGATGGGAGGGGGAGGTCAGCCTCGAGCGCAACTTCGTCCGGCTGTTCGCGGACGATTACGCCGCCTACGCGCCGGAAGCCTCGCCCTCGACCGAATTCCTCCCGCTCGAACGCGTGTCGGGGCTCGCGGGTCACGTCAGGATCTCCACGCCGACCTACCAGACGTTCAGCGCGACTGCGCAGATCAATCGCGGGCACGTGGCCATCTTCGACGAGGGAGGCGAAGGTACGGCGTCGACCCTGACGGGCAGCGTCTATCTCCGTCCGACACCGTGGGCGCGGGCCGCGCTCACCGGCACGCTTCAGCGGATCACACGGGAGCGTGACGGCTCCCGCTTCGCTCTCACTCGCCTGCCGCGATTGAAGGTGGAGGTCCAGCCGAATCGTGCGCTCTTCTTCCGGGCCGTGGCCGAATGGCGCTCCGAGCGACGCGACGCGCTGCTCGATCCACGCACCGGCGAAGCGCTCCTCGTGGCCGGTGTCCCCGTGCCGTCGGCAAGCTCGGAGGGGCTTCGCCTCGACCTGCTGGCCTCCTACGAGCCGGTCCCGGGGACAGTCGCGTTCCTGGGCTACGGCACCGGCCTGGTGGGGGACAGCTTCCTGCGGGTGGGAGATCTGTACCGCGCGTCCGACGGGCTCTTCGTGAAGCTGGCGTACCAGTTCAGGCGCTGAGACTCACTCGAGGTCCGGCATCGGCGGATCGAGGCGAAGGCCCGTCCAGTGCCGCAGCTGGAGCAGGTGGAAATCGTCGAGGATCTCCACGAGCCGCCGTCGCACGCTTCGAGATCCGAGCAGCAGGGTGATGACGTGCGGCCGGGCGCGATCCGCGTCGATGAGCCCGCGGCCCGCGCTGCGCACTGCGTTCTCGACGAGACGTGCGTACTGCTCGG
The DNA here is from genome assembly GCA_963728445.1 of uncultured Gemmatimonadales bacterium. GTDB lineage: Bacteria > Gemmatimonadota > Gemmatimonadetes > Longimicrobiales > RSA9 > CAVSJO01. Next base: position 1,458,925 of record CAVSJO010000006.1, on the reverse strand, counting down.
CCTCCTCGAGGGAGAGGGATGCGTCGTCGGGGCGTCGTCGCCGGTCCATTTTCTGTCGGGCTGGAGGGCTCCCCCCACGATAGTGCGAAATCGGCGCCCCGTGAAGTCTGCTGAGCCCGTGCCGGTCGATGCCGCCGCCTTCGTGGCCTTCCTGCGAGCCGGGCTCGGACCGGCGGAATTCCGGGCGAAAGCATGGCATAAGTCGTGCAATGATCTTGGGTTACCGCCGATCATCGGCGGCACTCCAGAGGAGGGATCTCAATGGCTGACCGCACGCACAGCGAGCACGACGATACCAAGCGCAAGATCCACGAGGAAGGCACCGAGCACGAGGTGAAGGGTGCCGCCCGCGAGGCCGCCGGCAAGGTCGAGAAGGAGGCCGGGCGGATCACGAAGGATCGCTCGACGCAGGCGAAGGGCGCGGCGCGCGAGGCCGCTGGCAAGGTGGAGCGCAAGGCCGGAGAGGCCGCGCGCAAGGCTACGGACAACCGGGACTGAGTTCCGGAGCTTCGACGAATATCAACGGGGGCGGCCCGCGGGCCGCCCCCGTTTTCGTGCACGCACGACACCCACTGGCGCCGGAGCGGATTCATGGGTCATCTTGCGCCGGTACCCTCCACGCCCTCTTCAGCCCTCAGGAGCCATGACGACTTCCATGGGTAGGTCGCTCCGATGCGCCACGGTCGCCGGGCTCGGCGCCGTTCTCTTCGCGTTCCCGGCCCGCGCGCAGGCACAGGCGACCCGCAAGCTCTCGCCCGACGAGGCCCTCGCCCGGTCCATTTATCAGGAGCTGGTCCAGACCAACACTACCAACAGTGTCGGGGACAACACGGCCGCCGCGAGGAAGATGGCGAAGCGACTCCTCGACGCCGGCTACCCCGCCTCCGACGTCCACGTCCTTGTGCCCGACGGGTATCCGAAGAAGGGCAACCTGGTGGCCGTCCTGCACGGCTCCGACACCGGTCGCAAGCCGATCCTTCTCCTGGCTCACCTGGACGTCGTCGAAGCGGATCCCAAGGACTGGACGATGGACCCGTTCACGCTCAACGAGGACTCCGTCTTCTTCTACGGGCGCGGCACGAGCGACGACAAGGCCATGGCGGCGATCTGGGTCGCCAACATGATCCGCTACAGAAAGGAAGGGTTCGTTCCCGACCGGGACATCGTCATGGCCCTCACGTCCGACGAAGAGGGTGGCCCCGCGAACGGCGCGTCCTGGCTCCTCGATGAGCACCCGGAGCTCGTAGGCAACGTCGCTTTCGGACTGAACGAGGGCGGCGGCGGCGAGATGCACGACGGGAAGCCCGTTGCGAACCGCGTGGGCGCGGCCGAGCGCATCTACCAGGACTTCACCTTCGAGGTGACCAATCCCGGCGGCCACTCCTCGGTGCCCCGCCCCGACAACGCGATCTACGCCCTCGCGCACGCCCTCGAGAACGTGCAGGCCTACACCTTCCCGGCCGCGCTGAACGAGGTCTCCCGCGCCTACTTCGAGCGCATGGCCGACATCGAGGGAGGCGACGTCGGCGCCCTCATGAAGCGCGCGGCGGCCGACCCTTCGGACCCCGACGCCGTCGCCGAGCTGTCCCGCCGCAGCCCGTACTACAACGCCCTCTTCCGCACGACGTGCGTGGCGACCATGGTCGATGCCGGCCATGCGCCCAACGCGCTTCCCCAACGCGCCACCGCGAACGTCAACTGCCGGATGCTGCCCGGCTCCGACCCTCAGCAGGTGCTCGCCACCCTCCGTCGCGTCGCCGGCGACACGGCGGTGCACGTGATGCCCGTCGCCGCCGCGAAGCCGAGCCCGCCGTCGCCTCTCACGAAGGAGGTCATGGATCCCATCGAGGCGCTCACTGGCGAGATGTGGCCCGGCGTCTCCGTCGTCCCGGTCATGGGTACCGGCGCCACCGACGGACTCTTTTTCCGCCAGAAGGGCATCCCCGTATACGGAGTCTCCGGGCTCTTCAGCGAGCCGGGCGAGAACAACGCCCATGGCATGAACGAGAAGATGCGCGTCCGCTCGTTCTACGAAGGCGAGGACTTCCTTTATAGATTGGTGAAGGCGTACACCACGCCGGTCTCCTGAGGATCCGGCCGGCCCTGCTCGCACCCTAGACCGACGAACACCATGGAGCTCATCATCCTCCTCGCCATGGGCTGGTTCCTCTACCGCCAGGGGCTGAAGCGCGGCTGGTGGGAGGAGTGGGACCTGGGCGTCGGCCGGCGACGCATCCGCCCCCGCTACAGGGGCGAAGGGGACGACCCGCGGCCGGAGGAGGTGACCGGCGACGTCGCCGGTCGACCCCGGCCCGGCCTCGAGACCGGCCGCGGCGCCGGGAAGGCGCACCCCGCCCGCACCCGGGACCGCTCGGCGGACGGGTCCGCCGGACCGCCGCTTTCTCCCATGGAGCAGCTCAAGCGGGACTTCGTCGAGGGCCGCATCGAGGTGGAGGAGTACGAGGCCGGGCTCGACGAGCTGCTGCGAAAGGGCAAGGCGGAGTAGGCTCCCCTTCCGTTCCGAAACTTTCCGATATATCGTGTCGTATCGGGATACAGCGGCCCGTACCCCGGCGATGCCCGCCGTGGACGGCGGTCGCGACCCCTCTCGGATGCGGAGGCAGCGATGGGACCCCGGTACGGCGACTTCCCCTTCAACGAGTGGGCGCGCTTCTGCGGCCCCGACTTCCAGCACCGGGCGGCGCGGGCGGCGCGGCACGCAACGCGTCGGGCCCGCCAGGCGCGCCGCGGCCGCGTCTTCGAGCGTGGAGACCTGAAGTACATGGTCCTGCGGCTGCTGGCGGAGCAGCCGATGCACGGGTACCAGGTCATGCAGCGCCTGGAAGAGGAGGCGGGCGGCTTCTACACGGCCAGCCCCGGCTCGGTGTACCCCGTGCTCCAGATGCTGCAGGACGAGGGCTACGTGACCTCCGAGGAAGTGGACGGCAAGCGCGTCTACACCATTACCGAGGAGGGGCGGGCGTTCCTGGAACGGCACAGTGACCGGGTGGAGGACGTCGCCGATCGGGTCAGCGACTTCGGCGACCTCTTCGGCGGACGAGGGATGGGGGAGCTGACGAGCTCCTTCGTGAAGCTGGCACGGCTGAGCTTCGAAAAGGCGATGGAGGCGGCCGGCGACGGTGACGCCGTTCGCTCACTGCGCGAGATCCTGGATCGGGCGGCGCGGGACGTGGAGGCGTGGAAGCGCCCGGAGCGGAGGGCGTCGTCGTGAGCACCTGGGTGGTGGTCCTGATCGCGTGGGTTGTGCTTTCGCGCTTCGGCCCCTGGAGGTGGGGACGGCGCCGGTCGCGCCTGGCGCGCCGTCGAGCGCGCCTGGCGCGCCGGTGGGGCTGGTGGGGCCCCTGGATCGGCGGCGGCGCCTGGGGCATGGGCCGATGGGGCGGCTCGTGGGACGACGAGAGCGCGCCTTCAACGCGTCCGCTCCTGCCGCCGGAGTCACCCGTCGAGCGACTGCAGCGGGAGTGGGTCGAGGGGCGCATCACGGTGGAGGAGTACGAGGACGGTCTCGACCGGATCTACCGGCAGGCGCGCTGAAGGGGCGGGTCTCTCTTGACCCCTTCCGGATCCGCGCCTACCTTTGGGACGTGCCCTCCTGAAAATCGGAACCACGGCAGCGAAGCCGGCGGTTCGCGTCCAGTCGTTCCCCTGCCAATGGACGCGCGGCCGGCAGCGCGGTTCCACGTGTTGGAGCATTCCAGATGTCGTCGACCGCGTTTCGGCCGTCTGAGCACGGCTTCCCGTTCGACCCACGCTACGAGTACCCCGGCACGATGCTCGGCCTCGGCGCGCCGCTCGACCCCGAGTTCGGGGTCCGGGCGGGCATGTGCTGGGCTGCGCTCGACCGGTTCCTGGCGGGGCGTCGCGTGCCGCGCACCCTGGACAAGCCCCGGCCGGGCGAGCCGCTGTACATGGAGCTCATGCAGCGGCAGGCAAACGCCCTCACGCGGGCGGGCTGGGAGCGGGCTCTGAAATGGCAGCAGCGTCCGGAGACGGGCGGGCGGCCGAAGGACCCGGACCTGGCGGAGCTGACTCGGCGCGAGTGGCCGCAGATCAAGCGAACGCTGGACGCCGGTGTGCCGGTGATGCTCTTTCTCGTGCGAGCGTCGGGGCCGTTCGGCAACCCGTCCGAGAACCGACACGTCCTGGCCTGGGACTACGCCGTCGAGGAATCGACGGATCGGCTGACGCTGCGCGTCTACGATCCCGGACAGCCGAGCGAGGACGGGATCCGCCTCGTCCTCCAGCTTTCGCCGCGCCGGGCGCCGCTGGGGGCGCGGCTCGGTCGGGACGAGCGTGTCCGCGGATTCTTCGCGGTGCCGTACGACCGGGCGTCACCCCCGCAGTTCCTGCCCGCCGTCCCCGCCGGTGTCGGCGAGGATGCGATCCGCCTGCAGTCGCCGCCCGCCGCGATCCCCACCTCCGCCGGGGTCTACATCCTGGGCCGTGTGGATGGAGGCGACGTCGCCTGGATGCTGCGCCGCCCGTCGGGACACTGGAGTTCGGGACGGATCACGGCGCGGCGCAAGGGCACGCAGCCGCCGCGACTGGTCGACGGTCCCGTCGCTTCATCGTCGAAGAAGCCGCGCGCGTACTGCAGGACCGAAGGCGGATCCCTGATCGAGCTGCGCCTGGGACGCTGGGGCTGGAAGATGAAGAACCTGCACGCGCGCCGCGGCATGGCGCCGTACCGGGTCGATGGGCATCCGGCCGTCCTGCACGGCCCCGGTCCGCGCACGTCGGTCATGGCGACGCGGGAGGGCCGTCTCTTCCACTTCGAGCGGATCTGGCCTCGCCGCTGGCGCGCGGAGGACATCAACCGGCGGCTGCGTCTGCCGGACTCGTTCGCCATCGCCGGCGACGTCTACGCAACCGAGGGACCGGACCACACCCAGTTCGTCGGGGCTCGTGGCGTGAACGGAGACCTGCTCTGCTTCTGTCGTCCGCCCCGCAGCGGGTGGATCGCCGAGAACGCGACGGAATCACTGGGCGGTTTCGACCACGACCGGATCGCGACGGATCCTTCCATCATCTGCTCACGCGAGGGCGAGCTCCACGCCTTCGGCACGTCGGACGCGGGGCACCTCATCCACTTCCGCCGGCGCGTCACGGGTCGCTGGATCACGACCGATCTCACCGCGGCCCTGCGCAGCACCGGCGAGGACCACTGCATGGACTCGCGGCCCGTCTGCCTGGAGGGCCCGGGAGGGACGCTGCACATCTTCGGGCGCGGCCCGCGCGGCGATCTCATCCACTATCGCCGTGTCGTGGGAGGCTGGCGCGCCGAGGACCTGACCCGCGGCCGCCCCACGATCGGGTCGGCGTATCGGCTGGCAGGGCCGCCCCTGCCGGTGGCCGGCGCGAACGAGACCATGCACGTCCTGGCCCGGGGCCCGGACGACCTTCTCCTGTACCGCTGGAGCACCGACGGCGATTGGGTCGCCGAAGCCCTCGGCCGCGATCGCTGGCACGAGACCGCGACGTCGGCCAGCGGGCCGACCGGACCGCGGGTCGGCTCGCCGTCCGGCGCACCGGCGTGCGAGCCCGTGGTGGTGACCGACGCCGGGCGTCACCCCCACGTGCTGTGGCTCGACCGGGAGGGCGTTCTCCGGCAGGCGGGCCCTGCGGGCGAAACGGTCGCCGAGCGCATGCGCACCGCCGACCGGCGCGCCCTCGAAGCCCTTGCGGACGTGCTCCGCTCCGGCCGCTCCAGGGCGGCCAACGGGTTGCGGAACGGCGCCGAGATCTGGCGCCAGGTCCTGTCCTGGCTGGCCGAGGTCCTCGGAATGAGGCGGCGCCGCGTGGCGTGGCTCGGCGGGGAGCGCGAGTACGGCGAACGGCCGCCGGCACACCCAACGTCGCAGCGGGGCACGCCGGCGGCCGCCGCCGCCCCCACCGCGGACGCTCCGCCTCAGCCGCCTCCATCGAGGACGGTGGCTGCGCCGGGTGCAGAAACCGCAGCGTCCGAAACCGTGTCGACCGCGCAGGACGCTGCCTCCGGTCCGGCGGCATCAGCCCCGGTCGTGTCCGCCCCGGCCGCACCCGCTCCGGCCGCGTCCGCCCCGGCCGCACCCGCCCCGGTGGCGTCCACACCGGAATCTGCCGCCCGGGACGAGACGACGCCCGAGGCCGCGGCGCCAGCCCCGGCGACGCCCGAAGCCGCGGCGCCAGCCTCGACGACGCCCGAGGCTGCGAAGCCAGTCCCGGCGACACCGGAAGCCGCGGAAGCAGCCCCATCCCCGTCCAAGGCCGCCGACGCCGACGTGGAGGTCGTTCCCGCCGAGCAGTCATCGACCGCGGAGGCGGAGTCGCCGACCCCGCGCTCCGCGAAGGAGATCGCCGCCGAGCTCGATGCCGCCTGGGCGAGCCTGAGCTGGGACCCGTCGACGCAGGGAAAGGCTCCGCCGCCGGAGCAGGTGGAGGAGAAGGCGAAGCCAGAGCCGCGGCCGGCTGCCACGGCCGACGGGAGCGGCCGAGCACGCCGTCCGGGACGCGCGCCCCTCACGCCGGACCAGGATGGCGACATCCTCATCGGGGAGGACTTCGCTCCCGTGGCCCGGGACGGCGTCGTCGAGCCGGAGCACGAACGGGCGGCCCTGGACGGCCTGGCGGCGTGGCTCGCCGAACGGGACGCGAGCCGCGCGAGACGTCAGCAGCAGAATTGACGGGAGGACGGGTTCAGCGCACCCGCTCGACCTCCGACGGGAAGTCGTTGATCCACCAGATCCGATCGGCCCGGCACTGCAGCTCCGTCGAGACACCGGTGCGGAATACGACGAGCTCGATGCCCTTCCCTCGCTCCGACAGGTACTCGACGGCGTCGAGCAGATCCCCGTCTCCCGCCGAGAGGGTCAGGGTGTCGTAGTTGTCGCGGTGGGCCAGGGCGAGGGTGGCGAGACCGACGTCCACGCCCTTCTGCTGCTGATTCGTGAGGGCAGACCCGCCGCAGCGCGGACACTGCAGGTCCACCTTCTCCCGACACGCGTCACAGTAGGCGCGGTCAGCCCGCACGTCTCGCAGGGGATAGAGCTTCGTGATGATGCCGGGGCCCGTCGGCGCCCCGGTCCGCAGCCAGTTGTGGAACGCCTCCTGTCCCTCCGACGGCGGCTCCGGCGTGGCGTTCAGGTAGTACGCGCGCCAGATGCGCGCATCCGTCTCGACGTGGTTGCGGAGACGGAGGTAGTCGAACTGGTAGTCGTTCGCCACCGAACGCTGCGCGTTCAGCATGTAGCCGGCGTCGATGAGCCAGAGGCGTCGGGCGTCGGACATTCGCGTCCTCGGGGGGGGATGATCGATGCGGCGGCGGATCCCGCGCGGACCTGCCGCACGCGTCGAGAGTAGCGATCCCGGCCCCTCCTGCCAAATCCGGGCGCCGCCGCCGCGGCCGGGCGGCGGCGCTCCGGTCCCGCCTAAAACGTCACGCGCAGTCCCGCTGTCAGACCGACGTTGTGCGCCGTGTCCCCGCCGATGCCGCCGATGCCGACCGCGTCCTGAAAGTCGAACTTCCCCACATAGTCCTTTGCCATCAGACGCAGCGTCGCATTCGGTAGGAAGCCGACGTCCAGGCCCAGCCCTCCGTTCACCGCGAAGTTCGTCGCCGTCAGGTCGATGCCCGCGGCGCTCACCACGTTGTGCACCCCACCGGCCCCCACCTGGAGGAACGGCGTGATGCCGCGGGCCTTCGCCGGCACCCTCAGCTCCAGTCCTCCGTCGTACAGCAGCATCTCGTTGCTTCCGAAGTCGACGCCCCCGAGAATCGGCAGACCCAGCCGAAGCGACGGCTTCGAGTATGCAACGTTCCCGTAGACCGCCACGCTCCCCGACACCGGTATCGCTGCCTGGAGCCCGTACAGCGCTCCACCGCTGGTACCGAGGGACGTGCCGAGGGGACCCGAGAGATAGCCGCTCGAGACCATGTAGCCGGCGTAGGGCGACAGCTCGACGGATGTCGCCTGCTGCGCCCGCAGCGAACCGGCCGGGACCATGAGCGCCGCCACGGCGGCGAGTGGAACGATGCGCCTGAACATGCCTGCCTCCTGATCGTGTGGGACTGCCACCGACCCAACAGGGGCACGTCCGATGCCTCCGTTCCAGGAAGGCGCATGATCGCCGTAAATGGTTGTGCGAAAGATATTTACAGCTCGTCCATCCACTTCGCCTTCTCCGCAGGCCGTCCTCGGTCGAGGACATGGGACTGTCCGGTGAGCGGGACTGGTTCGGCGGGGCGGCCGGCCGCGCGCAAGCAGAGGCGCGGAGCCTGACCGCGGCTCCGGGATCCGAGCGGGTTCCTCCGACCGCTTCCGGCGCGTAGATTGGCGGCGCGGCCGATCCCGGCCGTCCGTACCCCACGCCTATCTCGACCGGAGCTCGCCATGACCGCGTCCCGGACCCGCGCCCGGACGGGCGTCGCCCTGACGGCCACACTTCTGCTCGCCGGGCTGCTCCCGGTGCGGTCGTGGACCCCGCCGGTGGCGGCCCAGACCCCCGCGTCGAGCGCATCCTCCACCTTCGACCCGGCTGCGTTCGACGCATACGTCCGGGAAGCGGTGAAGACGTGGGACGTGCCGGGGCTTTCGATCGCGGTCGTGAAGGACGGGAGAGTGGTCTTCGACCGCGGCTACGGCGTGCTCGCGCTGGGCGGGGACGCGAAGGTGGACACGGCGACGCTGTTCGCCATCGGGTCGACGACCAAGGCGATGACGGCGGCGGCGATGGGAATGCTCGTGGACGAGGGCAAAGTGAAGTGGGACGATCCGGTCGTAATGTACCTGCCCTGGTTTCGCCTGAAGGATCCTGACCTGACGCGGCGGCTGACGGTCCGGGACCTGCTCACGCACCGGGCCGGGCTGCCGAACACGGACTTCCTCTGGGACGACTCCACGACGACGACGGAGAACGCGTTGCGGCGCCTGCGTTTCGTGGACACGGTCTACCCGTTCCGGAGCGGGTTCATCTATCAGAATCTGATGTACGCAACGGCGGGCGAGGTGATCGAGGCGGTCTCGGGGATGCCGTGGGGGGACTTCGTACACCGGCGCATCCTCGCTCCTCTCGGGATGAGCCGGACGGTGACGAGCGGCGCCGCGGCGGCGGCGAGCGACAACGTGGCGGCGCCCCACCAGATGGTGGATGGGAAGCTCCGGAAGATCTGGAACTTCAGCGTGGACCCCATCCCGGCGGCGGGCGCGATCTGGTCGAGCACGGCGGACATGTCGAAGTGGATCGCCTTCCTGCTAAGAGGCTGTGAAACGGCGGGGGGGAGCAGCTGCTGAAGAAGGAGACGTGCGAGGAGCTGTTCCGACCGCAGACGGTGATGCGGGAGTCGGAGTACCCGACGGCACGGCTGACGCACCCGCACTGGGTCACCTACGGCTTCGGCTGGTTCCAGCAGGACTACGAAGGCCGGCGCACGGACTTCCACACGGGCAGCATCGACGGCATGGTGGCCATCGCGGGCCTGATACGGGACGAGAACCTGGGCGTATACGTGCTGGCAAACCGCGACCACGCGGAGCTCCGCCACGCGCTGATGTACCGGGTGTTCGACCTGTTCGACGCCGATCCGCCCCGGGACTGGAGCGCGGAGCTGAAGACGCTCTACGACGGGCTGGCAGCGGACGCGGCGAAGCGGCAGGCGGAGCAGGACTCGGCGCTGGCGGCGTCGCACGTGCTGCACACGAAGCCGAGTCTGCCGCTCGACGCCTACGCGGGCACGTACACGGATTCGCTCTACGGGAAGGTCGAGGTCGTGCGCACGCCGAAGGGGCTGCGGCTCATTCGCGGCGCCCTGAGCGGCGATCTGGAGCACTGGCACTACGACACATTCCGGCTCCACCTGGACCGCTCATGGTACGGCACGGCGCTGGTGACGTTCTCCCTCGGACCGGACGCCACGGTCCAGAAGGTCGAGACCGGCGGCATGACGTTTCGCCGGGCCGAAGGCGGGGGGAGATGAGCCTCGTCACCGTGCTCTGGCTCTTCCCCGTCGTCTTCATGCTGCACGATTTCGAGGAGATCGTGCTCGTGGAAACATGGATGCGCAGGAACGGAGACGAGGTGCGGCGGCGCTTCCGCTTCGCGCGCGGCGCGATCGATCACCTGACGGACCTGCCGACGGCGGCCTTCGCCCTGGTTGTGGCGGAGGAGTTCCTGATCATCAGCGCGGTGACGCTGGCAGCAGTGGAACTCGGGTGGTACGAGATGTGGGCGGGAATCCTGATCGCCTTCCTGCTTCACCTGGTGGGGCATCTGGCGCAGTTCCTCGCGCTGCGCCACTACATCCCCGCGATCGTCACCACCCTCCTCGCCCTTCCGTACGGGGTCTGGGCCCTCGACCGGCTCGCGGAGGCGGGACTGCTCCGCACCGATCGCACGATCGTGTGGGCCGTGCTCATGAGCGTGGCGATGCTGCTGAACCTCGCGGCGATGCACCAGGTGGCGCGGCGGGCGAGGCTGTAGCATTCCCTCGAACGTCTAGTCGCCTCCGTCCGCGGCCACCGCCGAGCCGCGGCCCAGCCAGGAATCGAACCAGTCCAGGATGTGAGGGGTGACGCTCATGAGCAGCTTCGGCTCCCGCGGGCCGTGGGGCGTGCGCGGGAACAGGATCATCTGCGTCGGAACGCCTCGCCGCCGCAGCGCGCGGTAGAACTCGAGTCCCTGGGCCGTCGGCACACGTTCGTCCTGCGCGCCGTGGAGGACCTGCGTGGGGGTCTTGACGTTCGCGATCGAATAGATCGGCGAATGCTTGCGATAGGCGTCGAACGCCTCCCAGGGCTCCTTTCCGCCCATGTGAGCGACGAGGTAGTCCTGGATGTCGGTGGTCATGGACATCGGGATGAGATCCGGAAGCCCCGCCCCCATGCTGGCCGCCTTGAACCGGTCGGTGTGGGTGACGATCCACGAGGTCATGTAGCCGCCGTAGCTCCACCCCATCTCCACTAGCGAGTCCGGTACTGTCACGCCCATCGCCAGCACGTGGTCGACCCCACGCATCAGATCCCGGAAATCACCACCGCCCCAGTCCTCCACGTTCGCGTAGCGAAACGGCTTGCCGTATCCCAGGCTGCCGCGCGGGTTCGGCCGCAGCACGGCGTATCCTCGCTGGGCGAAGACCTGGATCATGTAGATCGATGGTGAGCCCGTGAACGACTGCGTGAACACGCCCGCCGGACCGCCATGCACGTTCAGGATCAGCGGGACCTTCTCGCCGCGCCGGAAGCCCACCGGGTAGGTGAGCAGCCCCTCGATCGTGTACGGTCCGGACGTCCAGGAGACCACCTCCGTCCGGCCCATCGGCGGTCTCGGCAGGTCACCGTTGACGTCGCTCAGCTTCGTGCGCCGCAGCGCATCCGTCGGCGAGACGTACACGTCGGGCGGCGTGTCGGGGTCCTGCCACACGAACGCCATCCGCTCGGCGTGATCCGCGAACGCGACGTCGCCCATCGTGCCGCCGTCCGGCACCATCACCTTCGGCGCCGAGCCGTCGGCAGGAACAGCCAGCACCGCCCCCTGCGTGTGCACGACCTCCTGCACCCACACCGCCGAGCCGTCCCGGGACCAGCCGACCATGCCCGCGCTGCGGTCGGGCGTCTCCGCGAGCCTGCGGGCCTCACCGCCGCCCGCGGGGACGACCCAGACGTCGGAGAGGCTCACCGGCTCCGGTCGGCCGCCATCGCTCGTGAAGGCGATCGTCCGGCCGTCGGGCGACCAGCGCGGCTCCCCGTCCACCCCAGGCCGCGTCACCAGGTGTCGCACCTCTCCTCCGGCCGACGGGACGACGGAGATGTCCGCATCCATCTGACCGGTGTCGATGCGCGGGTCCGGCTGGTGCGCGAAGACGATCGACCGCCCGTCCGGTGACCAGTCGAAGGAACGCACTTCGAAAGCGCCGCTCGTCAGCCGCGTCACGGGGCGCCGGCCCTCCACCGAGTCCGCCAGCGGCACCACGTACAGATGCTGATAGTGGTACATGCTGTCGACGAAGAACTCGTCCCGCTTCTCCTTCTTTCGCCGCCGCTCCTCGGTGGTTGCGGTGTCCCGCATCGTGTAGGCGATGCGGGACCCGTCCGGCGACCAGGCGAAGCTTACGACCCCCTCCGGCGCATCCGTGAGACGCCACGCCTCGCCTCCGTCGAGGGGCAGGATCCACACCTGCGGCTTCGCATCGTCCCCGCCCCGGTCCGCCGTGAAGGCGAGGCGTCGTCCATGGGGGCTGAAGGCAGGCGACGTCGCCGAGCCGGGTCCCCGGGTGAACTGACGGTTCGCCGAACCGTCTGCGCTGGCGACCCAGATCTGCGAAACGTAGCGCGACGTGTCCCCGCCCATCTCGGCGTGGCGCACGACATACGCGACGCGGCTTCCGTCGGGCGAGACGGCAGTGGAGCCGACGCTGCGGTAGCGCATGGAGAGGGCAGGCGTCCACATGGAGTCGGCCGGGGGCGCCGCGGCGAGGCGCGGCTCCTGCGTCGGGGCAGCGAGCCCCCCGGCGGGTGCGGCGGCGGACAGTGTTGCGACAGCGAAGGAGGCGAGAATGCGGCGACGCATGGTGGGTCTCTCCGGATGGCGGGTTCCCGGAATGCTAAGGACCGCGCCCGGGCAGCGGCAAGCGGAGCGGCTCCACGCTCGGCCGCAACTTTTTCACAACTTCCTCCGTCCTAAGGAGATGGAGGCCTGCCGCGCGCCACGGCACACGGAGTGCACGGCCGTGTAGGACGCACGAGAAATCCTTCGAAGCAAGGCAGGAACGATGCCCCCGACGATCCACCTAGGCCCGCGCGGACCGGGGGATCGGCTGCGCGAGATCCTGGACGCGGTCGGCCGACGTGCGCAGGCCGTGGTCGACGGCGCCGCCGAACTCGGGGACGCGATGTGGTCGCGGGTCGCGGCGTGGACGGGACGGGGCGGGTTCGGGGGCCGGGTCGCACGGGAGATCGCGTCCGGAACGCGGGTCGCGGGGCGAAAGCTGCGCAGCACGGTGCTGAGGCTCGGAGATGCCGCGCGCAGCCGGGTCGCTTCCCGGCGCGGCATGGCCGCCTCCCCGAAGTGGCTCCGGAGGATCCCGGCGCCGTCCACGGCCGCCGTATGGAGCGCGGCCGCCGGCGCCTGGCTGGTCGTTGCGCTGGTCTGGGGCACGTGCGGAGCCCGGGGGTGCCCGAGCCCGAACCGGCTCATCGCCTACCAGCCGGAGCGCGCGCCGGTACTGCTCGATCGGTACGGTCGGGCCTTCGCCCGACTCATGCCCGTGGACCGCCGCGTCGTGCCCATCGACTCGCTGCCGGACTACGTGCCGGCGGCGTTCGTCGCCGTGGAGGACCGCCGCTTCTACGAGCACCGCGGCGTCGACCTGCGGCGCGTGGTCGGGGCGGCCATCCGGGACGTCCGCTCCGGCGGCTACGACGAGGGGGCGAGCACCATCACGATGCAGGTGGCGCGGAACCTCTTCCCGACGCGCCTCTCGGCCACGGACCGGTCGCTGCGGCGGAAGCTGCTGGAAGCGCGAGTCGCCCTCGGCATCGAAGAGCGCTTCTCCAAGCGCGAGATCCTGGAGCTCTACCTGAATCACATCTACTTCGGCGACGGCGCCTGGGGCATCGACGCGGCGTCCCGCGAGTACTTCGGCCAGCCGGCCTCCAGGCTGACACTCGCACAGGCGGCGACGCTGGCCGGGCTGGTCCGGTCGCCTGCGGGCTACGATCCCCGGGACCACACCGCGCGCTCGAAGGCGCGCCGCAACCTCGTGCTTGCGCTCATGGCGCGGCAGGGTCGGGCCGACAGCACGGCGACGGCGAAGGCCGCGGCGACTTCCGTGCACACGGTGGCCCACCGGACGGGGGGGGACGCGGCGTTCGCGGCCTACTACGTCGATCACGTGCGGAAGCTCCTCGAGGCGAGCGTCGGGGAGGGCCTCTACGGCCGTGGTCTGCGCGTGCTCACGTCCCTCGATCCGGACGCCCAGCGTATCGCCGGGGACGAGCTGCGGCGCCAGCTCGGGCACATCGAGGAGGGCCGCTACGGGCGGCTGAAGGCGCCCCGCTACGGCTCCGCTGACGCCCTGGGCCCGGATGGCACGCGCTACCTGCAGGGCGCCGTCGCCATGCTCGAGCCGTCCACCGGCGACGTCCTCGCCCTGGTCGGCGGCCGCGATCACGGGCAGTCGACGTTCGACCGCGCCGTCGCCGGCCGTCGCCAGGTCGGCAGCGCATTCAAACCGTTCGTCTACGCCGCGGCGCTCGAGCAGGGGTACGCGCCGACCCAGCCCATCCTCGACGGGCCGTTCACGGTGCGCCTTTCCCGCAACCGGACGTGGAAGCCGACGAACTACGAGGGCGACTACGAGGGCCTCATGACGATGCGCTACGCCCTCGTCCATTCCCGCAACGTGCCGACGGTGCGCCTGGCCACCGCCGTGGGACTCGACCCCATCGTCGCGACGGCGCACGCCGCGGGCATCCGCGACTCCCTTCCCGCGACACCGTCGCTGGCGCTGGGCGCCGCGTCCCTCACGCCGCTGGAGATGGCGGCCGCCTACACGCCGTTCGCGAACCTCGGCGATCGTACACGGCCCCGGTTCGTTCTCGCCGTCGCGGACTCGACCGGCCGCGTCCTCTGGCGCGCCCGCAGCGTGCGGGAGCCGGCCCTCGACCCGACCGTGGCGTGGCTCACCACCGACATCCTCCGGGACGTCGTGGACCGGGGCACGGCAACGGCGGTGCGGGCGGTGGGCTACGACGGACCGGCCGCCGGCAAGACCGGTACGACGAGCGACCTCAGGGATGCCTGGTTCGTCGGCTACACGCCCGACGTCGTGGCGGCGGTGTGGGTCGGCTTCGACCAGCCCCGACGCATCATGGGCGGCGCAAGCGGCGGCCGACTGGCGGCCCCGATCTGGGGGCGCATCCTCCGGCGCTACGACGATGCGAGGGACGACGCCGGGGGGGCCGGCAGGTATGGGCGCAGGGCGTGGACGCCGCCGAGCGACGTCGCCTTCCGATGGATCGATCCGGCGAGCGGGATGACGCTCGCCGACGGCTGCGAGCCGTACGACGGCAGCGAGCCCCGTCAGGAAGCGTTTGCCCGCTGGGCCGTACCCGACGAGGTCTGCCCCATGCGCGCCGGGATGGGCGGCTGGCTGCGCGGACTGTGGGACCGTGTGTTCGGCGAGGAGCGTGAACATCGGGAGTACGGCCGTGTCGACCTGGCGCCCACCACCGAGACCGGCCGCATCCTCGGCGCCCGCGTCCTGCCCGGCACCGCAGGGACCGCCAGGCAGGCTTCCATTCAGCCCCACTGAGCGGCCGCCAGCGTCCGGCGATCCCTTCGCTGGCCCCACCAGTTTGCGCCTCGCCCGGTGTGCCGGAGCGTCGCGTAGCGTCCTGACGCTCCACTACAGATTCACCCGACCCTCCCCGACACCGGGAACTCGTCCGCAACCCATCTTGGATGTGCGGCCGGAATCGCCGGCCGCAGGAACTTGAGGTCAGTCCCGAGATCGGAGGAACACAATGCCCAGGACCACGATCGCGGCCGCGCTTCTGCTCATCGCGAGCGCGGCCTCGGCCCAGGTGCGGACGCCGCCGTCCACGCCCGCCCTCGAGATCCGGCCGCTCGCCGGCGCGCTCATCCCCGTGGGAGCCCAGCGGGACGTCATGAAGGCCGGCGCGATGTACGGCGGACAGCTCGCCATGGAGCTCAAGCCGTCCCTGCATCTCGTCGGGACGTTCGCCTACTCACCCGGCGAGAACCGTATCGCGCTGACGAGCAGGGACGTCAATGTCTTCCAGTACGACGTCGGCCTGGAGGTGAACGCCGTCCGCTGGCTGAACGATACATGGCAGGTGAAGCCGTTCGTCGGAGCGGGGGTCGGCGGCCGGACGTACGACTACGCGTCGGCCGGCTTCTCGACCAAGACCTGCACCGCCGGGTACGGAGTGCTCGGCAGCGAGCTGCAGTACGGCAGGACTGCGCTGCGGCTGGAATCCCGTGGAATGGCATACTGCTACAAGAATCCGGCGGCCGCCGTGGCGGACCAGACCCGGTTCGACCTCGGCTTCACGCTGGGGGTCGCCTACCACATCCCCTTCCGCCGCTGACGATGCGCCGGGCGAGACGATCCGTCGTCTCGCCCGGTCCCCCTCCCGTCTTCCTGCGGCCGGGACGTCCCACTCCCGCCGGTCCCCTGTACCGCCTCAGCGCCAGGAATCGAGCAGCCGGTCCAGCGCGTCCGCCCCGGGGCAGAGCTCCTCGAAAGGCAGGGTGGCGAGGGGAGCGTCCACCGTCTCGAGGAAGGCGTGCATGTCGGTGGCGTCAGGCTCGACGAAGAGGAGGCCGGTCGGGACCTCGCCCTCGTCCTGCCGCTCCCGGAGGTAGGCCCAGGCTTCGTCCCGATCCCTCGGGTCGTAGCCCTCGGCCACCTTGCGCAGGTGGACCGTGCTGCCGTCGTGGAGGCGCACCTCCCGCGCGGACCCGGCCTCGTAGCTCGTCGTGATCTCACGCTGGAGCGGCACGAAGTCCGTGTGGACGACCTCCACGTCCCGCTCCCGTGTCTCGCGGTAGCTCTTCGTGGAGCCCTCGTGATCGTTGAACGTCACGCAGGGGGAGATGACGTCGAGCAGCGCGAAGCCCTTGTGGGCGAGGCCCGCCTGGATGAGAGGAACGAGCTGCTTCTTGTCGCCGGAAAAGCCCCGTGCGATGAACGTCGCGCCGAGGGAGAGCCCCAGCAGGACGGGGTCGATCGGCTTCTGGCGGTTCACGTCCCCCCGCTTCGAGCGCGAGCCGACGTCGGCAGAGGCGGAGAACTGGCCCTTCGTGAGACCGTAGACGCCGTTGTTCTCCACGACGTAGAGCATGTCGACGTTGCGGCGGATGGCGTGGCACAGCTGCCCGATGCCGATGGACAGCGAGTCGCCGTCGCCCGAGATGCCGATGTAGGTGAGGCCCCCGTTCGCCGCGGCCGCTCCCGTCGCGAGCGCGGGCATGCGCCCGTGCACGCCGTTGAAGCCGTGGGCGCCGCCCAGGAAGTAGGTCGGAGTCTTGGCGCTGCAGCCGATGCCGGACAGCTTCGCCACCCGGTGCGGCGGGATGGAGAGCTGCCAGAACGCCTCGACGATGGCTGCGGTGACGGAGTCGTGGCCGCAGCCGGCGCAGAGCGTCGACATGCTGCCCTCGTAGTCGCGTCGGGTCAGCCCGATGTCGTTCGTCTCGAGGCCCGGATGTCGGACCTTCGGCTTGGCGATGTAGGTCATCGGGCGAGCACTCCTTCCACCACGGTGTGGGCGCTCAGCGGCAGTCCGCCGTACTGGAGGATCGAGCCGAGGCGGTCCTTGTCGACCGGTGTCTCCAGGAGGAGCAGCGAGCGGAGCTGCGCATCCCGGTTCTGCTCCACCACGAGGTTCGCCTCGTGGGCCAGGAGGAAGTCCGTGACGGCCCGGGAGAACGGGAAGCCGCGCACCCGCATTACGTCCGCCGCGACACCCTGCTTCGCCAGCTCCGCCTGCGCTTCCAGAACGGCGTTGCGGCAGCCGCCGATGGTGACGAGGCCGACGGGCGCGGGCAGGCCGGCGGCGCCGTTCTGGCGACGTCGCCCATTGCCGCCCCGGGCGCCGCCACCTTCGCGGCCGGGCAGCTCCGAGGCGAGACGGATCTCCGGAGCCGGAACGCGATCCGCGGCGCTCCGGATCTTCCTGTCGATCCGGTCCACGACGTCCCGGTACGCCTCCGACTCCTCCGTGTAGCGCCCGTACCGGTCGTGGCCCGAGCCTCGGGTGAAGTAGGCGCCCTTCGGGCTGTCCCCCGGCAGGGTGCGCCAGGGCACGCCGTCCCCGTCCACGTCCAGGTAGCGAGAGAAGGACGGCAGCGCCTCCAGCTCCTCGGCGCCGAGGACCTTCCCCCGGTCGGGCCGGTAGCCGTCGTCCCATTCCAGGCGCTCGCACACCCAGTCGTTCATCCCGATGTCCAGATCGCTGAGCACGAAGACCGGCGTCTGGAATCGCTCCGCCACGTCGAACGCGGCGACGGCGAAGTAGAAGCACTCCGCGGGGTCCCCGGGCCAGAGCACGACGTGACGGGTGTCCCCGTGGGACGCGTAGACCACCGAGAGCAGGTCCCCCTGCTGCGTCCGGGTGGGCATGCCCGTCGACGGGCCGGTGCGCTGGACGTCGAAGAAGACAGACGGGATCTCGGCGTAGTAGGCCAGACCGATGAACTCGTTCATGAGCGAGATGCCCGGGCCGCTGGTCGCCGTGAACGCCCGGGCCCCGTTCCAGCCGGCGCCGATGACCATTCCCGCGGCGGCCAGCTCGTCCTCGGCCTGCAGGATGGCGACGCGGCGCTTCCCCGTGTCCGCATCCTTCCGGAACCGTTCGGAAAAGCGCATGAAGGCCTCGACGAGGGACGTCGACGGCGTGATCGGGTACCAGGCGGCCACCGTGGCGCCGGCGTAGAGGCAGCCGAGCGCCGCGGCCGTGTTGCCGTCGATGAGGACGCGGCCCTCCGTCGCTTCCATGGGCTGGAGACGGATCGGCAGCGGACACGGGAAGTGCTCGCGTGCGTACTCGCGTCCCAGCCGGATGGCCTGGAAGTTCGAGTCCAGCAGCGCCTTCTTCCGGCCGTACGTCTCCGTGAGCAGCGTCTCGACGATGGCCTCGTCCACGTCCAGCAGCGCGGAGAGCGCGCCCACGCAGGCGATGTTCTTCATGAGGATGCGCTCGCGGGACGCGTCGAAGTTCTCGACGCAGAGCCGGGCGAGGGGGATGCCGAGGAAGGTGACGTCCTCACGGCGCAGCGCGGGATCGAGAGGCCACGTCGAGTCGTGCAGGACCCAGCCGCCGGGCGAGACCTCCGCCACGTCCCGGGCGTAGCTCGCCGGGTTCAGCGCCACGACGAGATCGAAATGGGGCGTGCGCGCGGTGTGTCCTTCCCCGTTCACCCGGATCTCGTACCACGTGGGCAGTCCCTGGATGTTCGACGGGAAGAGGTTCTTCCCGCTGACGGGGATACCCATGCGGAAGATCGCCTGCATCAGCAGCGCGTTCGCGCTTGCCGATCCGGTGCCGTTGACGGTCGCGATCTTCAGGGCGAAGCGGTTCAAACGGGCGGAGTCCTCGGGCCCGGCGCTGGTCACCGCCGAGCTCTGCGTTCGGCTCACGGACAAGATTCTCCGTAGGGGTTGGTCAGGAACGTGCGCTCGCGAGGGCGGATGCCTCGACGGGACGGCCCGCGTAGGGCAGCAGGATGTTCGACTTGAGCATGTCCCACGCGGCGGTGGGACACCGCTCGGCGCACAGGCCGCAGTGGATGCAGAGGTCCTCGTCCTTCACCATGATGCGCGCGGTCTGGGGCAGGGGCCCGGACGCGAAGAGCGGCTGATCGAGGTTGTTCGCGGGCACGGTCAGGCGCGCCCGCAGCTCGGCCTCGCCCGTGTCCCCGTTCGCGGCGATGGTGAGGCAGCTCAGCGGGCACACGTCGACGCACGCGTCGCACTCGATGCACAGCGCGTCGGTGAAGTGGGTCTGCACGTCGCAGTTGAGGCAGCGCTGCGCCTCCTTCAGCGCCTGCTCGAGGTCGTAGCCGAGCTCCACCTCGACGTCGACGCCCTGGAAGCGCCGCTCCAGGTCGATGTTGCGCATCTGCGCCCGCAGCGCCTCGTCGTAGTTGTTGGCGTAGCTCCACTCGTGCAGACCCATCTTCTGGCTCAGCAGGTTGAGCCCCCTGGCCGGACGCTCCTCGAGGGGCCGCCCCGTGCAGTGCAGGTCGATGGAGATGGCGGCCTGATGGCCGTGCTCGACCGCCCAGATGATGTTCTCCGGGCCCCACGCGGCGTCGCCGCCGGCGAACACGCCCGGCCGCGTCGTCTGGAACGTCGTCCGGTCGACGACGGGCATGTCCCACTCCCCGAACTCGATGCCGATGTCCCGCTCGATCCACGGGAACGCCGCGTCCTGACCGATGGCCAGGATGACGTCGTCGCACGGGATGAAGACGGTGTCCAGCGTCTCCGAGCGCATGCGCCCGTTCGGCGACTCGTGCCAGACGACGACGTCGAACTCCATGCCCAGCAGTCGACCGCCCTCGGTCACGAAGCTGCGCGGGCTGTGGTTCTCGATGATCTGAACGCCCTCCTCCTCGGCGTCCTGCAGCTCCCACGGGCTCGCCTTGAAGTACGGCCGCGGCTTGCGGGCCATCACCTTCACGTCGGTGCCGCCCAGGCGCTTCGCGGTGCGGCAGCAGTCCATGGCCGTATTGCCCACGCCGATGACGAGGACCCGTCTTCCGATCCCGGTGATGTGCTCGAATGCGACGGATTCCAGCCAGTCGATGCCGATGTGCACGTGGTCCGCATCGTCCCAGCGGCCGGGCAGCTCCAGGTCCTTGCCGCGGGGCGCCCCCGACCCGATGAACACGGCGTCCCAGTTCTCCTCCAGCAGCCCCGCCATGGACTCCACCGGCGAGTTCAGCCGCAGGTCCACGCCGAGGTCCAGGATCATCCCGATCTCCTCCCGCAGCACCTCCGGCGGCAGGCGGAACTGCGGGATGTTCGACCACATCAGCCCGCCCGCACGGTCGTGCTTCTCGAAGATCGTCACCTCGTAGCCCAGCGGCAGCAGGTCGTTGGCCACCGTGAGCGAGGCCGGTCCGGCGCCGACGCACGCGATGCGCCGCCCGTTGCTCTGCGACGCCCGTTTCGGCAGCCGGTCCGAGACGTCTCCCTTCAGGTCCGCCGCGACCCGCTTCAGGCGGCAGATGGCGACGGGCTCGTCCTCCACTCGCCCGCGCCGACACGCCGGCTCGCACGGCCGGTCACACGTGCGGCCCAGGATTCCGGGAAAGACGTTCGACGCGCGATTCAGGAGGTAGGCGTCTGCGTAGCGGCCCTGCGCGATGAGGCGGATGTACTCGGGGACGTCGGTGTGGGCCGGACACGCCCACTGGCAATCCACGACGCGGAGATAGTGGTCCGGGCGCGACGTATCGGTCGGCTTCAACGGGGCCTCCAGCGGGTGCGGCGACGCGAGCGCCCCGAATCTGCAGGGGGCTCATCGTCCGGCGTGGAGAAGAGCGGGCACATCGCGCCCGTGCAGCGGACGCCGAAGTCGAGGCAGACGATGTCCGCCGCATCTTCGATGCGCGGCGGGACGTGCGCGCCGGCGCCGGGTCGGATCAGGACGGGTACCGGCCGGTCGCAGGCGGAGCAGAAGGCCATTCGGCGTGGCATGAGGCCTCCCTGAGAGGGGGATGCTTCAAATGTAGGGGAAGGCGCCCCGCGCGGCGAGGGGGTCGGGCTCTGCCCTCGCGGGGGCGGGCGGCTCATCGCTCATCGGCGCGGCGGCGCACGTAGTCGCTCAGGTGGCCGGCGTAGCGGTCGACGAGGGCCGGGGTCAGCTCGCCGCCGATCGTTCCGCGACAATCGGCGCTTCCGCACTCGCACGCGAACGGCGGCATGTCCGGATGGCAGAACGTCCCGTAGTCGACGGTCAGCTCCTCTCCTCGCGCGATCGTGCGCCGTGCGACGAGGTCCAGGCCCGACAGCCAGCAGTTCGGATCGCAGGAGTGGGTCATGGGCTTCCACGCCTCCGGATCGCTCTCCCACATCACCCACACGTCCTCCGTGAGCGGCCAGGCGTAGCGGCGGAACCAGTCCGTCTCCCGCTCGCCCCACTCCCGCTCGACCCGCTCCCGGCTCACCAGCACGTGCGGCCGCTCCTCGAAGCGCTGTGCGACTTCGCCGGTCGCGATGTGACGTGTGGCGAACGTGCCGTAGTCCAGGGCGCCCGCCTCGGCGCTGCGCGGGCGCACGGCCCACGGGCGTTGACGGCGCGCGTGCCGCGCCAGGGCGGCCTCCACGAGCAGGT
This sequence comes from uncultured Gemmatimonadales bacterium, assembly GCA_963728445.1. Lineage (GTDB taxonomy): Bacteria > Gemmatimonadota > Gemmatimonadetes > Longimicrobiales > RSA9 > CAVSJO01. The sequence goes on along the minus strand of CAVSJO010000006.1, from coordinate 1,437,062 downwards.
CCGTGAACCCCTGGTGCCCCCGGGGGTCGTGGAGCAGCGCGAAGTCGGCGCTGCCGGCGTCGCTCTCCGGATAGTAGACGCCGCAGTTCGGGTTGATCTCCAGCATGTAGAGTCGCCCGTCGGCGTCCATGCGGATGTCGCAGCGGCCGAAGCTGGAGCCGTTCAGGCCGACGAAGAAGAGCGCCGAGTCCCGCCGCAGGCGGTCCGACAGATCCCCGTCGGGGACGGGGATGTCCGTCATGCCGTGGTAGTCCTTCCACTTCATGTCGAAGTGCTTGAACGACTCACCGTCCGGGAAGCGGAACTCGATGGGCGTGAATGTGACGGGCGACGCCGGGTCCGCCGCGTTCTCGGCAACGAGCACGGTGAACTCGCGCCCCTCGATGAACTCCTCCACGAGCGCGGCGCCGTACTTGGCCGCCATCGCTCCGACGCGCTCGTGCAGCGCCTCGGGCGTCGTTACGCGTGACGCCGCCGTCATGTCGATGCTCGAGTAGCTGCTCGGGTGCTTCACGATCATCGGGAAGCGCAGCGTGTCCAGCGCCCGCTCCACGTCCTCGTCCCGTTCGGCCATCACGTACGCCGGGGTGCCGATCCCATACGCCGCGCACACCCGCTTCATCGCCTCCCGGCTCGGCTCGTAGAAGTCCGACGCGGCGCCCGTGAACGGCACGTTCAGCCGCTCCAGCGTCTGCACCACCTCGATGCCCGGTCGGTCGTCGTCCCAGGCGCCGTCGCACAGGTTGAAGAAGAGGTCGTGACCCTCGCGCACGAGCCCGATGACCCGGCTGGTGGACGTCTGCTTCACGAGCGGCTCGACGGCGCACTCGTGGTCCCGCAGGAACGGCCGGGGGTCGACGCCGATGTCATAGTTCTTCAGCGGCGACTCGGAATTCTCGTAGGCATCGTCGAGGATGCAGACACGCACGGGCGACCTCGGTGGGTTGGTGGTGAGAGGGTCGGCGGGGAAAGTGGGGCGTGCCCGGGGGGTGGGGAAAGGGGCGGGGGGCGGCCCTTCGGGCCGGGCACCGTCCTTTGGACGGGGCACCCCGCTGCGCGGGGGGCACCGCGCTCTGCGCGGGGCACCGCCTTCGGCGGGGGTTCCGCCTGCGGCGGGGGGTTCCGCCTTCGGCGGGGGTTCCGCCTTCGGCGGGGGGGGCTGGGGTACGGGGTGTCTTTGCGAAGGGGCGGGATCATGCCTTACCCTAGCAGCCTGACGGCGGCCGGTGGGGGCGCCGATGAGGTGCGACGTGTGACGTGAATGCAGGTGGAGGGGGCCGTATCCGATGACCGCGCTGGCGCCGCTGGACTGGGCGATCGTGGCGGCATACCTGGTACTGGCGCTGGTGGCGGGGCTGCTCGTGTCGCGACGTGCGGGGACGTCCATCGACTCGTACTTCGTGGCGGACCGGGGGCTGCCGTGGTGGTGGCTGGGGACGTCGATGGTGGCGACGACGTTCGCGGCGGACACGCCGCTGGTCGTGTCGGGGCTGGTGGCGGAGCACGGCGTCGCGGGCAACTGGTTCTGGTGGTCGTGGGCGATCAGCCACGTCTCGACCGCCGTCATCTTCGCGTCGCTGTGGCGGCGTTCGCGGGTCCTGACCGACGCGGAGCTCGTGGAGCTCCGCTACGGCGGCCGCAGCGCGACGCTGCTGCGGGGCTTCAAGGCGATCTTCTTCGCCATCCTCATCAACGGCATCGTGCTGGGCTGGGTGATCCGGGCGATGGTGAAGATCGCCGCGCCGTTCGTGCGCTGGGACGCATGGCTGGGCGCCGGCACCCTGGCCTCGCTGACGGCGCACTGGCCGTCGTGGCTGATGATCGGGTCCATGTCGGACACGCTCACGGTCGTGGTGCTCTTCGGCCTCATCACGCTGTACTCGTCCATGGGCGGCATCCGGGGCGTGATCCTGACCGACCTCGTGCAGTTCACCCTCGCCATTGTGGCGAGCTTCGCGTTCGCGTGGGTCGCGGTGTCTCGCGTCGGGGGGCTGGGCGGCCTGCTCACGTCCCTGCACGGCCGCTACGAGGACGCCGACGCGCTGCTGTCCTTCATCCCGAAGTCGAGCTCGGCGTGGCTGCCCGTGCAGGTGTTCATCATCTACGTGGGCGTGCAGTGGTGGGCCCAGTACTTCAGTGACGGGAGCGGCTACATCGCCCAGCGGCTGTTCACGGCGAAGGACGACGCCCACGCGGAGGCCGGGGGACTCTGGTTCGCCGTGGCGAACTACGCCCTGCGCACGTGGCCGTGGGTGCTCATCGGACTGGTCGGGCTGGTGATCTTCCCGCTGGGGCATGCCGGTACCACGGAAGGCGCCCGGATGGTGGCCGCGGACCGGGAGATGGCCTACCCGGTCCTCATGGGGCGCCTGCTGCCGACGGGCCTGCTCGGACTCCTCTTCGCGTCGCTCCTCGCCGCGTTCATGAGCACGGTCGACACCCACATCAACTGGGGCTCGGCCTACCTCGTGAACGACATCTACCGCCGCTTCCTGCGCCCGAAGGCGACGCAGCGCGAGCTCGTCGTGGCGGGCCGCGCGGCGGTGGTGCTCATCTCCCTCATGGCGCTCGTCGTTTCCGCGCAGATCTCCAGCATCGAGAAGGCGTGGAAGTTCTTCGTCGCCCTCGGGGCCGGGCTCGGCCTGCCCGCGATGCTGCGCTGGATCTGGTGGCGCGTGAACGCGTGGACGGAGATCGCGGGGATGAGCGTGGCAACCGGCGCGGCGGTCGTGCTGTACCCGCTCTTCCCGGACACGCGGGACGAGTACCTGCTGGTGGCCATCGTGGCGCTGGCGACGACGGCGGCGTTCGTGGCCACGTTCGTCACGGCGCCGGTCCCCAGGGACCACCTCGCGCGGTTCGTGCGCCGGGTCCGGCCGCCGGGGTGGTGGGCCGGGCTGCACGACGCGGCCCCGAAGCGGGCGATGGCGTGGACGGCCGTCGCGTGGTGCGCGGCGAACGTGGGCGTCTTCGGCCTCACGTTCGGGCTCGGCCACGCGCTGCTCGGACGACCGGGCTACGGCGCGCTCGTGGCGCTGCTCGGCGCCGTCGCCCTCGTCGTTACGCTGCGGGCGACGTCCCGGGCACGCGCACACGTGGGCGGTACCGATCCTGCACCCTGCGCGGCCACGGGCGCAACGCGGGTCGAGGAGATCGGATGACGAGCAGGGCGGGGGTCGAGGAAGGCGAGGGCGGCAGGCACCCGGTGCGTCGGGGATACGAGGCGGAGGCCGGCGCGTGGCAGGCGCGGGGGCCGAACCACCGCGCGGTGATCATCGGCGCCGGCGCTCGCGGCAACCGCGTCTTCGCGGAGCTGATGACCACGCGCGAGACGGGGTGGGAGCTGGCGGCCGTGGTGGAGCCGGACGACGCGCGCCGGCAGGCGTTCCGGGAGCGACGGGGGCTGCCCGAGGAACGGGCGTTCGCGTCGACGGAGGAATTGCTGGAGGCGGGGCGGATCGGCGACGTCGCCTTCATCTGCACGCCGGACCCGACGCACTACGCGCTCTGCGCCGCCGTCTCCCGCGCCGGGTACGACGTGCTGCTGGAGAAGCCGATCGCCACCTCCCTTCCCGACTGCCTGGCGCTGCTGGACGTGCAGAAGACGCACGGCAACCGGATCTTCGTGGCCCACGTGCTCCGCTACTCGCCCTTCTTCCGCACGATCCGGGACGTGATCCGCTCGGGCGAGTACGGCGCGGTGCGCAACATCCAGCTCACGGAGAACGTCGGGCACTGGCACTTCGCCCACAGCTACGTGCGCGGGAACTGGCGCCGGCGCGAAACGAGCGCCCCGATCATCCTGACGAAGAGCTCCCATGACCTGGACCTCCTGGCGTGGCTCGTGGACGACCCCGTCGCCGCCGTGAGCTCCCGCGGCTCGCTGGCGTACTTCCGGCCGGAGCACGCGCCGGCTCAGGCTGCGGACCGGTGCGTCGACTGCCCGCTCCAGGACACCTGCCTGTACAGCGCCACCGGGTTCTACGTGCACGACCGGCCGGGCTGGCCCTACGACGTCGTCTCGCCGGTGCCGGACACGCGCGAGGCACGGCGAGCGGCCATCGAGGAGGGGCAGTACGGGCGCTGCGTGTGGAAGTGCGACAACGACGTGTGCGACAACCAGAACGTGGTCCTGCAGTTCGCGTCGGGCGTCCACGCCACGTTCGGGCTGTACGCCCACACAGCGGACAACACGCGGAAGATCACGGTGCTCATGGACCAGGCCGAGCTCACGGGCGACCTGCACCGCGGCGAGCTGACCCTCTCCCCCTTCACCGGCCGGATGGACGTGCTGCAGAGCGAGGTCGTCCCACTGCCGACGCCGGACGACCACCACGGCGGCGGCGACCTCGCGCTGCTCCGGGCGCTGCACGAGCACCTGGCCGAGGGGTCGCACGGGGAGATCATGACATCCCTGGAGAGCTCCCTCACGAGCCACGTCCTCGCCTTCCTGGCCGACGAATCGAGGCTGAACGGCGGTGAGCCTCTCCCGGTGCCTGCCGTGTTCGAGGGCGTCGCCGTGGGCGGCCCGGGCGACCGGCGGGAGGCACCCCGCGGATGAGCGATCCGGCCCCGCTGGTCCTGGCGACGGACCTCGACGGCACGTTCGCCGGCGGGACGCCGGCCGCACGGCGAGAGCTGCAGGCGCGGCTGGCCGCGCACCCGTCGGCGCGGCTCGTCTACGTGACCGGGCGAACGCCCGCAGCAGCGGCGGAGCTCGTCCGGGACACGGCGCTGCCCGAGCCGGACGTCCTGATCGGCGACGTGGGCACGTCCGTGCTGCGGGGGCTGGGGCCGGAGCGCGTCGACGCCGTCGAGCGCGCCCTGGAGCGACGCTGGCCCGGCGCCGACGCGGTGCGCGAGCGCCTCGCCGGCGTCGATGGCATCGACGAGCAGGAGGTCGAGGCACCGCGGCGGCTGTCGTTCTGGATCGTGGAGAACCGGGCCCTTCGGAGCGACGGCGCAGCGTTCGGCGCGCGTGCGGCGGACGACCCGTCCCTCGCGCCGGACGCGGCGAGGCGCGCGGAGGCCGTTGGCGACGAGGTCCGTTCACGGCTCGAGGGGCTCGGCGTGGACGTCCTCGTCTCGGCGAACGTCTATCTGGACGTGCTGCCCGGCGGCGTGAACAAGGGCACGACGCTGCTCCGCGTGCTCGAGTGGCTGGGCGCCGAGCGGGACACGTGTGTGGTCGCCGGCGACTCGCTGAACGACCTGGCGCTGTTCGAGACGGGCATGCGGGGGATCGTCGTCGGCAACTGTGAGCCGGCGCTGCGAGAGCGGGTGCGCCGGATGCCGGCGGTCTACGTCGCGGCCGGGGAAGGCGCGGCGGGCATCGTGGAAGGCCTGACGTCGATCGGTGTGCTGGCGACGCCGCGGGGCGAGGGACCGGGAACCGACACCGGAACGGGATAGAGGAGGCGGACATGGCGAGCGACTTCATCGTGCTCTCTCATCGCGAGCCGTACCGCGAGGTCCGGACCGACGACGGGCCGGCGCTCCGGCGGAAGACGAATGGCGTGTTTACCACGCTCGACTCGGTAATGCGCCAGCGGCATGGGACGTGGATCGCCTGGAAGGAGACGTCGGCAGGCGGAGAGTTCCCCGAGCGAATCACGGTCCCGGACGCGGATGCGCAGGACGGCTACACCGTCCGCCGCATTCCCCTCGACCCGGACGAGGCGCGGCGCTTCTACTACGACTTCACGTCCACGGCGCTCTGGCCCGTCCTCTTCTCGCTGCTGGACCGGGCCCGCTTTACGCAGGAGGCGTGGGAGACGTACGTGCGCGTGAACCACGCGTTCGCCGAGGCGACCATCGAGGAGGCGGCGCCGGGGGCGCTGGTCTGGGTCAACGACTTCCACCTCATGCTCGCGCCGCGGATCATCAAGGAGCGACGGCCGGACCTGACCATCGCGCTCTTCCTGCACACCACCTTCCCGCCGCCGGACGTGTTCGCGGTCATCCCGTGGCGCCGGGAGCTGCTGGACGGGCTGCTGCACCTCGACCTGATCGGCTTCCACATCCCGTCCTACGCCTTGAATTTCGCCAACACGGCCGAGCGGTTCATGGACGCGATGCCCACGTCCGTGGCAGGGACGGACCTGATCGGCACCGGCCCGGCCGTGGCGGTAAGCCGCTACCCGCTGTTGCTGCGCTACGGCGATCGATCGGTGGCCCTCGGCGTGTACCCGGTCGGTGTGGACGTGGAGTACTTTGCCCGCACCGCGCAGATGCCCGAGACACGCGAGCGCGCGGAGACGATCTGCGAGCGGACCGGCGCCGAGACCGTCATCCTGTCCGCCGAGCGTCTGGACTACGTCAAGGGCGTCATCGAGCGCCTCGAGTGCTTCGAGCGCTACCTCGAGGCGCATCCCGAGCGGCACGGCAAGGTGTCGTTCATCCAGATCGCCGTGCCGACACGGACGGGCATGGAGGAGTTCCAGGAGATGCGCCGGGTGGTCGAGGAGGCGGTCGGCCGCATCAACGGGCAGTACGGCACGCTCGAGTGGCAGCCGGTCATGCACTTCTACGGCTCCTTCGACCGGCCCGACCTGGTCGCGTTCTACCTCGCGGCCGACATCGTCTGGGTCACGCCGCTGCGTGACGGGCTCAACCTCGTCGCCAAGGAGTACATCGCGTCCCGAATCGGCGGGACCGGCGTCGTCATCCTGTCCGAGTTCGCCGGCGCCGCCGCCGAGCTCGACGGCGTCGTGCTGACGAATCCCTACTCCCCCGACGACATGGACCGCGCCCTGGACGAGGCCCTGGCCCTGCCCGACGCCGAGCGCACCGCCCGCATGCTCAAGCTGCGCGACCGCGTGCTCTCCTACGACGTGAAGAAATGGGCGCAGTCCTTCTTCCAGGACGCGGAGCGGGCCGGGCAGGCCGTCCGCTCAGCGGTCTGAGGCGCACGGCGACGGCCACGGTCTGCGTGCAGCGACAGGATCGGGCACGGGACTTCCGTGCAGGGATCCCGGCGACCCGAAACCTCCGGGTACCGCCGCCCGTAGGGATCTTGGACGCTCCCCTGAGACAAAGGAAGGGTCATGACCGAGACCACGACCGGCACTCCCGACGAGGGATCCGAGCCGATTGACGAAGACGCCCGCAGCCGACGCGACCCCCTCCGCGAACTGGAGGCGAAGCTCGACGCGGCCGTCGACGAGCTGCGTCCGAAGGTGCGGCGCGCGCTGGACGAGATGGAGGCACGGGTCGACGCCGCCATGAAGGAGGTCCAGCCGAAGGTGAGCGAGGCCATGAAGGACGTGCGCCCGAAGTGGGACCGCTTCCTGACCGACGTCCAGCCCCGGATGGACCGCCTGCTCCAGAGGATTCAGGCGAAGATCGACGACCTGCGGCGGGAGATGGAGGCTCGCGCCCAGCGGGCGGAGGATCGCTCGGCATCGGGCGACGAAGGACCCCGCCCGCCGGCGGGCGAGCTGCCGCCGTGGACGCCGGACGAGCCGGACGAGTCCGTGGGCGGAGGCGCGGGCGCGCCCTGAGCCGGGCGCGTTTCGCTACCCGGGCCCGTACCGAAGCACCTCGATCCGTACCCGCGTCAGCCCTCGCTTCACGAATCCGAGCAGCTCCGCGGCACGCCGGGATACGTCCAGGACCCGACCGTCCACGAAGGGACCCCTGTCGATCACGCGGAGCTGGACCGACCGGCCATTCCGGAGGTTGGTGACGCGGATGCGGGTGCCGAACGGGAGATCCCGGTGGGCCGCGACGAGGGAGTCCGGCTCGTACGGTTCGCCGCTCGCCGTGAGGTTGCCCGCCAGAGACTCGGCGTAGTAGCTCGCCCGTCCGGTCAGTACGTCGAGTGCAGGCTCTTCCACGGCGGACACGTCGACGGGCTCGCCCAGCAGATCCGGCACGGGCGGCAGGTCGGGCCCATTGCCCGCCTCGAAAACGATGGGGCCCGCCGATGGCGTCGGCGCCGGGCGAAGGTCGGCGGGTCGGCGTCCGCCCGACGCGCAGCCGACGAGCGCCAGGATACCCACACACGCCGCCACCCCGAGCACCGGGACGTCGCTCGCCGAACCCACCTGCTTCCGCACGAGGCTGCTCCGCATCGGCCTTTCCCGCGGGAGTGGACGGAGGTGACGGAATCCGAAACGCATACGCCTTCCGAAGAGCATACGTCCGGCGCCGCAGCCAGGGAAGGAAGCCGGACCGACCCCACGGGCCGGCCCGGCCATCGCCGCTCGGTGAGTACGAGGAAGGCTATTCTGGAAATACGCGGATGTGGTCCGCCATTGCGGCGTCGATGGCGAACTCGGAGTGACCCATGCGGAACACGTAGCCCGGGTAGCGCTGCATCATCCGGAGCTGTACGCCGGGCAGGACGCCCAGCGCGACGAGCTTCCGGGCTTCGCGACTCTCCGGCTCGGGCAGGCAGGAGACGGTGCCGTGCTGCCCGGTCCGCAGCGCGGCCAGGGGCACGGAGTCGCAGTCGAGTCCGCCGCAGCCTCCGGCCGACGGCACCGGCGCGCCGGCGGCGCACGTCGACCTCCAGGCGCCGCCGTGCAGGGACCGCAGGCGGCGGACGAGTCCTTCGGCGAACGAGGTCAGGCGGACCTCCGGAGCTGAAAGCGCGACGCGCGGCGCGGGTCGGCGTCGTCGCCATCGACGGGCCCCGCCTCGGGCCTCGTCCGGACGTCGCGTCGCGCGTCGTCGCCAGCCAGCCAGCGCTTCAGGAGCCCGACCCACGCGGGCGAAGCGGGATTCTCGTAGCCACAGTGCGGGCAGCGGCGGAAATGGCAGCCGTCGCTCAGAGGGCAGCCGACGCACGTCGGCTGTCCGCGGTTCTCCTCGAATTCCCGTCCACAGAAGCCGCAGGTCACCATCCGAGCCTCCCGAGCACGAGGTGCAGGGCCCAGCCCGTTCCGAACGCAAACGGCGTGATGAACAGCACCATGCCCGCGGCCGTCTTCCAGCCGCGCTCCCGGATCATCATCAGGAACTGCGCGACGCAGGGCACGAAGAGGGTCAGGGTGACGGCGGCGACGGTGAGCTGCCCGATGGTGAGCAGCCCGTGCCGCTGCAGCTCGAACAGGCCCGCAGCGCCGTAGTCGCGGCGGAAGAAGCCGAACAGGAAGACCGAGGCCGTGTCCGGCGGCAGGCCCAGCAGGCCGACCACCGGGCTCAGCCCGCGGATCGCCGCCTGGAGCAGCCCGGTCATGTCCCCCGCCCACAGCAGCACGCTGGCGAAGAGGAACAGCGGCAGCACCTCGACGAAGTACCAGTGCATGCGTGTGTACGTCTTCAGGAGCACGTTGCCGGGGCGGGGTACGCGCAGCGGCGGCAGCTCCATATGGAAGCTCGCGGGCTCGCCCGGCATCACCTTCGCCGTCAGGACTCCCACGAGCAGGAAGGTGCCGAGGAGTGCGACGCTCCAGACCGCGAGGGCCGCGGGCTGGCCGGACAGGATGGCGAGGATGACGCCGAGCTGGGCCGAGCACGGCACGGCGAGGGCAAGGAGCAGGGTCGCCAGCACGCGCTCCCGCTTCGTCTCCAGCGTGCGTGTGACCATCGTGGCCATCGTATCGCACGCGAAGCCGAGGACCATGGGAATCACGGCGCGACCGGAAAGACCGATGCGCTTGAAGCCGCGGTCCACGAGCAGCGCCAGGCGCGGGAAATAGCCGGAATCCTCCAGGACGGAGAAGAACAGGAAGAACGTCCCGACCACAGGCAGGATGATGGCCACCGCGTAGCGCAGCCCGAGCGTGAGGATTCCGTAGTCACCCACGAAGAGCAGCCGCACGGCCTGCCAAGGCACGTGAGCGAAGACGCCGTTGAGAACCGGGTTGATGTGCCGCTCGAAAAGCGACGTCTCGATCCAGTCCACCAGCGTGCCGGCGCCGAACTGGCCGACGAACTTGTAGAGACCCAGGTAGAGCACGAGGAAGAGGACGGGAAAGCCGGTCAGGGGCCGCGCCAGAAGACGCCCGAGCGCGTCCCGCAGCGGCGCGGCCTGGCGGCCGTCGCCGTAGGCGTCCCGCAGAAGCGCCGCAGCCGTCTGGCGGCGCTCGAACGCGATGCGGTAGACGGCGGGTCCGCCGAGCGAGCCCCTCGCCTCCTCCAGCGCCCCGTCGACGGCTTCGGGCCCGACGCTCGCGCCCGCATGCAGCGCCGAGCGCGCGACCTCGTCACCCTGCAGCGCCAGCGTCAGCAGCGCCATGGCGTCCGACCCGTACTCCCCGGGCAGACGCTCGGCGAGGCCTGCCAGGGCCTCGCCCAGTCCGTTCGCGTACACGGGGCGGACCGGCACCGTCGTGCCCGAGGCCGCCGCCAGGATGGCGTCCACCAGCTCGGGCACTCCACGCCCGGTCACCGCCGCAACCCTCACCACCGGGATGCCCAGCCGCCGCGCGAGCACCGGCGCGTCGACGCGCACGCCCGCCCGATCGGCCTCGTCCATCATGTTGAGGGCAAGGACGAGGGGGCGGCCGAGCTCGGCCAGCTGGAGCGTCAGCGGCAGCAGACGCTCCAGGTTCTTCGCGTCCGCCACGTGGACCAGCACGTCGGCCGCGCCCGCCACCACCACCCGCTGCGCGACCTTCTCCTCCTCGGTCGACGGAAGGAGCGAGTAGAGGCCGGGCGTGTCGATGATCTCCGCCTCACGGCCGTGCAGCATTGCAGCCGCCCGGGCCACCTCCACCGATGTGCCCGGGAAGTTCGATACGGTGGCGTACGAGCTGGTGAGGCGATTGAAGAGGGCGCTCTTCCCGACGTTCGGAGAGCCCACGAGAACGACGCGCAGCGCGGACGCGGAGGCCGGCCTGCCGCGCGGGCCCGCGTGGCACGCGGCGGCGCCGTCGCGCTCTGCCGGTCCCGCTCCGCGCGGCTCCTCGGAGGAGCGTCGCGGCTCGGGCGCGGCGGGTGCGATCGACGCCTCCCGCGCCAGCTCCACGTCGGTCGCGGCCATGCTCAGGCGGCAGGCTCGCGCCGGCCGGAGCCGCATCCGCCGCCGCACGTGCAGCTGCAGGACGCGTCCGCCAGGTCCAGCGCCGGCGCGAATGTCGGCAGCCGGATTCCGTGCTTCAGCATGCGACGCCGGAAGTACTCCTGCGTCGGCTCGACCTCCCCCGCCTCCACCATCCGGCGCCAGCGCTTCGGCTCGTGCGCACAGAAGGGCTCCGCCTCCAGGTAGTCGCCCGTCACGGCGTAGGCCCGGGAGCGACTCCCGCCGCAAACCGGCAGGTACTCGCACACGCCGCACTTGCCCTTGAACGACGAACGGTCCCGCAGCGAACGGAAGAGGTCGGAGTTGCGGTACACGTCCAGGAGGTCGTGCGTCCGCAAGTTGCCCGCGCTCACGGGCAGGAAGCCGGACGGGAAGATGTCGCCCGTGTGGCTCACGAAGAGGAAGCCGTCGCCGTCGTTCACGCCGCGCGCCCGCCCGATCCCGTCGGCCAGCGAATGGGCGACGCCGTCCGTCAGCACGTCGCTCGCCTCGCTGCGCGTGCCGGCACGACGCTCCGCCACCTTCCGCTGCAGCACGACCCGCGAGTACTGCGGAGCGGCCGTCGCCTTGATGTCGAACGGCGCCGTCGCGCTCAGGTCGTAGAGCCGGTGGAAGACTGACTCGAACGCTTCCGCGCTTGCCACGTCCTCCGGCTTGGCGCGCCCCATCGGCACCAGGAAGAACACCTCCCAGAACACGATGCCGACCTCGGTCATCAGCTCGCAGAGCGCGTCGAAGTCGTCCAGGTTGTGCCGCGCGACGACCGTGTTCACCTGCGTCGAGAGGCCAACCTCCTGCGCCGTCCGCAGGATCCGCAGCCCGTGCTGGAACGAGCCGTCCACCTGCCGGAACTCGTCGTGGATCCCCGGATTCGACCCGTCCAGGCTGATCGCCAGCCGGGACAGCCCGGCGTCCTTCAGCTTCTGGATCATCTCCCGGCTGCACAGCGGCGTCGTCGCCGGCGTGATGGCCATGCGCAGGCCCAGATTCGCGCCGTACTCCACCAGCTCCAGGATGTCGGGCCGCTTCAGGGCGTCGCCGCCGGAGAACACGAAGATGATGGGACCGAAGCGGCGCACGTCGTCCAGCAGCTTCTTCGCCTCGGCCGTCGTCAGCTCGTCGGGGTGCCGGTTCGGCTGCGCCGACGCCCGACAGTGCTTGCACGCCAGGTCGCACGCCTGCGTCGTCTCCCAGATCACGAGGAAGGGGGACTCGTTGAAGTCCATCGGCATGCCGGGGTGCGGCATGGTCTCAGCTCCGGTACTGGGGGTTTTGATTGACGTGAAAAAAGCTACCGGTCGCGCCGTCGCCGAGTTGTCGGAGTGTGTCAGGAACTCCGTGTGGGGAGTCGCTGGCGATCGGACGTGGGGAAAAACCTGACGGCGGGAGCGGGGGACTGCGGGCGGGGACTGCGGGCGGGGACTGCGGGCGAGGACTGCGGGCGATGGACGGCGGGCGAGGACTGCGGGCGATCAGGGGCGGCGGATGGCTTCGGAGAAGTCGGGGCGGCCCCAGGCGGCTTCGGCGCGCTGGTTGATCCGGTAGGCGCTGCGGAGGGAATCGACGGGGCCGGTGACGTCCAGCAGGCCGGTCTTCTCCGCCCAGCGGTCCGCGTAGCCGGGGAGCAGCAGGGCGACGGTGGCGCCGACGCGGCCGGGGTGCACGTCGTTCACGGCCGCTGCCAGGTTGGTCGCGCAGTTGTCCGTCAGCGTGTTGTAGTACTCCGGGTGCGTACGCAGCGACTCGGCCCGGCGGGCGAGGTCGAGGAAGAGCGCGCGCGCCTGCTGCGGCGTCGCCCGGACCGGGTAGAGCTCGACCGGGTCCTTCCACACGTGCGTGCGCAATCCTATGAGATCCGGCTCCTCCGCGAAGACGATCATGAGCTCGTACTGCCGGAAGGCCGCGGCGAGTGGGGAGTAGTCCTCCCCCTTCTCCCGCCGCGCCTCGACCGAGACCGCGACGAACTGCGAGTCGCCCAGCTGGAACGACAGGAAGACGTGAGCGGGCCCGCGCCAGGCGGCAAAGGGTGACAGGCCGAGCCAGACCTTCCGTATCGCGGACGCATCGTAGCGCCGGTCGACCCAGCGGGCGTCGAAGGACGCGCTGTCGTGCCAGACGAAGCTGCGAACGTCCCGGACGTCCACCTCGTCGCCCTCGACGCTGACCGCCGGCAGGCGCGACTGCTCGGGGACGTAGTCCCGATCGGTGCTCGGCGTCCGCGTCGCCCACGCCCACCACACCCACGCGACCATGACGACGGCCGCGGCGGCCAGGACTGGATGGGAGCGCAGGCGGGTGGACATGCATTCATCCTAACGCGCGTCGAGCCGGCAGGTAAGCGCCGCCGTCGACGCCGAGCGTCGCCGGGGGCCTCCCGCGGACGCCCCGGGCGTGCGTATCTTTCGGGCACTCCCCGGGACTCCACCATCGAGAGAGCAATGATCCTGCGACGATTCGGCATCCGCATCCAGCCCGTGCGCCCACACTTCGACGCCCGGGCGCTCACGGAGGTCGCCTTCCGCAGGGACGGCGAGGCCATGGACGCGGAGGCGTGGCTGGCGGGACACGAGAAGGTCGGGGAGCGGAGCCTCACGGCGAGCGCCGACGGCGACGTGAAGGACGAGGTCGAGCAGAAGGTCCTGGCCGTGCTGCTCCGGGACCTGGAGAGGCTCGAGTCGGAAGTCGACGGCGCCGTGCTCCTCGTCGAGAACGAGAGCGGGCCCGACCATCCCAAGACGCGGGACACGACCACCACGATCCGCGAGCCCCTCGGCGAGCGGCTGCACTTCACCTATCGGATCGAGCCGGCGCTCCGGATCGGCGTGTACCGGCCCATCTGATGGCGGCGACGTCTGAAAACGGGGCGACGGCGTCTGAAAACGGGGCGACGCCGGCCCCGCGAAGGGTCCGCTTCCAGACACCGTCCGGACCCGTCTCGGGCCTGCTTCTCCGCCCGGCCGACGCCCGGGCTCTCCTCGTCCTCGCCCACGGCGCGGGCGCCGGCATGGAGCACCCGTTCATGGAAGCTGTAGCGCGCCTTCTCGCCGAGCGCGGCGTCGCCACGCTGCGCTGGCAGTTCCCCTACATGGAGGCGGGCAGCAGACGACCGGACCGTCCAGCCGTGGCCGTCGCGGCTGTGCGCGCGGCGGTGGCGGAGGGCGCGCGACTGGCCGCGGGGGCACCGCGGCGGGCGGCCGGCGGGCGCGAAGGTGACGATCGAACGGAGGCCCTGACGCCGCTCCCGATGTTCGCCGGCGGGAAGTCGTTCGGCGGCCGGATGACGTCGGAGGCCCAGGCGGAGGCGCCGCTGCCGCACGTGCGCGGGCTCGTCATGCTCGGCTTCCCCCTGCACGCGGCGAAGAAACCGGACGTCCGGCGGGCCGAACACCTGGCGCGCATCGAGGCGCCCATGCTGTTCGTGCAGGGGACGCGGGACGCGCTGGCCGACCTCGACCTGCTGCGCGACGCCCTCGCCCGTCATGCGCCCGGGGCCGACGTCCACGTGGTCGAGGGAGCCGACCACGCCTTCCACGTGCTCAAGCGGTCGGGGCGCACGGACGAAGAAGCGCTGACGGAGACGGCGGACGCGGTGACGGCGTGGATGCGGCGGCTGGAAGGGCCGGACACGCCGCTCCCGGGACATTAGCCCGGTTCACCCGCGCCTGCGCTTCGCGTGAAGCCTTCCGCGTACACCCGCAGCTGGCGTCGGTAAAGGGCTTCCCGCTCGGGATCCAGACGGGCGTCCGTCTTGAAATCGATGATCGTCCACGCCCCGGCTTCGTCCTGGAACGCGAGATCGATAACGCCTTCCAGCAGCTCCGTGGCGGCGGGAGACTCGACGCCCAGCTCCGCAGCCGTTTCGGCGTCCACGGCGAACGCGAACGGAACCTCCACGAGCACCGAGCGCCCCGACCGGACACGGGCCCACACGTCCGACTCGAGGACCCGCTCCACGAGCGAGATAAGCTCGTCCAGCTCGACGGGGTCGCCTGCGTCGTCGACGGGACGCTCGAATTCCTTCAGGGCGAGGCGACAGAGTCGCCGCAGGGACTCTCCCGTCGCGCCTCGCCCGGCAGCCTCCAGAGCGCGGTGCACGGCGCTGCCCCATTCGCGCCCTCGCGCGGGCGCCTGGTGGTCGTCGCCCTCTTCTCCGCCGGGACGCAGGTGGATCAGCTCCGTTCGGACGGGCGGATGCCCAGCCGCATCCACCGGTAGCCCATCCCGCACGATCGCTCCGGCTCCGTCTCCGTGAACGCGGGCCGTCACGGGCCGCGCGCGGTAGGTGGGCTCGGCGCTGCGTTCACGCCGCGCCTGTGTCGTCTCCATGCGCCGACGGATCTCGTCCGGTGCGTCGGGCAGGCGCGGGCGCGGCTCCGACGGCACGCTCGGAAGGTCGATCCGCTCCGCCTGCCCAGGAGCGTCCAGGCTCGCGTGCAGGTCCGACCAGCACGAGCCGTCCTCGGTCGCGTCGCAGCGCGCGACGACGAGCTCCTCCTTCGCCCGGGTCGCCGCGACGTACAACAGCCGCACGTCCTCCGCCGTCGAATACGGCTGCTCCGCCGCCTCGTGCGCGGACCATGCAAGCGGCTGCGCAAGGATGCGGGGCCCCTGCCGCGTCGCGTCCTGGATGCGCATCCAGCCGATGGCGCGGCCGGCGGCGTCCCGGTCGATGTGCCGCTCGATCGGGCGATCCTCCACCTTTGCCGGATACGCCAGCACCACGACAGGCGCCTCGAGCCCCTTCGCCTTGTGCAGGTTCATGAGCCGCACTGCATCGCTCTCGCCGGGCATGAGCGAGGCGTCGACTTCCTCCTCCAGCGCCGCTTCGATCACGTCGATGGCCGCGGCGAGGGACGTTGCACCGTCGCCCGCCGCGACGCGAAGGGCATCCAGCACATAGAGCACCGCGCCCGCCCGGGTGGCTCCGAGCTCGCCTGCCGCCGCCCAGGGAAGGATGCCGAGTTCGGCCACGAGCTTCGTCACCGCGACGTCGGCCGGGAAGCTGCGCGTCACTTCCCAGAACCTGCGCAGCGTCCGCAGCGCGTCCGCGACCGCGCCCGTTCCCGGGTCATGGACGAAGGAGAAGGGGTTTCCGGCACGAGCATGGGCGAGGAGCTGTGGGTGGGACAGCCCGAAATACAGTCCCTCCAGCGCGGCGAGGGTGAGGACCGGGTCGCCTGGATCGGCGAGAGCGCAGAGCAGGACCAGCAGCTCGCTCAGCTCCTCGTCGGCGCCCACGCCGGCTCCCGTCACCTGCACCGGCACGCCCCGCGCCTCGAGTGCGCGCGCGTAGGTCGCCAGCACCTTCTTTCGCGTTGAGAGCAAAAGGAAGTCGCCGTAGCGGCGCTCACCCGAGTCGACCCGCGTCCGGATCCAGGATGCGACGGCCCTTGCGTCCGGCCCGGCGATGCGAGCGCCGCTGTACCGACCGCGCCCACCATCCGGCTGTATGGCGTACCAGAACACGCCCTGCTGGTTTTCCGATTCGCCGGGCTTGACGCGCATCTCGGCGAACGCCGCCTGGTGCTCGGTCGCCTGCGCGGGGAAGCGATCACGGAACACGTCGTTCACGAAGCGTTCGATCGGCTCCCGTGAGCGGAAGTTCGTCGTGAGCCCGACGACGTCACCGAAGCGCCCGAAGGCGCGCTTCACCTGGTTGTAGACTGCGATGTCCGCACGGCGGAACCGATAGATGCTCTGCTTCGGGTCGCCGACCACGAACAGGGCCCCGGGATGGGGCGTTGACGCGTGCCAGGCCGTGGCGCCCGCGTGGGCCGCGCCGGATCCAACGGAAGCGGTGTCATCGCCGTCGCCGGGTACGGAGGTCAACAGGAACAGGATCTCGGCCTGGAGCGGATCCGTGTCCTGGAACTCGTCGACCAGTAGCCAGCGGTAGCGCTCGCCGAGTTCCCGGCGCACTGCCGGGTGCTGCCGCAGCAACGCAGCCGTTCGGACGAGCAGGTCCTGGAACGTCAGCCGTCCCAGCCGCAGGCGGTCCGCCTCGTACGCGCCCGCTGCGGCACGGACGAAGCGCACCGCAACGCGATAGCGCGCCGCCCACCACGTGCGAAGAAGACGGTAGGCACGCCCATCCTCACGGCAGAAGTCCGCCCATTCCTCGCCGAGCTCCTTCGCCGCCCGCTTCCCCTCCCGGTCTTCCGCCCAGCGCTTCTGCGTCACCTTGCAGGAAGATTGTACCGCATCCTCCAGGGCCGCGAGGAAGAAGCCGTCCCGGTCCCAGCCGAGGACGAACCGCAGGTACTTGAGCCGGTGCACCAGGCTCTGGAGCTTGTCCCGGCCATCGGGATGGTCCTGCGCCGGCAACAGCCGCAGCGCCTCGTCGTGCAGGTGCAGGAGCGAACGGCGGACAGCGTCGATTTCCGCGGGCTGCGGATCCACTGCCACCGGTGCCGGATAGTGGACGTCCGGGTTCGCGCTAACCTCGTCGAAGGCCCCGCGAAGCTGTGCGGGGGTGAGCCCTGCGCGGGCCAGCGCCGCGAGGACACGCGAGCGCCCGCGCCCGGCGAGTCGCTCAAGGAAGCGCGACCAGCTCTCGCGGCGCAATCGGTCCTCGTCGGCACCGGAAACCTCTTCGAACTCAGGCGGAACACCCGCCTCCAGCGGATACTCCCGGAGAAGTCGCGCGCAGAACGCGTGGATGGTTCCGAGGAACCCGCGATCGAGTCCGTCGAGGGCCCGCCGGAACCGGTCCGTGGCTTCGGCATCCGCCTCGGCGTGCGCGCGCCGGTAAGCATTCTCCAGCTCCTCCTGGAAGCGCTCCCGCAGCTCTGCGGCCGCCTTCCGCGTGAACGTCACCGCAGCCATCCGCTCCACGTCCCGTCCGTCGCGCACGAGCGCGACCATCCTGGACACCATCGACGTGGTCTTGCCCGATCCGGCACCCGCCTCCACGAGGAGATTCGTATCGAGCTCCGTCCGGATGCGATCACGCGCCGTCTGGTCCGTCGGGATCCACGTCATCGGCCGTCCCCGAATTCCTCGCGGAGTCGCACCAGCGGGGCGTACTCCGGCAGGAGCCTCCCGGTCTCCGCCGCCCATGCCGCCCGCGGCGACGTCACGCTGCCCCAGTCGTCGACCGCAACACGACAGACCGCCGCGTAGTCGCAGTACTTGCAGTCCCCATCGTGGAACGTCGGGAGGAAGCGGCCGCTCGCTGCCAGGTCCAGAAGAATCTCGAGCACGTCCCTTCCCTCCTCCAGCATCGCACGCGGGTAGGCGCGCACCTCGTTCTCGCCCTTGACCGTCGGAAACTGGTACTCCATCACCCGCACGCTTTCGTCGGGGCGGAGCCGCTCCACCGCCAGGGAATACAGCAGGTGCTGAAGGCGGCGTCCGCCGGCGAAGGGAACGCCCACCGAGTAGCGGTCGGCACGTCCGGTCTTGTAGTCGACGATGCGCAGACCGCCCGCGTCCAGCGCGTCCAACCGGTCGACGCGACCCCGCACCTGCAGGCCTCCACCGCCGATCTCCAGCTCGACCTCGCCCTCCGAGCCCGCGTCGGATCGCGGCCCGAACGCCAGCTCGGTTCGCAGCACCCGCGGGCGGTTCGAACGGAGCATGGAAACGAACGAACCGACATCCGCCTCCAGTGCCTCGACCTCCGCGCGGAGCACGGCCTCGTTCGGCGCCGGAAGCCGGTGAAGCACACGCTCGACCTCCTCGCCCAACACGCGCATCGCCCGCTCTTCCAACCGGGCATCCGCCCACCGCTCAACGCCCGCATCGAACACCGATCCGTCGTGCCCAACGGTGCGCTCGAACACCGCATGCAGCAGGGAGCCCCGCTCGAGCGCGTCCAGCCACGACTCGGGATCGTATTCGGGGTCCCGGACGTACCGGATGCCGAGGACGTACTTGTAGAAGAATTGAAGCGGACAGGCGCCGAGAGTCTCGAGGCCGGACGCGGAGAACACGTCTCCACCGGCTCGTGGGTCGAGCGATTCCGCCGCGTCGACCCGGCCGTTCCACGCCGAGAATGTGTCGGAAACGCGGGCCTCCGCGGCGGTGAGCCCGGCGTTGAGCGACGGGTGCAGGACCCGCACCGCCGCCGTGCCGTCCCGCAGCGACCCGTCCGGAGCGGCGATGGCCCGGAGCCATACGTCGGTATCGTCGAGAAGACCCGCCGACGGGACCGCGCCCGCGAGCGCTCCGAGATGCCGTCGCAGGTCATCGTACGTCAGGGCGTCATCGCCTTCTCGAACGCGCAGTGCATGCAGCATCTCGGGTGCCGGCGCAACGACGCGGCCCTCCGACATGTCCCACGCAGCGTACGACAGCGTCACGCGTCCGCGCAGCCGAGCCAGCATGGCTGCGAGGGCGTGGCGCTCCACGGCGAGCCGCTCGGCGGACGTAGGAAGGCCCACCGCAGCCCGCTCCCGATCGCCCAGCAGCGGATCGACCGCCGCACCCGGGAGCGCTCCCGCAGCGAGCCCTACCACGAACGTGTGCGACCGCCCGGACAGCCCTCCGGACGAGACAGTGCTCAGGTGCAGGGCCCCGGCCGTTGAGGTCCATGGCGCGGCTCGCCCCGATTCCGAAGCTGCCGAAACCCGCGTCTGCAGACGGGCACGCAGCATGGCCGTGGCGGCCCGCCATCCCGTCGACCGCGAGAGGGTCTCCCGCGCGCGACGCAGGCGGTCGACAAGCACCGCCCGCACGGCGGCCTCCACGGCGTCCCCCCGTGGCACGAACTCGAGCAGCGCCAGCAGCCCTTCGGCCAGCCGAGCCGGGGACGTGCGGGCGAATTCCACAGCGTGCCGGCCGTCGAGCCGTGGGGTCGCCGCCAGGACCGGCGCCAGAAGGTCCCGAAGGGTCTCGAGCTCCGCCCGCTGCACTTCGAACTCGTCGCGGCCGTCGTCGTCCGGATCGCTCTCCCCTTCCAGCGCCGCACGCGCCCGGTCGACCGCCTCCAGGTAGCGGTCGTACCCCCAGCCGACGCGCAGCCGGCGGAGGCGCCGTGCCAGGGCGGGCCCGGAGGGACGCCGCGCCTCGGCCCCGGCGTCCGCCGGCTCCCGCGGGGCGACGTCGCCCGTCTCGAGCAGGCGCCGGATCACGTCCGCCGGATACCCGTCCATCACCCACTCGAAATACGCCTCAGCTACCCGCCCGACTCGCGTGCGACGCGCGTCGAGGCCGGCGGCGTACGTGACCGGTATGCCGAGTCGCCGGGCCAGACCATCCATCGCGACCCCGTAGACGTCCCCGTCCATCGCAACGATCTCGACCTGATCCCAGGCCACTCCTGCGTAAACCAGGCGCCGGAGGACCTCACGGATCTCGTCCGCGGGCGTGGCCGCAGCGAAGAGCACAGGTTCCGTCGGCGGCCCCTCCCGCTCCGCCCGCGAGGCCCACACCGTCCCCGGAGGCGGCTCAATCCCGGCCGGCGAATCTGCCGCGAGGGTGCTCGCGCCGATGGACTCGAGCGCCCGCATCAGGCGTCCGGCCACGCCACGCGCCCCGAGTCCCGGCAGCAGGAAGACCTGCGTGTCGGACAGCACGCCCTCTCTCGATTCACCCTCCAGCCGCGCCGCCGCCCGCCCCAGCAGACCCGCCCCGTCCACGAGCGACGCGCGCGCCAACCCCGACTCGACCCGCTCGAGCAGTCGAGCCAGAAAGGCGAGCCGGCCGTCTGGATCCGGCGATCGCCGGAGCCCGTCAGGGGAGACGCCGCCCTCCCGCAGCGTTTCGACTGCCCGACGGATCGGCTCGCGATAGGCCGGCGGCACCTCCCTCCCGAAGGGGCCGGCTCCGGCTGCCTCCATCGCGTCGTCGATCGCCGCGTCCACCAGCGCGACCATGTCGAAGGCGTCCGCCGTGGTGAGACCCTCCGCCGCCAGAGTCTCGCCGACCAGATGCAGCGCGAGCTGCCGCGCCGACACGGACTCCCACCCCAGCCACGGCGTGCCAGAGAGCGCCAGAGTACGCAGCAGCTCCCGCCCCTCCGCCGGCCACTCGCACACCAGCAGTTTGCGCCCGAACGGGTTCGCGCGCGTGGCCTCGGCCAGCGAGCGAAGCAGACCGGAAGCTTGCGTCCCAACGTCGTCGTTCACGGGGTCTTCGTCATGATGATCAGAGGGCGCTGCGTCACCGCGGATGCTCGCCTCAATGTCGCACCCCCCTCCGACACTCGCAAAGTCGGCACGAACGAGAACGGGCCGGCTCCCGTCCGGAAGCCGGCCCGTTACCCGACGGCCCTGCGTCTCGATCAGCCGACGTCGCCCTGCTCCACTCTGCGGGGCTCCGTCACGTTCACAGTGATCCGCCGCGGCTTCGCCTCCTCCTTCTTCGGCAGCGTGATCCGGAGCACGCCGTGGGCGTAGTCCGCCTTCACCGCGTCCGCGTCCAGGTTCGTCGGCAGGCGGAAGCTCCGCTCGAACCGGCCGTAGCGACGCTCCGACAGGCGCACCTCCCCCTGCTCCTGCGCTTCCTCCGTCTTCTTCTCCGCCGCCACTGTCAGCACCCCGTCCTCCAGCGTGATCTCCACGTCCTCCGGACGGATGCCCGGCGCCTCCAGATCGATCCGCACCCCGTTCTCCGTCTCGCGGATCTCCGCCGGCCACCGCACCGGCGCCTCGCCCCCGGCCAGCGGCGCGAACGCCCGGTCCAGCTCCCGCGACAGCCCCGCAAGCGTACGGATCGGATCCCCATCCACCCACGCGCGCGTCCTCATCGTCGGAATCATCTCTGCCTCCTTCGTCCTGTGGTTTTCCACTTCTGGTCCCTGCCGGCCGACGGCCCCCGCCGCGGCCGGCGCCCGCCCATGAAAAGGCATCCGGTGTGCCACGGAGGACCGTCCGAAGTTGCAGACTTCGCTGCCAGATTGGCAGATCCGTGCGCGCGCACGGCAGTTCCCGACGACCGCTTAGCCAGCGATGCCGGGGGCACGGGCATGCGTTGCGGGCAGCTCACAGCCCGACGCAGGCCTCGTCCTCGCAATACAGCCGATTTGGAAACGCGCGTAACGACTATAATCGACCGTCCACCACCGGCTGGGGCGGTCGATCCAGCGGAGAATCCGACGCCTGCCGCGCGCCCGCCTTCCGTGGCCGCCCCGGTCCCATCGACCCGCCCCCCGCGCGCCCGATTCCAAGGCTTCGCCCTCCTTGCTGCCGCCATCAATAATCGTTATTGTTACCGTCAAATCGCAACGCGACGGGAGACGGAGCATGGATCCGAGGGGACACGAGGAGCGGCACCGCTTCGTGCTGCAGACGGTGCAGCCGGCGCTGCTGGGACTGATGGACGGGTCGGTGTCGACGCTGGCGCCGATCTTCGCGGCGGCGGCGCTGACGGGAAGCGCAGTGAAGACCTTTTTCGTGGGCGTGGCCGCGTCCGTGGGTGCGGGCATCAGCATGGGGCTGGCGGAGGCGCTCTCGGACGACGGGGAGCTGACGGGTCGGGGCCATCCGTGGCTGCGTGGCGCCATCACGGGGCTGGCGACGGTGCTCGGCGGCATGCTCCACACGCTGCCGTTCCTGCTGCCGAGCCTCTCGGGGGCGCTGCCCCTGGCCTACGCGGTGGTGGTCGTGGAGCTGTTCGCCATCTCGTACATCCGCTTCCACTTCATGGACACACCGCTGGGGAAGACGGTGGTTCAGGTCGTGCTCGGGGGCGCGGCCGTGTTCCTGACCGGGCTATGGATGGGGAACTGGGGCGCGGGGGGCTAGTGGGGCTCCTCGGGAGCACATTCGAGCACTCCGTCGCCCCAGGCGATGCACATGGAGCGCAGCTCGTCGGGTGAGGTTCGACTGTCGAGCCAGCGGGCCCGAAGCTCCGGCGGAATGACGACGGGCATGCGGTCGTGGATCGGGCGCACGATCTCGCTGGGCGACGTCGTCAGGATCGAGCACGTGAGGAGGGGCTCGCCTTCCGGGGTCGTCCAGCGCTCCCAGAGTCCGGCGAAGGTGATTAGAGACCGGTCATGGACGTGGATGTGGTACGGCTGCTTGCCCGACCCCTCCTTCTTCCACTCGTAGAACCCGTCCGCCGGAAGCAGGCAGCGCCGCTTCGCGAACGCATCCCGGAAAGCCGGCTTCTCGTGGGCCGTCTCGGAGCGGGCGTTGATCATGCGGCGTCCGATGGTCTCGTCCTTCGCCCATCGGGGCACGAGCCCCCAGCGGAACCAGGCGAAGCCGACGTCGTGCGACTCGGGTGCGTCCGGGCCCGCGACCGGCCCCGCGACCGGGTCATCGTGCTGGGTGCGCGCCCCTGCCCGGCTCTTCGGGCCCACGGCCAGGACCTGCTGCCAGGGAGAGATGTTCGCGCTGGGGCGGTAGTCCTCGGGCGCGGCGAC
Source organism: uncultured Gemmatimonadales bacterium (assembly GCA_963728445.1). Classification (GTDB taxonomy): domain Bacteria; phylum Gemmatimonadota; class Gemmatimonadetes; order Longimicrobiales; family RSA9; genus CAVSJO01. The sequence continues at coordinate 1,413,777 of CAVSJO010000006.1, read as the reverse complement.
GCCGAACTCCCGCTCGAGGTCGGCGGCGGTCACGGTGAGGGTGTAGCGGCCGCACATGGGGCAAGGCTCCGTTGCGTGCGTGGGTGCAGGATCGGGTCGAGCGTGCTACCCCCGCCGGCTGCGCGGGTTCGGGACGACTCTCTTTTCCTGCGCGCGGGCAGGGCGTATACTGTGACCGCCTCCCTAACTCGAATGTTTCCGCGCGCTGTCGCGCTGCGCCGGCATCGGCTCACATGGTGCTGCAGTGATTCATGGCTGATCCCTTTTCCCACCGGGAACTCACCCCACACGAGCTGAGGACGTACCGGATCCTCGGGGTCGTCGCGATCCTGGCGATTCTGGCCCTGAGCTTCGTGCACGGGCGGGTCGACCCCACACGGATCGATCCGCTCCCGGAACGGGCGTTCGTGATGGTTCTCGTGCTGGCGGTGACGCTGCTCTCGTACGCGTACCGCCGACCGCAGTACATGCGCGCCGTCTACGTCGCGTACGGAGTCATCACGGCGTGGGTGCTCCATCTCGGAGTGATGAACGGCTTCGCCGCCGACTACGCGTTGAGCCTGATGGTGGTCGTCGCCGGTTCGGCGGTGGTGTTCCGGAGCCGTCGCGGCATGGCCGCCTACCTGTTGACGATGCTGGCGCTCGCCATCGTGGCGACTCTGGTGGCGGCACGTGCGGCGATCCACCCGATGATCTTCCTGGCGGACCTGGTCGTGATCTCGATGATCGCCTACCTGACGCTGCTCTCCCATCTGCGCGTACAGGAGGAGCTGGCGGTGAGCGAGGAGCAGTACCGGCTCGCCGCGCTGGGCGCCAACGACGGGCTCTGGGACTGGGACCTCGAGACGGACCGGGTCACGTTCTCCAACCGCTGGAAGGAGCTGCTCGGGCACGAGCCCGGAGAGCTGGGCGACGATCCGAAGGAGTGGTTCGTCCGCATCCACCCGGAGGACCGGGCGCTGTTCGAGAACACGCTGGAGACGAGCAAGGGGGACGGCTCCTCCCACTTCTCCTGCGAGTACCGGATGCGGGACCGCTCGGGGCGCTTCCGGCGGATGTTGACACGGGGCACCGTGGTGCGGGACGGGTCGGGGCGGGCGACGCGGATGGCGGGCTCACAGACGGACATCACGGAGCAGCGTCGGGCGGAGGAGCAGCTCGTCCACGACGCGATGCACGACGCCCTCACCGGGCTGCCGAACCGGTCGCTGTTCATGGACCGACTGGACCGTCTGATCTCATCGAGGCGACGCAACGGCGCGGTCTACGCCGTCATCTTCCTGGACCTCGACCGCTTCAAGCTCGTGAACGACAGCTACGGGCACGGCGCCGGGGACGCGCTGCTGGTGGAGACGGCGCGTCGCCTCGAGAGCTGTCTCCGGGACGCAGACACGGTGGCACGGCTGAGCGGGGACGAGTTCGCCATCCTGCTGGACACGCTGATGGAGCCGACGCACGCGACGAAGGTGGCGGAGCGGGTGCTGGAGGAGCTGCGGGCGCCGTTCGATCTGGAGGGTCAGGAGACGTTCGTATCGGCCAGCCTTGGCATCGCGGTCGGAGGCCCACGATACACGCGGCCGGTGGAGCTGCTGCGTGACGCGGACACGGCCATGTACCGCGCGAAGGCTCGCGGGCGCGGCGTCTACGAGGTCTTCGACGAAGCGATGCACAAGGAGGCGACGGCGCTGCTGGCTCTGGAAAACGACCTCCAGCGCTCGCTGGAGCGGGAGGAGTTCGAGCTGCACTTCCAGCCCATCGTCGCTCTCGATACGGGCGGCCTGGCCGGTTTCGAGGCGCTGGTCCGCTGGCGCCGGCCCGGCCACGGTCTGGTGGAGCCGGGACAGTTCGTGGCAGCCGCCGAGGAGACGGGCCTGATCGTGCCGCTCGGCGAATGGATCCTGCACGAGGCATGCACGACGCTCTCTTCCTGGCTGCGCGAGTTCCCGGAGCGCCGGGGCCTGTTCGTGAGCGTGAACCTGTCGGCACGGCAGTTCGCGCAGCCGAAGCTCCTGGAGCTGGTGGAGTCCGCCCTCATCGAGGCAGACCTGCCGCCCTCCTCTCTTCGGCTGGAGATCACCGAGAGCGTCGTGATGGCCGACCCGCCGCGGGCGCAGGAGCTGATCGAGACGCTGCGCAGCCGCGGCGTCCGGCTCTCCATCGACGACTTCGGCACCGGCTACTCGGCCCTCAGCTACCTCCAGCAGTTCCGCGTCGACTCGCTCAAGATCGACAGCTCGTTCATCGCCCGCATGGCGGCCCGGGGCGGCCCGGACGAGAAGCTCGTGCGGACGATCGTGGGGCTCGCCGGCAGCCTGGGTCTGCCGGCCGTCGCCGAGGGGATCGAGACGGAAGAGCAGCGCGAGCATCTCCGCTCCTTCGGCTGTCCCTTCGGCCAAGGCTATCTCTTCTCGAAGCCGGTTCCGTCGGGCGACGCCCGGTTCATGGTGGAACGCGGCGCCATCGTGCGGCCGGATGACCAGTGGGCCGAGGCAAGCGGGCACGACGAACCGACCGAGGGGACGTCCACGGACGATCCTGCGGCCCCTCCCGGCGAGGACCCCAGCGGGGACGTCGAACCGTCCTCCTCCGTCAGTAGCCGGTAAGCTCCACGTATCCCGCCCCGCGGACCTGCCGATCGCCCACGCGGCCTTCGACGCGGACTGCGCCCTCCCAGTAGCGGAAGTCCAGGTCGAGCTCCTGGTCGCGGATCTCGGGCTCGATCCGCACCCGAACTCCCTCTGCCGGGACCTCCAGCTCCCAGCCGGAGGGGTAGCTCGTGCCCGACGTCGGGCTGCGCCAGCGACCTGTCGCCCTCAGGGCGAATGCGTCGGCAGCGAGCGTCCTGCGCGCGCCGTCGGGGCCGATCCAAGTCCCGCCGCTGTAGGGCGACGTCCCGCCGCCGCGTCGCCGCAGGCGGTAGATCATCACGGCCGATCCGTCGTCGAGGCGGAGGGCGAGCCAATCCCACCCGGCGTCCCGGCGGGAAAGCTGTCCGCTCCCCCACTCCCGGTCCATCCACACGTGGCCGGTGACCCGGACCTCTCCACCCGGCGTGCGCACGAACCCTCGCGCCGGCATGTCCGGAATCGAGTAGTAGTACGACGCGTTGCCCGGCTCCGGCCCCTTGCGGCTGAGCCCGCCGTCGCCGTTCAGCACCGGAGGCCCCGCCGAGCCGAGCAGGAGCGAGACCGCCACGTCCCCACTCGCCGCCTCGAGGCGAAGCGCAGGCGTTTCAGACGTGCCCGGGAGTTCGGCCGCGGAGTCCCGTGGAACGGCGCGCACCGACCAGTCGTCGACGTGGACACGGAAAGGGTCCCCCTGCGCGCCTGCGAGTCCCGCAGCGCCGCGCTCGAAGCGCTGCCGGGCCGTGAACCGGTTAGCGGCCACATCCGTGAGGGCGAAGTGCGCCATGTACGCCTGGGTCGCTCCGAACGCCGAGCCGCGCGGGACCGGATCCGGCGACAGCGCGCTTCGGAAGAAGGTCAGCTCGAAGCCGAAGCGGCGGCCGTCGTCCGCCTCCAGGTTCCCGGTGAAGTACCACCACTCCGTCCGGAAGTCGGGGTGCGGACCGTGGTCGGCCGGGAACGAGAAGTCCCGCGGCTCCAGCGCGCGGGCGTATCCCGAGTCGGCGGCGCCGAGGGTGGCGGTGAGGTCCGCTGGCGGCGGCGCCCCGGACCGGTCGCATCCTCCCGAGACGCCGGCGCCCACGGCCATCGCGACCACCGGGAGGAGGGCGCCCCGGAGCCGCCGGCCCGCGCCGCCGAGGTGAGAGCACGGGGCGACGTCGCGTCTCACGCGCGTCATTCTCACTCCTCCCTCAGGGCAGCGGCGGGCTTCGTGCGGGCCATCCGCCAGGCGGGATAGACGCCGGCGAGCAGCGACGCGGCCACGGCCAGCAGCACGGCCTCGAGCAGGACCTCGCCGGACACGCGGAAGTGCAGCGTCCAGCCGAAGGATCGCCGATTGATGACGAATACCATCACCAGCGCCATGCCGACCCCGAGCGGGATGGAGAGCAGCCCCGACGCCAGGCCCATGAGACCCGTCTGGAGGGAGACGAGCCGCCACACCTCACCGCGCGTGACCCCCGTCGCGCGGAGCACGCCCATCTCCCGGCTGCGCTCGAGCTGCAGCGCCATGAGTGCGCTCAGCACGCCGATGAACGCGACGACGAACGCGAGCAGCCGCAGCACCGCGGTAATGGCGAACGTACGGTCGAAGACCTGGAGGGACGCCTCGCGAAGGCTGCGGTTGGAACGGATGACGAGGGCCTCGCCGGGGACGCTCCGGCGCACGGCATCGACCAGATCTTCCGCGGCCACGCCGTCTGCGGCGTAGAGTCCGAGCGCCGTCACCCCCGGATCGTCCCACTCGCGCCGGTACGTCTCCAGCGCCATCACCACCGCGCCCTGGTCGCTGCCGTAGTCGTAGTAGATGCCGGCCACGGGGAAGGCCCGCATTCCATGATCGGTGCGCAGACGGAGCGTGTCGCCGACCTGGAGGTCGCGGCGGAACGCGAACGGCTCCGACACGATCACGGCCCCGCGATGCCATGCAGGCCAGACCTCCGCCGGATCGCCCCGCTTCAGGTCGAAGGCCGCCTCCTCCCTTCCCGCCGTGCCGATGGCCATCAGGCGAACGGGACCGCGGGGGTCCGGGATCCGGACGCTCCGGTTGATGCTGGCGTTTCTCACCCCCTGCGCGCCGACGACCCTACGGACGACGTCCGCGGCGAGTGTGCCCTGCGCGTGGCTGGACACGCCGCCGGGCGCCGAAACGTACACGTCGGCCCGCAGGGTCGTCGCCAGCCAGCGGCGGACGGTGTCCCGGAAGCTGCCGATCATGATCCCGAGCGCGACCGTCACGGAGACCGCCACCGCGAGCGACGTCACCGCCGGCGCCGTCCGGCTCAGGGACGCGCTCACGCTGCGCGCGGCCATGCCGCCCAGCAGCCCGGCCACGCCGCGCATCACGGGGCGCAGCGCGGCCATGAGCCCCACGAGCAGGAGGGGAAACGTCAGCGCGGAGCCGACGACGACGGCGAACAGGCCCGCGAACGCCGGGAGCACGGCGGGCGTCGGCAACGCGAGGACGACCACGCCGAGTCCGGCGACGGCTGCGCCCGCGGCCGCCAGACGAGGCGCGAGCCGACGGAAGCGCTCCTCGAGCACGGACCGGGTCCACGCCGCCCGGGGCGGCGCGAGCGTCGCTTCGATCGCGGCCGGGAGGGTGGCGGCCGCCGTCGTCGCCACCCCCAGCGCGAACGCACCGCCGAGGGCCAGGGCCGACACGTGCACGCCGCTCACGGAAACGGCGAAGTACAGGTCGTTGATCGTGCGCGTGACGAGCCGGAGGAGGCCCCCCGCCAGCCCGATCCCGGCGACGAGGCCGAGGGCGCTGCCCGCGGCGCCGATGGCGACGCCCTCCGCCAGGACCAGGGCGAACACCTCGCGCCGGGTCACGCCGAGGGCGCGCAGCACGCCGATGAGCTCGCGCCGCTGAACGACCGAGAAGCTGGTGCTGTCGTAGATCAGGAAACCGCCGAAGAGAAGCGCCAGCAGACCGAGCGCCGTCAGGTTCAGGGAGAAGGCCCGGGTCATCTGCCGGACCGTATCCGTCCGCGACCCGGCGGGCCGGACCTCGAGCCCCGGGGGCAGCGCCCCCTCCACGCGCGCCAGCAGCGAATCGCCCCGGGGTCCCGCAGGCGCGATGAGGTCGATGCGGTCGAGGCTGCCGACGCGGCCGAGCACCTCCTGCGCCGTCGAAACGTCCGCGACGGCGACGTCCCGCAGCCCGACCCGGTCCAGCTCGCTTCGGGGCGCGATCCAGCCCGCGATGCGAAGCGTCGCCGGCTCCGCGCCCGCGAGCACGGCCAGGCTGTCGCCGGGCTCCACGCCGAGCAGGCGGCCCGTCTCCCGGGTCACCAGAACGGCCCCGGGCACGACGAAGAACGCCGCGGATCCGCTCGTGGCCCCGATGCCCGGCTGGCGCCCGAGTGCCGGCCGGAACGTGTCCTCGACGAGGGGATCGACGCCGAGCAGCCGGAGCGCCCGGGCGGGGCGGTCGCCCCTGCGGGAAACCGTCAGCTCGCCCTCCACGACCGGCGCCGACGGGCGGACGGCGTATTTCACGCGCAGCCGTACGTAGACGGAGTCCGGGATACCGGTGGGGCCGCCGACGATCTCGTGGGTGGCCCGCCCGGCGACGGCCTCGGCGCTCATCTCGAAGGCGCGGCGGGCGCTCCCGTTCGCAAGATCGATGGCGACGACGACGGCCACGCCCAGGGCGACGCCGAGCACCGCAAGCACGAGCTGCCACGGGTGTCGGGAGAGATGGCGCAGGCTCGCGCGTACGAGGACGGAGCGTCGCATCGCCCGTCGCTCAGCCGACGTCGCCCTCGACCAGCCGGCCGTCCCGCAGCGTCAGGACGCGATCCGCGAGCTCGAGGACATCGTGGCTGTGGGTGACGACGACGAGCGTGAGTCCGGCGTCGCGCACGATCTCCGCGAGCAGGTCGAGGACGCGGCGACCGGTCTCCCGATCGAGGTTGCCCGTCGGCTCGTCGGCGAGCAGGAGCGTCGGCTCGTGGACGACGGCGCGTGCGATGGCGACGCGCTGCTGCTCTCCGCCCGACAGCCTGTCCGGGTACGTGTCGCCCCTATCGCCGAGCCCGACGCGGTCGAGAAGGCCGTCGGCGCGTCGGCGCGCCTCGCTGCCGGTCACGCCGTTCAGCTCCAGGGGCAGCAGCAGGTTCTCCCGCACCGTCAGCGTCGGGACGAGGTTGAAGAACTGGAAGACGAACCCGAGCCGGCGGCGACGGAACAGCGTCCGCTCCCGGTCGCGGAGCCGGCCGACGGGCGTGCCGGCGATCTCCACCTCCCCGGCGTCCGGATCGTCGATGCCGCTGACGACGTTCAGGAGAGTGGACTTCCCGGATCCGCTCGGGCCGAGGATGGCGACGACCTCGCCCGGGGCCACGTCCAGGTCGACGCCCGTCAGGACGTCGTGGCGAGTTCCGGCCTCGTCGTAGCCGTGGACGACGCCCCGGAGTCGGAGCAGGGGAAGTGAAGCGGTCAGAACTGCATGCCCACGCCGACGACTGGCACGACCGGCAGCGCCGCCAGGGCGCGGGGAGAGGTCGTGTCGCTCCCGTCGAAGTGGTAGAACAGGGCGTCGCGGCGGTTCAGCGCGTTGAGCACGCGCAGATAGGGCGTGACGAGCGTGGAGCTGCCGAGCCAGTGGACGAGCCACGTGTGGGAGATTTCGCCGTCCAGGCGGAGATAGGGCTCATCGGGCGATGCCACGAGCGTGGAGGGGTCGACGGCCCCCGTCGTGGCGGACGGAACGAGGTTGACGGCCGGGCTGTGCCCCGCCGGCTCCGACGGGCCGCCGGGCTGAATCGCGGTGTACGGCAGACCCGCTCCATAGGTGACCCGGAGTTGGAAGCGACCTGCGTCGCCGGCACTCCCCTGGACACCAGCGCTGACGAGGTGTCGGCCGGAGAAGATCTCGTCCACGGCCGGGCGCTGCGCATCGTTCGACCAGAGCCACGCCAGGGAGTATCCGAGCCAGCCCTGGATGGAGCCGCCTCCGCGCCGGATCCAGAAGTCCACGCCGGACGCCTGAGCGTGTCCGTCGGGGTCGGTGGGAATGCCGTCGTAGATCTTGTGGAAGCCCTCCACTCCGAGCCGCACGCCCTGGGCGAGCTGCTGGTCGAGGGAGAGCACGATGTGGGACGCGCCCGCCACCGCAAGGAGCGGATTCCGCTCGGGGATCGCCGTGGGCGTCGATTCCTGGTCGGCGTCGGGGGAGGTGAGCACCGCCTCCGGCGCCCGTACGTACTGGTGGTACTGCCCCGCCGCGAGGGTCAGTGCCGTGTTGTCGGTGACGAGGAACGTGGCGAGGAGCCGCGGCGCGATGTACGGCGCGCGCTCCGCCGAGAACACGTCCACCCGCATGCCGCCCCGGAAGCGGAGGCGCGAAGAAGCCTGCCAGGAGGCGTCGACGTAGCCACCGGCGACGTCGCCGTTCACCTCGTTCTCGTTGATGAGGGAGTCCGGGAACGTGCCACGGCTCCACGAGCGGTAGTCGAGCCACTCCCGCTCGTACGCGAAGCCGACGTCGAGCTCCGCGGGACCGGCCGAGCGGAGGATGTCCGCAGCGACACGCGCGCGGGTCGCCGCTCCGTCCACCCAGAGCTCCCTGTCGCCGATGATGGGAAGACCGGCGGCGAAGCGTCCGGCGGCGACGGTCAGCTCCGCGTCCCCCCCGGCGAACGGGCCCATGTAGCGGACGGACCCGGCCGAGTTGCCCCACGCCGCGGTGCTCCGTCGCGCCGCTCCGGGCTGGAGCCGAACGCTCTCGCGGTTCATGAAGCCCGTCGCGCTGATGGTTCCCGAGCCGACGACGTTCCGATCCAGTCGCACGAGCCCGTCCACGTACCCGTACGGGAAGGACGATCCCTTGAACCCCGTCGCTCCGAGCCCGTGCACCGTGCGGGCGCTCACGAGGTAGCCCGCGTCCAGGCCCATCGGACCCTCGACGCGTGCCCGCGCGGACAGCAGGTCGGCGTTCACGAGGGTGTGCACCCGGTCCCCGCGCGCCCCCCGGGTCTGCATGTCGAGGACGTAGGAGATGCCGCCGTCGTAGCGGGCCGGGGCTCCGCCGACGTACAGGCGGGCGGAGCGGAGCAGGTCCGCTTCGAACGGCGCGACCAGGCCACCCAGGTGGAACGGCGCATAGACGGGCGCGCCGTCCAGCAGGACGAGCTTCAGGTCCGCCGCGGCGCCCCGGACGTACAGCACGTCCGTCGGGTCGATGGGGTCCTGAGCGGGGCTTCCCTGCGCCACGTCCCCGAGCCCCAGCTCCACCATCCCCGGCGTGCTCTCCAGCGCCCGCACCGATGCCTCGCCGAGGTCCGGCTGCGGGACCTCCGTCGAGTCCATGAAGCCGGAGGGCCGCCCCGCCAGCGCCGTCACCGCAGGGAGCGCCACCGGGCGCAGCTCCAGCGCGAAGTCGAGGCTCAGCACGCCACCGGCCGGAACCGTCACCGCAACCTGGAGGGGCGCGTGGCCGAGGTGCGTCGCCCTCAGCATGTGTCGACCCGCCGTGACCCCCGCCAGCACGTATCGACCGCGGCCGTCCGTCACCGCCGCCGCGTCACCGCCCAGCACTTCGACCGCCGCGAACGGCAGCGGCGCGCCGTTGATGCCGCTCATCACCTGACCCTCCACGATCCCCGTCGGCGCCGGCGCGACGGCGACGTGCGCCGACACGCTGCGTGCGCCCCCCTGTCCCTGCGGTACCTGCGGCACCTGCAGGGCCAGTGCGGCGCTGACGAGTAGCATCGAAGCGGTCATCGGGTCCCGGGCACAGGGAAACGCCGATTCGGCGGTCTTCGCATCGGGGACGGCGATCGCTTCGCCGTCTCGACATCATGTAGGAATAATACTCAACCGGCCCCCGGTGTTCCAGCGCGTGGGGGCCGATCGCCGCGGCAGGACGCCGCGAACCGGGCAGATGGGAAGGCCGGGCGGCTAGCCGCCCACTTCGAAGACGATCTCCTCGGCGCTGCTGTCGGCCGGCGCGGCGAGGAGGCGGAGGTGGTCGCCTTCCTTGGAGAGAAGGGTACGACCGTCCACGCGCACGGTGGCGCTCTGCGCTCCGCGCGGGATGAGGACCGTCAGGTCTCCGGACGGGATCCGGCGCACCTCGATGCGACCGGGCCCCGTGCGGAACCGGGCCTGCGATGCCTCGCCTCTGGCCTCCACGCCGCCGATCGGTCCGTCGACGAGCCGCACGTGCACCCGCGTCGCGGGACCGGCGTCGACGATGGTGTAGCTGACGCTGCCGCCGAGGGGCTCGACGGAGACGCTCGAGACCCGGTCCGCACCGGCGGCCGGAGCGGGCTCGGGCTCCGGCGCCGGTGCTGCCGGCGCCGGCGCGCTCGAGAAGCGAGCCGCGGCACCGGACCACAGTTCCTTCAGCGCCTCGTGCAGCGGCGAGCCCGGAACGGCGGCGGCCACGGCGCCGGCGGCGAAGACGAGCAGGACGGCAGCCCGCGACAGAGTCCGCCGGGCCCCGATGGCACGGCGCGACCAGCGGGCCCGCGTGAACGGGTCCGGCGCGACTTCGGGCGCCGGCAGGTCTGCGCCCGCCAGCAGCGCCGCGAGATGCCCGGACGCGGACTCGAGGAGCGTCAGCTCCGACGTGCACGCGGAGCACACGGCGAGGTGGCTCGCAACCGACTCTCGGTCGGCGGCGGCCAGCTCGTCGTCCAGATAGGCCTGGAGCGTGCCCTCAGTCACGTGCATCGTTTCGTTTCTCCCGTGCGTCATACTTCGCTTCGAACTTCTTCAGCGCCCGCGCAATCAATGTTCCGACCGAGCCCGGCGCGACGCCCACCGTGCTGGCGATCTCCTTGTAGCTGAATCCCTCCTCCCGCAGGAGGAGCAGCTGACGATCCCGTTCCGGCAATTCCTGAAGCAACTCGCGGACCGTTTCGATCCTCTCCTTCCGCTCTACGTCCTCGTCTGGACGGCGGTCCTGCTGTGGCGCATCGTAGCTGCCGGTCAGCAGGCGACGTCGCCGCTCGGAGCTCCGGGCTCCGTCCCGGACGAGGTTCGTCGCGACCGTGAAGATCCAGGGCCGGACCTCCGCATCCGTCAGCTTCTGGTCCAGCAGTCGGACAAACGCTTCCTGGGCGATGTCCTTCGCGACATCCGCATCCCCCGTCAAGCGGTGGAGGTAGCGGAACAGGCTTGGATGCAGCCGCTCGAAGGCAGCGTCGAAATCCACGTCTTCTCTCGTCGCGACTGTCATGAGAACGTCCATGGGAGCCGATTTCTGACATCGGCCTGGAATCCCGCACCGCGAGGGGCGATTCCCCCGGCACGGGTTCCCCTGTATCCTAGCGGAATCGGGGGCCGTGCGCTTCCCTCCGACCCCGGCCAACCCTGCGACCCGAATGCGAGGTTCCATGACACTGGCACTCCGCGGCGTCCGCGGCGCCACGACGGCAGCGAGCAACACGGGCGACGCCATGCTCGACGCCACCCGGGAGCTCCTGTCCCGCCTCGTGGAAGCGAACGGCATCGACGTCGACGACATCGCGTCCGTCGTCTTCTCGACGACCGCGGACCTCAACGCGGACTTCCCGGCCGCGGCGGCGCGGTCCCTCGGCTGGCACCGGGTCCCGATGCTGTGCACCCACGAGATGGACGTGCCGGGGGCGCTTCCCCGCTGCATCCGCGTGCTGCTGCACTGGAACACCGAGCGGGGAAGCGCCGACGTCCGGCACGTCTACCTGCACGACGCCCGGCGACTGCGCCCGGACCTGGTGGACGATCCACGGTCCGACTCCGGCGACTCCACACCCGCCGCCCTCGCCGGCGAGACCGTCGCCGTCGTCGGGCTGGGGCTCATCGGCGGCTCGATGGGGGCCGCGGCCCGGCGTGCGGGCGCCCGCGTCGTCGGCGTCGACGCGTCCCCCGGGACGGGCGCGCGGGCGCTGGCCCGGGGCCTCGTCGACGAGCTGGCGCCGTCCCCGGCCGCTGCGTGCGCCGGCGCCACGATCGTCGTGCTCGCGGCTCCCGTCGCGGTGCTGCCGGGCCTCGTGGCGGAGGTCGGACGGTCCGCTGGCGAGGGAGCCCTGGTCCTCGACACGGGCAGCGTGAAGCGTCCCGTCGTCGCAGCGATGGACGCGCTGCCGGAGCGGGTCCGGGCGGTGGCCGGGCACCCGATGGCGGGGAGCGAGCGGTCCGGGCCCGACGCCGCACGGGCAGACCTGTTCGCCGGAGCAACGTTCGCGCTGTGCCGGACCGCCCGCACGGACGAGGGTGGGGCCGCCCGGGCCGAGGGGTTCGTGCGGGCGGTCGGGGCCCGGCCCGTATGGCTGGACGCCGCCGCTCACGACCGACTCGCCGCGCCCGTGAGCCACGTGCCCTACCTCCTCTCCGTCGCCCTCGTGCGTGCCGTGGCGAGGGAGGGACCCGACGCCTGGGCCCTGGCGGCCTCCGGCTTTCGCGACGCGAGCCGGCTGGCGGCCGGCGAGCCCGTCATGATGGGTGACATCCTGCGGGGCAACGCCGACGAAGTGCGCCGCTCGGCGGCCGCGGTGACCCGGGAGCTGGACGCGCTGCTGCGCTCACTCGACGACGGAGAGGCGCTGCGCCGCGCGCTGGGGGAGGCGGCGGAAGAGCGGCGGGACTGGGCGGAGCGAAAGGATCGTGGTGAGGGGGGCGAAATGCCGCCGTCCCAGGACCCGGGCTAGGATGCCGGGGCCGGGGCTAGTGTCCGGCCGCCCAGAGCTGGTTCGAGCGGTCGACGTCCGGGAACAGTGCCTCCGGGTCGATCTCCACCCGTGAGATGGCGGGCCGCGCGGCGACCCGTGCCTCTACGCGGCGCGCTCCGCCGAGCCACGCCTGCACCGGGATCTCGAGGCGCTGCACGCTGCCATCGGCGCGGCTGACGGCCAGCCGGACGGGCATCGGCGCGAGCCCCCGGTCCTCTACCACGATCGTGGTGGAGTCGCCCTCCGTCCGGACATCCGCCACTGCCTGGTCCAGCGACCAGGGCTCGTAGAACCACGTCGTCCAGAACCAGGACAGGTCCTTCCCGGATACGTCCGCCACGGTGTTGAAAAAGTCGTATGGATACGGATGCCGGCCGATCCAGCGCCGGCCGTACTCCCGCAGCGCCCGGTGGAAGGTCTCCTCGCCCAGCACCCCCCGCAGCGCAGCCATGACCTGCGCCGTCTTGTCGTAGTACATGATGAAGTACAGAGACGGCGGGTAGAGCTCACCGGGCCACATCAGGCGCTCGTCCTGGCCGGCGCGTGCGGTGGCGAGGTAGAGGGCGCGCTGTCCGGGCTCCGAGTCGTTCGGCCGTCCGCCGGCCCGCGGCTCACCGTAGAGTTCACGCATTCCCTGGGCTACGTCGAACTGCGTGAAACCCTCGTCCATCCACGGGTAGCGCTTCTCGTTCGACCCGACCTGCATGGGGAACCACATGTGCCCCGTCTCGTGCATCAGGTCGCCCGCCAGCGACAGCGTGTCCGCCCATGGCTGCATGAGCGTCATCATCGGGTACTCCATCCCGCCGCTGTCCAGCACCCCCTCCATGGACGTCATGGTTTGCCACGGATACGTCCATAGGTAGTCGGAGAGCCGCTCGATGGCGTTGCGGGTGAAGCGAGCGCCGCCTGCGGCCCACGCCGAAGCGGCCGCGTGGAGACGGAAGAAGCTGTGGATGTCGACGGTGTCCGGGGCGACGTCGCCGCTCCCGCCGACGAGGGCCCGCGTCGCGTCCCACGCCCACTCGTTGCTCGCACCCCAGGCGAAGTCGCGCACTCCGTCGGCCGTGAAGTGCCACGTCGACGTGGGGCCCGCCCCCGCGAAGGCGGAAGCCGCGCCGTCGCCCGGCGTCAGCACGCGCACGACCTCTCCGGTCCGGCGGGCGCGCGCCAGCCGGTCACGCGACTGCGCCGACAGGACCTCCGACGCGTTCACGAGCCGACCCGTGGCGCCGACGACCCACCCCCGGGGCGCGGTCACACGCACATCGTAGTCTGCGGGGTCCATGTAGAACTCCGCCTGGAGCTGGTACGGGTCGGCGACCCATCCGTGGACGTCGTCGTAGACGGCGAACTGCGGATACCAGTATCCGGCGAAGTAGACGTCGCCCTCCCTGCCCTCGCGGCCATCGGCCGGCGAGGGCGGCGGCGTGTACGACCAGTCGACGTCCAGGACGGCGCTGTCGCCCGGAGCGAGGGGCCGGGCCAGGGCGATCCACAGGATCGTGCCGTCCACTGCGTACCCCTCGCTGGAGGGCGTCCGGGACCGATCGGCGTCCGTGATGGGGACGGCCTGCACCTCCGCGCCCGAAAGCGACGGGACGGTGCGACCGTCGATCCGGACGCTTCCGAGATGGACGCCGCCGGTCACCGGCGCCGGCGTGCGGCGCGGGGCGCCGGGAGCGAAGGCGTTCTGCCGGAGGTGCACGGCGAGCCGGCGAAGCGTGTCGGGGGAGGCGTTGCGGTAGACTGCGTTCTCCCGCCCGGAGATCGTGTGACTGGCCGGGTCGAGGCGCGCGTCGATGGAGTAGCGCGGGTGCTGGACCCAGTACGCGTCGCCCGGTCGACCCGTGCGCGTGCGGGTGCCCCGTTCGACCGCGTGGCTGAAGTCCGGGATCTCGTAAACGGGTCCGGGCGTCGGCCGGGGGTCGTCCGCGGCGGGGGCCACCACGACGGGTGCCGCCCGGGTCTGGGCAGCGCCCGTCACCGGCAGGAGGAGGACCGCGGCGGCCCCGCCCACGAGGAGCGCGGCGCGGCGCGGCCGTCCGCGCCGGGCGGAAGGGGGCCGGAGACCGGCAGGCGACCGCACCCCGCTAAGAATCGGCGGGAAGCGAGGTCTTCGAACGCGACGTCGCCTCCGTCAGCTTTTTGTCGAACTCCCTCTCCTCCACAAGACGCTCCACGTTCGTCTCGATGGCACCGAACTGCTGCTCGAGGAGGGCAATCCGCTTCTCCAGCATCTCCACCTCGCGTGTCGCGCCCTGGGCCTCCCGGGCCCGGGCGAGAGCCTCGGCGATAGGCTTCACCGTGAAGCGGGCCGTGATCCCGGCCAGAGGGATCAGCACGATCAGACATCCGAACACGACCGCCACGATGGCGGTCAGGTCGATGGGCATGACTTCCATGGTGCCTCCCCGGTTTTGCGCCGCTTCAGGTGACCGGCCGGACGGGAATGGTGACGCGCGTGTTCTGCCACTCGAGGAGCAGGTTCGTCGCGCCGCCGCTGCCGGGCTCCGCCCGGATCGTGAAGGTCTCCACCTTCGGGTCGACCCGGTCGGCCTTCACCGTGGCCCGCCCGACCTCCTGGGCGCGGACGTCCGCGGTGTACTGGGACTCGATGCCCCACTGGGACGTCGAGCGGTTGACGATGACCACCCACTCGTCCTGTCCGGGGATCGTGTAGATCGAGTATGCGCCGGGCGCTACGCGCATCCCGGCGATCTCCGCCGCGACGGGCAGGTGGAGGGTGGTCGGCTCGTTCGCCCCCGTGCGCCAGAGCTTGCCGTACGGGACGGCCTCGCCGCCGATCATGGTGCGGCCGCGCAGCGCGGGTCGGCTGTAGCAGAGCCGCCCCACGGCGGAGCCGACGGGCACGGCCACGGAGTCGTAGGGGCTCGGTCGGCCTTCGACGTCCGCCTGCGGCTGGCAGGCGATGTCCACGGCCTGGCCACCGTCCGCGGCGGGGTCCGCCGGGGATCGCGGGTCCGCGCCGGCCTCCGTCTCAGAGGTGGCAGGCACCGACGCCGATGCATCGGCGTCTCCGGACGCGCCGGAGCAGGCGACCAGGGTGGCGAGCACCAGGCCGGCAGGAGCGAAGCGCCGGGCCATTCGCGTCGTCATGCGCTCTCCTCGTGTTGCGGGTTCGATCGGCTCATCCGCCACCGAGAACGGTCACGGTGATCCAGGGCGACGTGTACGTCTTCTCGCCGGACCCGGCCGCGCCATGATAGAGGGAGAACCGGGCGCGCGTCGAGCCCTCGGCTTCGCCGCCGATGATCACGCCGGTGAATGCGCCGGGCGACGTCGCCTCGAACGACGCCACGACGCTGCCCAGGACCTCGCCGCCCATGTAGCTGCCGGAGACGGGCACCGGCTTGCCGTCCCCGTCCACGAAGGTCACCGAAAAGGCAGGCGTGCTGTCCCCCGCCTGCACGCGGAAGCTTCCCTCCGCGTCGGTGCCGTGAGCGACCACGACGGTGGAGTCTCCCATCGACACTACGACGCCGACCGGCGTGTTCGTTTCACCGGGCGCAGTGCTGGAGCCGCAGGCGACGAGGGCCGCCGCGAGCGTCGGCACGAGCAGGGCCGCCGCGTGCGCCCGGCGCAACGTGCGGGCCCGGTGCTCCGTTCCGCCACGGATCATGCCGGGTCCGTCCGCTCCAGCACGTCGGCCCGGGCGAGCAGCGCCCGCAGCTCGGCATCGAAGAGGTGGAAGAGCCGTCCCCGAGGCAGCAGCGTCCTGCGCAATGGGCGCTCGGGCTGCTCCGGCCGCGAGAAATCGACGGCCACGAGGGGCGCACCGCCGAGCAGCCCTGTGCCGACTGCGCCCTCACCGCTGACGCGGGCGAGCCACTCCGTCCCCTGGTCGGTGAAGCGACGCACCGGAGTCGGCTCGACCGGTGCCGGCTCCGGCTCCCTCGCGCTGGGCTTGAGGACCTCGCGAACGGGGGTGGGGCCTCCGGCCGCGGCCCGGGCGCCCCCGCCGGGCGCTGCGTCACGGGCCGGGGTGGGACGCGCCGGCGTCGGCTTGCGACCCCGGCCGTCTCTCGTCCTTCCGCTGCCGCTCATGCGTCCGGGCCCGCGTAGTCGACGTGGAACGTCTCGTCCTCCGCGAGGCGCATCCGGACCAGCGCGGCGCCCTGTGGCACGGCCGCCTCGAGGCGGGGCCAGAGCCACACGAGCAGATTCTCGCTCGTGGGCGTCAGCGCGCCCTCCCCGAACTCCGGAACGTCCAGGTTGATGTTGCGGTGGTCCAGCACGCCCACCACCTCCCGGGCGAGGACGTCGTCGAGGGCGGCCAGATCCACGCAGAAGCCGGTCACCGGGTCGATCGGGCCCCGTACGGTCACTTCCAGCCTGTAGTTGTGCCCGTGCCCGTGCGGGTTCGCGCACGCGCCGAAAACGGCGCGATTGCGCGTATCGTCCCATTCCGGCCGGTGGTACCGGTGGCCCGCGGAGAAACGGACGTAACGCGTGAGCTCGGCTGTCGGCATGCCTGAAAGCTAAGCCGGAACGGCGGCCGGCGTCCAGCGATGACGCACGTCGCGATCTCCATGGCCGCACTCTTGCAGCGGCGCTTCGCCGGACGCGGGGACGAAGGACAGGGCACTCGAACGACTCCGACCGTCATCGGGGATCCAGCCGACCGCGACGACGCTCCTCGGGGCCTGCATACGATTCACTCATCGGTCACATCATGCGGCAGGACCAGCGAAGCGGCGGGGCGAGGCCCGGGACGGTGCTCGTTGCCGAAGACCATCTCGACAGCCGTGAAGCCCTGAGAACGCTCCTCGAGGCGTATGGCTACCACGTCGTCGTCGCGTCGAACGGGCGCGAGGCCGTGGACGTCGCCCTCTCCCACGCCCCCGACCTCATCCTCATGGACATCATGATGCCCGAGCTGGACGGCTTCGCGGCCATCCGCCGACTGCGGGAGGAAGAGCCCACGCGGGGAGTTCCGATCATTGCCGTGACGGCCATGGAGGGCGCCCACCAGCTCTCCCTGCGGGCGGGCGCCAACGACTTCGTCGCGAAGCCCGTGGATACGCGGGCGCTGCTGCGCAAGATCGCGGAGCTGATGGGGGGACAGCTCAGGAACTGAGGGGCGCGTCAGGACTCGCCGGAGAGCGCCTGCAGTACCTCTTCCCCGTAGAACATCCGTATGTACCTGGCCTGGATCTGCGTGATGCGGCGCACGGCCCACACGAGCTCGACGTAGTTGGGCTCGCGAGGGATGTGGTGGGGGTGCATACCGGCCTCGTGGGGGAGGCGGTTGCCCTTCCGGTTGTTGCAGCTCGAGCACGCCGCGACGACGTTCGTCCACACATTGCCGCCGCCGCGTGACAGGGGCACCACGTGGTCGCGCGTGAGGAACTCCCGGCCGCGGAGCTGCGCCCGGTGACGGCCGCAGTACTCGCACCGGTAGTGGTCGCGGGCGAACAGGAACGTGTTCGTCACCTGTCGCCGGAACTTCCGGGGCACGTGAACGTAGCGCGCAAGCCGAATGACCGCCGGGCACACGATCTCGTGCCGTTCCGAGCGGAAAACCCGGGATTCGTCGAACTCCAGGACTTCGGCTTTCCGGTCGAGGACGAGACGGAGGGCACGGCGAACGGGCAGCATCGTGAGCGGCTCGAACGATGCGTTCAGCGCCAGACAGCCCGAGGCGGAAATCAGTGCCTCCTTTCCCGCTGGGGTGGGAGTGGTGCTCCGAAAGTGTAGCAAAAGGGGCGGGGGACTGGCAATGGCGGCGGAGAAGGCCGCGACTCTCTAGAGCAGGGACACGGGGTCCCTGTCGATGGCGATTCTCAGGTCTGCGGTGCCGCCACGCTGGGGGTAGCTCTCGTGGAAGGCGCGGGCGGCCTGTCCGAGGGTGCGGGCGCGGGGGCTGCGGAGCAGGAAGTGCCAGCGCCAGCGACCGCGGATCCTGTCGATGGCGCAGGGGGCGGGGCCGAGAATCTCGAGAGGGACCTCGGGTGTGATCATGCCGCGAACCCAGGCCGCGGCGGCGCCGGCGGCGCGGGCCACCGGCTCCTCTTCGGTGCCGCTGAGGACGACGTTCACCAGGCGGCAGTGGGGCGGGTAGGCCGGGTGGCGCCGCTCCTCCATTTCCCGTTCCGCGAAGTCGACGTAGTCGTGCTGCACGGCGGTGGTGACGGCGTAGTGCGTCGGCAGCGACGTCTGCACCAGGACTTCGCCCCCGCGGATGCCGCGACCGGCGCGGCCGGCGACCTGGGTGAGGAGCTGGAACGTCCGCTCGCTGGCGCGGAAGTCGGGCAGGTTCATGCCGACGTCGGCGTTGATGACTCCCACGAGCGTGACGTTCGGGAAGTCGAGCCCCTTCGCGATCATCTGGGTTCCGAGCAGGATGTCCACCTCCCCGGTGCGAACGCGCTCGAGGATGCGATGATGGGCCCACTTTCCGGACGTCGTGTCGACATCCATGCGTGCGATGCGCGCGGCGGGGAACGCGTCGCCGACGGCGCGCTCGACCTGCTCGGTGCCGACGCCGCGGAAGGCGAGGGCGGTGGAGCCGCATTCTGGACAGGCGTCCGGCTGCGGCTCCTCGTGGAAGCAGTAGTGGCAGACCAGCCGACGCCGCGTGCGATGGAACGTCAGTGAGACGTTGCACCGCCCGCAGTGCCAGACGTGGCCGCAGTCGCGGCACTGGGCGAAGGACGCGTAGCCCCGCCGGTTGAGGAGCAGGATCGTCTGCTCGCCGCGCTCGAGCCGGGCATCCACCGCATCCCGGAGGGGGTCCGTAAGAACCAGCGGGCCACGGGCGTGGCGCTCGGCCGCGTCCTCTTCCCCCGCCCCGTCCGCGGCGTCGGAGGCGCGCTTCCGCTCGGCGCGGAGATCGATGACGCGCACGGGCGGCAGCGGCCGACCCTGCACGCGCTCGGGCAGCTCCAGCAGGCGGAACTTGTCGGCGGCCGCGTTGGCCCAGCTCTCCAGTGCGGGCGTGGCGCTGCCCAGCAGACAGACGGCGCCGGCGCCGCGGGCGCGCATGACGGAAACCTCGCGGGCGTGATAGCGGGGCGCCTCCGACTGCTTGTAGCTGGACTCGTGCTCCTCGTCGACGATGATGGCGCCCAGGTCGGGTACGGGCGCGAAGATGGCCGAGCGCGCGCCGATGGCGATCTTCCTCTCCCCGGCGCGCAGAGCCCGCCACGCGTCGTAGCGCTCGCCGTCGGAGAGGCCGGAGTGCAGCACGGCGCACGTGTCGCCGAACGCCGCGCGGAAGCGGGACACCGTCTGCGGGGTGAGGGCGATCTCCGGCACGAGTACGATCGCTCCCCTGCCCTGCCGTTCGACGACCTCACGGAGCAGCTCGATGTAGACGAGCGTCTTGCCGGAGCCCGTGACGCCGCGGAGCAGGAACGGGCGGAGATCGGAGTGAGGCTGAGGCTGAGGCTGAGGCTGAGGCTGAGGCTGAGGCTGAGGCTGAGGCTGAGGCTGAGGCTGAGGCTGAGGCTGAGGCTGAGGCTGAGGCTGAGGCTGAGGCTGAGGCTGAGGCTGAGGCGAGGCGGGTCTGCCGCGCGGCGGCGATCAGCTCGGCCAGGACGGCGGCCTGGGCGGGCGTGGGGCGCAGGACGGGCGCGGGGGCGGCGGGGGCCTCGGCGAAGGGATCGCGCTCGAGCTCGGCGTCGTCGTAGACGGCGAGCTCCTTGGCGACGAGTCCGTCGAGCACCGAGCGAGAGAAGCCGAGGGGGCCGGTCAGGTGCGCGATCTCGGCGGCGCCGCCGGAGGCCTCGAGGGTCTCGAAGCACTCCCGCTGGCGGGCGGCGCGGCCGAAGATGCTGTCACGCTCGGCGAGGCTGGGCAGGTCGGTCACGAGGCGCAGCACGCGGCGCGTCAGGACGGGAGGGTCGGGGCGCCGCGCGTCCCCGAGAACGGCGGGCACGGCGGCCCGGAGCACCAGGCCCAGCGGCGCGACGTAGTAGTCGGCGACCCACTCGCACAGGGCGAACAGCTCGGGCGGAACGAGGGGACCCTCGATGGGGGCGGCGTCGCCCGCTGCCTCACCGGCGGGCGCGACGAGCTCGTCGTCGAGGACGCGCTTCACTGCACGGATCCGCTTCGCCTCGCCGGTGTCCCGGCCCGGGCCCACGACCCAGCCGACGAGGGTGCGGCGGCCGAACGGAACGAGGACGCGCGTCCCGCGCGGCGCGGCGACGTCGCCTTCGACGCGGTACGTGAACGTGCGCGGCAGCGGCAGCGGGAGGGCGACGTCGACGAGCGTTCCGGCGGCGGTGGGATCCTGCGCGGGGTTCAGGGCACGATCCGGACGAAGTCGTAGGGCGGCCAGGGGCCGGTGACGTCGAAGGCCAGCTCGGGGTGGGCGCCGATGAGGTCGTCGGCGCGCTCGACGAAGCGGATCCACGTGTCCCGCTCGACGAGGAACGCGGCGGCGAAGAGGCGATTCTCGAGGCGGGGAAACGGCAGCGCCGCCCGGGCCATCCGCCGGAGCTCCGAGTAGAGGTGGGTGGCGAGATCGCCCATCTCTGGGGTGGGATCGCCCTCGGCGGCGTGGATGTGCAGGCGCAGCTCCCAGTGGCCCTCGATGAAGCCGAGCCCCTCGTCGAGGGCGAGGTACTGGTCCTGGAGGAACCGGATCACGGCACGGCGGTTCCGGAAGATCACCCCGTAGGGGACGGGCAGGATGCTGCCGCGGCGCATGGTCGCCTCGACCACGCGCTGGTGATCGCGGAGGTGCGGATCGTCGACCGGTGGCAGGGCGAAGACGGTCGGGCGGACGAGCCCCTCCAGATCGCGGTAGCGGATCTTGAGCATGTCCTCGGTCTCCGGCGCGCCCACGCCGAGGCCGCGCCAGCTCCCCGAGCGCAGCACTCCGTAGAAGTAGTAGCCGACCTCCGCTTCGCGCTCCGCTGCCACTCAGTCCTCCAGCAGCCCGAACACGTCCCGCTGCGGGTCGGGCGTGGTGACCTCCGGCCCGTCCTCCCCCATGTAGACGTCGACCTCCGTGCGGAGTCCGACGTCGTCCTTCAGATAGACGCCGGGCTCGATGGAGAAGCCGACGCCGGGCACGAGCAGCCGGACCTCGTGCGTCTCCAGGTTGTCGATGTTGGGGCCGGCGCCGTGGGTGTCGCGATCGATGGAGTGGCCGGTGCGATGGATGAAGCGATCGGCCAGGCCTCGCTCGCGCACCACGCCGCGCACGACGTCGTCGACCTCGTAACCCTGGACCGGACGGCCCTCGTTCCAGCGCTCGCGCAGGAAGGCGACGCCGGCGTCCCGTGCGTCCCGGATTGCCTCCCACAGCCCGCGCACGCGCTCGTCCGGCTCGGGGGCGAGCACGCCCATCCAGGTCTGGTCCGCGTAGACCATGTCCTCGGCCTCCTTCGACCACAGGTCGATGAGGACCACGTCGCCTCGCCGCAGCTCTGCGCCACGGCCCTCGAGGCCGTAGTGCGGGTTGGCGGCGTTCGGGCCCCGGGCGACCATGCAGTCGGCACCGACGCCGGCGCCCTGCCGCTCCAGCTCGGCGATCACCCAGTCGCGCATGTCCCCCTCGCGGGCGACGCCGTCCTCGCGCACGCGCCGGGCGATCTCGTCGAACGCGCGCCGGGCGGTGTCCTGCAGCACCCGAGCGGCGCGGCGGTGAGACGCGAGCTGCTCGGCGGACCAGCTGGCGTAGAAGCGCGTGATCAGCTCCGCGGAGGTCACGACTTCGGGCCCGCAGCCACGCACGAGCTCCACCACGCCCCAGGGCACGTAGTCGACGGCGGGCACCGCGTCCCGCTCCACGGCCTCCATGGCCACGCGCGTCGTGCCCGCCAGCACCTGCCGCAGCACCTCCTCCAGGCGTCGCCAGGCGACGTACTCTTCGCGACCCCAGCGCCAGTTCGTCCAGGGCATCGCCTCGATGCCGTGGGTCACGGCGACGGGTTCGCCCTCGGCGGGCAGATAGACGAAGTAGCGTCGACTCAGATCCCCGATCCCCAGCAGCGACACGGCGATGGGGTTGCGGGCGTGCAGGTCGTACAGCAGCCAGCCGTCGAGCCCCTGCTCCCGCAGCGCCTCGCGGATGGCGGGGAGTCGGCCGGCGAGGGTGTCGAATATCGGCGCTTCGAGTATTCCAAGCCCCATGGGGTCGATCCGTTCGTCGTCGTCAGTCCGAAGACGCGTCCGCCGCGGCGGCGCCGTCCCATTTCGTTCCCTTGATGAGGGCGAGTCCGAGCAGCCGCTCCTGGTTGATGAGCCGCCGCAGCTCGTTGCCGCCGGCCATCGCCTGGAAGAGGCCGCTCCACCCCCACTGCTTCCACGCCCGGTGCAGCAGACCCATGCGCTCGCGCAGGCTGGGCAGGTCCAGGATGCCGCTTCCACCGAGCAGCGCCTGCCACGGGTTGGCCGCGTCGACGAGGTCCTCGACGAAGAGCTCGACGACGCCGGCCTGCCGCAGCATCTGCTTCCATTCCACCAGGAGGAACGGGCGCACGCCCAGGTGCTCGATCAGGACGTCCCGGCGGTCGGCGTCCACGGCGCGGTTCCACACCGGCTGGACCAGCACGATGCATCCCATGGGCCGCGTGACGCGGGCGAGTTCCGCGACGGCGGCGGCGGGGTCGGGTGAGGCGGCCACGCCGACGTCGCCCACGGCGAGGTCGAAGATGTCGTCCTTGTACGGGAGGTCGTCGAGCGCGCCGGGGTCGAAGTGCAGGCGCTGTTCGAGCCCGGCCGTCCGGGCGCGCTCGGTGGCCATCCGCACCAGCTCCGGGTCGGGATCCACCCCCGAGCCGGCCGCGCCCGTCGTCTCCGCCAGGAACTGGGCCGCCAGCCCGCGGCCGCACGGCGCCACCACGAACTCCTCGCCTTCCCCCGTGTCGACGAGCTGCGCGATGCGCCGGTAGACCTCCTCCTCCTCGTGGCCCAGCCCGGCCCTGCGGCTCAGACGGGCCAGTCCGAGGATCGTCGGCTGGACATCGAGGAGGGCGGAAGTGGCGGGGCGCTTTCCGTCCCCGTCCCCTGCCGACGCCTCGCGGCCCGGCGGGTGGCCCGGACCGTACTCCTGCTCGGAAGGCATTGGGTGAAGTTGAGGGTGGGAAGGGCGAGGGTCAATGCCGCCCTGCGGGCGGGGCACCGCGGCTGGGGCCGCGGGGCACGGCGCTCCGCGCCGGGCACCGCCCTTCGGGGCGGGGCACCGCCTGCGGCGGGGGTTCCGCCTGCGGCGGGGGGCCTCGCTTCGCTTCGGCGGGGGGTTCCGCCTGCGGCGGGGGGTTCCGCCTGCGGCGGGGGGGCGCCTGCGGCGGGGTCAGGCGGGGGGGAGGTCGGCGAGAGCGCGGAGGACGGCAACGGCGCCCTGGCCGAGGCGGTCGGGGGCGTAGCCGCCTTCGAGGGCGACGACGAGGCGTCCCTCGGCGGTGGCGTCGGCGGCCTCCATCAGGCGGCGGGTCATGGAGTGGAGGTCGGCGGGCTCGAGACGGAGGCCGCCGAGGGGGTCGCCGGCGAGGCAGTCGAAGCCGGCGGAGACGAGGACGAGCTCGGGTCGGAAGACGTCGAGGGCTTCGTCCAGGGCTTCGTCGAACCGTTCGCGATAGTCGGCGGCCGTCGTGCCGGGGCGGAAGGTCACGTTCCGGGTGGTGCCGAGGCCCGGGCCGGCGCCTGTCTCCGCTTCGGCACCGGTACCGGGATAGTGGTTCCCGAGGTGGGCGGACAGATAGTAGACGCTCGGGTCTTCGTAGAAGATGTCCTGCGTGCCGTTCCCGTGGTGCACGTCCCAGTCGACGATGAGCACCGGGCCGATGCCCTGGGCCTGGGCGTCCCGCGCGGCGACAGCCACGTTGTTGAACAGGCAGAAGCCCATCGCCCGATCCGCGGTGGCGTGGTGGCCGGGCGGACGGGCGGCGGCAAAGCCGGTGCGCACGTCTCCGTCGAGGGCGAGGCCGACGGCGGTGGTGACGCAGCCTGCGGCGGCGAGGGCCGCGTCCCAGGAGGCGTCGGAGACCTTGGTGTCCGGGTCGAGCGCGACGACGCTGCCCTTCGCCGTCGCCACCGCGACGGCGTCGCGGATGCGGGCGAGGTGCGCCGGCGTGTGGACGCGGAGCAGCGCGGTCTCATCGACCGGCGTCGCCTCGACCTGAAGCACGTGCTCCAGCAGAACGGGCGTCTCGCGATAGACCGCACGGACCAGGGCCGGCAGCCGGCCCTGGTGCTCGGGGTGGTTCCAGCCCGTGTCGTGGCGTGCGCAGTCGGGGTGCGAGACGAAGGCGGTGGCGTAGCTCACGCGGCGTCGTTTCTCACGCGACGTCGTCTCTCACGCGACGTCGAAGCGGAGCTGCGTCGCCGGCTGCGTCAGCATCTCGGCGCCGGAGTCGGTGATGGCGATGATGTCCTCCAGCCGGACGCCGAACTTCCCGTACTGGTAGATGCCCGGCTCGTCGGAGAACGTCATGCCCGGCTCCAGCGGGATGTCGCTGCCGCGGACCAGGTACGGGTACTCGTGGCCCTCGAGGCCGATGCCGTGTCCGAGGCGGTGGGTGAAGAGGCGGTAGCCGGGGCCGTAGCCGGCCTTCGCGATGAACTCCCGGGCGGCGGCGTCGACGGAGCCGGCGGGCTTCCCCGGCGCGGCGGCGTGCAGCGCGATCTGCTGCGCCTCCCGCACGGTGTCCCAGACCTTCTGCGCCTCGGGCGTGGGCGCGCCGAACGTCACCGTGCGCGTGTCGTCCGACTCGTAGCCGTGGACGGTCAGGCCGCCGTCGACGAGGACGACGGTGCCATCGCCGATGGGCTGCGGGTTGGGCGCGCCGTGGGGGTAGGCGGAAGACTCCCCGAAGAGCACGAGGGCGTACCCCTCGTAGCCGAGCTTCCTCATGCCGGCCGAGACGTTCTGTGCCAGCTCCCGCTGCGTCATTCCCGGGTGCATGGTCTCGAACGCCGCGTGGTACGCCTGGAGCGTGACCTCGTTGGCGTAGCGCATGATGGCGATCTCGTGGGCGGACTTCACGCCGCGGCTCTTGTGGACGACGGGCGCGGCGCTCACCGCCTCGAACGACGGCGCGCCGGCCGTGGCGACCCCCTCGAACACGAACACCCGGGCGCTGTCGTCCACGGCGATCTTCCCGGACGAGAAGCCCGCGTCCTTCACGCTCTTCACGATGAGCGCGTACGGGCTCTCGTCCTCCTGCCACGCCCGGATCTCGAAGCGGTCCTTCACCCCCAGCGACGCCCGCTCCTTCTCGAAGGCGGGCGAGACGATGATGGCGTCCCCCTTCTGCGGCAGCAGCATGCCGAACACGCGCTCGCTCCGGCCCCACGGCACGTCGGCGTAGTACGTCAGGTTCGCGCCGGGCTCGATGAACATGGCGACGACGCCGCGCTCGGCCATCAGCCGCTGGGCCTTCGCGCGACGCTCCGCGCGCTCGGCCTCGCTGATGGGCGGCGGCTCGTCGGAGCGCGGCGCGAGGCGCGCGATGGGCGCCGGCAGCTCGCGGCCGACCGCGTCACCGGCTGCGGCGACGCCGGAAGATCCGGCGACGTCGGCGGCTCCGGCGGCGTCGCCCGTCGACGCCCACGCCGCCGACGCGCCGAGGGCCAGCAGCGAGCCGGCGCCCAGCGCGCCGGTCCCGAGGAATCCGCGTCGGTCCATGCCCATCGTCGTCCTCCTCAGTTGGAGCCGCCGCCCTGGGCGGCGGATTTCGCCTTCGCGTCGGCGACCATCTTCCGCACGTCCGCCAGCAGCTGCTGCGCGTCGTAGACGATGCCGTCCTTGATCGTGTACTTCACCCCGCCGACGCGCTCGACCTCACCCGTCTGATCGTTCAGGTGCAGCGCGCCGGTGCCGTAGAGCACCTTGAAGTTCTCCAGCGGGTTGAGCGGCACGACGACGAGGTCGGCCCGCTTTCCGGCGCGGATCACGCCGAAGTCGGGGACCGTGTCCCCCTTCGGCTCGGAGAGCGCCTCGGCGCCGCACTGCGTCGCCGCCCGCACCACCTCCAGCGGGTGAAAGCCCGCCTCCTGCAGCAGCTCCAGCTCACGGATGTAGCCGAAGCCGTACAGCTTGTAGATGAACCCCGAGTCCGAGCCGGTGCACACGCGGCCGCCCCGGTTCTTGTACTCGTTCAGGAACTGCATCCAGATGCGGTAGTTGTTCTTCCACTCGATCTCGTCGGCCGTCGTCCAGGCGTACCAGTACGAGCCGTGGCTCTCGCGGCTGGGCTGGTAGAACTTCCACAGCGACGGCAGCGTGTACGCGTCGTGCCACTCCGCCGTGCGCTGCGCCATGGCGTCCCGGCTCGCCTCGTAGATCGTCAGCGTCGGGTCGAGGATGAAGTTCAGCGCCAGCAGCGAGTCCATCACCTGGTTCCACTTCGGGCTGTACGGCGGCGCCGCCTGCTTCCACAGCCGCCCGGCCTGCCCGAAGCGGTCGTACTCGTTGTTGTAGTTGTACGTCGCCGGGAAGTCCTGCACCGTGCGGTCGGCGAAGAGCGCCTCGGGCAGCCCGTACCAGTGCTCCAGTGCGCCCAGCCCCATGCTCGCCGCGTCCAGCGCGTTCACCTCCGCCACGCCCGTCTGCGCGAGGTGGGCCTGCGTGCCCATGTGGTGCTTCTTCGCCTCGTCGATGAGCGCCGCCATGATCTCCGGCGGCCACGACGTCAGCTTCAGCCCGTCCAGCCCCTTCGCCGCCGCCCACCGCACGAACTCCCGCGCCTTCTCCGGCGTCGTGAGCTGCCCGCCGTCCCAGTCCTGCCCGGCCCAGATGTAGGCGTAGATGTGCGGGGCGACGATCTCGTTCTTCGCGCTGGCCGCCTTCTCCCTCAGCGTCCAGTCGGCCCCGTTGCCGGAGCCTGGGTCCCGGATCGTCGTCACCCCGTGCCCCATCCAGAGCTTGTAGACGTACTCCGCCGGCGTGCCCTGCGCCGCGCCGCCCTCGTGTGCGTGCACGTCGACGAAGCCCGGCAGCACGTACATGCCGGTCAGGTCGATCTCCCTGTCCGCCCCCTGCGGGCGACGCTCCGCCCGGATCGGCACGCCCGGCGCGCCGACGCTCCGCACCTCCACGATGCGGTCGCCCTCGACGACGATGTCCGCCGGCCCGAACGGCGGCGCGCCCGTGCCGTCGACGACCGTGGCCCCGCGCAGGATCAGGCGCTTGTACGGCCCCATGCCCTCGTCGGCGCGGCGCGGCGGCGCGGGCTCGACGCCGCGGCCCTGGGCGCGGGCCGCGGACGGCGCCGCGAGCAAGAGCAGCACCGCCGCGGAGGCGAGCGTGAGCAGCGTGGCGACGGCGCGGTGGGTCGGGCCGGTCCGGGCTGCGTGCCCGGCGCGGATCGAGGTCGCGGGGGGCGCGAACGGGGTGGCCGCGGGCCCGGGCGCGGCAGCGCCGGCAGCGCCCGGCGTCGCGGCACGGTGGAGCGGTCCGCGCGGGGGACGGGCGAGCGGTCCGCGCGGGGGACGGATCCTCATCGGGTTCTCCGGTTCGGGGCGGTCCTGCGGGTGCGGAAGGCGGGGAATCGTAGGGGAATCGCCGGGGCACGGTCAAGGACGGCGGCGGGCGCAAGCTCGCGGACGGCGGCGCGCGCGGGGAGCCGGGGACGGGCGCGCGCGGGGAGCCGGGGACGGCGGCGCGCGCGGGGCCGGGGACGGCGGCGCGCGCGGGGCCGGGCCGACCGAAATCGGACATCGAACGGCACCTGGCCTCGCCAGATCCCGATTTCGTGCGGAAATCGAGCGATATCGGGCAACGGTCGAATGGACCGTCGTCGTCGTTGTCCGATTATGTTCGAAATCCGGGCGGTATCGGGATTCGACGAGGGCGAGGCCGCCTGGTTGTCCAGTTTCGCTCGGGGGCCGGTGCGGAACGAGAGGGGCGGCGGCCGCCCCGATTTGCCGAACCGCCGGCGCTCGCCGATTCTGTCCGGACCTCGAACCCGGGCAGATCCCATGACGAGCGACACACCCGAGCTCCTCCGCTCGGCCGCAGAACGGTCCATCACCTATCTGCACGGTATCCACGAGCGGAGCGTCCGTCCGGCCGACGACGCCGTCGACGCGCTGGGGCGCCTGTCGGAGCCGATGCCGGAGCACCCCCGCCCCGGCGCCGAGACGCTCGCGCTGCTCGACGACGTCGGATCGCCGGCGACGGTGGCGACCACCGGCGGCCGCTACTTCGGCTTCGTCGTGGGCGGAGCGCTGCCGGCGACGGTCGCGTGCAACTGGCTGGCGGGCGCGTGGGACCAGAACGCGGGCGCGGTGGCGCTGTCGCCGGCGAGCGCGGAGGTGGAGCGTGTCGCCATGGGCTGGATCCTGGACGTGCTGGACCTGCCGCGGGAGTCGGGCGTCGGCTTCGTGACGGGGGCGACGGCCGCCAACTTCTCGTGCCTGGCGGCCGCGCGCCACGCACTTCTCGAGCGCAGGGGGTGGGACGTCGAGGCGCGGGGCCTGTACGGCGCGCCGGAGCTCACGGTGGTCGTGGGCGCCGAGGTGCACGTCAGCCTCCTCAAGGGCCTGGGTCTCCTGGGCCTCGGCCGCGAGCGCGTGGTGCGCGTGCCCGTCGACGAACAGGGCCGGATGCGCCCCGAGGACCTGCCACCCATGGACGACGCGACGATCCTGTGCATCCAGGCCGGCAACGTGGACAGCGGCGCCTTCGACCCGGCAGCGGAGCTGTGCGATCGGGCGCAGGCAGCGGAAGCGTGGGTCCACGTCGACGGCGCGTTCGGCCTGTGGGCCCGGGCGGCGCACGGACGGCCCGGAGCGCACGGGCGAGACGCTTGGGACGGCCGAGACGCTGGCGACGGACGGGACGGCCAGCGGGGGCTCACCGCGCTGGCCCGCGGCGTCGAGCGGGCGGACTCGTGGTGTCTGGACGCGCACAAGTGGCTGAACGTGCCCCAGGACTCCGGGGTGGCGATCTGTCGCCACCCGGACGCGCTGCGGCGGGCGATGGTCGTGAAGGCGAGCTACCTCGTCCTGGGCGCGGAGCGGGAGCCGTACGAGTACACGCCGGAGATGTCGCGGCGGGCGAGGGGCGTCGAGGTGTGGGCGGCGCTGCGGACGCTGGGCAGGAGCGGCGTCGCCGATCTGGTGGAGCGCTGCTGCCGTCACGCGAAGCGCTTCGCGGAAGGACTCGCGGATGCCGGCTACGAGATCCTGAACGACGTCGTCCTGAACCAGGTCCTCGTCTCGTTCGGCGACCCCGAAACGACGCGTGCGGTCGTGGCGGGAGTGCAGGCGGACGGGACGTGCTGGTGCGGCGGCACGACGTGGCACGGCCGCACGGCGATGCGCATCAGCGTGAGCTCGTGGGCCACGACCGAGGCCGACGTCGAGGCGAGCCTGGCGGCGATGCTGCGGGTGGCGGAGAGCGTGCGGAACGCCGCTGGCTGAGGCAGCGGACGGCCGCTGCGATCTAGCGCAGCAGTTTCTTGCTCCACGGCGCCCACGCCCGCGATGCAGACAGCGCTGCGGTCCCGAGCGCGAAGGCGTCCTCGGCCAGGGCGACGATCGCGTCCGGGTAGCTCTCGTGGCGTGTGAGGTGCCGGCGGATCCTGTAGCAGACCTGCACGGACGCGACGGCCGCCGCGCCGCCAACCGCGGCCCCCCAGAAGGTCGACTCGCCGCGTCGCCCCATCAGCGCCGCGCCGGACAGCGCGCCGGCGACGAACCGGCCCGCGAGGGCTCGCGGCTCGGTTCGATCGCCCACGATCGGCAGCTTGTCCGCGACGAGTTCGCCGAGGAGCATCGCGCCGGTCACGCGCGACGCCGCCGGATGCTGCAGCCAGGCCTCCGGGCCGACCGCCCCCGGACGCTGCCAGTGCGCCAGCTCCCGCGCCACCAGCGCCACCCCGGCCGTCGACCTCATTCCCGACGCCGCCCCGAGCCCACCGGCCGCCAGCGTCCCCCCGATCGTCACCCGCCTTCTGTCCCCCATCGATCCCCTTCCCTTTCAGAAGTCACCCACCTCGCCCGCCCGCACATTCCGCTCCGCCCGCCTCGCCCCTGTGCGTGTGCTCTGTGCCTGTGCCTGTGCGTGCGCCGCTCCCCCCGCCGTTCCCGAATCCCCCTACCACCCCCTCACCGGCCTGTCCTCCGTCCCGCCGTAGAACCCCAGCCCTTTCCCGGTCCGCAGCTTCGCAGCGTAGAAGATCTGCCCCGCGTGCATGACGAAGTGCTCGACGGCGTGGTACACCGCGTCGAGCACCGTGACGTCCCGCCCCTGCACCGTTACGGGCTCCGAGAGTCGCGCGGGATCGAGTGCGCCGAGGATGCCGTCGACGCGGGCGACGGCGGCCTCGAGCTCGCCCATGGGATCTTCGCCTTCGGTGGCGTCGAACTCCGCCCGGCGGTGCCGCGTGTCGGGTTCGCCGGCGACGCCGTGGCCGATCCACTGGCCCAGATTTCCCGCCAGGTGCACGAGCAGATTCCCGACGCTGTTCGACGCCTCGTTCGGGCGCCACCACAGGCCGTCGGGGCCGATCTCGTCGACGGCGCGACGGATCCGCGGCAGGTAGCCGTCGGTGAGCTGGCGTCGCGATTGCTGGATGAAAAGCGTACCGGCGTCCATGTCTGTCCTCCTGGCGGGTGGTTCCCCGCCACTCCCGGTGGAATTACCTTCCGCCCGCCCGGCGGACGGGACACGCCGGTGGAGCTGTGGCGTGCCGAGCGGTGGAGTCGGGGTGGAGCATCTCGTACAGCAGTACGGATATCTGGCGGTCCTCGTGGGGACCATCGTGGAAGGGGGCACCCTTCTCACGATGGCCGGCCTGGCCGCGCACCATGGCTGGCTGCAGCTCGTGCCGTGGGTCATCGCGGCGGGCGCCCTCGGCAACCTCATCGACGGCCAGCTCTGGTTCCTCGCCTCCCGGCACTGGGGTCTCTCCCTCGCCCGGCGCAGGGCATCCTGGCGGAAAGGGCTCGCCCGGCTGGACCGACTCTACCATCGCTGGCCCCAGCTCATGGTGGTCGCCGCCCGCTTCGTGCCCGGCGTGCGAACCGCAAGCTACATCGCCGCAGGTCTCACGCGCATCTCCGCCATCCGCTACGCGGTCCTCAACGTCATCGGGGCGGTGCTCTGGGCCACGTGCATCGCCTCGGTCGGCTACTTCTTCGGGGAGGCCATGCAGGCGCTCGCGGGCGACGTCCACCGCATCGAGCGCCCGGTGTTCGTCGTGCTCGCGCTGATCGGCGTCGGCTGGTGGCTCTGGGACCAGGTGATCACGGGCAAGGACGCGCCCGAGGAGCCGCCGGACCCGGGGGAGGAGGAGCTGCCGGACCCGCCGGCGCCACCGCTGGTCGAGCCGGAGTAGCGGGGTGCCATACATTCACGCATGACCGCGCGCATGCTGCCCGACCTGCCCCGCCTCCCCGTCACCGCCGTCCTGCCCGCCCTCCGCCGCGCCCTGGCCGCGGAGGGTGCCGCCGTGCTGCACGCCCCGCCCGGCGCGGGAAAGACGACGGTCGTGCCCCTGGCGCTGCTGGACGAGCCCTGGCTCGGCGACCACCGGATCGTAGTCCTCGAGCCCCGTCGCCTCGCCGCCCGCGCCGCTGCCTACCGCATGGCGGACACCCTCGGCGAGGAGGTCGGACGAACGGTCGGTTACCGCGTGCGGATGGACACGCGCGTGAGCCGTCACACGCGCATCGAGGTCGTCACGGAGGGCGTGCTGACGCGCATGCTCCAGAGCGACCCGGCGCTGGACGGGATCGGCGTCGTCGCCTTCGACGAGTTCCACGAGCGCTCGCTGCACGCCGACCTCGGGCTCGCCCTGACGCTGCAATCGAGGGAGGTGCTCCGACCCGACCTGCGCCTGCTCGTCATGTCGGCGACGCTCGACACAGCGCCCGTCGCTGCGCTCCTGCGGGGCGCGGATCACGGCCACGCGCCCGTCGTAGGCAGCGAGGGCCGCCGCTTCCCCGTCGAGACCCACTACCGGAAAACGCCGGTCGACGGCTGGATCGAGCCCGTGGTCGCGCGCACGGTGGTGCATGTCCTCGGCGAGACCGACGGCGACGTCCTGGTCTTCCTGCCGGGCGCCGCCGAGATCCGCCGGACCGACGAACGGCTGCGTGCAATGCTCGGCGAGCCGGGCCCGCGGGGCGCGCATCGGCTGCCCGGGCGCGGCGGCGGGTCCGTCGTCCACGTGCACTGCCTCTTCGGCGCGCTGCCCCGGGAGGCACAGGACCGCGCAATCCGCCCCAGCCCGGCCGGGGCGCGCAAGGTAGTGCTGGCGACGTCCATCGCCGAGACGAGCCTGACCATCGAGGGCGTCCGCGCCGTCGTCGACGCCGGGCTCATGCGCGTGCCCCGCTTCTCGCCGGCGACGGGCATGACCCGCCTCGAGACGATTCGCGTCACGCGCGACTCCGCTGACCAGCGACGCGGACGCGCCGGGCGCGTCGCCCCCGGCGACTGCTGGCGCCTGTGGACGCGCGAAGAGGACCGGGGGCTCGTCCCCGCCCGCCGTCCCGAGATCCTGGAGGCCGACCTCGCGCCCCTCGCCCTCGAACTCGCCGCCTGGGGCGCGCCCGATCCGGCGGCGCTGCGCTGGCTCGACGCGCCGCCGGCCGCTGCCTACGCACAGGCGCTGGAGCTCCTCGCCGAGCTCGAGGCCGTCGAGGACGGACCCGTCGGCGGCGGCCGCGACGGCGGCGTCGCGATCACCGATCACGGTCGCGCGATGGCCGACCTCGGCCTCCATCCCCGCCTCGCCCACATGCTCCTGCGCGCCAGGTCCATGGCGGCGATGGATCTCGGCGCCGATCTCGCGGCGCTCCTCGACGACCGGGACGTCCTGCGGGGCGACGGCGGCCCGCCCGACTCCGACGTGCGGCTGCGGCTGGACGCTCTCCGCGGCGGCGGCGGCAGGGTCGACCGGGGCGGCGTGGCCCGGGCGCGGAAGATGGCCCGCCACTGGGCGAGACAGCTCCAGTCCCGCGCCGACCGAGCGCCCGGCACCCGTGAGGTCGGATCGCCGCCGGGCGCCGGTCGCCTCCTGGCCTTCGCGTACCCCGACCGCATCGGCCGCCGGCGCGACGGCGAGCGCGGCCGTTTCCTGCTGCGCAACGGCCGCGGCGCGACCATGGGGCGTGCCGAGCGCCTGGCGGGCGAGGACTGGATCGTGGCCCCGCAGGTGGACGACCGCGGCCGGGAGAGCCGGATCTTCCTGGCTGCGCCGCTGGAGCTCGCCGAGATCGAGGCGAACTTCGGCGGTCAGGTCGAGGAGCGGGTCGACGTCTCCTGGGATGCCGAGGCCCGCGCCGTCCGTGCCCGGCGACGTCGCACGCTCGGAGCCCTCGTGCTGTCGGAGTCGGTCGTCGCCGATCCCGATCCGACGCTCGTGTCCGCAGCGCTGCTCGAGGGAGTGCGCGAAGCCGGTCTGGATGCGCTCCCGTGGTCGAAGGCGACGCGCCAGCTCCGGGAGCGTCTCCAATTTTTGCATGCGGCCGAGCCATCGGAATGGCCGGATGGGACGGCCGACGCGCTGGAGAGCACGCTCGAGGAATGGCTGCTGCCATTTCTCGCGGGCATGCGGAGATGGGACGACCTGAAGCGGGTCGACCTGCGGGAGGCGCTGCTGTCGCGTGTGCCGTGGGACACGCGCCGTCGACTCGACTCACTGGCGCCGACCCACGTCGAGGTCCCGAGCGGATCGAGCATTCCCATCGACTACTCGGATCCGTCGGCGCCCGCCGTCGCCGTGCGGCTGCAGGAGGTCTTCGGCCTGTCCGAGACGCCGCGGATCGCCGGGGGGCGGGTCCCCCTGACCTTCGAGCTCCTCTCTCCCGCTCGGCGGCCCGTCCAGGTCACCCGGGACCTCGCCAGCTTCTGGCGCGACGCGTACTTCGACGTGCGGAAGGAAATGCGGGGTCGCTACCCCAAGCACTACTGGCCGGAGGATCCGATGGAGGCGACGGCGACGCGACGCGTGCGGCCGAAGGGGGAGTGACAGGCGAGTCCCTGGATTTCGGCGGCTGCGTCACGGACGTCGGCACCCCGTTCTGCGGCCGGGAGATGCTCACGACGCTGGAAGTCGGGGTGGCGGTGAAGCGGTAGGCGGCGCCCCTCACTCCGGCGAGCCGCCTCCGAGCGACGCTCGAAAAGCCGCGCTACTGCGGGGTCGCCGAGGTCCGCGCCTTCAGCTCCGCCCCGAGGTTCAGGACCACGACCACGTCGGCGTTCCGGGAGGGGGAGCGGAAGGCCACCACGCTGCCGTCGGTCCCGACGTCGTAGTCCGCATGGACGGCGTCGAAGGTGAAGCCGCGGGAGAGCACGACGCGGCGGGACGTGACCGTCGCCGGGTCGTTCGGGGAGGCGAGCTCCGCGGCGATGAGCTGGCCGTTGTTCGTGTAGTAGATGCGCCTGCCGTCCGGAGACCAGACCGGCGACGTGCCCCCGCCCGTGGAGACCTGAACGCGCGTGGCGAGATCGGGGAAGCTGCGGGCGATCACGTCGGGCGTGGTCGCCGGCGCGGAGGTGTAGACGATCCACCGGCCGTCGGGTGAGAAGCGCGCGCCGTAGAAGCCCCCGGTGGCGTTTTGGGCCACCCGGACGGGCGTGGTGTCGCCCTGCATGGGACGATACCAGACCTCGCCGTTCCCGGTGCTGTCGCGCTGGACCAGGAGGTAGCGGCCGTCCGGCGAGAGCACGCCCTCGTCGATCTGCGAATCCGACAGGCCGAAGACGCGCCGGGCGGCGCCGGCGCCGTTCAGCGTCTTCATCCAGATCGCGTTGCGCTCTCCATCCCGGCTCGAGCGGAACAGCAGGGCCGTGCCGTCGGGCGTCCACTCCGGCCGGTCGTTGATGACCCCCTCGCTGGTCAGCACCCGCAGCGGCCCCGACGGGACGTCGTAGACCCAGACGTCTCTCCGGGTCTGCGTGCCGATCGACACGGCGATCTGACTGCCGTCCGGCGACAGGCGAGGCCAGGAGTAGAGGCCCGGATCTCCCATGGGATGCTGCGTGCCGTCGGCGTCGACGCGTACCATCTGGCGACGGGCGGCGCCGCTCACGTACACGAGGGAGCCGTCGGCGGACATCTTCGCCTCGCTCACCGATCTCGACCCGGCCACGGCGACCTGGTCGGCCAGCGCGATCGGCGCGCCCGTCACCCGCGCGCGCGCTAGGTCGAAGGGGACCGCCATCAGCGCGCCGCCCGCCGTCGTGTAGATCAGATCACCGTTCAGCACGCCGAGGGCGAAGGACCCCTGGACGTCGAGGACTGTGCTGGTCCCGTCCTTCAGGGAGACCACCCCGATGCGGGAATTGGCGGAGCCGCCCTGGCCGTCGCTCGTGAAGAGGACGTGGTCGCCGTCCGGCAGCGCCACCGGACTCGTCTGGTTGGTCTGACCCGCCGCGGAGTCGACGACGGTGAACGGCCCGGCGACTCCGCCCGCGGCCGGGACCTTGTACAGCGAGTGGCCCGTGCCGTCGAGGACGATCCAGCCGCTCGGGCTCCACGTGCCGAGCACGGGGACCGTCGCGTCCGCGACGACGACCGGGTTCCCCCCGCTCACGGGCACCTTCCTGATCTGGCCCGACGACCAGAACGCGATCCATTTCCCGTCCGGCGAGAAGAACGGGTTGACCGCGCCCTCGCTCCCCTGCACCTCCCGGGGCCGCAGATCGTCGGCGGCCCGGAGATAGAGCCGTTGATCTCCATCGCCCGACTGGAGCACGTACGCCACGAAGCGGGCGTCGGCGGAGATCGCCACCGGGTCGTAGATGTCCCGGAGCAGGAGCGAGCCTTCGGGGAGCGGGATCTGGTAGCGGAACGTACCCGCCGCCTCGGGCTCTCCCCCGCCCCTGGCCCACGGCACCACGGCCGCGCTCAGGGCAATGGCCGCCACCGCCCAGGGCAGCGCCGAGACCGCGCGTGCGGCGGCGGACGTGCGCGGGCGAGTCTCGCGAACTTCGCCGGCGTCCATCGCGGGCGACGTCGCCCCGGTGAACGACGTCGGGCTCTTCAGCGCCGCCGCGAACGCGCCCGCCGTGGCGAAGCGGTCGGC
This sequence comes from uncultured Gemmatimonadales bacterium, assembly GCA_963728445.1. Taxonomy (GTDB): domain Bacteria; phylum Gemmatimonadota; class Gemmatimonadetes; order Longimicrobiales; family RSA9; genus CAVSJO01. The sequence continues at coordinate 1,377,521 of CAVSJO010000006.1, read as the reverse complement.
CGGGATCCGGGAAAGCGCCTTCATGAGCGCCGCGTCGACGTGGGGCGGCACGCTGTCGCGCACCACGCGCACGCTGCCGACCTTCTCGGTGAGCATGCGGGCGATCACCGACTGCGCCGTCTTCCCCTGGTGCGGCGGCTCGCCGGCGAGCATCTCGTAGAGCACGGCCGCCAGCGAGTAGATGTCGCTGCGCGCGTCCACGCCCCGGTCGCCCGTCGCCTGCTCCGGGCTCATGTACTGCGGCGTTCCCAGCGACAGCCCCGTCTGCGTGATGCGCTCGCCGCCGGCGTTCGAGACCGCCAGCGCAATGCCGAAGTCCGAGATCACCGGCTCGCCGTGCTGGAGCAGGATGTTCTCGGGCTTGAGGTCCCGGTGCACGACGCCCGCCTCATGGGCGTAGTCCAGCGCGCTCGCCACGGCGTTGGCGATGCGCAGCGCCTCGTCGACCGGTAGCTGCTGCTCGCGGTCCAGCTTCGCGCGCAGCGACTCGCCCTCCACGAAGGGCATCACGTAGAAGAGGTGGCCGCCCGCCTCGCCCGAGTCGAAGAGCGGCAGCAGGTGCGGGTGCTGGAGGTTGGCGGTGACCTTGATCTCGGCCAGGAACCGGTCCACGCCCAGCACCGCGCCCAGCTCCGGACGCAGCACCTTGAGGGCGACGTTGCGCTCGTGCTTGAGATCCCGCGCGAGATAGACCGTCGCCATTCCGCCCGCGCCGACTTCGCGCACGATGGAATAACGGTCTTCGAGGGCGACCTGGAGAGTCTCGAGGATGGCCATGGCACCTGCAACGTAGGTCGGACGTCGACGGAACTGCAACGAAGTTCGTGATCACGGGCCGCCAGCGGCGGCGAGCCCGGCCGGGGGCGAACTACCGCCGCACGGCCAGCCCGCCGAAGAACACCAGCGCCTGCGACAGGATCACGGTCGCGCCGCTTGGCATGTCGAAGGCGTAGGACGCGAGCAGCCCGCCGAGCGCCGTCACAACGCCCACGGACACGGCCAGGACCGTCATCGTCGCGAGCGAGCGCGAGAACAGGCGCGCCGTCGCCGCGGGGATCACCAGGAACGCGGTGATGAGGACGATGCCCACCAGCTTGATGCCCACCACGATGGACACGGCGACGAGGATCGACAGCAGGTAGTCGTGCCGCACGACGCGCACGCGGTCGGCCAGGGCAAGCTCCCGGTCGAACGTCGCGTACGCCCAGCGGCCCCAGAGCGGCCACGCCGCGGCCACCAGCACGACAACGGCCGTGGTGATCCACAGGTCGGCGGACGTCACGGCCAGGATCGAGCCGAACAGGAAGGCGAACGCGTCGGGCGCGTACCCCTCCTTCATGGACAGGAAGATGATGCCCAGGGCCATCGACACGGCGAAGAAGATGCCCACCGACGTGTCGGCCCCGAGGCGCGTGCGCTGCCGAACCCACGTGATGCCCACCGCCACGGCCATGGTGAACGGCACCGCGACGGCCAGCGGCGACGTGTTCAGCAGGATCCCGAGGGCGACGCCGCCGAACGCCGCGTGCGCCAGCCCGTCTCCGAGGAACGCGAGCCCCCGCTGCACCACGAAGGTCCCGAAGTAGCCGCCCAGCAGCCCCATCAGCGCGCCCGCGATGAGCGCCCGCTGCAGAAACGGCATGTGCAGCGCCTCAAGCATCCGCGCCCTCCTCGTGGGGCTGCCCGTGGCGGTGCTCGTGGCGGTGCCCGGCCGCTCCCCGCTCGTCGTGCTGGTGCCCGTACGCCTGGTGCAGGTTCGCCTCCGACAGCACCTCGTCCGGGAAGCCGAACGCGCGCTGGGTGCGGTTGAGCAGCAGCACGTCGGTGGCGTGGTGATAGGCGACGGCGAGGTCGTGGGTGACCATGATGACGGTGGAGCGCACCTCCCGCCGGCACTGGTCCACGAACCGGTAGATCGTCTCCTCGCCCACCACGTCGATGCCCGTGGCCGGCTCGTCCAGCACGATCAGGCGCGGCCGCCGGGCGACGGCGCGGGCGAGGTAGACGCGCTGCAGCTCGCCGCCAGAGAGCTCACCGAGCAGCCGATCGGACAGGTGTCCGGCGTCGACGACGTCCAGCGCCGCCCTCGCCCGCTTCCGCTCCACCGCGGTCACCCGCCAGGGCCAGCCGCGGCGCAGCCCCGTCGTCACGAGCTCGATGCCGGTGCCGGGGAACGTGCGGTCGAGCGTCTTGATCTGCGGCACGTAGCCGATCCATTCGGCGGGCACGTCGCGGGGGCGACGACCGAGAACGGCGACGTCGCCCGAGTCGGGCTCGATGAGGCCGAGCAGCACGCGCACGAGCGTCGACTTCCCCGCCCCGTTCGGCCCCACGACGGCGAGGACGGCGGCCTCGGGGATGTCGAACGAGAGGTCGGCGACGGCCACGTTGGCGCCGAAGCGAACGGCGACGTCGCGCACCGAGACGGCCGGCTCGTCAGCGCTCCACTCGTGCGTCACCGGCCGAGGCTCCTGCGCAGCACGCTCGCGTCGAATCGGATCAGCTCCTCGTAGGTCTGACGGCCCGGCACGCCGCCGAGGGGATCGAGCTGCGCGACGGGCACGCCGGTCAGCTCCGACACCGCGTCGGCGAGGCGCTCGGGCAGCTGCGGTTCGCTGAACACCGCGTCGGCGCCCGTGCGGCGCACCTCCCGGGCGAGGTCGGCGAGGTCCTTCGCCGTCGGCTCGCGCCCGGCGAAGGGCTCGACCACGGCCGCGACCTCGATCCCGTAGCGCTCCAGAAGGTAGCGCATGGAGGGGTGCAGCAGCACCACGCGACGCCCGCGCACGGGGGCGAGCGTCCGCCGCAGCTCGGCGTCCAGCGCCGACAGCTTCGCCGCGAACTCCGCCGCCCGCGCCCGGTACGCGGCGGCGTTCGCCGGGTCCATGGCCGCCAGCGAGTCGGCAAGCGCGGGCAGCATGGCGCGCACCGTCAGCGGGTCCGTCCAGAAGTGCGGATCCACGTCGTTCAGGTCGGCCGCGGGGGGCCGCGTGCCGGGCTCCCGCCGGCGCAGAGAATCCGGCACGAGGGACAGGAGCACCAGGCGACGCGGCCCCGGCAGGTCCCCGGCCCACGCGTCCAGCGTCGGCGCGACCGAGATCACGGCCCGGGCGTGGGTGCTCGTCACGGCGTCGCTCGGCCGCGGCTCGTACGTGTGGGGCGACCCGCCCGGCGCGAGGAGCGTCCGCACCTCGCCCGTGTCGGGCACGAGCTCGCGGAGGATCATGGAGACCGGCGGGATCGTCGCGACCCACGCCGACGACCGGGCCGGTGAGCCGCCGCAGGCGGCGAGCACGGAGACGCAGATCGCGAGGAGAGCGGAGCGGCGGCACCGCCCGGACGTCACGGGGCGAACCGCAGCGACTCGAGGATCCTCCGGTACGGCGCCTTCGAGGCCGCGCCCTCCGGCAGCTCGACACGGGCGACGAGGCCCGGCCCGGCGATGAAGTGGACGAGCATCGCCGTGCCCGCCACCGTGTCGGTGGCGCTCGGCGTGCCCGTCTCCCGCGCCAGCACCGCAACCATGACGGGGCCGCCGGCGTCCGCTTCCGGCGGCCGGAGCGTCAGCGACTCGAGCGTGTCACCGGCCGCGTCGCCGTGGATCTGTACGCGCCAGCCCCGCGGGAACTCGAATCGGAACGGCGCCCGCCGGCCGACGTACGTCACCCACGCCTCCGCGCCGGCCGGCTCGGGCGGAAGCCCGCCGCCTCCGCACAGGTCCGCGCCCGCCACGTGCAGCGGACCCGTCATGTCGATCCAGCCGGTCTGGCCCCCGGCGTCGACGACGCGCGCCCACCACGTGGCCGCGTACGCGCCTTCCGCTCGGGCAGCCCCGGCCGAATCGGAGGCCGCACGGTCCCGGTCGGCGGGCGAGCCCCGCCCGGACGCGCCCGTGTCCCAGAAGTACGGCACCGACAGCACCTCTCCGTCCCGCCACACCCGCACGTACCCCTCGCCTTCGTTGTCCAGGACGTACAGCGTGTCGCCCGCGTGAACGCCGGGCACGGCCTCGGACCGCGGGCCGCCGGTCGCGGCGCCCGCCCGCCCGACGATCACCCGCTGAAGCGACGTGATCCGGACCTCGCCCCCCGTCGTCTGGAAGCGGGTCCGCGGCGGGATGGTGAAGGCGACGGGCGCGCTCGCAGACGGCGTCGCCCGCGCCACCAGCGTCGAGTCCGCCGACCACTCGCCGTACGAGCAGCACTCGAACGGACACGCGCCCCAGCGCGCGAGGGCGACCGCCGGCGGAAGCGAGGCGGCATCCCAGGACGCGGGAAACGCAGCCGGGTACCCGCCCGATCCGGACCCCGAATCCGCCACGACCCCGCCCGCCGCCCCGCCCCCCTGCGCCACCTCGCCCCGCTCTGCCCCACCCCCCGGCGTCGTCTCCCCCCCGCCACACGCCCCCAGCCCAAGCCCGAGCCCAAGCCCCAACCCCAGCCCAAGCCCCAGCCCCAGCCCGAACCTCAGCCTAAGCCTCAGCCTCAGCCTCAGCCTCAACCTCAAGTCTCCCCCTCCCCGATCCACTTCGGCGTCTGCGGCGGCCGCGCGCGGGCCAGTCGGTCCAGCAGTCGCTCCGGATCGTGATCGAGGACTACCATGTCCCGGAACCGCTCCTGCAGGAATTCGCTCCGTACGGCGTCCTCGATAAAACGCGCCAGGGGCGAATAGTAGCGGTTCACGTCCAGCACGCCGCACGGCTTGGCGTGCAGCCCGAGCATCCCCCACGTCCACACCTCGAAGAACTCCTCGAGCGTGCCGATGCCGCCGGGCAGGGCGACGAACGCGTCGGCGAGATCGGCCATCGTCGCCTTGCGCTCGTGCATGCTCGAGACCACGCGCAGCTCCGAGAGCCCGGTGTGGCCCACTTCCCGGTCCATCAGGTGCTCCGGAATCACGCCGACGACTTCGCCTCCGGCCTCGAGCGCGGCGTCGGCCAGGGCGCCCATGAGGCCGACGCGGCCACCGCCGTAGACGACGCGCAGTCCGCGGTTCGCCGCCAGCCGCCCGAACGCGCCGGCCGCCGCCGCGAACCCGGGGTCGTTCCCGGCGCTGGATCCGCAGAAGACGCAGATCGAATCCACGGCCATCAGGGCGACCCTGGCGACGGCGGCTGCGGAAGCTCCACCGGCGGGATCGGCGCCGGGGCTGCGGCCGCCTGGTAGACGTCCGCCTCCAGCTTCGGGAGGTCGCCCGTGAGCAGCGGGTTCAGCGCGTCCACGGCCGTGCGGGCGTCCTTCCATGCCTGCTGCACCTGCCACTGCTGGTCCGCCGTCGGTGCGGACGCGGCGCCCTCGATGGCGAACGAGAGGCGCGATGCGCGCGTGGCCTTGGCGACGTCGCTCCGAAGATCCTCGAGGCGCTTCCCGAGGGAGTCCGCCCGCTCCTTCAGCCCCGCGGCGGCGCCATCCCCGTCGGGCCGCTTCTTCAGCAGCTCCTTCACGGCGCCCACGCGGTCGACGGCCTTCTGCAGCGACGTCCGGGCCGTGTGCGCGGGCCCTGCCAGGGCGTAGAGGGAGCGGAGGGCGCGGTCCCGGGCTGCCAGGTCCGCGCGGCCGTCGGGGACGCGGGGATCCAGCCGCACCGTTGCCGTGCGCGTCAGCGTGTCCGCGCCGACGGCGAGGCGCACGGTGTAGTCGCCCGGCAGCACCAGCGGCCCCCGCGGCGCGCCGAAGAAGCCCCGGGACTCCCCCGGCTCCGGCGTGTACGGCGGCTCGCGGCGCATGTCCCACACTACCTCGTGCAGCCCCGCCGTGCCCGGACCCCTGATCGTGCGGACCACAGCGCCGCTGCCGTCGAGGATCTGGACGGACGCGGAGTCGGGGACGGACGCGGAGTCGGGGACGGACGCGGAGTCGGACGGACGCGGACGGTCCGCGGAGTGATGCGGGACGCGCCGGCGGGCCGGTCCGCGGCCAGCCAGTATCGCTGGTGCACGCCGGCGGCGGGGTTCTCCGCCATGTAGTCGTCGCCCCAGAACGGCCAGCCGCCGCCGCTGAACCACTCCGTCGCCCGAGCGGGCGCGAACAGGTACGCGGAACGGCCCAGCACGTCGGACTTGGCCACGTCCTCGAGGGGCCCGACGTCGTCCAGGATCCAGATGCTCCGGCCGTGGGTGCCCAGGACCAGGTCGTTGTCCCGCGGGTGCACGACGATGTCCTTCACCGGCACCGTCGGGAAGTTGGACCGGAACGCGTGCCAGTGGGCGCCCCGGTCCGTCGAGACGAACAGACCGACCTCGTTGCCGGCGAAGAGCAGGTCCGGCGTCTTCGGGTGCTCGCGGATCACGTCCACGGATTCGTCCGGCAGCCCCATCGTGATGGCGCGCCACTTCGCGCCGTAGTCCTCGCTCACGTAGACGTGCGGCGCGTAGTCGTCGTTGTAGTGGCCGTCGACCGCGAGGTAGACGCGGCCGGGCGAGGCCCGGGATGGCTCGACGGAGCTGACGACCACGCCGTTCCGCAGCGCCGGCACGTTCGACGTCAGGTCCGTCCACGTGGCGCCGCCGTCCCGGGTCATCTGGAGCTTGCCGTCGTCCGTGCCGACGTACAGCACGCCCTTCTCCAGCGGCGACTCGCCGACGACCGTGATCGTGCCGTACGACGACACGCCGTCGTTGCCCGACAGCGTCTTCTGCCGCGTGACGGTCGCGCCCATGATTGTCAGCGTGTCCCGGTCGATGGCCCGCGTCAGGTCCGGCGAGACCTCCTGCCACGACTGGCCCCGGTCCGTGCTGCGGAGCAGCCTGTTCGCGCCCACGTACAGCGTGTGGGGATCGTGGTACGAGATGTGGATCGGCGTGCTCCAGTTCCAGCGGTACTCCGCCGTGCTGTCGTCCGCCGCGGCGCGGGAGACCGGCTTGATGTCCACCTGCTCACCGGTGTCCACCAGGTAGCGGGACATGTTGCCGCCCTGCCACTCCGTGTAGACGGTGTTCGGGTCCGTCGGGTCGATGCGGTTGTAGAAGCCGTCGCCGCCGGACACGTCGTACCAGTCCGAGTTGCGGATGCCGTAGCCGTTCACCGTCCGGCTCGGCCCGCACCACGAGCTGTTGTCCTGAAGACCGCCGCACACGTAGTACGGGTCCCGCATGTCGACGCCGATGGAGTAGAACTGGCCGATCGCCAGGTTGTTGTAGTGCCGCCACGTGTCGCCCCGGTCGAACGTGGCCGAGATGCCGCCGTCGTTGCCGATGATCACGTGGTCGGAGTTCGACGGGTCGATCCAGATGGCGTGGTTGTCGACGTGGATGCCGGGCGACGCCGTGCCTTCCTTCCACGTCTTGCCGCCGTCGTCCGACATCTGAAGCTCCACGCCGCCCATCCAGATGCGCTCCGGATCGTTCGGGTCCACCCGGATCTGGCTGAAGTACATGGGCCGCGGGTCGTTGCCGCTCACCTTCTCCCACGTCTCGCCCCGGTCCCTCGAGCGGTAGACGCCCTGCTCGTCCCCGTGCGCCTCGATCACCGCGTAGACCAGGCTCGGGTCACCGCGGTAGATGCTGATGCCGATGCGCCCCATCTCCCCCTTCGGCAGCCCCTTCGTCAGCCGCTCCCAGTGCTCGCCGCCGTCCAGCGTCCTGTACAGGCCGCCGCCCCCGCCGCTGGCGCTGAAGCCCCACGCCGCGCGGCGCCGCTGGTACATGGCCGCGAACAGCGTGTTCGGGTCCCACGGGTCCATGGCCAGATCGACGGCGCCCGTGTTGTCGTCGACGAAGAGCACCTTGTCCCACGTCTTCCCGCCGTCCTTCGTGCGGAACACGCCCCGCTGCGGGTTGGGGCCGAACAGGTGACCCAGCGCGGCGACGTAGGCCACGTCCGGGTCGCGCGGGCTCACCACGATCCGGCCGATGTGCCGCGTCTCCTTCAGCCCCAGAAAGCTCCACGTCTTCCCGCCGTCAAGCGACCGGTACACCCCGCCGCCCCACGGCGAGCTCTGCCGGTTCTGCGGCTCGCCCGTGCCCACCCACACCACGTTCGGGTTCGACGGCGCCAGCGTCACGTCCCCGATCGAGGAGTGCGCCTCGTCGTCGAAGACCGGCGTCCAGTGCATCCCCTGACTCGTCGTCTTCCACACACCGCCCGTCGCGAGGCCGACGTAGAACGTCGACGCGTTTGCCTCGTCCACCGCCAGGTCCGCCACGCGCCCGCCCGTCACCGCCGGGCCGATCTCCCGGAACTTCAGTCCGTCGAGCGCGAGCTGGAACGCGGAATCGGGCGACTGCGCGGCAAGAGGCGCGGCGGCGGCGAACAGGGATGCAAGCGTCACCGCCAGGGCCGGCGACAGGATCCGGGCGCAGGATCGGGGCATTGCGGGGTTCTCCGGGTTCGGCGTTTTCGGGACGGGCAAAGTAGTGGGTCCCGGGCGGGCGGAGCCAGGGTGGGGGGGCGCGTGCGGAGGCCTGGCGGCGGGGAGGGCGCGGGATGGGCGGTGCAAACGTGGCATCGGGCGGCTTCGAAGGGTCGGACGCCACGTCTCGCCTTGTATCCGATCACGACCGACCAACGGATGCCGGGGTCATCGGCAGGTCTCGTCACGTTCGGTCTGGAATGCGGCGAAAATGTGACAACTTCCCAATCGGCGACTCGGATCTTCACGGTTTCGCGAGTCCTCACGGCCGCCGACGCTCCCCCCGCCGGCACGCCCCAGCCCCAGCCCCAGCCTGAGCCTGAGCCTCAGCCTCAGCCTCAGCCTCAGCCTTGCCTCTATTTTGGTGTTTCGCTAAATACCAAGACATGAACCGCGTCTTCAAGGCTCTCGCCGACCCCACGCGCCGCCGCGTGCTCCAGCTCCTGCACGAGCGGCCCATGACCGCCGGCGAGCTCGCCGACGCGTTCGAGCTGTCGAAGCCGACGATGTCGGGGCACTTCGCGGTGCTGCGGGAGGCGGACCTGATCGCCGCCCGGAAGGACGGCACGACGATCACCTACAGCCTCAAGCTGTCGGTCCTCGAGGACGCGCTGCTCGGATTCACGGAAGCGTTCGGCGTCGGGCTGACGCGGGACGAGCCCGCTCCATCCCACCGGGAGGCGAACGGACATGCGAGCTGATCAGAGAGCGACGATCGCGGCGAGCGTCGCGGTGGGCGCCGCCGTCGCCATGGCGACGTGGGGATACGTCACGGACCCCGATCTCCGCTGGCTCCTGGCGGCCGGCGTCCTGCCGGCGCTCTGGGGCTTGCTGGAGGTGGCGCAGGTGCGCGGCGACGAGGAGACGGGCCGGGCGATCATGACCCTGATCCGCGGATGCGTCGCGTGGGCCGGTCTCCTCCTCGCCGCGAAGATCGGGATCGGCGTGGCGGTGAAGGCCGGTGTGCTCGGCGGGCGTGGACTCTGCGCCGAACACCGGCTGAGCGGGCTGCTGCTCGGCGCCGGCATGATGCTCTTCGGCAACTACCTCCCGAAGCTGCAGTCGCCGTGGTCCCTGGCCGAGCAGCCGTTCGCGTGGCAGCAGGTCCACCGGTTCGTGGGTTGGGCGTTCGCGGTGGCGGGACTGGTCGTGTTCACGGGGTGGGCCTTCCTCGGGGAGGACGCAGCGCGGCGCGCTTCGATCGTGGTGGTCACGGTGGCGGTCGCGCTGTCTCTGGGGCGCAAGCTGCGGTCGGTGGTAGAGCAGGCGTAGGGGCGGGCGCGTTCTTCGCGGCCACGCGGCCTCTCAGGGAGCCACGGGGCCTCGCCGGGACCCAGGAGGCCTCGCCGGTTGCACAAGTGTGGCCCGGGCGGTGGATGGTTGTGCAATTAGTGGCTCGGGGCGCCACCGATTGCACATGCGCCGCGCAGGCGTCCTGCACGCGAGTGCAGACGGTGATGCCTGGAGGCCCCAATTGCACGAAGGACGCTGCGCGGCGCCACGTTTGTGCAGCGGGTGACGCCCGGGCCCGCCAGAAACGCTGGACCGTCGCGAGACACGGGCACGCGGGTCAAGACTCACGAATGCGCCCTCAGTCCACGTAATACGCGAACTCCACGGCCTCCAGCCGGTCCCTCGCGTCGTAGTGCAGGACCACCGAATCCTCCGCCCCGCCGCAGCGGGCGCAGGTGTAGACCGGATCGCCGTCCCGATCGCGCTGTGGCGGCCCGAGACGGTCCTCGACCTCGGCCCGCGTCATCCGGATGCGCAGCGGCGTGCCCGCGAGGTATCGGTTGTCCCGCACCACGGCGGAGGACGCCAGCGATCGTCCCCGGGCGACGTCGTAGTACTCCGCCCGCAGCCCGGGATAGTACAGCGTGTAGACCGTGTCGACCTGCCCGGGGACGTGCCGGTTCGGCCGCGGCTCCCGCGAGACGGAGTCCGGCTCCCCCAGCTCCCGGACCAGCGCCCGGCGCCCGCCCGCCGGCAGCGACAGACCGCCCTCCACGAGGGCGTCCCGCAGCGAGTCCCGGCCAGCCTCCGTGGCCGGCGGCGGCGGCAGCGGAGGGAGCTCAGGGGCGACGTCGCCTGAAAGCGACGCGGCCGAATCCGGCATCGCGGCCGGTGCGGCGGCCGGTGCGGCGTCCCGGCCGGACCCCGCCACCGCGTCCGAAGCGGATCCGGCCGCCGCTCCCTTCCGGGCCTCGCCCGAGCACGCCACCAGGACGCCGGCGAGGGCCAGGAGCACCGGGGCGCGGACCAGGCGCAGCGTTGCCTGGGCGGTCATTCCGGCGTGCCGGGCCGCCGACCCAGCCCCGAGGCCGCGACCAGCAGTCCGCCCAGCGCCGCCAGCCCGAATGCCCTCGGCAAGGCGCCGGAGGTATGGCCGAACAGCAGTGTCACCGCGGCGGCGACGAACAGGACCAGCCCGGCGGCGCGGGCGATGAGTCGGACGGGCGAGCTTACGGTGGCCATCGGCGTTCCTGGTTGGTTCACGGCCCGCGCTTTCCGCGGCTCGCGCGGGGGAACGGTGTTCTGTATCATCGGCGTCATGCCACACGATCTCACTGAAGGCCTGCGCCGCTTCCGCACCGAGGCGTTCCCGAAGTACCGGGAGCACTTCCAGCGCCTCGTCGACGAAGGGCAGAGCCCACGGACCCTGTTCATCGGCTGCGCGGATTCCCGCGTGGTCCCCGACCTCATCACCGGCGCCGATCCCGGCGACCTTTTCGTCGTGCGCAACATCGGCGCGTGGGTGCCACCGTTCGAGCCCGACGCCGGCTACCACGGCACGTCTGCCGGCATCGAGTTCGCCGTGCTCAGCCTGAATGTGAGCGACATCGTCGTCTGCGGCCACTCGCACTGCGGCGCCGTGCGCGCGCTCTACGATCCGCCGGGCGACGCCGCCCCGCACATCACGCGCTGGCTCGAGCTCGCCGAAGCCGCGAAGCTCTCGCCGTCGCCGCTCGCGTCCGACCCCGTGGACGAGGACGCGCTGCGCCGCACCGAGCGCCGCGCCGTCGCCCTCCAGCTCGAGCACCTGCTGACGTTCCCCATGGTCGCCGAGCGGGTCGACGCCGGGACGCTCGCGCTGCACGGGTGGCATTACGTGATCGAGGAGGGGCGGGTAGACGTGCTTGATGTGGGGACGGGGGAGTTCGGGGGGCGTAGGAGCTCCCTCCAGGCTCAGCTCATAAAGAGCTTCATCCGCTCTTCCAGTGTCTTGCGCGTGAGCACTCCGGTGTGGTTGAAGACCTCTGGATCGAACGATCCGTTTTTGGAGTAGGGCTGCCAGTTTTCGGCTACCCAGGCCAGATTCTCGGCGGTTATCAGCGCCACGTCCGTGTCGGTTCCCGATTCCACCTTCAGGCGTTGCGCCGTCATGCCGGCTCGAAGCCGTGCTCCAACCACCTCCATCAGGGCGACCGACGTCGCGATTGTCCTGTTTTCATACCACTTCGCTGACTCGGATTCTCATAGACAAGAAGGAAGGGCCGGCCCGTTCGACTTACTTGAGGTCTTTTATCGAGAGGTCCGCGTCCTTCATGATCCGGCTCAGAAGACCCCGACCAAGGTCTTTGGACTTATGCATGGGGACGGTGACGCGGCGCCCGTCCGCGTGGCGGAGGATGATGTGGGATCCTGATTGCCGAACTCGCTCAAAGCCGTGCCGCTCCAGGAGCCGCACCACTTCTGGCGCGCTCATGGAAGGCAGGCGTGGGTTCATACCGCGATCCGAACCCTCGAGCTGCCCACCTCCTGGTGGATTGCTTCTCCTCGCTCGATTCGATCCTCGAGGTGAAGCCGGATCGCGTCCTCGATGAGATCCCGAGCCTCCTGCTCCGTCTCCCCTTCGGTGTAGCAGCCCTGCAGAGCGGGTACGATAGCCACGAATCGGCCATCTTCGTCTCGCTCGATAACGACGGTGAACTCGTAGGTCTTCATGGCGCTCCTCAAGGATCTTGATGCCTTCAAGATAGCATCCCGACGGCTGGCGGATAACGTTGAAGGTGGGCGACCCGGCATCTGCACCTCGATAACGCGCGACCCTCAGCTCAGCGAGAGTCTGCTCTTTCCACCATACCCTGGACCGCCCGGTACTCCGGAGCGAGTACAAGCGAGCGAAGGCGTCAGCCGACCCGGCCGTCATGCTCCGGCGGGTAGCGTACCGTCAGGAGCACGCGGTCGCCGTCGTGCGGGCCGAGGATCCTGCGGTAGACGACGCCGCCATCGGCCGCGTAGCCGGACGCGACCGCACCGTCGGTTAGCGTGTCCACGTACGTCGGGCGTGCGATGGAATCGCGGACTGCGTCGGCCGCACTCCAGCCCTGGAGCACGGCGGGCGCGTGGCTGCCCGCGACGCGCAGGACCACCGCGCCGTCGTCGCTGCGGAACGCGCGGCCGTCGCCATTGGCCGGCGCGCTGCCGGCGTGCAGGAAGTGGGGCACGTCGACGCGGTAGTCGAAGCGGGTGTTCCGGTAGGTCCGGAACGCCGAGTCCGTGGGCGTCGGGCCCGCGCGACCAGGGGCGGCGGATCGCGCGGTGGCAGTCGAATCGGGCGGCGCCGCAGCGCTCGCGTGCGAATCCGCGGCACCGCCGCAGGCGGCCAGGGCGAGAACGAGGAGGAGCGGGACGGGAACGGCGGTGGCTGCGCTCATGCGGGCGTGGGGCCGCAGGTGGCGGGCCGCTCGGGCTTCGGCCTCCGGGCGTCGGCGTCCGTGTCGACCGTCGATTCCCTGCCTGGAGGAATACGGCCTCAGCGCCGGCGAACGGCCGTGCCGTCACACCTGCCGCACGTCGTCCTCCCACTCGATCGCGCCCACCGCGTCCACCGTGAACGCGTAGCTCTCCTTGCGGTCGTCGCGCCCACTGTGGGTCACGGTCAGGACGCGGTTGCCGTCCGTGCGCACGTGGACGATGCCGAACGTGGTCTTGGCGTACGTGTTCTGGACGCGCTCGGACGCGGCGGACTCGTTTCCGCCGTCGGTGATCTCGTGAACGAAGCGCGGCCCGAGCCGCTCGAAGAAGGCGACCATCTCGGTCACGTAGATGAGCGGCTTCTCGACGGTGGCGCGGGAGTACTTGCCGAGGGCGCCGACGAGGCCGGCGCGCGGGTGGATGTACTCCTTGGCGGCGTTCTCGTCGCCGGACGAGACGACGCTGACCACGGGGCGGACGGCCTCCAGCATGCCGGGGCTGAAGTCGGCGGAGCCGTGGTGCGGCACCTTGAGCACCTCGGCGGCGAGCGACGTGCCGTCGGCGCGGGTGCGCTCCAGCAGGCTGTTCTCCGACTCGGCGTTCAGGTCGGCGCCGAACAGGAAGCGGACGTTGCCGTACGTCATCTTGAGGACGATGGAGTGGCCGTTGATCGTGTGGCTGGCCGACAGGGAGCTGCTGCCTTCCGCGTGCAGGAACGGCAGCGCGGGCTTGCCGGCGATCTCGCCCGGGATCGGGCCGAGCACCTCGACGGCGATGTCGTCGTCGACGAAGTCGAACGCGGCGTCGTCGCCGTACGAGAGTCGACGGACCTCGAGGCCGGGCGAACGCGTGCCCATGTCGGCGAGGGCCGCCTTCCATTTCCGGAACTCGCCGTTCATCCGGGCGTCGGGCACCGCGCGCAGGTCGTCCTCCAGCTCCGTCGCCCACGTGCGGCCGTCGGCCTTGCGGCTCGCGCCGAACATCTCGGCCTCGGGACGTCGATGACCGTCCTTCGACGACGGGGCCTTCACCAGCCCGTTGTGGTAGACGCGCGCGGCGTCGATGATCGGGCCGGTGCGGCCCGGCCGCGTCGCGTCGGCGAGCTTCGTCAGGCCGGCGAAGTGGTCGGCGTCACCGTGCGTGACCACGATCGCGGCCACGTTCAGGGATTTCGTGCGCAGCACGTGGGACCACGCGGCGCTCACGTAACGCCGCAGGTGCTCCTCCTCCCCTCCGTCGACGAGGATCAGATGGCCGGCCGGCGTCTCGACGATGGCGGCGTCGCCCTGGCCGACGTCGACGAAGCGGACCTTGAGCAGCGGCCCGGGCCGGAAGCGCGCGTCGGCGGGGATCAGGCCGTCCAGCCACTCGTAGCGATGCGCGGCGTCGTTCCACACGCGCTTGAGCTGGAGGACGTGCCAGAAGTCGCCCTCCTGCCCGGCGACGCGCACGTCGTCCCCCCAGAACAGGGTGGCCAGCAGCTTCTTCTTCCCGGTGGCGAGGAAGTGGGCGCGATCGTAGACGCGGACGATGTCGTCGTCGAGGTACCGGCGCGTCGGCATGGTGTCCCTCCCTGGTGGGCTGGACGGCCAATATTGCTCGCTACGTCCGGTCCGTCATTGGCGATTTCGACCAATACGGAACTGAAGAGCCGAACCGCGGACCCGCCCGTCCATCTCAGTGCTTCATCGATCGTGGCTGCGGGGCGACCTGGCGAGACCGAGGAATACCGCGATCGACTGGTTCAGCGCGACGACGTGCTCGTCGTCCAGCGACCCGATGCGGCCTCCCATCTTCGATTTCGACACGGTCGTGATCTTGTCGACCATGATGCTGCTGCGTTCGCGCAGGCCGTTCCGGTCGGTAGGGTCCACGACGATCCGGAAGAGCGGCGCTTCCGTCGGGTCGGTCGTGAACACGCAGATCGTGATCGACGCCGTGGCCCCGAAGGCGTCGTCCTGGACGATGACGGCCGGACGCGGCTTGCCCGCGTAATCCCCTCCGGCCGAGACGGTCCAGATTTCACCGCGCCTCACGGCGCGCCGGACTCCGATATGGAATCGATGAAGTCCTGGTCCTCGCGTGCGTGCGGACTCTCCGCCACGGATCGGGACTGTCGGCGGGCCTGCGACTGGAACGCCCGGGAACGGGTGTCCGGAACCCAGATCTGGATCGGCCGCAGGCCCTGCTCACGCAGCCGCCGCCGATACGCCCGCACTCTGTCCCGTGCCGACTTCCTGCGATCCCGATCCGCCATGCCGCCGCTCCCGACGAGGTGTTACATGTAACGTACGTCGCCGCGCGGGTTCCGTCCAGATCGGGCGAAGGGTACGTTCACTGTCCCGGCCGCGCCCCCTCCGCACGTCCGCCCCCGCCGCCGCGCCGTCCAGGAAGTAGAAGACGGTCGTTTGCGCCGGGCCCTTGTCGTACTCGGCCATGCCGGCGCGCATCTCCGGAAAGTCGAAGCGCAGGACGTGCCCTCCCGCGGCGTGCGGCGTCACAGTCCGGGCGGTCGGCCGCCTCATGGCCGGGACTCCATCGGAAGGAAGGTCTACGAGCGAACGATCACGTCATGGCTCCGAGTGCGCGCCGGAACGCCTCGGGGTCGTCCAGCGCCAGCCCGATGGTGCGGACCGAGCGCCGCACGCCGTACGGCCCTCGCGCCGGCACCGGCTCCGCCAGCTCGACGACCAGCCAGCGCGCGCCCGGCAGCGCGAGGCGCAGGTCGACGGAGCGCTTGTCGGTCCCCGGCGGCACGAGGTCGCTCACGTGACGGACGTGCGCGAGCGGTAGGTCGAGGCTCCAGCGCAGGCCGAAGCGGAGGCGCAGGACGCGGGCGTCGACGCGGGTGGGGCGGCGGGCGAGGGCCCGGTAATCGGCGAGGAGCCAGACGACGGTGTAGACGCTGAGCGCCGTGAGGATCCACGCCGCGAGCCCGCTCCAGCGGGACACGAGCAGGTGCACGGGCAGCGTTTCCGCGGAAACGGCCAGGACCATGGCGAAGAGCAGGCCGCCGTAGCCGCTCTTCCGGTGGAACGTGAAGGCGCCAGCGGCGGCCCCGCCAGCCGCCACCTCGCCTTCCGCCACCTCGCCCGCCACGGTCGGCGCCTTCCCGCGCGCGAACAGGTACGCGAGGAGCGCGGCCTCGTAGGCGACGGCGTCGGCGACGACGCCGGAGCCGAACACCTGCGCGGCCGCCGCCCGCGTCCGGTCGAGGACGTCGGCCGACGCGGCGCCGGCCGTCCGCACTCCGCGCCGCACGCGCACGGCTAGGAAGGCCAGGAGCCCGAGCTCGCCGGCGGCGGGCAGCCAGCGCAGGGCGTGGAGCGTGCCCCGTCGCCCGGCCGGCAGCACGAGCTCCGCGGCGGCCGCCGCGGCCACGAACACGACCAGCACCGTCCACGCCCGGGCGAGCCCCGGGCGCACGAGGAGGAGCCAGTACAGCAGGGGCGGCATGAGCAGGAGGTCCGCCGTGACGCCGACCTCGAGGAGGCGGGGATCGCCGGCGGCCGGCAGGACGAGGCGCGGCTCGAGGGTGACGAGCGCCGTCGCCAGGAGGACGAAGGCGAGGAGCGCCGCGCCGCGGCGCGACAGACGGAGCGGGCGATGCGCGATGGGTGTCACGGTTCCTCCCGACCTCGGGTGGACGACAGCCCCCGGATCCCGGACTGCGCGGTGCGAACGAAAGATCGACGGCGCCCCCGGGCCGGGCAAGGTCGTGGACGGCCCGGCGGAGCCAACCGATATTCTACGGTCGAGGGCAGTCCCTCCTCCCGTCGAAAGGCCGCGGGATGTCCCCCACCACCAGCGCCACCGCCGCCGCCTTCGCCCGTCGCGCGCTCGGGCTCGCGCTGCTCGCCGTCTCGCCCCTGCGCGCGCAGGAGGTGCCGGACGCCGTCACCATCGGCTCGTGGGTGGTGGTCCGCTCGACGGTGCTGAGCGAGAACCGGCCGCTTCAGATCCACCTGCCGGACTCCTACGGCCGCTCCGACACGCGTTACCCGGTCCTCTTCCTCCTCGACGGCGACGCGCACTTCCTGCACGTGAGCGGGATCACGCAGTTCCTGGCGGCCCAGAACCGGATGCCGGAGATGATCGTGGTGTCCATCCCGAACACCCGGGACCGGACGCACGACCTCACGCCGCCGGCGGCGGTCGACAGCGCCAGGTTTCCGCTCCCGGGCTCCTCCGACACGCTCACCCAGCACTTCCCGACGGCGGGCGGCGCCGCTGACTTCCTGTCGTTCCTGTCCGACGAGGTCGCGCCCTGGGTCGACGCGCGCTACCGGACGCTGCCCTACCGCGTGCTGGTGGGCCATTCGTTCGGCGGCCTGCTCGTCCTCGATGCACTGCTGGATCGGCCGCAGGCGTTCCAGGGCTACGTCGCCGTGAGCCCGAGCCTGTGGTGGGACGACGGGGCCTTCGCGAAGGAGCTGGAGGAGCGGCTGCCGACCGAAGAGCTGAAGGGCCGGTCGCTGTACATGACGACAGGCGGAGAGGAGGGCCCGAGCATGATCGACCCGGCGCGGGCGCTGGCGACGTCCCTCGAAATGGCGCAGCCGGCCGGCTTCCGGTCCTGGTACCGCGTCATGCCCCACGAGTCCCACGGCAGCAACCCGCACCGCACGATCTACGACGGGCTGGAGACGATCTTCGGCGACTGGGCGCTCCCGGAAAGCGTGATGGAGCGGGCGATCGTGACGGGGGACCTGGACGGGGTCGACGCCCGCTACGCGGCGGCGTCCCGGCAGTATGGCTTGGACATCGAGGCGACGGAGCCGCTGTTGAACCGGATCGGCTACGCGGTGCTCCAGTTCGGGAAGCCGGAGGCGGCGGTGCGGGTGTTCGAGCGCAACGTCGCCGCGCACCCGGCGTCGCCCAACGCGTACGACAGCCTGGCCGATGGGCTGGAGGCCGCCGGACGGACGGCCGACGCCCTCGCGACGCAGCGGGAGGCGCTGCGGCGGGCCGAGGCCGCTGGCTACGCGGGGACCGACGCCATCCGCGCGCACCTGAAGAGGCTGGAGGGGAAGGCGGGCGGCGGCGCGTAGCTTCCGCCGGTCCTCAGCGGTCGGTTCCTCCCGGGCCGGCGGCCGCCCCTGCGGCCCCGGCCGCACCTGCCGCCCCTGCCGGCGCCTCCGTCCGAACCGGCGCGCCCGCCATGTCCTTCAGCATCTGCCGGTAGAACCGCACGCCCTCGAGATAGGACGTGACCCCGATCCGCTCGTTCGTGCCGTGCACCCGCTCCATGTCGGTCCGCTGGATGGCCATGGGCGCGAAGCGATAGACGTTCGGCGAGATCTCCCGGTAGTAGCGGGAGTCGGTGCCGCCGATGACCAGGTACGGCAGCGTGACGGTTCCCGGGAAGACGGAGCGGATCGTGCGCTGGAGGGCGTGGAACGTCTCGCTGTTGGGGTCGGAGACGGGCGACGGCTCCGTCGAGAACGTGTCCAGCACCTTCACCTGCACGCGGTCGTCGTTCACGGTCCGCTTCACGTGCTCGAGGACGGAAGCGACGTCGTCGCCCGGGCAGGATGCGGAAGTTGACGACGGCGCTGGGCCGGCTCGGCAGCACGTTGTCCTTGGGGCTGCCGGAGAGCATGGTGGGCGCGGTGGTCGTGTGGACCATGGCGGCGGTGGCGGCCTCCCCCATGAGGCGGTCGATGACCATGCCCTTCGTGAGCCAGAGGTTGGCGAACGCGGCGCGGGCGGTGCCGTGGAGCTCCGGCCCGACGTAGTCGATCATGGCGCGGGTCGCCCCGTCGAGGCGGGCGGGCATGGGGTTCTCCTCGAGGCGCACGAGGGCCCGGGCGAGGGTGGCGATGGGCGTGTGGAGGGGCGGCGTGGAGGAGTGGCCGCCCTCGGACGGGACGGACAGCTCGATGCTGGCGTACCCCTTCTCGGCGATGCCGATGAGGGCTGCCCGGGCGTCGAGGCCGGGGAAGACGCTGTCCATGATGGCGCCGCCCTCGTCCATGACCAGCTCGGCCTCGACGCCGCGCTGCTTCAGCAGGTCGGCCAGCTTGCGCGCGCCGTCGGCGCCGCCGACCTCCTCGTCCTGCCCGAACGCCAGGATGACGGTCCGCGCCGGCCGGAAGCCCTCCCCCGCCAGCATGTCGACGGCCTCCAGCTCACCCGCGACGTTGACCTTGTCGTCCAGCGACCCGCGTCCCCACACCCAGTCGTCGGCGATGGCCCCCTCGAACGCGCCGTGCTCCCAGCGGCCCTCGGTGCCCGGCTCCACCGGGACGACGTCCTGGTGGGCCATCAGCACGATCGGCTTGAGGGACGGATCGGTGCCCTGCCACGTGTACAGCAGCGACTCGCCGAACTGCTCCTTCGTGAGCGCGCTGTCGGCCCGCGGCCACGTGCGCGCCATGTAGGCGTGCAGGGAGTCGAACTGGTCCGACGGGAACTGGGACCGGTCCATGTTCGACACGGTCCGCCAGCGCAGCATGCCGGCCATGCGATTCGTCGCCGCCGGGTCGATCGTCACGACGGGCGCCGCGGCCACGTCCGGCTGCTTCGACGCGAGGCGAGCGCTGTTGCGCCAGGTCACGGCACCCAGCACGAGCACGGCGACGACGATCACGCCAACCACGACGAGCACGACGCGCTTCATGGCAGTCCTCGGGTTCGGGGAGGCTCAGCTGCTGCGGCTACTCTCGAGCTCGGCGATCCGCTTCTTCACGTCTTCCGGCAGCGCCGCCTTCGACCCGGCGCCGTAGTCGTAGGCGACGACGAGCCCGCCACCCTCCGCCGCGATCGCGTCCTGCGCGCGGCTGAAGATACGGTACTCCATTGTGAAGCGGTCCTGCGATACGTCAAGACCTCGCGCGCCCACCACGGCAGTGTCGGGAAAGGTCAGCGGCCGGCGGAAGCGGCAGTGGGTCGAGGCGAGGATCGGACCGACCCCACCCGACGTCGCCCCTTCCCGGAATTCGATACGGACCAGGTACTCGATGCGCGCGATCTCGAAGTAGCGGAAGAAGAGCGTGTTGTTCACGTGCCCGAACGCGTCCATGTCGCCCCAGCGCACGGCCACGTCCAGCACCACAGGGAAATCCGCCAAAAGATCAGGATTCATGGAAAAAACCTAGCCGCCCCCTTCCAGACATGCCACCGCCCTCCGCCCCCGCAGTATCCCGCCCGCAGTCCCCCGCCCGCAGTCACCCCGCCCGCCTCACCCCACCCGCCTCACCCCGCCCGCAGTACCTCGCCCGCCGTACCCCGCCCGCAGTCCGTCGCCCGCCTTTCAACACGCCCTCAAACCACAAAGCCCCCGAAGTGTGACGTTTCTTGCCATGCAATCGTCCCTACACTGTGGTCGGCGCACGAGGCGCCGGCCGGCCCAGGCTCACCAGAACCTGAGCAGGAGAAGAACGAAATGCTGAAACGACTAGCAACGACGGGCGTGGCCGCCACGGTAGTGGCGTTTGGCCTCACCGCCTGCAGCGACACGAATGGGATCGGGGGCAGCGACACATCCCGTGTCACCGTGCAGCTCACGGACGCGCCTTCGGCGGACGTGACGGCCGCCGTCGTGACGATATCGAAGATCTACCTCTCGGGCAGCAGCGCGGACCAGGCGACGGAGGACGAAGTCCTCATGTCGACCCCGGTGACGACGGATCTGCTCACCCTGTCGAACGACGTCATGACGCTCGTGGACGGCGAGTCGGTGAAGGCCGGCACGTACGGCCAGATGCGCTTCGTCATCGACGGCGCCTACATCGTGGTGAACGAGAACGGCACAGAGAAGGTGTACGCCACGGACGGGTACGATCAGGTGCCCGAGGACATGACCGTGGACGGCACGCTCAAGTGCCCGAGCTGCGCCCAGAGCGGACTGAAGGTGACGTTCCCGGGCGGCGCGCTGGACCTGGAGAACGACGCCAATCTGCTCGTCGACTTCAACGTCGAGGACTCCTTCGGCCACCAGGCCGGCAACTCGGGGATGTGGATCATGCACCCGAGCCTGAAGGCGACCGAGGTGCAGCTCGCGGGTGACGTGAAGGTCACGGCCGCGCTGAGCCAGGACCTGATCGACGCAGGAGGCCTGGACGCGATCCTGGCCGGCACGACGCTCGGCGACTTCGAGGCGGAGCTGAAGAGCACGGACGCCGACCCGTCCGTCCAGGGCGAGACTGTCGCGTTCACGGACGCGGACTCGGACGGCACGTACGAGGCGGACTTCGGATACGTCGTCCCGGGCACGTACGACGTCTCCATCATCGGGCCCATGGACGCGGGGACGTCCCTGCTGGACTTCGTGACGGATCCCGTCATGCCGCAGCAGATCACGGTGGACGAGAGCGGCCAGGTCACCGTTGACTTCGTCCTCACCGCCGCGTCGCTCGCTGCGGGCGGCTGAGCCGACGACGAGTAGCGCAGCTCGCCGGGCCACGCGTCCGGCGGGCCGGTCCGAGCGGCGTCCCGGTCTTCCGGGGCGCCGCTCGTTTTCGTCAGTGGACGTAAGCCGCCGACGAACTCGGCGGCGTGGGCAGCCTCAGCTCAACCGGGTGAACTTGATACACAGCATCACGGCCACCGCCAGGGGGAAGACCAGGGCGGAGGACCGGTAGCGGCGGAAGAAGTAGAGGGTGACGGAGATCCAGCAGGCGACGGCGGCGACGAGGGCACCGGCCACGTAGATCGCCAGGACGTCCTCGCCGGCCGGCGCACCGCCCGCGTGGCGCAGGCGAAAGTACTCTCCGAGCGTGCGAACGAGTGCCAGGAAGAGGCCGGTCACCGCGAGCTGAGACCAGCGGCGGGCGGTCATGCGCGAAGCGGGCTCCCCGCCGGGCTCAGGAGGGCGTTTCCGCGGATCCGCCGTCGGCGTCGGGCTCCGCGTCGGCGTCGGGGTCCGCGTCGGCCAGCGGCAGCGAGAGCGTGAACGTCGAGCCCGAACCCGGCTGGCTCTCGACGGTGAGGTCCCCGTTCATCGCCCGGGCCAGGTCGCGGCTGATGGAGAGGCCCAGGCCGGTGCCCTCGTGCGGCGTGGCGAGGGACCGGCCCACCTGCACGAACGGCTCGAAGATGCTCTCGGCGAGCTCCGGATCGATGCCGACGCCGTCGTCCCGGACGCGGATGAGCCCGGCACCGTCCGATGTCCCGCAGGCAACCGAAATGTGGCCACCGCGACTCGTGAACTTGACGGCATTGGTGAGGAGGTTCAGCAGGATCTGGTCGACCTTCGATCGGTCGCCGAGGACGACGGCGCAGCCGGACGGGTCGGGCCATTCGAGGGAGAGCCCCTTCGGCGCCGCCATCGGCCCCACCATCGACTCGATCCCCGCGACGACGTCGCTCAGCCGGACGGGCGAAATCCGGTACGTGATGCGGCCGGCGTCGATCCGGCTGAAGTTGAGCAGGTCGTTGATGATGCCCAGCAGGTGCTGCTGGCTGCGGCGGATGCGCTCGAGGTCCTCGAGCTGCTCGGGAGTCAACTCCCCCCGTATTCCCATGGTCAGGATGTCGACGTAGCCCCCGATGGCGTTCAGAGGAGTCCGCAGCTCGTGGGAGAGCGCCGCGAGGAACTCGCCTTTGGCCTTGTTGGCGGCCTCCGCCCGGGCGACGCGGCGCGCGTCCTCGATCGCCCTCAGCTCCGCGTTCCGGCGCTCGGTCAGGTCCCGCGTCACCTTGGCGAAGCCGACGTGCTCGCCATCCTCGAAGAGAGCGGTGATGATGACGTTCGCCCAGAAGCGTGTCCCGTCCCGACGCAGTCGCCAGTCCTCGTCCTCGAAACGGCCTTCCTCGAGGGCGACCTTCAGCTCCCAGCCGGGCTTTCCCCACTCGTTGTCTTCCGGCGGGTAGAAGATCGAGAAGTGCTTGCCGATGATCTGATCGGCCGTGTAGCCCTTGATCCGCTCGGCCCCCTTGTTCCACGTCACGATGTGACCGGTCGGGTCCATCATGAAGATGGCGTAATCCTTGACGCTCTGGACGAGGAGGCGGAACACCTCGGCCTCTAGGACGGTCTCGCCGCCCGCCTCGGTCCTGAACCGACTCGCCCCTGCCCGCTTCCTCTCGTCGTTCGGCATGGTCCGATGCTAAAAGGGTTACGGATCCGTGGACAGTCCGAAGCCTTTCATTCCTCTGCAGAACGCGGGCCGCAGGCAATCCCGGGAGCCCCGCGGCCTCGCCCGCACACGCAGCCCGGCCTAGATTGGGCTGCCGTCCACCCCCACGTGATCCGAAGCTGCGAGGAGCCGCATGGCCGAGCTCGACCGACGCGCATTCGTACGAACCGCCGCCGCCGCCGGCCTGGCCGCGGCGCTGCCTACGCCCGGTAGCGCAGCACAGCCGACGTCGCCCCGAGCGCGCGCGCCCGAGGTCCTCGTCCGGAAGACCGTACGCCCCATCGTCATCTCCGACAAGAGCGGCTACGAGTTCCGGAACGGCGGGAAGTTCAACGCCGTCGAGCGGGCGTTCGACGGCATCACGAAGGGGGAGGACGTGCTGGACGCGCTCATGGCGGGGGTGAACATCCCGGAGCTCGATCCGCTGGAGACCGGCATCGGCTACGGTGGCCTGCCGAACGCCGACGGGGTCGTCCAGCTCGACGCGTGCTGCATGCACGGTCCGAAGCGGTGGGCCGGCGGCGTCGCGGCGCTGGAGGGTGTCAAGACGCCGTCGCTCGTGGCGAAGGCCGTCATGGAGGACACGGACCACCATCTCCTCGTCGGCCAGGGCGCACAGGACTTCGCCCGGAACATGGGCTTCGAGATCTTCGACGACCTGAACACGGACCGCTCCCGCGCCGCCTGGCTGGAGTGGAAGCGCCGCACGGACCCGGGCCACTGGCTCGATCCCGAGAAGCGTCGGAAGGGCGACGTCGGGACCCTCGACCTCGAGGAGCGCGGCCGGCTCGCGGCGGAGTCCATGATCCGGGACGGCCTCATCTCCGGCGACTCGTACTGGGGCACCATCAACTGTGACGGGGTCGGGCCGAACGGCGACGTGTGCGGCGTCACGACGACGTCCGGCCTGTCGTTCAAGATCCCGGGGCGGGTCGGCGACTCGCCCATCCTCGGTGCGGGGCTCTACGTAGACAACGACGTCGGCGCCGCCGGCTCGACGGGCCGGGGCGAGGCGAACCTCTACAACCTCTCGTCCTTCCTCATCGTCGAGGCGATGCGCGGCGGAAAGGCCCCGCTGGACGCCGGCATGGAGGCCGTGAAGCGGATCGTGGAGAACACGAAGGACGCCCGGCTGCTGAACTCGAAGGGCCAGCCCAATTTCGACGTGCGCTTCTTCGTCCTCTCCAAGTCCGGTGAATACGCCGGTGCGGCGCTGTGGGGGCGGGAGGAGAGCCAGTACGCGGTGTGCACGGAGAACGGCGCGGAGCTGAAGCCGTTCGAGGGTCTGCTGACGGGCAACCCGCTCGATTAGGTCCCATCCCGGCCTCTCGGGCGGAACGCGGTCAGCTGACGTCCTCGAACTCAAAGTCCACGGCGTCGCAGACGGGCTGGTAGCCGATGGCCGCGTAGATCGCGTTGGAGGTTGGGTTGTCCCGGTCGGTGTAGAGGGAGCAGAAGCGCGCGCCGGCATCCAGCGCGTGCTGGCTGAGAGCCGCAGTGCAGGCGCTGGCGTAACCCCGACGGCGGTGCTCCGGCGGTGTGTAGACGTACCCGACGCGCACGCCGTTGGGCGTCCGGGCTGCGATCCCGGCCATGCAGCGGGGCACGCCGTCCTCCCAGACGAAGAAATCCCCGGCAGCGACGCGCTCCTTCAGCTTTCCCTGCGGGCTGAGGACGTGGCCCGTCTCATCGCTTCCCATCTCCACCCATTCCGACAGCAGCCCCGTGTCCTCCGACGTGGCCGTACGCAGCCGGCCCGCCGGGGGGTTCGGCGGAGGGACGACCGACTCGAGCGCGTAGATCCGCTGGCGCATGCCCATCCGGGCGATGACGCCCTTCGCGTCGCTCCACGCGGCCGCGAACCCGGCGGCCACCTCATCCGGCCCCAGGACGCCGGGCAGCGCATCGTACAGGCCTGAGACGTCCCGCGCCACGGCGGCTGCCGCGCCCACCGGCATGCGGGTCAGCCCCACCTTGTGGGGCGGCGTGCGCCACGCGCAGCCGACCACGCGCCCATCATCCTCGACGGTGGCGAGGTAGGGCGGCCGCTCCGGGTCTGCCGTCCCGCCGCGCAGGGACATCGCGATCCCGAGGATCAGGTTGTTCTCCACCTCGCGCTCGAGGAGCCAGGGTTCTGCTCGATCGAGAAAGGCCCCGGCGTCCTCGTGCCTCCTCACGGCGAGCGGCATGGTCTACTCGGTGCTCGCGACGAGGTGGAGGTTCGTCAGCTCCTGTGCGTACGCGTCCCGCAGGAGCCGTGGCGCGAACATGCGCTCGAAGAGTCCGCCGATCCCGCGGGGCTGCCACTCCGTCCGGATGGTCACGCGGCTTCGGTGGCCCCCGTCGATGGGCTCGACCGTGAACGTCGTCTTCGCGCCCGTCTGGAGGTCGGTCTCGAGGAGGACCCGCCCGGGCTCCGGCTCCTCGACCCGTGCCCGCATCGTCCGCGCCTGGCCCATCCCCTTCATCGTGAAGCGGATCCGGGTGCCCGCCCCCACGCCGCCCTCCTCCACCACGAGACCGGCGAAATACTTCTGCGGCAATATGCGCGGATGCCCGTTCTCGTAGTCCGCGATGATGCGGTACACGACGTCGGGCGGCGCGTTGACTTCTGCATCGCTGGATACGTCGATCGTGGCCATGACCGTTCCTTTCCTGCCCCATAATGGCCCGGAGCATGGCGTCTGGCGCAAGGCATTTCCGGGCGCTCCGTCTGTTTGCCGCACGGAAGCGGCGCCGGATCCCCGGATCGGCAGGTGTCGGGTGCAGGGTGGGGACGTGGTCGACCCGGCCGGCGGCGGTCGGCAGTGCAGCCGTGCGCGGTCGGTCGGCGCCGGCGTGCGCCGGCGTACGCAGAAATGGGACCTCGAGGTCGGTATCCGGCAAGCCGCGGTCGCGGGGCCTGGCCGTCGGGGCAGTACCGTCGGAGCGTGGCGGCCCAACCCCGCACATCGAAGCCCGGAACTGGCCGCTGCGATCGATTGTGGACGACAATTCCCGTCAACCCTGCACGGCGGTGGCGCGGAGCCTTCCCATGGTGAAAGGTTGGGCCCATCTATTCGCTCGAATCGAGTCACACCCTCGAACGGGGCGGCCCGAATGATGGGTTGGGGCGCACTTCAGGCCCGCAGGTTGGGACGCCCGCCACGCCCGCGGAAGGACACCGCCTTCAGCCCCGTCGCAGACGCGAGCCCCGGCTCACTTCTTGACGACCTTCAGGTCGGTGACCGTGCCCTCGGTATTGTGGGCGAAGCGGATGCCGTACGCACCGTCCGTGGACTTCAGCTTTCCGGACCCGACCACCTGTGAGCGGGGATAGCTGGCGACGACGGAGCCATTGATCGAGCAGTCGACGTTGCCGTCGTGGACGGAGACGGCGATCGCCTGCGTCACCGGCTCCCCCTTCCCCGCCGCCTTGTGCACTGCCGCATTCGACTCGCCGCGGCCGTTCATCTGGAACGGGGCGGGGCCGAAGCCACGCACGATGAAGGAGCCGTTGCCGTAGGCGGCGCAGTACAGGTACGTCTCGTCCTTGCTGCCCATGTCGTTGCCGGCCACGACGATCCCATAGGGGTGCGGATGGTCGTTGAGGTTCATGTACTTCGGCTCGGTGAAGGTCGCGCTGACGGTGTAGTCGCCCGTGAGGCTCTCGCCCTTCTTCCAGTAGGTGACGGCGGGGCCGGTGGTGACGTGGAGGGCGTCGCCCTGCTTCTCCAGCCTGGCGTCGGCGACGCTGGCGCCGGATGCCGCGGCGCGGGGGTCGACGGTCCCGGCCCAGCCGGCGGCAACGCCGCCGGCGGCGACCTTGCGGGCCTGCTCGGCCTGGGCGTGGAGGCCGCCGGCGCTGGCGGCGAGGGCGATGGCGGTGAGGGCGATTGCGGTGACGACGGGAACGACGAGGCGTGGGGGGCGCATGGTCTCCTGCTCCGTCCGGGGGAAGCGCGTCGGCGGCCGGCTGTGGCCGCCCTCCCCGAATTTCCGACCGTCCGGCCGCCTCGCGCAATGGCGGCGGCCGCCGGAACGCCGTCGGCCGCCGGAACGCCGACCTGCGCTACGCCGCCGCGCTCGTGTGCGAGCCGAAGATACGCTCGAAGAGGAAGTGCAGGTTGCGCACGCGGACCGTGATGCTGAACACCCAGAAGCCCTTGCGCAGGATGACGTCGTCGGCGTGGGCATCGTACCACGCCCAGAAACGACGCCGCGTGGAATCGGGAATGGCGAGGGCCTCGAGGTCGATGGCTTCCGCCTGCCAGTCGGCGTCGAGCTCGTGGCGCAGTCGGTCCGCGTCGAAGTCGGCCATGGCTCCTCCGGGGGGGAAGGAAAGCGTCCGGCCGCCGAAGGCAGCGGGCGCGGAGTGCGAGGAGGGGGCGCCGGCGGCCGGCGCCCCCCGTCAGATCACTGCCTCAGGGCTTGCTGAGCCGCACGTAGACGGGCGTTTGCAGATCCATCGAGACCTGTGCCGCGTGGGCAAGGAAGACCCGCGGATCGGTTCCGACGGGACGATCCAGCACCGCGTCCCGATCCCCGCCGCTCGACGCGCACTGCACGTCGATCTGGATCGGAGTGTAGATCCCGAACGTGATCGCCGCCGCCACGCTGTTGAGGAACGAGTGCTGGGTCTCGACCTTCGCGAGCCCGTTCGGGCACTGCGAAGCCGTCTGCACGATCTCCGGTGGCACCAGGCCATACAGGAAGCTGTGCGCCCACGGTTTGGTGATGGTGGTGCCCGACGCCGGGCGACCCGTGTCGATGACGGCGTGGTAGCATCCGGTCGTCGCCAATGCCGCCGCAACCACCAAAAGTCGGAACGTCCTCATGATGCCCCTCCCTGGTTGGTGTGACCTTCCCCCAACGACCACGCCGCTCACGTCGTCGAGCAACGCGTTGCGACGGGCGCCGACCGGCCCCGTCGCCCGCTCGACCCGCTGCACCATGCCTCCCTCCCCCGAAGCTGCGATGCCCGTTGCGTGAATGCCGCCAAGCTACGCACTGTCGATTCCCGGGGTCCACCCTTTTGTAGGGCGTGCGTGGGCATCGCCGGGTACTTCATCGGGCGCGGAGCATCCCATGCGGGTTCTCATCTCCGGAGCCGGAATCGCGGGACTGACCGCCGCGTGGTGGCTGCACGCGGCGGAGCACGACGTGACCGTCGTCGATCGGGCGGACGGCCCCCGCAGCGAAGGCTACATGATCGACTTCTTCGGGCCCGGCTACGACGTGGCGGAGCGGATGGGCCTGCTCCCCGCCCTCTCCCGCGTCCACTACCCGATCCCGCGGCTGGCCTTCCTCGCGCCCGACGGCTCGGAAAAGTTCGCGGTGCCCTACCCCGAGTTCCGCCGCATCCTCGACGACCGGCACTTCAACTTCATGCGCGGCGACCTGGAGGAGGTGCTCCGCAGCGAGGTCGCCGGATCCGTCGACGTGCGCTGGGGCAACGGTCGTGGAGTCGATCGAGGGCGACGTCGCCAGGCCGCGCGCGACCCTCTCCGACGGCACCTCCCTCGCCGCGGACCTCATCGTCGGCGCCGACGGCGTCCGTTCCGGCGTCCGCCGCCTCGCCTTCGGTCCGGACGAGAAGTTCTGGCGCTACCTGGGCTTCTGCACCGCCGCGTTCATCCTGCCCGGCGCTCCGCCGGCGGGCGCCGACACCGACGCATTCTCGACACTGACCGAGTACGACAGGCAGGTCGGCGTCTATCCCATCCGCGGCGGGCGCACCGCTACCTTCTTCGTGCACCGGGCGGAGGAGCGGCCTGCCTCGGTCTCGGAGCCCTGGGCGCGGGACGAGCTGCGGCGCGTGTACGGCGACATGGGCTGGGTCGTTCCCGAGCTCCTCGAGCGAATGGACGATGCGGACGCCGTCTACTTCGACGAGGTGGCGCAGATCGAGGTGGAGGACTGGACCCGGGGCGCCATCACGCTCGTGGGCGACGCCGGCTATGCAGTCTCCCTCCTGGCGGGCCAGGGCGCGTCCCTCGCCATGGCCGGCGCCTACGTCCTCGCCGCCAGGCTGCGCGGCCTCGAAGGCGACGCCCCTACCGCCGCCCTTCGCTACGCCGATCGATTCCGCCCCATCGCAGGCCGGAAGCAGAAAGCCGGCCGGTCCATGGCGCACTGGTTCCTGCCGTCCGGGCCCGTACGCATGGCCGTGCGGGACGCCGTGATGCGCGCCGCCGGGTGGGCACCGGGGCGGTGGATCCTGCGCCGCCAGTTCGCCGGCGATGGCCTACCGGACTGAGGGGCGCGGGCTCAGTCGCTGAACTCGGTCAGCACCACCCCGCCGCCGTCCGCCGTCACGATGACCTCGAGACGTCGGACGCGCTCGTCCCGTTCGAACCGGACCCGCCGCCGGACCGGACGGCGCGGCCGCTCCAGCGGCGTCGTCCTGGACCAGCCGTCGGCTGCGCACGCGGCCTCGAGCTCGTCCGCCAACGCCTCGGCCTCCTTCACCACGTCCGTGCGCGGCTGCAGCACCCGCCGGAGCATCGTGAGCGGCGAAGACGCCTCCGCCTCGTCCGCCGCAACCGTCCAGAGCAGTGCGACCCGGTCCGGCTCGGGCCAGCGTGAGACCGACACGTCCACGGAGGGGAGGAAGGGCATTCCATCCGGGTACGCTGGCGGCGCCTCGTCCGCCGCCTCCACCTCAAGCGTCTCGTACGCCGTCTGCCCGTCAGGGTCGAGGTGCCGGGATCGGACGCGGACGCCCGGCTCGGGTCGGTGCTCGACGCGCCACTCGCCGTCGCCACCGGGCTCCGGCACCTCGAGCTGGCGTGAAGCCCGGAGCAGGGCGTCCCGCAGGTTCACCGTCGACCTCCCATTCCCGTGGAGGAGGGGACGGTCCGGCCCGCCGGTCGCGGCGTGCAGCCCTCGCGACCCGGAGTCCCGTCCATGAGGCGATTCTCATGCGGATATGAAATGGGTGTTCCGATCATCGCGCCCAATATACGTCATCATTCGGCGCGGTAAAGCCTCTTTGATCAGAGCCGGAACGCGTCCTCGTCGAGGATCCGGTCCATGGTCTCCACGACGCGATCGGCGTCCGCGCTGTCGAATGGCAGGGGGGGCTTGATCTTGAGGACGTTGTGGTCGGGGCCGTCGGTGCTCATGAGGACGCCATGGTCGCGCATGCGCTGGACGAGGTGGGCGGCGTGACGCGGCGCGGGCTCGCGCCCCTCCCGGTCCAGGACGAGCTCGACGCCCACGAAGAGGCCGGGGCCGCGGACGTCCCCGATGATGACGTGGCGCCGCATGAGCTCCCGCAGGCCGGTGCTCAGGTGCGCACCCGTCGCGCGGGCGTGCTGCTGGAGGTCCTCGTCTGCGATGACGTCGAGGACGGCGAGTCCGGCGGCGCACGAGACGGGGTTGCCGCCGAACGTGTTGAAGTACTCCATGCCGTTCGCGAAGGAAGCGGCGAGCGCGGGCGTGGTGACGACCGCCCCCAGGGGATGTCCGTTGCCGATGGGCTTTCCCAGCGTCACGACGTCCGGCACTACCTCCTGCAGCTCGAAACCCCAGAACGCGTCCCCCACGCGGCCGAACCCGACCTGCACCTCGTCGGCAACGCACACGCCGCCGGCGTCCCGGACGCGGGCGTAGGCGTCGCGCAGGTATCCCCGCGGCAGGGGGACCTGACCTCCGCAGCTCAGCAGCGACTCGTGGAAGAACGCCGCCGCGCCGGCCCGGACGCCCGCCTCGCCGGGGTCCCCCGCCGCGGCCTCGGCGAGGGCGCGGCCGACGTCGGCGGCGTACCGGGAGCCGGCGCCGTCGCCCCGGAACACGCCCCGATACGGGTCCGGCATCGCGGCCACGTGGACGTGGGCGGGGCGCGGAAATCCGCCCGGGCCCTCGAACTTGTACGGACTCATCTCCACGAGGGAGGAGGTGTTGCCGTGGTACGCGCCACCCAGCACTACCACGTCGCGCCGCCGCGTGTGCGCCCGAGCGATGCGCAGCGCCAGCTCGTTCGCCTCGCTGCCGGAGCAGACCAGGTACACGACGGAGAGGGGCTCGGGCAGGAGGGCGGTCAGGCGCTCTGCGTATTCGAGGATCTTCCCGTGGAGGTAGCGCGTGTTCGTGTTCAGAACGGCCGCCTGCCGCGCCATCGCCTCGACGACCCGCGGATGCGAGTGACCGACGTGCGCCACGTTGTTGACGCAGTCGAGATAGGCGCGTCCGTCCGCGTCGTAGAGGTGCTGCATACTCCCCCGCACCACGTGTATAGGGCGGTGGTAGGAGAGCGAGAGGGAGGGTCCGAGGCTGGCCTTCCGCCGCTCTGCCAGCGCGGCGTCGTCCGGCTCGCGGGCGGGCTCCACATGGGGAATGCGGAGCAGCAGGTTCGGGTCGGGGCAGATGGAGCACCAGAGCGCCCGCTCCGAAGGACGGGCTACCCCGGGGAAGTCCCCGTCGCGGTCGAGCAGGTCGGCGATGACCTGGAAGTGCAGGTGGGGCGCCCACCCGCCGTTGCCGGGGGGTGCTCCGACTGCGGCGACGGCCTGCCCCGCTCGCACCTCCTGCCCCGGCGTGAGGCTCGTGAGCACCTCGGGCGCGAGGTGGCCGTAGAGCGTGTGGAAGACGACGTCGCCTCCGCCGGGCTCGTGGCGAAGGACGAGCGTCGGACCGTAGTCGAGGTGGCCGGCGTTGTCCCGCACTGCCGCCACGCTCCCGTCGAGGGGCGCACGCACGACGGTTCCGGCGGGGGCGAACAGGTCGATGCCGACGTGGACCGTTCGCCAGTCGGGCCCCTCGTCCGTCTCGACCCGGAAGAGGTAGGATGCGTACCAGCGCCGGGCCTCGTTCCAGCGGCCGACGGCGATGGAGGCACCCGCGTCGCGCATTCGGTCGCCGATTACGCGCGTCCACGCCGCGGCGTCGTCGTCCCGGCCGCGCAGTCGCTCCAGCCCCTCGGCGTCCACGGACAGGTCGATGACCACGCTCGCTGCGGTGCGGGGATCGGGATCGAGGACCGGAGCGCTCCCGCCGCCGTTCTCCCGCAGCCAGGTCGAGACCCTCCCGCCCGCGGGGCACGGCTCCAGCCCGCACGCGTCGCGAAGTGTATATGCCGCCAGGCGCGGGTGCACCGCGTTGAGCGTCTCGAGGGCGGCCCACGCGGGAGCCTCCGTCACCGACAGGTACTCGTTGTCCGGCCGCTCCCGCCGCTGCTTCGCGGCCAGCACGACGCTCATGCACAGGCGGAGCACCGCCAGTGGATACAGCAGGTCGACCTCGGCCTCCCGCAGCGGCAGCACGGCGTGGTACCCCCGCGCAACGGCGCCCAGCGCCTCGATCGGATGCGCGCGGCCGAGCATCGCGTACGCCCCCGCGATCGCCGCTTCACCGACGAGCCAGCCCGTGACCATGTCGCCGAAGTCCACCAGTCCCGTGGCGGTTCGCGGCTCGAATCGATCGGCCGGCCCGCCCACCAGCACGTTCCAGTCGTTGGCGTCGCCGTGGATCGGCCCGGTCCGCAGCTCCGCCAGGCGCGGCCCGGCGTGCTCGTCGAAGTGGCGGAGGTGGCGTGCGACGAGGGCGCGATGGGCGACGTCGCCCACCTCCTCGATCCTCCGCTCAACCAGCGCCCGCCCGCCCGTCAGGTTCCAGTACAGCTCCCGGTCGACGGCGGGATGGGTGAGCCCGGCGAGGGCCCGATCGACGGAGGCGAGCATGGCCCCGACGTCCTGGAGCAGCGCCGGCGTGGTGGGCCGGGTCTTCGACAGGGGACGGCCCGGCACCCACTCGAGCACCCGCACCAGGCGCACGGCAGCCCCGTCTGCTCCGGCGCCGCCGGCTCCTTCGCCCTCTCCTCCGCCGCCTCCTTCGCGCTCCGTCGCGCTCCGGGCCGGGGAGAACAGCGCGGCCATGATCGCGTCCTCCCTGCCGACGAGTGCGGCGCCAAGCGCCGACTCCGGCACGGCCACGACGGTCGAGCCGTCGGCCGTGGGCAGCGGCCGGGGAAAGCGGTACGGCAGGTCCTGCGCGGCGAGGCGGGCGAGAGCGGTGTGCTGCAGATCGAGGACGTCCGGAGTCTCGTCCGCGGCGGCGATCTTGAGGACGTACGACTGGCCATCCGCCGTGCCGAGGCGAACGTTCCGGTCCCGCTCGCCGGGCAGCGGCGCCGCCACTACCGCGCGGATCCCCCAGTGCTCCAGGGCGAGCTCGACGGCGCGGTCGGAGAGAGGGTCCATGGGCCTTGGCACGGGGGAGCGACGGCCGCCGGCGCGCCCCTTCTTGCGACGGCGGTCGGGCGCTCCCAAGTTCGCGGAACCCGATCCCGCCGACAAGAAGGAAATGCCCATGCACGCTCGTCGCGACGTCGCCTTCCCCCTCACCGTTCTGCTCTCGGCCTTCCTCGTCGGGGCCTGCGCCCACGCGCCGGCGACGCCGGCAGCGGAGGGGAGGCCCTCGGGCTCCGCGGCGCCGGGGGGAGCCCCGGCCCGGACGGGGGCGCGGGCGACGGCCCGGCCCGGCGCCGCGGCGGAACCGGCGGCTCGCGCCTATCCATCCGCCGAGCAGAGCCGGATCGAGGCGGCCCACGGCGCCGTCGCGTCCGCCAACGCCCTGGCCTCCGAGGCCGGCGTCGAGATCCTGAAGGAGGGCGGGAACGCCGTCGACGCCGCCGTGGCCACGGCGTTCGCCATCGGCGTTGTCGAGCCGCAGATGTCGGGGCTCGGCGGCAGCGGGGCGATGACGATCTGGATGGAGAAGGAGGGCCGGCCCTACTACATCGACTTCTACGCGGCGCAGAACGCCGCGCGCATGAAGACGGCGACGGGGCCGCGCACCGGCGACACGGACCTCCGCGTCGTCGGGATCCCCGGGGACGTCGCCGGGCTGCTCGCGGCCCACGAGCGATTCGGCCGTCTGACGCGCGCGCAGGTCATGGCGCCGGCGATCCGGCTGGCGGAGAACGGCTTCCCGCTGGGCCAGATCCTGGCGGGCTTCGTCGCCGCCGACTCCGCCAAGCTGCACCGGTTTCCGGAGGCGACCGCCCAGTGGTGGCCGGAGGGCCACCCCCTCGCACCCGGGGCGACATACCGAAACCCGACGCTCGCCGCGACGCTCCGACGCGTCGCCGACGAGGGCGCCGCCGCCTTCTATGCCGGGCCCGTCGCCCAGGCCATCGTCGACGAGCTGAACGCCAACGGTCACCCCGCGACGCTTCAGGACCTGAAGGACTACCGGCCGCAGTGGAAGCGCCCGCTGTGCACGGACTACCGGGGCCTGACGGTCCTGTCGGCGCCGCCTCCGCAGACGGGCATGCAGGTGCTGGAGACGCTGGAGCTGCTCGAGCCTATCCGGCTGTCGGCCCTTGGGCTGCCTACGCAGTCGCCGAAGGCCTTCGACGCCCTCGCCTCCGCCCTCCGCGTCGGCCAGGCCGACGCCCAGTGGAACGACGACCCCCGGTGGGCCGCCGTGCCCGCCGCCACCATCGCCTCCGGCGCCTACGCCGAGCGGCGGCGCGGCCTCGTTGCGAGCGGGAATGTCCCGGCCCGCATCGAGAGGGGCGCGGCGGATTCGGTCCGGGCGGACGTGCCGGCCGATTGCCGGGCCCTTGATCCGTATGCGGCGCAGGGCGGGTCACGTCAGGGGGGCGCGGATTCCGACGACGTGCAGGATCCGAAGCCGCCGCACGCAGGCGAGACGACGCACATGTCCATCGTCGACGCCGACGGCAACGCCGTCGCCCTCACGCAGACCAACAGCGACGTGTTCGGGTCCGGCGCCTGGGTAAAAGGCTTCTTCCTCAACGACTCGGGCTACCTCTGGCGCGACTCCGTGGGTGCCATGCCGGCCAC
This sequence comes from uncultured Gemmatimonadales bacterium, assembly GCA_963728445.1. GTDB lineage: Bacteria > Gemmatimonadota > Gemmatimonadetes > Longimicrobiales > RSA9 > CAVSJO01. Next base: position 1,342,600 of record CAVSJO010000006.1, on the reverse strand, counting down.
GACCACGTGGCGGACCCGCAATTCCACGATCTCTCCGACGATCGTCCTCGACCACGACGACGTGAAGCTCGTCATCGGAGCGCCGGGGGGCGGCCGGATCCCCACCGAGATCGCCCAGGTCATGGTCTACATCCTGGACTACGGGATGGACCCGCTGGAGGCCGTGCGGATGCCGCGCATCTATCCCGACGACCGCCGCCCCGAGGTGCAGCTCGAGCACGGCTTCACCCCCGACCTCCTGGCCGGCATCCGCGCCATGGGCTGGCGCCCCGTGCCCGAATCGTTCGGCTACGCCCGGCTGTACCTGGTGGCAAGAGAGGGAGACCACTGGGTGGCCGTCTCGGACCCGCGACATGACGGGCAGCCGAGAGGGTACTGAGGCTGAGGCTGAGGCTGAGGCTGAGGCTTAGGCTGAGGGTTCGGGCTGGGGCTGGGGCTGGGGCGGGGGCTGGGGCGGGGGCGGAGCCTTTGCCGTCTATGCGAACTACGACGACGCGCCGGGCGGGATCCTGATCGGCTTCCTGCTCATCATCGCCGCCTCGGCCATCGGCCTCCGCGCCGCGCTACGCGCACGGTCCGCCCCACCCCGCTGATCCCCCCGCCCGAAGGGCGGAACCCGCGAAGCGAAGCGAGCGTTTAGTGTCCCCGCCCGCAGGGCGGAACCCCCGCCGCAGGCGGTGCCCCGCCCGAAGGGCGGTGCCCGGCGCCGGAGGCGCCGTGCCCCGGCGGCCCTGCCGCCGGTGCCCCGCGGGCGCGTTGCGCCCGCGGCCCCTATCGGTATCTCCAGCTCGTCGTATCGGCGCCCGGCGGCGCCGTCGCCCGGATGCGCTCGACGATGCGGGGCGCGAACATCTGGATGTAGCGCAGGCGGCTGAGGGCGTTCGGGCGGGTGTGATCGCCGTTCCAGCAGTGCTCGGCCCGATCCCCGTAGTCCACTTCCCCGCCGTAGCCCGGGCCCCGGGTGTTCTCGAGGACGTCCTGGACCATGTACACGGCGTCGTTCAGGTAGTAGTTGTCCATGTCGCCGGCGTAGATGTGGATCGTGCCGGCGAGCTTCGGGCCCAGCGTCGCCCACTGCGTCTCGAGCATGTGGCCGAGGTCGTAGTGTTCCCTCCAGTAGTTCGCCACATCCGGATCGATGTGTCCGGTCTTCTTGTCCCAGATGCGGGCGGGATAGCCGTCGGGACCGACGGGCGAGAAGACGGCCTCCCAGATGTCCCACTGCTGCCCTGAGCGGGTGCGGGTGCCGAGGGCCAGCTCGAGCTGGTTGGTCTCCTTCAGCGTGGTAAGCACGTGTCCGAGCCAGTCGCGGCGCCCGGGCCGGGGCGTGCTACGCCAGGTGCTGTCCAGATGGTAGGCGTTCGTGTCCGCGTACAGGTCGACGACGGTGAACGCGCGGAAGTCGATGGGGTCGGGGCACGCCGCCCACGTGCCGTTGTAGTCGTCGGGATAGAAGAGCTGAACGGCCAGCGCCTCCCAGCCGCCCGTCGAGCCGCCGTAGAGGAATCGGGACCAGCCGGTGCCGAGGCCGCGGAAACGGCGCTCGATCTCGGGGATCAGCTCGCGGTTGATGGCGTCGCCGTAGGGGCCGAGGTTGGCCGAGTTCACGGCGTAGGAGTCATCGTAGTACGGGTTCGCGTGCTGGATCTGGACGACCAGCATGCGCGGGAAATCCGGCGCGTTCCAGTCCTTGAAGAGCTCGTATGCCATGCTGTCCTGAACGTGATTGTAGCAGTCCAGGCGGAAGCGCTCGCTGTAGACGCACGGCGTGGTCATGTCCGGCGGCGTGGCACGCCAGCCGTCGAACTCGTGCGGGAAGTGGCCGTGGAACACGGCAATGGGGTAGCGCGCGTCCGGGTGTTCGGCGAAGCCCTTCGGCAGCAGCACCCACGCGCCCAGGTACATGTCCCGCCCCCAGAAGTCGGAGAGCAGCTTCGAGCGGACGCGCACGTGCTTGATCCACTCCGTCTCCGGTGCGTCCGGGATGGGCTGGATCTCCTCCGTCAGACTGGCGCTGGCGACGTCGCCGCCGCGGTCGACGTCGGTGCCGCCGGTGCCGGCGTTGCCGCCTTCACCCGCCGCCGACCCGCCCCGGACCCGCACGACGGCCACGGGGCTGTAGAGGTTGCCCGGCTTCCGGTTCCACTGCTGCCCCTCGCCACGGTCCGGCGGCAGCTTCAGCACCCGCCCGTCCTTCAGCCGGAACGTCTCGTAGCGATTGAGCAGAACCTGCATGCGGTACGTGCCCGTCGGAAGCGAGGCGAGCGTCTCCAGCGGGGAGCCGACGGCGGTGTCCGGGAAGACGATCGTCTGCCCCGGTCGCCATCCTTCCACGTCCATTCCGAACACGAGCTGACTGCTCGCGTCGTCCGAGACCTGGAAGCGCGGCTCCGCCGACGCGTCGGTCGAAAGGAGGAGCAGCAGCCGCCCGTCCAGCGGCCCCGCCGACCGCGCCGCGGGATAGCTCACCTCGAACCGGGTCCCCTGCCCCGACACCCGTGACGCCCCCGAAGCGCCCGCAACCAGCAGCAGCCCCGCAACAAAAAGCCGTCGCCCTCTCATGATCCTCTCCCAGCCCCCCCGCCCGCAGGGCGGAACCCCCGCGAAGCGAAGCGAGCGTGCAGTGTCCCCGCCCGCAGGGCGGAACCCCCGCCGCAGGCGGTGCCCCGCCCGAAGGGCGGTGCCCGGCGCCATGGGCGCCGTGCCCCGGCGGCCCCGCCGCCGGTGCCCCGCGGGCGCGTAGCGCCCGCGGCCCCAATGGTCGCGCCCGCGGCCCTAGAAGCCCACCAGCTTCGTCACCTTCACCGCCAGCGTCCTCTCCAGCACCCGACTCTCTCCCAGATCCCGTCGCTCCACCAGCACCACGAACAGGTCGCTCAGCGGGGCGTGGATGAGGTCGAGGCGCAGGTTGGTGACGAGCTGGTCCAGCGTGCCGTTGTACTGGACGAACGCGCTCGTGAAGAGCTTGCGCGAGAAGGCGTAGACGAGCTTGGCGCCTGCGGCGTCGGCGTCGAAGCGTCCCTCCCGCAGCCGCACTGCATTGTGGTCTACTGTGAAGTCCATGGAGAGCTGCGGGCTCGCCCGCCACAGCGCGCCGAAGCCGAACGTCGTCTTCGTGCCGTCGTAGAAGTCGCCGTAGGAGAGGCTGAAGCGGCCGGACAGGGCGCGGGCGCCGCTGGGTGAATACGTCGCCGTGGCGTCCCGGAAGGAGTAGTCGCCGACGGGAAGCGTCACGGAATCCGCGATCGTGAACGGCGCGTCCAGCCGCTCGAAATGGTCCACGCCCTTAAGCTTCACGCTGCCGCCCGTGATGAGGGCGACGTCGAGGCCGGCGGTCAGCTCGCGCGTCTGCAGCGAGCCGTCCGTGCCCGCGATGCGGTCCAGCGACAGGTAGGGGTTGAGCTCGTACAGGAGGCCGAGCTCCACCCGCGGGTGGACGCCCGCCGTGCCGTAGTACTCGTGCACGCCGGTCCGGCGCACGAAGCCCAGGGTCGGCTGGAAGCCGGCCCCGATCTGCTTTGCGAAGCCGGACACGTCCCAGAACCGGTCGCGCCAGGCGACGGAGAGGCGCCCCGCCAGGTTGGCGGTATCGGCCTGCGGCCCGTCCGTGGCCGCGACGTACGCGTTCACGATCCCGTTCGAAAGGAACCGGATGTTGGCGTCGGCGCCGTAGCTCCGGCTGGAGGGTCCCCCGTCCGCCGTCGCCGCGCGGTTCGTGAACATGACGCCGACGTCCGAGTTGCCCAGCACGTTCCGCTTCAGACGTGCGACGAGGAAGTTCTCCGGCGGCGCGTCCGCGGCCCGCTCCGTCTGCATCTCGAGGAAGCCGACCTGGAGCGGCCCGGCCGTGCCCGTGAGCCGACCTCCGCCGACGATAGGGACCGGCTGTCCGTCCGACAGGCCGATGCGCCGCGAATGGAAGAGGGTGAAATCCGACAGGGAGGAGCCCATGCGGTAGTCCCGCTCGTTCACGTCGCCGAACGTGAAGACGCCGCTGTTCTCGATGAAGAAGTCGCGCAGCTCCGGGTAGAACAGGCTGAAGCGGGTGAGGTTGACCTGCTCCTGGTCGACCTCGGTCTGCGAGAAGTCCGTGTTATAGGTCCCGTCCAGGGTGAGGGTCGGCGTGAGCCCCCACTTCACGTCGAAGCCGGCGTCGAAGGACCGGTCGGTCCGCAGGCCCGGACGGACGGGGCTCCCTTCGGGGACGACGTCCGGGACGCTGGACTGCCCCGCCTTCACGTACGGCTTCAGGTACAGGTTGCGGCCCTGTTTCAGATCCCGAAGCCCCGTCAGGGTACCCGCGCGCGACATCTTGTGGACGTGCTCGCGGCGGTCGAGAGGAGCCCAGTAGTCGTCCTCGTTCAGACGGCGGATGCGCCGCAGGAACTGCAGCCCCCACTGCTGCTCGCCGGGCCGGGCGGGGAAACGCAGCGTGGTCCACGGGATCTGCATCTCGACGCTCCATCCCGAGTCGGCCTTCGCCGTCTCGATGCGCACGACCCCCTCCCAGGCCAGGTTGATGTCCCGGGAGTCGTTGAACGTCTGCCCGTCCTTGACGGCGCCCAGCGGATTCACCAGCCACATGAAGGAGTCCCGCCGGTCCAGGTACGTGTCCAGCGTGACGGCGAAGACGTCGCTGTCGTGGGTCTCGTAGTCCTGCTCCAGGCTGTTGACGACGTAGGGCCGGGAGTCGTAGCAGAACGCGCCGATGTAGATGCCGTCGTCGTCGTACACCACGCGCACGACGGTCCGTTCGGTGGCCGGCATGCCCGTCTCCGGCAGCGCCTGGTAGAACTGGTCGGCGACGGCCGCTGCCGCCCAGCCCGGGTCGTCCAGCCGCCCGTCGACGACGATGCCGGCGACCTTCGCGGCGCGCAGCGTCGGCCGCGCCGCGGTCTCGACGTCGATGGGCGTGGCAGCGGACACGGGCGCGGCGGCGGCCGCTTCACGTGGGGCGTTCGACGGCTCCTGCGCTCCCAGCGCCGACGGGAGGGCGATGACGGCCGCGGACAGGAGCGCGGCGGACCTCAGGAGCGGCAGGCGGTTCGGCACCATGGATCGGCGGTCAGGGTTTCTGCGAATGTAATCCTCGGCGCTCGCGCCGACGTGGTCTGCGAATCCAGCGTGTCACCGGGGGCTCCCCGGCGCGGAACGTGCGGATCGTGCGAACGGTACGAACACGGACTCCGGACACGGGAGACCCCATGAAACGTCACGTCGCCGTGCTCCCCGCGATCGCGCTGGCGGCAACCCTCGCCGCAGGCGCCTGTGCGAGCGCGGGCACGACCCCGGAAAACCGCCAGCCGGCCACCACCCTGCGGGTCGAGAACCAGCGCACGCTGGACGTCAATGTATACGTCGTCCGGAGCGGTCAGCGACTGCGGCTCGGTACCGCGACGGCGCTGACGACCGAGACGTTCACGATTCCAGCCTCCGTCGTAACTCCCGGCGTGACGCTCCAGTTCCTGGCCGATCCGATCGGACAGGTGTCGACTTCCGTGTCGGAGGAGGTCATGGTCGACCCCGGCGACGAGATCACGCTGGTGGTCCCGAGCAGCGGCTGAGCCGCCGGGGCCCGCGGCTGCGGCCCCGGAGCCTACGACTGAGCCCCCGCCGGCCCGCGGCGCGCCCTCGCCGGCCCCTTCCCCAATCCCACCTTTCCGTCCCATATTCCGGCACCCCGCATCTCCCTTCCCAGGAGGCCCGCATGACCGACGTCGGTCCCGTATCGGTGGAGGCCGAGCAGGAGGCGCCCAGCCGCGTCGACGACTACATCGACATCTTCGTCTCGCCCGGACAGGTGTTCGTCCGGCGGACGGCGGAGGAGTGGGTGCAGCCTTTCGTCGTCCTGCTCATCGTTTCCGTCGTGCTCTACATCGTCTCCCTGCCGGCGAACACCGTGGCCATGCAGGCGGCGGCCGCCAGCAACCCGCAGGCGGCCGAGGCCATGCAGCGCATGGGCGGAATCCTGCGCCTGGTGAACGGCATCATCGTACCCGTCGCCGTCGCCGTGCTCACGCTGCTGATCGCCACCGGGCTGTGGCTCGCCGCCCGGGCGTTCGACGTGCCCGTGGGCTTCAAGGGCGCGCTGCTCGTCGCCGTGTTCTCGGGCTTCATCGGCATTCCGCAGTCGCTGGCGCGCACGGCGTCCATCCTGCTCTCGAACCGGGACGGGGTGGTGGACATGACGCGCGACGCTTCCTTCGGGATCCTGCGCTTCTGGGGCTCCGACGCCTCGCCCGTGCTTCAGGGCCTGCTGTCACGCTTCGACATCTTCACGATCTGGCAGGCAGCGATCTGGGCCATCGGGCTCGCCGTGCTCGGCAAGGTCTCGAAGGGCCGCGGCATCGCGGCCGCCGCGCTCATCTGGCTCCTGGCCGCCGTGCCCGTGATGGTGTTCAAGATGATCGCGCCGGGGCAGTAGGCTTCCGACCGGGCCGGTCGCCGCCCTCTACGGCTGCGCCGGCTCGGGCCGCGGCACGCTCAGCCGCCGCCGGGCCAGCAGGGCGTCCAGCGACAGGTCCCCCGCGCCCGTGATCGCCAGCGTCAGGGTTCCGCACAGCAGCAGCAGCTCCAGCTCGAGGCCGCGCGGCGCGAAGAAGCCGTGACCGAGCTTGGCCCAGACGATGGCGGCCACCATGTCTGCGGCGAGGAGCAGCGCCGCCGGACGCGTCAGGAGCCCCAGCAGAAGCGCCGCGCCGCCACACAGCTCCAGCGACGTGATGAACGGCGCCATCACGCCGGGCATCGGTATGCCGAGGCCCGCGAAGAAGGCCGCGGTGCCGGCCATTCCCATGGCCGTCAGCTTCAGCCATCCGTGCATCGCGAACACCACTCCGAGACCGGTTCGCAGGGGAAGCAGTCCGACACCGATCCATGTACGAGCGCTCACGGATCACCTCCGAGAGGAAGTGCGAGGGGCGACGTCCCAACCGGTCACCCGCCGGCGGAATACGGACCCGCGGCCGGCGCCGCGCCCTATCCGGCGGCGCGCGCCCGCTCGGCCGGCTCCGTCGCGTAGCGGGCCTGCAGGCTCGTGACGCGGGGTCGCAGCGAGCGCAGGGCGATGACCGCGTCGCTGGCCGCGGAAGCCGCCGACAGCGTCGTGCAGTAGGCCGTGTGATGGGCGATGGCCGCGCGGCGCATGGCGTAGTCGTCGTACTGCGACTTCTTGCCGAGGGGTGTATTGATGAGCAGGTCGATCTCGCCGCTGATGATGGCGTCGACCAGGTGCGGCCGCCCTTCGCCCACCTTGAAGATCCGGTCCGCCGGGACGCCCCGGTTGTTCAGATAGCGGGCTGTGCCCTCGGTCGCGAGAACGCGGAATCCGAGCTCGTGGAAGCGCCGCAGGATCGGCACGGCGTTGGGCTTGTCGTGGTCGTTCACCGTCACTGCCACGACGCCCTGCGTCGGCAACGGGCCGCCCGCTGAGACCTGCGCCTTCGCGAAGGCCATCCCGAACGAGTCGTCGAAGCCCATCACCTCGCCCGTCGAGCGCATCTCGGGACCGAGGATCACGTCCACGTCGAACTTGTTGAAGGGGAACACCGCCTCCTTCACGGCCACGCCGCGGGGCGCGTCCAGGTCTCCGTCCAGCCCGACGTCGGACAGCCGGAGCCCGGCCATGACGCGCGCGGCCTTGCGGGCCAGCGGGACCCCGGTGGCCTTCGAGACGAAGGGGATCGTCCGGGACGCGCGGGGGTTCACCTCCAGCACGTAGACGACGCCGTCGCGGATGGCGAACTGCACGTTGATCAGGCCGACGACGCCCAGTTCCTTCGCGAAGCGGCGCGTCAGTCGCTCGATCTCGGCGACCTCGTGGTCCTTGAGCAGGTACGGCGGCAGGACGCACGCGGAGTCGCCGGAGTGGACGCCGGCGTCCTCGATGTGCTGCATGACGCCCGCGATGACGGCGTTCTCGCCGTCGCAGATCGCGTCCACGTCCGCTTCGAATGCGTCTTCCAGGAACCGGTCGATGAGCACCGGCCGGTCGGGCGAGGCGCGCACCGCGCGATCGAAGTAGTCCAGCAGGGACGCCTCGTCGTAGACGATCTCCATGGCGCGGCCGCCCAGCACGTAGCTCGGGCGGACGAGCACGGGATAGCCGACGTCGCTCGCGACCTTCACCGCCTGCTCGGCGCTCGTCGCGATCCCGTTCGCCGGCACGGTCGCGCCAATCGTCCGGCACAGGGCGGCGAACCGGTCCCGGTCCTCCGCCCGGTCGATGGCCTCGACCGTCGTGCCCAGGATCGGCACGCCCAGCGCGGCCAGCGGCTCCGCCAGCTTCAGCGGCGTCTGGCCGCCGAGCTGCACGATCACGCCCTCCGGCTTCTCCCGCTCGACGATCTCCAGCACGTCCTCGAGGGTGAGCGGCTCGAAGTACAACTTGTCCGCCATGTCGAAGTCTGTGGACACCGTCTCCGGGTTCGAGTTGACCATGATCGTCTCGTAGCCGTCCTCCTTCAGGGCGAGGACGGCCTGGACGCAGCAGTAGTCGAACTCGATTCCCTGCCCGATCCGGTTCGGACCGGAGCCCAGGATGATGACCTTCGGCTTCTCCGTCCGCTCCGACTCCGACTCGCTCTCGTACGCGGAATAGAGGTACGGGGTCGAGGACGGAAACTCGCCCGCGCACGTGTCCACCACGTGATAGGTGGGCCGGATCCCGAGGGCGTGCCGCAGCTCCCGGATCTCCCCCTCGGAGACGCCACGCAGGTCCGCCAGCTGCCGGTCGGAGAAACCGAGGCGCTTCATTCGCCTGAGCGCGGACGCGCTCAGGCGAAGGCTGGGGCCCCGGGAATTATCGTCGGCAATGTCAGCCTCAGCCTCAGCCTCAGCCTCAGCCGCCAGCCCACTGAACCACCGTTCCGCCTCGACGAGCTCGGCGAGCTGGGACAGGAACCACCGATCGATGAACGTCAGCTCGTGGATCTCGGAGATGGTGAGTCCGGCCTCGAGGGCGCGCTTGATCTGGAAGGGGCGCTCCGCGGTGGGGCGCCGCAGCGCGGCGCGCAGGGTGTCCAGCTCGTCGTCCGCCAGCCGGTCGTCCACCGGCCGCGCACCCACGGTCCAGCCTGGTCGATCGATTTCCAGGCCCCGGAGCCCCTTCTGCCACGCCTGCTTGAACGTCCGACCGATGGCCATCACCTCCCCCACCGCCTTCATCTGGACGCCCAGCACGGGGTTGGCCGTGGGAAACTTCTCGAACGCGAAGCGGGGGAACTTGCAGACGACGTAGTCGAGCGTCGGCTCGAAGGAGGCCGGCGTCGTCTTCGTGATGTCGTTCGGCAGCTCGTCCAGCCGGTAGCCGACGGCCAGCTTCGCGCCGATGCGGGCGATGGGGAAGCCCGTGGCCTTGGACGCGAGGGCGGACGAGCGGGATACGCGCGGGTTCATCTCCACGACCAGCAGCTCGCCGTCGGCGGGGTTGATCGCGAACTGGATGTTGCAGCCGCCGGCCTCGACGCCGATCTCGCGGATGATGGCGATGGCTGCGTCCCGCATGCGCTGATACTCGACGTCCGAGAGCGTCTGAGACGGCGCCACGGTAACGGAGTCGCCCGTGTGGACGCCCATGGGATCGATGTTCTCGATGGTGCACACGATGACGACGTTGTCGGCGCCGTCCCGCATGACCTCCAGCTCGAACTCCTTCCAGCCGATGACGGAGCGGTCGATGAGGACCTCGCTGATGGGCGAGAGGTCCAGCCCGCGCAGCACCGCCGCCTTGAACTCCTCGAGGTTGTAGGCGATGCCGCCGCCGGTTCCACCGAGGGTGAAGGACGGACGGATGATGGCGGGGTAGCCCGTGTCGTCGATGATGCCGAGCGCGTCCTCGAGGGAATGGGCGAAGCCGCCGTGGGGCACGGCCAGACCGATCTTGGCCATGCACGCGGCGAACTCCTCCCGGTCCTCGGCCTTCCGGATGGCCGTGTCGTTGGCGCCGATGAGCTCGACTCCGTGGCGGTCCAGCGCCCCGCTCTCGTACAGCTCGAGGGCCACGTTCAGCGCCGTCTGGCCGCCCATGGTGGGCAGCAGCGCGTCCGGCTTCTCCTTCTCGATGATCCGTTCGACCCACTCGGCCGTGATGGGCTCGATGTAGGTCGCGTCGGCCAGGTCGGGGTCCGTCATGATGGTGGCCGGGTTGCTGTTCACCAGCACCACCCGGTACCCCTCTTCCTTCAGCGCGCGGATCGCCTGTGTGCCGGAATAGTCGAACTCGCAGGCCTGTCCGATGACGATCGGGCCGGAGCCGATGAGGAGGATGCTGTGAAGGTCGTCCCTGCGGGGCACGTTGTTCCTGTCGGGCTGGCGTGCGAGGTCCCCGCCGGCAGACGGCCTCAGCCGCCGCCGGCGGCCGACGCGGGCTGCGTCGGCGTGTCGGCGTCCTTCGCGCGCTCCTTCCGGAACGCGGCGATAAGGATCAGGATGAAACCGCCCCAGACGAAGCCGGCGATCACGATCATGGTGACGATCGCTGCTGTGCTCATGGGACGTTCGCTCCGTTGTCGGTAGGCGATGGATCGGGCGAATCCTAGGCGGGCACCGAGGCCGAGGCAAGAGCAGGCGACCCCGCGACGACGTCGCCAGCCGTCAACAGAAGGCGCCGCGCAGCTTCCGGCTCGCGCCGCCCGCCGCCGTATCTACGCGAGCCGTCGCCGGGCCTCCAGGAGCTGGGCCTCGATGCTCGCACGGCCGGTCCCGCCGGGCAGACTGCGCGCCTCCATGGACGCCTCGGGCGACAGATCCACCGCGGCGCCGGCGAAGGCCGGGTGCTCCGCGACCAATTCGTCAGCCGTCAGGTCCGCCAGCGTCCCGCCCGCCCGTTCGGCCCGCCGCACCAGCCGCCCCACCACGCCGTGCGCCTCCCGGAACGGTACGCCACGGCGCACCAGCTCATCGGCCAGGTCCGTCGCCAGCAGCGCCGGATCCGACGCCGCGGCCAGCAGCACCTCCGCGTTCCACTCGAGCCCCGACACGGTCTCCCGCGTCGCCGGCAGCAGCGCGAGCAGGTCGTCGAAGACGCGGAACAGCAGCGCCTTGTCCTCCTGGAGGTCCTTCTGATAGCCGGTTGGCAGGCCCTTCAGCATCGCAAGCGCGGACGCGACGTCGCCGACCATCCGCGCCGCCTTCCCCCTGGCCAGCTCTAGGCCGTCGGGGTTCCGCTTCTGGGGCATCAGACTCGAACCCGTCGTGTACGCCTCCGGCAGCCGAACGAACCCGAATTCGTCGGACGAGAAGAGGATCAGGTCCTCGGCCATGCGCGACAGGTGAACCGCGGTCATGGTGAGCACGAAGACGAGCTCCGCCACCCAGTCCCGGTCGCCCACCGCGTCCATGGAGTTCGGCGAGATCGCCCGAAATCCGAGCATCTCCTTGAGCAGCACCCGATCGACGGGGAAGCCCGACCCGCTGATCGCGCCCGAGCCCAGCGGCAGCGTCGCCACCCGCTCCAGCGCCTGCTCGAGCCGCTCCCGGTCCCGCTCGAGGGCCCAGAAGTGGGCGAGGAGCCAGTGGGCGACGCGCACCGGCTGCGCCCGGCGCACGTGCGTGTACGCGGGCATCGTCAGCTCCGTCGTCGCCTGCGCCTGCGTGACGAGGGCCTGCTCCAGGCCGGTCAGCAGCTCCGTCAGGCGCCCGCCCGCGCGCACCGTCCACAGGCGGGAATCCGTCGCTACCTGATCATTCCGCGACCGGCCCGTGTGCAGCTTCCCGGCGACGTCCCCCGCCTCCTCGTACAGCAACCGCTCGACGAGGCTGTGGATGTCCTCGTCCGGCGCGCTCGCCGCGGCGCCGTCGGTCAGTCGCTGCGCCACGCGCCGCAGCCCCGCGTCCAGTGCCCGGGCCTCGTCCCGACCGATGACACCCGCATCCGCGAGGGCGTGGGCCCATGCACGACTGGCCTCCACGTCCTCCGGCCACAGCCGGACGTCCACGGACAGGCTGCGGTTCAGCTCGTCCAGCGACGGCGCGGGGCCGCCCTCGAAGCGGCCGCCCCAGAGACGCCGGGGCTCGCCGGACGAAGCGCCCGAAGCGCCGCCCGGCGAGCCCCCTCCGGTACCGGAGTCCGCCGCCCCCTCCTCCCGGCGGGACTCCAGCTCCGCGTTCCCCTGCATCAGCCCAGGGCCTCGATCTCCAGCGCCTCCGCGGCGGTCCCGCTGCCGTAGCCCCCACCCGTGCGCCACGCGCTCCGCTGCGGGGCCGGCATCGCCCGGGTGGAAGAAGCCTTGTGGCCGTTGCCGTTGCCGTTGCCGTTCGGTGACGGGGCCGGAAGCTCCGGGGTCCGGAACGGGAAGCCCGCCGCGCCACGCCGCTTCGCCTCCACCCGCGTGGGCAACGCGAAGAGACGGATGAAGCCGGCGGCGTCCGCGTGATCGTAGACCGCCTCCTCACCGAAGCTCGCCAGGTCCTGATCGTAGAGCGACTGCGCGGCCCTGCGACCCGCCACCGCCGCCGCACCCTTGTACAGCTTCAGACGCACCGTGCCCGTGACCCGCTCCTGCGTCCGGTCCACCAGCGCGTCCAGCGCCTCTCGCTCCGTGCCCCACCACCGGCCCTCGTAGACCAGGTCCGCGTAGCGGTCGGCCAGCTCGTCCTTGAGCGACAGCGTCCGGCGATCCAGCACGAGCTGCTCCAGCTCCCGGTGCGCCGTGTAGAGCAGCGTACCGCCCGGCGTCTCATAGATGCCCCGGCTCTTCATTCCCACCAGCCGATCCTCCACGATGTCCGCCCGGCCCACACCGTGCGCGCCCGCGATCTCGTTCAGCAGCTCCACCAGCGCCACCGGCCCGAGCACCTGCCCGTCCACGGAAATCGGATAGCCCTCCTCGAATCCGATCTCCACGTACTGCGGCTTCGCCGGCGCGTCCTCCGGCGCGGTGGTCAGCATGAACAGGTCCGGCTGCGGCTCGTACCACGGGTCCTCCAGCGGACCGCCCTCGTGAGAGACGTGCCACAGGTTGCGGTCCCGGGAGAAGATCTTCTCCTTCGTCGCCGCCACCGGGATCCCGCGCTCCGCCGCATAGTCGATCGCCTGCTCCCGCGACCGGATGTGCCACTCCCGCCACGGCGCGATCACCTCCAGGTCCGGCGCGAACGCCGCGTAGCTCAGCTCGAAGCGCACCTGGTCGTTCCCCTTGCCCGTGCACCCGTGCGCCAGCGCCTGTGCCCCGATCTTCATGGCGTACTCCGCCTGCGCCCGGGCGATGATCGGCCGCGCCATCGACGTGCCCAGCAGGTACGTCCGCGAGTAGATCGCCCCCGCACGCAGCGTCGGCCAGATCGCCTCCGTCACGAACGCTTCCCGCAGGTCCGCCACCACGCACGTGCGCGCGCCCTGCGACTGCGCCTTCGCCTCGAGGCCCGCGAGCTCCTCCTTCTGCCCCACGTCCGCGGCCATGCAGACCACGTCCGCACCGTACTTCTCCTTCAGCCACGGCACGATGATCGAGGTGTCCAGCCCGCCGGAGTAGGCGAGGACGACGGTGTATGGCATGGCGGTTCCTGTATGTTCAGGTGGTATGGATTGCATAAGTATGCAACTACGGGGGCTTTGCGTCAAGAGACGGCGTTGGGGACTGCGGGCGAATTGCTGCGGGCGAGGATGCGGCGGGCGAGATACTGCGGGCGAGATACTGCGGGGGGGTACTGCGGGCGGGGGTGCGGCGGGCGGGGGGCTGCGGGGGGCGGCGGGGGGGGTGGCGAAGGGCGGCGGCATTTCGCGCTTGAGAGTGCGAAGGCAGATGCCACCCACTCCATTCCACCTGGGGGATCGTATGCGAATCCACCGCTGTCGCCGGCCTGGCGCGGGGCCCGGCGTCGTCCTGCTGCTCTCCGTGCTCCTCGGGGCGTGCACGGATGCTCCGACGTCGCCGGATCCGAGGGGGGCTGCGCGGATCAAGGTGCGCGGGCCGATCGCCGGAGACGCGGTGCCGATCACGGCCGCTGCGACGTCGTCGACGGGCATACCGATCATGCAGATTCCTGTCGATGTCACGCCGGCGGCGATGAACGACGACCACTGGGTGGCGGGCCGGGACCACCGCTTCGGCTCGTCGACGATCGACCAGGCCGCGGTCTGGGAGGGAGGTACCGGGCTGACGATCCTCTCCTACGGCGGCGTCTTCAGCAGCCGCGCCACAGACATCCGAAAGCTCGACGTGCTCCGCCCTCGCCGCGTCGGGGCGAGGGCGGAGTACGTCAGCGGTCGTGGTGGGCCTCAGTTGGGGGCGTTCGCGACGTGGTCAAGAGCGCCGAGGCACTCGTCTCGATAGGGCGCTGCCTGGGGCGAGGCGCGAATGATCTCAGCCGCCGCAGCCAGCGCTGCGGCTCCCTCCTGTTCTCTTCCGCGTGCAAGCAGGGCGCGGCCGAGCCGGCAGCGCGCGACGGCGGTCGCAAAGTGGCCGGCCGGGAGCGCCTTCTCGAGGATATCGAGGGCCAGTCGTGCGCTGGCTTCTCCGGCTGCGGGGTTTCCGCGGGCGACCTCGACGGCGGCGAGGGACAGGTGAGGGAACGCACGCAGATAGCTGCCGGGCTCGAGCACCGAGTCGTAGATGGCGGCGGCGTGACGGTGCATCTCCGCTGCCTCATCCAGATGGCCCATGTCGTACAGAACAGCCCCCAGATTCTGGTACGTGGTCCCGACCTCGCGATGGTTCGGCCCGAGGGTGCGGATGTGCAGATCGAGGACCGTTCGCAGGTCGCGTTCGGCTCCCACGAAGTCACCCATGCGTCTGCGGAGGAGGGCCAGGTTGTTCAACGCGTTGACAGTATTCGTGTTCTCGGCCCCGAGGGTGGCGCGGAGGAGGTCCACGGCTCTCTGGAATTCAGCCGCGGCCTCGGCATTCCGCCCGAGCTCCGAGAGATTCTCCGCCAGGCTCTCGTAGGCCATGCCGACGTTGGCGGACCCTTCCCCGAAGGCCGCCTGATCGAGGGCAAGTGCCTGGCGCGCATGCGGCTCGGCGTCGGCGGCGCGACCGAGCGACTGGAGTACGCCGGCCAAGCCACGGTGCGTCGCGGCGAGCTGCGCCGGCGGGACGGACGAATCCGCGGCGGCGAGGGCACGGCGAAACTCCGGCTCCGCTTCCCGTGCACGGCCGAGATCGGCCAACTCGTTCGCCACGTCGGTCCGCGCCATCACCCGTTCGCCAGCCGTTGCGTCCCGGGCTGCATCGACCAGGGTCAGCCTTCGTCGGTACAGCACGAGTGCGGAGTCGCCGGCAGCGCGGTCGTGTCCGGCGCCCACGCTCGTCGCGAGCCGACCCAGCGCCTCGCGGTATGCCCGGCTCGCCGTGCCATCGACGCGGCCGTGCAGCGCGAGGGCGCGCCGGGCGAGGGGCACGGCCTTTGGTGACGCGCCGAGATTCGTGTAGACGTCGACGATGGCGTCGAGAAGACTCGCCTGAATGGCAGGTCGATCGGACAGCTCCCGGACGACGCGATCTGCGCCGATGTCCATGGCCTCGACCACGGTGATGGCCCGGCCACGCTGGGGATTGGCCGGATCGAACGGATCCGGGCTCCGGAAGGCGTCCACGAGAAGCCGCCGGACCTGATCCGCCCGCTCTGCCTGTTCGCGCGCGACATTACGCTCACGCTCGAGGCGAGCGGCATGGCGGATCGAACTTCCCGCGAACAGGGCCGCGAAGAGTACCGCCACCGCGCCCGTCGGAACGAGCCAGCGGTGGCGTCGCAGGAATTTTCCCGTCCGATAGAGAGTGCTTTCGGACCTTGCCTCGATGGGAAGGCCCGCCAGATGACGCCGTATGTCTTCGGCAAGCTGCTCGACCGAGGCGTAGCGCCGATCCGGCTCCTCCCGCAGGGACTTGCCCAGGATCATGTCCAGATCGCCGCGCAGCGCGCGACGGAGTCTGTCGGGCGTCGTGGCTCGCTCCCGTGCGACGATGCGGGCCGCGTCACCGTCGCCTACGGCAGCGCTGGCTCGCGTGGCGACGGCCCGATCGTCGGTGGCGGAGTCCCCGGAGGACGGGCGGCGACCCGTAAGCAGGACGAAGAGAAGGATCCCGAGCTGGAAAACGTCAGTCGCAGTCGTGATCGGATCGCCGCGTAGCTGCTCCGGGCTCGCGTATTCGGGCGTCAACACGCGTACGCCGGTACGGGTCACGGCATCTCGATCGTCGGCGTCCGGCGACAGGATCTTCGCGATCCCGAAGTCCAGAAGCTTCACGCGGCCGTCCTTCGTGACGAGGATGTTGGACGGCTTCAGATCGCGATGGACGACGAGCTGCGCGTGGGCGTAGCGCACCGCGTCCGCGACGCGCAGGAAGAATTCGAGGCGCTGAGCGAGGGGGAGAGTCCGGGCGTCGCAGTAGTCCGTGACCGGCTCACCGTCCACGTACTCCATCACGAGGTAAGGTCTGCCGTCCGCAGACGAACCACCGTCGTAGAGCCGCGCGATGTTCGGGTGTGTCAGGCGTGCGAGAATGCGGCGCTCGGACAGGAATCGGCCGACGATGTCTTCGGTATCCAGCCCCCTGCGCAGCAGCTTGACCGCCACCCGCTGATCGAAGTCCGCGTCTGCGCGCTCCGCCAGAAATACCGTTCCCATCCCGCCGCGGCCGATCCGCCGGATCAGTCGGTAGGGGCCGATCCTCTCTCCCGCATGATCGGCGGCCCCGGAATCTCCCGCGGAGAAGAACTCGCGCAGGGCCTCGCGCGCCCGGGCGGATTCCGGCCCCTCGAAAAGGTCGGCCGACGCTCGCTCCGCCGTGAGCACCGAGAGGACGGCGTCGCGAAGCTCGATGTCGCCTTCGCACTGCCGAACGATGAAGCTCTCGCGCTCCGATTCGGGCAGATCGAGAGCGGCCGTGAACAGACGGTCGACTTCGTCCCAGCGACGCCAGCCGGAATCGATCGGTTGCACGGTAGCAGAGGCTGGGGAGGACTACTCCGCTTTCAGCGGCTCCGGGGCAAGAAGCTGGAAGAGGTACGACCGGGCACGCTGCCATCCCCGGTCCACGGTGCGGGGCGAGATTCCGAGCGCCTCCGCCGTCTCGCTCGTGGTGAGCCCGCCGAAGAAGCGGCATTCTACGATCGCCGCCAGCTCGGAGCTCTTCTCCTCGAGCCGGTCGAGCGCTTCGTTCATGGCGAGAAGATCGATGGCATCGGACGAGAGTCCCGGATTCAGCGAGCCGGCTGTCAGCGGGACCTGCGCGACCTGGCGCTTTCCCGCCGCCCGTCGGCGAGCGTAGTCGACCAGGACGTGCCGCATCACTCGGGAAAGGAACGCAAAGAATCGCGGCCGACCGCGCCAGCTGGGACCCGTGTGGCCGGCGAGCCGAACGTACGCCTCGTGTACGAGCGCGGTCGTGTCGAGCGTGTGACCCGTGCGCTCGCTCCTGAGATGCGCATGAGCGAGGTCGCGCAGGTCGTCGTAGAGCAGCGTCACCAGACGATCGAACGCCTCCTGGCTTCCGTCGCTCCAATCGCTCACCAGGCGTGGGATGTCCTCGTATGTGTCCACGGCGGATTTCCGAATGGGACGAAGCCAGGATGGGACCATGGTCCGTCGAGTGGCAAGTGTCTTGTCGTGTGCGTGGCGCAATCGACGGCCGCCTTTCGCTCTATCGGTAGGAGATCGCTTCCGGTCGCAGAGAACTCACACGAGGAGCCCACCGATGAGAAAGATCTCGATCCTTGCCGCCGCTACGGCTCTGGCCTGGGCAGCACCGAGCGCAGCGCAGGACGCATCCTCGATCCTCCGGACCATGCGCCAGAAACAACTCGTCCGCTGGGCTGCCGTCGACAACTACACCGTGCAGGAATCCGTTCGCGCCCCGGTCGACCTCGGCGCCATCGCGCCGTCCGGCACCGCACCATCGCAGTATCCGGTCTTCTTCGAAAAGTCGTCGGCTGACGGCGAGGTAGCGTTCCGCATGGTCTCGCCACGGGAATACCTGCGCCAGGCGATGCGGGATGCGGGCTGTCCGGAGATGACGCCGGACCAGATGAAGGAGTATGCGAATGGCCTCCGTATCATGGGCGAGGTGGTTTCGGCGGGCGGGGGAGACATGCCGGCAAACGGCGGCATGCCGGGCTTCGACATGCAAGCCGTGACGGACTCGATCGCCTCCACGATCTGGAACGTCGCCGACAAGGAGTCGAGGGACAGGAGCCCGGACGCGATCATCGCCGCGAGCCCGGCGGCCGCGTTCGTTCAGCACGCTCGCTTCGAACGGGTGGAGCCGGTGCGCGCATCGAGATGGGAGCCGGGAGAGACTGACGGCTCGGGAGAAGAACGCGACGCGTTTCTCATCGTCGCCGAGAATCTATCCGATCTTCCGCTCGCGCAGACGGACGGCGCGCCGAAGTTCGTGCTGGACCGGATCAGCCTCTGGATCGACTCGCAGGAGTACGTACCGCTCAGGATGCGGATCGAGGGGACCGTCGATCAGGGCGGCCGGTCCATGCCGATCGAAATCGAGAAGCTGGATCTCGATTATCAGCCCGCCGGGCCGCTGTTCGAGGCGCGCCAGCACGTGTTCCGCATCTCGGGGCTGATGGGCGCCATGAGCGACAGGGAGCGTGCCAGGATGCAGGAATCGAAGGAGAAGCTGAAGGAGCTCCAGGCGAAGCTGGCTTCGATGCCTCAATCGCAGCGCTCCATGGTCATGAAGGTCATGGGCGGCCAGATGAAAAAGCTCGAACAGATGGTATCGGGCGACGAACTCTCGTCGGTGATCGATGTCGACGACATTTCCGTCAACGAGGGACCGCCGGTCCCCAGGGGTGCCGACGGGAAGCCGGTCGGGTGCGGAACGTGACTGTTGCCGGGCTTGAGGTCACGATGGACGACGAGTTGCGCGTGCGCGTATCGAACGGCGTCGCACACGCGAATAGAGAGCTCCAGGCGGCGCGGAAAGGGCCGCCACGATCCGAGGAGCTGCCGTCATGGAGGGGGGCGATGTCAGGGTGACAGTCGATAGGAGCCCACCTGCTCCGTGGCCGACTCCGGCTCCGACGGCGCCGTGCCTTCGGCCAGCTCGCGCAGTGCTTCACGCGCGGTCGTGATGTCCGGCGTATCGAAGAGCCCCGCGGAGTCCCGCTCCGCCGAGAGCAGCGCGCGAACGGCCCCAGCCAGTTCGGGATCATCCGCGCACTGCTCCCCAACGAACTGCTCTCGCTCGGCTGGAGGCAGCTCGAGTGCTTCAGCGAAGAGGCGGTCGACTTCGCCGAAGCGCCGCAGGTCGGGCTCGCCGCTCACGCAGGCCTGCCGTGCCTCGTGCCCCTCGGTTGGAGGCGGCCCTGTGGGGCTCGGCCCGTCACCGGATCGTGCAGATGACGTCGGTGTTCGTCGAAACGTCGGACAGCTCATCTGCCGGCCAGGTCAGCGTGAAGTTCGACTCGAACGAAGCGGTCTGATCACTCCCGCTCTGCGTATAGATCCGCAGCGTGCCGGAGACGGAACCGACGACCTTGCGTCCGACATCGAATTCGTCCAGCGCGAGCTGCGCCGGCGCAGCGTCGTCCGTCTGGTAGTAGTCGGTGCCGCCGAGATAGACGGAGACAACCGCCGGGTAGGTGCCGGGTACCTGAGCGAAAGGCTGCACAAGCGCGATCGAGGCGCTCTGACCGGCTTCACCCGGGAGCGGGAGCACGATGCCCTGGAGCTCGCCGGCAGAGTAGTCCTGGATGAAATAGGGCGCGTCTCCGGTCTGGCCATCGAAGCTCATTCCATTGACCAGCACCGAGAATCGGCAGTCGCAGCCGAGCGAGAGCGTGACGGAGCCGGTCAGCTTCTCGTTCTCGACGCTGGTCGCCGTGATCGTGACAGTATGCACCCCGCTCGGGAGCGGGTCGGGCGCAATGTATTCACCCGTCGACGCATTGATGGAGCCGACGTCTGCGGACCACGTGACCGTCTTGTCCGATGGGCCGACGACGTCGGCCGTGAAGGTCACCGGCTGTCCGGCCGGGATACACGGCGGCTGCGGCGAGATCGTGATCTTGCCGAAACGGATGGTGGCGACGGCGTTGCGCTCCTCGATCGGCGCAGCACGCGCGCCGGTCGTACCGGCATACCTTACGGTCAGCAGATCCGGATGAGCCGCATCGGGATTTTCGGGAGCCGTATAGGTGACGGTGCTCAGGTTGTCGGCCAGGAATTCGGCCGGGCCGGCCGCCCCCTGCAGCGGGACGGAAGCATCCACCTCGACTCTGTCCGGGTACTTGGCGTCCACCACCTTGATCGTGAACGTCTGAACCTCGCCCGGCGCGAGGGTGACGTCCGACGGCGAGATCGACATCTGGATCGGCTTGACCGTGATCGTCGCCTGAGTGGCGATCTGCTGGCTGCCGAACTCGCCGTCAGCCGTCCGCACGGACAACACTGAGGTGCCCTCCCGGTGTGCCTCGTACTCGGTGTGCGAGGTGAGGACGATGGCGTCACCCACGGGGACGCTCGCCGTGCTCCACTGCTCGTCGTCGACATTCACCGGACCGTATGTCTGGGGCGGCAGACGGTAGTCTTCGGGCGCCGCGCGTTTGATCAGCTCGCTCGTGACCGGATCCTGAGCGATCGCGCCTGCGGCATCGCTCGTCACCGGACCTTCGAGGTCGAACTTGTCGAATGCAGCGGCAAGCTGGAGTCCCTGGAAGACGGCCGTCAGCGCTTCTAGACCGAAGTCCCAGCCCAGATTGCTGGCCGTGAGCATCGCGGGCGTCCAGTCGCCGGTCGTATCGTCATCCTCGAGAAACTCCGTCGGCGTCGGCTGGATGGTGAGGCTCGTCAACACGGATGGCAACAGGGCCGCGTTTCGCTCGCGCTCGTTCGAGACGAGCCAGGTTGCAAAACCACCCACGGCACCGGCTTCGCCGAGGCCGGGCACGATCCCCACCGCTCCCGACGCTGCGGACAGCTTCTTCAGAACCGTTCCGGACGCACCGTGCATGCGGAACACCACGTCCCACGCCTGGTCCATGCAGTAGTCGAGGAGCCCGGCGTCGGAGCCGACGGACTCGGGACTGCACAGCTCTGTCAGGACGGACGCCGGCCTCGGAGGGGCGTCTTCTCCACGGTGTGAGCCCGGGCCAAAGGCCGAGACAGCGGCGCCTGCTCCAGCAGCCCGTGCGGTGACGTTCGAGGCAGACGACGTGGTCAGCTCCTCCAGCAGCCCGATCCGCGCAATGAGCGGCTCCAGGATATCGAGCCTCGCGTCGGCCGCGTTCGGGGCTGTTCCGTTGGCGATGGCGCGGAGCGAGTAGGGATTTTCAGGATTGTCCAGCTCGCTCTGCACGATGAAGAGCGGGATCAACGACATCGGAACCTGGTCGGTCGGCGTGGCAAGGAGCTCTTCCGGCGTGGTCCCGAGCGCTGTCGCTTCCTGGCGAAGCGCGTCCTGGATCTGATCTGCGATCCGGCCGAGCTCGCCCGGCGCAGGGGGCAGCGGCTCGATCAGGAAGTCGAACGGCTCACAGGCACTCGTGCCGTCCGTCAGGCGCAGGCGAACCGCACCGCCGTCGGGTGACGTCGAAGGATGAACGGGGACCATGAGCTGCGGTGCGCCGGTCTCATCGTTGACGATGAATGCCCAGCCAGGATCGAAATCGTCGGTCTCGACGCGCGCGATGAGCGGCGGATCGAAGCTGGCGGGCAAGGCGCCGAGCGCGACCTCGTCGAGCGGGATGCCGGACGACGCTGCCGGCGCCAGATCCGGGCACGGCACCGTTGCGTACACGCTCTCCGGCACGCCGACGACGAAGTCCGTGAAGTGAGTGCCGGACCCGCTGACCGAATGGACCGACGGATCGACCGTACCGGTCAGCGGCGAGAGCCCCGCACCGTCGCCTTGAAAGACGACGAGATCGGATTCGGAGACGCCGGCCGGTAACGCATCCGGATCGTAGGCAATCGTAATGTCGAACGGCAGCAGGAATTGCAGGCCATCCGGGCCCAGGTCGTACGCCGTTCCGTCCACGAGCGAGAGGACGTTCGAACCCGAGGCATCAATAAGTCCGGAGCGTCGGGCCGTGATCAGGACGTCCTGGCCCAGTGCGCCCTCCGGTACGTCGAGGCTCATCCCTCCGAATTCGAGGTGGCCGCCGGACGGCCCGATCAGGGCGCCGGCACACGCTTCCGGCTGATACGTGAACCACGTGGCCCACGAACCCGTCGGATTGATGCGGTCGCCCGCGCCCCACGCGCCCTCTTCCCGATCCCCGTTGTAAACGTCTGCATACGCGACGACGACCCGCGCCTGCTCCAGGTCGTCGAGCGGAAGCGAATAGGTGTACTGCGTCGTGCCGGGCGCATGCTCGGCGGATTTGGAGAAGTGACCCACGATCGGGTTCCCGGCGCGGTTTCGGGGAATGTCTGCGACGCTCTGCCCTGCGAACAAGGCCGTGGAGCCGAGCGTCCAGCCGGCGTCGGTCCCGTACGTGACATAGAGATGCTCTGCATCGTTCGACAGCGAGACCGTCCCGGCATGAAGCGACCGTCCCGCGAGGAGCTGAACCGTCGAGATCGAAGAGCACGAAGAGCCCGGATCTGCTTCGATCCCCGGACTCGCGTCCGGCCGGGGTCGACCAGGCGACAGCGGCGCGTCCGTGCCGGTGCAGGCCGCTGCGGCCATCACCAGCGTGAGAAGCGGCGGGACAGTCGCAAGACGCAGGATCCCGCATCGAGGGTCATGCCGGGGCAGTTGCGTGAACATGGGGTTCTCCGTTCGCCGTTGCAGAGCGTGCCTACACTCCCCAAGCGAAATCGCGGACGAAGTCGCGCCATTGGGACTGCGGGAGCCGGGGACGGCGGGCGGTGACTGCGGGCGAGGTACGGCGGGCGAGGACTGCGGGCGAGAACTGCGGGGGGGTACTGCGGGAGGACGGCGGGCGAGAACTACGGGCGAGAACTACGGGCGAGAACTACGGGCGAGGTCGGCGGGCGAGGTTGGCGGGCGCGAGCTGCGGGGGTTACTGCGGGCGAGGACGGCGGGCGCGAGCGTCGCCGGGGGCCGATTGACCCCGGTGGTCGATCCCGCATCCGTTGTCCGGACGTTTCGAACTGCAGCGATTTCGCAGGCACCGCACCCGCCGTACCTCGCCCGCCGTACCTCGCCCGCGGCACCTCGCCCGCAGCACCGCACCCGCCGTACCTCGCCCGCAGTACCTCGCCCGCCGTACCGTCGCCCGCAGTACCGTCGCCCGCAGTACCTCCGGCCTCCGCGTCCCCCGTAGTCCCATCTATCCGACCATCCCCTCGATGCGTGACTGGACGGACTCCAGCTGAGTGGCGTCCCGCAGAATGACGAGGATGGTATCGTCGCCGGCGATGGTGCCGAGGATCTCGGGCCATTCCTCCCAGTCGAGGGCGACGGCGACGGGCTGGGCGCCGCCGGTGAGGGTCTTGAGGACGAGAAGGTTGCCCGTGCCCTCGGCGCCGACGAACAGGGTCGGCAGCAGGCGCTGGAGGGGGGGCGTCTGCTCCCAGGTCTCGGGGGGGAGGGCGTATCGGGCGTGGCCGCCGGAATCGGGGACTTTCACGAGGCGCAGCTCGCGGATGTCCCGGGACAGGGTCGCCTGCGTGACGTCGAAGCCGCGCTTGGCGAGGAGCTCGCGGAGGCTCTCCTGGCTGGGGATGCGGTTCTCCTGCACGAGCTCGAGGATGGCGGCGTGGCGCTGTCGCTTTGACATCAGCCTCCGAACGTGTAGTCGGGCTCGAACAGCGCCGTGAAGTGGCGCAGCACGGGAGCCTGCTTCGTGATGCGGAAGCCGCCGATGTCCTCACGGCGGCGCCAGACGTCGAGGATGACCTCGACGACGTAGTCGATGTGGCTCTGGGTATAGACGCGGCGAGGCACCGCGAGGCGGACGAGCTCGATGGGCGCCGTCGTCTCCTCGCCGGTCGCGGGATCGCGGCGGCCGAACATGACGGTGCCGATCTCGACGGCGCGGACGCCGCCCTCGAGGTACAGCTCGGCGACGAGGGACTGGCCGGGCAGGCGTAGGGGCTCGACGTGGGGGAGGAACGCCGCGGCGTCGATGTAGATGGCATGCCCGCCGGGCGGCTGCACGATGGGCACGCCCTCCCGGGCCACGTGCTCGCCGAGATAGCGCACCGACGCAATTCGGTACTGGAGGTAATCTTCGTGGACGACCTCCTCGAGGCCGACGGCGATGGCCTCCAGGTCGCGGCCGGCGAGTCCGCCGTACGTGGGAAACCCCTCCGTCAGGATGAGCAGGTCCTTCTCCTGCTCGGCGACGCGATCATCGTTGGTGGCGAGCAGGCCGCCGATGTTGGCGATCGCGTCCTTCTTGGCGGAGAAGGTGCAGCCATCGGCCTGGGCGAACATCTCTCGCACGATTTCCTTCACGGGCCGGTCGGCGTAGCCCCCTTCCCGCAGCTTGATCAGGTACGCATTCTCGGCGAACCGGCAGGCGTCGATGTACAGGGGAATCCCGTGCTTGCGGCACGTGGAGCCCACCTTCTTCAGGTTGGCCATGGAGACCGGCTGGCCGCCGCCCGAGTTGTTCGTGACGGTGATCATGCAGAGCGGGATCCGGTCCGCGCCGACGTCGTCGATGACGCGCTCGAGGGCAGCGACGTCGAGGTCGCCCTTGAACGGGTGCGCCTCTTGCAGGTTCTTCGCGTGGGGCGCGGGCAGGTCGACTGCACGCGCGCCCACCGCCTCGATGTTGGCTCGTGTGGTGTCGAAGTGCGTGTTGTTCGGCACGACGTCGCCGGCCCTGCAGACGGTGCTGAAGAGGATGCGCTCGGCCGCGCGGCCCTGGTGGGTCGGGATGACGTGACGGAAGCCGAACAGGTCGCGGACGGCCGACTCGAACCGATAGAAGGACCGGCTGCCGGCGTACGCTTCGTCGCCGCGCATGATGCCGGCCCACTGCTCCGCGCTCATGGCCGCCGTGCCGCTGTCCGTGAGCAGATCGATCAGGACGTCGTCGGCGCGCAAGCGAAAGACGTTGTAGCCTGCTTCCCGGAGGAAGTCCGCGCGCTCGGCGCGGGACGTCATCCGGATTGGCTCGACGACCTTGATCCTGAACGGCTCGATGATTGTGCGCACTTCAGCGCCTCCGGGGGGATGCCGATGCGACGCGACGATCACGCCATCGAGGAACGCCTCGATTCACTCATCGTCGAAGGACAGCGCCACGAGGTGTGGGTCCGATCCGAGCCCGACGAGGACGGCACCTGGCACAACGCGCTGATCTTCCGGCGGGACGGAGTCCTCTCGGACATCGAGCCACCCACGACGGGCGTCGGGTGGCATGTCCCGCCCGGGGTCGCGCTTGACCGGGCTCGGGAGCTGACGCAGAAGGATCGTATCGAGCTGTATCAGCGGGCGCTGCGCCCGCGGCCTCCCTTTCCCTGAGCTCCTGCCGGCTCCGGATCTCAGCGGAGCGGGCGTCGGACGGTCGCCCCGCGGCTGTGGAGGCGACGTCGCAGCGCTACTTCGACGCCCCGCCAGCCGCCGGCGCCGGCCGCGTGGTGTCCGGGTGGACCGCCCGCGCGGTGTCGGAGAGGGGGACCTGGCTGTCGACGCTCGCCAGCTCGCCCGTCGGTGTGAGCCGCGGGATCGCCACGGGCTGGCCCATCCGGCTCATCTCGGTCGACGGCTCCGGGGTCACGACGAGGTTCATGTCCGTGAGCGGCGCCTTCGTGGGGCCCCGGTCGTAGTCGGAGCTCGCACCGCACGCGGCCAGGCCGGTGCCGAAGGCTAGGATCAGGATCACGCGCGAGGCGCCGGAAAGCAGTCGCTGGTTCATCGTCGTCCCTGGGTCTCCTCTATCGGTTGAGGGCGCGACAATATGGGGACAATGCACCGGGCGCGCCACCGGCGGTCCCCGTCTTCCCCCGTTCCGCGCCGCCATCGCCGCGCGTGCGTCGATGCACTATGCCGGGCCGCTTGACTTTCCGGCACTTCCGTTCATTATACCGGGGAACTCCCCCAAGACATCATCCACACGCAGACCTCGGGCGACAGGCCGGAGAGGGGCGCACATGGCGGACGTGAACGCGAAGGTCATGAAGATGGTCGAGGACGAGATCGGCAAGAACCCGAACGTCACGACCGCTGAGCTCTACGAGAAGGCGAAGAAGATCGACAAAGGGATGGAGAAGCTCTCGGCGCGCCAGTTCAACGCCCGCTACCCTCTCCAGGTCAAGCGCAAGATGGCGCCGCCACGGCGGCGTACGGGCTCGCGCCGGCGCCGCTCCGGGCCGAACAAGGAGGCGATCCGCACGTCGCTCCTTCAGTTCGCGCAGGCCCTCGTCGGCGCCGAGAATAAGGGGCAGGTCGTGGACGTCATCGCGAACATCGACACGTACGTGGACAAGGTCGCGACCGCCGCGTCGTCGCGCTGACGGACCTCTCCCCGGCATTGTCAAAGCGGCGCCGCCCCGAAAATTCGGGGCGGCGCCGCTTCGTTCGGGCCCCCTCGCCCCCCCGAGGCTGGAGTCTGTACTCCACGACGGACGCGTGCGGCCGCGGGCGCGAGTGCCTTCTTGATCAGAAGTGCCAGAACACGGACACGATTGCCTGTTCGCCGAAGGTCTTCGCCGAGCTGACGGGAAAGCGCAGGCCGGCCCCGATGATGAGGTGCTCGTTCGAGGCGATGGGGCGCACCTTGAGTCCGGGCGTAAGGTGGACGAGCGTCGGATCGTCGCCTCCGCCCAGGGGCGAGGCCGAGTCCATCTCGAAGAGTGCCTGGACCTGATCGCCGAGGTGACGCAGCACGGAGACGTTCGTTCCGAGGTCCGCGTTGCCCGGACCGCCGGCCTCCCCCGCCGTCGGGATGGCGAAGCGCGCGAAGCCCTCGAGCTCCCACCCCGCCTTCTGGTAGCCAACGTTCAGGAAGGGCTCCACGGACGTGATGGCGTGGACCGGCTCGTCCCCCGTGCGCAGAGGGAAGCCGAGGGTGGCGCCGTAGCCGAGCAACACGCCGTGCTCCGCGAAGGCGAAGTTCGCGAACTTCAGGGCCACGTCGAAGTCGCTGAACGCGTCCTCGGCGGTGCCCGCTTCGCCGGGCGCCAGGTGCGCCCGGATCGGCGGCGCCGTCCGTGCGACCGGGAAGACTTTCGCGGCGGCAGGGTCCGCGTGCGTGTATGGCGACGCGCCCACCTCGATGCTGAACGCCGGCGCGAACGCGTACTCCGCCTCGAACTCCATCTCCAGCGTCGAGCCGCCGTCCCCGTCGGAGTAATGGGCGTCGAGCCGGAACTTTGTATCCGGAGTCACCGATTCGGCCACCAGCGGGTGGGAGAAGTGCAGCGCCCCGTGGTGATGGCCCTCTTCCTCGTGCTCGTGCTGGTCCTCCCCGTGCTCGTGCTGCTCGCCGTGCTCGTGCTCATGCTCGTGTTCCTGCGCCCGCAAGGCCTGCGGCGCGACCAGCGTCGCGGCCGCGGCGAGAACGGCGAGCGCGCGGAGGCGGACGCCTCGATTGGTCGTCATGGCGATGATCTTCCCGTCCTGGATGTGCGCCTGCCCGCCGCGAACGGCGGCGGGGCGGATTCGGATATCAGACGCTCGACGGGGGAGCGGTTGCGGGAGGCTGCATGCGGGGGCGAGGCCCGCTCGCGAGCCGGCGGCGCGCGGGCGGGGCCGGCCCGGACCCAGCTTCGGCCGTCAGGATCGTGTTCGATGCTGACGGCGCCGGCAGATGGTCCCCAGGCGGGGCCATCCTGCCGATGCACGTGCACGGCCCGCTGCCGTCGCAGGGGAGCCCACGGCCCGCTTCGACGTGCGCGGAGAAGGCCCCCTCGTGGCCGTGAGCGTGGCTGACCGGAGCGGACGGCGCCATCAGTCCCGCGTGATGCGGGCAATGGTGCCATCCCACCGCCTCGACGCTCGTCGTAACGAGCAGATAGAGGGAGGCGAGAAGCGCGGCCCGGATGCGTGTGTGCCTGCCTGATCGGTTCACGGCTGTGTTGCGCCTCGCGGTCGGGATAACCCCTACGAAGTACGCGAGGGGCGGGTCCGCCGCAACCCGGTCGCCTCGGCCACGGGTAGGCGGTGTGTCGACCCGCGGCGGTGGGGGACGGACGTGCCTCGCCCGGCGCGACGTCGCGCGATACCATTGGGGCGTGATGTGGCGGACCGAATCGAGACCGGATCCGACGAACGGATCCGTTCGTCGTACCGAACGGGAGGCGGGAAGACCGATGACGGCTGGCGTGCCCGCCTATCATTCCCTCGACCCGGCCGTCGCGCTGGCGCGGCAGGAGAGTGGCAGGGACGGCCTCGCGGAGGCCGAGGCCGAGTCGCGCCGGGTACGCCACGGCCCGAATGCGCTCTCCACCACCCGGCCGCGCTCAGCCTGGCGCATCCTGCTGGACCAGCTCCGCGGCGTGGTCGTGCTGCTGCTCGCGGCGGCGGCAGGGATCGCCCTGGTCACGGGCGACGCGCTGGAGGCCGCGGCGATCGCCGTGGTCCTCGTTCTCAACACCCTGCTCGGCTTCTTCACGGAGTTGCGCGCGCGCCGGGCCATGGAAGCGCTGCTTCGGCTCGAGGCGCCACGCGCAGTGGTGGTGCGCGAGGGCAGGGCGCGCACCGTCGCCGCGCGGGATCTCGCTCCGGGAGACGTCGTCCTGCTGGAGGCCGGCGCCTCGGTGCCCGCGGATGGCCGGGTGCTCGAGGAGGCGGACCTGCACGTCGACGAGGCCCCGCTGACGGGCGAGTCGATGCCGGTGGCGAAGTCGAGCGCCCCCGTCGCCCCCGACGCGCCGCTGCCGGAGCGTTCGTCCATGGTCTACAAGGGGACCACGACGGCGGCGGGGACAGCGCGGGTTCTGGTCGTCGCGACGGGGATGCAGACGGAGCTGGGTCGCATCGGCAAGCTCGTCTCCGACGTCGCTGAGCAGGACACCCCGCTGGAGCAGCGCCTGGACGCGCTGGGCCGCCGGCTGGTGGCGTTCGCGCTGGGCGTCGCGGCGGTTGTGGCCGGGATCGGCGCGCTGCATGGCCGATCACTCGCGCTGATGCTGGAGACGGGGATCGCGCTGGCGATCGCCGCCGTCCCCGAGGGGCTGCCGGCCGTGGCGACGATCGCGCTGGCCGTGGGCGTTCGGCGCATGGCCCGGCGGCGCGCGCTCGTCCGGCGCCTGCCGTCGGTCGAGACGTTGGGCTCCGTGACGGTGGTGTGCACGGACAAGACGGGCACGCTGACGGCCGGAACCAT
This sequence comes from uncultured Gemmatimonadales bacterium, assembly GCA_963728445.1. GTDB lineage: Bacteria > Gemmatimonadota > Gemmatimonadetes > Longimicrobiales > RSA9 > CAVSJO01. The sequence goes on along the minus strand of CAVSJO010000006.1, from coordinate 1,313,452 downwards.
GAGAGCCACGACGCTGTGGCTTCCCCACCGGGAGCTTCGCATCGTTGCCGCCGGGCACGCCGACCGGTTCCTGGAAGAGGGCCGTCCGGTGGATCCCGCTGCGGACGTCGTGGGCGCCGTCGCCCTCCGGATCGCGGCGCTCGCGAATCGTGCGCGAGTGGAGGAGGCGTCGACGGGGTCGACCGTGCGCGGCACACCGACGGACGCGGCCCTTCTCGAGATGGCGCGTTCGGCGGGCGCAGAGCGGGCTCAACTGCTCGGGAGCTGGCCCGAAGAGGCGGAGCTGCCGTTCTCCAGCGCGCGCGGCCTGATGGCCACGTTCCACCGCGCTGCGGACGGCACGCTCGTGGCCCACGTGAAGGGCGCACCCGGCCGCGTACTCGCGACGTGCGACCGGCTGTTGACGGAGGGCGGCGAGCGGCGGCTGGAGGACACCGAGCGCGACCGCATCGTGGCGCGGAACGAGGCGATGGCCGGCGACGGTCAGCGCGTGCTGGCGCTGGCCTGTGGGCCCGTCGAAGCCCCCACGGCAGCCGCGCTGCGTGGGCTCGCGTTCGTCGGGCTGATCGGCCTGACGGACCCACCGGCGGAGGGCGTCGAGGATACGATCCGGGTGCTGCGCGGCGCGGGCATCCGCACGGTCATGATCACGGGGGACCAGGCACCCACGGCCCGGGCCGTCGCCCGTTCCCTCGGCCTCGCCCACGATGGCGCCCGGGTGCTGGGCGGCCGCGAGCTCCAGCACCTGCGGGGCGACGCGCTGGCAAGCCGCGTGGGGGACGTCAGCGTCTTCAGCCGCGTGAGTCCCGAGGACAAGCTGGAGATCGTCGCCGCATTCCAGGCCCGCGGCGACATCGTCGCGATGATCGGTGACGGGGTGAACGACGCGGCGGCGCTGAAGAAGGCGGATGTCGGCGTGGCGATGGGGATGCGCGGCACCGACGTCGCCAAGGAGGCGGCGGACGTGGTGCTCCAGGACGACCGCTTCCGCACGATCGGCGCGGCGGTCGAGGAGGGCCGCGTCATCTACGACAACATCCGGAAGTTCGTCTTCTATCTCTTCAGCTGCAATCTGGCGGAGCTGCTCGTCCTGCTGATCGCCGGAATCGCTGGACTGCCGCTGCCGCTCACGCCGCTCCAGATCCTGTGGCTGAACCTCGTGACCGACACGTTCCCGGCGCTGGCGCTGGCGCTCGAGCCCGCGGAGCGGTCGATCATGAAACGGCGCCCCCGCAGGCCGGGCGAGGCGATCCTATCGGGGCCGTTCGTGCGCGCGGTCGGCTTCTACGCCGCGCTGATCACGGCCGCGACGCTGCTGCCCTTCGTGATCATGACTTCGGGCGCGTTCGGCGCGCCGGACCACGCCATCACGGTCAGCTTCGTGACGCTGGCGCTCGCCCAGCTCTTCCATCTCGGTACAGCGCGCAGCCGCGAGCCCGTCCTTCGGCCGCGGCGCGCGTTCTCGAACCCGTGGGCGCTCGGAGCCGTGGCGCTCGTGCTCGTGCTCCAGGTTCTGGCCGTCTACGCCCCGCCGCTGGTGGCCGTGCTGGACACGCGCCCGCTGACCTGGCGCGAGTGGGTTGTCGTTCTCGGCTTCTCCCTGATGCCGGCGCTGATCGGCCAGCTCATCCGCATCCGGCCCACGGCTACTTCGGCGCCGTCCGTACCGGACCGAGGTTCTCGCTGGACACGGGCGTGACCGTCACGCCCGCGCCGTCGCCGGCGCGGCGTCCGACGGCCCGCAGCACCGCCTCCACGTCCACGCCGAATGCGCTCGAGAGCTGCTCGACGAGAGAGAGGGCGCCGCGGAAGCGCTGATTCGCCACGTTCGCCACGCCGTCCCCGTTGCCCCCGTCGACAACCACCATGCGGTCGATGTCGATCCCCTGGACGGCGCCCGAGGCCTGCTCCATGAGGGCGGGCAGCTTCTCGGCCATGAAGACCTGGAAGCCGCGCTCACCACCCTCGCGGATGGTGGAGAAGAGCAGCTCGAGGACCTGGGCCTGCGCGCGGCCTGTCTCGAGGATGGGGGCGGCGGCGCCCTTCGCGCGGGACTCGGCGGCGGTCCGCTCGGCCTCGGCCGGTGTGATCACGTCTGCGTTGAGCCGCTCGCGCTCGGTCTCGGTCCGGCGCTGCTGCAGCTCCCGCTGCGCCTCGACCTCGGCGCGCTCGGCGGCGACGGCGGCGATCTTGTCGGCGGTCTCCGACTCCTGCCGGAGCTCCGCCTGGCGCACCTTGAGCTGCGTCTGGGCTTCGGAGATCTGGATCTGGGCCCCGGCCTCCGCGACGGCGGCGGCCTGGTCCGCGGACGCCTTCTTCTGCCGCGTCTCCGACTGGTTCTCCGCTTCCGCGACCTCGGCCTCCTTGATGACCTGCGCGGTCTTCTTCCGACCCATCGCCTCGAGGTAGCCGACTTCGTCCGTGACGTTCTGGATCTTCAGCACGTCCAGTGAGAAGCCCAGCTTCTTCAGATCGTTCTCGGCCTCCTCCGCCAGATTCTGCGCGAACATGAGGCGATCCTCGTTCACCTGCTCGGGCGTCAGCGTGGCCAGCACGCCCCGCAGGTTGCCCGTGAGCGTCTCCTTGGCCAGCCCTTCGATCTCCTCCGGCAGCTTGTCGAGAAGTCTCTCGACGGCGTTGTTGAAGTCCGTTTCGGGCTCGGACGCGATCTTCACGTTCGCGATCGCCTGCACGTTGAGGGGAATGTTTCCCTTCGAGAACGCGTTGCTGACCACGATCTCCAGCGGAATGGTCTCGAGCGAGACGTACTGGACGCTCTCCAGGATCGGGATGCGAATCGTGCGGCCGCCGATGACCGCGCGATACCCGACGCGGCGCCCATCGCTCAGGGAGCGTCGTCGACCGGTGATCACGGCGGCCCGGTTCGGCGGCACGATGATGATGAGGTTGCTGATCGTCCACACGACCACGAGCACGGCCACGAACACGACCAATCCCGCCGCCACGCCGAAGCTTTCCAGCATCAGGGGACTCCTACTCCGCAGGTGAATCGAAGGGGGCGACGAGGGCGGTGCCCTCGTGCATCTCCACGATGACGACGTCGCTGCCGACGTCGCTCGCCACGGGATCGGACCCGAAGGGCCGCGCCCGCAGCTCGTACTCCCGCTCGCCGCGCCGGACCCGAATCCGGCCGGAGCGCGTCGGATCGACGGGCAGCACGACGGTTGCGGCCAGCCCGATGAAGCTGCTCTCGCTCTCCCGCTCGCCGGCTTCGGTGGAGCGCACCCATCCGAAAACGGCGATGCTGATGCCCGCCGCCAGCACGCCACAGGTGCCACTCGCCGCCGCGGCGAGCAGCCGACTCGCGTCCGGCGCGAAGCGCGACAGCAGCAGCCCGGTGGCTCCGAACCCGAACAGGAAGTAGGTGATCGTCCGCAGCGAGAGGATCCGCGTGGCCTGCACGTCGGGGCCCGGGGACGACGCACCGGTGGATTCCGCCATGCCGGGCGCGTGCGTCAGGGCGTGCGCGCCGAGAGCGACGTCGCCCTGTGCACCCGACGTCGACAACTCGATCTCGTGGCCGCCGGCGCCGAGCTCGACGTCGTGACCGCCGAAGCCTACGTCCGCGTCGTGGCCGCCGAGCACGTCGCCGAAGAGGTCGCCGAGCAGGGAGACGAGGAGCATCCCGCCGCCCACGATGAGGGCGAACCAGTAGAGGGACAGCATCCGGTGCACGGGGGTTCGGGGAAGGCGCGCGGGAAACCCTCCGCACTCTGAAGTTCGCGCGCCGAACCGTGCGGGACAAGACGGGTGGGCGGAGCGGCCGATCAGCACCGCGCGCCGCGACGCTGAGCCGCTATCCCCGGTCGCCGCCGAGGTGGGCCAGCCGGTCCCGTGCGTAGGCCACCAGCGCCTGCTGCGCGGGATCGGCATCCCGCCACAGGTGGATGAAGCGGGCGTACTCCTCCGCCGCCTGCTCGCGCTGGCCCAGCCTGTCGTAGATCTGGCCACAGCGAAGGTGGATGATGGGGATGAACGCCGGCTCGTGGTTCGTCAACTTGAGAGCGTTGCGGAACCAGTCCAGCGCGTCCCGATCCCGGCCGAGCTGGAACAGGATCTCCGCCTTCCAGTAGCGACCCAGCTCGAGGTTCAGCACGGTGTTCGGCGCCATCGGCGGGGAGAGGCTGTCCACGCCCGGCCGGATCATCGCCAGGGCCTGCTCGAGGTCCCCGTTCCGGACGGCTACCTGCGCGCGCAGCTCCCGTGCAAGGCCCCGCACGGTGCTCGCGTAGTCAGCCGGGGCCGGTAGGGCGTCGAGGCGCTGGGCCGCGCGCAGGGCTTCGTCCTGGTCACCGAGGCGGGAATCCAGGGCGCCGAGCAGGTACAGGCGTACGTGGGGCCGCAGCAGCTCCGCCGGCGTCGTCGCCCCCGGCGCCGGCACGGTGTCCCACTGCGCCACGCGGCGACGGAACGCGAGCAGATCCTCGCGCGGGACCTGGATGTAGGGCAGCAGTGCGGCGGAGACGAGCTCCGACTCCGAGCCTGGATCCAGCGCGGCCGACTTCTCGATGTACCCCTTCGCCGCCTGCCACCGCCCCCCCTCGAGCGCCAGGTCCCCGAGCACGCCGTAGCCGAAGACCCGCTGGTTCACGGCAAGCCTCGGGTCCGTCGCCCAACTGGCGAGCCGGATCGCGTCCGGCAGGTCCTCCGTGAGCTGGACGGGATAGACCGCTGCGAAGATCTGCCCGTCCGCGCCGGTCGCCAGCAGGCGATCGACGGCGGCCGCCGCCGCAGCGGAGTCGCCGTGCGCCATGGTGTCCACGACCGCCAGGGGCATGGCCTGGGCGGTGTCGCCTGCGCGCTCGTAGAGCTGAGCCGCGTCCTGGAAGTCCTGCTCGCCGACCGCGAGCGTCGTCAGCGTTCATATCGGGCAGATGAACTTCGGATCGTCCTCCAGCACCTTGCGCAGCAGCTGTCGCGCCTCATCGAGCGACCGCCCCTGCGCCGGTGCGGCGACGACGAGCATCTCCGCCATCTGGTAGGCGGCCTCCATGTCGCCCGGGTAGTCCCGCAGAAGCTCCCGGTAGCGGCGCTCCCCCTCCCCCATGCGTCCGTGGAGCGGCGCGTCGAACGCCAGCAGCAGCCGGCGCTCCCGGTCGCCCAGATGGTCGCTCAGGGCGACGGCGCGCTCCGCAGCGCGGTGGGCGAGGGCCGGCCGGTTGCGGGCCGACGCTGCGACGGCGAGGCGGTAGTAGGCCAGCGCGAACGTCGTGTCGAGATCCACGGCCCTCTGGAACCCGGCCATGGCGCTGTCATAGTGCGCGGCGCGCAGCGACTGCTCCCCCGTGAGGTAGGCCTTCAGTGCCGGCAGCGAGCGGGTCGTAACGGCGGCCGTCTGGGCGAGCTCGGCGCCGTGCCCCTCCCGCAGGGTCGCCATCAGCTTTGCGGAGAGCTGGTCGACGAGGGAGAAGAGCTGGGTGGTGTCCCCTTCGACCTGCGCGCTTCCGACCGCCTGCGAGGCGGTGTCGCTCTGGTCGTAGAGCGAGGCGTCGATGCGCAGTCGGCCGGAGGTCTCGTAGACGCTGCCGATGAGGAAGAGGCGGGCGCCCAGACGGGCGGCGAGCTCGCGACCCTGGCCGGGATCGATGGGGTCGTCGTCGCCCTTGGTCGCGGTGAGCACCATGCCCGGCGCAACCGAGCGGAGGTTCGACGCCCCGTCGAAGTTCCGACTGAGGAGGTCGACGAGCCCCTCCCGCAGGTAGGTCACGGAAGTGCCGCCGCGGACCGCGAAGGGCAGGACGGCGAGGGCCTGGGGGTCGGCCGACGGGGACGCGCCGCGTCGCGCCGCAGCGAAGACGCCGCCCCCGATGACGAGGACGGCGACGCCGGCCAGCGCGACCCACAGCGTGGCGCGCCCGCGCGGCGGCGTCGAGGCCGTCCTCGCGACCGCGTCCGACCGTGTCGGCTGCCCGCCGGCAGAGGGGTCGGCGTCCGTCGGCAGCTCCCGGCGAATGCCCTCGGGTGTCCAGTCGAAGGCCCACGCCAGCGCCACGGCGACGGGCAGTCCGAGGATGGCAAGGACGACGAGCACGGTGTTGACCCACGCCGGCGCGCCCAGCGGCTCCAGCGTCAGCTGTGCACCCTCCAGGATCACGAACGCACCTCCGACGTACGTCCCGGCGACGCGGAAGACGCGCCGGCGCCGGAGCTCGCGGATGAAGCGCTGGATCGGGGATTCGGGCATAGCCTGTATCGCGGCGGTGCTGGAGCGCCGCGTGATCGTCGGGATTGTGTGACGGGAGCGACTACAACATGGACGAACGGACGTCAGCGGAGCAAGGTGCATGGAGCAAGAACCGGCCACGCCGCTCACGACCTCCCCCCTCGCCCACCGCCGTCCCGTTGACGTCCACTCCACCCGTGCATTAACCTGCGCGTCCTCCTTCCCCTTGGACTCCACCGCAGAGGTGCGATGGCAAGCCGCAGGTCGGACGAGAACGCGCGCCCGGCGCGCCCATCCCGGCCCCCGCAACGAGACCGGACCCGCCCACCGGCGCGGCCGCGACCGTGGACCCACACGTGGATGGTCCGGACGTTCCGGAAGTGGCACCGCTGGATCGGCATGGCGGCGGGCCTGTTTCTGATATGGGCCGCGGCGACGGGCTTCCTCGTCGCGTTCACGGAGTTCTTCGGCGCGGAGGAGCGGCTGCGGGAGGCGACGCGCGACCTGGTGAGCCCCATGAAGGTGGACGCGGCGCAGAGCGACTGGCAGGAGCCCCTCGCCCGGGCCTTCGCCGCAGTGGACGAGCAGGCGCCCGGCGCCCACGTGGACCGGTTGGAGATGGAGTTCAAGGGCGACGCGCCCCGCATCATGATCTTCACGGGGAAGCCGACGGGCGGCGAGGACCGGAAGTTCGTGGTGGACAGCAACAGCGGGCGGGTGGTGTCCGTGGAGGACTACTCGGACAAGCCGTTCCTGTACCGTCTCCACAGCGGGGAGGCGTTCGGGGACGGGGGCCTGGTCTTCGCCATGCTCTGGGGCCTGTGTCTCCTGCTGATGGCGGGTTCCGGCCTGTGGATCTACTGGAGCATGCGCCGGCAGGGGGCGGAGGGCCTGCGAAAGGTCTTCTGGTAGGCGACGTCGCCGCGGGCCGTCATTCGGGCTCCGCCTCCGGAAGCACCAGGTCCTCGAGGAAGAAGGCGGCCAGCTCGGCGCGCCCCGAAAGCCCAGCCTTCTGATAGACCGCTACGGCGTGCTGCCGCGCGGTGCGCTCGCTGCGGTCGGTCGCCTTCGCTACGCGCTTGTGGCTGTAGCCCTTCAGCAGCAGGAGCGCGACCTCGCGCTCGGCGGGCGTCAGCCCCCACTCCCTGAACTGATCGTCCACCGCCTCACCGAGTCCTTCCAGCGACCGCCTGGCTCTCTGACGCCAGGCGTCCCGCTCCGCGCTCCGCTCATCCAGACGGTGCATCAGCTCGGACGCCCGCTGGGCGGCGTTTCGCCAGCCGAGCCACAGGGTCACCGCCATCACCATGGCGCCGGCGACCATGAGGGTCTCGAAGATCGCGTGGAACGTGAGCCAGTCCTTCGGTCGGTCGAGGGCGAGGTCGATGGCGCCGCCGATGAGGACGGAGAGCACGGCCAGAACGAGGAGGGGCCGGAGCCCCTGTTCGGGGTCTTCCTGCATCGAAAACGACTCCGTCATGTGTCGGATGCGCCGTCAATCGGCGCGGCTGGACGCCGGCCGCGACGGATGACGGATACCTGCCGGGGCCGGCCGATGTCATCGTAAGACCAACCCGAGAAGAGGACTACCCCGATGAACACGGTCCCGCTCCATCCCATGCTGGTCCATTTCCCGATGGTGCTCGTGGTGCTCCTGCCAATCTCCGCCGCCGCCGCGTGGTGGGCAATCCGCCGCGGCGCGCGACCGCGCATGGCCTGGGCGGTGCCGGTCGCGTTCGCCGCCGCGCTCCTTGTGAGCGCCTTTATCGCGCTGCGGACCGGCCAGGCCCAGGAAGAGCGCGTGGAAGGCGTCGTGAGCGAGAACGTGCTGGAGCAGCATGAAGAGGCCGCGGAGCAGTTCCTCGTCCTCTCGGGCGTGCTGCTTCTGGTCACGCTGGTCGGCTTCGCAAACGGCACGGTCGGTACGTCGGCCCGGTTCGTCACGGTGCTGGGCGCGGTCGGGCTGATCGGAGCCGGCGTCCAGGTGGGCAAGGCCGGGGGCGAGCTGGTCTATCGGTACGGTGCGGCCAGCGCGTACGTGACCCCCGCGAGCGGCGGCGGTCAGACCGAGGCCCCCGCCAGACCGACCGGCGAACGCAATGAGGATTGAGTCCGACCTGACCTGAAAGGAGCCACGAGATGAGAACGACCCCCGTCGGGATGGCTGCGCTGCTCTTGATCGTCGGCGCGTGCAGCTCCGACACGCGGCGCCCTGCGACGGCCGCGGACGGAGGCATCGAGCCGGCACTGCTTGCCGGCTTCGCGCCGCTGCCCGCGACCATGGCGTCGAACGACGACCCGGCCACGCGCGAGAAGGTGGCGCTGGGGCGGATGCTCTACTACGACACGCGGTTCTCGGCGAGCGGGGACGTGTCCTGCTACGTCTGTCACCCGCTGCACGACTACGGCACGAGCCACCGGCGCACCGGCGTGGGTCACGACGGCGCGATCGGCGGGCGCAACGAGCCGAGCGTCTACAACGCGGCCGGCCACGTCGCGCAGTTCTGGGATGGACGCGCACCCGACGTCGAGGCCCAGGCGCTCGGACCCGTTCTGAACCCGATCGAGATGGGGATGGCGAGCGGAGACGGGGTGGTGACGATGATTCGAGGCATCCCGGGCTACGGCGACGCCTTCCGCGCCGCGTTCCCCGGTGAGGCCGAGCCGATCACGTTCGAGAACTTCGGGCGCGCCATCGGGGCCTTCGAGCGGGGACTCGTGACACCCTCGCGCTGGGACGACTACCTGCGGGGCAACCACGCGGCACTCACCGCGCGCGAACAGAAGGGCTTCGAAACGTTCGCCCGCGCCGGCTGCGGGAGCTGCCACACGGGCGCCTACGTCGGCGGCAGCGTGTACCGGAAGGCCGGGCTCGTGAGACCGTGGTTCTCGAGCGGCGACGAAGGCCGTGCAGCCGTCACCGGCGACGCGGCCGACCGGCAGGTCTTCAAGGTGCCGTCCCTGCGAAACGTGCAGGAGACCTGGCCGTACTTCCACGACGGCTCGGTCCAGCGCCTGGAAGACGCCGTCCGCGTGATGGGTCGCTACCAGCTCGGCATGGAGCTCAGCGACGAACAGGTGGGCGACATCACCGCGTGGCTCCGCTCGCTGACGGGGCCGGTGCCCTTCGACTACATCAACGAGCCGGTGCTGCCCGGACAGGCCGCGCCCGCGGCACCGGCCACGGACTGACCGGCCTCCGAGTGACCGGTCTTGGACTGACCGGCCTCCGACCGACCACTCTCGACGCCGGGCCCGAGGAACACCCGCCACATCTCTCGGGCCCGGCGTCACGGTCACTCCGCCAGGGCGCCGCGGCTCGCCGCTGCTCCGCCGGGCTCCTATTCCCGGCTCAGCCCCAGCTCGTGCTTGATGCCCTGCATCGACTCGATGACGTTGCGCAGGTGCTCGTCGAAATCGACGCCCAGCAACTCGGCGCCGTGCCGGACCTCGTCGCGGTTGACACCCGCCGCGAACGTGTGGTCCTTCAGCTTCTTCTTCACCGACTTGGGCTTCAGGTCGTCGATGCCGGTCGGACGTACGAGGGACGTGGCGGTGATCATGCCCGTGATCTCGTCGCAGGCCAGGAGCGTCCGGTCGAGCTTCGTCTCCGGCTGCACGCCGGTGAAGTCGGCGCGGTGCGCCAGGATCGCGTGCAGAATCGGCTCCGGGTAGCCGCGGGAGCGGAGCTCGTCCACCGCCTTCAGCGGGTGCTCGTCCGGGTACTTCTCCCAGTCGAGGTCGTGCAGCAGGCCGGCGAGCCCCCACGCGTCCTCATCCTCGCCGAACCGCCGAGCGTACCCGCGCACCGCCGCCTCCACGGCCCGCATGTGTCCCTTCAGCGATTCGCTCTCGACCCACTCATCCAGCAGCGCCAGCGCTTCCTCTCTCGACGGCACGGCCATTCTCCCGATCCCGAGGGCTCCTCCTGCGCACCGCAGGAGCTTGGGCCCGGGTCGGGGGCAGGTCAAGTGTGCCTGTCCTCGTTGCCGAAGCTTTCGGCAGCCGCGCATATTCGCAGCCGTGCGTGGGGCATGGTCCGGGTCGAACGCGGAGGAGCCGATGTCGGAGGACGTACAGATCGCGGTGGAGGTTGGCGTCGAGCTGCCGCTCGGCCCGTCGGAAGCGCTGGGCGCCCTCCTCGACGAGCTGGAGACGTCCCTCGAGCGGGCGGGGATGGTTATCGAGTTGTGGGAGGGCGGGCGCGTCACTGCCGACGGCACCGAAGTCGGTACGGTGGCGGAGCTGCGATCCGGCTCGGGCGCCGTGCTGCGCTGGCGGGCGGTCCCCTGGGAGCCCGAGCGCGAGGGCGAGCTGCGCATTCGCGTCGAGCCGAAGGACGGAGGCTCCCGCCTCACGCTCGAGCAGCGCGGCTGGGTAGCCGTCCTCGGATCGGGCCGCGAAGCGGTCGGCTGGTTCGCGGCGGAGCTCGCCGCGCCGTTCCTGCGGGCGACGTCCCCCCTCGCCATCGGTGACTGGATCACCGATCGTCGGGCGCGCCGGCCGTCCGGCGCAGAGTCCCGGGCCACGTACGCGGACCCGCTCTACCACCGGCCGACGTTCGCGGCCATGCTCGCCGAGCTGCAGCCGGGACCCGGCGATCACCTCCTGGACGTCGGCTGCGGCGGCGGAGCCTTCCTCCGCGACGCCCTCGCCCGCGGCTGCCTTGCCGCGGGCGTCGATCACAGTCCGGAGATGGTCCGGCTCGCCCGCGAAACGAACGACGACGCCGTCGCCGCCGGACGCCTGGACGTGCGGCTCGGCACGGCCGACTCGATCCCCTTTCCCGACGACTACTTCACCTGCGCCACCATGCACGGAGTTCTCGGTTTCCTGGAGAGCCCCGTCGCCGCGCTGTCCGAGATGCGTCGCGTGCTCCGGCCGGGAGGGAGGATCATGGTCCTCGGAAGCGACCCGGCCATGCGCGGCACGCCCGCCGCGCCGGAGCCGATGGCTTCCCGGATGAACTTCTACTCCGCCCACGAGCTTGCGGAGCTGGGAAGGCGGGCCGGCTTCGAGGACGTACGCGTCGAGCCACGCCCCGTAGAGCAGGCGGCCCGGGACGCCGGCGTGCCCGAGGAGCACCTCGGGTTGTTTGCGGGTCCCGGGCCGGAATTCCTGCTGGCGCGAAAAGGCGCCTGAACCGCGGCGCGCCCCCAGGAATCAGGCGCTGCGGCGCTGCTCCTCGTGCACGCCTTCCGCGAACTCCTCGACCATCTTGCCGTTGAACGCGGGGATGTCGTCCGGGTTGCGGCTCGTCACGAGTCCGTGGTCCGTCACGACCTCGCGATCCACCCACGTCGCGCCGGCATTCCGGATGTCCGTCTGGAGAGACGGCCAGGACGTCAGCGTCCTACCCTCCACGACGCCGCTCTCCACGAGCAGCCACGGACCATGGCAGATCGCGGCCACCGGCTTCCCCGCCTCGACGAACGAGCGGGCGAAGCTCACCGCCTTCTCGTTCATGCGCAGGTGGTCCGGGTTCATGACCCCGCCGGGCAGCAGCAGGCCATCGAACGTGTCGGCGCGGGCGTCGTCGAGCCGCATGTCGACGTCGAACTCGTCGCCCCACTCCGTATGATTCCAGCCCTTCACGCGCCCCTCCTGCGGAGAGACGAGCACGGTCTCGGCGCTCGCCTCGCGCAGGGCCTTGCGCGGCTCCGTCATTTCCACCTGCTCGAAGCCGTTGTCGACGAGGATCGCGATCCGTTTACCCTTCAGCCTGTCAGCCATTTCAGCCCCTTCTCGTTGTCCTGATAACTCATTGGCGGACAATTAGTTAGGGCAAGATCCACGCCTGCTGCCGAAAGGGTGTCAGCGCCGCGCCTGCTGCTCCTGCATCGCCGTCCGCAGCTCCTCGGCCGTGGCGACCGGGGCCCTGCACACGCGTCCTTCGCAGACGTACGCCCGGGGCGCCTCTCCGGTGAGCATGGCGCGCAGCTCCGGCTCGAGGGAGGCGGGCGCCTCCGCGGCGACGCGCAGTCGCCGGACGACGGTTCGGGGCCGATACGTCCGGAGGGCCGCTGTCAGGAGAGAGTCCTGGCGCGGGTCCGCGTCCTCGCCCACGACCAGCACCGTGGTCAGCGGCCGGGTCGCCCAGTCGACGGCCCGAAAGTACGTGGCGGCGCCGGCGGCAAGCCGTCGGGCGGAGCCGGCGAACGCGGCGAGGGTCCGGCGTGCGGCGTCGCCGTACGCGACGTCGCCCGTCCACGCTTCGAGTCGGAGCAGCGCCAGCGCGGCCATCGGATTGCCGGCGGGCTCCGGGGAATCGGCGACGGGCCGATGGGACTGCGCCAGCGCCCCGGTCGCCTCGTCTCCCGGGGCCCGGTCGAGGAAGCCGCCGCCGTCCGGCGCGGCGAAGCGTTCGATCAGCACGTCGGCCAGCAGTCGCGCGCGTTCGAGCCAGCGACCGTCCTGCGTCCACTCGAGGGCGTCGAGGAAGGACTGGAGGGCGAACGCCTGGTCCGTGAGGAAGCGGTCCGCCGCGGATTCTTCGTCCCCGATCCGGTGGGCGATTCCGAGCCCCTCCGCGAAGCCGTCGCTCCACACGCGCTCGAGGGCCCGCAGCGCCGGCTCGGCCGCAGCGGGCCGCGGAAGGTGCCGCGCAGCCGCCAGGTGGCCGGACGCCACCAGGCAGGTCCAGTCGGCGTAGACCGTCTCGTCCACGAACGGGCGCGGCCGCCGGTTGCGCGCGCCGACCAGGTGACACGCCGCCTCGCCCAGCATGCGCGCGACGGCGTCGCGGGAGAGGTCGCGTGGGTCGGCGTCGGTGGCTGCGGCGGAATCGCCGAGCGCCGACGCCACCTCCTCGAACGAGCGGGCCAGGAAGAGCACGTGACGGGACGGGTCGAGGTGCATGCGCGCGCCGGCGTCGTCGAAACCGTAGCGGAGCAGCGCGGCGCGCGTCAGGGTCTCGTCCCCGTCGAGGGCGTCCCGGACCTCGGCCTCGGTCCACGTCCAGTAGTCTCCGTCGTCGTCCATGCCGATGTCGGCGTCCTGGGAGGCGGGAAAGCCGCCCCGCTCGACCAGGTCCGGCGCCACGGAGGCGTAGTAGCGGAGGATCCCGTCGGCGACGTTCGCGAAGAAGGAGGAGCCGGCGACGGCGGCAGAGTCGTCGGCTTCCGAGGCGTCCCGCAGCACGTCCGCCGCCCGCGCGTAGACCTCGAGGAGGGGGCCGTTGTCGTAGGCCATCTTCTCGAAGTGTGGCACGAGCCAGCGGGCGTCGGTGGCGTAGCGGTGGAAGCCGCCGCCGAGCTGATCGCAGACGCCGCCCTTCCCCATGGCCGTCAGGGACTCGGCCACGACCCGCCGCATCCATTCCTCCCCGGTGTCGACGTAACGGTCGAGGAGCAGCGCGAGTCCGCCCGGGTTCGGGAACTTCGGCGCGCCGCCGAAGCCGCCGCGACGGAAGTCGAAGTCGTCGGCCAGGGCCTCGAGCGCGGCGTCGACGAGGGCGTCGTCGAGCTCGCCGGCGCGACGCATCCCCGCTTCGGAGGCGACGACGCGTGAGATCACCTCGTCCGCCTGCTTCACCGCCCGCTCCCGGTCCTCGCTCCACACCCGCGCGATCTCGGCGAGGACACGGCGGAACGACGGCCGCCCCTGCGCGTCCGTCGGCGGGAAATACGTCCCGCCGTAGAAGGCGCGGCCGTCAGGGGTCAGAAAGGCCGTCAGGGGCCACCCGCCCTGGCCCGACAGGGTCTGCACGGCGCGCTGGTAGCGCGCGTCGACGTCGGGCCGCTCGTCCCGGTCCACCTTCACCGGCACGAAGCGCTCGTTGATCAACGCAGCGGTCCCGGCGTCCTCGTAGCTTTCCCGGTCCATGACGTGGCACCAGTGGCACCACACCGCGCCGATGTCGAGCAGGATCGGTCGGTCCTCCCGCTGCGCCCGCTCGAGAGCCTCCGGCCCCCACGGCATCCAGCGCACCGGCTGCTCGGCGCCGTGCCGCAGGAAGGGGCTGCTCGAGCCCGCGAGCGTCGGGTAAGCGACGTCGCCGGTGCGAGCCGCGTCCCCGGATCGACCCGCCTCGCCCGTCGAGGAATCCTCGCCCACGCTCAGACCCGGCTGGAGGGGCACAGGTCGCTCAGCACGCACTCGCCACACCTCGGATTGCGGGCGATGCACACGGAGCGGCCGTGGAAGATCAGCAGGTGCGACACGTCGGTCCACTCGTTCTTCGGCACGAGGTCCATGAGGTCCTTCTCGATCTTGACCGGGTCCGTCTGGGACGTCAGCCCCAGGCGCCTGGACAGCCGCTTCACGTGCGTGTCGACGACCACTCCGACGTTTGTGTCGAACGCGTTGCCGAGAACGACGTTCGCCGTCTTGCGCCCGACGCCCGGCAGCTTCGTCAGCTCGTCCATCGTCCGCGGGATTTTCCCGCCGTGCCGGTCCACGACCGCACCCGCCATGCCGAGCAGGCTCTTCGTCTTGTTGCGGAAGAAGCCCGTGGACCGGATCAGCTCCTCCACGTCCTCCCGCTTCGCGCCGGCCAGGTCGTCGGCCTCCGGGTAGCGCTCGAACAGCTCCGGAGTGACCATGTTCACCCGCTCGTCCGTGCACTGCGCCGAGAGGATGGTCGCCACCAGCAGCTCGTACGGATTCCGATGATCCAGCGAGCACCTCGCGTCCGGATACTCCCCGTGCAGCCGCTCGAGGATCTCGACAACCCGCTCCCGCTTCTTCACCCTGCTCTCTCGCCCCATTCAAATCCCCCCCGTCACCCGCAGTTCTCTCCCGCAGTTCTCTCCCGCAGTTCTCTCCCGCAGTTCTCTCCCGCCGTCACTCCCGCAGTCCCAGATATCTCCGCACGTCCTCCAGCTTCCACGCATTCACGACGTCCGCCGGCCCGAGTCCCGCCTTCCTAGCCATTCCCACGCCGTACTCGACGTTGTCCAGCCCGCGCACCGAATGGGCGTCCGGGTTGATCGCGGTCTTCACCCCGCTTTCGCGGGCGGCCGGCCAGCGGCGCCAGTCCATGTCCAGCCGCGCGGGGTCGGCGTTGATCTCGATGCCCCGCCCGAGCTCCGCCGCCCGAGCGATGACTGCCTCCATATCGATCTCGTACGCGTCCCGGGACAGCAGCAGCCGCCCCGTCGGATGGCCGAGAAACGTGAGGTGCGGGTCCTCCAGGGCCTTCAGCACGCGGGCCGTCATCTTCTTCCGGCCGATGCCGAAGCTCGAGTGCACCGACGCGACGACGTAGTCGAAGCGCTCGAGCACGTCGCCCTCCGCCGCGTAGTCCAGCGTACCGTCGGTGAGGATGTCGGCTTCCGTGCCCTTGAAGAGCCACAATTCACCGCCCCGTTCTTCGTTCCACGCGTCGATCTCGTCCTGCTGCCGTGCGACGTCGGCGGGGGAGAGCCCGCCGGCGTACGCCGCGTTCGGCGAGTGGTCCGCGATTCCGAGGTAGCGCCAGCCGCGGGCAAGGGCGCCTTCCGCCATCTCCCGGACGGTGGCCTTGCCGTCGCTCCAGGTGGTGTGGCAGTGGAACGTGCCCCGCAGGTCGGACGACTCGAGAAGCGTCGGCACGCCGGCCTCGTACGGGGCGACGTCGCCCTCCCGAAGCTCCGGCGGAATCCACGGGAGCCCGAGGGCCTCGTACACGGACGCCTCGTCCGCTCCCTCGACCCGCTCCTCGCCGCGGAAGAGTCCGTCGGCCTGGAGGCGCAGCCCGCGCTCCCGCGCCCGTTCCCGCAGCGCCGAGACGTGGGCCTCGGACCCCGTCGCGACGATCCAGAGCGCGCCGAACGCCGGCGGGTCCCCGATGCTCAGCCGCACCTCCATGCCGTCCGCCAGCCGGCCTGCGGCCGTGGGTACGTGGGCGGCGGAAGCGTCCGCAGCGGCACCCCGCCCCGCCCCGCCGTCCACTGGCGCGCCGTCCGCCGCCGCGCCGTCCCTGGCCGCCAGGCCCGGCAGCGCCTGAAACGACGCGAGCACCGCCCCGGCGTCTTCGGCTCCGGCGACGAGGTCCACGCCGTCGACGGTCTCCAGCCGGCGGCGCAGCTCCCCGGCCACCTTCACGGCGGCGTCGGTGCTCTCGTCCAGCCACCCGAGGATCCGCGCGGCGGCCTCGTAGGCCCGGGGCTGGCGGCGTCGGCCGGCGGTGGAGCGGACGAACGCGACGCCCTCCAGGATCTTCGACTGCGTCCTGGCGCCGAATCCGGACACCTGCGCGATCCGCCCGGCGGCCGCCGCGTCGGCGAGGTCGTCGAGCGTCTCGACGCCGAGCTCGGCGTGGAGCGTGTGGATGCGTGTCGCGCCGAGGCCCGGGACCGCCAGCATGTCGACGAGCCCGGAAGGCGTGCGGGCGCGCAGCTCCGCGTGCAGGGAGGAGCAGCCGGTCTCCACGATCTCCCGGGCGACGGACGCCGTCGCCGGCCCGAAGCCCCGCACGTCCCGCAGCGCGCCCGTGCGCGCGAGCGCGGCGACGTCGCCTTCCAGCGCGTCCATGGCGCGGGCGGCGGAAGCGAATGCCCGGGCCTTGAAGCGGTTCTCCCCCAGCAGTTCCATGAGCACGCCGATCTCGTCGAGCACGAGTGCGATGGCGTGGCGGTCGGGCCCGTCGGTCACGTCGACTCCGCGAGCCGCAGGCGTCGGAAGGGGAGGGCGCTGGGCGGCAGCATGTGCTCGCCTGCGACGTCCCCCGTCGGCTCGCCGCGCGCCTCCTCCTCGCCCGGGTGCGCCGCCGCGTGGCGGAAGACCAGCTCGGCGAGCTTGAGGGCCTCGGCCGGGGAGGTGATGGCGTAGAGCCCCTCGATCTCGCCGCCGGGCAGCACGTTGGCGAAGTCGCTCCCCTCCGGGCGAACGCTCTCGGCGGCCCAGCCGGGCGCAGCGCCCACGGGCATGTCCGCCCAGACCTCGACGATGCTGAAGCCGGGGCGAGCGGGGCGGAGCCCGAGGGCGAGGAGGAGGCCGAGTCGGCGTGCGGCGCCGTCGCCGGCGAGGGTCCAGAAGAAGCCGTCCACGGGCTCGGGCGACGCGTCCTCCTCGATGCGCGCCCAGAAGAGGTGGCGCGGGAGCTGGACGTAGCCGGCGGGAGCGGGTGGATCGAGGGGCGCGTCCGGGCTCTCGCAGGGGCCGGCGCTCTCGACCAGGAAGCGGGCCAGGGGCCGCTCGACGAGGAGCACCGGGCAGCCGGCGGTGCGAAAGTGATAGCCATGGTACAGCAGCAGCGACGCCTGGCGAAGGAGCGGTCCCGCCTCCCCGCCGGCGCCTTCGAGGAGGTCCCGCAGCACGGCGCCCACGGAGCCGAGGAGCGGGAACGCCTCCGGGTCCCGTGCATCCACGCCGCGCTTGGAGGCCTCGTCGAGGATCGACGGGAACAGCTCGGCCTCCATCTCGGGCTCGCCGAGGGCCAGCTCGTAGGGCGTCAGTCGGAGAATCTCGCGGTCCATGTCGTCAAGATAGAGGTGGATCGGCGGCGGCGCCGGAGGGCGCCGCGTCATCGTCGACCGGCGTCGCCCGGACCTCCGCCTGCCGGACGTCCGCCGGCCCGCCGGACAGCAGGCGCCGCAGGGAGTCGAGTAGACCCCGCCTGCGGACGAGCACCAGGGTGAGTCCGCCCGGGCCCGCGTCCACGCCCGCCACGACGTCGAGAAAGCAGGCGTCGCCGAGCTGCGCCGGCAGTGGCACCTCGAAGCGATCCCCGTGCCACGTGAATGTGCAGCGGTCACCGGGCCGGAGCTCTCCGGCGCTCCATTCCCGCTCGAGGAAGAAGTCGGTCTCGATGCGCCACACCCCTTGCGCGACCTCGAGGCCGCTTCTGTAGAAGAGGGGATCGAAAGGCTCGCCGTCCCGCCGCTTGAAGTCCTCCTCCGCGGCGTAGTCGGCGGCCTCCAGCGCGTCCTCGTCCGCCAGCCACTCGAGGTGGTGCCGGAGCTCGTGCGTGAGGGTCTCCCACAGCTCGTCCTCCCAGTCGAACTCCGGGTCGAGCGCAGCGAGGCGGCGGAACGAGCCGTGGTAGAGCACCACGGTGGATCGGATGGTGTCGGGGCCGCCGAAGTCGGACGGATAGGACTCCGTCAGGCACTCACCGAGGGTGTAGACGTCCGGGTGCAGGGGGTGGGGCAGCGCCGCGGCGGAGACGACGAGCCCGTCGACGCCTTCCCGGTACTCCGCCGGAATGTCCCGCCACATGCGGCGTGCTGCCGTCTCGAACGAGCGGATCTTCACCCGCCCCTCATCCTCCAGAAGTCGATGGGTCCCGGCTGGAATCGGACGGGCGCGCTCGCGACGCGCCGTCGGGTCTGGAGGTCGATGACGTCGACGGTGCCGACGCGGCTGCTGGCGCCTTCGTTGGAGACGAACGCGTAGCGGCCGTCGGGCGACACGGCGATGCCGTGTGGATGCGCCGCAGAGGTTTCGATACGGGCAACCTCCCGCCCCTCCTCGAGGTCGAGGATCGCGACGGCGTCCGCCCGCGGCAGCGCGACGAGGAGCAGCGTCCCGTCCGGCGACGACGTCGCCCAGGCCGGTCCGCCGCCCGTTGCGAAACGGCGAGTGAGCGAGCGGGCTTGCATGTCGATCTCGAGGACGTCCCCGCTCCGCTCGCAGCTCACGTAGACGAAGCGGTCGGCGCGCGCGCCCCGCCCCGGCTCGACCCACGTGGGATCGCAGCTCGCCGTGTCCCCGGCGACCCCGTGCGGATTGTGGCGCGCCGCGCCCTCCGCGTCGCTCCCGGAGATCGCCCCTTCCCGGCCCGGGGAGAGGGACACGCGGGCGGTCACCCGGTAGCGACGGGCGTCGATCTCGACGAGCTCGTCGCTGTGCGTGCAAACGGTGTAGTCCCGCGAGCCCGACACGTTGAGCCGGTTCCCCGTCGGATAGACGCAGGCGGTCGGGTGGGCCACTTCCGTCATGGTCGGCGTGTAGACGACGGACACGGTGGACGGGATCGGCGGGCCGGCCAGGTTGCGGTTCGTGACGAAGACGAAGCGTCCGTCGGCGCTGACGGAAAGCGCCCCGGGAAAGTCCGCCACCTCCGCCTCGCCGAGGAGCGTGTCCGTCGCGGCGTCCATCTTCCAGACACGCCCGACCGGCTCTCCATGGACGAGGCTGACGTACCAGCGGCCGCCCCGGGGCGCGACCCGCAGGCCCTGGACGCCTTCGATC
The DNA here is from genome assembly GCA_963728445.1 of uncultured Gemmatimonadales bacterium. GTDB lineage: Bacteria > Gemmatimonadota > Gemmatimonadetes > Longimicrobiales > RSA9 > CAVSJO01. Next base: position 1,294,152 of record CAVSJO010000006.1, on the reverse strand, counting down.
ACCTGCGGCTCGACCCCGACAGGAATGTCCCGGGCGACGGTGGCGCCCGCGGCGGCGGTGAACCGGACCTCCGAGACGACGTCGGACGCGCTGTTGGCGACGAGGATGCTGTAGACGGGACCGGCGCCCGCCGCCGGCGCGGGCAGCTCCGGCGCCCGGGGCAGCTCGGCGGCCCCGGCGCACGCACCCAGGAGAGCGGCGGCCGCGAGCGAGGCGGCGGCGAGGCGCACACCGGCGACGGCGCGGCTCGACGCATCGGCGGCACGGCGCCGGCGGCGACGTGCGTGGTCTGGGCGGCTTTCGCGGGTCATCGACGACTCGTGCTGCGATCCGGCGTCCGCCCGGCGCGGGCGGCCGACGACTAGGGGATCGACGCGGGCATATGCCCTTCGGGAGAGTCCGCGCGGGCCAGCTCCGGATGCGTCTTCCGGACCATCCACCGGTTGGCCAGCAGGAAGAACACGAGCACCACGGCGTACTCCAGCAGGGTGGTGCCGATCCCGTAGGTAGAGAACATCTTCTCGCCGTGCATCTGCCCGATCCACCAGACCACGAGCACGACGGCCTCGACGACGACGAGGCGGATGATCCAGTCCCACCACGCGCCGACGCGGATGTCGGAGTGCTCCGTGTTGACCAGCTCGGTCCGGAACCGGGTCACCCCGTACTTGAGCACCGCGAACGCGAAGAACAGGCCGGACACCATGAGGCCCACGCCCCAGACCCAGTCCTGGTTCAGGAACACGTTCTGGTTGAGGGCGGAGGGCACGCCCAGGAGAAACCCGAACACGCCGACGAACGTGACGGCCCGTGCGCGCGTCATGCCGCCGTCCTCGAGCACCCGCGCGGCCAGCTCGATCATGGAGATCAGGCTCGTCCACGCGGCGAAGCACAGGGCCAGGAAGAACAGCGCCATGAAGAAGCGGCCGGCAGGCATGCGGCCGAACAGCTGGGGCACCCAGATGAACGTGAGGCCCTCGTTGCTCGCGCCGGTGATCTGGCTGGCCGCGTCGGGCATCGTGCTGAAGATCGTGCACAGCACCATGATGCCCGCGAGCAGAGACACCGAGTTGTTGCCGAAGCCCAGCATGAAGGCGTTCAGCGTCGTGTCCTCCCGCTGGCGCAGGTAGACGGCGTACGTCAGCACGAGCCCCCACCCCGCGCCGGTGTCCCACGCGTTCTGGGTCAGCGCCTCAAGCCAGATCCGGAAGTTGCCGAGGTCGGCCAGGTGCGGCTCGAACATGAACTCGAGCCCCTTCGAGGCGCCGGGGAGCGTCACCGCACGGATCGCCAGGGCGATGACGAGAACGAACAGGCTGGGGATGAGGAAGCGGGCCGCGCTCTCGATGCCCTTCACCCCCTTCGCCACCACCCAGACGGCCAGGCCCATGGCGATGGCGTGGAAGATCAGGACGTGCCACGTGTAGGCGAACCCGTCCCAGACGACCCCGGGCTCCGGGCCCGGCAGCTCGCCGATCACGGCGCTGTAGAAGTACCGGATCGTCCACCCCATCACGACCGCGTAGTAGAACATGATGGCGGAGGCGACGAAGGCGACCCACGCCCCCATCCAGGCGAACTTCGGGCCGATCAGCCGGGAAAACGCGCCCACCGCTCCGTAGCGGGTGTGCTTGCCCAGGGCGAACTCCACCAGGATCAGCGGAACGGACCAGATCAGCAGGAAGATGACCCAGGGGATCAGGAACGAGCCGCCGCCGTTCGAGGCGACGATGCGGGGGAATCGCCATATGTTGCCCGTTCCGACGGCCATGCCGAGCATGGCCGCCATCATCCCCCAGCGACTCGAGAACGTGCCGGCCCGCTGCCCCTCTTCGGTCATGGATCGATCCTGCGCTCCGGGGAATGGATTGGCGCGATCTATCCAACGCGCTCCTTCAGGTATTCGACCAGGGAATCGATGCCGACGCGCTCCTGCCGCAGCGTGTCGCGGTCCCGCACGGTTACCGTCTGGTCTTCGGTGGTCTGCCCGTCGACGGTGATGGCGAACGGCGTCCCCGCCTCATCCTGTCGCCGGTAGCGCTTTCCGATGGATCCGCTGTCGTCGTAGAAGGAGGGCACTCCCGCCTGCCTGAAGCCCGCGTGGATGCGCTCCGCGATCTCCGGCATGCCGTCCTTCTTCACGAGCGGCAGGACGGCCACCTTGATGGGCGCGAGCCGCGGCGAAAGCCCGAGAACGACCCGCGTCTCCCCTTCGACCTCCTCCTCCCGGTACGCGTCCGCCAGCACGACGAGCGTGGTCCGGTCCGCACCCGCCGACGTCTCCACCACGTACGGGATGTAGCGCTTCTCCTTGTCGTACGGGTCGATGTACTCCATGCGCTTGCCGGAGTACTCCGCGTGCCGCTTCAGGTCGAAGTCCGTGCGGTTGTGGATCCCCTCGAACTCCTGCCATCCGAAGGGGAACTCGTACTGGATGTCGAAGGCGTCCTTCGCGTAGTGGGCGAGCTCGTCCGGAGCGTGCCGGTGGAAGCGCAGCTTCTCCTCACGGATCCCGAGGCCCCGGACCCACTGCATCCGCTGGTCCTTCCAGTACTCGAACCACTGCTCGTCCGTGCCCGGCTCCACGAAGAACTGCATCTCCATCTGCTCGAACTCACGGGTCCTGAAGATGAAGTTGCCCGGCGTGATCTCGTTCCGGAACGCCTTGCCGATCTGGGCGATGCCGAACGGGATCTTCTGCCGGCTCGTCGTGAGAACGTTCTGGAAGTTGACGTAGATCCCCTGCGCCGTTTCCGGGCGCAGGTAGACCACGGACGCCGCATCCTCGACGGGCCCCATGAACGTCCGGAACATGAGGTTGAACTGCCGCGCCGCGCCGAACGCGTCCCGCGTGCCGCAGACCGGGCACTGTCCGTCCTGCACGTCGGCGTTGTCGGCCCGGAAGCGGCGGTGGCAGTTCGAGCATTCCACGAGCGGATCCGTGAACCCCTCGACGTGACCGCTCGCCTCCCAGACGCGCGGGTGCATCAGGATCGCCGCGTCCAGACCCTCCACGTCGTCCCGCGCGTGCACGAGCGCGCCCCACCACGCCCGCTTGACGTTGTTCTTCAGCTCCACGCCCAGCGGGCCGTAGTCCCACACCGACCCGGTCCCGCCGTAGATCTCCGAGGACTGGAAGACGAAGCCGCGCCGCTTGCACAGCGAGACGAGCTTTTCCATGAGGTCACTGCCGTTCGACATGTCTCCACCCGTTGCACACGCCCCTGCCCCGCCCCTCGCGGCGGGTCCGCCCACAAGGTATCCGCGCGTCCATGGGGCTGCAACGAGATCCGGACCGACGCCGGTGGCGCCGCGGCGCCCGCCCTCCGGCACTCACGTCGCCCGCAGCGCGGCCGCCACTCGCGCCCGGATCGCCCTCTCGTCCAGGATCGCGCCGCCGCCATCGATCAGGGCGACGTCGCCTTCAGGCGCCGCGGCGATCCGTCCCGCTACCAGCAGCGCCGGCACGCCCGCCCGCCGCGCCCGCTCCAGAACGGTGCCGACCACCTTGCCCATGGCGCTCTGGGCGTCGAACGCGCCCTCGCCCGTGACCACCCGCCGCGCCCGGGCGAGGGCCTCGTCGAAGCCCACCGCCCGCAGCACCCACTCGGCCCCGGACATCAGCTCGGCGCCCAGGAACGCCGCCATGCCCCCGCCCAACCCGCCCGCCGCTCCTGCCCCCGGCTCGTTCGCGGGCTCGACCCCCAGATCCACGCGCCAGCGCTCCGCCAGCCGTGCGAGCCCCCGCTCGAGGATCTCGACGGCCGCGGCGTCCGCGCCCTTCTGGGGACCGTACACCCGCGCCGCGCCGTTCGGCCCGAGCAGCGGATTGTCCACGTCGACCAGCGCGACGATGCGCGTCGGCCGCGCCCGGGCGGCAGGTGCCCCGCCGGGCCCGCCGGGCCCGCCGGTCCCGCCGCTCGCAGGCGCCTCGATGCGCGCCAGCCGCTCGAGGGCGCCGCCGCCCGGCGGGAGCGGCCGGCCGGCGACGTCGAGCAGGCGGTATCCGAGCACCCGCGCCATACCGGCGCCCCCGTCCACCGTCGCGGAACCACCCAGCCCGACCCGGACGGTGCCGGCGGCCGCGGCCGCAGACCGGATCAGCTCCCCGACCCCGCCCGTGTCCGTCCGCAGCGGGTCGCGGCGCGAGACCGCCACGAGGTGCAGTCCGCACGCATCGGCGCTCTCCACCACCGCCTCGCCCGCCCGGATCAGGACGCGGCCGCGAGCAGCCTCGCCCAGTGGACCGTGAATGGGGACGTCGTCCACTCGGCCGTGCACGGCGGCGGTGAGGGCGTCCAGCAGGCCGTCCCCGCCGTCAGCCAGCGGCATCACGACGACGGCCTCATGCGGCAGCGCGTCGGCGACGCCCGCGGCCATGGCCCGCGCCGCCTCGACGGCTCCGATCGTTCCCTTGAACGCGGTAGGTGCTACGAGGATCATGTCCGCAGCATGGGCGCGCGAGCGACGCGCAGGCAATGGCCATCCGATGGAACGCCTCTTGCCCTGTGGGAAGGATTCGTCCACCAGGTGCCGATCGCCCCGCGCGGCCGGTCGCGAGAGGTCGACATGCCCCTGCGCCCACTCAAGGGATCGGAAGCGTCACCCGCCACCCGGGAAATCGACCCCCTTCGGTGGCCCGTGCGAACCCTCATGGATGACGAGGAGGTGGGCCGGGTCGAAGAGCTCCTCACGGACGAGGAGGGGGTGGTGCGCTGGATCGTGGTGGGGCTGCGGAACGAGCGGCGAATCGGCATTCCGTCCGGGTACGCGCGGGCCGACAGCCGCGGCCCTCAGGTGTGGCTGCCGGGACTCCATGCGGCTGCGCTGGCTGCGCTTCCGGACGTCCCGCAGCCGCCGCCGGACAGGGCCGCGGAGATCGAGATGCTCGGCGCTCTGGAGGAGGTGTTCGGTGGACGGGGCGCCCATGACGCCGGGGAGGAGCTGTACCAGGGCGACCGGTTCGACGAGACCATCTTCTTCGGTCCCGCCGACCACGGCTGAGTCGATCCTAGCGGTGCTGTCGCGGCTCCCGCACGGGATCAGGCCGCGCCCCGGCGGCGCCGGCGTCGACGCGGAAGAGGCCGATGTGCTGGGCCATGAAGACGTAGCTGGCCCCGAGGGCGACGCCACCGAACGCGAGCACGCCGCTCCACCCGACTCCGAGCGCGGTGCAGAGGGCGCCGAAGGTGAGGAGCAGCGTCGCCACGCCGACCATGCCCCAGTCGACGTCGCCATCGGCAAGGTGGCGGTGACGGATCACGGCGAGGGACGAGCCCGATCCGGCGTAGGCCACGATGGCGAACGCGAGGAGGACGACGCGGAGGGCGAGCGTCATCATGAGCCCCTCCCGCGCCGGGACACCGGGGAATGGACCGGGCCGCGGCGGATGCGCCCACGCCAGCCGCAGGCCCGGCAGAACGCCAGATCGAGGAGCCGAGGGATCATCGGACCCGCCTCTCCCCGCGGGGAGACGCGCCGCAGCGGCCGTCTACCGCAGGCGGGGCACTCGCGGCCGTCGGGCAGCCGAAGGTATCCAAGAAGGAGCGCCATCGTGAAAGCCATGACTCCGAATGCCAGCAACTGCAACATAACTCCTCCGGTGCCGCGCGTCCCGCGTGCGAAACGGATCCGCACGGCCGATACGCTTCGATCCGACTCCTGCTCCGCCGCCCCCGTCACCGCCCGGCGTCGGTCCATTGAAAGAGCAAGGCGTGTGCCTCGCATCCGGAACGCACGAGACGCATCCGAAGTGACGCGTCCCACCGCTGGACACGGGTCCGGCCGCGGCCCATGTTCACCCGTCGATCTTCCTCGCACAGCCCCGCGCCGCCGATGAAGCAATCCGCAGCCGAGAGCGCATCGAGCCCGTCACCAGCCAAACCCTCGGAAGGCGACGCCGGGTTCCTGGCCCGGACCTTCGACGCGATCGGTCAGGCGGTCATCGCCACGGATCCGGACGGCCGTGTCCTCCTGTGGAACCGCTCGGCCGAGGCGCTCTACGGCTGGACCGCATCGGAGGCCGTCGGCCGCCCCATCACGGAGCTGACGCCGGCCTTCCTGGACCGGGCCGAAGAGATCATGCAGCGGCTCCAGGACGGCGAGGACTGGAGCGGTGACTTCGAAGTGCGCCGCAAGGACGGAAGCAGCTTCCACGCCTATGTGACGGACTCGCCGATCCTGGACGACGACGGCGTCCTGATCGGGATCGTGGGCGTCTCCCGGGACGTGACGGAGCGGCGACGCGTCGTCAGCGAGCTCAGCGCCGAGCGACTCCACCTCTCCGAGCTCTTCGAGCAGGCACCCGCCTTCATCGCGGTGCTGCGTGGCCCGCAACACGTCTTCGAGCTCGCCAATCCCCGCTACCGCCAACTGGTCGGACACCGGAACGTCGTCGGACGTTCCCTTCGCGAGGCGCTGCCCGAGCTGGAGGACCAGGGGTATTTCGACGCGGTGGACCGCGTCTACCGCACGGGGGTGGCGTACGTCGGGATCGAGGAGCCCATCCGCGTGCGACGCACCCCCGGGTCAGAGCCGGAGGAGATCTTCGTCAACTTCGTCTACCAGCCCCTCCGCGACGCCGGCGAGACCACCGGGATCGTCGTCCTCGGGTTCGAGGTGACCGACCTCGTCCATGCCCGCCGCGATGCGGAGCAGGCGAGCCGCGCGAAGTCCGCGTTCCTGGCTACGATGAGTCACGAGCTGCGCACGCCGCTGAACGCGATGCTCGGCTACACGGAGCTGCTGCTGGACGAGATCGCCGGCGGCCTCACCACGGAGCAGCACGACTACCTCGATCGCATCCGCACGAGCGGCTGGCTCCTGGTCAGGCTGATCGAGGAGGTGCTCTCGTATTCACGCCTGGACATGGCCCGGGAGAGCATTCGGCCGGAGCCCGTGGACGCCGCGGCGATCGTGCGCGAGATCGTCACCGCCGTCCTGCCCATCGCCCGGCAGAAGGATCTGCGGCTCGAATCCGAAGTCCCGCTTCAGCGGGAGGAGATCCTCACGGACGGGGCCAAGGTTCGCCAGATCCTGCTCAATCTGCTGGGCAACGCGGTGAAGTTCACGTCGGAAGGCACGGTGCGGATCGAGCTCTTCCGGACCGACGACGGCGGCCTCACGGTCCTCGTCACCGACACCGGCCTGGGGATCGCCGAGGGCGATCTGGAACGCATCTTCGAGCCGTTCACCCAGCTCGAGCCGGCGTCCACCCGTCGCCATGGAGGGGCCGGACTCGGCCTTTCCGTCGGCCGCCGACTCGCCCGGCTCCTCGGCGGCGACCTCGTCGTCGAGAGCGAGGTCGGGGCCGGCAGCCGGTTCCGGCTGCACCTCCCGCCGCGCCCTCCGCAGGACGTCCTCAAGCGGGAAGCGAGCTGATCCGCCACTCTGCCGGGGACTGGCCCACGTGCCGCTTGAATGCCCGTCAGTCGAAGAGCGGCCGGGAATCCGCCTGCAGCCGGGTGAATACGGGCACCAGGACCAGTACCGCCCCGAAGACCAGGTGGTAGACGAACCACCAGACGGGCGCCACCATCTCCCGCTGCAGCATGACCGGGTCCGCCCACGGCAGGACGAGGTAGGTGTTCACGGCCCAGACGACGCCCCCGAACGCGATCCCGAGGGCGACCCCGACGATCGCGTTGATGCGGTGGCCGAACAGCACGCCGAAGAGCGCTCCCGCCACCGCCGAGACCGCCAGGTGGATCGCGATGCCGGCGAGGGTGATCCAGACCCCGCCGATGATCACGCGCACGCCCCAGAACACGCCCGCGACGAGCTTCATCGGCAGCCAGAAGCCGAGCCCGAGGAAGGAGGTATGGCAGAGCGCGACCATCGCCATAACGAGACCGGCGACGACGCCGCCGACGGCGCCGGCGCCAGCTCGGGCTGCCGCGCCAGGACGCCGCTCCGCCCTCACCGTCCCATCGGCCGCGCTCACCTCCGGCCTCCGGCCGGGGGCGGTTCGACGTCCACCGGTGGCGTCGCGGGCCGTCCGCTGCCTGCATCGGCCAGCAGGTCCCGCGCGAGCTCGAGGTGCTGAGAGAGGATGGGGGCGAGTCGGCCCACGAGGTCCTTCACGTCGCCGGCGGGCAGGCGGGCCCGCGCTTCGTCGAGGAGCCCCAGGGCGGTGGAGTGCGACGTCGCCATCAGGTCCAGGAACATGCGGTCGAACGTCAGGCCGAGCTGGTTGGAGACCAGCTCGCCGCGTTCGTGCAGGTCCCGCAGGGCCCCGGCAGCAGGGAGCGCCGCGATGGGCAGCAGCTCGACGCCCGACGACCGGGCCAGGTCCCGGACCTTCTCGTCGGCGAACTCGTGGTCCCGCACCAGCCGGTCCCCGTAGTCCTTGATGGCATCCCGGGCACCCCGCTGCCGGGCGAGCCGGCCCATCTCGATCTCCATCTCGTTCAGCCGGTGCATCGTCGAGAGCACGACCTGCACGCGCCCCGCCGCGCCGGCCGCCTCCCGCTGCTGTCCGGCGAGGGGGCCGGCCAGCGGGCCGGCCCAGAGCAGCGCGACGGCGATCAGCACGGCCGGCGAGGGTAGGCGTGTATGGGGACGCATGTGTGCTCCCGCGAAGACGCGTCGACGAGTCCTGCGCGCGCATCGCGGCTGCAACGAACGTTCCTGTCGGCGGCGGAGTGGGTCCGAGGGGATTGGGGCGGAGGGGGTTGGGGCGCACCGGCTCACACAGCGAGCCGGCTACCTCAGGAGTGGGTGCTCAGGTAGGTGTGCAGCCAGACGGCGAGAACGACGAGGAGCACCGTCAGCGCCCCGACGTTGAGCCAGTTGATGTCCTCCAGCTTCATGACAGCCTCGCGGTGACGACAGGCGCGAACCCCGACCGGCGTGGGCTCGCCGCGAAAGGCGTCCGATGGATGGAGCCGACCGGGATCGAACCGGTGACCCCCTGCTTGCAAAGCAGGTGCTCTCCCAGCTGAGCTACGGCCCCGAAACACGTGCTAGCTTCCGATTCACCACCGACGTACGGCATCCAGTCTTTTGCCGCGCCCGCCCTCCGTCGTCAAAGCTGTGCCAAAACTGCTTCGAAACGCTGGCGGCGACGAAGCTGTGCCGATGGTTCTCGCCCAGACTGAAGCGCGGTCGCCCGCCGTCTCTGACGGCGAAACGCGAGCCACCGCACAACTGGACCCGAATGCTGAAACTCAATACTGGCCGAGCGGCAGCGTCGGGTCAAGCGCCAGCGATCGCAGGATCAAAGGCAAAGTTTGAACCGCCCGCATCCGTTTCAACACGGGAGTATTACAGCAACCATCCGATCCGAAGAAGGGTCTGACCTGGGCGCCCACCACACCCGTTCCATCGGAGTCGACTACTCGTCCGCGCACACCGGCACACCCCACGCTCCCGAATTCACCGGAGGCGTTGCTACAAGTTTCCGCCCCTGGCGCGGTACTGGCCCTTCCGCATGCCACGAGAACGATCACAAGAATCGCCAACGACCAGCAGCGCCACGCACGCCCGGACAGAATCCACCAATCCGATCGGCGGTCCGCTCTTTCGTCACGTTCGGCGTCCGTTGCGGTGCGTACGTGACAACGACGGGCGGCCCGAGAGCGGAGCATGCCACGGCGTCATTGTCATGCGACCTGATCGCGACGAACGACCGCCGACAGCCCGCAGATGGTCCTTTGTTGGCGCCCACGCGCCCGCCGTGCCGCCCACGCGCCCGCCGTGCCGCCCACGCGCCCGCCGTGCCGCCCACGCGCCTAAGCATCCAACCGCCCACGCGCCCGCGCGTCCGCGGGGCCCTCGTTCCGATCCGGCGACGTCCGCGTTCAGATCCGGGGGCGCCGATGCTCGACGACCAGCAGCGCCACGCTGGCGGTGAGGATCTCCACGAACAGAATGGATCGCAGCGGAAAGGCGAGCTGCGCCTGTCCCACGAGCAGCAGCGGGCATGCAACCGCGCCGGCGCCGAGCCCCCGGACGAGCGCCTGCAGCTGAGCCGTGAATTCATGCCGCAGGAACAGCAGCAGCTCGACCGTCAGTCCACCGGCGAGGAAGAACAGGGCAGTTCGGGTGGGCAGGAGGCCGCCCAGAAGCCCCGCGCTGCTCGCGTGCAGCACGTCGGCCATCACGCTCTGGCCCACGAGGAAGCCTACCGGGTCGAGCAGGAGGGGCGCACGCGTCATCTTCGTCCTCGTTCGTGGAGACGCTCGTCAACGCACGCCGCGCACCTCCACGCGCCCGCCCTGGAAGATCGGGATCAACAGCCTGCCGCGGCCGGCGTCGTAGCCGATGTCCGCAGGCGACTCGACACCGGACACGGCCACGGACGGCGCGCCGCCGCCGCCCGGCACGCGGTAGACGGCCTGACCTTCCCAGCTGGACACGAGCAACGACCCGTCGCCGAGCCGCACGACGCCGTCGAGCTGTCCGCCGGGCAGCGTCGCCCCCTTCGAAATGGCTCCACCGCTGCGCGCCATCGAGAGCACGACGTTTCCGCCGAACGGGACGATCACCAGCGAGTCGCCGCTGACCAGGATTCCGTTGGGGTGCAGCAGGGCGCTGTCCCGTGAGACGGCCACCGCCTTGCCGCCTTCGAACCGATAGACCGCGTCGGTGCCCGTCCCGTTGAAGCTCGCGTCGAGTCCGGAGTCGGTGACGTACAGCGTGCCGTCCGGCGCCACCGCCAGGTCGTTCAGGAACGTCGCCCCCGAGACCGGCATGTCTGCGAGCGGCTTGCCCGAGTTCCGGTCGAACGCCCGCACGACGTCGATGTCGGCGACGAACAGCGTGTCCCCGTGGATCGCAAGGCCCTTCGGGCCGTTCAGCGTCACGCCCTCGGACGCGCCATCGACGAAGCGCTCCTGCGCGATGGTGCCGTCGGGCGACACGCGCGAGATGAACCCGTTCCCGTCCTTGTCCAACGGGTTCCCGTTGATGTTGGACACGTAGTAGACGTCGGCCGCGTCGTCGTACAGTACGGATTCCGGCGTCTGGAAGCCCTGGATCGACATGGAGTCGGCGCCCGCCGCGGGCGCGGCGGCCTGGGCGGATCCTGCGGCGGAGTCCGTCGCCATGCCGGCGTCACCGGCATCGCCGCCGGAGCCGCCGCACGCAGCGACGAGGGCAAGGGCGAGAAGCGCAGGGGACAGCGTCCTCACGTGCATCATGCCTCCTCGATCGGGGATTTTCGCGGCGCGCCGCACCAGCCCTCGCAGAGGCCCGGGCCGGTGTCGGACGCCCTCGAGACGACCTGAGGCGTATGATTGGGCGACGGCGGTCGGCTCGGCAAGCCGTGCCGGCGCCTTGCTCAGGCTCCGGCGGCCCCGTAGCGTGCAGCGTCCTACCCACTTCCCGGAGACCACATGACTCGATATGCGACGATGCTCGTCGGCGCCATCGGCGCCGCCACGCTCCTGACCGCCCTCCCGCTCCACGCGCAGGAGGAGGCCGGCGCGCCGGCCTCCTCCATGGCGCCGAGCGATCTCTTCCAGCCCCTCGACGTCTTCCAGCTCGAGTGGGCCTCGGATCCGCGAATCTCGCCCGACGGCCGGCAGATCGTATTCGTGCGGGAGGGCTACGACGTCATGAAGGACGGTACCCGTTCCGACCTGTGGATCATGAACGCGGACGGGTCCGGGATGCGGGCGCTGGCGAGCGGGGAGAAGAGCTACGGCTCGCCTCGCTGGGCGCCGGACGGCTCGAAGCTGATCTATGTCTCGAACCAGGGCGGCTCGAGCCAGGTCTGGCTGCGCTGGATGGACACCGGGCAGGAGGCGGAGCTCACGCACATCGCCGAGGGCTCGCCACGGGGCGTCACCTGGTCGCCGGACGGGCAGTGGATCGCCTTCAGCATGCGCGTCCCGGAGGAGGCGCCGACGCTGGCCCACATGCCGCCGAGGCCGAAGGGCGCCGACTGGGGCCCCGCCTGGCGCATGATCGATCGACTCCACTACCGCCAGGACGAGGTCGGCTACCTGCCCCACGGCTACACCCACGTGTTCGTGCTTCCCGCGCAGGGCGGCACGCCCCGCCAGCTCACGTTCGGGCCGTACGACGACGGCGCGCCGGAGTGGTCCGCGGACAGCCGATCGCTCTACTTCTCCGGAAATCGTCACGAGGACCGGGAGTACGACCCCGCGAATTCGGAGGTCTACCGGGTGTCGCTCGACGGCGGTGAGCCGCAGGCGCTGACGAGCCGGCAGGGCCCGGACGGCGAGCCGACGGTGTCGCCCGGCGGGGGCGTCGTCGCCTACACCGGCTTCGACGACCGCTACCAGGGCTACCAGGTTACGCACCTGTACGTCATGAACGCCGACGGCAGCGGCAGCCATGAGGTGGCGCCCGACTTCGACCGGGACTTCGGCAACCTGACGTGGAGCCGGGACGGAAAGGGCCTCTACTTCCAGTACGACGACCGGGGCGACACAAAAATCGGTTACGTGGACGTCGGCTCGGGGAAGGTGGCGAAGCTTGCGGACCACGTCGGCGGCCTGTCCATCGGCCGGCCCTACGGCGGCGGCTCCTACACCGTCTCGCGCAACGGTGTCTTCGCCTTCACCCACAGCCTGCCCGACCACCCGGCCGACGTCGCCGTCGGCACCCGCGGGAAGGACGCCCGCCGGATCACGCAGCTCAACGCGGACCTGCTGGACCACAAGGCCCTCGCCACCGCCGAGGAGATCACGTTCAAGTCGTCCTTCGACGGCCGCGAGATCCAGGGCTGGATCCTCAAGCCGCCGCACTTCGACCCGTCCCGCAAGTACCCGCTCATCCTCGAGATCCACGGCGGCCCGTTCGCGAACTACGGGGACCGCTTCGCCGCGGAGGACCAGCTCTACGCGGCGCCCGGCAACGTCGTGCTCTACATCAATCCGCGCGGCTCGACGAGCTACGGCGAGGAGTTCGGCAACCTCATACACCACGACTACCCGGACCACGACTTCGAGGACCTGATGTCCGGTGTGGACGCCGCGATCGCGAAGGGCTACGTCGATCCGGACCAGCTCTTCGTAACCGGCGGGAGCGGCGGCGGCGTGCTGTCCGCCTGGATCGTCGGCCACACCGACCGCTTCCGCGCCGCCGTCGTCCAGAAGCCGGTCATCAACTGGTACAGCTTCGTGCTCACGGCAGACGCCACGCCGTTCTTCTACAAGTACTGGCAGCCGGGCCTGCCGTGGGACAACCTGCAGCACTACATGGAGCGCTCCCCCATCAGCTACGCGGGCAACGTGAAGACGCCGACCATGCTCATCACCGGCGAGGAGGACTACCGCACGCCGACGACGGAGGCCGAGCAGTTCTACACGGCGCTCAAGCTCCAGCACGTCCCCACCGCGATGGTGAAGGTGCCGGACTCGGGGCACGAGATCGCGGCCAAGCCGAGCAACCTCGTCGAGAAGACCGCGTGGGTGCTGGCCTGGTTCGGCAAGTACGGGATGTCGACCGCCACGCAGGCGACGCAGCCATGAACCTCGACTCCCTGCCCACGCCGGCCGCCGTCGTGGACGTCGCGCGCATGAAGGCCAACCTCGATCGCATGGCCACGTATACGGCGGAGCACGGCCTCGCGCTGCGGCCCCATACCAAGACGCACAAGAACCCGCGCGTCGGAGCCGCGCAGATCGCCCGGGGCGCCGCGGGGCTGACGGTCGCCACGGGCCGCGAGGCGATGGTGATGGGCGACGTCGCCGATCGGCTCCTGCTGGCGTACCCCGTCCTCGGCGGCGGCCGCCTCGAAGCCGCGCGCGCTCTCGCCTCCCGGCTCGATCTGACGGTGGCGATGGACTCCGAGGAGGCGATGCGCACGCTCGCCCGCGCCGCCCGTGAGGCCGACGCCGAGATCGGCGCGCTGGTCGAGGTCGACCTGGGCATGCGCCGGGTCGGCGTCCAGTCGACCGCCGACATGCTCCGCCTCGCCCGCCTCGCCGGCGACCTCTCGGGCCTCGCCTTCCGGGGGTTGATGTTCTACCCCGGCCACATCCGCGAGCCGGTGGACGAGCAGGACGCGTCGCTGGAGACACTGCAGCAGTCCATCGACCGGCACCTGGACGCACTCGAGGAGGCCGGGCTGCGGGCGGAGGTCGTGTCCGGCGGCTCGACCCCGACCGCATTCCAGTCCCATCGCCTGAGCGGCATCACCGAGATCCGGCCCGGCACCTACGTCTTCAACGACCGGACGACCGCCGCGATCGGCGCGTGCGCGTGGGACGAGTGCGCCTACAGCATCCTGGCGACGGTCGTCAGCACCGCCGTGCCCGGTCAGGCCGTGGTCGACGCCGGCTCGAAGGCCCTGTCCCGCGAGGAGATCCGCGCGCCCGAGGGCGCGACGTTCCGTACGAGCGACGGCCGCGACGTCCCGGTCACCGGCCTCGGCGCCCTCCTCGACCGCCCCGAGGTGACGGTGCGAACGACGTCCGAGGAGCACGGCGTCCTCGACCTGTCGGCCACCGACTGGCGGCCGAAGGTCGGCGAGCGCGTCCGCGTCGTCCCCAACCACGTCTGCGTGTCGGTCAATCTTCAGCTCGGGTACTGGGGAGTGGACGGCGAGGGCGAGGTCGTGGACGAATGGGAGGTGGTGGCGAGGGGGTGGAGCTGAAGCCGCGCCTGCGGCGCGGGGCACCGCGGCGTTGCCGCGGGGCACGGCGGCGTTGCCGCCGGGCACCGCCCGTCGGGCGGGGCACCGCCTGCGGCGGGGGTTCCGCCCTGCGGGCGGGGGCTCCGCCCTGCGGGCGGGGGCGCCGGCCCTGCGGGCGGCGGGGGGGCGCCCTGCGGGCGGGGGGCGCTGCGGGCGGGGGGAGTGCTACACCGTCAGCCTGAACTGAACGCCCGCCTTGTTCATCTCCGGGCCCAGGGCGTCCTTTACGCGTCTTGCGACGCGTTCGACGGAGCCCGGATCGTCGACGATGTCGTATTCGCGGACGTCCAGCGCCAGGATCGGACAGAAGCGGAAGCCGCGGATCCAGCGGGAGTAGCGATCGTGTAGCGTCGCCCAGTATTCCCGTGGGACGTCGCGTTCCTCCTCCCTGCCCCTGCGGTGGATTCGGCCGACGATCGAGTCCAGTGGCCCGTGCAGGTAGATCATCAGGTTCGGGGGCCGGGCGGCGGGGGCGCTGGTGAGCTCCCGGTAGAGACGCTGGTACAGGTCGAACTCCAGGGGCGAGATGAGCCCCTGCTCGTAGTGGCCGCGGGCGAAGATCTCGGCGTCCTCGTACCAGGTCCGGTCGATGATCCAGTCCGCGTCTTCGCCTCGCATCCGTCGCAGGCTCTCCATCCGCTTCGCCAGGAAGAAGAGCTGGAGGTGGAGCGCATTCCGGCGCATGCCGTCGTCGCCGCCGTAGAACAGCGCCAGCCACGGATTCTCATCGCCGGTGCTTTCCACCGACACGGCGAATCCGAAGTACCGAGCGAGGGCGCGGCCGAGGGTGGTCTTGCCGGTTCCGACCATTCCCGAGACGGCGATCAGCATCGTGGATCCGGAGCGGGTTCGCGGTGGGTCGCGGAGAGCGGGCGCGGGCTTGAACATAAGCCGGCGCTCCCCGGACGCAATCGCGGACAGGCTCCCCGGCCCGCGGGTTGCGTCGGGGTTCGGGTCGGGGTGATCTTCCCGTCCGCCCGGACCGGCGGCGCGACGCCTCTGCGCCGCGGTCGCGCAGATCGACAGAAGGAGCAGAAATGCCGGATCCCGACTTCCTCGCACATCCCTGGTGGGTGCCCGTCGTCTGGGCTCTCGTCATCGGCCATCTCTCGAGCGTCTCGACGACGCTCTATCTCCATCGCTCCGCGACCCACGGTGGCGTCCGCTTCCACCCCGTCGCGGAGCACTTCTTCCGCTTCTGGCTGTGGCTGACGACGGGAATGAAGACGCAGGAGTGGGTGGCGGTGCACCGGAAGCACCACGCCTTCGCCGACCGGGAGGGGGACCCGCATTCGCCGGCCGTCGAGGGGCTCTGGGAGATCGTCCTCGGGGGCGTGTTCTTCTACCGCCGGGCCGTCAAGGACCGGGATCTCATTGAAAAGTACGGCAGGGGCTGTCCCGAGGACTGGATCGAGCGGCACCTGTACTCCCGCTTCTCCTGGCTGGGCATCACGCTGATGCTGTTCGTGGACGTCTACCTCTTCGGGCTGGTCACCGGCGTCATCGCGTGGAGCGCCATGACGGTCTGGCTCCCCATCCTCGGCAACATCATCAACGGCATCGGCCACGCCCTCGGCTACCGCAACTTCGCGACGAAGGACGAGAGCCGGAACATCATCCCCCTCGGAGTCTTCATCGCCGGCGAGGAGCTCCACAACAACCACCACGCCGATCCCCGTTCGGCGAAATTCCGCGCCCACTGGTACGAGTTCGACGTCGGCTGGGCGTACATCCGCCTGCTCGCTGCCCTGCGGCTCGCCACCGTCGTGTACGCCCGAAGCCAGAGCCCCCGGGACTTCGCCCTTCAGTACTACAGCGGCACGAGCGGCGCGTAGACGCTTGACGGCCGCCCGGACGAATCCGGACGGCCGTCATTCTTCGTTCACTCTCGCGAGCCGGGCCGCCACCCGGCCCGCCGGTCGGGATCAGCTGCCGCCGTCGCGTCCGCCGCTTCGTCCATCCCTGCGGGCATCGATGCGGTCACGCTCGTCGACGCGCCCGTCGTGGTTCACGTCGCGCGGATCGTATACCCGCCCCGACCGGGGGTAGCGGTCAGACCCGTACACGCCGCGCGGATCCGGAGACCGGCCCGGGAGCGTCGAGCCGTAGCCCCCGCTCGTTCGCGCCCGTCGAGCGATCTGGTTCAACTGCTGGTCGCATCGGCGGTGCAGCTGGTCGAGCCGCTTCCGCGTCTGCTCCCGCCGCTTTGCCGCGCTGTTCCCGCGACCATTCCCGCGGCCGCGCTCCTGCGCAAGGATCTGCCGTTCCTGCGCCCGACACCGCTGGATCACACGTGCGCGCTGTGCACGGAAGACGTCACTCGAGGGCGCGCGACCGTAGGTGCCGTTGCGGCCGTACCGGTCGTTCTGGCTCCCGTACCGGTCGTTCTGGCTTCCGTACCGGTCGTTCTGGCTTCCGTACCGGTCGTTCTGGCTTCCGTAGCCGTCATCCCGGTCGCGGTCGCTCTCGTAGCGGTCGTCGCGGTCCCGGCGGTCGTCCCGATCGCCACGCCGCGCATCCGCCGACCGCCCGTGGGCGCTCTGCGTCCGCTGCGGCGAACGTCCCTGGGCCGATCCGCTCGCGGGGAACGCGGCGAGGGCCGCGGCGAGTCCCGCGGCCATGGCGAGTCTGTAGCTCACGCGTTGCATTGTTGCCTCCTTCCGAGTGGGGACGCCCCCTTACATGTGCGCGATGCGTGCCGCGTCCGTCCATTCGTCATAACCCCTTGCCTTCCATGCGTTTACGACGATTCAACCTTGTCTCTGACCCCCGCGTCCGTGACCGACGGAGGACACTCGTGCGTCCACCATGAGGGACATCTTCGTCTCCGCGTCCCGTAATTCCGCGTCCCACATTTGCCGTCTCCGCCTCTCCGCGTCTCCGCGCGAGGAACGCACGACGCCCCCCGGCAGACGGAGCTGCCGGGGGGCGTCGAAGGAACCGCGGAGTTGAGCCCGCTCAGCCGCCGGAGGCGATGGAGCAGAGGTCCGACGGGGCGTTCGTGTTCCGCTCGCACTCGGTCCGCGGGACCTGCATGTACTGGTAGGGTACCGGCTTGCCGAAGCGGCGCAGGTCGGACCAGCGGACGCCCTGGAGGTACAGCTCGTAGCGGCGCTCGTGCAGGATCTCGTCCAGCATCGAAGACTGGTCCGGCACGTCCGCGGAGGTCAGGGCCGGGAGGCACGCCACGGGCTCGGCGACCGCGGATGAGCACTGCGTCCTGACCTGGTTCACCAGGTTCAGAGCCGTCGCGAGATCGTTGCTC
The DNA here is from genome assembly GCA_963728445.1 of uncultured Gemmatimonadales bacterium. Lineage (GTDB taxonomy): Bacteria > Gemmatimonadota > Gemmatimonadetes > Longimicrobiales > RSA9 > CAVSJO01. Next base: position 1,276,279 of record CAVSJO010000006.1, on the reverse strand, counting down.
CGCGCGGCGACCTCCGCGCGGATAAGCTTCATCTCGTCGGGCATGTAGACCGGGTACGGATCGCTGCGGGTCCGATACTGGTTCAGGTCATCCAGCGGCCCGTTGGCGCCGGTGATGTCCGCCGGCTGGATCCAGTAGTCGACGCGTTGGTCGCCCGGCTCGGCTTCCAGGCGGAACTGATCCTCGGGCCGCATCTGGTACGCATTTCCGGAGTTGTACCAGAGGTTCCACAGCGGGTTGGCGTCGAGGGACCCGTACTCGAACAGCGAGAACACGGACGGGTCGACGCGCTGGGCTGCGGTGTTGGCCACGTCGTAGTTGCCGAACGCCAGGGCGAAGCGGGCCGTCATGGCGTCGATGGAGTTCTTCAGGTCGAAGCCGGGGGCCACGATCGTGGCCGTGAACTCCGAGGACGGCGGCGTCGTGGCGAGCTGGTCGTGGGCGTCCTGGAAGAGCTGGAGCACCATGTCCATCACCGCCTGCCGGCTGGCGAACTCCGGACTCTGGTTGTTCGGACCGACGTCCAGGGGAATCTGCGGGTAGATCAGAATCAGGTTCCCCAGCGCGAGCGCCTTGTAGAAGTCGGCCAGGGCGATGATCCCGCTCGTCGTGCCGGGTCCGAAGCCGACGTTCGGCGCGTTCTCGAGGAGCACGTCTGCGTCCCGAACTACGCGGTACATACCCGCCCATGGCTCCTCGGACGGCCCGAGGTCGTTGTCGATGGGCTCGCCCCGATCGAGCTCCTGGTAGCCCTGGAACGTGGCACCGCCGGGTCCGAGCTCGTCGGTGAGCAGACCGCCTACCCAGACGGGGTCTATGAGCTGGTCCGAGTATTCGGCCTGGAGTCCGATCGCGACCTGCGTAATCCCGCTGCGGGTGCTGATCGCGTTCTCCTCCGTGGGGAGGTTCGGGTCCTGGAGGTCGAGGTTGCATCCCGCGAGCGCGAACGCCCCGGCCGCGACCAGCCCCCATCGTGTGATGCTATTCATCATCATGGCTCCGATCGCGTGGTTAGTAGCGGACCTTGAGTCCGAGGCTGAACGTGCGGGGGTGCGGGTAGACGGCGAAGTCCACGCCGCGGGCCACCGTGCTCAGCCCGAACATGTTGACCTCGGGGTCGTAGCCCGAGTAGTCGGTCCACGTGTACAGGTCGCGTCCGAGCAGCTCGAGCTGCACCTGGGCCAGGCCGAACCCGCTCGTCCAGCCGGCGGGCAGCGTATAGCGCAGCGACGCCTCCCGAAGCTTCACGTACGTGGCGTCCTCCAGGTAGGCCTCGAAGATGCCCTGTACGCGGCTGCGGTACGCGGGCGTGATCTCCCCCTTCAGCAGCCGGTCGTAGAGCGGACCGGCTCCGAAGATGTCCATGATGCGCCGCGTCTGGTTCCAGACGTCCTGACCGAACGAGCCGTCCAGCAGGAAGCTGGCGGTCAGCGACTTGCCGACGGTGAACTCGTTGTTCATCGAAGCGGTGAAGGTCGGCCAAGGATTTCCGACGATTTTCGACTCCGCCGCCCGGACCGGACCGATGGAGTCCGTCACGATGTTCCCGTTCGCGTCCCGCTCGTAGGCGCTCATGTAGAACACGCCCAGCGGCTGACCTTCCTCGACGCGGTTGTTGTAGCCGACCGTGAAGGGGTCGCCGTACAGCTTCTCGACCTTGTTCCGGTTCCGCGAATAGATGAACGTCGTGTTCCAGCCGAAGTTGCTGTTCGTGTAATTGACCGTCTTGAGCTGGAGCTCGATGCCCCTGTTGGACAACTCGCCGACGTTGTCGAGGATGGAGCCGACGCCGGTGCTCGGCGCGAAGGGCCGCGTGAGCAGCAGGTCCTTCGTGTACTGATTGTAGTACGTGAAGGTGAGGCCGATACGGTCGTCGAGCGCCGACGCGTCGAAGCCGACCTCGAACTCCCGCTGGCGCTCCGGCTTGAGGTCGGGGTTTCCGCCCGACGCGAGAGGGATGAGGCCCAGCCGGTCGACGTTGATGTCCGTACCGTATCGGGCGATCCGGGCGTAGGCGTAGTCGAGGGGCGGCTGGTTCCCGGCGTAGCCGAGCGCCGCGCGCAGGCGGAACTGCGTCAGAAAGCTCGACAGCCCCGAGTTCTTGAAGAAGTTCTCATCCGAAACCACCCAGGAGCCGCTCACCTTCGGGTAGACCTGCCAGCGCTGGTCCGTGCCGAAGGTCGAGGACGCATCCCAGCGGAGCGCACCCGTGAGGAAGAACCGGTTCTTCCAGGCGAGCTGCTCCTGGCCGAAGAAACCGAGCGTCGCCGTCTCGACCTTCGACTGGGACGCGGACTGGACCGCGCCGCGCACCAGCTCCGTGAGTGGAGAGAGGTCGCTGGCCGCCGCGTTCAGGTTCTCGACCTTGTTGTACGTGTGGTTCATTCCCGCCGAGGTCGTAAGCCGCAGCGCCTCCATGGGATCTGTCACGTAGCTCGCGATGAGGTCGTTGTTCACGAGCAGGCTGTTTCGGTTGACGTCCGTAGAGCTGCCCTGCGGCGCTGCGGACGACCCGCGGGGGATGAACTGCGACGTCGACATGCCGTAGTTGTCGTAGCCGAGGCGGTAGTCGAGCGTGAGGTTGTCACCCGCCGTGGCGTGTGCCTGAAAGGAACCGATGAAGCGGTTCACGTCCTGGGGCGTCGACCAGTCGCTGATGACCTCGAGTGGGTTCGGGAAGACGAACGCCTGGTTGACGAGCTCGCCCGTCTCCGGGTTCCGCTCCGCGAGGTTCACTGTCGTTGGCGTGAAGACGATGGCCGTGAGCAGACCACCCGTCCCGTTCTCGCCGTTGATGACGAGGTTGTTCTGGGACCGGATGTAGTTCGCGCCGGCCGAGAGCTTGATCCAGTCGGCCAGGTTCTCGTCCAGGTTCAGGCGGACGTTGGTCTTCTGGTAGTCCGACCCCTTCATGATGCCCTGCTGGTTCGTGTAGTTCGCCGACATGTAGTACTTCGTCTCGGTCGAACCGCCGGCCACGGACGCGTACGTGTCGTTGCTCACGGAGTTGCGGAAAATCAGGTCCTGGGGATCGTAGCGGGTGACCGGGTTGCCGTTCTCGTCCTTGGGCGTCATGGCAAACGGCAGCCGGGTCGGCAGCGACCCGAAGGAGAAGCGCGTCGACGCGTTGATCTGCGGCTTCCCCGCGGTTCCCCGCTTCGTGAAGATCTGCACGACGCCGTTGTTGGCCCGGGACCCGTACAGCGCCGCGGCCGCGGCTCCCTTCAGGATCTCGATGTGATCGATGTCGTCCGGCGAGAGGTCCGCCAGCCGGTTCGAGGGGTTCGATCGGTACCCGAAGTTGATCTGCTGATCCCCGTTGTTGTCGATGATGACGCCGTCGACGATGTAGAGGGGCTCGGCGCCGCCGATGATCGAGCTGGTGCCGCGGAGCCGGACCGACACGCCGCCGCCGGGGGTGCCGGTGTTCGACGTGATCACCGCACCGGCCACCTTGCCCTGGAGCGCCTGGTCCAGAGTCACGGATGGGGACTCGGAGACTTCCTTCTGGCCGACCGTGCTCACGCTGTTGCCCAGCGCCCGCTTCGCCGTCGGCGCCGCCGTGCCGGTCACCACCACCGCGTCAAGCGACAGCGCCTGCTGCTTCAGCTCGACCGAGGGCACGTTGACGGTTCGGTCGGATCCGAGCGTGATCGCCCGCGTCGCCATGGCCCGTCCGATGAACGTGAACTCCAGCGTGTAGCTTCCGGGCGTCAGGTTCGCCTGGATCGTGTAGTTTCCGTTCTCCTCCGTCAGCGCGCCGGCGTTCGTCCCCTGGATCGAAACCTGCGCTCCGGCCAGTCCCTGCCCGCTCGCCGGATCCAGGACCCGGCCGAAAATCGTATAGGACTGCTGAGCCGCCACGGGAGCTGCGCAGAACAGCGCCAGCGCTCCCGCCAGGGCGAACAGCCGTCGAGACCTCTGTCCCGTGCTCATTCGTACTCCTTTGGGTGGTGAAGTCTGCCTGGCGCGGAGCGCCCGCGCCCCGTCTCGCCAGGGCCCAACGCTACCGGTCCACGGCCCGTGCCGCAATGAGTTCGGGGCCGGAAACGCCTTGCCGGCGTGGACACCGGCCTCCGGCATGTAGAACGAATGAAACACCGCTGCCGGGACACGCGAAGGGGGGCCCCGGGCGGCTGCGTCGCCCGAGGCCCCCGGCTCGATGCGGCTGCGCCCCCCGCCGTCAGGCCGTTCCGAGGAGCTGCCGGAGCACGTAGTTGAGGATTCCGCCGTTCCGGTAGTACTCCGCCTCCTGCGGGGTGTCGATGCGCACGCGCGCCTCGAATTCCCGGCTGTTGCCGTCGTCGCTCGTGACGCGGACGGTGACCGTGCGCCTGTTGCGGAACCGGTCCTCGACGCCCTCTGCGAGTCCGACGATGTCGTACGTCTCCTTCCCCGTCAGACCGAGGGACTCGGCGCTCTCCCCCGACTTGAATTGCAGCGGCAGCACGCCCATGCCGATGAGATTCGAGCGGTGGATCCGCTCGTACGACTCGGCGATGACCGCCCTGACCCCCTGCAGCGCCGGACCCTTGGCGGCCCAGTCCCGGGACGAGCCGGTGCCGTACTCCTTGCCGGCGAGAACGATGAGCGGCGTCGCCTGCTCGCGGTACTTCATGGCGGCGTCGTAGATCGTCAGGGTCTCGCCGCTCGGGATGTGCAGCGTGTAGCCGCCCTCCACCCCGGGTACGAGGCGGTTGCGCAGCCGGATGTTCGCGAACGTGCCGCGCATCATGACCTCGTGATTGCCTCGCCGGGACCCGTAGGAATTGAAGTCCTTCCGCTCGATGCCGTGGCTCTCCAGGTACTTCGCCGCCGGCGAGTCCTTCGCGATGCTGCCCGCCGGCGAGATGTGGTCCGTCGTGATGCTGTCGCCCAACAGAGCCAGCACACGGGCGCCCTTCAGGTCCTCCGCCGCCGGCGGCTCCTTCGGCATGTCGATGAAGTACGGGGGCTCCTTCACGTACGTGGACTCCGGGTCCCACGCGAAGCGGTCGCCTTCGGGGACCGGCAGCGCGCGCCAGCGGTCGTCGCCCTCGAATACCGTCGCGTACTGCCCGCTGAACATCTCCGAGCGCACCGCCCGGCCCATGGTGTCGTGGATCTCCCTCTGCGTCGGCCAGATGTCCTTCAGGAAGACCGACCGGCCTTCCCGGTCCTTGCCGATGGGCTCGTTGTAGAGGTCGATGTCCATGCGCCCCGCCAGCGCGTACGCCACGCACAGGGGCGGCGAGGCGAGATAGTTGAAGCGCGTGTCCGAGTTGATGCGCCCCTCGAAGTTGCGGTTCCCGCTCAGCACGGAGCAGACGACGAGGTCGTACTCCCGCACCGCACGGCTGATCTCCGGGTCCAGCGGGCCACTATTGCCGATGCACGTGGTGCAGCCGTAGCCCACGAGCTGGAAGCCAAGCTCGTCCAGGTAATCCTGCAGCCCCGCCTCCTCGAGGTAGTCGGTCACGACCTTCGAGCCCGGTGCCAGGGACGTCTTCACCCACGGCTTGCTCTTCAGCCCCTTCTCCACCGCCTTCTTCGCCAGCAGCCCGGCCCCGACCATCACGGCGGGGTTCGACGTGTTCGTGCACGACGTGATCGCGGCGATCACCACCGCGCCCTCGCGCAGCGTGTACTCGGTGTCGTCCGTCGCGATCGTCGCGCTGCGGGCGCCGTTCGTTGTGACGGCCACGCCGCCGGCGCCGCCGTCGGACGCCTCCATCGCCGCGGAACGGGCCGCCCGCTCCTCGGCGAAGGGGGTGAAGCTGTCCAGGTAGGAGCGCTTCGCCTTCGAGAGGTCGAAGCGGTCCTGCGGCCGGCGAGGCCCCGCGAGGCTCGGCTCCACCGTCGCCATGTCGAGCTCGAGGGTGTCCGAGTACTCGGCCTGCGGCGTGTCCGCCGTGTGGAAGAGGCCCTGCTCCTTCATGTACGCGTCCACCAGAGCGACGCGCTCGTCGGAGCGGCCCGTGAACTTCATGTACCGGAGCGTCTCGGCGTCCACGGGGAAGATGCCGCACGTCGCGCCGTACTCCGGGGACATGTTGCCAATCGTCGCCCGGTCCGCCAGCGGCAGGTGCTCCAGCCCGGGACCGAAGAACTCGACGAACTTGCCGACGACGCCCTTCCTGCGGAGCATCTGCGTGACGGTCAGGACCAGGTCCGTGGCCGTCGCGCCCTCGGGCAGCTCACCCGTCAGCCGGAACCCGACGACCTGGGGAATGAGCATGGAGATGGCCTGGCCGAGCATCGCGGCCTCCGCCTCGATGCCTCCGACGCCCCAGCCGAGGACGCCGAGCCCGTTCACCATCGTGGTGTGCGAATCCGTGCCCACCAGTGTGTCCGGGTACGCCTGCCCGCCGTCCTCTCCGAACACGCCCCGGGCCAGGTACTCCAGGTTGACCTGGTGCACGATGCCCGTCTCGGGCGGAACCACGCGGAAGTTGTCGAACGCGTTCCGGCCCCAGCGCAGGAACGCGTAGCGCTCCTTGTTGCGCTTGTACTCCATCTCCGCGTTGAACTCGAACGCCATGCGCGTGCCGAACACGTCCACCTGCACGGAGTGGTCGATCACCAGCTCCGCCGGCTGCAGCGGATTGATGCGCGTGGGATCACCGCCCATGCGGGCCATGGCGTCCCGCATGGCAGCCAGGTCGACGACCGCGGGCACGCCCGTGAAGTCCTGCAGCAGCACGCGCGCGGGCGTGAACGCGATCTCCGTCTCCGGCGCGGCCTGCGGGTCCCACCGCGCCAGGGCCTCGATGTCGTCCTTCGTGACGATGGTCCCGTCCTCGGTGCGGAGCAGGTTCTCCAGCAGGATCCGGAGAGAGTAGGGCAGCCGACTCGGCGAAAGCCCCGCCTTCTCCAGGGCGTCGAGCCGGAAGATCTCGTAGGTGCGGCCGCCCACGCGGAGCTGGTCGCGGCTGCCAAAGCTGTCAGTTGCCATTGGGGCACTCGATCCGATAGAGTCGTTTGGAGTAGGTTGCGGGCGCTGGCCGGGGATTCGCAAGGCCGCGGCTCGCGCCGCGGCAGGGGGTCGCGGCGGCTGCGCCGCCGCTCCGAGGGGGTCGAGGGCCTGCGGCCCTCTCCGAGGAGGTCGCTCGACCTGCGGTCTCGCTCCGAGGGGGGCGGCCCTTCGGGCCTGCGAGGAGGTCGCTCGACTTGCGGTCTCGCTCCGAGACGGCGGTCGCGGGCGCCGAGGCCGCCGGGCACGGCCGACCTCGCCGCGCGGCTGCGTTGCCGGCACAAGGTCGCGTCCGCCTGAGTCGCGCCGCGCGCCTTCCTCGGAGGGGCCGCGCAGCGCGCGCCCCGCCCCCTCGGAACGGAGCCGAAGGCGGAGTGACCCCCTCGGAGAGGGCCGCAGGCCCTCGACCTCCTCGGAGGCCCGCAGGGCCGACCCCCTCGGAGGGGCCGCAGGCCCCGACCCCCTGCGGCCGCACCAGCGGCCGCCCACACACAAAGAGAGCCCGCATGGATCGAACCACCACGCATTCCCCGGATCGAACCACCGCGCATTCCCCGGATCGAACCACCACGCCTTCCCCGGATCGGACCGCCACGCGAACGAGAACGTTCACGGAGTCCGTGATCCGGGAGATGACCCGCGTCGCGACGACGCATGACGCCATCAATCTGGCCCAGGGCTTCCCCGACTTCCCGGCGCCGGAGCGGCTGAAGGAGGCGGCGTGCGAGGCCATCCGGTCGGACGTGAACCAGTATGCGGTCACGTGGGGCACGCCGCGGCTGCGGCGGGCGCTGGAGGCGAAGTACGCCCGTTTCTACGGCATGGAGGTCGACGGCGATCGGGAGATCACGGTCACGTGCGGGGCGACCGAGGCGATGGCCGCCGCGCTGCTGGCCGTCATCGACCCCGGCGACGAGGTCGTCGTCTTCGAGCCGTACTACGAGAACTACGGGCCCGACGCGATTCTGTGCGGGGCGAAGCCGGTATACGTGCCGCTGGACCCGGAATGCGGACCGGACCTCGACCGGCTGGAGGAGGTCGTGTGCGCGCGCACGCGCGCGATCATCGTGAACACGCCCAACAACCCGTCGGGGTGGGTGTTCTCCCGCGGCGAGCTGGAGCGCGTCGCGGAGCTCTGCCGCCGGCACGACGTCGTCGCCGTCACCGACGAGATCTACGAGCACATCCGCTACGAGGGCGAGCACGTCCCGCTCGCGACGCTCGACGGCATGCGCGAGCGGACCATCACGATCAGCGGGTTCTCGAAGACGTTCAGCGTGACCGGATGGCGGGTGGGTACGATGATCGCGCCGCCGGACCTGACGGCTGCGATCCGGAAGGTCCACGACTTCCTCACCGTCGGCGCGCCGGCTCCCCTCCAGGAAGCGTGCGCGGTGGGGCTCGAGGAGCTGGGCGACGACTACTACCGCGGCCTCGCCGCCGACTACCGCCGCCGCCGCGACGTCCTCGTCCCCGCGCTGCAGGAAGCCGGCTTCCGGTGCTCGGCCCCGGCCGGCGCGTACTACGTCATGGCGGACTTCTCGGGCCTGAGTGATCTGGACGACAGCGCCTTCTCCCGCTGGCTGGCGGCGGGCGCGGACGGTCGCATGGCGGGGGGCGTCGCCCCGGTGCCGGGCTCGAGCTTCTACAGCGACCCGGCCGCCGGGCGGACGCGCGTCCGCTTCGCGTTCTGCAAGCGGGACGAGACGCTGGAGGAGGCCGGACGGAGGCTGCGGTCCCTGCGCTGATTCGCCGGGGGGGCCACGCCGGCATTGCGCCCGGTACGCGGCGTCCGCAATAGTAGGCGACGTGGCCGCGTCCACCGAGCGACCGCCCGATGTGGACGTTCTCGGCCGCTCCATCGCCACCCTCCCGTGGCTCCCGTTTTCCTATGCCGCTCGGCGAATTCGAAGGGCTGCGGACCGAAGCCCTGGTCCCCCTCGTCTACGAGGAGCTGAAGCGCATCGCGCGTCATCGCCTCCGGTCGGCGGGCGGAGGGGCCACGCTCTGCACGACCGAGCTGGTCCACGAGGCTTTTCTGAAGCTCGCGCGTGACCCGGACGGCGGATGGGAGGGGCGGGCCCACTTCTTCGGCGCCGCGGCGCGGGCCATGCGCCAGGTGCTGACGGACTTCGCACGGCGCAGGAGCGCAGTGAAGCGGGGGGGCGAATTCACCCGGGTCACCCTGGGCGACGTCGACGCCTCGCTGGAGATGGAGATGGACCAGATCCTGGCGGTCGATGCCGCCCTGGATCATCTGGACTCCGTCGATCGAAGGCTCCGGCAGGTGGTGGAGCTACGGTTCTTCGGCGGCGTCGCGGAGCACGACGTGGCGAAGATGCTCGGTGTCTCGGCCCGGACGGTCGAGCGTGACTGGCTGAAGGCCCGACTCTTCCTCCTCGGCGAGTTGAGCTCTGCGGGCAGGCCGGGTTGCTGACAGAGGAATCGGACCATGGATCGTGACCTGTGGATCCGCGTCGAGCGCACCCTCGACATCCTCCTGGACAGCGAGCCGACCGAGTGGCCGCGGCTCGTGGAGGAGGAGTGCGGGACCGACCCCGAGCTCCGTCGCGAGGTCGAGCGGCTGATCGAGCGCGTGGCGGCGGCCCGCCGCTTCCTCACATCTCCGCCAGAGCGTGCGGCCGCCGCCGTGCTCGGCGAATTTCCGGACGCTGCAGCTTCGAGCTCGTACGAGGGCCTGCGGCTGGGCGCCTACCGCCTCATCCGCCAGATCGGCCGTGGCGGCATGTCCCGCGTCTTCCTCGCCGAACGTGCCGACGGGCAGTTCGAGCAGCGCGTCGCCGTGAAGCTGCTCCGGGCCGAGCTCGATTCCGACTCCGACCGCCGCCGCTTCCGCCGGGAGCGCCAGGTGCTGGCGACTCTGCAGCATCCCGGAATCGCGCGCCTGCTCGATGGTGGAGTCATGGACGACGGCGTGCCGTACCTCGTGATGGAGCTGGTCGATGGCCTGCCGATCGACCGGTACTGCGCGGAGCATGGCCTTTCCGTCCGCCGCCGCATCGAGCTGTTCCTCAGGGTGGTCGAAGCGACCCAGTACGCGCACGGCCAGCTCGTCGTGCACCGGGACCTGAAGCCCGCGAACATCCTGGTCACGGACGACGGGGCCGTGAAGCTCCTCGACTTCGGGCTCGCCGAAATGCTCGACGTGGAACACGAGCGACCCGACGATCCCCTCACCCGCACGTCACGCGGCTGGATGACGCCCGAGTTCGCGGCGCCCGAGCAGGTGCGTGGGGAATCGGCGACGGCGCTCACGGACGTGTACCAGCTCGGGGCTGTGCTCCATCAGCTCCTCACGGGCCGTCCGCCGTTCGGCGCCCCGTCTGTGCGCGCGCTGGAGCAGGCCATCCTGCACGAGGAGCCGCCGCCTCCATCGCAGACCGCCGGCCGCGTCGTGCGCGGCGACCTCGATGCCATCGTGTCGCAGGCGCTCCGGAAGGAGCCTGAGCGTCGGTACTCGTCGGCGGCCGCCCTGCAGGAGGATCTGCGACGGTTCCTCGGCGGCCACCCGGTTCGAGCTCGCGCGGACCGGGCGACGTACCGCCTGCTCAAGTTCGTTCGGCGCAATCGGACGGCGGTCGCCGCCACAGCCCTCGCCGTGCTGAGCCTTTCGGCGGCGACGGCGTTCTCCGGCGCGCAGATGAGGTCGGCGAGGCGTCAGCGCGACGTCGCGGTGAGCAACGCTCGACGGCAGATCGCGATGTCGGACGTGCAGGCGGTACTCGCCAGCGATTCGCGCGGGGCCGGTGGCCGGCTGCTCTCCCCGGTGGAGCGGATCCGGCTGGGGGAGGAGGTCCTGACGCGGAAGTACCGGGCGGAGCCGTGGCTCGTGGCGGAGATCCTCGCCGATCTGTCGAACCGGCTGTACGAGATTGGAGATCGCACTGCCCAGCGGGCCGTCCTCTCCCGCGCGCGCGCCATCGCACGCGCCGGGGACGCCAGGCCGCAGGTCGCCCTCGCCGACTGCGCACGCGTCTACAGCTTCGCCTACGACGAGCAGTTCGACTCGGCCGCGTCGGACCTGGCGGAGGCCCGCGCCGCCCTCGTCGCCACCGATTCCTCCGACCCGGTCCGGGGTCTCTGCCTGGACGCCGAGGGTCAGCTGATGGCCGCCATGGAACGGCCCGACTCGGCCGTCACGCTGATCCGACGGGCCCTTTCGCTGGTGGAAAGCTCGGGCGCCGAGTCCCTCCGCCTCCAGGTCCTGAACGACCTCGCGAACGCCCTTCGGGCCACCGGACAGGGGCGCGAGGCGGCGCGCTACCAGGTGGAGATCATCGCCCGCCTCGATTCCGCTGGCTATGCGATGACGGACATCCTGCCCAACGCGCTGTCGTTCCTCGCGGGGACGCTGTGGGAGCTGGGCGAGTTCGCCACCGTGGACTCCCTCATCCTCCCCATCGTGCGAGAGCAGGAGAGTGTGTTCGGCGACGGACGCGCGAACGGCATCGTCGCTTTCCTTCACGGTCTCGCTCTGCTGCGTCTCGAGCAGTTCGACTCCGCGGACGTCTGGATCGAGCGGGCGCTGCGCGATACGACGGAGGGAGGCGGGGGAATTGCCGCGTGGGCACCGGCGGCCGTGGCTCAACTGCGATTCGACCAGGGACGGGTGGACGAGGCGGCCGAAGCCGTGGCGCGGCTGCCGGACGGCACGCACAGCCGACGAGCGATGCTCGCGCTCAACAGCGCGCGCCTGCGCCACGCCCGTGGCGACGAGGGCGCCGTCGCGTCCCTGGACAGCGCCCTCGCCACCCTGGGCGGAGACGGGACGGTTCCGCCTCCCGACCTGTCGCTGCCGTACCTGGTCTCCGCCGAGATGCACCTCGAGCAGGGCGACGTCGCCACCGCCGACTCCCTCGCCAGGGTGGCCTGGGCGGCCGCCGCGATCGACTCCGTGGCACTGGGGAGGAGCGGCTACGTGGGACGGGCCGAGCTGCTGCGGGCCCGGGCCCTCCTCGCGGGCGGGAGGCGAGCCGACGCACTCTCCGCCGTCGAACGGGCGCTTCCGGCGCTGACCAGCGCGTTCGGCGCCGACGGAATGAGGACCCGGCAAGCCACTGCGCTCCGGGATTCGCTCCGGCTCCGGCGATGAGCGGCCGGGGTCCGCCCATGCCGGAGCCGGTCCCGCCGTCAGCCGATCACGATGGGCAGCGTCACAGGATCCGACTCGTAGACCTGATTGCACTTGCGGTCGGTGATCCGGATCTTCACCGACGTGGGTCCCGTTCCGGCGGGGACCTGGTACCAGAGCGAGTTCAGGTCCGACGCCTGTCCGAAGCTGCAGAACCCGAAGATGTACTCGCCGGTATCCCCCCGCAGGACGTCCACCCACGAGCGGGACGAGTTTGCGTTGGCGCCACAGGCAGGAAGGTCCGGTGCCGGCGCGAACAGGACGTCCGGGAACGATGAATAGTTGGTGACGTCGAGCTCCACGTGGTCGCTGCCGCCGATCCCGCCCCACACCACGCTCTCCACTGCGAGCTGCGGCTTCGGCAGGTCCGGGAAGCAGCCGGTGTCGTCGGTGAGCAACACCGCCACCTCGACACTGCCGATCAGTTCGGAGGGGTCGCCGCGGTACATGCGCAGGACGAACGTCGCATTCCCTGGCACGAGCGTCCCGTTCCCGGCGGCCGAGTTCGATGCGCTGGCGGTGAAGTGGACTTCACACGCCGCTGTGGTGGGCAGGGTGCCCAGGCCGGCGCCACAGTCGATCAGGAGCCCACCGGCTGCCCGGACCGTGACCGGGGTGCCCGCCTGCGTGATCTCCCCCTGCAGGATGACGCCGCTCACCGTGTAGCCGTAGTTCTGGAGTGTCGCCGTGTAGCCCACGCCATCTCCGTCGATGGGCAACTCGTATGCGTCCAGCTGTAGGCTGACGATCCGCGGCGCCGACGACACGAGTGTCACCGCGACCGTTTCGATGTCGAAGACCGTGGTCGTCGTGCCCGACGTCTGCTGAAGGTCGAGCTCGAATGTCGCAGCACCCGGGACGAGCGTTCCGCTGCCTCCGTTGTTGGGGCTGTTGCTGGCCCCTGCACTGAACGAGAAGGTGCACGTGCCCGTCGGGAATACCCCGTTGGCACCACTGCACGTCAGGACCGCCCCACCCGCCGCTCGACGTGAGGTGCCCTGGACGATCCAGCCCTGCACGCTCATGCCCTGCAGGCTGCCCGATGGATTCTCGAGAACTGCGGTGTACGTCGTCGATGGACCATCGATCGCCAGGGTATACGAGGCCAGCGAAACGGATAGGAAGCCTGCCGTGCCCGTGAGCGTGACGTTCACCGATTTGCTCGCCAGCTCACTCCCCGCCTGGAGCACGTGGAGAACGAAGACCGCGGCCCCCGGCTGGAGACCGGAGACCGTGAATGAGAAGGTGGCGTCACAGGTGCCGGTCGGCAGCTTGCCGGCATCCGCCGGGTTCGGCGAACACTGGACCGGCACGTCGAATCCGGACGCCGTGGCGGGTCCCTGGACGACCTCGCCCCGCATCGAGACGCCGCTCTGAATGGCGAGTCCGGAGTTGCCGATGCTGACGACGCCTGCGTCCGCGGGCCCGTCGATCCGGATCGTGTTCGACTGAAGCTGAAGCTGCTTGACCTTCACCTTGCCGCCGTTGCCGGCGTTCGGTGACATGCTCGCGAGGGCCCCGCCATCGGCTATGGCAGTCGGGACGTTTTCGTCCGCGCACGAAATGGTCGAGAACAGCCCTGCGAGAGCGACGACGAGTGCCGCGAAAGTCCTGCCTGTTCGCATGGAGCGCCTCCGGTCTGGGGGAGATGACCTGTGCTCCTGCATACGCAGGATTCCCCCGCGACCCGACACGCCCTGGGAGGGGCCCTACTTCGGCACGTCCAGGAACACGACGCGGTCCTCGCCCAGGATCGGCAGCAGCAGCCTGCCGCGCTTCGTGTCGGCGCCCAGATCCGCCACGCCCTTCTGATCGGACAGCCGCGTCAGGCCGCCCTTCGTGAGCACGTAGATCCCGCCGTTCGTGAGGCTCGAGACCACGAGCCTGCCGTCGCCGAGGCGGGCGACGCCGTCGAAGCCGCCGACGCCCCGGGCCAGCACCTTCAGCGTGGAGTCCGCCGGGGACCACCCGAACACCGACGTTCCCTGCATGGACGCGATCACGAGGCGGCCTGCGTCCTCTTCCCAGAAGAGGCCGTTGGGGCCTTGAAGCGTATCGCCGGTCACGGGGGAGGACGGCTGGAGATTGCGGCTGATGTTGAAGACGCGGTTTCCGTCCGTGTCGGAAATGTAGAGGGAGCCCTTCGGACCGGGCGTCAGGTCGTTCAGGAAGGACGCGCCCGCCTTCGCCAGGTCGATGCCGCCCACCGGTCGCCCGGTGCGCTTGTCGAAGGCGCGGATCCGGTCGAGGTCCGCGACCCAGAGCGTGTTGCCGATGATGGCCATGCCCTTGGGCGCGTTGAGCGTGGCGCCTCCGCGGCCGCCCTGCACGAAGTGCAGCGAGTCGACGGAGCCGTCGGGTCGCACGCGGCTGATGAAGCCGTTCCCGTCTTCGGCACGTGCGTCACCGTTGATGTTGCTGACGAAGTAGACGTCCGCCGTGGAGTCCCAGAGCACGGACTCCGGCGCCCGGAACACGGCGTTGGCGAGGGGTACCGGCTCGGGGGGCGCGGCGACGGTTGGGTGTCCAGCGGTGGTATCCGGGGCGCTCGTGCTGTCGCCGGCGCCGGCGTTCGCCGCCCCGCCGGCCTGGCCGCTCTCGCCCCCGCAGGCGGCGGCGAGGAGCGCGAGTCCGAGGACGGCGGCATGGAAGCGGACGGGGTGGCGCGGCATCGCGGACTCCTGGATGGAAGAGCGTGTCTGCGGACGGCGACGACGCGGCCGATCCGCTAGCGTCGAACGGGGACCTCGCCCTGCAGCAGCGTCATGGGCCCGAAGCTCGGCTGACCGAGGGCGCCGGCGTCGACAGACATCGTTCCCTCCAGCCGGTACGGCACGTCCTGCCCCGAGAGCCACTGCCGCGCGAGGTTCGCGAGCGCCGGAATCTCAGAGAAACCGACGGAGATGTCCAGCGGGATCACGGTGTCCTGGGCCGCCCGCAGCGGCAGACCGAGCGGGAAGTCGACGTCCGCCGCATGGGTGTCGGAAAGGTAGAGCCCCCCGCTCAGCGCGGCGAGGGTGAGGGACAGCGGGTTGGGATTGGAAACGTGCGCCCAGAGGCGTACGGAGGCGGCGCCCAGCGGATGCTGCGTCGACGGGCCCAGGAGGCGCAGCTCGGCGGATCGGCCACTGGCAGCGGAGATCGCCGGCGGCTGGAGGGCCTGGCCGAGAGTCGCGCACGCGCTCGCCGCGGCGCCGCCCGCCGCCACGACGGCGACGGCGAGGAGTGCGGTCCGGGCGCGCGGTCCGGTTGGTGGTTGCGAAACCATCGTTCGTCCTCCGTCGTCGGGGTCGTGGCACGGGGCCCACGTCGGCAGTCACGGGTCCGTCGGCAATCACGGGTCCGAATGCAACCGGCGTGCCCTGCGATGGAGGTGTCTGCCATGCGCGGCTCGTGTCTGCCCGGCACGGTGCCCGCAGGGCAGGCGCACAGGAGGAGGGTCAAGGAGAGGAAATGGCGGACTGGCGATGGGCGTTCGGGGACGTGGGTTTCGGGGACATGGCCGGCGACGTGCGCGGCCGGGCGCGGGCCCTGCGCCGTCGGCTGAAGGGTCAGCAGCCGGAGCCCGACCCGCGCATCGTCGCCTATCACGGGTACGGTGTCCCGGAGCAGCTCACGCTGCGCGGGCGGGTGCTCGAGCACAGCGTGCTTCCGGACCCGTCGCCCGGCGATCCGTGGTGGCGGAACCTCGTGGGCGCCTACCGGCGACTCGAGAGCGACGAGATCCCGCACGCTCGGATCCTCGCCCGCTACCGCGGCCGTGAGGTCGAGACGCGGGCCGACGAGGAGGGTTTCTTCCGCGTCGACGTGCAGCCGG
Organism: uncultured Gemmatimonadales bacterium; assembly: GCA_963728445.1. GTDB lineage: Bacteria > Gemmatimonadota > Gemmatimonadetes > Longimicrobiales > RSA9 > CAVSJO01. The sequence continues at coordinate 1,260,358 of CAVSJO010000006.1, read as the reverse complement.
CCGCGCCGCCGGAGCCCGACCGGCTCTGGCACCGCGTCGACCTCGAGCTCCTCGCCCCCGAGAGCGAGCGTCCGCCCGTCCCCGGCGAGGTGCTCGTCCCTCCCTCCAGCGCCCGCTTCGGCGTCATCAGCGACATCGACGACACCATCGTCCGGACGAACGTCGCCGACACGCTCACCATGGTCCGGGAGGTGCTCTTCGGGAACGTGCACACGCGGGTCCCGTTCGAGGGCGTCGCGTCCTTCTATCGCGCCCTGCAGCGCGGCACGGGGCAGGTCCAGCAGAACAACCCGATCTTCTACGTCTCGAGCAGCCCGTGGAACCTCTACGACGTGCTCTTCGAGTTCCTCGGGATCCATGGCATTCCCCGGGGTCCCATCGAGCTCCGGGACTGGGGCGTCCGCCTCTCCGCGCTGCCCTTCGGACACCGCTCCCACAAGCTCGCGGCCATCCGCCGTATCCTGGCCACGTACCCCGCCCTGCCCTTCGTGCTCGTCGGGGACAGCGGCCAGGACGATCCCGAGATCTACCGGGACGTCGTGCGCGAGTTTCCGGAACGCGTGCTGGCCGTATACGTCCGCGACGTCTCCGGAACCGCCGAGCGTCGCGGCTCGATCCGGTCCCTGGCCATGCAGGTCGCGAAAGCGGGAAGCACGCTGCTCCTGGCCGAGTCCACGGCCGTGGCCGCGCGCCACGCGGCCGAGCGCGGCTGGATCGCCGACGCGGACGTGGGCGAGGTCGCCGCCGAGGCCGCCGAAGACCGGGCGGCGGGATCGGGCGGCGCATTCTCCCACGAAGAAGGCGGCCCCGCCTGAACGGGGCCGCCTGGTCCTCGGAACCGGCGTCCGGTCCGATTACTTCGCGGCAGAGAAGTTCTTCGCCACCTGGTCCCAGTTCACGACGTTCCACCAGTTGCCCAGGTAGTCGCCGCGCTTGTTCTGGTACTTCAGGTAATAGGCGTGCTCCCAGACGTCGACGCCCAGGAGCGGGGTGTCACCCTTCATGTAGGGGCTGTCCTGATTGGGCGTGCTGTAGACGTCCAGCTTGCCGGAGCCCGTCTTCACCAGCCACCCCCAGCCGCTGCCGAACTGCCCCGAAGCCGCGTTCGTCAGCTTCTCCTTGAACGCGTCGAAGGACCCGAAGGCGTCGCTGATGGCGTCGGAGAGATCGCCTTCCGGCTTCCCGCCGCCGTCCGGCGACATCACCTTCCAGAACAGGTCGTGGTTCACGTACCCGCCGCCGTTATTGCGGACCGCCGTGCGGATGTCCTCGGGCACGCTGTTGATGTTGCGGAGGATGTCGGGGGCGGACCGGTCCTGCCAGTCCGAGTGCCCTTCCAGAGCGCCGTTCAGCTTGTTCGTGTATCCGGCGTGGTGCTTGTCGTGGTGGATCTCCATGGTGCGCGCGTCGATGTTCGGCTCGAGCGCGTCGTATGCGTACGGCAGATCGGGCAGCTTGAATGGGTAGGGCATCTTCCTCTCCCGCGGTGTGGAATTGGAGCTCGATCGATCGGCTTGGAACCGACCCCCTGACGCTGCAAGTTCCATACTTGGGACGGAGCCCCTCGAAGCGCAAACGGCCCGTCGTTTCGCGCTGCTCAGACGGACAGGTCCACGCGCAGGACGGCGGCGGGGACGCCGAACGCGTCGACCAGGGCGACGGCGGCCGGCCGGAGCTCACGGCACAGTCGATTGACCTCGTCGCGGATCGCCTTCGACTTGCGCGCCTCGAGTCCACCGCTTTCCAGGAACCACCCGCGGTCCGCCTCGATGCGTGACAGGGCGTAGAGGGAGCGCAGCGCGGCGAAGGCGCCTCGCTCGGCGTCGCCCGTCGAGTCGCCCTCCTCCGTCGCCCGTTCCACACCAACGAAGCGCTCGAGGAGCACGCGCTCGGCGTAGGCGTCGGCCACGGCGACGAGATGGTCCTGGATCTCGTTCACGGCGAGGAATGAGTCCACGCCGTCGTCGAGGCGCCGCTTCAGACGGCGACCCGCCGTGGTGACGAGGTGCTCCTCCCGCCAGCGCAGGAGGTCGAGCTGCGTGTCGGGCGAGCGCAGATGCTCCGAATCCGTGCGCCGCTCCACGATGGGGTTGCGGGTGGCGACGGCGTCGGCGGCCCGGCGGCCCACGTAGCGCGCGACGCCCCACGTCCGCAGCTCGCCCAGGTGCTCCTTCAGCTCCGTCAGCAGGCCACGGGCGACGAGCTGGCGCAGGACCAGGTTCGCCCCCTCGAACGTCGTGAAGACGTCCGTATCGGCCATCAGGCGTCCGAAGCGGGCGGAGGCCAGATAGCCGCGACCGCCGCAGGCCTGCCGGCACTGCTGCAACGTGGTGACCGCGTGTTCCGACGCGTACGCCTTCAGGGCGGCGGCGCCGACCTCCACGTCCCGGTCCGGCGGCCGACCCGGCTCCACCGCCGCATAGCGCTCCTCGAGGTGTCGCACGGCGAAGTGCAGCGCGTACGTCGTCGCCAGCCGGGGCAGCAGCCGTCGCTGCTGCGCGAGGTAGTCCAGCACCGGCACCTCGGGTCCGCCCTCCGGACCGAACTGCCGACGACCGTCCGTGTAGCGGACCGCCGCGATCAGCCCGACCTTCGCGGCGCTGACCGAGGCGGCGGCGATGCTGATCCGTCCCGCCACCAGCGTGCCCAGCATCGTGAAGAAGCGCCGGCCGTCGCTGGGGATCGGGCTCTCGTAGCGCCCGTCGCTCGTGATGGACCCGAAGCGGTCGAGGAGGTTTTCCCGCGGCACGCGGACGGACGTAAAGCGGATGCGGCCATTGTCGACGCCGTTCAGCCCCTCCTTCTCGCCACAGTCCTCGATCTCGACGCCGGGAAGCACCGCGCCGGCGTCGTCCCGGATCGGCACCAGCACGGGCTGGACGCCCACCCGGCGCCCTCCGACCTCGAGCTGCGCGAACACGGTCGCCATGCGGGCGTGCAGCGCCGCGTTGCCGATCCAGTCCTTCCGGTCGGCATCCGTAGGCGTGTCCACGACCAGCTCCCCGGCGGCTTCGTCGTAGCGGGCGACGGTCCCGATCTCCCGCACGTTCGAGCCATGGCCGACCTCCGTCATGGCGTAGCAGCCGGGCAGCCGCAGCGCCGCGACGTCTGCCAGGTATCGCTCGTGATGCCGTTGCGTGCCGAGATGCAGGATGCTGCCGCCGAAGAGGCCGAACTGCACCCCGTACTTCACGACGAGGCTCTGCTCGTGGTAGGCGAGGGTCTCGAACACGGCGATGGACCGGCCGATGTCCCCTTCCCCGCCCTGCGCCGGCGGGTAGGCGAACGCGGTCAGGCCTTCGTCCGCCAGGATCCGCGTCCACTCCAGGACCTTCTCGCGCCACGCGTGCCGCGTCAGGTCGGGGTCACGGTCGAACACCGGCCGGGCGAGCACGTCGAACACGCGCGCACGAAGCTCGCGGTTCCTCGGCTCCAGGACGGCCTCGATCGCGGCCGGATCCGGCAGGGGCGACGCGGCGGAACGGGACGCGGCGCTGGTGCGCTCCTCCCCGGCGTCCTCCGTATCCGCGATCGCGCGAACGGCTTCGGCGCCCGGGACACCCAGGGCCCGCTCCACGGCGTCGACGGCCTGCCGCACGGCGTCGCCCGGCGCGTCGAGTCCGCCGACCCGGGCCAGTCGTTCGCCCAGGCGGGCGAGGGACCGGCGCTCGTCGGGCGTCGCGTCACGCGCCGCGCTCCGCAGCATCGCCAGCAGGCCGGCCAGGTCGGCGGACTCCGGTGGATGGGACGGATCGAGCCAGCGGTCCAGCTCCGGTCCGGCGTCGCCCGTCCAGCGCTGCGCCTCGACGATCGCCCGGATCCGCCCGATCTCCTCCGCGGACAGTGCACCATCCGCCCACGCCACGTAGATCATCGGCGCGAACGGCAGCAGTGCGCCCTCGATCCCGTCGGTCCTTCCCCCCGCCATCACGCCCGCCCCGCGCCGGTAGCGGCGCTCACTGACCACCGCCGGGTGTCTCCTCGGGCAGGCGCGTCACGCGCACGTATCGGCCGGTGTCGAGGTAGCGCTCCACGGCCGCGCTCACATCGCCCGCCGAGAGACCCTTCACCCTGCGCTCGAAGTCCCACAGGAAGGACGGCTCCCTGTCGTCCCGGAAGATGCCTGTCAGTGCGCCCAGCCAGTAGGCGTTCTGCCGCATGGAGGTCTCACGTTCCCGGAGATCCGTCTCCTTGACCTTTGCGAGCTCCGCCGCCGTGGGTCCGGCGCTCCGGAGTGAGTCGATCTGCTGGAAGACGGCGTCGGTCAGGCTCTGGATGCGGTCGGGCGCCGCGCTGAAATCGATGGCGACCTGGTACGTCGGCCGGGGATGCCGGACCGCCTCCGTCCCCACGTTGACGCCATAGGTGCCGCTCATCTCCTCGCGCAGGACGTCGCGCAGCCGGATGCGGAGCACGTCGGCGAGGGCGTCGAGGTCGAAGAGGGCGTCGTCCGTGGCATCGAAGGGACCGTGGAAGACGATGCGCGTCTCGGCCTTGGGCTCGAGGCCGCGGTGGAGCGTGCGCGTCACGACACCGGGCGGCGCCTCGATGCCCGGGTCGCCCCACGTCTCCTCGCGCCCGGTGGCGGGCAGGGACCCGATCCATTTCTCCACCAGCGGCCGGATGGAATCCGGCGAGAACGACCCGACGAACACGAACGTGAAGTCGCCGGCGTCGGCGAAGCGGTCCCTGTAGATCTCCACGGAGCGATCCAGGTCCATGCGCCCGAACCAGTCGGAGCTGAGCGGCTCGGCGCGAGGGCTATGGCTCGCCAGGACGACCTGTATGGTGTCCTGGAACGCCGCGTCCGGGCTGTTGCTCCGGTTCGCGACGGCCGCCTGGAGGCGGGACTGGAACGACGCGAACGCCGTCGTGTCCGCCCGCGGCTGGGTGAAGTAGAGCCAGATGAGCGGGAAGAGAGTGTCCAGATCCTTGGGAGACCCGCCTCCGGAGAGCCCCTCTTCGAGCGTGGAGATGTAGGGAGTCACGGACGCCGCCTTACCCGCCAGCTTCTTCTGGAGATCGACGGCGCTGAAGTCCCCCACGCCGCCGGCGTCCACGACCGCCGAAGCCGTGGTCGCCGCGATGAAGTCGCTGTCGGGGGAGAGGGAGCTGCCGCCGGGGCTGAACGCCCGGAACAGGACCTGGTCGTCCTTGAAGTCCGTCGGCTTGAGAACCACGCGGACGCCGTTGGAGAGGGTCCACACGGTGGCGCCCAGGGTGTCGATGCGCTCGGTCTTCACGATGCGGCCTGGCGTCGGCGGGTTCGGGACCAGCGGCGCGTTGGCCACCCCGTCGTCGTAGGCCGCCACGTCGCGCTGGCGGACCGAATCGAACGCCGCCAGGATCGTCGCCTTCGACGGCATCTCCGACCCGTCCGGCCCCTGCACCAGAACGACCCTGCCTTCCGCGCTCATCCAGCGCTTCGCCAGCCCGTTCACCTCGGCCAGCGAGATGCCCGGCACGAAGCGGCGGTAGTAGTCGTACTCCCGTGCGATGCCCGGGATCGGCTCACCCTGCAGCGCCGCGCGCACGTACTCGTCCACGAGCTGCTGCGATTCCGTCTTGTCACGCTCCGACCACGCACGCTCCATCGCGCGCAGCGACTCGGCCTTCGCCCGCTCGAGCTCCGACGGGGTGAATCCGTGCCGGTAGACCCGCTCGCCCTCGGTGAGCAGCGCGTCCAGCCCCTGCATCACGCCGCCCGCCGGAACCGCCGCGCCCAGCACGTAGGCGTCGGCCGTTCGGACCATGGACGACTCCCCCGCGTAGGCGCCGATGAACGGGGGGTCCGCCTGCTGCGTCAGCTCGTACAGCCGCTGATTCATCATCCGGTCGTAGAGCCCCTCCACGATGTCGCGCCGGTAGTCGCCCACCGTCGAGTCCTGCCGGACGGGGTGCTTGTAGTAGACGGTGACGCCCGTCCCCGTGGCCTCCGGGTCCGTGGCGATGGAGACGAGCGCCGTGTCGTTCGGCGGCACCGGAAAGGAAGGGCGCGCCGGCGCACCGCGATGGGCGGGGATGCGCCCGAAGTGCTCGCGGATCAGCGACTCCACCCGGTCCGGGTCGAAGTCGCCCACGGCGACGACGTTCATCAGCCCCGGGCGGTACCACGTGGCGTAGAACGCCTTCAGCTTCGCGGGCGTTGCTCCCTCGATGACCGCCGTGTCGCCGATGGGCAGCCGCTCCGCGTAGCGGGAGCCGGAGAACAGCACAGGGAACTGCTTCTGCCGGAGCCTCGAGCCCGCACCCTGGCCCAGCCGCCACTCCTCCATCACCACGCCCCGCTCGGAGGCGACCTGCGCCGAATCGAACGTCTGCCCGTGGGCCCAGTCCTCCAGGATCTGGAATCCCTTCTCCATCACAGCCGGCGTGTCCGTCGGGATCGTGAGCTGATAGACGGTCTCGTCGAAGGACGTGTACGCGTTCAGGTCCGCACCGAAGCGCATGCCGATCGACTCGAGGTACGAGACCAGCTCGTTCTTCGCGAAGTGTTCCGTCCCGTTGAACGCCATGTGCTCGACGAAGTGGGCGAGCCCACGCTGCTCCGGCGTCTCCAGGATCGAGCCGGCGTTCACCGCCAGGCGAAGCTCCGCCCGATCCTCCGGCCGGCGATTGACGCGGATCCAGTAGCGCACGCCGTTCGACAGCGTGCCGGTCCGCACGGCGCTGTCCACGGGCAGCGGCGCCGTCAGGGCGGCGTCCGGCCCCCCTTGCGGCTGCTGCGCGGCGAGGGGCGGCGCGAGGGCCGGAGCGAGAGCGAAGGACGTCGCAACGACGAACGCGCTCGCCCGTGCCAGGGCGGCGCCGAGGACCCGGCGCGGTTCGGCCATTCGATGCATTTCGGGTTCGTGGACGGGGAAACGTGCGGCCGCCCCCGGGGGACGGCGGGCTGGTGCTCTTCCTGCGTACACGCGAGCGGCCGCCGTCGATCCCCGCCATCCCCGCCATCCGCTCCATCCCCGGCACGCACCGGGCCCCCGGTTCTCACACCGATTCCGTGCTGGCGACGTCGCGGGCCGGCTCCTACCTTGCCGGGGCGGCATCGAACCGACGCCGCGCCCTCACCGACAATCCGGGATCCCCAGTATGGCACGCACCGCACGCGCCGCGCCCGCCCGAGCCGCTCACAACGGAGCCACTCACGCCCGAGCCCCTCACGCCCGAGCCGCCCACGCCCGCGCCATCCGCATGCGGGTGGTCATCGCGGCACTGTCGATCCTGGCCGTGCCTGGCGCCGCGTCGGGGCAGAGCGCGACCGACCTGTGGATTGCGCCCCTGTCCGGGTCGGGCGACAGCCTTTCGATCGGGCGCCCCACCAGGCTGACGGACCGGGACGGCTACGACAACCAGCCCGCCTTCACGCCCGACGGCTCCGCGGTCCTCTATACCAGCATCGACGCCGCGGGCCAGGCGGACATCCAGCGCATCGACGTCGCGTCCGGGCGAAGCTCCAGGGTGACCCGGACAACGCCCGAGAGCGAGTATTCCGCCGCAGTCATGCCCGACGGCGAGCGCATTTCCGTGGTCCGGGTGGAAGCCGACTCGACGCAGCGGCTGTGGAGCTTCGCCCCGGACGGGACCGACCCGCGGCTGGTGCTGGAGGACGTCGCGCCCGTCGGCTACTACGCCTGGGGCGACGACCACATCCTCGCCCTCTTCGTGCTCGGCACGCCCGCCACGCTGCAGGTGGCGGACACCCGGTCAGGCCGCGCCACGACGGTGGCCCGGGACATCGGCCGCGGCATCCGCAGGATACCCGGGTCCCGGGCAGTGTCCTTCATCCAGCACGTCGATTCGACGACGAGCCGCGTGATGCGCCTCGACCTGGACACCGGCAGCGCGACGCCGCTCGTCGACGCGCCTCCCGGCGGAGACGACCACGCCTGGACCTCGGACGGGACGCTGCTGATGGCGTCCGGCTCGACGATCCGGGCGTGGAGGGCCGGTCGTCCGTGGCGCGTCGTCGCCGACCTGGGACCCGGGATCTCCGGAATCACTCGCATCGCCGTCTCCGGCGACGGACGAAGCCTCGCCTTCGTCGCCGATCATGCGTCCTCGACCAGGAAGGATCGATGAGCACCGTCGACCGCCGCGACTTCCTCTCTGCCTTCTCCGCGCTCGGGCTCGGCGGCACGCTGCTGCCGGGCGTGCTCTGGGCGCGGGCGCAGGGCGAGCCCATCACTCCCGCCATGATCGCCGATGCGGAGGAGATCGCGGGCCTGCACTTCACGGAAGAGCAGCGCCGGAAGATGGTGGAGGACGTGGAGCGGCACCGGAAGGCCTTCGCCGAGTTGCGGGAGGTGCCCCTTCCGAACGGCGTCGCCCCTGCCATCGAGTTCGACGCGTCCATCCCGGGGCAGGAGGCGCCGACCGCCCGCGCCGACGGAGGCTCGGGCGCGCGAACCGGGCGGAGCCGCCCCAGCCGGCCGCCGGACGTGAAGCGGCCGAAGGACCTCGAGGAGGCGGCGTTCTGGCCCGTCACGGCCCTCGCCGAGCTGATCCGCTCGCGCCAGGTCACGTCGGAAGAGCTCACGGAGATGTACCTGGACCGCCTCCGGCGCTTCGGCCCGAAGCTGGAGGCCGTGATCACGCTTACCGAGGACCGGGCACTGGCCCAGGCCCGGGGCGCCGACCAGAAGCTGAAGTCCGGCGTCTACCTCGGCCCGCTGCACGGCATCCCGTGGGGCGCCAAGGACCTGCTCGCCGTGCGCGGCTACCCGACGACCTGGGGCGCCGAACCGTACAGGCAGCAGATGCTGGACTACGACGCCACCGTAGTGCAGCGGCTGGACGCCGCCGGGGCCGTGCTCGTCGCGAAGCTCACCCTCGGGGCCCTGGCCCAGGGCGACGTCTGGTTCGGCGGCAAGACGCGCAACCCGTGGAAGCTGGACCAGGGCTCGAGTGGCTCGTCGGCCGGGCCGGCCGCCGCGACGGTCGCGGGCCTCGTCGGCTTCGCCATCGGCTCCGAGACGCTCGGCTCCATCGTGTCCCCATCCACACGCACCGGGGCGACGGGGCTGCGTCCCACGTTCGGCCGCGTCCCACGGACCGGCGCCATGACGCTGTCCTGGAGCATGGACAAGCTCGGCCCGATCTGCCGGTCCGTGGAAGACTGCGCCCTCGTGCTCGACGCCGTCCGCGGGCCCGACGGCCGGGATCTGACGACGCGCGACGTCCCCTTCGTCTGGGACGCAACCGTGCGGCCGCAGGACCTGCGCGTCGGCTACCTGAAGTCGGCGTTCGAGGAGAAGGGCGACGACCGGCACTTCGACACCGCGGCCCTCGACGTGATCCGCCGCTGGGGCATCGATCCGGTACCCATCGCGATGCCGTCCGCCTACCCGATCCAGGCCGTTCGCTCCTCCGTCCTGGCCGTCGAGGCCGCGGCGGCGTTCGACGAGCTGACCCGCAGCGGCCGCGATGCACTCATGGAGGAGCGCAGCTCCTGGCCGGGCACGTTCCGCGAGTCACGCCTCGTGCCCGCCGTCGAGTACATCCAGGCCAACCGCATCCGCTCCCTCATCATGGCGGAGACCCACGAGGCCCTGAAGGGCATCGACGTCCTGGTCACGCCGTCGTTCGGCGGCGACATCCTCACGCGCACCAACCTCACCGGCCAGCCCGTGGTCGTGGTGCCCAACGGCTTCCGCGACGACGGCACGCCCGTCAGCATCTCCTTCCTCGGCCGACTCTGGGGCGAAGCCGCCGCGCTGGCGTTCGCCCGGGCCTACCAGGAGGAGACGGGGTATCAATTGAAGAGGCCGCCCCTGTTCGGGTGAGGGCGGCCGCGGGCGCGGCCGCAGGGGGTCGGCGCGCCTCCGAGGGGGTCGCGGCCTTCGGCCGCTCCTAGGGGGGCGCTCGCCTGCGGCTTCGCTTCGAGGGGGGGCGGGGCCTGCGGCCCCTTGCAGGGGGTCGCGGCGGCGGAGCCGCCGCTCCGCGGGACTGCGGGACTGCGGGGCTGCGGGACGGCTGGCGCAGGCCCTCACGCGAGCCGGCAAGCACGCGATGCGGATGATCGCCGCCCTACGCGAGCCACGCTGCAGCGGCCCCCCGCGCGAGCCGCAGGCGAGCGCGCCTCGGAGGGGCCGCAGGCCCCGACCCCCTTGGAGGAGCCGCAGGCTCCGACCCCCTCAGCGCGGCCGAAGGCCGCGCCTCCTCGGAGCGAGCCGCAAGGCGAGCGACCTCCTCGGAGGGGCGCTTCCGCGCCCCGACCCCCTACGCCGGCCGGAGCCGGCGTCCCATCCACTCCCCCGCCAGCTCCGCGACCTCCTCCAGCGCCCCCTCTTCCTCGAACAGGTGCGTCGCCCCCGGCACGATCTCCAGCCGCGTCTCGGTCCCGGCTGGCATGCGGGCCCGCGCCTCCTCGTTCATGCCGATGACCGGCTCGTCGCGCCCCCCGACGATGAGGAGCGTCGGCGCCCGTACGCGCGTCAGCGCGTCGCCGGCCAGGTCCGGGCGACCGCCTCGGGACACGACGGCGGCGACGTCGTCGGGCCGGACTGCCGCCGCGATCAGCGCCGCCGCCGCACCCGTGCTGGCGCCGAACAGCCCCACAGGCAGCCCGGCGGTCCGGGCATCCACCCTCGCCCAGTCGAGCGCCGCCTCCACCCGCGCCGCGAGCATCGGGATGTCGAAGCGAAGTTCCCGGGTCACCAGGTCCACCCGCTCCTCTTGCGGCGTCAGCAGGTCGATCAGCAGCGTAGCCAGCCCCACCCGCCGGAGCGCCGTCGCCACCTCCCGGTTCCGAGGACTGTGTCGACTGCTGCCGCTTCCGTGCGCGAAGATCACGATCCCCTTCGCCCCCTCCGGCATACCCAGGTCGCCGTCGATGTGAGCCCCGCCACCGATCGGCACGCGCACGCTCTCGAGCCTGTCTTCGATCATGCTTCCCCTCCCGACGGATTCCCGAAGTAGCCCCCGCAACCCCGCTGCCACCCCCGCGATGCGAAGCGAGCGCCCCCCGCGATGCGAAGCGAGCGCCCCCCGCGATGCGAAGCGAGCGTCCCTCGGAGGGGCCGCAGGCCCCGACCTCCTCAGCGCGACCGAAGGCCGCGCCTCCTCGAAGCGAGCCGCAAGGCGAGCGACCTCCTCGGAGAGGCGCTTCCGCGCCCCGACCCCCTCGGAGCGGGCGCGCCGCGCCCGCGACCTCCTGCGCCGCAAGGCGCCCCCCACTACCTTCCGACCCGTGCCAAAGAGAAACCTCAAGCGGGCGGGGCTCCGCTGGGCGGTCCACGCGCGCCACGGCCAGGAAGCGGCCGGCACCGTCTGGGACACGTTCGTCGCCCGCTTCAACGCGCTCGGACTCAGCGAGAACGCGATACTCCTCGCGTTCGCGGTCGCCATCGGCGCCGCGACGGCGCTGGGCGTCGTCGCCTTCTATCACCTCATCGACCTCGCCCACCTCGTGCTCTTCGAGGGGCCGGTCGCCCGCTTCTCCAGACTCCACCTGCTGGCCTATCGGCCGCTGCTCACGGCCGCCGGGTTCGCAGCCGCGTGGTGGATCATGCGCCGGCTCGGACACGGGCACGAGGGGCTGAACGTGCCGGACGTGCAGGTCGCCGTCGCCCGGCGCGGCGGCGACATCCCGACGCGCCCCGCCCTCGCCCGTACTGCCGCCAGCGCCGTCACCCTGGGCAGCGGTGGCTCCGCGGGCGCGGAAGGGCCGGTCGCCGTCATGGGCGCGGCTCTCGGCTCCTTCCTCGGGGGCAAGTTCCGGTTCAGCACCAGTCGCGTGAAGGTGCTCGTGAGCGCCGGGGCGGCCGCCGGCATCTCTGCGGCATTCAACGCGCCGCTCACCGGCGCCTTCTTCGCCCTCGAGGAGATCCTCGGCACCCTCGGTGCGGCCGCCTTCCCGCCGGTGGTCGTGAGCAGCGTCGTCGCCGCCATCATCTCCCACGCATTCTTCGGCAACCACCCCGCGTTCGCCATTCCGGTCGAGTACGGCTTCACGCTGCGTCGGGAGGTCGTGCTCTTCTATCCCGTCCTCGGCCTCGTCGCGGGACTCGTCGCGGTGCTCTTCGTGCGCACGTACTTCGGGGCCGAGGCCGCGGTGAAGCGGCTCCGCATCCCGGAATGGCTGCTGCCCTGGATCGGAGGGGCACTGGTCGGCGCGCTCGTCGTCGCGTCGGGCGGCATCCTCGTCGGATACGGACACCTCGCCTTCCGGGTGGGCCTCTTCAACCAGCTCGCGTGGTGGGCCCTCGGGCTCCTGGCGCTCGGCAAGATCCTGGCGACGTCGCTCACGCTGAACACCGGCGGATCCGGGGGCGTCTTCACCCCCTCCCTCTACGTCGGCGCCGCGACCGGGGGCGCCTTCGGGCTCGGACTCCAGCGGCTATTCCCGGCCATGGGTCTCGCGCCGGAGCCGTACGCGCTCGTCGGCATGGGCGCCATGGTCGCCGCCGCGACGGACGCCCCCATCACGGGCATCCTCATCGTCTTCGAGATGACGAACGACTACGCCATCATGCTCCCGCTCATGCTGGCGACGGTCATCGCGTACGTGGTGCGGCGCCAGTGGGAGCCGGACTCGCTCTACAGCGGCTGGCTGCGCCGGCGAGGCGAGCACCTCGCCCACGGCGCCGACGAGGACGTCCTGGCCCGCGTCCCCGTCTCGGACGCGCTGGAGCCGAATCCTCAGGTCATTGGGGAGACCGCCAGCGTCGCTCAGCTGCTCGAGCACCTCGGCCGCGGCGAGCAGATGGACTATCCCGTGGTCGACGACCAGCTCCGCCTCACGGGCGTGATCTCCATCGCCGAGCTCGGACGCATCGCGAAGGACCACCGGGAGCTCGCCGCCGTGGTGATGGCAGCGGACCTCGCCATCCCCTGCGAGACCGTGACGCCGCAGGACTCCCTCCTGGAGGCGGTGCGCCGCATGGGCGTGCGCGGGGCCCCGTCCCTTCCCGTGGTCGACCCCGAGACCGGTCGCCTCGTCGGCGTCATCGGCCGGGGCCACGTCCTTGCGCTGTACGAGCGGCTCGTCGCCTCCTCGTCGTCTCACCTGGCGCAGGACGGCCCGGACGGATAGGCTCAGATATACGACAGGGCCGCGGCACGTCGACGGGACGCCGCGGCCGGCTCCATCCCGTCACGACGGCGGTCGCCGCTCCGCGCTCTTGCGCGGCGGCGACCGTTTGCGTTTTCCGGGATCGCTAACTGGATGTAGAACAACCGGTTAGGCGTGATCAACCGCGGTGCGGACCCGCAGCAGAGACAAACCTCCGCATGGGAATTGCATGGCCCGGGCGGCGTTCACGAGGAGCGAGGCTCCCCGTCTCTGACCGACACAGGAATGCGTCCCGAATACCCGCACTGGATCAACGCAGCCTCCCGCTGGGCCCTCACGTTCGCCGTGATCCTCGGGGTGGGCGTACCCATCGGACTGATGGCGTGGGTGCGTACACCGATGGCGACCGGACGCCTTCGTGCACCCGAGCAGCCCGTCCCCTTCGACCACCGGCACCACGTCTCGGACGACGGAATCGACTGCCGGTACTGCCACACCACCGTCGAGCACTCGCCGCTGGCGAGCGTCCCGTCGACGGACATCTGCATGAACTGCCACAACCAGATCTGGAACGACAGTCCGCTGCTGCAGACGGTACGCGAGAGCTACTACGACGACCGCCCGATCCGCTGGCAGCGGGTCAACCGGATTCCGGACTTCGTGTATTTCAACCACTCCATCCACGTGAACAAGGGCGTCGGCTGCGAGGAATGCCACGGCAGGGTGGACCGCATGGCGCGGGTCTACCAGGCGCAGCCGCTGACGATGCGGTGGTGCCTGGACTGCCATCGTGATCCGGCGAAGCACCTGCGTCCGCTGAACCAGGTCACGGCCATGGGGTGGGAGCCGTCGGTGGACCGGGAGGTCCTCGGAAAGGAGCTGATGAAGCGGTACCACGTCGACCCCGGCACCAACTGCACGACGTGTCATCGATGACCGAGCGCGGACCGGAGTACTGGCGCAGCCTGGAGGAGTACATGGCCTCCCCGGCGTTCCTGGAGGCCGCGGGACCCGAGTTCCCGGAGGGTGCGGACTCGCCGCCGAGCGGGCTCAGCCGCCGTCGCTTCGTGCAGCTCCTCGGCGCGAGCATGGCCCTGGCCGGGGTCACGGGCTGCGTGGAGATGCCGGAGCAGAGAATCCTGCCGTACGCGCGCCGTCCTCCCGAGATCGAGCCGGGCGTGCCGCTCTCGTACGCCTCGAGCATGGATCTGGACGGGTACGGGATCGGGCTCGTCGCCGAGACCCGCGAGGGTCGACCCATCAAGATCGAGGGGAACGAGCTGCACCCGGCAAGCCTGGGCGCCGCGGGCGTGTACGCGCAGGCGTCGGTGCTCGGGCTCTACGACCCGGCCCGGGCCGACGGGCTGCGTCAGGGCACACGGCCGCGCCAGTGGGCCGCCCTCGTCCGCTCCTTCGGTCCCGCTCCCGGCGTGTATCGGCCGTTCGCCCGCAACGGCGGTGAGGGGCTGCGTTTCCTGCTGGGGCCGACGGGGTCCCCCTTCCGGCGGCACCTCGTCGACCGCGTCCGGGAGCGCTTTCCGCGCAGCCGCTTCTACTACCACTCGCCGGTGGCCGCGCGGAATCGGTGGGAGGCGAGCCGGGCGGCGTTCGGGCGGCCCATGGCGACGCACTACGACTTCCGGAAGGCCTCGGTCGTCGTCGCGTTCGATTCCGACTTCGCGGCGGAAGGCCCGTTCCATCAGCGCTACGCTCGCGAGTTCGCCGACGCGCGGCGGATCCACAGCCCGGACGACCGGATGAACCGGATGTACGTGGCGGAGCCCCACCCGACGCCGACCGGGTCGCTGGCGGACCACCGGCTGCGCGTCCGGGCGAGCCAGGTCCCCGGGCTGATGGCGGCGCTGCTCCGGCAGCTCGGCATGGGCGAGCTCGCCGCGGCGGTCGGCGAAGTGGACCTGAGCGACAGGGCCCGGGCGTGGGTCATCGCCGCCGCCGCCGACCTGAAGACGGCGGGGCCCGAAGCCCTCATCCTCGCCGGTCCCTCGCAGCGCGCCGCCGCCCACGCCCTGGCCCACGCGGCGAATCAGCGACTCGGCTCGTTCGGCAACACGACGTGGGTCACCGAGCCGGTGCTGGCGGATGCGGGCAGTCCGGCACACGACCTCTCGGTCCTGGCCGAGGACCTGCACGGCGGCGGGGTCGACACGCTGGTCATCCTCGAGGGGAACCCCGCGTATACGGCGCCGGGCGGAATCGACTTCACGAACGTGCTCCGGGAGGTTCCCCACGTGCTGTACCTGGGCCCGTACGAGAACGAGACCGCGCGCCTCGCCGAATGGTTCGTGCCGTGCGCCCACGACCTCGAGCGGTGGGGCGATACTGCGGCATACGACGGCACCCTCGCGCCCGTCCAGCCGATGATCGCGCCGCTGCACGGGGGCCGCAGCCCGGACGAGCTGCTGGCAGTCTTCGCGGGCGAGACGGACCGGTCCTACCACGAGCTGCTCCGCGACTTCTGGCGCGCCGACGTCGCGCCCCGTGCCGCGGACTTCGACGGCGACTTCGACACGTGGTGGGAGCGGACGCTGCAGCGCGGCGTGGTCGACGGGACTGCGCTGCCCCACGCCGCCGCCACCCCGACCCTGTCCCGAATCCCGCCCCTGCCGCAGGCCGTGGACGAGGGGATCGAGGTGGCGTTCCGCGCCGACCCGAGCGTCTACGACGGCCGATTCGGCAACAACACGTGGCTCCAGGAGCTGCCCGACCCCACGACCAAGATGACGTGGGGCAACGCCGCGCTGATGAGCCCCGCTTCCATGGCCCGTCGCGGGCTGCAGACGGGCGACGTCGTCCGCCTCACCTACGAGGCGCGATCCGTGGAGCTCGTGGTGTTCCCGGTGCCCGGCCACGTGGACGAGGCCGTGACGCTGCACCTCGGCTACGGGCAGCGACCGACCGATGACTCCGACGCAGCGCCCGCCGCCGCCGCCGACGTGGGCACGGACGTCTACCCCCTCCGGCCGGCCGGCGAGCCGGCCGTGATCCCGGGCGTGAAGCTCGAGAAGGTCGCCGACCGGGCGGACGTCCCGAAGAGCCGCTACCCCGTCACGACGCAGGAGCACTGGTCGATGGAGGGTCGCGAGATCGTGCTGGAGCACACGCTGCGCGAATACCGGGACGATCCGGAGTTCACGGAGCGGCACAGGGGGCCCGTCCCGCAACTGTACCCGGGGCCCGCGCAGCCGGGGCCGTACGAGTGGGGCATGACCATCGACCTTGCAGTCTGCACCGGCTGCAGCGCCTGCGTCGTCGCCTGTCAGGCGGAGAACAACATCCCCGTGGTCGGCCCCGAGGGCGTCTCGAACGGCCGCGAGATGCACTGGATGCGCGTCGACCGCTACATGAAGGGCGAGCCGGCGGACCCCGAGTTCTACCACCAGCCCATGCTCTGCCAGCACTGCGAGCACGCGCCGTGCGAGTACGTGTGCCCCGTCAACGCGACGGTCCACAGCTCCGACGGGCTCAACGAGATGGTATACAACCGCTGCGTCGGCACGCGGTTCTGCTCGAACAACTGCCCCTACAAGGTCCGCCGCTTCAACTGGTTCGACTACAACGCGCCACGGAAGGGCACGGAGCTGCTCGTCCTCAATCCGGACGTGACGGTCCGTGAGCGCGGGGTCATGGAGAAATGCACGTACTGCGTGCAGCGCATCCGCCGTGCGCAGATCCGTGCCCGGATCGAGGACCGGGAGCTGGCCCCCGGAGAGGTGAAGACGGCCTGCCAGCAGTCCTGCCCGACGCGGGCGATCCTGTTCGGCAACCTGGCGCTTGAGGAAAGCGAGATCTCGAAGAGCCGGGACCAGAAGCGGATCTACTCCGTGCTCCACGAGCTCGGTACGGTCCCGCGGACCCAGTACCTGGCGCGCATCTCGAATCCGAACGAGGCGCTGGAAGTCCCGCGCGGTGAGGAGAGCGCGTGAGGTCCGCCGCCGCCGGGCAGGACCCGGTCATCGCCACCGACCGCAGCGACCTCTCGCTGACGGACCACCTGCTCCAGCCGATCTGGTCCCGCAACCGGTTCTGGCTCGTCGGCTTCGCTCTGTCGGGGCTGGGCACGCTCGTGATGCTGCTCTGCATCATCTACACGTTCGTGAGCGGCATCGGCGTGTGGGGCAACAACATCCCGGTGGCGTGGGCCTTCGCAATCGTCAACTTCGTCTGGTGGATCGGGCTCGGTCACGCGGGCACGTTCATCTCGGCCTTCCTGCTGCTGCTGGAGCAGAGCTGGCGCAGCTCGATCAATCGCATCGCCGAGGCGATGACGCTGTTCGCCGTCCTCAACGCAGGGCTCTTCCCGCTCCTCCACCTCGGCCGCCCGTGGTTCTTCTACTGGCTCATCGGCTATCCCGAGCGGATGGGCGTATGGCCACAGTTCCGCAGCTCCCTGCCCTGGGACGCCGCGGCGGTGTTCACCTACTTCACGATCTCGCTGCTGTTCTGGTACCTCGGCGCGGTCCCGGACCTCGCCGCGGCCCGGGACCGGGCGCCGGACCGCCGCAGGAGCCGCATCTACGGCATCCTGGCCCTGGGCTGGCGCGGCTCCGCCCACGACTGGAACCGCTATCGAATCGCGTACGGCCTGCTCGCGGGACTCGCGACGCCGCTGGTCATCTCCGTGCACAGCATCGTGAGCATGGACTTCGCCATCGCGAACCTGCCCGGCTGGCACTCCACGATCTTCCCGCCCTACTTCGTGGTCGGCGCCATCTACTCGGGCTTCGCCATGGTGCTCATGCTCATCATCCCGATCCGCTGGATGTTCGGGCTCGAGGGCGTGATCACGAAGCGGCACCTGGACGTGAACGCCAAGATGCTGCTCGTGATGGGCCAGATCATGGGCTACTCGTACGCCGTCGAGACCTTCCTGGGCTGGTACAGCGGGGACACGTTCGAACGCTTCATGAGCCTGCACTTCCGGCCCTTCGGCTGGTACGCGATCCTCTACTGGCTCATGCTCTTCTGCAACGTGGGCGTGCCGCAGCTCTTCTGGTCGCGGCGGCTCCGACGCAGCCCCGTTGTCCTCTTCCTGGGCGCCACGGCCATCTTCATCGGCATGTGGGTCGAGCGCTTCGTGCTCATCGTCACGTCCCTGTCGAAGGACTTCCTGCCGTCCAGCTGGGCCCTGTACAAGCCCACCTGGGTGGACTGGGGCATTCTGCTGGGGACGCTGTCCTTCTTCACGTTCAATTTCCTGCTCTTCCTGAAGTTCTTCCCCTTCGTGCCCATCCACGAGGTCAAGGAGCTGAAGCACTCGAAGGAGGAGGAGGACCAGCGAAGGTACCTGGAGAAGCGCAAGCACCAGACGTCCGAGGCCTGGGCCACGGAGCGGACATGATCTCCCTGTTCGTCGATCCGTTCGAAGTCGCCGTCGTGGCGGAGTACGAGAGCGGCGAGGAGCTGCTCGAGGCGATCCGCGCGATGAAGGCCGACGGCTACACGCGCATCGACGCCTACACGCCCTACCGCATGGAAAAGGTCACGGAGGAGCTGAACCTCGGCAGAACGCGAATCCCGATCATCGGCTTCATCGCCGGCGTGACGGGCGGCACCATCGGCTTCCTCATCCAGGCGTATGCCAACACGTGGGACTTCCCCATCAACGTGGGCGGCCGGCCGCTCTTCTCCGTCCCGGCGTTCGTGCCCATCACCTACGAGTCGACGATCCTCTTCGCCGGGTGCGCCATCTTCGCGGCGTTCTTCTTCCTCTCCCGCATGCCGGAGCCGCGCAACCCGCTCCAGGACGTGGAGGGCTTCGACCGCGTCACGAGCGACCGCTACTGGCTCGGCATCGACCGGCGGGACCCGCGCTACGACGAGGTCGAGTCGGAGCTCGCGCTGCGTGCCACCGGCGCCATGCGGGTCGTGAGGGTGCCGATGGAGGTCGAGGAATGAGGACGCGCGCCCTGGTCCTCGTCGCCCCGATCCTGCTCCTCGCGGGCTGCCGCTTCTCCGAGACGCGGCTCGACTGGGGACTCGAGCGCATGATCGACCAGGAGAAGTACGACGCGTACGAGCCGACCGGCCTGTTCCCCGACGGCAAGGTCATGCGCGACCCGCCCGTGGGCACGGTCCCCCGGGAGCGGGAGTTCCCGTCGAAGAGCGTCTACGCGACGGGGCTCGAGGCCGACAGCAGCTATGCCACCCGCGTCCCCCTTGCCATGGACCGGGCCTTCCTCGACTACGGTCGCAACCGCTTCGAGATCTACTGCGGCGCGTGCCACGGCAAGGATGGAACGGGTGTGAGCATGGTCGCCGCGGCCATGCCGCTGCGGCAGCCGCCGAGCCTGCACCAGGAGCGCATCCGTCGCATGCCGCCGGGCCAGATCTTCCACATCGTCACGGAAGGATACGGTCTGATGCCCGCCTATCAGGAGCAGCTCGGCGTGCGGGCCCGCTGGGCCGTGGCCGCGTACGTGAAGGCGCTGCAGCTCAGCCATCGCGTCCCGCTGTCGGTTCTCCCGGACTCTCTGCGGACCGACTTCTCACGCTCCATGCTCGAGCGACGCGACACGCTCTCGGGGGATACCCTCCACGTCACGCCCATGAGGAGCGGCCGATGAGTGCATCGCCCGCCATCCGCGAAGTGCTCCGTGAGGAGCGCACCGTACAGCGCGCCCGGCGCGTCGTGGTCCCGGCCCTGCTGGCCGGGCTCGTCGGCCTCGCCGGCTTCGTCGTGGCCCTCTTCACCAACGCGCAGCTCGCCTACTTCGGCTGGCTCTCCGCCTTCATCTACGCGCTGACCATCGCCCTGGGCGCGCTGTGCCTCGTCATGATCGGCCACGTGACCCACGCCAAGTGGATCATCGTCGTGCGCCGGGTCGCCGAGGCCGTGATCGGCACCATGCCCGCGTTCCTGGTCCTCTTCATCCCCGTGCTGTTCGGCATGCAGGAGCTCTATCCGTGGTTCCCGCCGCTGGCGAACCTCGGCGTCGAGCTGCGAGAGAACATCGTCAAGAAGCAGGGCTACCTGAACGTGCCCTTCTTCCTGGTGCGCGCCGGACTCTACTTCGCCGTCTGGATCGGGCTCGCGTGGCTTCTGCGGCGCTGGTCGCTGAGACAGGACGAGGACCCGGAGCTCGACGTGGAGAAGCCGGTGCTGCTGAGCGCGCCGGGCCTGCTGGTCTTCGGCTACGTGACGACCTGGGCCAGCTTCGACTGGATCATGTCCCTCGACCCGGAGTGGCAGTCCACGATCTTCGGCGCCTACGTCTTCGCCGGAGGAATGCTCGCCTCCGTCAGTCTGCTCGTGGTGCTGGTGTGGCTGCTTCAGAGGGACGGTGCGCTCCGGGGCGTGATCGCCGCATCCCACTACTACGCCCTCGGCCGCCTGATGCTCGTCTTCACGCTGTTCTGGGCGTACATGGCCTACAGCCAGGGCTTCCTGGTGTGGATCGCGGACCTGCCCAGCGAGGCGCCCTACTACATCGCCCGAACCCTGACCGGCTACAAGTGGGACTTCGGCGTGCTGATCCTCGGCCACTTCTTCCTGCCGTTCCTCGCCCTTCTCCTCTACGGGCTCAAGCGGCGCGGCGGGATGCTGAGCCTGCTCGCCGTCTGGCTGCTGGTGATGCACTACGCGGACGTGGCCTGGCTCATCCTGCCCGCCCTCGAGGACGGGAAGATCGGTCCCCACTGGTCGGACCCGTTCTCCCTCCTGGCCGTGGTCGGCCTCGCGACCGCCTTCGGCGCCTGGCGCATGGCCGGTCGCTCCCTCGTGCCGCTCAACGATCCGCGGCTCGAGGCGTCCCTCGACTACGACAGCCGATGAGCGGCCCCGACCCCCGCCGTCTGGATGTGCGGCAGGAAGAGGAGCGGATCAGCGGCTGGAAGGCGCTGATCGCGATGATCGTCGTCCTGGCGGTCATCGTGGCGTGCATCTGGGCGGCCATCGCGCTCCAGAACCGCCGGGACCGGTCCATCCCGGGCAGCCCCGGCGTGACGTTCCGTCCGCCCCTCGAGGAGAAGGAGCTGGGGCCGGCGAGCATCCGGGGGATCCGGCAGACGAGCGTGGAGTGGGACGAGTCGACGCGCCGCCTGGCGGAGGAGCAGGAGAACTTCGTCGATACCTACGGCTGGGTGGACAGCACCGCCGGCGTGGTGCACATCCCCGTCGAGCGTGCCATCGGGCTCCTCCTCTCGGGCGACGCCGCGTACGCCTCGCTCCGGGGCGCCTCCGCCCCCGCGGACACGGCCGACAGCGGAGGCGCGTCATGAGCCTCGTCGCCCTGCTCCTCCAGACGCCGCCCACCATGGAGCGGCGGCCGGGCTTCGAAGCGACCCGGCCCCTCCAGGACGTCCTCGGCGCCCTGAAGAACACGCTCCACTGGATGCTGCACCTGCCGCCGGCCGCGTCCACGGCGGCGCAGCAGATCGACAACCTGCAGTATCTGGAATTCGCGGTCCTGTGGGTGATCGGCGGGATGTCGATCCTCCTCTGGCTCTGGATCATGTTCCGCTTCCGACGCCGCGGAGCGGTCGCCTTCCCGCCGAGCCCCAAGATCGAGGCGCCCGCGTGGCTCGAGCTCGGCACCGGCGGCTTCATCCTGGCCCTCTTCCTGTTCTTCTGGGTCCTCGGCTTCCGTCAGTACGTGGGGGTGGAAGAACCGCCCAGCGACGCGCTGACGGTCTACGTCACGGCCAGGCAGTGGGTCTGGAAGTTCGCCTACGAGGACGGGCCCACCAGCGCGGGGGTCCTCTACCTGCCCGTGAACCGGCCCATCCGCTTCCTCATCACCTCACGGGACGTGATCCACAGCTTCTACGTCCCCGCCTTCCGGGTGAAGCAGGACGCCGTCCCGGGCCGCTACACCACCATCACGGTGACGCCCGACACCACCGGGCGCTTCCAGCTCCTCTGCGCCGAGTACTGCGGCGCCGGACACTCGCGGATGTGGGGGGAGGTGGACGTGCTCGAGCCGGACCGGTTCGAGGCCTGGCTGGACGGACAGACCCCCGCCGACGAGCGACCCGACTCCACCACGGCGATCACCTCCCCGGAGGGCGGTCCGCCGGAGCGGATGGGCATGGCCCAGCGCGGCTTCGTCGCGGCCGCGCAGAACGGCTGCCTGCGCTGCCACTCCACCGACGGCTCACCCAACATCGGCCCGACCTGGAAGGGGCTCTACCTCTCCCGCGTACAGCTCCAGGACGGGCGCACGGTCGTGGCCGATCCGGCCTACCTGACGCGCTCCATGATGGAGCCGTCGGTGGACGTGGTGAACGGCTTCGGTGACGTCATGCCCTCGTTCCAGGGCCTGCTCCCGCCTCCCGATGCGTCCGCCATCGTCGAGTACATCCAGTCCCTCGGGGGACCGCCGGACACCTTCCGCGGCCGCGGGTCCGGCCGCAATCCGAACGGGCCCGACAGCACGGCCGCCGGGCTGAGGCTCGAACGCCAGCAGAACGCCGACACGGCCGCCTCACGAACGCCCCAAGGACCGGGAGAGCGCCCATGAGCGCCACCACGCTGCCGCCGGGCGCCGCGCCGGACGCGCCACCGCCCGCCCGAAAGAAGAACTACCTCACCGAGGAGACCGGGCTGTGGTCGTGGATGACGACGACCGATCACAAGCGCATCGGGATCATGTACCTGGTGTCCAGCGCGGTCGCCCTGGCCATCGGCGGTACGCTGGCGCTGCTCATGCGCGTGGAGCTCATCGCGCCCGGGCAGACCATCATGGGCGCAGAGACGTACGACCGGCTGTTCACGATGCACGGCGTGATCATGGTCTGGCTGTTCATGATCCCGTCGATCCCCGCCGGGTTCGGCAACTTCCTGCTCCCGCTCATGCTCGGCGCCAAGGACGTGGCGTTCCCGCGCCTGAACCTGGCCAGCTACTACTTCTATCTCACGGGCGCGGCCATCGTGATCGTGGGGCTGCTCCTCGGCGGCGCCGACACCGGCTGGACGTTTTATCCGCCCTACAGCAGCCACTCGATCAGCGCCGTGGCGTGGATCGCCATCGGCGTCTTCGTTCTGGGCATCTCCACCATCATCACCGGCCTGAACTTCATCGTCACGACCCACACCCTCCGGTCGAAGGGCGTGAAGTGGATGACGATGCCGCTCTTCGTCTGGACCATCTACGGGACGAGCATCATCCAGGTCCTGGCCACGCCGGTACTCGGCATGGCTCTGGCCCTCGTCGCCCTCGACCACAACCTGCACCTCGGCATCTTCGATCCCGCGATGGGCGGCGACCCCGTCCTCTACCAGCACCTGTTCTGGTTCTACTCGCACCCCGCCGTCTACATCATGATCCTGCCGGCCATGGGGGTCATGAGCGAGGTCGTCTCGACGTTCTCGCGCAAGTCGAACTTCTCCTACCGCGCCATCGTCGTCTCGACGCTCGGGATCGCCTTCACGGGATTCCTGACCTGGGGCCACCACATGTTCACCGCGGGCATGTCGACGCTCGATGCCGGCATCTTCGGATCCCTCTCGATGGTCGTGGCGATCTTCAGCGCCATCAAGGTCTGGACCTGGATCGCGACGATGTACGGCGGCTCGATCTCCTTCGAGACGCCCATGCTCTACTTCTTCGAGTTCCTGCTCCTCTTCAGCATCGGCGGCACGACGGGCGTGGCGCTCGCGAGCACGTCCCTGGACCTGCACTGGCACGACACCTACTTCGTCGTCGCCCACTTCCACTTCATCATGGTGGGCGGGACGATGACCGGTTTCCTCGCGGCGCTGCACTACTGGTTCCCGAAGATGTTCGGACGCCGGTATCCCGAGAAGCTGGGCGTCGTCGGCGCCACGCTCATCGCAATGGGCTTCGCCGGCACGTTCGTGCCCCAGTTCCTGCTGGGGAACGCGGGCATGCCGCGGCGCTACTTCGACTACCCGGCGCGCTTCCAGCTCTGGCACGCCGTGTCGACCGTCGGATCGTGGTCCTTCGGGGCCGGTCTGCTGCTGATCCTGGGCTACCTGATCTGGTCGCTCCGGCACGGCGAGCGCACCGGCCGCAACCCGTGGGGGTCCCGAGGCTACGAGTGGGTCAGTGACTCACCGCCCCCGAAGCACAACTTCGAGGTCACGCCGAACTTCGAGGGACGTGAGCCCCACGACTACCACAAGGAGCGGGTGACGGCATGAGCGCGAAGCCGATGCCCTGGGTCAACGCCCGCGAGCACCTCGAGACCCACTTCGAGGACATGGAGAAGCAGACCCATGCCGCCATCTTCGGCATGTGGGTATTCCTCGCCACCGAGGTCCTCTTTTTCGGCGTCCTGTTCACCGTCTACGCCTACTATCGCGTCGAATTCCAGCACACGTTCGCCCTCGCGGCGCAGCACACGGACCTGGACCTCGGCACCCTCGGCACGTATCTGCTGCTCACCGCGAGCTTCCTCGTGGCCATGGCCGTCGGCGCCATCCGGGCGGGTCGGAACCGTCGCTGCGCCTGGTTCCTATACGGCGCCGCTTTCCTCGGCGTCGCGTTTCTCGCCGCCAAGTTCGGCGAGTGGGGCCACCACTTCTCCGAGGGCATCCTGCCGGGGCCGTACTACCACTTCGAAGGGCTCCAACTCCGCGGGGCCCGGGCCTTCTTCACGCTCTACTACGTGATGACCGGGCTGCACGCCGTCCACGTGACCGCCGGCGTGATCATCCTCGGCGTCCTGGGCCGCAAGAGCTGGAAGGGAAACTACGGCTCCGGCTACAACACACCCATCGAGGTGGGCGGCATGTACTGGCACTTCGTAGACGTCGTCTGGCTCTTCCTCTGGCCCTTCTTCTACCTCATGCGCTGAGGGAGCACGACCGTGGAGATGACACGCCGCTACGTATCCGTCTTCATCGCGCTGCTCGTGCTGACCACGGGCACGCTCGTGCTGTCGTACTTCAACTTCGGCGTCTGGTCCATCGTGTTCGCCATGCTCATCGCCATCGCCAAGAGCACGCTGGTCATCCTCTTCTTCATGCACCTCATCGATCAGCACGCCTCCAACTGGATCGCCTTCGTGATCTCCGTGCTGCTCCTCGTCGGGCTCATGTCCATCAGCATCATCGACGTGCTCTCCCGCGAGGACACGCAGATGATCCAGCGCGTGGTTCCCGGATTCCGCCACTGAGGCGTCGACGCCGGGGGAGGCTGCCGCGCCGTCGGCCGTCCCAGCGTCGGCCGCGCGCGCACGTCCGCCTCCGCCCGTCCCAACCCGCCCGTACCCATCCCTCCTCACCGCCATCTGCCGGCGACCTCCCAGCTCCGCATTCCGGCGTGATTGTTGCGCCTCCTCTGCTGCGCACGGAAACCCGAAGCGAGGAGGGGAATGGACGCGATCGGAAAGCGGCGCTGGGCGATCGCCGAAGGCTGGATCCCGAGCTGGAGCCACGGCCCCGAACCCGAGATGAAGAGCCATGAGACAGCCTGCATGCTGAATGCCTCGGACCGAGACGCCCACGTCGAGATCACCATCTTCTACGACGGATCGGGACCCCGCCGGACCCTACCGCGTCACCGTCCCCGCACGCCGCACGAAGCACCTCCGATTCAACGAGCTCGACGACCCCGAGCCGATCCCGAAAGCCACGAACTACGCGAGCGTGATCGAGTCGGACGTGCCCATCGTCGTGCAGCACACGCGCCTCGACTCCCGCCAGTCCGAGAACGCGCTGCTCACGACGATCGCCTACTCCGACGGGGAATGAGCTCGACGGGCCGACGCGAGGGGCAGACGCAGAGGACGAACCGGCAAGGAACAGAGAGGACGGAGCGATGAGCGACACGACCGCCGATTTCATGATCGAGCGCATGCACCAGTGGGGGATCCGCCGGATCTATGGCTTCCCCGGGGACGGCATCAACGGGATCATGGGCGCGCTGGAACGGGCGGAGGACAGGACCACAAGATGGAGTTCGTGCAGGCCCGCCACGAGGAGCTTGCCGCCTTCATGGCGTGCGCCCACGCGAAGTTCACGGGTGAAGTCGGCATCTGCCTCGCCACGTCCGGTCCCGGGCGCGATCCACCTCCTGAACGGGCTCTACGACGCGAAGATGGACCACCAGCCCGTCGTCGCCATCGTCGGACAGCAGGACAGCAAGGCGCTGGGTGGCGACTACCAGCAGGAGGTCGACCTCATCTCCCTCTTCAAGGACGTCGCGCGGAACTACGTGCACATGTGCTCGCACCCCGCGCAGATGCGCCACCTCGTCGACCGCGCCATCCGCATCGCCAAGGCCGAGCGCTGCGTGACGTGCATCATCGTGCCGAACGACGTGCAGGAGATGGAAGCCGTCAAGGAGCCGCCGCGGACGCACGGCACCGTTCACTCGGGCGTGGGATACTCCGAACCCTACATCGTCCCGAAGGACGAGGATCTGAAGCGCGCCGCCGCGGCCCTGAACGAGTCGAAGAAGGTCGCAATGCTGGTCGGCGCGGGTGCCCTCGGCGCCAGCGCGGAGGTGAAGGAGGTCGCCGAGCTGCTCGGCGCCGGCGTCGCCAAGGCGCTGCTCGGAAAGGCCGTCCTCGACGACGACCTGCCCTACTGCACGGGCGGCATCGGTCTGCTCGGCACGAAGCCGAGCTGGGACATGATGATGGATTGCGACGCGCTGCTCATGATCGGCAGCGGCTTCCCCTACTCCGAGTTCCTCCCGAAGGAGGGCCAGGCGCGGGGCGTCCAGATCGACATCGACGGCCGAATGCTCGGGCTCCGCTACCCGATGGAGGTCAACCTCGTCGGCGACGCGAAGGAGACGCTGCGCAAGCTCATCCCGCTGCTGGACCGGAAGACGGATCGATCCTGGCGCGAGGAGATCGAGGAGGGCGTCCGTCGCTGGTGGAAGGTCCTCGAGGATCGGGCCATGGACGACGCCGATCCGATCAACCCGCAGCGCGTGGCGTGGGAGCTCACCTCGAAGCTGCCGCCCAACGCCATCCTCGCCTCCGACTCCGGCTCCTCGGCCAACTGGTGGGCCCGGGACATGAAGGTGAAGGAGAGCATGATGGCCACGCTCTCGGGCAATCTGGCGACGATGGGCCCGGGTGTGCCCTACGTCATCGCGGCGAAGTTCGCCTGGCCGGATCGGCCGGCCATCGCGCTCGTCGGCGACGGCGCCATGCAGATGAACGGGATCAATGGACTGATCACCATCGCCAAGTACTGGAAGCAGTGGCGGGACCCGCGCCTCGTGATCGGCATCCTGAGCAATCAGGACCTCAACCAGGTCACGTGGGAGCAGCGGGTGCTCGCGGGCGACCCGGAGTACCCGACGACGCAGGACGTCCCGAAGTTCGACTTCGCGAAGTACGCCGAGGGCCTCGGCCTCAAGGGCATCCACGTGGAGGAGCCGGACCGGATCGCCGACGCCTGGTCGGACGCGATCCGGGCGGACCGGCCCTGCGTGATCGACTTCGTGACGGACCCGGACGTGCCGCCGCTGCCGCCGCACATCAAGTTCCAGCAGGCGAAGCACTTCCTGACCTCGATGCTGAAGGGGGACCCCCACGCCGGGGGCGTGATCAAGCAATCCGTGAAGCAGATGGTCGACACCGTCATGCCCCACGGCTCCTGAGGCCCGATGGACGACCAGGCGCGGCACGGGGACGCGCGCATCGACGCGCTCTCCGTCGCCGCGTACGAGATCCCGACCGACGCGCCGGAATCCGACGGCACACTGGAGTGGGACTCCACCACGATGGTCCTGGTGGAGGCCCGCTCCGGTGACGTGTCCGGCATCGGCTGGACGTACGAGCATCGGGCCGCGGCGACGCTGATCGAGCACAAGCTCGCCGACGTCGTACGGGGTCGCTCTGCGCTGGACGTACAGGGCGCCTTCCACGCACAGTGGCACGCGGTCCGGAACATCGGCCGGCCCGGCATCGCCTCGTGCGCGATCTCCGCGGTCGACACCGCGCTCTGGGATCTCAAGGCGCGACTGCTCGACGTGCCGCTCTGTCGGCTTCTGGGCATGCGCCGGGACGGGGTGCCCGTATACGGCAGCGGCGGATTCACGTCCTACTCCGACGAGCGGCTGCGGGAGCAGCTCGGCGGCTGGGCGGACGAGGGCATCGGCCGCGTCAAGATGAAGGTGGGACGGGACCCGGATCGCGACCCCGAGCGCGTTCGCGTTGCCCGGGACACCATCGGGCCGGACGTCGAGCTCTACGTCGATGCCAACGGCGCGTTCAGCCGCAAGCGGGCTCTGCTCATGGCGCAGACGTTCGCCGAGCTCGGCGTGCTGTGGTTCGAGGAGCCGGTCACGTCCGACGACCTGGACGGGCTGCGCCTGCTGCGCGACCGGTGTCCACCCGGCATGGACGTGGCGGCCGGCGAGTACGGCTACGACGTCTTCTACTTCCGCCGGATGCTGGACGCCGGGGCCGTCGACGTGCTGCAGGCCGACGCCACCCGGTGCGGCGGTCTCACCGGCTTTCTGAAGGTGGCGACGCTGTGCGACGCACGCTCACTGCCCTTCTCCGCCCACACGGCGCCGCTGCTCCACGTGCACGTGGGCTGCAGCGCGCCACGAATCGTACACATGGAGTACTTTCACGACCACGTGCGCATCGAGCGCCTTCTCTTCGACGGGGTTCTGGAGCCCCGCGACGGCGTCCTGAGACCGGACCTGGGCCGGCCGGGGCTGGGCGTCGAGCTGAAGCGCGCGGACGCCGAGAGGTGGCGGGTGGCGTGACGATCGGATCGAAGCAAACCCTGATGGAGGACAGGCATTCGCGATGAGCACGCTGGTCAAGCTGCGCACCCGACACAACCCGCGGAGGGAAGGGATGGACCGGGCAGGAGTGCCCGCCGACCAGCTCGCCGCGGCTCTCGAGCGCTCCATCCGGGGCGAAGTCCGCTTCGACCGCGGCAGCCGCGCACTCTACTCGACGGACGCCTCCCATTACCGACAGATCCCCATCGGGGTGGTGGTCCCGAGGGACGCCGACGACGTCATCGAGACGGTGCGCCTCTGCCGCGAGCACGACGCGCCGATCCTGGCCCGCGGCGGCGGCACCTCTCTCGCCGGCCAGTGCTGCAACGTCGCCGTCGTGCTCGACTTCTCGAAGTACATGAACCGCGTCCTCGAGGTGGACCCGGAGCGGCGCATCGCCCGCGTCCAGCCGGGCTGCGTTCTCGACGACCTGCGCGCCGCCGCGGAGGAGTTCGACCTGACCTATGGCCCTGATCCGGCCACCCACAACCGCTGCACCCTCGGCGGCATGATCGGCAACAACTCCTGCGGGATCCACTCCGTGCTCGCGGCGAACTACGGACCGGGACCCCGCACGGAGCATCAGGTCGAGGAGCTCGTGGTCCTCACCTACGACGGCGAGATGCTCCGGGTCGGTCCGACGAGCGACGCCATGCTCGAGCGCATCATCGCGGCGGGCGGGCGGCGGGCCGACATCTATTCCGCGCTCCGGGACCTGAGGGACCGCTACGCCGACCGGATCCGGGAGAAGTTCCCCGACATCCCCCGCCGCGTGTCCGGATACAACCTGCCCGAGCTGCTGCCGGAGAGCGGCTTCAACGTCGCCCGGGCACTGGTCGGCACCGAGTCCACCTGCGCCATCACGCTCGAGGCCACGGTGAAGCTCGTGCCGCAGCCGAAGAACCGCACCCTGGTCGTGCTCGGCTACGAGGACGCATACCATGCCGGCGATCACGTCACCGAGATCATGGACTTCCGCCCGATCGGCCTCGAGGGTATCGATTCCGACCTCATCGAGGACATGAAGCGGACGCACACCCACGCGGAGAGCCTGAACTTCCTCCCGCCCGGGGGTGGGTACCTCCTGGTGGAGTTCATGGGCGGCACGGAGGAGGATGCGGAACGCCAGGCTCTGGCTCTCGAGAAATGGGCCGGGGAGCAGGAGGACCGGCCGAGCGCAAAGATCTTCCAGAGCCAGGAGAAGCAGAAGAGGGTGTGGGAGGCCCGCGAGGCGGGCCTCGGCGCCACAGCCTGGATACCCGGCCACCCCGCAAGCTGGCCCGGCTGGGAGGACTCGGCCGTGCCGCCCGAGCGCGTGGGCGACTACCTCCGGGCCCTCCGGCAGCTCCTCGACCGCTACGGATACGACTGCGCCCTGTACGGCCACTACGGACAGGGGTGCATCCACACGCGCATCGATTTCGATCTCGAGAGCCGCGCAGGCATCGAAAAGTATGTCTCGTTCGTCGAGGACGCGGCCGACCTCGTCGTGCGCATGGGCGGCTCGCTGTCCGGCGAGCACGGGGATGGGCAGTCCCGCGGATTCCTCCTGTCCCGGATGTACGGGGACGAGCTCGTCCAGGCGTTCCGGGAGTTCAAGGCGATCTGGGACCCCGACGGCCGCATGAACCCGGGGAAGGTCGTCGACCCGTACATGGCCGACCAGAACCTGCGGCTCGGCGCGGACTACGAGCCGATCCCCGTGCAGACGGAGTTCGCCTACCCCGAGGATCAGCACGACTTCCATCACGCGTCGCTGCGCTGTGTGGGCGTCGGCAAGTGCCGACGCAAGGACGGCGGCACGATGTGCCCCAGCTACATGGTCACGCACGAGGAGATGCACTCCACGCGCGGTCGCGCCCGACTGCTCTTCGAGATGCTGCAGGGTGACGTGATCGAGGACGGCTGGAAGAGCGATGAGGTCTACGAGGCCCTCGACCTCTGCCTCGCCTGCAAGGGCTGCAAGTCGGACTGCCCGGTGAACGTCGACATGGCCACGTACAAGGCCGAGTTCCTGTCCCACTACTTCGAGGGACGGCTGCGCCCACGGACGTTCTACGCGATGGGCCTCATCTACTGGTGGGCCCGCCTCGCCTCGTTCGCGCCGCGCCTCGTGAACTGGGCCGCCAGCGCGCCGATCCTTTCCGACGTCATCAAGAGGGTGGGCGGCGTCGCCCTCGAGCGATCCATTCCTAAATTCGCCGAGCAGACGTTTCGGGACTGGTTCCGGGGCCGGCCCCACCGCAATGCCGGAGGACCCCGGGTGATCCTGTGGCCCGACACGTTCAACAACTTCTTCCATCCGGACACGGCGAAGGCTGCCGTCGACGTGCTGGAGACCGCCGGGTTCGACGTCTGCATTCCGGCGCCGATGCTCTGCTGCGGCAGACCCCTGTTCGACTGGGGCGCGATCGACACGGCGCGTCATCTGCTCTCGCAGATCCTCGAAGCGCTGCGAGACGACATCCACGCCGGCACTCCCGTGGTGGGCCTCGAGCCGAGCTGCGTCTCGTCACTGCGTGACGAGCTCGTCAACCTCTATCCCGAAGACCCGGACGCCCGGCGCCTGGCCTCCCAGACGTACATGCTGAGCGAGTTCCTCGACGCGAACGCACGGCAATTCTCCCTGCCCGATCTGAGCGGGATGAAGGCCCTCGTGCACGGGCACTGCCACCACAAGTCGGTGCTCGATTTCGAAGCCGAGAAGCGTGTCCTCGCGAGCATGAAGCTGGAGACGGAGATCCCGGACTCGGGCTGCTGCGGAATGGCCGGCGCCTTCGGCTTCGAGGCCGATCACTACGACGTCTCGCAGGCCGCCGGAGAGCGGGTGCTTCTCCCGAAGGTCCGGGACGCCGAGGCCGCCACGATGATCATGACCGATGGATTCAGCTGCCGCGAGCAGATCGAGCAGAACACGTCGAAGCGACCGCTGCACCTCTCGGAAGTGATCCGGATGGGACTGGAGCAGGACGGCCGGCTTCCCCCACGCCCCGCGTCGGAGAGGGAGCTGGAGCACGAGGGACGCGGCCGCTCCGCCAGCGGCTCGACCACGAAGTGGCTCGTCGCCGCCGGCATTGGTGCCGTCGCCACCGCCGCCCTCGTCGGCTGGGCCCGGCGCCGCTAACGGCTCCGCGCACCCCTCTCCCCGCGGGCCGCCGATCCATCGGCGGTCCGCGCCCCGAGCCTCAGCCTGAGCCTCAGCCTGAGCCTCAGCCATCCCGCTTCACCACACTGAACTTGCCGTCCGGCTCCACGTTGGCGAGCTCGACGCGCGCGATGTCGACGATTCCGTGCTCCCGCAGCTTCTCCTTGATATCCGCAGGTGTGAGGCGCTCCATCCGGGCGTTCCGGTCGACGATTTCGCCGTCCTTCACGACGGTGACGGGCCGGCCGCGCACCAGGCGGCGGACCGCGGGGCTGTAGTAGGAAGCCTGGTTCAGCACGTAGTCCCAGAACAGCAGGACGGCCATCGAGATGACGGCGTCCCCCACGCCGTAGTACTTCCCCGTCAACCCGTTGCGGACCGCGCTTGCCAGGAGGAAGAGGACCAGCAGATCGGAGATTCCGAACTTCGTGAGCTGACGACGGGAGATGGTGCGGAGTGCCGTCAGGAGCACGACGTAGATGATCGAGCCGCGCACGACGAGCTCGAGCAGCGGCGCCTGAGGCAGCAGCACGTCGCCCCAGTTGTGGGGCACGATGGGCATCGGGGCCTCCCGGTCTTGATGGGATCCGGGAGGAACCTCATGCATGGCCCGCGCCGAACGG
Organism: uncultured Gemmatimonadales bacterium; assembly: GCA_963728445.1. GTDB lineage: Bacteria > Gemmatimonadota > Gemmatimonadetes > Longimicrobiales > RSA9 > CAVSJO01. The sequence goes on along the minus strand of CAVSJO010000006.1, from coordinate 1,227,895 downwards.
CCCGAGCCAGACGCTAGCGCGCCGTCACGACCTCCGCGGCGCTGCCCGCGCCCGGCCGCGCGGCCGCGAGCGGGATCGGCGGGAAGAGCAGGACGGGCACCCGCGCGTTGTGAAGCACGCGCTCGGCGACGCTGCCCAGGAGCAGCCGCTCCCACTTGCTGCGGCCGCGGCTGGTCATCGCGATCAGCTCGATTCCTTCCCGATCCACGTAGTCGAGGATGGCCGCGGCCGGCTCGGGCCCGATCTGGACCACGGCCTCCGCCTCGATGCCGCTCGCGTTCAACTGCTTGACCTTCGCCTCCAGCTCCCGTCCGGCCGCTTCCTGGAGGTTGGTCGTCGCCTCGTCGGCGACCGGCAGCCAGTACGGTGCGTCCACGATCACAGGGGGCGGCACGATTCGCATCAGGACGATCCTGGCCCCTTCCATGCGCGCCAGGTCCGCGGCGTAGCGAACCACGGCGTCGGCGGACTCGGACCCGTCCAGCGGAACGACGATGCGCTGGAACGGCTTCCTCCCCTCCACTTCCCTCCAGGTGCCGGGCCGGATCAACAGCACGGGCAGGCGACTTCCGCGGATCACCGTGTCCGCGACGCTTCCCAGCCAGGCCCGCCGCAGCGCGCCTCTGCCGTGCGTCGACATCACGATCAGCTCGATGCCCTGATCTTCCGCGTAGGTGCGAAGCGCGCTCGCGATCTCGGCGTTGGACGGCGGAAGCAGCGGATCCTGGGCGTCCTCCTCGACGATCTGGAAGTCGACGGACTCGCCCAGCTCCTCCGACGCGCGCTCCGAAATGCCCTGCAGATACGCCCGGTCCTTGTCCTCGGTGTAGCCGACCACCTGCACCAGATGCAGGCGTGCACCCGAGTCCCGGGCCAGCGCCACCGCGGCCGGTAACGCCTGCTCACTGACGGCCGAGCCGTCCAGCGGAATCAGTATCGCCCTGTACATACGCCTCGCCCTCCGAGTCTCCCGCTCCTGCGGGTCGACTCTAACGTGCCGGAGCGCGCATGCCGCGGGTGTCGGGGATTCCCCGATCCTGTGTGGGGTCGAGGGCCCCCATCGGCCGCGGCGTTCGTGCGTGTCCGGCCGAGCCTGGCGCGGAGCCGGCAGAGCGGCGCCGAATCCCAGAACTTACCGGTCCAGCCCCAGCCCCAGCCCTAGCCCTAGCCCTTCACTCGTACCTCAGCGCCTCCACGGGGTCGACGGACGCGGCCTTGCGAGCCGGGAACATGCCGGCGAAGAGGCCGATCGACACGATGATGCCCACGGTGACGAGCGCGATCGGCCATGACAGCTCGGGATTGCCGACGAAGACCATCGCCTGGTTCGTGTCCGGCAGGCTCGCTACACCGACCACGATGGCCGCCGAGAGGAGAAGCCCGGCGCCGCCGCCCGTCGCGCAGATGAGGAGCGACTCGAAGAGGAACTGCGCCAGGATGCTTCGACGCGTCGCGCCGAGGGCACGCTTCACGCCGATCTCCCGGGTCCGCTCCTTGACCACGACGTACATGATGTTGCCGACGCCCACCCCAGCGACGATGAGCGTGAGCGCGCCGACGACGCCCAGAAAAATCTCGATGCCGAGGCCGATGCGCCGTGTCATCTTGGCGTCCTCGATGAAATCCCACATCGACAGGGCGCGCTGGTCGTCGGGATCGAAGCTGTGCGCGGAGCCGAGCACCTCGTAGAGTCGACGCTTCACCAGCTCCGCCTGGTGCTCGTCCCGGGGCCGCACCAGGATGCTGTTCACGCTCGTCGGGCCGTAGATCGTTCGGAACACGGATGCAGGGATGATGGCGCGGTCCGCATCCGGCCCGTTGTTCATGCTGGTCTGGAGCTTCGACTCCATCGTCCCGACGACGGTGAATGGAACGCCGTCGAGCTGCACCGTGTGGCCGACGGCCGACGTGCCGGGGAACAGGTGCTGTGCGATGGAGTCCCCGAGGAAGACCACGCGCCGCCGCTCTGCGACGTCCTTTTCGTTGATGAAGCGCCCGCCGGAGGCGGGGTACATCGTGCGCATCTCGGAGAATCCGGGGTCGACGCCTTCCATCATGGTCGTCGTCGTGAGCGCGTCCGACTTCAGGACCGTGCCCCACCGCCCGTAGGAGACGCTCGTCAGATCCACCTGCGGGATGCTCTGACGGATCAGCCCCTGATCCTCCTCCTGCAGCCGGATGTTCCGACCCGCCGCCAGCCCCTCGTACGTCAGGGTCGTCTCGCCGCCGTAGACGATGAACATCTGCTGCCCGGCCCCGAGGGTGCCCTCCACGACCGCGTCCTTCAGCCCCTCCCCGAAGGCGAGGAGCAGCACGACCGTCAGGGCGCCCCAGAAGACCGCGAACAGCGTGAGCAGCGCGCGAGTGCGCTGCACGGCCAGGTCACGCCAGAACTCGATGAGCAGAAGCTTGGTCATGGATCAGGCTCCGAAGCGCAGTGCTTCGACGGGATCGAGGCTCGCCGCGCGCCGCGCCGGCATGTAGCCCGCGGCCAGCGCGACGAGCAGCAGGAGCGCTCCCGTGGTCCCGGCCACGAGCGGCGAGACGGTCGGCGTGCCCACGAACTCATCGATCGGAAGCAGCCCCACGAGGAAGACGAGGGTCGAGGAGATGACGAAACCGAGGAAGGCTCCCGCGGCCACGATGATCACCGCCTCGAGCAGCACCTGCGTCAGGACGTCGCGACGGCGCGCGCCGACGGATCTGCGCAGACCGATCTCCCGGGTGCGCTCCTGCACGACCACGTACATCACGTTCGCGACGCCCACACCGCCGACGACGAGGGTGAACGCGCCCACGATGCCGAGGAACAGATTGAAGCCGAGGAACAGGTACTTGAAGAACTTGAGCTGGTCGGCCGTATCCCAGATTCGCAGCGCGTCCCGGTCCTCGGGGTCGAACTGGTGTCGGCGACCCATCACCTCCCGCACCTGCCGGGACACGTCCGCTGCGATTCGCGTGTCGACGGGGCGATAGATGATCGTCGTCACGCTCTTCGGGCTGTACATGGACGCATACGTCGTCGCCGGAATGAACAGCCGGTCCTCGTCCCGGGAGTTGTACGACGAGTTCTGCGTCTTCTTGACCATCTGACCCACGACCACGAAGGGCGCGTTGTCCACGAGCACCGTCTTGCCGACCGGGTCCTCGTCTCCGAAGAGCAGCGTCTTCAGCTCGTCGCCGATGAAGGCCACGCGGCGCCGCTTTTCGAGGTCCAGGGCATCGACGAACCGCCCCCCGCCCTCGGGGAAGATGTTGCGGATCTCGCCGTACACGGGCGTGACGCCCGTCAGGTAGATGTTGCTGGCCTTGGTCCCGCGCCTGACCTGGACGCCCCACGAACCGTACTCGGGGGAGATCGCGTCGATGCCGCGCACCTCCCGTTTCATCAGATCGACGTCCTCGAGCTGCAGGTCGACGGGCCGGCCGAGCCCGAAGCCCTGCCACGGCTTCGTCGTCTGACCGCCGCGCACGATGGCGATCGCGTCTCCGATGCCCTTTGCGTTCAGGACCATGCGCTTCTGGAGCCCGACCCCGAACGCCAGGAGCACGACGACGGCCACCGTGCCCCACGTGATGCCGAGCACCGTGAGCACGGTGCGCATCTTCTGCTGCCGGAGGTCCGCGAGCAGCTGCCGGGCCAGGGTAAGGAGGGTCATGGTCGCCTAATTGACCTTCTTCACCGGCTTCTCGAGGACGCTGTCCCCTTCGGCCAGACCGCCCAGCACCTCGACGTTGATGGCGTCACTCAGGCCCGTGCGGATCGGCTTCCTCACCCGCTGGCCGTCCGCCCCGGCGACTTCCACCCACGCCGAGTCGCCTTCGAACGTCACGACCCGCTCCGGCACGAGCAGCGCGTTCCTGCGCTCGTCGATGATCACTTCCGCGTTCGCGCTGAAGCCTGCCCGAAGCTGCGATCCGGACGCGTCCGTGATGGAGATCTCCACGGGGAAGACCGTGGCCGTCTCCTTCTTCTGCGCCTTCAGGGAGATGCGCGTGACCACGCCCTTCACCTTCGCGTCGGGAAGTGCGCCGATCTTGATCTCCGCCGGCATGCCCTCCTTCAGGCGGCCCACGTCGATCTCGTCCACGGTCCCCTTGAAGACGAGCTTGCCCATGTCCGCCATCGTGAAGAGGACGGTGCCCTCCTGGTACGACGACAGCGGCACGACCGGGTCGCCCACCTCGACCATGCGCTCGAGGACGTAGCCCGAGATGGGCGAGCGCACCACGCTTTCCATGCTCGCTTCGCCCGCCGAGAGCTTGCCCGTCTCCAGGAGCGACAGCTTCTCCTTGGCCATTCTGACCTGCAGCTGCGCCTCGACGAACCGCCGTTCGACGTCGTCGATCTCCTTCTGGCTGAGGAGCTTGCGGTCGAAGAGCGCCTGCTGCCGGTTCCGCTCGCGACCCACCGCGTCCAGGTCGTTCTGCTTCAGCTCGAGCTGGCGACGCGCCTCGACGAGCTCCACGGGCGTGGGATCGGGCCGGATCTCCAGGAGCGGGTCGCCGGCGTGCACCTCGGCGCCCGGCTCCGCGAACGCCCGTCGCACCACGCCGGAGACCTTCGACTTGACCCCCACCTCCGTCTCCGGCTCGATCGTGCCGATGGCCATCGCCTTGCTGACGAGGTCGCCCCGGGCGACGGCCACGCCGGCCGCTTCGTCGTCGTCTCCGCCCCGCGCCGCCAGCACGCCGGCGGACGCCAGCACGGCGACGCCGGCGATTCCGAGGATCAGCTTCACACTGCGCTTCATGGATCGCTCCCGATCGGATGGTTCGGAGACGTGGGTGCGCGCACGGATCGCGCGACCGACCGGTCCGGCCTCGCTCCCGGGGAGCGAGGCCGCGCTTCACACCGGAGTCGGCTGCCGGAACGCCCTACGGAGAGCGATCGGGAGAGGTTTCAGCGCCGGCGCGCGGGGAGGGGCACGAGGAGAACGGGGACTCTCACCTTCGGCAGCAGCCCGGCGGCGAAGGAGCCGGAGAACAGGCCGGAGACGCCCGATCGGCCGTGGGTCGCAACGACGACGAGGGCCGCTTCGTCCGCCTGCACCGCGATGATCGTTTCGTCCAGCGGCTTGCCACGCCTCAACTCGACCTGCACGTCCACTCCGTCGGCCCGGAGGGGCTCCGCCTCCCCCTCGAGGAAGCGCCGCGTCTCCTCGGCCTCCATCTCGAGCACGTCCGTCGTGGCCGAGGGCGAGAACACCGCCGACGCGAACCGGTCTGCCGACAGTCGCGTGAGCGTGGGAACGACGGTCAGCAGGTGCAGGCGGGCGTCACACGCATCCGCCAGCGCGCCCGCGAGAGGCAGCGCCGTCGGACCATGCCGAGCCGGCTCCACGGCCACGATCCAGCACCGGCCCCGCAGACCGCTCCCGCCTTCCGCTCCCTGCGGCGCCTCCGTCGGCCACTCCGGACGCACGACGAGGACCGGACAGGCCACGCGCCGCAGCGTCTGCTGGGCGATGCTGCCAAGCAGCAGGTCCCGCAGCCCGCCGGATCCGTGCGTGCACAGGACGACGAGCCCGACGCCGATCTCGACGCAGTGCCCGGCGATGGACGCGGCGACGTCGCCTACGCCGGGCTCGTGGACGTGCACGTCCACCGCGATTCCGCCTGCGCGCAGCCGTTCCGCGGTCGCGTCGGCGTACTTCCGCGCGCCGGCAGCGTCGACGAGGTGAGCCTGGCCGTGCACCGTCGGGGGCGCGTTCCGCTCGAGAACGTGGAGCAGGACCAGCCGTGCGCCGAGGGCCCCGGCGAGCTCGGCCGCCGGCGGAAGTGCGGACTCCGCGAGCCGCGAGCCGTCCAGCGGGACGAGGATCCGGTCGATGGGTCTCACAGACCACCTCCGGTGAAGACCTGGTAGAGGAGCAGGAGATTGAGAGCGACAATCGAGACGGACACGAGCACGGCGAGCGCCGTCGTGATGCGCCGGTTCACCAGCACACCCATCAGCTCAGGTGTCCGCGTGAACTGGACGAGCGGGATGAGCGCGAACGGGATGCCGAACGACAGAACGACCTGGCTGATGACGAGGGAGCGCGTGGGGTCGAGCCCCAGCGCGATTACGACAATCGCCGGCGCCATCGTGGCGATGCGTCGCACCCAGATGGGCACGTGCCAGTGCAGGAAGCCCTGCATGATCACCTGCCCGGCGAGGGTCCCGACCGTCGAGGACGACAGCCCTGCCGCGAGCAGCGAGATGGCGAAGACGAAGCTGGCGAGGGGCCCCAGCAGCGGTGTGAGCGTGCGATACGCCTCCTCGATGGAGGCGATCGCCGTCAGCCCTGCCTGGTGAAACGTCGCCGCCGCCATCACCATCATGGCACCGTTGATGAGCCCGGCGAGCCCCATCGCCACCGTGACGTCGATGAGCTGGAACCGGAAGAGCCGCCGCTTCTGCTCGTCCGTCGGCGCCAGGATCCTGCTCTGCGTCAGCGACGAGTGCAGGAAGATGACGTGGGGCATCACCGTCGCGCCGAGCACCCCGACCGCCAGCAGCACGCTCTCCGTTCCCTGGAGCCGGGGCGTCACCGCCCCGACGAGGATGCTCCCCCAGTCGGGCCACTCCAGCACCGTCTCCACCAGGTAGCAGAGGGCGATCACCCCCACCATGACGGTGATCACGGCCTCCAGCGGCCGGTACCCGTAGCGCTGCAGCCCCAGGATCAGGAAGGTCGCGACGGCCGTCAGCAGCGCCGCCGGCAGCAGCGGGATCCCGAACAGCAGGTTGAAGCCGATGGCCGCGCCGAGGAACTCCGCCAGGTCGGTGGCCATCGCCACCAGCTCCGACACCACCCACATCCCCCACACCACCGGGCGCGGATAGCGCTCCCGACACACCTCCGCGAGGTTCCGGCCGGTGGCGATCCCGAGCTTCGCCGACAGCGTCTGGATGAGCATCGCCATGAGGTTGCTCGCGACGATGACCCACAGGAGCGTGTAGCCGAACTCCGCCCCGGCCTGGATGTTCGTGGCGAAGTTGCCCGGATCGACGTACGCGACGGAGGCCACGAACGCCGGCCCCAGGAACGGCAGGACCCGGCGGTACCAGGGGGCGGCGGACTCGCCGCGAAGGACGGTGGCGGCGTCGGATTCGGGCATCGGGGAAGAGTAGGGCCGGGACGGGGCCGGGGGGAAGGCTCACTGCGCCGTGGGCGGTGCGGGGACGGCGGACGGCGGACGGCGGACGGCGGGCGGCGCGGGAATGTGCGCCGAAGTTCTGCGTTGACGTGAATTGCGCTCGCCAACGCCGCACACCGGCAGCGCCGGCCGAACGCTGTGCAGGGTTGGTCCCGCACGAGGCTGCAGAAGGCGGCGCCGCGAGTCGGCCTCACCGGCCAGCCCGACCACCCGCGTCCATCCGCCCACCGCAGGCCTGGTGGCCCGCCTTCGGCAGCAGGCAGTCGCACGGCTTCTCCGTCAGGAGCCGCTGCTGCACGTCCACGGGATCGATGAAGCGGTCCTGGCTCTGCAGGCCCGTCGCCAGCGACGGGTCCAGGGGCGAATGATGCCCGTAGCCGCGCCGCGTCATCTCCGTCACCAGCGCCTCGTGCCGCCCATAGAGCGCCGCCAGCCGTCCCTCCCAGCGCCGCGTCTCGGGGTGCGCCGAGTACCCCGTCTTCCCCAGCGTCAGGATGTTCCACAGCCCGTGGAGTTCCCGATGCTCCCCCAGCAGGTGCTGCCGGCACAGTCGCGCCGGCTCCACGTCCCAGATCCTCATCGTGCCGCTCCCTCGAGCGTTCGTGCACCGAGGCGGAAGAGCGCACACGTGCCCGCGCCGGCACCTGTCATTCTGCCAGCATCTCCTTCATTCGACTGAAGAAGTTCTCCCGCAGATCCGCCGACTCTTCCTCGCTCAGGATGCTCCCGGAGCTCTTCCGGTTCAGCAGCTCCTCCGGGATCTCGTTCAGGTACCGCGATGGCAGCACCTCCACGGTGTCCCCCCCTCGCCGGCGCGCCCGGCACAGGGACAGGGTGAGCCGCTGCTGCGCCCGGGTGATGCCGACGTAGAGCAGGCGCCGCTCCTCGGCGAGGGCGTCGGCAGCCCCGGGTGCGTCCGGGTCGCCGGCCTCCGCGAGGGACCGGGCGTGGGGCAGGATGCCCTCCTCGAGGCCGACCAGGAAGACGTCGCTGAACTCGAGCCCCTTTGCGGAGTGCAGGGTCATCAGCGTGACGGCGTTGGCCTCCTCGTCGTCCTCCTCCGGGTCGTCCAGGTCGGCCAGGGCGAGGCGTGCCAGCGCGTCCGCGAGCGTGGGCGGGGAGACGCCGTCCGGCAGGGCGTGGAGCTTTCGGGGCGACGTCGCCGCCGCCGCGTCACCGGCGCCGAGATCCAGTCCGGCCTGGGACGCCTCGACAGCGTCGCCCCAGACGCGCCGCTCGTAGCGCGCCAGGGAGCCCACGAGGTCCCGCAGGTTGTCGAGCCGGACCTCGGCCGTGCGCGCGTTGCGCGGATCGGTGCGTATCGCCTCCTCGAGGCGGACCCGGTGGAACAGGTCGGCTGCCCAGCGGGCCAGCGGGGGCTGTCCGTCGTCGGGCGGCGCGTGGCCCGCCGTCTTCGCCTCGGCTTCGACCAGGCCGCGCCGCGCCGCGTGGAGCAGGTCCAGGAAATGGCGGATCGACTCGACCTGCGCGGCTCCGACGTCGTCCGGGCCGACCTCGTGGAGCGCCTTGACGAACGGTACGCGACGACGCTGCGCCAGGTCGTGCACACGCAGCACGGTGGTCCGTCCGATGCCCCGCGTCGGGTAGTTGATGATGCGCCGGATCGCGATCTCGTCGTTCGGATTGGCCAGCGCCCGGAGGTACGCCACCCCATCCGCGACCTCCTTGCGGTCGAAGAACGAGGTCCCGCCCACTACCCGGTACGGGATCTTCTTCGCCCGCAGCGCTTCCTCGATGGGCCGTGACTGCGTGTTCGTCCGGTACAGGATCGCGAAGTCCCCCCAGCGGATCTTGCGGGTGAAGTGGCGCACGGAGATCTCGGCGGAGACGGTCTCGGCTTCGGCGCCGTCGTCCGGATGCTCGTACAGGTCGACGGGCGCGCCGACCCCGTTCTCGGTGCGCAGCCGCTTCGGGTGGCGGTGCGGGTTCGCGGCGATGACGGCGTTCGCCGCCGCGAGGATCCGCTGCGTCGAGCGGTAGTTCTGCTCGAGCGTCACCACACTGGCCCCCGGGAAATGCCGCTCGAACTCGAGGATGTTGCTCACGTCGGCGCCGCGGAACGCGTAGATCGACTGGTCGTCGTCGCCCACGACGCACAGGTTGCGACGCGTCCCCGCGAGGAGCCGGGCGAGGCGGAACTGGATGCCGTTCGTGTCCTGGTACTCGTCCACCATCAGGTAATGCCAGCGGCGCCACACCCGCCGCGCCACGTCCTCGTCCGCCTCCAGCAGCTTCACCGGGAGCAGGAGCAGGTCGTCGAAATCCACCGCGCCGGAGGCCTTCAGCACCTCCTCGTAGCGGGGGTACGCGTCCGCCGCCAGCACGGCGTAGTCGTCCGTACGGTTCCCCTTCGCGTCCGCCATGGCGACGTCCCGCGTCGCCTCAGACGGCGAGATTCCGCGACTCTTCCAGTCGGAGATGCTCCGCAGGATCCGCTTCAGGTCGAACACGTCGTCGTCGACGGAGATCTCCGCGCACGCCGTTCGCAGCGCGCTGAGCTGATCCGCCGTGGCGTAGATGGCGAACCGCTCCGGCAGCCCGACCCGCGACCCGTGCTCCCGCAGGATGCGGAGCCCGAGGGAGTGGAACGTGCTGATCGTCGCCCCCCGCACGTCCTGCTCCGCGAACGCCTTCACCCGCTCCTTCATCTCGTCCGCAGCCCGATTCGTGAACGTCACCACCGCGATGCGACCGGGATCGACGTCCCTGCCCCGGATCAGGTGGACGATCCGGTGCACCAGCGTCTTCGTCTTGCCCGAGCCGGCGCCGGCGAGCACGAGGAGCGGTCCCTCGGTGTGCAGCGCGGCGCGCCGCTGCTCGGGATTCAGCCCGCGGAGATAGTCCATTGACACTGCGTGAAGGGAGGAGGCTGGTGACGGGGAAGTATCGGGCAAGGGGGGCGTGGTCTCAACCCCCGGGGCGCCGCTCGCTGGCGCGAGCGGGGCACGGCGCCGCAGGCGCCGGGCACCGCCCTCCGGGCGGGGCACCGCCTGCGGCGGGGCACCACCTGCGGTGGGGGTTCCGCGCCTGACGGCGCGGGGGGCGCTACGATGGGGGCGGGGCGGCTGCGGAGACGTACCGCCAGCGCCCTGCGGGCGGGTTCCGCCTTCGGCGGGGAGCCGCGGCCTGGCGGCGCGGGGTCGCATCGGCAGCTCCGGCGGGACAGGGGAGGCTGCCGGGACCGGCGAGGTCGCCGGGACCAGCGAGGCCGGCGTGCCGTGCGTGCCGTGCGTGCCGTGCGTGCCGTGCGTGCCGTGCGTGCCGTGCGTGCCGTGCGTGCCGTGCGTGCCGTGCGCTGCCGTGCCCGCAGTCCCCGCAGTCCCCGGCGCGAAGCGCCGAACCCGCCCGAAGGGCGCCCCGCGGCGCGCGCAGCGCCGCCGCCCCCGCGCCGTCAGGCGCGGAACCCCCGCCGCAGGCGGTGCCCGGCCCGTCAGGGCCGTGCCCGGCGGCTTCGCCGCCGTGCCCCGCGCCGCCAGGCGCGGTGCCCGCGAGCGCAGCGAGCGCGCCTACCGCGTCTGCCCCTCTCCTCGCACCACAAATCGCAGCGTCGTCAGCTCGCGAGCGCCCATCGGCCCGTAGGCGTGGAGGCGGCTCGTCGAGATGCCGATCTCGGCGCCCAGGCCGAGCTCGCCGCCGTCGGCGAAGCGCGTGCTTGCGTTGACCACCACGGTCGAAGACGAGACGCCCGCGACGAAGGCGTCCGCCGCGGCCGCGTCCTCCGTCACGATCGCTTCCGTGTGGTCGGAGCCCCACGCACAGATGTGGTCGACGGCGTCGTCCAGCGAGTCCACGACGCGCACGGCGAGGATCAGGTCCAGGTACTCCGCCGCCCAGTCCTCTGTCGTGGCGGGCTTGATCCGCAGGGCGCAGCGCGCGTCCGCCGGCAGCACGTCTTCGGGCAGCGCGTCCACGATGGACCGGGTGCGCTCGCACGCCCGCAGCTCGACGCCGGCGGCGGCGAGGGGCGGGAGGATGGCCGCGAGGGCCGCGGGCGCGACGTCGCCATGGAGGAGCAGCGTCTCGGCAGCGTTGCAGACGCCCGGGCGCTGCGCCTTCGCGTTGACCACGATGGCGGCGGCCTTCTCCAGGTCGGCGGCGCGGTCGACGTAGACGTGGCAGACACCCCTGTAATGCTTGAGCACCGGCACCCGACTCTTCTCCACCACGGCGCGGATGAGGCCTTCCCCTCCTCGGGGAATGACGACGTCGATGAAGGCGTCCTGCCGGACGAGCACGTCGATGCCCGCCCGGTCCGTCGTCGGCACGAGCTGGACGGCGTCCGGCGTCACGCCCGCGGCCTGAAGGGCGGAGCGGAGCGCCTCTCCGATGGCACGATTCGAGTGGAACGCCTCACGGCCGCCCCGCAGGATCACCGCGTTTCCGGCCTTGAAGCACAGCGCCGCCGCGTCGGACGTCACGTTCGGCCGGGCCTCGTAGATCATGGCGACAACGCCCAGCGGGATCCGCACCCGCTCGACCCGCAGCCCGTTCGGCCGCGTATGCGCCTCTGCGACCTCGCCCACCGGGTCGGGCAGCCGGGCGACGTCCCGCACCGCCGCCGCCAGGCCCGACACCCGTGCCTCGTCCAGTCGCAGCCGATCGAGCATGGCCGCGGACAGGCCCGCCTCCTGCGCGGCCGCCAGATCCAGGGCGTTCGCATCGAGGATCGCCTGTGCGCTCGCCTCCAGGCCGTCCGCCATTCCCAGCAGCGCCGCGTGGCGCGCAGGCGCGCTGAGGCCCCGCACCGCGCGGGACGCCGCACGGGCTCGCCGCGCCACGTCGACGATGATCGTCTCCAGATCGGGCTCCATCGTCTTCATGCGCTCCTCATCAGCACCATGTCGTCCCCGCGCACGACTTCCCGCCCCGACACGTAACCGAGGATGCCCTCGATCTCGTCCGAGTGCCGACCCATGATCCGCACGATCTCCGCGCTGTCGTACGACGGGAGCGCCCGCGCCAGCTCGGCGCCGCCGCGGTCGACGATGGCGATCACGTCGCCCGCCTCGAAGCGCCCCACCACGTTCAGGATGCCTCGCGCCAGCAGGCTCGCCCCTCCCGCCGCGAGCGCCGCCGCAGCTCCCTCGTCCACGACCACGCGGCCGGGCAGCCGCGTCTGGATCGCCATCCAGTGCTTGCGCGCCGGCAGCGGGTTGGGTCGGCCCTCCACCCACGTCCCCACCGGTCGGCCGGCGAAGACGCCGTCGAGCACGTTCGCGTCCAGGCCGTTCGCGATGACCGTGGGAATCCCGTATGACGCCGCCTTTTCCGCCGCCTGAAGCTTCGTCTCCATGCCGCCGATCGACTCCTTCGCGCTCCGGGCGAAGCAGTAGCCGCGCAGCTCGTCCGCCGTCTCGGCCCTGGCGACGACGCTCGCTTCCGGATCGCGCCGGGGATCGGCGTCGTAGACCCCGTCTACATCCGTCAACAGCGCCAGCACGTCCGCATCCACCAGCGCCGCCACGTACGCCGCCAGATTGTCGTTGTCCCCGACCCGGATCTCTTCCACGCTGATCGTGTCGTTCTCGTTCACCACCGGCACGATCGCCGCCTGCCGCATCGCCTCCAGCGTGTTCCGGGCGTGCAGCCATCGACGTCGGTCCCGGAGCCCGTCCGCCGTCAGCAGCACCTGGCCCGCCGTCCGGCCCCGCGCCGCGAACGACTCCGTCCAGATCCCCATCAGGTGCGCCTGACCCACCGCTGCCGCCGCCTGGCGCTCCGGGATCGAGCCCGGCCGGCGCGCGAGCCCCAGAACCCCACACCCTGCCGCCACCGCCCCGCTCGTCACCACTACCGTCTCCGTCTCCGGGTGACGCGCCACCGCGTCCGCGAACGCCGCGACCCGCTCCGGCCGCAGGTCGAACCCGCCCCCCGTCAGCAGTCGCGTGCCGATCTTGATCACCACCCGTCGCCTGCCTGGGCGCCTCTGGATTCCGGCCATGCTCGATGTATGAATATGTGGTAAACGCCGTCGCGAACCGGAAAAGATGGGATTGTTCCGCGAAAAGGTCAACGGGTGGCTGCATTTTTATACGGACGCCGAGGACGACGCCGGCGCCGGCATGGCCCTGCGCAGCAACCCGGCGCGGCTTAGCTTGCGGCGGGATCCCATCCATCATCTGCGAGAGGGAGGCCGCCATGTCCGAGTACACGACGCTGCTGGAGGAGACGCTGGAGGCATGGGAGGGGGTGAGGCAGGGAGTGATCGGAGAGGTGCGCAACCTGCCGGACGACCGGCTGGACTGGAGCCCGGCGGAAGGCGCGCGTACGCCTGCGGAGCTGGTGCATCACATCCTGCTGAACGCGGAGCTGGCGGCGGGGGAGCTGGCGAAGGCGGACGGGGACTTCACGCGGAAGAGCTATCCCGAGCTCGTGGAGGAGCACGGCGGCGGGGTCACCGAGGCCGCCACGAAGGCGGATCTCGTCCGTCATCTGGAGGAGCGATTCGCGGCGTGCGCGAAGCGGATCCGGGAGGCGGGTGAGCTGGCGATGCTCGCGCCGATCCGCCGATTCGACGGGGAGTCGGGAACGCGGCTGGCGTGGCTGAACCACGCCATCGGCCACGAATACTACCACGGCGGCCAGATCGCCATCTACGCCCGCCTCGCGGGCGTGACCCCGAACCTGACGCGCCAGATCCGGGGCGAGTAGGACGGAGCCGCGCCCGTCAGCCTCCCGGCAGCGTCGCCTTTCCGGTGCGGGGGTCGTACGTGCTCCCCGCGGGCAGGATCGTCACGCGCACGCCCGTGGCGCCGAGCACGGGCGCGTCGGGCGGTGTCAGGGTCGCCTGACGGGCGTCGTATACGATGGCCGCGCTTGCGCCCTCGATCTGCCAGGTGCCGTCCGGCCGGACGATGAGGACGGTGCTCTCGTCGATCCCGACGCCGGGCCGGTCGGGGTGTGAGAGAACGGCGCTGATCAGCCGGTTGTGCCGTTCGCGCTTGAAGAAGTGCTGGTCCACGAGGACGCCAGGCAGGAAACCCAGCCCGGGAACGAGCTGGATGTAATCGCGGGCGATGCGTGTGTAGGTATCGCCGTAGTAGCCGGCGGTGTCCTCTCCCGCCTTCGTCTGCTCGCCGGTCAGCATCGGATCGGACATGATCGCCGCCCCTGCGGACGTCCCCCCGACGACCGCGCCCTCCCGATAGCGGCGCATGATCGCGTCGAGGGTGGGGGTACCGCGGAGGATGGGCGGGACGCGTACCTGGTCGCCTCCCGAGAACCAGATCCCGGTCGCGCTGTCGATGACGGCGGCCGTGGCCGGATCCTCCGCCCGGGCGCGGTCGAGGACGAGGGACGTCGCCCTGGCACCGAGTCCGCGCATCTCCTTGGCCTGGTCGGCCCCCGTCTCCTCCGGCGTGGCGCTGGCGTTGGGGATCACGACGATGTTCGCCTTGCCGGCGCCGCCCGCGAGGCGGATGAAGCGGCGCATGAGCTCCGGCGGGCGGGAGCCGCCGCCGACGATGAAAAGGCTGCCCTTCACGTCCTGCGCACGCGCGGCCGACGGTAGGGCGGCAGTCCACGCCAGGAGGCAGAGAACCGCTGACGCTGGCAGGTAGCGGCGGAGCGTACGGTACGGCATGACAGTTCCCCGGATGCGAGTTTATCTTCCGCGGTCGTAGCAACGTAGATGGGGAATTCGAGAGCGCGCAAATCGAACGGATCGGGGGAAGTGTGGCCTTACGCGAGGAGATGGAGCGTTCGGGCTCCTGGCTGTTCCGCTGGCGCAGCTATCTCCCCGTCGTCCTCCTGCTTCCGGTGATCGCGGCGCTCGTGTGGCCGCCGGCGTGGCTCGCGCCCGGCTGGCGCAGCGGCGTCTGGGGCGGCTTCTGCCTGGCCGTTTCCATGGCCGGCCAGGCGGTTCGCGTCTGGGCCGTGGGCCACGCCCCCTCGGGCACATCGGGGCGCAATACCCGGGACCAGATCGCCGACGACCTCAACACGACCGGCATCTACTCCACCGTCCGACACCCGCTCTACGTGGGGAACTACCTCATGTGGATCGGCCTCGCGCTCTTTCCGGGCGACCTGTGGGTAGCGCTGGTCGTGACCCTCGTCTTCTGGCTCTACTACGAGCGGATCATGGTCGCGGAGGAGGCCTTCCTGCGGGGCCGCTTCGGGCCGGCGTTCGAGTCGTGGTCGGCGCGCACGCCCGGCTTCATCCCGTCCTTCCGCGGCTACGTCCCGCCCGACCTGCCCTTCTCGCTGCGCACGGTCCTGCGGCGCGAGTACTCGGGCTTCACGGCGGTGACCACGCTGTTCGCCCTCTTCGTGACCCTCGCCGACCTCTTCGCCGGGCGCGGTCTGCGCTGGCACTCCTTCTGGTACGGGCTGCTGATCTTCGGCCTGCTCGTCTACGTCGTGCTGCGGACCCTGAAGCGGCGCACGCGGGTGCTGCACGTGTCCGGTCGCTGACGGGCGCCGTCACCTTCCGGCTCGATCCCCTTTCGTCCTCCCCCCGGGCCGTCGGGTCACGAAGACAGGACGGTCCGGCTACGAAGACGTGGCCGATTCGGGATTTACCCGTTCGTTACATGGCGCGGGGGCGGTCGTGACGCTGCCGCCGCAAATCTTCAATCATGTAACGGTCGATGGGCACCCCGTCACGGAGCGACGAAGAGACATGATCAGACATCGGATCGGATGGACGGCAGCGGCGGCATTCGTCTCGCTGCTCGGGAGCGCGGCGACGGCGTCGGCGCAGCAGGGTGGGCTGTCCATCAGCGGCGTGGGCTACGGACAGTACGCGTACTGGCTGTCGGACGACGCGGGGTACAACGAGTTCGCGCTGACGCGGGCCTACGTGAACGTGCGGGGAGCGTTCGACCACGGCGTCTCGACCCGCGTGACCACGGACATCTACCGGGACGCCAACGGCTCCTACAACGTGCGGCTGAAGTACGGATTCGTGGCATGGAAGCCGGAGGGCAGCCCCGTGGAAGTGTCCTTTGGTCAGATCCACACGCCGTGGATCGCCTGGCAGGAGGACCTCTGGGGGTATCGGATGCAGGGTACCGTCCCTCTGGACCGGTCGGGACTGCTCACGTCGGCGGACCTCGGGCTGGGCCTCTCCGGCGGGGCTGCGG
Source organism: uncultured Gemmatimonadales bacterium (assembly GCA_963728445.1). GTDB lineage: Bacteria > Gemmatimonadota > Gemmatimonadetes > Longimicrobiales > RSA9 > CAVSJO01. The sequence continues at coordinate 1,211,642 of CAVSJO010000006.1, read as the reverse complement.
ACCATGCGGTCGACTTCGAGGCGTCGCTCGTGAACGGGGAGGGGTACCACCACGGGGAGGACGGCAGCCACAAGGACGTGGAAGGGCGGCTGTCGATCCGTCTACTGTCGACCGACCTGTCCGGTCCCCTCGGCGGGCTGCGCCTCACCGGCTACGCCGGGCTCGGCGCCCCCGCGTCCGGGGGCGTGCGCAATCGCTTCGCGGGGGAGCTGTCTTACAAGTCGACGCTCCTGACGCTGGCGGGCGAGTACGCGGTGGGCCAGTCCCGGGTCGGAGACGTCGCAGCCGACAACCTGACCGTCGACGCCCGGGTGATGAGCGTGTTCGGGGTGCTGGACGTGCCGGACTCGCCTCTCTCCTTCATCGCGCGGGTGGACGCGGTGGACCCGGACACGGACACGGAGGACGACGCGCGCACGGTAGTGATCGGCGGCGTCGCCTACAGGATCTCCTCGAACCTGCGGGTCCTGGCCGACGTCGACCACACCGGCTATCAGACGGACCCGACGGGAGTGGCGGAGCGGGCCCGGACGCAGGGCCTCTTCCAGGTCGAGTTCAAGTTCTGACGCTGACACGGCGGCGCTCGCCTCACCACGGATCCATGTGCTGGCCGAGCCGCTCGAGGCCTTCCTCCGTCGTCAGCACGATGAGGCGGTCGCCCGGCTCGAGGACGGTGTCGCCGCGGGGAACGCGCATGTGCTCGTTCCGGATGAGTCCGACGATCTGGCTCTCGGGGTCCCACACCTTCTCGCTCAGGGCGTGGCCCGCGAACTCGCTGTTCTCCCGGAGCACCCCGACGGTCAGCCGCCGATCCGCGGAGAGGTCGACGGCGATGCCCGATCGAAGGAGCGAGAGCAGGTCGACCTCGCCCACGTTCTCCGGCCGGGACACGCCCTGCTCCTTCAGGATGCGCAGCGCGATCTTGAGGTGCTCCACGTGGTGCGCAGGCGAGTCGGCGCGATTGCGGACCTGCGCCTCGTACAGCGACCGGTACTTCAGGCGCTGCGAGAGGCGGGTCTGCACCAGATAGCTGACCATGACCGCCAGGGCGGCGGGCACGAGCAGCGTGTAGCCGCCGGTCATTTCCGTGACCATCATGAGCGTGGCGATGGGCACGTGGGCCGCACCCGCGAAGACGGCGGCCATGCCGACGACGGCGAACGGGGCCGCCGGCTCGCCGACGGCGCCGGCGATGAAGGCGCCGAGCATCGCCCCCACGAACAGGGTGGGCGCGAACACGCCGCCCGAGCCGCCGCTGGAGACGGTCAGCGACATGGCCACCGTCTTGGCCAGGATCAGCGTGGCCAGCAGCCCGAGCGCCAGCCGACCGTCGATGGCGTCCTGCATCCAGCCGTAGCCGCCGCCGATGACCTGGGGAAGGACGAGGGCCATCAGCCCCATCAGCAGTCCACCGATCGCGGGCTTGTACATCGTCCGGACCGGGAGCTTCCGGAAGAGGTCCCGAACGCCGTAGAAGATGAAGGGAATGCCCAGCCCGACGATGCCGGAGGCGACGCCCAGCGCGAGATACCAGCCGTAGTCCAGCGGCCCCTCGAGCCCGATGGAGCCCGGGATGCGGAAGAGCGGCTCGTAGCCGACGAAAACGCCGTTCAGCGCGTACGCGACGATCGACGCGAGCATCGTGTAGAGCAGCGCCGACGACTCGAATACCATGTCCGAGTAGAGCACTTCGATGGCGAAGAGAGCGGTGCCCACGGGTGATCGGAAGATGGCGGCAAGACCCGCGGCCATGCCGATGAGGAGGAGGAGCCGCCGCTCGTCGTCGGTGCGATGCGTGACCGTGGCGTACCACGAGCCGATCCCGCCGCCCACGAGGGCAACGGGCCCCTCCCGTCCCGCCGCGCCGCCGGTTCCGATCGTGATGGCGGATGCGATCATCTTGATCGGCGGGACGCGTCCGCGCAGGAATCCCTCCGCCCGGTGGAAGGCCCGCACCGCGGTCCCGGTACCGTGCCCCTCGGCCTCCGGCGCCAGCTTCTCCGTGATGATTCCGACGATCAGCCCGCCGAGGGCCGTCACCACCGGGACGAGCCAGAGGCCGTACCGGCCCACGAATTCGGGGCCGCCGTGTTCCGTCGGCAGCCCCGGTGGGCGGTACTGGGCGATCCCCGTCAGGAAGAGACCGCTCGCGATGTGGAGGAGGTAGGTGAAGATCTGCGCCGCGAGTGCGCCTGCGGCGCCCAGCATGATCGTGTCAATGATGAGGCGGCGTTGCCGCTGCTGTTCGTCCGGCACTCGTGGCTCCGCTTGATGGACCGTCCGGCGCCCGGCGCCGACGCGGCAGGATCCGCGCCCGCACGATCAAGGGATTGCCCGCCGGTGTCAAGCCGAGTCCCTTCCCCGCCGGCGTTCGCGGTGGGCTGGACCGGCCCCCATGCTTCCCGCTACCATCCTGCCTGGGCCGCTCGCAGGCGCATCCCCCTGGCTCCGCATCATGTACAGCCGCTGCATCTTCTGCTCCGCCGATCTCGGCAGCAACGAAATCGTCGAGACCTTTCCCGTTGGGGCCCGCCTCGCCTTCGACGCCTGGAAGGGCCGGCTGTGGTGCATCTGTCCGAGCTGCAGCCGCTGGAATCTCGCGCCCATCGAGGAGCGATGGGAGGCGGTCGAGGAGGCCGAGAAGCACTTTCGTGACTGCCGCACCCGCGTCCAGTCCGAGAACGTGGGGCTCGCCCGGATGCCGGACGGAACCCGCCTGGTCCGCGTCGGCGAGGCGCTGCCCGGGGAGCTGGCGGCGTGGCGCTACGGAGAGACCCTTCGTGGGCGACGTCGCCACCTCGCCCTCTGGACCGGCGCCGCCGTCGCCGCGGGGGCCGCCTTCGTCGCCGGCGCTCCGGCGCTCATCGCCGTGGGCGCGCCGGTCAGCCTCTTCACCAGCGTCCTCAACATTGGAAACCTCGCGTGGCAGCGGCGGCACACGCGGCGGGTCATCCACCGGCTGCCCGCCGCCGCCTCTCCGACCGGTGAGCCGCTGCTGATCCGCCGGCACCATCTCTTCGACGCCAGCCTCGAGGCCGGAGAGGACGGACCGGTGCTGCACCTGCCCTCGGCGGCCGAGACCCGGCGCTCACGGCCCCGGCTGACGATGCTGGGAGCGACGCCCTACGTGACGCTCGGGCGCACGGGAGGCGACCCGCCGCCCCTCGACCTGCGTGGCGAGAGCGCGCGCCGGGTCCTGGCCCGGGCCATGACCGACTACAACTGGCGGGGCGGCACGGCGGCGGACGTGGCGCGGGCGCTGTCGCTTCTGGAACGCGCTGGAGGAGCCGAATCCTACCTTCGGGAGACGGCCGGCCGGGAATTCGTCATCGCGTCGGACCCGTGGCGCCGCCGGCGCGCTGCAGGCGGCGCCTACTCCCTGCGCCAGATCGCGGGGACGTTCCGGGGCGAGATCCTGCCGGTGCGGAAGTACCGCGGGCTGGGCGGAGACACGCGACCCCGACTGGATCGACCCTCCGCCCTGGCGTTCGAGATGGCGCTCCACGAGGAGGCCGAGCGCCGTGCCCTCGAATCCGAGCTCGCGGAACTGGAAGCCGCGTGGGAGGAAGCCGAGGAGATCGCCGCCATCGCGGACTCCCTCCCCTTCGACCCGCTCGAGCGCTTCGGACGGAAGCTGGGCCTGAGGCCCTGACGCGAGATCCGCCTCAGGCGAGCTTCCGGTGGTCGACGCGCGAGTCGGCCAGGCGAACCTACTCCGCTTCCCCGATGAGCATGCGCACCTCCCGCACGAGCCGGCCCGGTGAGACGGGCGTGGCGAGACAGCGGAGCCGGTCGTCCTCCTCCATCGTCTCCAGCTCCTTCGGCATCGGCTCGGAGGTCAGCGTGAGCATCGAGACGTCCGCAGTCCGCGGGTCGGAGCGCAGGGCGGGTACCAGCGGTCGGCCCTCGGGCGTGCGGGTCGTGTGATCCGCCACGATCAGGTCGGGAGACATCCGGCGCAGCAGTCGTGCTCCCTTCTTCTCGTCCTCCGCGGCCGCCACGTGGTAGCCGCTCCGCTCCAGTACCGAGGCGAAGATCAGTCGCGTATCGGCATCTCCGTTGAGGAGGAGGACCCGCTTGCGGCCGTCGTGTGACCGCCTGCGTCGGGGTACCGGAAGGGACCGGGGCCGGATGGAGGGGACGGCGGCGTAGCCGCTGCGGACGTCGGGTGTGCGCTGATCCAGCATGGTTCCTCTCGAGTCGATCGTGCCCGTTGCTGCGGGGGGGCTTGCCGGCTCGGAGACAGCGCGGGGGGGAAACACAATGCCCCCGACCGCGTGCTGCCGATCGGAGGCCTTCGGAGGGCCTTCAGCGCCCCTCCGTTCCACGCACCTTCTTGTTCCACCAATATGCTCGAACCGAAAGCAAAAATCAAGCCGTCAGGGACGGGCTTCCACCGGCGCCGGCATCAGTCCGTTGGAGGGAGGCGACGCCGCAGCCAGAGGGCCACCGGCACCGCCGCGAGCTGCACCCAGACCTTGCCCAGGAGCAGCCCCGGCAGGGCGGTATCCATGGGTATTCCCGCGATTCGCAGGAACAGCACGGTGTCGATGACGCTGCCGGCCAGGCCGGACAGGAGGACCGCCCAAAGGAAGTGACGGCGCTGGAGCGGCGTGTAGACGGCGAAGTCGGCCGCTTCGGAGAAGAAGAAGGAGCCGCCGGAGGCGAGGGCGAGGCGCGGGCTGACGGCCACGGAGACGCCGGTGCCGACGAACACGGCAGCGAGGCCCCAGGCGCGTCCGCCGGCCCGCTGGACCACGTCCCGGGCGACGAACGTCGCACCCGCTGCGTAGACGCCAGCAGGCGCGAGCAGACCGAAGCCGACGGGCACGAGGTGCGTGCCGTCGGGGAGGACCACGGGGCCGACGTTCCGGATCAGCCAGTTGGCCGCTACGATGGCGCCCACGTAGGTCGCCATCGAGAGCCACAGGATCGAGCGCCTCAATCCCCGGGCGAGCGGCCGAGCTTCTCCCGGACGAAGCGCCGCACGAAGGCGGCCGGCGGGTTGTGGGCGCGGGCCATGCCGTAGGCCTTCTCATAGAGGGCGTTCGCCTCGTCCTTCTTCCCCTGCTCCTCGAGCGTCATGGCGAGCAGCGTGTTCATGAAGGGGTCGTTCTGATTGCCGCGCAGGGAGACGGCCTTTCGGAGCTCCGACTCCGCACGGTCGAGATCGCCGGTGTAGAGGGCCACGTATCCGGTGAGATAGGGAAAGAAGCGCTCCTGCTGAGCGGCCATGGCGGTGTCCGAGTCCAGTGCCTCACGGGCTCTTGCGACCTGCCGCGCCGCCTCGGCTGCGTCACCGCGGCGAGCGGCGATGCGGCCCAGCGCGTGGGTGAGCCGGAAGTCCCACAGGCTGCGCGGGTGCGTCGTCGGCTCGGGCTCCCGGGTCCCGAGTTGATAGCCGAGGCGGTACATCTCCTCGGCCCGGTCCAGGTCTCCGGCATCCACGCACACGCGTGCCGCCTCGTCGGCCATCTCCCCTTCCTGGTAGAACGCGTTCTGCGGCTCCGCCTGCTCCCGCGACTTCCAGTACTCCATGACCTTCTGCTCGTACTTCACGGTGTTCGCGCAGTCTCCCGCGAACGCGTACGACATGGCCATGTTCCGCTGAGCCTCGGCCCGCGCCTCCGGCGTCTCCGCCGCGTCGATGAGCCGTTGCCAGATGGCCTGGGCGTCCTCCGGGCGCCCCTCCGCATCCAGGCGCGCGGCCTCCGCCGCCTCGGGCGAGCGCTCCCCCTGCGCGAGCAACGGGCTCGCCCCGAAGGCGAGTCCGCCGGCCGCCAGGCCGGCCACCATGAGTGCGCCTGAACGGAACCCGGCTCGACCGGAACCTCGACGTCGCTCCATACGCATGCAGACCCCCTGTGCGCGTTGCCGACTGCCTCGAGTGCAAGCTAGCAACCGGTCTGCTCCGACGCGACGGTCCCGACGTCCCGGCGGTCCCGGCGCTACAGCGCGTCCGTCAGTCGGGAGACCTCGTCGTCGCTCAGCTCGACGCCGGCTGCGGCCGTGTTCTCCTCCAGGTGGGCCACGCTGGACGTGCCGGGAATCGGCAGCATCACGGGCGAGCGCGCGAGGAGCCAGGCGAGGGCGATCTGCGACGTGGTGGCGTCGTGCCTGCGGGCGATCTCCACGAGTGGACCCCCGTCCTCGTCCAGGTCACCCGTGTGCAGTGGCGCCCACGGAATGAAGGCGATGCCCTCCCTCTCGCAGTGATCGACCACCGCGTCCCATTCGCGGTGCCCGATGCTGTAGCGGTTCTGCACCGAGGTGATGGCAAGCGTTTCCCGGGCTCGCTCGATCTCGTCGACCGAGACTTCGGAGAGCCCGACGCGGCGGATCTTGCCTTCATCGAGCAGCTCCCGCAGCACCCCGAACTGCTCCTCCTCCGGCACGTCCGGGTCGATCCGGTGGAGCTGATACAGCTCGATGGAGTCGAGCTTCAGGCGGCGCAGGCTGCCCTCGCACGCGGAGCGGATGTGGCCCGGGTCGCCGTTCGGGCTCCACTCGCCCGGACCGCTCCGCTCGAGGCCGGCCTTCGTGGCGATCACCAGGTCGTCGTCGTACGGATGGAGCGTCTCTCCGATCAGCCGCTCACTGACTTCCGGGCCGTAGGAGTCCGCGGTGTCTATGAAGTCGATCCCGAGATCCCGTGTGCTTCGCAGCACCGCCCGGCACTCCTCCGGATCCTCCGGCGGCCCCCAGATGCCGTCCCCCGTGATGCGCATCGCGCCGTATCCGAGCCGGTGCACCCGGAGTCCGTCCCCGAGATCGATCGTGCCCGCATCCGCCGCGCTGATTTCGCCGGTCCTCGTGTCCGCCATTGTCTATCCTTCTCCCGTCCGAGATCTCGATTCCGTGCAGTACGAAGGGAGCAACTCGCGTTCCGTCGTCGGCAGCCCTCGGCAGGGATCTTGCCCCGAATTGACTCCGGCGGGTATCCGTTCGCGGGGCGCGGTGGCATAGCCGGGCCGCGCCGGCAATCTGCGTCCGGCGGGCGGCTCCACAGGCTCGAGGAGGGGACGATGGCGCCCAGCGCCACACGGTGGTGGATCGGTGGCCGGCAGGAGTGCACCTTCTGCGGCGGACGCTACGCGTACCAGATGGAGATTCGCTGCGTCGACTGCGACCGTCCGATATGCCCCGTCTGCGCCGTCTGGGTCTACACGGAGTCCCGCAGCCACTACTGTCCCGAGTGCTCACCCGCTGGCGGATCCGGCGCCGGGCCGGATCGCCCCGACGATTCCGGGGGAGGCTGACGTGGCCGCACGGGCGATCTGGAAGGGTGTGATCGGATTTGGCGACGTCGCCGTCCCGGTGAAGCTCTACTCCGCCGTACAGGACCGGAAGGTCCATTTCCGGCTCCTCGACGCGAAGGAGCACCACCCGGTCAAGCAGCGCATGGTCAACCCCCGGACCGGCGACGAAGTCGCGTACGAGGAGGTACGGCGCGCGTTCGAGGTACGGAAGGGCGAGCTCGTGGTGATCGAGCCGGAAGAACTCGAGGAGCTCGAGCCGGAGAAGTCCCGGGACATCACGGTCGACGCCTTCCTTCCGCCTGAGGCCGTCGAGCACCCGTGGTACGACCGGCCCTACTACCTCGGCCCCGATGGCGACGACGAAGCGTACTTCACGCTGGCCGCCGCCCTCCGGGCCAGCGACCGCGTCGGCCTCGCCCGCTGGACGATGCGCAACAAGGAGTACGGGGGCGTGCTCCGCGTCGAGGGCGACTACCTCATGCTGGTGACGCTGCGCCACGCCGGCGAGGTCGTTCCCGTCTCGGCCCTGCCCGCCCCGACCGGCCGGAAGCTCGAGAAGAAGGAGCTGGACATGGCCGCCCAGCTCGTCGCCGCCCTCGAGGACACGTTCGAGCCCGCCGCGTTCCCGAACGAATACCGCGAGCGCGTCATGGAGCTGATCGAGGCGAAGGCCAGCGGCAAGACGATTCCGCTGCGGGCGCCGAAGAAACCGAAGAAGGAGGGCTCGCTCTCCGAGGCGCTCGAGGCCAGCCTCGCCGCAGCGAAGAAGGGAGGCGGCCGTGCCGCGTGAGGCCGACGTCCGCACCCGCGCCTTCTGGTCCGGCACACTGACGTTCGGGCTCGTCAGCATTCCGGTAAACCTCTTCCCGGCGAACCGCTCGGTCCACGCGTCTCTGCGCATGGTGGGTCCGAAGGGTACGCCCCTCCGGCGCCGCTATTACGCTCCCGCCACCGGGCGCGAGGTCGAGCGGGACGATATGGTTCGCGGCTACGAAGTCGAGAGGGACTCCTTCGTGCTCGTGGAGGACGAGGAGCTCGAGGCACTGGAGCCGGACAAGTCCCGGGACATCGACCTGCGCCGCTTCGTCGATCGCGCGGAGCTGGACCCGATCTGGTTCGAGCGGGCCTACTTCCTGACGCCGGACGGCGGCTCCACGAAGGCCTACCGACTCCTCGCCGAGACCATGGAGCGGACCGGACGGGCCGGCATCGCGACGTTCGTCATGCGCGGAACCGAGTACCTGGTCGCCATCATCGCCGAGCAGGGGATCCTCCGGGCGGAGACGCTCCGTTTCGCCGACGAGGTACGAACGCCCGACGATGTAGGGCTGCCCGAGCCGGTGAAGCCGAAGCCGGACGAGGTCAAGCGCATGCAGAAAGCCATGGGGCCGCTCGAGACGGACGAGCTCGACGAGGACGATCTCCGCGACCGCTGGTCGGAGCGCGTTGAGAAGCTCGCCCGCTCGAAAGCGAAGAAGGGCAAGGACGTCGTGCACCTCGCCGAGGAGGAGTCGGAGCCGGAGGAGGAAGTCGAGGTCATCGATCTGATGGAAGTCCTCAAGCGCAGTCTCGCCGGCGGCCGCGGCGGCAGATCCCGGGAAACCCGCAGCGCCGACGACCTCGCATCCCGCACGAAGGACGAGCTCTACCACAGGGCCCAGGAACTCGACATCCCCGGTCGGAGTTCGATGACCAAGGACGAGCTGGTCGCGGCCCTGCGCCGGAGCGCGTAGGATTCCGCTGGCAGCCGCGGACCGGGTTGCGGACGACGACACCCCGGCCCGCACGACGCCCACCTCACCCCCGACACGATGCTGGCCCTGATGCAGACCGGGCTGGGCGACGCCCTGCGCGACCGCCCGCTGCTGGCCGTGGGCACCCTCTTCGGCGCCGGCCTGCTCACGAGCCTCACTCCGTGCATCTATCCGATGATCCCGATCACCGTCGGCGTCATCGGCGGGAGCTCCCGGGCCGGCGACCCCCCGCCGGCGCGTCGTTCTCCTCACCCTCACGTACGTCCTGGGACTCGCCCTGTTCTACGCGGTCCTCGGGCTTCTCGCCGGACTCACGGGCTCCCTGTTCGGCACCGTGAGCGCGAGCCCGTGGGCCCGCTTCCTGACCGGCAACCTCCTGCTGGTGTTCGGCCTCGCGATGCTCGACGTCTTCCCGGTGGCGCTGCCGGCCCGGCTCGTCGCCTGGGCCGGTCGCGTGGGGGGCGGCTCCTACCCGGGCGTCTTCCTGCTCGGTGCGACGTCGGGCATCGTCGCCGCTCCATGCGGCGCCCCGGCGTTCGCCGCCGTCCTCACGTTCGTCTCGACGACGGGCAGCGCCGTGCTCGGGTTCGTCTACCTGTTCGTGTTCTCCCTGGGCATGACCGCGATTCTGGCCGTGGCCGGCCTTTCCAGTGGCGCGCTGGCCCGACTGCCGCGCGCCGGCCGCTGGACCATCTGGGTGAAGCGGGCGGCCGGCGTGATCCTCATCGCCATGGCGGAGTACTACCTGGTGCACACGGGAATGGTGCTGTGACTCGAATGGAAGGGACCCGGGAATGACGTGTTGGAAGTCTCCGCGTGCCGCGGGCGCGCTGCCGCTCGTCCTGCTTCTCCTCAGCGCCGCGGCGTCGCCTCTCATCGCCCCGGCGCCTGCGAGCGCGCAGGACGTGGGGCTGCCGATCGGCGCGACCCCCGACGCCCCGACTCTGGAGAACCTCGAAGGCCAGCCGGTGGAGATGGGCCGCTGGGTCGGGACGCAGCCGGTGGTCCTCGAGTTCTGGGCGACGTGGTGCCCGCTCTGCGCCGCCCTCGAGCCCGCGCTCGAGGCCGCGATGAAGCCGTACGCCGGCAGGGTCGCCCTCGTGCGCGTCGCCGTGGGCGTGAACCAGTCGCCCCGCTCCATCCAGCGACACCTGGCCCGTCATGACCTGCCCGGCACGATCCTGTGGGACGGGGAGGGCAGGGCGACGCGGGCGTTCATGGCTCCGAGCACGTCCTACGTCGTCGTGCTCGACGGCACCGGCAAGGTGGTCTATACCGGTGCGGGCGAGGACCAGGACCTCCGTCCGGCGCTGAAAGCGGCGACGGGCGGCTGACCGCAGCCAGCCGCCCGTCGCCCTCCGCCGGGAGCCTCACGGCACCGCGAGGCGGCGCCGTGAGGCTCAGCCGCCGCCGGTATCCGCCGGCGGCGGGGTGACCCGGTCGATTGCGGCGCCCAGCTCGGTGTAGGCGGTGGGATCGATCTCGCGGAACGGCGTCGCCCGGTAGGCGATCGTCCCGTCGGGCCCGATCACGAAGAGGCTCCGGTTCGTCTGCTTGCCGTTCTTGTAGACGGCGCCGTACTTCCGCCCCGCCTCGAGCTTCGCGTCACTGGCCATGAGGAACTGGAACTGGTCGTCGTGTGCCCACGCGGCGAGCGAGTCCACCGGGTCCGCGCTGATGGCGATGAGCACGACGTCCTGTCCGTCGTGGAAGAGCCGAGCGTACTGATCACGGTACGCATGCATCTGAATCGTTCAGCCCTTGCTTCGCGCCCGGAAGAAGAAGGCGAGCACGACCGTCCTCCCCTTGAAATCACTCAGGTGCACCGGCTGCTCGAGGACGCCGTAGCGCGTCGCGCCGGGCAGCTCGATGTCGGGCGCGGTGGCGCCGACCTCGATGGGTGCGGGCACCTCGGGGGGCGGGCTCTGCTGGGCCCGGGCGGGCGCGGCAAGGCCTGTCGCCCCCGCGAGAGCCACGGCAGCGGTCAGTCTGCTCAGGATCCGTAACGACACTCGTGCCTCCTCGGCAATGGGGTCCGGACGGCGGACAATATGGGGAATGCGCGCGCGCCGCGCATGGGTTCCCCGGCCGTCGCGCCCATTGCATGCCCGGCGGGGACGTCGCACGTTGCCCCCGTGCCAGCCGAAACCGCCACCCCGCACCGCCCGCGCGGACCGCTGCGCCGCGCCGCCGACGCCATCGACCGCCTCAACGAGTGGGTCGGGCGCGGAATCCAGTGGTTCGCCCTCCTCATGGTCCTCATCGGCGCCTTCAACGCCGTAGCCCGCTACGCCACGAAGTACACGTCCTCCACGCTCACGTCCAACGCGCTGATCGACCTCCAGTGGTACCTGTTCAGCCTGATCTTCCTGCTCGGAGCCGCGTACGGGCTGAAGCACGACGTGCACGTGCGCGTCGACGTGCTCTACTCGAAGCTCTCGGACCGGGGACGCGCGTGGATCGACCTCTGCGGCAGCGTCCTGTTCCTGCTGCCCTTCTGCGTGCTGATGCTCTACACGTCGTGGCCGGCGGTCCGGAACTCCTGGGCGATCCACGAGACGTCGCCGGACCCGGGCGGACTGCCCCGCTACCCTCTCAAGGCCGTCATCCTGGTCTCGTTCGTCCTGCTCTTCCTGCAGGGCCTGTCCCGGATCGTCGAAGCGGCGGCCGTGCTGCGGGGCGAGTCACCCGAGGACGCCGGGCTGGATACGGACCACCACCGCGGGGAGGGAATCTGAAGCGGGGCAGCCGCCGACCGGTCGGGGGGCGGACATCGTGACGAACCCGGGCGACGTCTGGGGACCGGTCATGTTCCTCGGGGCGCTGGTGCTCATCTTCACCGGCTACCCCGTCGCGTTCGCGCTGGCCGGGACGGCGATGCTCTTCGCTCTCCTCGGCTGGGCCGCCCACGTGTTCGACCCGTTCCTGCTCCTCGCCATGCCGGAGCGGGCGTTCGGCGTCATGTCGAACTACACGCTGCTGGCCGTGCCCTTCTTCATCTTCATGGGCACGGTGCTCGAGAAGTCGCGGCTGGCCGAACAGCTCCTCGAGACCATCGGCATCCTGTTCCGCCGCCTGCGCGGCGGCCTGGCCCTCGGAGTCATCTTCGTGGGCGCCCTGCTCGCCGCGGCCACGGGCGTGGTGGGGGCGTCCGTGACGGCCATGGGCCTCATCTCCCTGCCCGTCATGCTGCGCTACGGCTATCGCCGCGACGTCGCCCTCGGCACCATCGCCGCGTCCGGCACGCTCGGCCAGATCATCCCGCCGTCCATCGTGCTGATCGTTCTCGGCGACCAGCTCGGCGTGTCCGTCGGCGACCTCTTCGCCCGCGCGCTGATCCCGGGCCTCATCCTCACCGGCCTCTACGCCGCCTACATCGTCGGCCTCGCATTCGTCCGCCCCCGGGCCATGCCGAACCTGCAGGCCGGCTTCGCCGACATCACCGCCGGCGACCTCGCCCGGCGCGTCGTCTTCAGCCTCTTTCCGCCGCTCTTCCTGATCCTCGTCGTGCTCGGCAGCATCTTCGCGGGCCTCGCCACCCCGACGGAGGCCGGCGCCCTCGGCGCCGTCGGCGCCATGCTGCTCGCCGCCCTGAACCGGCAGATGAGCATGAAGACGCTGCGCGGCGCCATGATGGAGACAACGAAGCTGACCGTCATGGTCGTCTTCCTCCTCATCGGCTCCACCGCCTTCAGCCTCGTCTTCCGCGGGCTCTACGGCGACCTGTGGATCGCGGACCTGCTCACCGGCCTGCCCGGCGGCGCCCTCGGCTATCTCATCGCCGTCAACGTGGTAGTGTTCTTCCTCGGCTTCTTCATCGACTTCTTCGAGATCGCCTTCATCATCGTGCCCCTCATCGTCGCCCCGGCGCAGAAGCTCGGCATCGACCTGACGTGGCTCGGCATCGTCATCGCCCTCAACCTGCAGACCTCGTTTCTGACGCCCCCCTTCGGCTTCTCCCTCTTCTACCTGCGCGGCGTCACGCCGCCGGAGATCCCGACCACCGCCATCTACCGCGGCGTCATCCCGTTCATCTTCATCCAGCTCCTGCTGCTGGCAGCCACGATCGCGCTGGCGCACCCGTAGGCTCGGTTGATGGGCCCGCCCATCGGACGCATCTTTGCACGGGTCGATGCCGCATCCGACCTCTAGCGCGCATTCGCCGGACTGGAGCAGCTGTCGTGCGATATCCTGCTCACGCGTCGCCTCCAGCAGGAGCGAGGCGGCGCATGATTCGTGGCTGCGCGGCCGGCTTCCTGCTGCTGGCCGCCGGACTCACACCCGCCTCTGTTCGGGCGCAGCACTTCCCGCCCGACGCCGAGCTGCGGACCATGCTCCGCTACTCCGTGGAGGATGGCGAAGCGCCGGGCGTGGTTCTGGGCGTGCTGGAAGCGGACGGGACGACGCGTGTGGTGAGCTACGGCAGCGGCGGGCCGGACACCCGACCGCTGGGTCCGCGCTCGCAATTCGAAATCGGATCTCTGACGAAGACGTTCACGGCCACGCTGCTGTCGGCCATGGCAGCGGACGGAGAGGTCGGGCTGGACGATCCGCTGTCGAAGTTCCTGCCGGACAGCGTGAGGGCCCCGTCTCGCAACGGACGGCACATCACCCTTGAAGATCTGGCGACGCACACGTCGGGGCTGCCGCTCAATCCTGCGAACTACCAGCCGTCGGACATGCGCGATCCGTGGGCGGACTACGACGTCGCCACGATGTACGCGTTCCTGTCGGGCTATACGCTGCCGCGTGATCCGGGAGCGCAGCTCGAATACTCGAACGTCGGCTACGGCGTGCTGGGCTTCGCGCTGGGCCGGGCGGCGCGCGAGCCGTACGCGGAGCTCATGCGGCAGCGAATCCTGGAGCCGCTGGGAATGACGCAAACCGGATACTGGCCCCAGGACGAGGATGCTGCCTGGCTTACCCGTGGCCACGCGCTCGGCGCGATCGTCCCGTACTATCATCATACCGAAGCCATCCGCGGCGCCGGTGGCCTCTACTCCGACGCCGAGGACATGCTGAAGTGGCTGAAGGCGAACGCGACGTCCCAGAAAACTCCGCTTCAGCGCGCCATGCACGAGGCGCAGCGCGTGCGCGTGCCCGGGCGAGAGCAAGGCGCGGGGCGCGGATTTTCATGGTCGACCGTCGTTCTCCCCCGTGAGTCTCCGGTCGTCTGGCACAGCGGAGGGACGGGTGGCTTCAGCGCGCGCATCGCCTTCATGCCGAGCAAGGGGATCGGCACGGTGCTGCTGGCGAACACGTACCAGTTCGCGGACCAGCTCGGCACCACACTGCTCTTCCCCGCCCCACCGCCGACGAGATGGGCCCGGGTGGAGGTCCCGCCAGACGTACTCGCGGAGTACGCGGGCGAGTACCGGCTGACGACGAGCCACACCCGCTACTACGTGCGCTTCGAGCCCGAGGGCTGGCTCACGTACCAGGCGCAGGGGAACGTCCGCGCGCGGCTGTACGCCACGTCCGACAGCACCTTCTTCATCCTGCGTGGGCCATGGACCTTCACGTTTCGGAGGGACGCCTCCGGTGCCGTCGTGGGCATGCACATGATGATCGACGAGCGCGCAGCCGGGCCGGCGGGACGAACGCTGCTGGCGCGTCGCGTGGGTGACGACTCGCCGCCTCCCGCCGTGGCCGCGGGAAACGCAGGCGTCGGCGTGACGCTCCGCAACGCGGCGCGCCGCGCGCGGCGCACCGCTCATGACTTCGGGATCCGGCGCTGGCTGCTCCCGGCGCTGGGCCTCGTTGCTGTTCTCACGGCCCTGGGCCTGGCGCTGTGGCGGAGGCGACGACCGGCCATCGGCAAGCCCCCACCCCCAGCCCCTCCCAGCGACGCGAATCGGGCACCCCCCTCGTAGCAAGCCGCAGGCAAACGCCCCCCTCGGAGCGAAGCCGCAGGCGAGCGAAGCCGCAGGCGAGCGACCCCTCGGAGCGCCGAAGGCGCGACCCCCTCGGAGCGCCGAAGGCGCGACCCCCTCGGAGCGCCGAAGGCCCCGACCCCCTCGGAGGGGCCGCAGGCCCCGACCCCCTGCGCCGGCCCCCGCCGGCGCCTTCTGGCGCGATCTCCCCACGATCACTAATACTCCCCCATCCTTCCTCTCCCCAGCCGGACGGTCGAATGATGGACGACGCGATGAAGCGGAGGGCATTCCTGGCGAAGGCGGCGGGCGCCGCGGCCGGCGCGGCGGGCGTCGGACTGGCGGGCTCCGCCGTCGCCTGCGGCGCCGACGGTCAGGCGCAGGGCGGCGCTGCTTCGGGCGACGCCGCAGGGATGGTCTCCGGCCCGCGCGTGACGTGGCGCGTCGCCTCCAGCTTCCCCCGGGGGCTCGACATCCTCTACGGGGGAGCCGAGGTGCTCGCGCAACGGGTCTCGCGCCTGACCGGCGGCCGCTTCACCATGCGCGTCTATCCCGCGGGTGAGCTGGTGCCCGGGCTGCAGGTCATGGACGCGGTCCAGCAGGGCACCGTCCAGGCCGGGCACACGGCGTCCTACTACTACATCGGGAAGAACCCCGCCTTCGCCTTCGAGGCGGGGGTTCCGTTCGGCATGAGCGCCCGGCAGCAGAACGCGTGGCTCTACCACGGCGGCGGACTCGAGGCGACGCGCAAGGTCTTCTCGGACTTCGGCATCGTCAACTTCCCGTGCGGCAACACGGGCTGCCAGATGGGGGGATGGTTCCGCCAGCCGCTCGGCTCGTCCGCCGACCTGAACGGGCTGCGAATGCGCATCCCGGGCCTGGGCGGCGAGGTCATGAGCCGGATGGGCGTGACGGTGCAGGTGCTGGCCGGCGGCGACATCTACCCCGCCCTCGAGCGCGGCGCCATCGACGCGACGGAGTGGGTCGGACCCTACGACGACGAGAAGCTCGGCTTCGCCGACATCGCGAAGAACTACTACTACCCGGGGTGGTGGGAGCCCGGCCCGACGCTCTCGCTGCACGTCAACCAGAAGGCACTGGAATCGCTTCCCGACGGGTATCGCAGGGTGCTCGAGTCGGCCGCCGAGGAAGCGAACCACGACATGCTAGCCCGCTTCGACGCCGCCAACCCGCCCGCACTCCAGCGTCTCGTCCAGGAGAAGGGCGTCAACCTGCGCAAGTTCCCCGACGACGTCATGCGCAAGGCCGAGCAGACCAGCCGCCAGGTTCTCGGCGACCTCGCCTCGAAGTCCCCGGAATTCCGCACACTCTACGACGGCTGGCGCAAGTTTCGCGAGACATCGTTCACGTACTTTTCCGCGCCCGAGCTCGCGTACGCGGACTTCGCTTTCCCCCGCGCCAGGGCGTTCCAGGTCTAGACGCGGGGGTCGGGGGCCTGCGGCCCCTCCGGGGCGCTGCGCGCCACTCCGAGGGGGTCGGGGCGCTGCGCGCCCCTCCGAGGAGGTCGGGGCCTGGTGGCCCCTTCGAGGGGGGCGGGGCCTGGCGGCCCCTTCGATGAGGTCGGGGCGCTGCGCGCCCCTCCTAGGGGGTCGCGCCTGCGGCGCTCCGAGGGACCGCGGGAGGCGGCGGCGCCTCAGCCTCAGCCTCAGCCTCAGCCTCAGCCTCCCCTGCAACCGTCAAGTGAAAGACCGGCTCCTGCCGTTCCAGCGTGACCTGCACCTTGCCTTCGTCCTGCATCTGCAGCAGCACCCGTCCCAGGACTGCCTCCATCTCCCGTGAGCGGCGAGCGGCGACGCGTTCGGCTTCGGCGTCTGCGAAGCGGCGCAGCACGTCCGCCAGCCACGGGGCGTTCCTGGGTTCCGCGTCTGCGATCGGGCGGGCGGGTGCTCCGTACCCGCTGTACGCGACGTCCACCGTCGTTCCGTACTCGTGCGTGCTCGTGCCCGTTGCGGCGTTGGGATTGGTGCCCCGCAGGTCGGCCTGGTCGGCGGCGGTCCGCAGGGCGGAGCTGATCTCGTAGCGGAACGCCGGCACGCCCAGGCTGTCGAGGCGGGCCTGGAAGCGGGCGCCGAGCTCCCGCAGCATGGCGACGCTAGCCGGAGTGACGTACGGGTGCGAGCTGTCCAGGTCTCGTACGACCCAGACGTCCGTGCTGTCCGGCAGGCGCTCCAGGGCGCCGGATCGAACGGCGCTGGCGATCTGCGCGCTGTCCCGCAGCGGCCGGATTCCCGATCGTCGAGCCGTCGCGAGCTGCTGGTCGTTCAGGTAGCGCCGCAGTCCCGCTTCCTCTGCCGGCCGGAGCAGCCGGATCGGTCGGAGCGCGTCGTCGATGCTGTCGGCCCGCGCGGCGATGCGGTCCAGCCCGTCCCGGAGCGCCACCTGGACGCTCTCGGCGCCGGCGACCTGCCCTGCCCTCGAAGCGGCTTCGGCCGATCTCCCGGCGTCCTCTCGCCCGGGGCGCTCGCCGGAGCCGGGCCCCTCGCACGCCGCCAGGAGCAGGAGCACGGCCCCGACGCACCGCCGGGCCGCACCCCTCACTCCCGCGGGGCGCTGGACGGCACCCCTCACTCCCGGGGCGCGCTGGAATCCACCGTGTCCGTACACGGGGACGCGGGCTCTCGGGGCCGCCTACGAAACCCCTCCCTTCGCCGCCCCGATCCGGGGCCGCCCCTTCATCCCGGCGTTCACGTCGGCGATCGGCCCGTCCTCGATCTTCTGCAGCGCGGCCTTCGCCACGTCGATGTCCGTGCGCAGCTCGCCCAGCCGCTGCATCTGGCCGGCTGTCGGCGGCCCCTCGGCCCCGTCGATTCCGCGGCCCAGCGACATCGCCTGCTCCCGCAGCCGCGGGTACTGCCGGTAGCCCATGTTCGGCGGCGGCCGGCGCAGCGTCGTCGCCTCGAGGCTGTCCAGCGCCGCGAGCGCGGCCTTCGCGCTGGCGTCGAGGCCGGCGTCGGCGCCGCCCGGCCCCGACGTCGCCTTCAGATCCCGGCGCAGGTCCTGGAGCTGCCGCTGCATCATGTCGACCCGGCCGAGCATCACGTTCACCTCGCCCGTCAGGTCCCGGGCGCGCTCACCGGCGGCGAGCTGGGCGGCGTAGTCCGCCGCTGCCATCATCGAGCGCGGGTCCGGCTGCACGACGACCTGCTGCGTCCCGACCGACGCTCCGCCGACGCTGAGCGACGCCGTGTACGTGCCGGGCGCGACCGTCGGACCGCCGGCGAAGCGGAAGAAGCCGCCGCCACCGCCGTCGGACTCGCCGGGGATCGGCGTCGGCGCCTCCTCCCTCAGGTCCCAGACGACGCGGCCCAGGCCCTTCCCGCTGGCCGTGTCCTCGACGACGCGCACCACCTTCCCGGAGCCGTCGGTGACGGTGAGGCGAAGGGGCTGCGCGCTGTCGGACTTGACCCAGTAGTCCACGAGCGCGCCGTAGGGAGGGTTGTCCCCCGTCCACACCGCCTGTCCGGTGTTCGCGCCGCGGCCCGCGACGTTCCAGCGGACCGCCGGCCGGATCGGGAAGAGCGCCGGCGCGCCCGCGGCCGATTCGGCGCCCAGGCGCTGGAGGGGGGTCGCGTCGTCCAGAATGAAGACGCCGCGGCCGTGCGTCGCCACGATCAGGTCGTTCTCCCGCGGGTGCACCTTGATGTCCCGCACCGCCACCGGCGGCAGGCCGTTGCGGATGGACGTCCAGTGACGCCCCCGGTCCCACGACGCCCACACCCCCAGCTCCGTGCCGGCGTACAGGAGGTCGGGGTTCTTCGGGTCCTGCCGCACCACGTGCACGTAGCCCTTCAGTCCCTCGCCGATGGACGTCCACGTCCTTCCGTAGTCCGTCGTGGAGTACGCCCACGGCCGGAAGTCGTCCATCTGGTGCCGATCGAAGGCGACGAAGGCCGTGCCGGCGTCGTGGGGCGACGCGTCGATCCGGGCCACCCAGGAGGCCGCGGGCAGGCCCTTGATGTTCGGCGTCAGGTTCGTCCAGTGCGCGCCGTCGTCCGTCGTGAGCTGCACGTTGCCGTCGTCCGTGCCGACCCACAGCACGCCGGCCTTCACCGGCGACTCCGAGATCGTCATGATCGTGGTGTGGAACTCGGCGGCCGTGTTGTCCGGGTAGATCTCGCCCCCGGACGACTTCTGCTTCTCCGGGTCGTTCGTCGTCAGGTCCGGGCTGATCTCCTTCCACGAATGGCCGAGATCGGTGCTCTTCAGCACGAGCTGGGCGCCGACGTAGACGGTGTTCGAATCGTGGGGCGAGACCAGGATGGGCGAGTCCCAGTTGAAGCGGTACTTCGCCATGGAGATGGGGCCGCCGAACGAGCCGCCGAACTGCGGGTGCGGGAAGACGTCCTGGTCCCCGTCCGTACGCAGGTCCGCCCGCGTCACCTCACCGCCCTGCGAGTTCGCGAACACCAGCCACGGCCGGCCCGGGACCGGCACCGCGTAGAAGCCGTCGCCGCCGTTGATCGTGTACCAGTCCGCCTCGGTGATGCCCTCCCGGTGCGTCGTCCGACTCGGGCCGCACCACGCGCCGTTGTCCTGCAGTCCGCCGCACAGCCGGTACGGCTTCTGGAAGTCGTAGTCGATGTGGTAGAACTGGCTGAGCACCACGTTGTTCAGGATGCGCCAGTCCTCGCCATGGTCGTTCGAGACCTGGAAGCCGCCGTCGCTGCTGCTCAGCACCCGCTCGGGGTCCTTCGGGTCGATCCACAGCCCCTGGTGGTCGCCGTGCACGCCGCGACTGATGTTCCGGAAGCTCTTCCCGCCGTCGTCGCTGCGGTACAGGCTCCCCGACAGCGAGTAGACCCGCTCCGGGTTCTGCGGATCGACCCGGATGTCGCTGTAGTAGAACGGACGGAAGTCGATCTCCCGGTCCTTCGTGACCATCCGCCACGTGTCGCCGCCGTCGTCACTCCGGAAGAGCTGCCCCTGCGTCTTCGTCTCCGTGATCATGTAGACCGTGTTCGGCGCGCTCCGGGACACCGCGACGCCGATGCGCGCCATGGGCTCCGTCGGCATTCCCTGGCCCGTGAGCTTGCTCCACGTTTCGCCACCGTCGGTGGTCCTGTAGAGCGCCGTCTCCTTGCCGCCGTCGTCGAACCGCCACGGGCGACGCCGGAACGTCCACATCCCGGCGTACGCCACCCGCGGGTTCGCCGGCGTCAGCGCCACGTCCGAGCACCCCGTGTCCTCGTCGATGTAGAGCACCTTCGTCCAGTGCGCTCCCCCGTCCGTCGTGCGGAACACGCCCCGCATCGGGTTCGGCCCCCACGAGTGTCCGAGCGCGCACACCAGCGCCGCGTCCGGGTCGCGCGGGTCCACCGCGATCCGCTTGATCCGCTCCGTCCCGTCCAGCCCCGCGTGTGTCCAGTGGTCACCGCCGTCCCGGGACACGTACACCCCGTCCCCGAACGACGAGGTGTTGCGCGGGTCCCCTTCCCCCGTCCCTACCCACACGACGTTCGGGTCCGACTCGGACACCGCGATCGCCCCGATCGACAGCACGGCCTGGTCGTCGAACAGCGCCTTCCACGTCGTCCCCCCGTCCCGCGTCCGGAACACCCCGCCGTCCGCGCCGCCGATGTAGAACGTCTTCGGGTCCCCCGCGACCCCCGCGATCGCCGTCGTCCGGCCGCCCATGTTCGACGGCCCGATGCTCCGCCACTTCAACGCCGAGAACGATGCGGGCGCCGGCGTCTGCGCCGCCGCACGCCCTCCGTTCGGCAGCGCCGGCGACGCCACCAGCGCCGAGGCGGCCACCAGCGCCGACGCGAAACGCCCGCCCCACGCCGCCGTCCGCCGGATGCGAGACTCCATCTTCGTCCTCCCGTGCTGTCGGATGATTCGCGCCGATTCGCGCGCACGCTCACAATGGGACGCTCCCCGCCACGCCCGCAAACTCCCGCCTCCGCGTGTCGGCCACCCGCGAGCGCGCTCCTGCCCCTGACCCCTTCCTTGACTTCCGCCCGGCGTCCGTTCTATTTAGACTCTCAACTGAACCTCTCAATGGAGCGCCCCGCCATGGCTGCCATCCCCCTCATGAAGGGCACGCTCGACCTGCTCGTGCTCAAGGCCCTCGTCTGGACGCCCATGCACGGGCTCGAGATCACGAACTGGCTCGAGGAGCGCTCCGGCGGCGAGCTCGCCTTCGACGACTCGGCGGTCTACCAGGCGCTCTACAGGATGGCCGAGCGGGAGCTGGTCGAGGCGGAGTGGGGCGTGAGCGACAACAACCGGCGTGCCCGCTACTACACGATCCTGCCGAAAGGGCGTCGTCACCTGGAGGCGGAGACGGAGCAGCTGATCCGCTTCGGGCAGCTGGTGACGGGGATCCTCACGGCCGCGCCGGGCACGGCGTGAGGACGCGACGATGATCCGGCCGGGCATCCGCCGTCTCTTCAGTCTCGGGCTGCGCCGCGGCGACGCGGCGGAGCGGGAGGCGGTCGAGGAGATCCGGGAGCACATCCATCGGCGGACGGAGCAGCTCGTGGCGCGCGGCTGGTCGCCGGCCGAAGCCCGGGCGGAGGCGGAGCGTCGTTTCGGTTCCGTGCCGGAGGCGCGGCGTGCGGCGCGGCGCAGCGCAGCCCGGCGCGGTCTGCGGGACCGACTGGCGGCCGTGGGGGCCGACCTGCGATTCGCGGCGCGCGGCCTGGCCCGTGAGCCGGGCCTGACGGCGGTCGTGGTGGTCGTGATCGCCCTGGGCGTGGGGGCGAACGCGGCGATGTTCGGGATCCTCGACCGCCTGCTTCTGCGGGGCCCCGAGCACGTCGTGGCTCCGGAGCAGGTCGCGCGCATTTACTACACGGTGGACGTGCCGGGGCGCGGCCGTTTCAAGGCGGCGACGTTCGGCTACGTGACGTACGCCCTGATGCGGGACGACACGCGCACGCTGTCTTCGGTGGGGGCGCAGACGGGCGTATCGGATGCGACCCTCGGCAGCGGGGAATCGGCGGCACGCCTCCGCTGGACGGCGGCGACGTGGGACTTCTTCCCCACCCTCGGCGTGAAGCCCGAGCTCGGTCGCTTCTACGACGCCACCGAGGATCGGCCGGGTGACGCCCGGGCCGTCGTGGTGATCGGGGACGGCCTGTGGCGGCGCCGTTTCGGGGCGGACCCGGGCGTGCTCGGCCGCGACATCGAGATCGAGGGGTCGCGCTTCACCGTCATCGGCGTCGCGCCGAAGGGGTTCACCGGTGTCGAGATGGAGCGCGTGGACGCGTGGGTCCCCATGTCGATCCGCAGCGCCTCCGTGACCGAGGACTGGCCCCACTCGTGGAATGCCCAGTGGCTCAAGGTAGTGGCGCGCCTGAAGCCGGGCGTTCCGGCGGAGGAGGTGGCGAACGACGCCACGCGTGCGTTCCGCGCGGCGTACACGGGGGACGATCCGCCTCTGGAGAAGGCGCGCATCACCGCCGATCCGATCTGGTACGACGAGAACGGGCACGAAGCGCTGCGGGTCACCGTGGCGCGCTGGCTGGTGGGCGTGTCGCTGCTGGTGCTGCTGGTCGCCTGCGCGAACGTGGCGAACCTGCTGCTGGCCCGTGCGGTGAGGCGTCGGCGGGAGATCGCCGTGCGACTGGCGCTGGGGATTTCCCGGGGGCGGCTGCTCCGTTTGCTGCTGAGTCACAGCCTCCTCCTCGCGCTTCTGGGCGGCGCGGCCGCTCTGGCCGTCGTGCCCGTGGCTGGGCGCCTCGTGCGCTCGGCGCTTCTCCCCGACGTGGAGTGGACGGCCCCGCCGCTGGACGGCCGCGTGCTGGCGGTGGCCGCCGGCCTCACGCTGCTCGTGGGGGTGGGCACCGGTCTCGTGCCGCTGTTCCAGGCGGGGCGGGGGCGGCTGAACCAGGGACTGCGCGACGACGCCCGAAGCGGCGGCAGCCGGGCATCCGGCCTCCGCACGAGCCTGACGGTTCTGCAGGCCGCCTTCTCCGTCGTGCTCCTCGTGGGCGCCGGCCTGTTCGTCAGAAGTCTCCGGAACGCCCGCTCGCTGGACCTGGGGATCGAGCCGGAGCACGTGCTCATCGCTTCGGCCGACTGGCCGCGGCCCGCCAGCCTCGACGAGGCCCTGCGGCTGGAGCGCCGGACCCGGGACGCGCGCTTCTACGCCTCGGCTCTCGAGAGGGCCCGCGCGCTCCCCGACGTTCGCGCCGCCGCCCTCGCCATCGGCGTCCCGTTCCGATCGAGCTACACGCAGCGCCTTCAGGTCCCGGGGGTGGATTCCATTCCGCACCTGGCGGGCGGAGGTCCGTATATCCAGGCGGTCTCGCCGGGCTACTTCGAGACGGTCGGCCTGCGCGTGCTCGAGGGGAGGGCGTTCGGCCCCGGGGACCGCGAGGGCAGCGAGCCCGTCGCGGTCGTCAATCGGACGATGGCGCGTACGCTATGGCCGCGGGGAAACGCGCTGGGGAGCTGCCTTCGAACCGGGCCGGGCGACGAGGAGCGGCCGTGCGCCCGGGTGGTCGGTGTGGTGGAGGACGCCCACCGGTTCGAGATCCGCGAGCCACCGGCGATGCAGTACTACGTTCCCCTCGGCCAGGAGCAGGGCATGGGGGGGACATATCTCCTCGTTCGCCCCCGCGGCCCCGCGAGCGCGGCCGTGACGATCCTGCGCGAGGCGCTGCGGCCACTGGATCCGTCGATCCTCTGGATCCAGGTGGAGCGGCTCTCGGACTCTCTGGATCCGGAGCTCCAGCCGTGGCGGCTCGGGGCGATGCTGGTGGGCGTGTTCGGGCTGCTGGCCCTCGTCATCGCGGCGGTGGGACTCTACAGCCTGGTCGCGTATCTCGTCGCGAGCCGGACCCACGAGCTCGGCGTTCGCCAGGCGCTGGGCGCCACGCCGGGCGACGTCGTCCGCCTCGTCGTGCGCCGCGGAATCGGTCTCGCCGGCGCCGGCATCGCTCTCGGACTCGTCCTCGCCTTCCTCGCGGCGCCCCGCATGCGGGACGTCCTGTTCGAGGCCTCGCCGCGGGACCCCGCGGTGTACCTCGTCGTCGCGGTCGTGCTCCTCGCTGCAGCGGCGCTGGCGTCCGTGGTCCCGGCGCGGCGCGCCACCCGCGTCGACCCGGCCCGGGCGCTTCGCGCGGAGTGACGACTGCGCCGCTGTGACCTACCGATAGGCGAGGGCCACGATCAGCCGGGTCAGCGCGCTCACGTCCCGTAGATCGAGGACCTCGACGGGGGAGTGGGAGTAGCGCCCCGGCCACGAGATGGGGATCGGCAGCGCGCCGACCTGCGTGAAGGGTGTCGCGTCCGTGCCGCCGCTGGTCATGCCGTACTGGATCCGGATGCCCCGCGTCCGGGCCGCCGCCAGCGTCTCGTCCAGGGCCCGGCGGGGCGTGAACGTCGAGCTGTCCAGCACGCGCACGACGGGCCCGTCGCCGAGCGGGTCGTCCGCGTAGCGGCGGGACTCGAGGGGCGCGTCGGAGCTGACGAACGTGTCGACGGCGTAGGCGCGGCCGACGTCGCCCATCTCCGGCTCCGCCGCCAGCGCCGTCGAGCCGTTCAATCCGACCTCCTCCTCGACGACCCACGCAAACGTCACCCGCCGCTGCAGCGTGGACGGATCGATCCTGCGCAGAGCGAGCAGCAGCGCAGCGTCGCCCGCCCTGTCGTCGAAGCCGCGGGCAAGGGCGCGGTGCTCGCCGATGCGGAGCATCCGCTTCGGCATCGTCACCGTCTGGCCGACGCGGATGCCCAGCGCCCGAACGGCGCCCGCGTTCGCCTCGCCGGTCCAGGCGGTGAGGGGGGTCGACGGCGTCCGGCGGTCGGCCGAAGCGTGGTCGGCGCGCGGCTCGAAGATCGCCGGCACGTCCCGATCGCCCGTGTGTACCAGCGCGGCCTGACCTTCCCAGAGCGACGGGTAGAGCCCGCCCCGCCGGGATAGCACCAGCCGTCCGTCCGGCCGGATCGAGTCGATGCGGAAGCCGACCTCGTCCATGTGGGCCACGAACGCGACGTGCTCACTGCCCTGCCCCACGGTCACCACGACGTTGCCCTTCGCGTCGACGGTCGGGTGTGCCCAATCCGGCAGCAGCGATCGGATGAGCGCGTGCACGCGGGCTTCGTCCCCGCTCACCCCGTAGCGGCCGATCAGCGCGGCGAGCACGTGGGCGACGTCGGCTTCCGATGGCGACCCGTCGGAGTCAGCGGCGGCGGCGCCTCGCCCTGCCGGCCGCTCCAGGACCCCCAGCGCGGCGCCCCCGAGGGAGTCGTCCGCCGCCGGACCCGCTCCGCCGGCGCCGTCCACGAGCATGGCGAAACGGGTGGTCTTCGAGGCCTCGTCGGACCGAGGGATCGGCGCCGCGGTCGCCGTCGTGCGCCGGGTCACGCCCGCCGCCGCGACGAGAGAGTCGGAGAGTGCAATGACGCCGGCCACGTCGATGGTCTCCACCGGCGTGTCCGTGTAGCGGGACGACAGCGCGAAGACGCGCGCCGACCCCGGCGCGCCTCGGCCGCCCAGCGCCCCCGTCACGACCACGGCGTCGAACGGCCCACGGGACGCGAGGACGTGCCCGAGCCCGCGCCGGCCCCTGCGTCCCTGAACCGTCCAGGCCACGACCGTCGTGCCGCTCGTCCCTCCCGCCGCGATGCGCCGGGCCGCGTCCGCCAGGGCGACGCACTCCCCCTTGGAGGCGGCCGACGGCGCCGCCAGAAGGCCGCCGGGCATCCGCACGATGCGACGCACGAGGGCGACAGGGTCGAGGAGCGCGATCCCCAGCCGCGACACGTCCTCCCGACTCGTGGCCCCGACGTCCACCCACGCGTCCTCGACGCCGAAGGGCGCTGCGTCCGCCCGCGCTCCGTTCAGGTGGATGGACGGGACGCCCACGGCGCCCGCCACCGGCCCGTCGGCCGTGCGCACCGTGACCTTCTGCCCCTCCCGGAACTGCGCCCACAGCGCCTCGCTTCGGGGCTGGCCCACCGAGCTCAGCCGCAGAAAGCCGTCGTCGGTCACGGCCGAGACGACGAACCCGGGCTCGTCCATGGCGCAGGCGAGCAGTCTGCGCGGCGCGCCGTGCCCGAGGCTGAGGACCACGTCGCCCAGCGAATCGGTCCGGGCGTCGAGGCCCGCGAGACGGGAGCGCAGGTAGGACGCCGCATCGCCCTCCCGCCCCGAAACCGCGGTCGTGCGAAGCAGGCCGACCGTCTCTTCGGCGAGCGTCGGCCCCTGCGCCACGGCGGACGCCGGCCACACGGCGGACAGGGACGCGCAAGCGACAGCGAGGACCAGCGCTCGGGCGCCGGTCGAGCGCGTGAGAGGGCGCGCCTGATTGGAATTCATGGCAGTTCGGGCTCGGGGAATCGCCGCAGGACGACGGCGCGCCCGCAGAGTACCCTCCGCGAGCGCGCCGTGCCACCCCCCGTCCCTGGCCCCGTCCGTGGCCCCGTCCGTCGCCCCGTCCCTGGCCTTGGCCCCTGGCCGTCGCCCTATTGGATCCCCTGGAGCCAGGAGGAGAGTCGCTCCACGGCTTCGACCATCTCCGCCTCGGAGCCGGCGAAGGAGATGCGGATGGATTCGTGGCCGCGGCGCGGATCGAAATCGGTGCCGGGCGTGACGGCGACACCGGTCTCGTCGAGGAGCCGCGCGGCCCACGTCACGCTGTCGCACGTGTGCGGGGTGACGTCCACGTAGAGGTAGAACGCGCCGCGGGCCGGCGCCCAGCGGCGGAAGCCCAGACCCGGCAGCGCATCCACGAGGATGTCCCGGTTCCGCCGGTACCGCTCGACGTGACCGTCGAGCTCTTGCGCGCAGTCAAACGCGTGGACCGCCGCCGCCTGCGAGATGCCCGGCGGGGAGATGTACAGGTTCTGTGCGAGCCGCTCGACCGGCCGGACGAGGGGCTCCGGGAGCACCATCCAGCCGAGCCGCCACCCCGTCATCGAGTAGTACTTCGAAAAGCTGTTTACGACGACGGCGTCGGCCGCGAGCGCCGCCGCCGTCGTGGCGCGCCCTTCGAACTCGATACCGTGGTAGATCTCGTCGGAGATGAGCCGGATGCCTCGCTCGGCGCACGCGTCGGCGAGCGCCCGAAGCTCTTCGGTGTCCAGCACCACGCCCGTCGGATTCGCCGGGCTCGCGAGCACGAGCCCGTCCAGGCGCCCTCCCGCGTCCAGCGCCTCCTCCCGCAGGGAGAACTCCTGATCGAAGCCCGCTTCGAGCAGGACCGGCTCCAGCCCCAGCGCGGACAGGATGTTCCGATACGCAGGGTAGCCGGGGACGAGAACGCCGACCCGGTCGCCGGCGTCGAACGCTGCGAGGAACGCCAGGAGAAACGCACCGGACGATCCGGTCGTTGCGACGACGCGCGCCGGATCGACGTCCACGCCGTATCGCTCCCCGTAGTGGCGGGCGATTCGCTCCCGCAGCGCCGGAGTGCCGAGGGCGTCCGTGTAGCCGAGGCGCTCCCGGCCTGCGGCCCGGGCGGCCGCTGCCCGGACGCCTTCGGGGGCAGGCGACGACGGCTGCCCGACTTCCAGGTGGACGACGCTCGCGCCCTGCGCCTCCCGCTCGTTGGCCGCGCGCAGAACGTCCATCACGATGAACGGGGGCACGTCCCCCCGTGACGAAGTCTTCAGTGTCATGGCGGCAGGATAGCGACGGGAACGAGCGCGGGCGAGCTACTGGCCGGCTGCCTCCTGCGAAGGCGGCAGGCTACCCGCCCGGCTCGACCCCGGGGTGGGCGACGCCCAGGCGCTCGCGCACGGCTTCGAGGTGCGGAGCGACGACCCGGCCGTAGCAGCGGGGACACAGATAGAAGTAGCCGGGCTCGGCGGCTAAGCCCGCCAGAGGCCCGAACCAGACGGTGAGCAGGCCGATCATCCGTCGCGGATTGGCCCGTCCGCACCGTCGGCAGCGGGGAAGCCCGTCAGGGTTCAGGCTCCCGCTCCACCTCGATGGAGCAGTCCTTCACCAGCGCAGCGACGGCCCCGATCGCCGCCCACATCGGCGCCAGCACGGCCCCGACCACTCCGACGTTCAGCGGCATCTCGAGCAGGACCCGCCCGTCATCGTTCCGGATGATCAGCCGGCGGACGTTTCCCTCGTGCACGAGCTCGCGGACCTTCGCCAGGATCGTCTCCCCCGTCACACGGTGCCGCTCGCGCTTCGGGCCGGATTCGGACGACTGTTCGGCGGATCCGGTTTCCATCACGTTCTCTGTCATGCGGCCTTCCGCGTTCAGGATCTGCGGCGCCGCTGGCGCGACGCTGGGCGACTGCTACCCATCAACAATATGCATCCGAGGCCGGACGCCGCGAACACCCCCCATCCGCCTTCCACCGCTGCCCGCCACTCCGCCCGTCCGGCCCCGGGCCGCATCAGCCGGCGGCGGGCACCGGCGCGAAGATCTCCGCGAAGTCGTCCGCGAACGACTCGACCTGCGACCAGTCCGTGTACTCGTGGTCGCGTGTGGTATCGGTCTCGCCGCCGTTCCGCGCCGAGATCCAGCGCATGACCAGGCGCAGCAGAAGCCCGTACTTCGTGTAGTTGATAGCCCCCGCGAACGTGGTGCGGCGGGCCGGGCTCCAGCCGGTCTCCTCCAGGAACTCTTCCATCTTCTCGCGTGCGGCCTGCCGTGCCTCCGGCAGGTGGCTTCCTGCCGACGCGCTGACGGAGAAGAACGCCGACGGCGTCGTGTTCAGCCGCCGACGGTTGCGCCGAACGAAGTCCGCCACGTAGCGCTGATGTCCCCGCGCGATGAGGGACGCACCAACGATGATCCCGTCGTAGCCGGCGGGATCGAACCCCACCGGAACCCCGTCACCCCGTACCACGTCCGGATCGAGCCCGGCGTCCCCGAGCAGCTCTCCGATGCGCTTCGCGATCTTCTCGGTCTGTCCGTAGCTGGTCCCGTACAGGACCAGAATCCGCTTTCTGTCCATGTTGCCTCCCGGCGTGACTCGAGTCTCATGGCCAAGATGCGGCCGTGCGGCCCTCCCGGGCGTAGGAGCCGGCCCGGATGCCAGGTAGGGGATCTCCGGGAATCGGCCCCGCCTCTCTGCACACCCGTCGCGCCGGGCGGTTCGAAAAGCGAGTCCCGCGGGGCTCGGCCGTCCTGCGGTCATTGCGGGGCTCGCCGTAGTCGGACCATATTTGGATCTGCTCCCGAACCGCCTCCCCGCACCCCGCCCTCATGTCCGCATTCCGTCGACTCGTCCGCGAGATCCACCGCCGTTCCATCTGGCAGGTCCTCGGCATCTATGGGGTCGGCGCATGGATCGCGTACCAGGTCGTGCTCGGCCTCGTGGAGGGTCTGGGTCTGCCCGGCTGGGTCCCGCCGCTCGCCATCGTCCTCTTCGTCATCGGGCTGCCCATCGTGCTGGCGACGGCGTTCGTCCAGGAAGGCCTTCCGGGCGGCGGGGGCGTCGCGCCCTCAGCCGAACGTTCGCCCGCCGTGGAGGCCCCGGACGAGGCGCGCCGCGTGGAGACCGCGGCGAGCGACGTCGCGTCAGCCGCATCCGCTCCGCCGTCCGCGGAACCCGCCTCGAGAGACGCTCGGTCCGCCGGTCTGCGCCACACCCTCACGTGGAACCGCTCGATCACGGCCGGCGTTCTGGCCTTCGCCCTGCTCGGCCTCGGAGTGACGGGCTTCATGGGCATGCGGGCCCTCGGGATCGGCCCGGTCGGATCCCTCGTGGCGAAGGGGGAGCTGGACGTGCGGGACCCCATCCTCGTCGCGGACTTCCGGTCCATGACCGGCGACTCCGTGCTGGCGCGCGTCGTGGCGGAAGCGTTCCGCGTCGACCTGTCCCAGTCTCGTTACGTCGGCCTCGTCGATCGCTCCCAGGTCCGGGACGGGCTCCAGCGGATGGACCGCCCGGACTCGACGCAGCTGACGGGCGACGTCGCCCGCGAGCTGGCCGTCCGGCTCGGCCTCAAGGCAATGGTCGAGGGCGAGGTCTCTGCCGCCGGCGGCGCCTACCTCATCACGGCGACCCTGGCCACGCCGGATTCCGGCCGCGTCCTCGCCAGCTTCCGAGAGACGGCGAAGGACTCGACGGACCTGCTGCCCGCCGTCGACCGCCTGACCGGCCAGCTCCGGGAACGGATCGGCGAATCGCTGCGCACGATCCGCGCGAACCCGCCGCTGACGCAGGTGACCACCCGATCCCTGCCGGCGCTGCGAAAGTACATCGAGGCCAGGCGGGAGCTCGATCTCGGGCATCGGGAGCGCTCGGTCGCCCTGTTCCGGGAAGCCCTCCAGCTGGACCCGGATTTCGCGAATGCGCACCGGTCCCTGGCCGTGCTGTTCAGCAACGCGGGGCAGCAGCGGGACAGCATGCTGTACCACGCCCGCGAAGCCGTACGGCAGGAGGACCATCTCACCGAGTCGGAGCGCCACCACGCCCGCGGGCTTCTGGCCCTGGTGACCGGCAAGAGGGAGGACGCCCGGCGGGAGTTCGAAGACCTGCTCGCCATCGATTCGAGCGACGGAGCCGCATTGATCAACCTGAGCCTCGTCTACGGCGACCAGAAGAACTACAGGGCTGCGGAAACGCTCAATCGTCGCGCCCTCGAGCTGGACCCGTCGGTGGCGAGAACCGCGTACTGGAACATCTTCAACAATCGGCTCGACCAGGGCCGGATCGAAGCGGCAGACAGCACGATCGCGGAGGCCGGGGGGCGCGTCCCCGAGCGTCAGACCTCTTACAGCCACTGGCTCATAGCCCTTGCCCGAGGCGATTTCGAAGCCGCCGATTCCATGGTGACGGCGCACGAGTCGGACGAGCCGGACCCGTTCCTCCGGGGCGTGACCGAGGCCGCCCGCGGACGGCTCCAGCGTGCCCGATCCGCCTGGAGCTCCGACGTCCCGCCGGGGCAGTGCGGGTACGACTGCCTCTTCGCCTCGTACCTCGACCTGTGGGTACGCGGCGATCGCGAAGCTGCCGTCCGTCAGGCGGAGGACCTCCTCGCGAGCCCGGGCATGGATTCGGTGGACGTGTCGGACCGCCCCTATCCGCAGATCGCCCTCGTCCTCGCGACCGCGGGGAAGCCCCAGGAGGCCGGACGGCTGATCGGGCGGTTCGAGCAGGAGGGGATTCCGGACCTGGAATTCTACCAGCAGCCGCTGCTCCTTTCCGCTCGCGGGTTCATCGAGCTCGCCAACGGAAACGGCAGCGAGGCCGTCACGCTACTGAGGAGGGCGCAGCAGCTGGCAATCTGTCAGGCCTGTCTCGGCGCCCTGCGCGGGATCGTGTTCGAGGGCGCGTCCATGCCAGACTCTGCCCTGGCCGCGTATGAAGCCTACATCGACACGGGCTGGGCGGATCGCTACCAGTTCGGTCAGAACGCCATCCCGAACGACCCGTTCTTCCTGGTCTTCAGCCACGAGCACGCCGCCCGCCTCGCCGAGCAGCTCGGCGACGCGGACCGCGCGCGCCTTCACTGGGCCCGGGTGGCGGAGCTGTGGAAGGACGCCGATCCCGAGCTGCAGCCGCGCGTGCAGGAAGCGCGACGCAACGTCGAGCGCCTGGGCCGGAAGGGCGGCTGAGGGCGGAAGTATCCGAAGGTCGGCACGCCGCGTCGGGCTGGTAGGCCGCCACCCCTCCCGTTATGTTTCGCGGTGAAGTCCCAGCGTGGTTCAATGACCGGGCAGACACGAGGCCCTATCGTCGCCCGGTGCCCCACCGGCGGCGCCGTGACCGCCCACCCCGCCGTCCCCCGCTTCACCCGCGCCCCCCGCGGGGACCGCCCGCGCACCACCGGCAGGAGTCCGGTTTCAGCGCCAAGGCTGCGGCGGAAGCTTCTGGTTCCACTCCTCTTCACCCTGCTCGCAACGCGCTGCACGCAGGCGCCGCCGGAACCTACGCTGGCGGAAAAGGCTCTGGCCGTCGCCGCGGTATTCGAGACCACGGATCCGTACAGCGCACGTACGGTGGATTCGCTGGGGCTCAGCGCATTCTTCGACAGGTTTCCGGGATACCGTGCCGACTCCGCCTCGATGATGGATTTCTATCGGAGGCGGAGCATGCAGTTCGCCTGGATCGTCCGCGACTCCCTGTCCGCCAGTGCCGCGGCGTTCGTGGCCCTCGCCGGCGTAGCACCGACAGGAGAGTCAGAAACCGATCCCCGGGGTCCGAACCTCCGCGCCCTCTATGACGAGGGCTTCACGGAAGGCTCCCGCGTCCCGTCGTGCGAGACGTGCGCCGTCGACCTGGAGCTGCGCCTCACCGCAGAGTTCTTCCGCTTCGCCGATCGCAACTACGACGGCTACATGAGCCGGGATCTCCGTGAGCTGAACTGGTTCATCCCACGGGCCAAGAAGGATCTCTCGCGCCTCCTTGACTCGCTGGCCGTGGGCACGATGGACCTCTCCGCCTACGAGCCGATCAACCCGCAGTACCAGCTGCTAAAGGCTGGAATCCAGAGGTACCGGGCTCTGGCCGATGGGCCGTGGCCGGTCCTGCAGCTGCCCCCGGGCGTGCACAAGCTCGAGGTGGGTGCCACTTCCGAGGTGGTCGGCGCCATCCGTGACCGCCTTCGACTGCTCGGCGACCTCGACGAGAACGCCGCCGGGTCCGGCTTCGACAGCACGATGGTGGCCGCCGTCGAGCGCTTCCAGACGCGCCATGGCCTGGCGTCGGACGGCGTCATCGGTCCGGACTTCCTGCGCGCCATGAACGTGCCGCTGGCGGAGCGCCTGCGCACCATGCTCATCAACATGGAACGCCTGAGGTGGGTACCCGAGGAGCGGCCGCCCGACCTGCTCGTGGTGAACATCCCCGAGTTCCGCCTGCACGTGTACGAAGGGCGCGGTGAGGTGATGAGCATGGGCGTGGTAGTGGGTGCGAACGCGACCGGCACGGTGATCTTCGCGGATACGCTGTCCGAGATCGTCTTCAGCCCCACCTGGACGGTCCCGGCGAGCATCACGCGCAACGAGATCCTGCCCCGGCTCAGAAAGGACCCCGACTATCTCCGGAAGAACGACATGGAGATCATCGGTGGCACTGCTGCACGCCCGGTGATCCGCCAGCGGCCGGGATCCGGAAACGCGCTGGGGCGCGTGAAGTTCCTGTTTCCCAACAGCTACAGCATCTACATGCACGACACGCCGTCCCGGGGTGCCTTCGACCTCGAGCAGCGGGCTTTCAGTCACGGCTGCATCCGCCTGAGCCGACCGGAGGAACTGGCGGTCTACCTGCTTCGAGACGACCCGGCCTGGAGCGCGGAGCGCATCGACGAGGCCATGGCCGGGGGGCGCACCGTCACCGTGCAGCTGAAGCATGGCCTGCCCGTGAGGATCGTCTACTTCACCGCGTGGGTGGACGACCAGGGGCGCCTGAACTTCCGCGACGACGTGTACGGGCATGACGAGCGGCTCGCCCGGGAGCTCTTCGTCGAATAATGAGCCGAGCGCGGAGCCACCGACCGATCGTGGATGGTCCCGGCCCTCGGATGGACAGGGCTTGCACACCCCGCTTGCTGCGCGTGGCACGATATACGCACCATTGAATGTTCTCTCACCCAGGAGGAACCGTGAAGCTGCGACGATCCACAGTTTTTTTCGTGCTCGTTCTGGCATCCCTGAGTACCGGATGCTTCGGCCTCTTCGGAAGCCATGGCACGAAGGAGAGCGCGACCATCAGCGTCGTGAACGACATGCAACCGTCCGATGACATGTCGATCGAGATACGTCGGAACGGGGGGGACCAGAAGAAGCTTGGCACGGTGCCGGCAGGAGTCGAGCGGGCCCTGACCTACGAATCCAGTGATCTGCAGGGCTCCTATCAGCTGGTCGCGCGGCAGTCGAGTGGAGCGGCGCTGGTCTCGCGGGAGTTCACGCTGTTCGCCGGTGCCCGGGTGCGCTGGGACATGCAGGCCAATTCCGTGACCGTGACGCAGTCGCGCTGACACGACCACGGGAGGGGCGGCTGGGCCGGACCGGCGGCTGAACGGGCCCGCCGGCGGCCCGCCTCCCGGACGGGTGCCAGGCCTTCGCCGGAAAACGAGCCGGGCCCGGCAGGAGATCGCATCCTGCCGGGCCCGTCGCGGTCGTGCGGACGGCTCCGTCAGAAGCTGATGGTGATCTCGTTCGAGCAGAGGCCTCCGCCCGACTCGCACACCTGGTAGGTATACGAACTCGTATCGTGCTTGCCCACCTTGTCGTTGTACTGGCCGTTGTTCGACGTGGTCGCGACAACGCTCCCGCTCCTCAATACGTCGAACGACGCTGCCGTGGAGGTGGTCGTCCACGTCAGGAACGCGACCGACCACGGTCCCTGACTGCCGGCGACCCCCGAAAGCGTGATGGTGGCGGGTTGCGACGCCGTGACGCTGACCGTCCGGGAGGTGTTGCCGGTCGCCCCGTCATTGTCCGTCACCGTGAGGGACACGGTGTAGTCGCCGCCCGCCGCAAACGAATGCTGCGGGTTGGCGGCCGTGGAGGCGGATCCATCCCCGAACGTCCAGCTCCGACCCGAGATGCTGCCGTCCGGATCCGTGCTCGTGTCCGTGAAGCTGCATGTAAGTCCGGAGCACGAGTAGTCGAAGGACGCCGTCGGCGGCGTGTTCGGGGGCGGCGACGAGCCGCCCCACCCCGCCGGATCCGTGTACAGGAGGTGGTTGTTGGCCGTATTGGACGAGGTGACGATGCCCTTCGTCGTGGCCGCGTACAGCGCGTCCCGTACGGCGGCTGGTGTCGCCGACGGGTGCGCCTGGAGGTAGAGGGCCGCGACGCCGGTCGTGTGCGGCGTCGCCATGGACGTGCCGCTTATCGTGTTCGTCCCGTTGTTCAGCCAGTCTGACGTGATGCCCACGCCCGGGGCGAACCAGTCGACGCAGTTCCCGTAGTTGGACCACGACGCCTTCCTGTCCGAGTTGTCCGTCGCGCCGATCGTCATCGCCTCAGACACCCGGGCCGGTGAGTAGTTGCACGCGTCCTGGGCCCTCCCGGCGAAGTTGCCGTTCCCCGCGGCGATGGCGTACGCAACGCCGTCCGCTATGGAGTTCCGCACCGCCTGGTCGAGCGCGGAGCTCGCTCCGCCGCCCAGGCTCATGTTCGCGACGGCCGGCGCCCCGGTGGCGTGGTCCGCCGTCACCCAGTCGATGCCTGCGACGACGCCGGACGTGCTGCCGCTTCCGCTGCAGTCCAGGACCCGCACTGCCACCAGGCTCACGGCCTTGGCCACGCCGAAAGTCGCGCCCCCGACGGTACCGGAG
Source organism: uncultured Gemmatimonadales bacterium (assembly GCA_963728445.1). Lineage (GTDB taxonomy): Bacteria > Gemmatimonadota > Gemmatimonadetes > Longimicrobiales > RSA9 > CAVSJO01. The sequence goes on along the minus strand of CAVSJO010000006.1, from coordinate 1,176,583 downwards.
ACGTGCGTGCCATGGCCATTGCAGTCGATCCCGTTGTGGCCGCCACCGACCTCGTCGACGCCGACGCGGGCCCGGCCGCCGAAGTCCGGGTGCGAGACGTAGATGCCGGTATCGATGATGTAGGCCGTCACGCCGGCGCCCGTCTGCGCATACGTGTACGATCCGTTCGTGCCGGAGCGCTGGTCGAGACGGTCGATCCCCCACGTGGCGCCCGTCTGCGTCGTCACCGCGCTCATCACCTGGTCGGGCTCGACGTAGTCGACGTTCGGGTTGTGCCGAAGCGCTTCTGCGGCCTGCGCCGGCAGGTGAGCAGCGAAGCCGCTGAGCGCGTGCTCGTACGTGAATCGAAGGGTCCCGCCCGCCGCCGCCGTCAGGCGCCGCGCCAGCCCGGGCGCGTCGGCCACGCCCGGACGGAAGACGACGATGTACTGGTCGGCAATGGTGGCACCCCCGGGCGCGGGGGCCGCGACTCTGTCGGCCGCCGCGGGCGCTGACGTCACCAGCGGCGAGACCGTTCGGTCGATCTGACACGACGCCGCCAGCAGCGCGGCCGTCGCAAGCAGGAGCACGTCCGCTCTCTTCATCATCGATCGCCTCGAATTTCGGGAACGCCGGGAAACACGGGGGAACCCCTCGTTAACCCGTGCCGAACACACCGTCAAGAGCCGGAATCCGGACGTCCGCATCAACCCGGGCCGTCGGCTGTCGCGCAGCCGCAACACGCTGAGCGCGCAGCACGTCCCGCGCTGCGGGCTCCACGCAACAGGAGGACGCCAGCCGGGTCGGCTCGTGAAAGCCGCTTCGCCGTTCGACGGGGGTTCGAAGCGCCCGGAGCAGGTCGACGGGAGGGGCAGGACTGCAGCCGCTATCGCCGCCCGCGCTGGGAGGAATGGTCCTGAAGGGTCCGCGCGCGTACGCGTCAGTCGGCGCCCGGCGCCGGACAGAGGTGCTTCTGCGATGCGTTCGGGAAGGTGATGAGCAGCGCTCCGTCATGGTCGCCGCACATGCGCTTCACGTACTCGTCCACGGCAAGCTGCCGGGACCCGATGGGCGACGTGACCGGTACGGAATGCCCGTCCCGGAACGTGACCGTCGTCCATTCGGGGATGTTCGTGCTGTAGCGTGACAACTGGCTGCACCCGCCGGAACCGGCGAGCGTCGTGGTGCAGAAGATCGAAACCAGGATTCTTTTCATCGCGCAGTTGGCCCAGGTGCGCTGCTACTCCTCCGCGGCGGTGTCGGTCTGCGTTCCGGCCTTCCGGCCGTCCTGAACGGAGTCCTGCAGCGCCATGGAATCACGAAGCAGCGTATCGGCGACCGCCCCCCGTGTCGGCGGACGGCGAGGCGCCTTCACCCCACCGCCCAGGTAAACCTCCTGGATCTGCCCCCCACCTCGCGCCGGATCCGGAGCGACCTGGGCCGTCGCATCCGCCGCCGTCGAGTGGGGGATCGAATCGTACAGCATGATCGTGAAGAACGCGATGCCGAGCGCTCCCACCAGGAGGCCCAGCGCCGTCTGTCTGGAAGCGAAGAAATACTCCGCCGTGCAGCCGACCAGAAATCCCACCGCCGTCCCGATCGCCCACGCGTCCCGCGGAACCTCCAGCTGCGTCATCGCGAAGAACGCCACGAGCGAAAGCGCGATTCCGCCGGTCAGCGATATCCAGAATCGATCGTTCCTCCACCACCCGCTCATCTCTCGCCTGCGACGCTCGTCGCGGCGACCGTCGCCGCGAGCCGCTTCGCCGGCCCGAAGACTCCCCTGCTCGTCATACGGAGCTCCCCTCGACGTGAAAGGTCCGGCCAAACCGACCGATCCCCTCTTCGGTAGCCCGGCTGTCTCCGCGAGACCCGTGGCTTTGCGGACCGGCCTCGCGGCCGGGGTGCCCTTGTCGGAAGGAGTTGCCTCGCCCCTCTGTGATTGCAACGGACGGACCCGCCGTTAACGAGATGTCAAGCCGATGTGCCTGAACGACTTACGTTCCCACCGCATTACCGTGGAGGGCCGCGGCGGGGCTGCTTCGTGACATTTGTTCCGGAATGGATCGTTACGGCTGACGTCCCACGCTGACGCGCACAACACGACTTCCTTTTCCGCCGGCAGGGGGGAACCTACCTTGGACGCCATGCCTCCCTCTCCGCTGGATCGTCTGCGACGCTCGCGCCTGTTCCAGGTCGTGCTCGTCTATCTCGGGGCGTCGTGGGTCGTGCTCCAGGTCACCAACGAGCTGCACGAGGCCCTGCGGTTACCCGATTGGGTATCCCCCCTCACCGTGCTGCTGCTGCTCGTCGGCCTCGTGATCACGCTCGCGACAGCGTGGGTGCAGGGGCAGCCGGGACTCGAGGAACGGGCGGAGAAGGAGGAGGTCCCGCACTCGTGGGAATTGGACGTCGGGGACGCGGTCTCGTCCATCAGCCGTGGGCGTCTTCCGCACCTGACGTGGGCGCGGACGCTGGTCGGCGGCATCGTCGCCTTCTCCCTGCTGTTCGGCGCCGCCGGCGCGTACGTGCTCCTGAAGGGCGGCTCGAACCCGCTCGCGCCGAAGGAGGCGTCGGCCGTGGAGGCTCCCGACGGGATCGCCGTGCTGCCGTTCACGGTGCGGGGGGAGGGGATGAGCGAGTGGCGGGAAGGCGTGGTCGACCTGCTGTCCACCGGCCTCGATGGAGCCGCGGGGCTGCGGGCGATCGCGAGCCGCACCGTGATGGCCCGCTGGAACGAGCTGGTGCACGACTCCATGACCGCGGACGAGTCGGTGGCGCTGGAAGTCGCGCGCCGGACCGGAGCGCGCTACGCCCTGCTGGGTTCGGCCGTGGCCATCGGACCGCGGGTCCGGCTGGTCGCGGACGTGCGAAGCGTGGACGACGGGTCGTCGCTTGGACAGGTGCAGGTCGAGGGGCAGCCGGACAGCGTGCTGACGCTGCTGGATCGGCTCGCGGCGCAGTCGCTCGGGCTGGTGCTCCGCGGCGAGCGGGACCTGCCCGAGGTCGATCTGTCCAGTCTCACCACGTCCTCGTTGCCGGCCCTGAAGGCGTATCTCGCCGGCGAGCGGCAGTTCCGCCGCGGCGACTTCGACGCGGCCGCGGAGTCGTTCAGCCGCGCCGTGCTGGAGGACACGCTGTTCGCGCTGGCATATTACCGGCTCAGCCAGTCGTACGGCTGGTCCGAAGGCGTTTCGAGCGAGCGCGCGCACGAAGCGAGCCGGCGCTCCATGGACCTCGCCCCTCGCCTCCCGGATCGTGAAGCCGCGCTTGCCGCCATCGGCGACGCGGTCCAGCGAGCGGCGCCCGATGCCCTCCCCCGTGCGGGGGACGCGACGCGCCGCTATCCCGACGACGCCGAAGCGTGGTACCAGCTCGGCGAGGCGTACATGCACCTGCCGCAGTCGCTCGGCGGCTGGGACGACGCGGAGCCCGCCTTCCAGCGAGCGGTCACGTTGGCGCCCACGTTCGCACCCTATCACCTCCACCTCATCGATGCCGCGCTGCGGGGCCGGGCCGACAGCGCGGCGGCCGACCGGCAGATCACCGAATACGAGAGACTGGCGCCCTCCAGCCCGAAGGCAACGCAGTATCGTCTGGCGTTCGACATGGCATTCGGCTCACCGGCGGCACGGGACACCGCGATCGCGCGTGCTCTTAGTGCGTTCGGCAACGACCCCTTGCAGGTGCGCCAGTTCAACGGCTTCCTCGACCACCCTCGCTTCTCGGAGTCGGCGGTCCGCTTTCTGAAGGCGGCGGTCGCGATGGCGCCGTCGAGTGCCAGGGGCGATTTCGAATCCGTCATCGCCGCCCGCGAGCTCTACGACCGCGGGCACATCCGGGAAGGACTGGCGACCCTGCGCGATCCCCACGTCCCCGCCGATCGCCGCGCCGCCGAGCTGTACACCCTGTACGTGCTGGGGCTGATCCCGGACTCGCTGATGGCGACCCTGGCCGATCGCGGGGAAATCGCGACTGCGGACCCGTACGGCGCGGAGTGGCGCGGCAGCTACGCGGCCAGCCGCGGACAGTGGTCGACGGAGCGGGAGGCCCTCGCACGCCTGCGCCAGATCTCCGATTCCATGGCCGTGACCGGCGACACCGTGTCCGCACGCCGGATCCGCGCCGGCGCGAACGCCGTGGAGGGATACGCGGCGCTGCTTCAGGGGCGGGACGGCGAAGCGATCCGGTTGCTGGAGGAGGCTCGCCGCGGGGGCGACGGCTGGGCACCCTTCCACCTCGCCCACCTCTACGAGCGGCAGGGACGCTACGCCGAGGCGATCCGGCTGATGGGCTCGGGCTTCAAGTGGTTCCCCGATCCCTGGACCCAGGGCGAGCTCGGGCGCATGTACGCGAAAGCCGGAGACATCGACAAGGCACGGGCGGCTCTCCAGCTCTTCGTCAGCATGTGGGCCACCGCCGACGCGTCCGCTCAACCCGCCGTCGAGGAAGCGAAGAAGATCCTGGTGCGGATCGGCGCGGACCAGGGCGGCTGAGCGCCACGCGACACGAGCTCGCGGCCGCGCGGGACCGGCTGGTGGAGGAGGCCGGCGACGACTGGCCGTCGAAGGTCACGGCCTTCCATCCTTCGATGCGCGTCCACGGCCGCTACCGCGAGCCGTGCCCGGAATGCGGGACGGCCATCCAGCGCATCGTGCGTGGCGAGCACGAGACGAACTACTGCCCGCGCTGCCAGACCGGGGGCCGGCTTTTGAAGGACAGGGCGCTGTCGAAGCTGCTGCGGGAGGACTGGCCGGAGACGATCGAGGACCTGGAGGAGGGTTAGCTCAGCGGGGCCGGTCCGTCCCCAGCCGCTCCAGCATTGCCTGCGCGTCCCGCACCTGCGGCAGATCGGGGTCGGCGTGCTCCCAGAAGTGGAGGGCGAGGGCCAGATCGGCGCGGGCGCTGTCCGGCTGGTTCATCTCCATCCGGAGCCGCGCGATCCTGTAGTGCGCATCGGCCTGGAGCTCGAGGGTGCGGAGGTAGCGGATCGCCTCGTCCCGCTGTCCCGCCTGAACGTACATCTCCGCCATCCACGTTCGCAGGATCTCGTTGACGACCCACCCGTATTCGTTGCCGGTCAGCTGCGGCTGCAGCTCGCGCATGACGCGCAGCGCGTCTTCGGCGCTTCCGCCGCGCCGCCAGGCGCGGTACGTCTCGAGCGCCCGGGCGATGCCGGTGTCCAACGCCGCCCGCGCGCTGTCGCCCGCTGCCGCGCGGCGGCCGGACTCCGCCCGCTCCCAGGCGATCGCGGCGTCGACGTCGCCTTTCCGTCCCGTATCCACCGCATACGCGCCGGTCGCCAGGTTGCCCAGGTCCATGTCGAGCGACGTGTCCTGCGAGACCGCGAGCATGCGCACGGCCTCCGGCGGAAGCGTCGCGCCCACCTGATGCAGCCGATACAGCCAGGACTTGCCCCAGGAATCGGGCATGAGGGGATCGGCCGCATGCGCGACGGCGTCCTGATAGCGGCCTGTGTAGACGTCTTCCTGGGCCTCGTAGTAGGCCGTCGTCGCGCCCGCATCCGGGTGACTGCGGCGCAGGCGTACCACCTCGACCGCAGGCTCCGGAGTGACCCCGTAGGGCGCGCCGAAAGCGTTGAATACGTGCACCAGGACCGAAGTGGACGCGGTGTCCCGTGCGCTACTCGCCGCTAGACGGCTCGCCGAGTCGCCATAGGCGAGGAGCAGAGAGAGGTGGGCGGAGCGGGACTCGAGGGTGTTCCCGGCGACGCTGTCGTAGGCCGCGATGGTCCGCGCCGCGTCCGCCGAGTCGCCAGACGAGAGCGCGAAGTCCAGCAGGTGCAGCCGGTACGGCGCGAACTGCGGGTCGAGGGCGACGGCGTGCTCCAGGGCCTGGCGCGCCTCCCCGTCCGGAACGAGCCCCTGCGTCCCGAGGTGGTAGTACGTGTCGCCGAGGATGTACCAGAGCTCGGCGTCGTCCGGATACTTCCTCGTCGCGGTGCGCAGCGCATTGATCTGATCGAGACGGCCGTTTTCGAGGCTGCTCGACGCCTGCACGTACAGCGCCTGCCGCGGCGGGAGCCGGTCCAGATGCCGCTCGGCGCGCGCGAGGTAGTCGAGGGCCTTGTCGCTGCCGATGCTCTCGGACCACCCGTACGCCTCCGAGAGCCGGTACGACGCGAACGCGAAGCCCGAGTCGGCGGCCACGGCGCGCTCATACTCCGGGATCGATCCGGCGAAGTCGGAACGGCGGAACGCGGCCTCTCCCAGCAGGAACGCCTTGAGCGCCCCCGGCGAGGTCGTCGTGACGTCCGAAAGGCGGCGGACCGCGTCCGGCCGGACGTCCGTGAGGATCGTCTGGAGCAGCCCGACAGACAGACGGTCGACCAGGGGCAGCATGTCGGCGACGCCGCCGTTCGCCTGCGTCGTCCCCAGATCCTTGCCGCTCTCCAGATCATAGATGTCGGCCGACAGCCGCACGTCGCTTCCGGGTGCGACGGCGTTGCCGACGACCGCCCAGCGGGCCCCTGTGGCGCGCGCGACGTCCAGCGCCGTCGCCAGGTCCGCCTCCTGGCCGTCATGGACCCGCTCCTTCCAGCGGGCGAGGACGGTCCGGGCGTCGATGGCGCGAACGTCTCCGACGCCGTCCAGGCCGGTCGAGAGCAGATCGACCATCCCCTCCCGCCAGACTTCCAGGTCCTTGCCGCTCACGGTGAACGGCAGCACAGCGACGCCGGGGGCGACGGCGGCTTCGGCGGGCGAGGGGCCGATCGTGCGGCCGCGGTCCTTCACCACGACGTACAACCCGGCGAAGCCGAAGAGCAGGGAGAACGCGATGACCCCGCCCAGGAGCGAGCGCGCCCACGTCAGGTGCGGGACCTCGCCCTGCGTCACGGCCTCCTTCAGCTCGTGAAGCCCGACCTCCCACCCGTCCGGCACCTCATCCCGGGCGGCGCGCTCGGCCAGGCCCGGCTGCGCCTGCACCCACGCCGTCGCGAGCACCACGAGGAGGCCCACCAGCAGCAGGATGACGGCGGCGGCCGAAACCCACGCCGGGAGGTTGACCGCCTGCTGCAGCTCGTTCGTGACCTGGAGCACGCCCCACGATGCGCCCAGGTAGACGACCAGGACCTGGACGATCCGGGCGCTGCGCAGCTTTTGCCATAGAGAGGGGGGAGTCATGTACCGGAAGTTAGGCCCGGCAGGGCCCCCGGGAAAGGAACTCCTTGCCCGCACAAAGCCCGCGCCCAGGTGGCGGCCTCATCCCTCCTGTCCGACGCAGTACCCCTCCCGCAGTACCCCTCCCGCAGTACTCCCTCCCGCAGCACCCCTCCCGTAGTACCCCTCCCGTAGTATCCCTCCCGCAGTACCCCTCCCGCCGTACCTCGCCCGCAGTACCTCGCCCGCCGTACCTCGCCCGCAGTGCCGTTCCCGCCGTCCTACGGCCGATACACCCGCTCCGTGTGCCCCTCGAGCTGCGAGGGGTAGAAATACACGGTCCGCAGCGACCCCATGGCGTAGATCGCCGCCTCGTCGTCGAAGTGGGGCGAGTCGGGGTGACCGCTCTCTCCGCCCGCCGTCAGGGCCCGGGCGCGCACGCTGTCGCCGAACTCGACGACGGCCACGAAGCTGTTCCCGCTCGTGCCGTACCACTTCTTCGTATTCGGATACGGCCGCGCACCGAACGACGCGAGCGAGCCCCAGCGCGAGGACGTGAACGGGACCGGAATGGAGTGCTTCGAGTCGTCGAAATGGGGGCCGATTTCGGGGCTGATGCGCTGGAAGCGGTTGATGTGGCCCCAGGGCGTCTGCCACGTCCCGAAGTCCGCCGTCAGCCGGCCGAGGGCTGCCGTGAGGGACGCCAGCAGCGTGTCTGCCGGCACCTTGCCGGCCTTGATGTAGTCCTCGCCGGGCATGCCGGCGGCACTGGCCGCTGGAGCGGTGCGATGCAGCACGTCCTCGCCCCAGAAGACGGCCAGCGACGTCGCGATCGAGCTCACGCCCCAGCGGTGGTCCCAGGCGCGGAGCACGCGCACCGGCTCGGCAAGGCGGGTCTTCAGCGGACTGGACGCGGGCAGGGCATCGTACGCCTTCACGAGCGGCGGCAGCATCATGTCGAAGGCGGGCAGATGGCTGTCGAACGCCAGGGCCGTGAGGGACCCCATCGTGAAGGCGTCGTGGTCCGGCAGCAGCTCGAGGGCGTGGTACCCGCGCGGGGTCTCGGCCCGGCCGCGCTCGACGTAGACCGGGAAGTCCTCCCGCTTGGGGCTGTCCGGCCCGGCCGCCGACCAGGGCCAGTTGTTCGAGTTGTAGACCCAGCCCACGTCCGGATTGATGGAGTTCGGCGTCTCCTCGATGTCGAGCACGCCCTTGTACGAGGTGGCCGGGTTGCTGCCGGGCACCGGCCCGAGCCAGTCGAAGCTCGTGTCCCGGCGTGGGATGTAGTTGGAGTGCAGATAGGCGATGTCGCCTTTCGCGTCGGCGAAGATCGTATTGTTGGACGAGTTCGTGTGCAGCTTCATGATGTCCAGGAACTCGTCGAGGTCCCTGGCCTTGGTGCGCGTATACGACTGCGTGAGTGCCTCCACGGGCTGCCACATGATGTGGGTCGTGATCCAGCCCTGATCCGTTTTGCGCACGACGGGCCCGTGCCGCGTGAAGTAGGCGGTGAAGGTCCGCTCGGCCATGCCGCCGCCCGGGGTGCGGTACCGGACGGTGATCTGCCTCGTCTGCATCGGCAGATCCTTCCCGCCGAATCGGTAGTACATGCGCCCGTTCTTCTTGACCGGTGTCTCGAGGAACTCGTCGATGTTGTCGACGCCGCTCGACGTGTGCATCCAGCCCGCGGTCCGATTGAAGCCCTGATAGATGAAGAACTGGCCCCAGGTCACGGCGCCGTAGGCGTCGAGCCCTTCGTCGCTCGTCATCTGCAGCTCGGAGCGGAAGTAGAAGGACGTGTGCGGGTTGATGTAGAGGAGGGCGTGGTGGTTCAGCGTGTTCTTCGGCGCGATGGCAAAGCCGTTGGAGCCCCGGGGCTCGCGGGCGGGGATGCCCGCGCCGGCGGCGTTCAGAGGCGACGGCGCGTCCGTCGGCCACGTGCCCATCCCGGTCCTCGTCGCCCCGTCGCCGTCGTAGAAGGCGGCGAGCCGGTCGAGGTCGACACGCTCGATGTCGCCGCCGATGCTCCCTTCCGTGAACGAGAGCGCCATCCACGGCTCGTAGCGCTGGATGGCCCGGCGCTCGACGTCCGGGTGGGTGTAGAGGAAGTAGTTCAGGCCGTCGGCGAAGGCGTCCATGAGCTTCTTCAAGGACTCGGGGCTGCGGGCGTACATCGCCTTCAGGGAGTCCGGGTCGGCCCACATCCTGGCGCGCAGGTCCTGCCAGATCGCGGATTCGCCCTCCGCCTCCGCCGCGCGTCCGAGAGCGAAGAGGTAGTTCGCCTCGATGCGCGGGTAATCGTCCTCGGCCTGAGCGTATTCCATTCCGAATACGGCGTCGGCGTCCGTCTTCCCGCGGACGTGGGCGATGCCCCAGTCGTCCCGGACGATGGTGACGTTCTGCGCCTGCTGCTTCCAGCGCGCGATCTCCTGCGCCGTCGGCTGCGCCGGCGCCTGCTGCCCCGCCGCCGCCGAAGGAACGGCCAGAATCACGGCCGCGACCAGCATCAGTGCCTGCTTCGTCATTCGATGTACGCTCCGGTGGGGTTCGGTGGTGTGACGGCCCGTTCGGGGCGTCGGTTCACGCCGTGCCGGCCAGCGCTTCGACCTCGTGCGTCTGCGCCCGGCGTCGCGAGGGGAGGGTGTTCTTCACGACGCGCCCGCCCTTCACGACCAGCGCCACGGTCGAAGGCTGGAGCGCATGGATGTCGGCGAGCGGATCGACGGACGCGACGACGACGTCGCCCATCTTGCCGGCTTCGAGCGTACCCACGCGGGCGTGCCACCCGAGGCATTCCGCGGCCGTGCGCGTCGTGGCGACGAGCGCCTCCATGGGCGTCATGCCGGCGTGGTCACACATGAGGCCGAGCTCACGCAGGTTCGTGCCGTGGCGCATCACGCCGGCATCCGTGCCCATGGCGATCTTGACGCCCGCCTCGTGGGCGCGCCGGATGCTGTCGCGGTGGGCATGCAGCGTCTCCTGCGACTTGCGCAGCGCCCACTCGGGCATCGTGCCGGTCGCCTCCGCCTGCTCGATCACGGCCTGGGGGGCCAGGAGGGTGGGCACCAGAAACGCACCGTGCTCCAGCATCAGCTCGATGGCCTCGTCATCCAGATGGATCCCGTGCTCGATGGAGTGGACGCCGGCGCGCAGGGCGTTCTTCACTCCCTCGGCGCCCTGGGCGTGGGCCATCACCTTCGTGCCGCGCCGGAAGCGGCCCTCCTCCACCATGACCTCGAGCTCGGCCTGTGAGAACTGGGTGAAGTCGGGGTGGTCCGTCGGACTCATGACGCCGCCCGTCGAGCAGACCTTGATCACCTCCGCGCCCGCGCGCAGCACCTCACGGACCTTCCTGCGCACGTTCTCGACGCCGTCGCAGATTCCGGAAGGCAGGCCCGGGTGCGGCACCAGCAGCTCCATCTGGTTGCCGGACGGAAGCCAGAAGTCGAGATGGCCGCCGGTCGTCGACAGCGCCGTGATGCTGATCTGCATGCGCGGGCCGTCCACCAGTCCCTGCTCCACGGCCTGCTTCAGCCCGACATCCGCACCGGCGGCGTCGCGTACAGTGGTGATGCCGGCGTCGAGCGTGCGCCGCATCGTGTCGATGGCGCGGTAGAACGGGAGGGAGAACGGCGTCGCCAGCAGCTTCATCATCTCGTCCATCTCCAGCATGAGATGGACGTGCGCGTCGATGAGGCCCGGCAGGACGGTCCCGCCGGCGGCGTCGATTTCCACGACGTCGGCGTCCGGGTGCGGGACCGACTGCAGGCGTCCCACCGTGTGGATGCGGTCGTCCTTGAGCAGGACGGCGCCGTCGGCCAGGGGGCCGGAGCCGGTGCCGTCGATGAGCGTCGCGTTGCGGATGAGCGTCCAGGCCATTTCGACTCCCTTCGGGTGGGATCCGCCGCAGGCAGGGAATACTGGGTGGAGGGGGCCCGCGCTGGCAAATCTCCGCGCCCGTCCGATCGGCCCATGAGCCGCGGGACCACGAAGGGCGTCGATCGTTCCCCTTGCACAGAGCGGGGCGGCCGCGCTCCGCGACCGCCCCGCTCCTGCTCCTGCTCGTGCTCCTGCTCCTGCTTCTGTCGGTGCGCCGGTCGATGCTACATGGTGCGCGTGGCCACCGGCGTCTCGTGATACGACGCGGACATCCACTTTCCGCCCTTCTTCACGTACACCGCGCTGACGAGGACTTCCGGCGCGAGCGCCTTGCCGCCGCAGACGCCGTCCTGCTTCGCGCGGTAGGTGAGGATGGCGACGTCGGGCGTGACAGGATGCACCGCCCAGTCCGAGAACGAGTACCCCTTCACATCGCAGTCGCTGCCGGCGATGGATTTGATCTCCGCGTCCCGTCCTACGTCCATCCCGGTCGCGCTCAGGTTCAGCGCGGGCTCGGCGAGGTTCGCCTCGAACGGGGTGGAATCGTGGTTCTTCCATCCTTCCCACAGCGACTGCTCGATGGTCGACAGCGCTGTCACGAGATCCTGCTGAGCCGAAACCGCGGCGGGCGAGAGCAGTGCGCCGGCAGAAACGGCCAGTGCGACGAGCGGAACGCGGAACTGCATGGGAGCCTCCCCGAATCATGGGTCAGCTGCAGAGGAAATTGGGATCAACCCCTCGATACAGTCGCGTCCATCGGGAAGTCAAGAACGCCCTAAGCTCATGACGGAGTGCTATTTGAGCTCCGTGGGACGCTCCGCAAGCGGTTGTACAGCCATGCATAGACCGCCCCTGCGATCGCCCCGTCGACCAGGCCGTACACCGTGCCGGTCGCCACCTCCGCCCATCCGGACGTTCCGCCGAGGCCGGGATACAGGGACCGCATGACGTCCAGGAACGCGTCGGCGTAGCCGGTCCAGAACTGCGCCAGCAGTGCGGCGAGGCCCACGGCGAGGCCCCAGAGGATGCCGAAGGCGAGCGCCACTCCGCGCACGGACAGCTTCATGTCACCTCCCGGATGCAGGTTCGAGGTCGGGCCGATGCAACTGTGACGCCGCAGCCGATGGAGCCGGATCCCGTGCCCGCGCGACGGGTATGATCGCGACCTGTACGACTCCGATCCTCGACCCGTCCATGCCCCTGCCTTCCAGCTTCGGTCCCGCCACACGCCTGTGGTTCGAGCGTGCATTCCCGGCGCCCACGGAGGTCCAGCGCCGCGGATGGGATCGCATCGCCGCCGGCGAGCATTCGCTGCTCATCGCGCCGACGGGCAGCGGGAAGACGCTGGCGGCCTTCCTCTACGCCCTGGACCGGCTGTCCCGGCCCGAGGCGGACCCGGACCCGGGCGTACGCGTTCTCTACGTCTCCCCGCTGAAGGCGCTGGTCTACGACATCGACCGGAATCTCCGTGTCCCCCTCGCCGGCATCCAGCGGACGGCCCAGGGGCTCGAGCAGCAGATCCGGCTGCCGAGGGTCGACGTTCGGACCGGCGACACCTCCTCCGCCGACCGGCGCCGCCAGGCCCGTGACCCGGGAGACATCCTCGTCACCACGCCCGAGTCACTCTACCTGATCCTGGGTTCCGGCGCGCGGGAGACGCTCCGGACCGTGCGATGGGTGATCGTCGACGAGATCCACGCCATGGCCGCCACGAAGCGGGGTGCGCATCTCGCCCTGTCGCTGGAGCGCCTGTCGGCCCTCGCCGACGAGGAGCCCCAGCGGATCGGCCTCTCCGCGACGGCGCGCCCCGCGGAGGAGGTTGCCCGGTTCCTGGGCGGGGATCGACCGGTGAGCATCGTCGACGCGCACGTCGCCCCGGAGCTCGACCTCCAGGTCGTCGTCCCGGTCGACGACATGACCCGTCCGGTCGTGGAGACGGCGGACGGCGGCTTCGAGGTCGTCCCGGACGGGCAGGGCGCGAGCGGCTCGCTGATGGTGGCGGAGGAGGAGGAGACGACCCGGCAGTACGGCATCTGGCCCGCCGTCCATCCGCGCATCCTGGAGCTGATCCGGGCCCACCGGACGACCCTGGTCTTCGTGAACAGCCGCGGCCTCTGTGAGCGGCTTGCGCAGCGGCTGAACGAGCTCGCCGGGGAGGAGCTGGTCCGGGCCCATCACGGCAGCCTGGCGCACGGTCAGCGGCGCGAGATCGAGGAGGCGTTGAAGCGGGGAGAGCTGAGGGCGCTGGTTGCCACAAGCTCCCTCGAGCTCGGCATCGACATGGGTGCCGTCGATCTCGTGGTGCTGGTGGAGTCCCCCGGGTCCGTGGCGAGCGGGCTCCAGCGGGTGGGGCGTGCAGGGCACGGGGTGGGTGAGGTCAGCATCGGCCGGATCTTCCCGAAGCACCGCGGAGACCTTCTGGAGGCGGCTGTGGTCGCGCAGCGCATGCGGGAGGGCGCCATCGAGGAGCTGCGCGTGCCCCGAAACCCTCTCGACGTGCTGGCCCAGCACGTGGTGGCGATGTGCGTCGTGCAGAGCTGGTCCGTGGCGGAGCTGGGCCGGGTGGTCCGCCGGGCGGCAAACTTCCGGGAGCTGCCGGACGCGGCGTTCACCGGTGTGCTGGACATGCTGTCCGGACTGTACCCCTCCCACGACTTCGGCGATCTCCGGCCTCGCATCATCTGGGACAGGGAGCGGGACGTCGTGGAGGGGCGACGCGGCTCGCGCATGCTCGCGGCGGTGAACGCCGGCACGATCCCGGACCGGGGGCTCTTCGGCGTGCACCTCGGCGAGGGCGGGCCGCGGGTCGGCGAGCTGGACGAGGAGATGGTCCACGAGTCGCAGCCCGGGCAGACGTTCACCCTGGGCGCGACCACATGGCGGATCCAGGAGATCACGCGCGATCGGGTGATCGTCGAGCCTGCGCCCGGCGAGCCGGGCCGACTCCCGTTCTGGCACGGGGAGGGGCCGGGCCGCCCGCTGGAGCTGGGTCGAGCGCTCGGCGCGTTCACCCGACGGGTCGCCGAGGAGCCAACGGAGACCGCCCGCGGCCTCCTCGAGCGGGAGTACGGACTCGACGCCAGAGCGGCGCGCAACCTCGTCGACTACCTCGCGGAACAGAGGGCGGCGACCGGCGCGCTGCCTACGGACCGGGACATCGTGGTCGAGCGGTTCCGGGACGAGCTCGGGGACTGGCGGGTCTGTATCCTGTCCCCCTTCGGCTCGCGCGTCCACGCGCCGTGGGCGCTCGCGCTCCGTTCGATGGTGTCGGAGCGCGTGGGCTACGACGTCCAGACGGTCTGGAGCGACGACGGAATCGTGCTGACCATCGCGGACGGTGACGACCCGCCCGACGCCGGCGACCTCCTGCCCGACCCGGACGAGATCGAGGAGCGGGTGCTGGCCGAGCTCGCCCGCTCACCCGTCTTCGCGTCCCAGTTCCGCGAAAACGCGGCGCGGGCGCTCCTGCTTCCCCGCCGACGCCCGGGCGGCCGTACGCCGCTGTTCGCCCAGCGGCTGCGGGCGCAGAAGCTGATGGACATCGCACTGCAGTACCCTTCGTTCCCGGTCGTGATGGAGACGTATCGCTCCTGCCTGCAGGACGTCTTCGACATGCCGGCGCTGGGCGAGGTGCTCGCGGCGGTAGACGAGAGGCGCATCCACGTGCACGACGCGGAGACGCCGTCGGCGTCGCCGTTCGCGCGCTCCCTGGTCTTCGCCTACGTGGCCGCGTTCCTCTACGAGGGCGATCTCCCCGCCGCGGAACGCCGAGCCCAGACGCTCTCCCTCGACGTGGAGCTGCTCCGGGAGATCCTCGGTGAGCCGAATCTCCGTGAGCTGCTCGACGCGGCGGTCCTGGCGGAGGTGGAGGCCCAGCTTCAGCGCCGGGCCGAGGGCCGGCTGGCGCGCCACGCGGACGACGTCCACGACCTGCTGCGCCAGCTCGGAGACCTCACCATCGAGGAGATCGCCGAGCGCTCGGAGCAGGACCCCACGGGGTGGCTGCGGGAGCTGGAAAGCGGCCGCAGGGCGGCGCGAGCGCACGTGGCCGGCCGGAGCGCGTGGATCGCGGTGGAGGACGCCGGCCTCTACCGGGACGCCCTCGGGGTGGCGCCGCCCCCGGGCGTGGCCGCCGTCTTCCTCGAGCCCGTCGAGCGACCCGTCGAGACGCTTCTGGCCCGTTGGTCCCGCACCCACGGCCCCTTTGCGACCGCGGAGGCGGCCGAGCGGTTCGGGGTCACCGCTGCCCTCGTCGCGCCGGCCCTCCATCGGCTCGCCGGGGAGGGCCGACTTCTCCAGGGTGGATTCCGCCCCGGCGGCACGGGAGAGGAGTGGTGCGACCCGGACGTGCTCCGTCAGATCAAGCGCCGCACCATTTCACGACTCCGTGGGCAGGTGGCACCCGTCGCGCCCGACGTACTCGCGCGCTTCCTTCCCGCGTGGCACCGGACGGGCGCAGCGGGACCTCACGACAGCCTCGAGTCCGCCATCGTCCAGCTCGAGGGGATCCCTCTCGGTTATCGTGAGCTCACTCGCGTCATCCTCCCCGCGCGGGTGCAGGGCTTCCGCCCCGAACAGCTCGACCAGCTCGGAGCCGCCGGGTGGCTCGTCTGGGTCGGCCACTCCCCCCTCCGCTCCGACGACGGGCGGATCCGGCTCTTCCGCAGGGAGCGCGTGGGGGTGCTGCTGTCGCCGGGCGAGTCCGAGACGGCCCTCCCCGACGCCGACGATCGGCACCGGGCCATCCTCGCCCATCTCGAACGCCGTGGCGCGTCCTTCCAGACCGAGATCCTCGCCGCCATCGACGACTCCCCCGAGCGCGCGACGGAGGCGCTCTGGGACCTCGTCTGGGCCGGCCTGGTCACGAACGACACGTTCGCGGTCCTGCGTGGGCTCGGGGCACGCCGGAAGACGGGAGGGCGTCGACCACGCCCCCGACTGGGTCGGGGGCGCCGCCGATGGGAGTCCCGGGCGGGCGCTCACGCCGCCGCCCGCAGTGCCGCCGCTGCGGCGTCCGGCCCAATGGCCTCGGCGGGGGGCCGCTGGTCCCTCGTACGTGACCTCGTGCGTCGCCCGGTCTCGGCGACCGAACGGGCGGCGGCCTGGGCAGCCACGCTCCTCGAGCGACATGGCCTCGTGGCGCGGGAGACCGCCTCCGTGGAGGCACTCGGCGGCGGCTTCTCCGGCATCTACCGGGTGCTGCGCTCGATGGAGGATGCCGGCCAGGTCCGACGCGGCTACTTCGTCGAGGGGCTTGGCGGGGCGCAGTTCGCCTGGCCGGGCGTAGTGGACCGGCTGCGACGCGTGCGGGACACCGGCGGCGACCGACAGGCCACCGCCCTCGCGGCGACGGATCCCGCGAACCCGTTCGGGTGGCTGCTGCCGTGGCCCGAGCTCACGGACACATCCGGGCACGGTCCCCGACGCGCCACCGGTTCCGCGGTCGTTCTCGTGGATGGCGAGCCGGTCCTCCACCTGGATCGAGGGGGCCGTCGGCTCCGCACGTTTCGGGATGCGGCCGAGGAGGACGTCGCCGAGGCCCTCGACGCCCTCCGGCCCCTGGCTCGCGGCCGGCCCCGGAACACCCTCGTCGTCGAGGAGGTGAACGGCCAGGACGCGTCTCGCTCCGACCTCGCGACCGCCATGGAGCGGGCGGGTTTCCTCCGCGACTATCTCCGCATGCGCCTGGAGGCCCTGTAGCGTGCCCGAGGGCGATACCGTCCACCGCGTCGCGTTGACCCTCGGCCGGGAGCTGACCGGGCGCGTGGCCGACGCCGTCGAGGTCCAGGGAATCGGGGGCGTCGCCGAGCTCGGCGGTCGTCGGGTGATCGGCGTCGAGGCCGTCGGCAAGCACATGCTCGTCCGCTTCGACGGAGAGTGGACCCTGCGGGTGCATCTCGGCATGCATGGACAGTGGAGAAGGCAGCACGCGCGCGAGGCGCGGCGAGGCCGGCCCACCGCCGTGATCGTCGCGGGCGACGTCGCCTACGTATGCCGCCGGGCCTACCGCGCCGAATGCATCCGAAGCGCCCATGCCGCCCGCCACCCGCGCCTCGCCCGCCTCGGACCCGACCTGCTGGCCAGCCCGCCGGACGTGTCCGGCGCTCTCGCCCGTGCCCGGCTTCCGGCCCACGCAGGCCGCGAAATCGCCGACCTCCTCCTGGACCAGCGCGTAGCCGCCGGTATCGGAAACGTCTACAAGAGCGAAGTCCTCTTCCTGCAGCGAATCCCTCCGCGCACACGCGTGTCCACCCTTTCCGACGCGGACCTCACCGGCCTGTTCCGCTGCGCCGCGCGCCTCCTGCGCGCCAACCTCCACACGCGCCGGCGCACGACGGTCCCGCTCCAGAGACGACCCAGGCCTGCGAGCCCGCGTCTGTGGGTCTACGGACGGGCCGGCGAGCCGTGCATCGAGTGTGGAGCCCCCATCGAGCGGTTCCTCCAGGGAGACATGGCGCGGAGCACGTACCTGTGTCCCCGCTGTCAGCAGCCGCCGGACGCGTGAGAGCGCCAGGATCCACGCCTCACGGCAGGAGCACGACCTTGCTGCAGCCGTCCCGTCGCTCGGCGAACATGCGGTACGCCTCCACGCCCTCGGAAAGGGGCAGTCGGTGCGACACGAGGCCGGCGAGGAGCCGCTCCTCCCGCGCGGCAAGGGCAAGGGCCTCCGGCAGGTACGTCCGGGCCGGGCAGCGGCCCGCGGCGTAGCGGAGGTTGCGGTCGTAGAGGTCGCCCGGGGACAGCGCCAGGTGCGGCTCCGTGTGCACGCCGACCGCCGCCAGCCGACCGCCGGCGCGCAGCACGTCCGCCGCCATCCGCGTCGCGTCGGGCGAGCCGACCGCGTCGATGGCCGCGTCGGCACCGAACCCGTCCGTCCGCTCCCGGACGCGGCGCACGGGCTCGTCCCCGTCGACGTCCACCACGCTTGCGCCGAACTCCGCCGCGAGCCGGAGGCGTGACGGCACGCGATCGAGCGCCATCACGTCCACCGCGCCTCGCGCCAGCGCGGCGCGGATGGCGAGCAGGCCCACGGGCCCGCATCCCACGACCACCACCCGATCCCCGGTCCCGACTGCCGCGAGGTCGGAGGCGAACAGCGCGGTCGCTAGCACGTCGCCCGCCAGGAGCGCGACGGCCGGGTCCAGGGCGGACGGCGCCTTCACCAGGGTGGTTTCGGCCAGCGGTACCCGGACCCGCTCCGCCTGGGCGCCCTGCAGACCGCGGCCGTCCTGCACCCATCCGAAGAGCTGTCCCTGCACGCACCGGGCGCTGAGCTCCCGCAGACAGTAGAAACATTCGCCGCAGCTCGTCGTGAACGGGGCCACGACCCGGTCCCCCACGGCGATCCCCGTGACTCCGGCCCCGACGTCGACCACTCGACCCAGAAACTCGTGACCCATCACGGTACCGGAGTCGAGGCCCCTTTCCCGGCCGAAGTACGGGTGCAGGTCCGACCCGCAGACGCCCGCCACCTCGACGGCGACGACGGCTTCGCCCGCGCCAGGCGCACCCGGGTCCTCCACGTCGCCGAAAGCGACGGCCTCCACCCCCTGGAACGTGATGGCCTTCATGCCCGACCTCCTCCGAAGAGACCCCGATAACGTAGGCCGTCGCAGCCGTGGCCGCACCCGCTCCTCACCCCTCCCGCCGACGTGTCGGTGGCACGGCCGATGCGTTGTCCATGGCCCGACCGGCCACAAGCTGCATCTGCCATAAAGGAGGAAGCCATGAAGAGATACGCCATTCCGGCCATCGTCGGCCTCGCCGTGGCGCTCGGCGCCTGCGGAGGCGATAACGGGAATCAGACCGCTGCCGACGAGAACGCGCCGGCCGCGGCCGAGCAGACCCCCGCGACCCAGCCCGCGACGGGTCAGGTCTCGTCCGACATCCTGGATCTGACCAACGGCGCCGCGTCGGAGCTCCAGAAGATGGAATCCGACCCGGACCTCAACCAGATGCTCCAGAACGCCAAGGGCGTGCTGCTCGTGCCGGACTACGGCCGTGGCGCATTCGTCGTCGGCGCCAGCGGCGGTGAGGGAGTGCTGATCGCCAACAACGGTGGCCAGTGGAGCTCGCCGGCATTCTACAACATCGGATCCGTGAGCGTGGGTGCCCAGATCGGCGGCTCGGGCGGCCAGATCGCCATGCTGCTGATGAGCGACGACGCGCTGAACAGCTTCAAGGGCGACAACACGTTCTCGCTCAACGCGGACGCCGGACTCACGATCATCGACTATTCGGGTCGGGGACAGGCCTCCGCGGGCAAGGGCGGCGACGTGATCCTCTGGTCCGACACGGAAGGCGCTTTCGTCGGCGCGTCGCTCAGCGCGAGCGACATCTCTTTCGATGAGGAGCAGAACCAGAACTTCTACGGCGGCCAGCAGGTCACCGCGCAGCAGATCCTGAGTGGCCAGGCGACGCCGGCCACCACGACCCAGCTGCAGCAGGCCGTGCCGGGTGGCGCTGCCACCGGAACGCAGCCGCAGGAGCAGTACTGACACACGGTCATCGACCGAGAAGACGGCCCCCGTCGGATGTGACCGGCGGGGGCCGTTCTTCGTGCGGTCGCGCTGACGCGGGGCGCGGACGCGCGTGTTCGCGCGCGCGCATTGACAGCCCGGGCGTCCGAAAGCCAGGATTGGTGCAGCGGGAGCCGATCCGGCCGACGGCTCCCTGCCCGGTTCTTTTCCCGGGCGTCCGGATCGATTCGCATGGCCGCCCTCCTCACTACAGCTCGCAGGGTCCCATGAAGACGTCGCCACGCACGCTCCTGCTGTCCAGCGCCGTTCTCCTTCTCACTGCCGTACCGGCCGCCGGCCGGGCGCAGTCCGCTGCCGACATCTTCAAGACGGCGATGGACCGCTACACCAGCCGCATGAAGGGCATCGACAACTACACCGTCGTCCAGGACATGATGGGCGTGGAGACGACGACCTATCATACGAGGGTAGAGGGAAGCAGTCCGCCGCAGTTCGACACCCGCGTTCTGGTCGGGGGACAGGACCTGACCGGCATGGGGCCGCAGCAGAAGCAGGAGGCGCGCGACCCCGACATGTACGAGCTCTATCCGGAATTCGCGAAGCGCGCGTCGCTCCACGGCAGCGAGTCCATCGACGGGCATGCCACCTGGGTCATCGACATCGACGACCTGTCGGGGATCTCCGTCTGGAAGCCCGCTTCCGGAGACCAGCAGAGCTTCTCACCGAAGAAGATGACCATCTACCTGGACAAGGACCGTTACGTACCCCGCCGGATGCGCATCGAGGGCGAGATGCCGATGAACGGGAAGGTGAGCGAGGTATACATGGTCATGAACATGGACGACTACCGGGACGTGCAGGGCCTCGTCTACCCCTTCCGCATGACGATGGACATGCAGGGGATGGAGAACGCGATGAGCCCCGAGGAACGGGCTCAGGCCCAGCAGTCCCTCGAACAGATGCAACAGCAGATGAAGGACATGCCCGAGGCCCAGCGGAAAATGATGGAGAAGATGATGGGGCCGCAGATGGAGCGCCTTCAGAAGATGCTGGCGGGAGGCGGCATGCAGATGGAGGTGCAGGTCAAGGACGTGAAGGTCAACACGCCTCCGCCTTCGGGTTCGTGACCGCCCGCACCCGCCGGCGTGGCGGCGCCGGCGGGTTTTCCTTTGCGGGAGCCGGATCGTGACGGAGCGC
Source organism: uncultured Gemmatimonadales bacterium (assembly GCA_963728445.1). Lineage (GTDB taxonomy): Bacteria > Gemmatimonadota > Gemmatimonadetes > Longimicrobiales > RSA9 > CAVSJO01. Next base: position 1,155,927 of record CAVSJO010000006.1, on the reverse strand, counting down.
GTTTCCATGCCCGCCATGCTCGGCGAGCTCCGCGGCCGCGGCTACCTTGCCGTCGAGACCGCCGGATATCGCCGCGCCGAAGGCGTCTTCTTCACCCAGGTCTCCGACCGCCGGAAGTGCCTGGACTACATCGTCAAGGGCGTGCCCGCACAGTTCCGGGGCACCCTCCTGCGAGAGGACGGAAGCGAGCAGGACTTCTTCGGAGACGTCTACGTCCAGGCGGTCCGGGAGGAGGGCGGACGGCTCCGCGTGGAGGTGCACGCCCGGCATCCCGTCTGAGCCCGTCGAGCAAGCTCTCAGCGGGCCAGGTACCCCCCGTCAACGGCGTAGTAGGCCCCGGTTATAAAGGACGCCCGCGTCGAGCTCAGGAAGACGACCAGCTCGGCCACCTCCTCGGGTCGTCCGAGGCGTCCCATGGGATGGAGCGCGATGAGCGCTTCGTCCATGGTGGGATCGCTCTCCATCTCGGCGATCATGGGTGTGGAGATGAACGCGGGCCCGACGGCGTTGACGCGGATGGCGCGATCCGCGTATTCGAGCGCCGTGTTCCGCGTCAGGCCGACGAGGCCGTGTTTCGATGCGACGTAGGCCGGAGCCCCCGCGAAACCGACCCGGCCCAGGATCGACGCCATGTTCACGATGGCACCGCCCCCGCTCTCGAGCATGTGCGGGATCTGGTACTTCATGCAGTAGAACGGGCCCGACAGGTTCACCTGGATGACCCGTTCCCAGGCGTCGAGCGGGTAGTCGGCCGTGGGCGCCTGCACGCCGCCGATCCCGGCGTTGTTGCACGCGAAGTCCAACCGTCCGAAGCGCTCGACGGCGGCCGCCGCGAGTGCTTCGCAGTCCGAGGGATTCGACACGTCGACGCGCAGGAACGCGGCGTGCCCTCCCTCCGACGTGATGCCGTCGACCGTACCCTGGCCACCCGCTTCGTCCACGTCGGCCACCAACACCGATGCGCCTTCGCGGGCGTACATCTCGGCCGTCGCGCGTCCGATGCCGGACGCCGCGCCCGTGACGATCGCTACCTTGCCGTCGAGCTCCGCCATGCCGCTCCTCCTCTTTCGGGTGGCCGTTGCAACGGGCCTCCACGAAAGAGGCGTGCCTCCCCCCGCGGGACCGGCGCCTATGCCCAGCTCAGGTCCGCCTTCGACAGCGGCAGCTCCCGCACCCGCTTGCCCGTCGCCTGGAAGATCGCGCCGCACAGGGCCGGGATGACCGGCGGCAGCGCGGGCTCGCCCATGCCTGTGGGGTCGTGGTCGGTGATTCGGAAGTGCACCTCGACGTCGTCCGGCACCTGCGTGTGGCGCAGCAGCCGGAAGGAGTCGAAGTTGCTCTGGCGGGTGCGCCCGTTCTCGATGGTGATCTCCTGTCCCAGCGCCTGTGCGATGCCGTCCAGCACGGCGCCCTGGACGTTGTTCTCGGCGTTGAGCGGGTTGATGATGTGGCTGCCGACGTCGCCGGCAACCCAGACACGGTCCACGGACACGCGCCCGGCGCGGCTGACGGAAGCCTGCACGACCTCGGCGAAGTGGCCTCTGTGGCTGTAATGGAAGGCGAGGCCCATGCCGGTGCCGCGGGGCAGCTTCTGACGGTCCTTCCAGCCGGACTTCTCGGCCACGAGTTCCAGAACGCCGCGCATCCGGGCCGGGTCCAGCGCGGCTCCGTCCATGGCGCCGTCGAGGAGGTCGAGGCGGAACTGCAGCGGATCGCGGCCGGCTGCGTGGGCCAGTTCGTCCAGGAACCCCTGCATGGCGAAGGAGATGCCGTTGCTGCCCGGAGCGCGCAGGGCGCCGGTGGGGACGCCCATGGGGATGAGCGATGCGGCCAGGCTGAAGTTCGGCACGAAGAGAGCCGGGAATTCCGCGTCGCTGATCCCCGCGCTGGACGCAAACTTCCCGCCCTCGCCGAAGGAAACGAAGTGGTCGCTCCAGGCCACCAGCCGACCCTGCGCGTCCACGCCACCGGAGAGATAGTGCCAGCCCGCCGGTCGATAGAAGTCGTGGCGTGTGTCGTCCTCGCGCGTCCAGAGCAGCTTGACGGGCACGCCGGGGAGCTTACTGGCAATCCACGCCGCCTCGACCATGTAGTCGTCCGCCAGGCGCCGTCCGAAGCCGCCGCCGATGCGGGTCATGTGGACCGTCACGTCGCCTTCGGGGATGCCCAGTGTCTCCGCCACCATGCTGCGGCCGCGCTCCGGCGTCTGTGATGGTGCCCACAACTCGCAGCGTCCGTTTTCGAAACGCGCGGTGCAGTTCTGAGGCTCCAGCGGGGCGTGGGCGATGAACGGGTAGTGGTACGTCGCGGTGATGGTTTTCGCGGCGGACCGCAGTGCGGCGTCCACGTCGCCGTCCGAACGCAGCGACTGTTCGGGCTTCTCGCTGGAAAGGGCGTCGGCCCGTGCCTGGAAGGCCACGGTACCCTGGCTCGACGTGGGCCCCTCGTCCCACTCGACGCTCAGTACCTTTCGGGCGGAGCTGACGGCCCACCAGTTGTCGGCCACGATCGCTACGCCGCCCAGCAGGCCCCCGAGCCCCTCCCGACCCTCGACGACGAACGCATGCCTAATGCCCGGCACAGCGCGCACGTCGTCGAGGTTCGCGCTGCGGACCGAGCCGCCGAAGACGGGACACTTCTCGAACTGGGCGTAGAGCATGCCCGGCAGCTCGACGTCGATCCCATAGAGCGGCTGGCCCGTGACGATGGCGTGGTTGTCCACGCCGCGCGTGGGAGTGCCGATGATGCGATAGTCCTTCGGATCCTTGAGCGCCACCGTATCCAGGTCGGGCACGGGCAGCTTCGCCGCATCGGCGAGCAGCTCACCGTAGGCAATGGTGCGGCCGCTGGCGGCGTGGCGCACGACGCCCGGCTGCGTGTCCAGATCGGCGGCGGGAACACTCCAGCGCGCGGCGGCGGCGGCGACGAGCATGGCGCGCGCCGCGGCGCCGACCTGTCTCATGGGCGTCCAGTTGATGGGCGTCGCCGTGGAGCCGCCGGCGAACTGACGCTCGAAATGGTCGGTGTCGAGGTCCGCCTGCTCGACCCGCACCTGATCCCACGCCACGTCGAGCTCGTCGGCGATGATCATGGGCAGCATCGTCTTCACGCCCTGCCCGATCTCCGGGTTCTTCGCGACGATGGTGGCCGCACCGTCCGGCGTGAGGCGGATGTAGGCGTTCGGGGCGAAGCCGGCGGCGGTCTCCGAGGCGGCGTCGCCCGCAAGGAAATCGAAGCGCCCGGCGATGAGCAGGCCTCCGCCCGCGATGGCGGAAACGCGCATGAACTCGCGTCGTTCCATGGCGACCTCCTAGCGGATCGACGGGCGAGTGGCGCCCGCGTCGGTAGACGTGGTCCCCGCTGCGAGACGGATCGCCCGGCGAATACGAAGATACGTGCCGCAGCGGCACAGGTTGCCGTTCATGGCGGACGCGATCTGCGCATCGGTCGGATCCGGGTGGCGCTGCAGCAGTGCGGCGGCGGCCATGATCTGGCCCGCCTGACAGTAGCCGCACTGCGGGACGTCCAGCTCCTCCCACGCGCGCTGCAGCGGGTGCGTGCCGTCGGGCGAGAGCCCCTCGATCGTCAGGATCTCGGCGCCCTCGATGTCGGAGACCGGGACCTGACAGGCGCGCGCCGGCGCGTCGTTCAGATGAACCGTGCACGCGCCGCACTGCGCGACGCCGCAGCCGAACTTCGTGCCCTTCAGCCCCAGCGTGTCCCGCAGGACCCACAGCAGAGGCGTGTCGGGCGCGACGTCGACCGTGGCGCTCTTCCCGTTGACTGTGAACGAGACCTTCATGGCTCCTCCCGCGGGGACGTGGCTCGCATCCGGGACGCCGGGGATGATCGGGCGCTCAGTACCCTGTAGAATGCACTCCGACCGGGCATGCGTCGAGCCCCCCGCGTTCTGCCAGGGGGAAGCTCATGTCCCGGCCCGCGGCAGCGGCGAACGGCTTCAGCCGACGTGCGAGTTCTGCGAACGCCTGCGGAACCAGCGACTGGTCGCCGTCCGACAGCGCGGTCTCGGGGTCCGGATGGACCTCGACGATGAGCCCGTCCGCTCCCGCCGCCACCGCCGCGAAGGAGAGTGGCGCGACGAGATCGGCCCGCCCACCGGCATGGCTGGGATCGACGATGACGGGCAGGTGCGTCTCCGACTTGAGAACCGGGATCGCCGACACGTCGAGTGTGTTCCGCGTCGCCCGCTCGAACGTGCGTATGCCGCGCTCGCATAGCACGACCCGGTCGTTCCCTTCCGCCATCACGTACTCTGCGGCCATCAGCAGCTCCTCGATCGTCGCCGACATCGAGCGCTTGAGGAGGACCGGTTTGCGCGTCCTGCCCAGCTCCGAGAGAAGCGCGAAGTTCTGCATGTTGCGCGCGCCCACCTGCATCATGTCCACGTGCTCGGCGACGAGCTCGACCTGCCGTGTGTCCATGACTTCGGAGACGATGGCCAGCCCGGTTTCTGCCCGCGCCTCCGCCAGGAGCTCGAGACCTTCACGCCCCATGCCCTGAAAGGAGTAGGGAGAGGTACGGGGCTTGAAGGCGCCGCCCCGGAGCACCCGCGCTCCCGCATCGGCCACCGCTCGGGCGACTGTCAGCAGCATCGCGCGGCCTTCCACCGAACAGGGCCCCGCGATCAGCGTGAGAGCCTTCCCGCCGATCTGAGCGTCTCCGACCTTCACGGTGGAGTCCACGGGCCGGAGCTCGCGACCGGCGAGCTTGTACGGCTTCAGGATGGGTGTGACCGACTCCACGCCGGGAAGGGATAGAAGCGCGAGGTCGCGCAGAACGGACTCGTCGCCGATGCACCCGATGATCGTCCTGTGCTTGCCTCGGGACAGATGGACACGCAGCCCGCGCTCTTCGACGCGCTCACGGATGTGTTCGATCTCGGCGTCGGAGATCCCCGGACGTGTGACGATGATCATGTTCAGGCCTCTTCAGGGTGCAAGAAAAAAGCGGCCCGTGGAAGAGCTCCACGGGCCGCCGTCGTCAGGAACGCGATGCCGTCTACACGCGCGCACGCTCCCGCGTCCGGCCCGCAGAGCGGGTCGTGTAGGTATAGCGCCAGGCATTGCAGACGTGCGTTCTCATGGATGCACTGTAGGCGTGGGGCGCTCTGCCGGTCAAGGGGCCTCCGGACGGTCCGGCATTCCAGTCGTCTGCTGCGGACAGGGACGATCCGTCGGCAGCGCCGCGAGCCGGAAGTGCAGCTCCACCTCGTCCGAGACCTTCACGACCCCGCCGATGGACTCCGGTTCGATCCCGAACTCCGTCTGTCGAACGCGGAGCCGTCCATGGAGCACGACCGGCCCTCCGTGCGTAAGATCGACGCGGACTGGCAGGGCGTACGAGCGCTCGACGCCACGGAGAACGAGGGTGGCACGCGCGCGCACGACTCCGTCGCGCTCCTCCTGGAGGGACTCGACCGACAGTCGGATGGTCGGATACGCGGCCGAATCGAGATGCGCCGGGTCCAGCAGTTTCCCCTGGATGGTGAGCCGGTCTTCGGGACCCGGTCCGCCGCCGAGTCCCGCGAGGTGTCGCATCGAATCGGAGTCGATGACGAGTGAGCGGGTTTCGATCGCCACCGACCCGTGCGCTCCGGCCGGGATCGGATCGGCGAGGCACAGGGTGGCCATCCACTCCATCGGCCCGATCGCATGCTCGTGCCCGAGAAACGACAGGATTCCGCTGCGGTGCGTGACGACGAACACGGATGATTGCGCCTGCTGGAGAACGTACGAGCGCAGCGCCTGAGCCTCCGCCGGATGGGGGGCCGCGAGTGCGGCAAGGGCGACCACCGTGGGCAGAAATCCTTTCCTCATCCGATCCTTTCGGCTTGCTCGTTCCCCGAGCGCCCGACCGCTGTCCGCGCCACGCGTCCCTGCACCTCCCCGAAGAGCACTCGGGCCGCGCCGGTTCCCGACGCCCGGCCCCCAAGCCGATTCGCACGACCGAGCCCGGCGCCCTCCGTCGCATCTCGCATGGTTCGGACGTTCCATGAGTGTATCGTATCGCTACACTCGCACCCGCGCCGGTACCGCGCGGGGACGATCTCTCCGGCTCTCGAGGTGGCGTGGCGGATATCGTGCTCCGGGTCCTGGCCCGAAGCGAGGGGTTCGACCGTGTCTGGGCGGAGCTCGCCCAGTCTGCGGGCGCGACGCTCCAGCGCGTGGATTCCGCCTCGGACCTCGGGCGAGAGGGCGACGTGTGTGGAACGATCGTGGCCGTCGCAGGGACCGAAGCGTCCGCCGGGGAGGCGGTGGAAAACGCCCTGAGCAATGGGGCGCAGGAGGTCGTGGTCGCCGGCGCCGACCCGAGCCACCGCCCCGCCGTAGCGGCCGTTCTCGCCGGCGCGGGCAACTACTTCGCCCTTCCAGGCGATCTGGAGTCGCTGCGATCCTGGGTCATCGAGCGCGTCCAGCGGGCCCGGGATCGCGAGCGCGCGTCCGAGCTGACCGCGCGGGAGCGCTCCCGCTACGACTTCGGCCGCCTGATCGGCGAGAGTCCGGAACTGCGGGAGGCGCTCGCACGGGCAGCCCGCATCATACCGCGAGGAGCGGCCACGATCCTGATCACGGGCGAGACCGGCACCGGCAAGGAGCTGCTCGCCCAGGCGATACACTTCAATGGCCCACGGGCGGATCAGCCGTTCGTCGACATCAATTGCAGCGCACTCCCTCCATCGCTGCTCGAGGCCGAGCTGTTCGGCTACGAGAAGGGCGCGTTCACCGACGCCCATGCCGCCAAGCCCGGCCTCTTCGAAGCCGCCGACGGGGGCACGCTCCTGCTGGACGAGATCGGCGACGTCCCCCTCGAGATGCAGGCCAAGCTGTTGAAAGCTCTGGAGGATCGCAGCGTCCGTAGACTCGGAAGTCTGCGCGGGCGCTCGATCGACCTCCGGATCATCGCCGCCACTCATGTCGACCTCGCAGCCGCCGTTCGGAAGGGGAACTTCCGCGAAGACCTGTACTTCCGACTGGCCGTCCTCCCCATCCACCTGCCCCCGCTGCGGGAGCGCGGCGACGACGTCATCCTGCTAGCCGAGCATTTCCTTCAGCGCTTCAGCGCCGAGTACGACGTTCCGCGGCCTCGCCTCAGCCCGGACATCCGCTCCGTCCTCCTCGCTCATTCATGGCCAGGCAACGTCCGGGAGCTGCGCAACGCCATCGAGCGGGCGGTCCTTCTCGGGGCCGGCGAAATCCGTCGCGACGATCTCTTCCTCCCCGACTCTGCGAATTCGACTCCACGACCGGAATCGTCCCCCCTTCCCTTTCCCGACACGCTCGAACACATCGATGTCGCCGCCGCTCGGGCCATGCTCGAGCGCATGGACGGCAACAAGCGCGCAGCGGCCGATGCGCTCGGCATCAGCCGCTCACGACTGTACCGCCTCCTCGATCGCTGAGTGTATCGAAACGCAACACATGTCTCGTTTCGATGCATGTGAATTTTCCGGTAACTCGTTGTCATACAAGGAGTTAGCATGAGGCACGGAGGATGCCCTGTCTGACGGCACGCCTTTCCCGAGAGGAGTCGAGACCATGCGCCGTTTGTCCTTCGTACTCGCCGTCATCGTGGCATCGTGTCAGCCCATGCTGGCGCCGGAAAACTCGAACCAGACTCCCTCGGGGGATTCCCCGCTCGTGGCGCCGCTGGATCCCGCCTATGCGTTGCTGGTCCCGGGCGACACGACGTTCTGGGTGGTGAAGGGGCGTGAGACGGACGTCGTGATGCGATTCAGAGGGGGGGGTGATCCGCTTCTCCAGTTCCATCTGGGAGCGAACTCACTCGCCCGGCGGCCGGACGGCAGCGTGATCGAGCCGGGTGACTCTCTCCGGATCACGATCCGACCGAACGGAGAGAAAATGGAATTCGAGTTCGAGCCGTCGGGCCTGGTGTTCAGCTCCGACGCGGCGCCGGTGCTGCATCTGTGGTGCACGCACGCCGCCGACGATCTGAACGGGGACGGCGTGGTCGATCGGACGGACGAGCATCTGTGGTACCAGATGAAGATCTGGAAGCGAGAGGCCGCTTCGGATCCCTGGGAGGTTCAACCGACGACGCGGTCGTCCGACGGAGCGGAGCTGGAAACCACGGTTCCGGGGTTCACCGGGTTCTCTGTCGCCAGCTGATCCGCGGCGAATGCGGCGAACCGCTCCTTCCTCGGCCCTGCTCGCGCAAGCGCGAGAGCTCCAGGCGCGGCGCGACTTTACGGCGCTCGTGGAGCTGCTTTCTGCGACGGGCCGCTCTGAGCTGCTGGCCGAGCCGGAGCTGGGGTTTCTCCTGGCGGAAGGGTGGCGGCGGGGAGGCGAGCGAACGCGGGCGCTGGACCTCGCGCAGGCACTGGGTCCGGAATGCATGGCGCGCGGCAATGACCGCCTGTTCCGCAGTCGCTCGAACCTGGAGGGTATTCTGCTGTTCGAGCTGGGTCGTGTCGAGGAAGCGCGCGCGGAATGGCAGCGACTTCTGGACGCGGCGAGCCGCGCCGGCGACGAGGAATTCGTCGCGCGCGCGAACCAGAATCTCGGAATTCTGCAGACGCTCACGGGGCAGAGGAGCGCTGCGCTGGCGAGTCAGGAACGGGCGATCATCTCCTACCGAAAGCTGGGCCACCTGCGGGGCCTGGCCCAGGCCAACAACAATCTGGCGATCAGCTATCGCGAGATGGACTTCCCGGACGACGCGGATGCAGCGTTCCGTACGGCGCTGGAATACGCCCGTGCGGACGGGAGTGAAGACGAGGTGGCGCGCATCGAGGAGGAGTGGGCTCTGTTGAAGGCAATGCGAGGTGACACGCAGGTGGCGACGATGACTGCGGAACGATCGCTCGAGCGATTCCGACGGCTGGGCGAGCCCGCGGGGGAAGGGGACGCGCTCCGGATCCTTGGCATCATCGCCCTGTGGGCGGGGCGAGGCGACGAAGCGGAGCACCTGCTGGGGCGAGCCCTTGCCATTGCGCAGGAGCGACACCTCCGACTGCTCGAGGCCGAGACGCTGGAAGCGCAGGCGGCGCTGGCCGTTCAGTCGGGCAGACGGAAGGCAGCCGGATCCATGCGCCACGTTGCGGAAGGGATCTTCGAGGAATTGCAGGCGGTGGAATGGGGTCGACAAATCCGGGCCCAGGCGATGTCGCGGGTCCGGCCGGATGCCGATGAACCAGGAGGCCAGTCATGAACGCGCGGAGCCACACCCATGGCATGCCGAATCCTGGCACGCCCGAGCAGGCGCTGGAAAAGCCCGGCTTCGCGGAGGAGGCGATTCCATGCCTCGATGCGGTCTACCGGTTCGCGCTGCGGCTCACTCGGGGCGACGAGGTGGAGGCGGCGGACACGGTTCAGGAGACGTTCCTGCGCGCGTATCGCGGGTGGCACACCTACGAGCGCGGCACACGAATCCACTCCTGGCTGTTCACGATCTGTCGAAACGTCGTGCGGCGCCGGAAGACGATCGACGGCAAGCGACCGGACGTTGCGGTGAGCGAGCTCGGGCTCGAGATGGATGACGCGCTCGAAGTCATCGGCGCCCCCGAAGCTCCGGGGCCGTGGGAGGAGGAGAAGGCCTTTTTCGACGGCATGATCGACAGGACCGTGCTCGCCGCAGTCGACGCGCTCCCGGACGAATTCCGCGAGTCCATCATCCTGAAGGACATGCATGACTTCTCATGTTCCGAGATCGCGGAGACGCTGGGGATTCCGGAGGGCACGGTGAAGAGCCGACTCCATCGTGGACGTCGAATTCTGATGCGGGAGCTGCGAAGCTACGCGGAAGAGATCGGCTTCCTGGAATCGTCGGAGGGTCGGGAGATCCGAGCGTGAGATCGCTTCAACCAGGATCGCCGCATCACCCTTCCCGATTCCGCCGATCTTCCTCGAGCAGAGTCTCGATCACACGGCGCCGCAGGTCCGCCGGAGCGGAGCGCCGATCCGCCTGACGCAGGAGATCCGCCAGCCGCTCGTGGCGCAACAGGGCCGACCGGCAGGCAGCGCAAACGTGAATGTGAGCCTTCACCCGCTCCGAATCCGTGACCTCGAGCTCGCCTTCCAGCAGCGAGTCGAGGCTCGCGAGCACATCAGGGCAGCTCATCGCAGCACCCTCGGCCATCACACTCCACCCTATATCGGGAAACCACGGGAAAGGATACCCATCCCCGAAGAATAGGACAGGAGGCCCCGGCGCACCACGCCTGACGGCACGTCCCGCGGCGATGGCGTGGCCGTTCGATCTGCGGCGAGCCGGCATCACGGTCACGGCAGGACGGTGACCGTGCCGACCATTCCGAGCGTCTCGTGCGGCTGGCAGAAGTAGCGATAGGTGCCGGCCACATCGAACGTGTGAACGAACTCGCCGCCGGGCGTCAGCGCACCCGAGTCGAATGCCTTCGCCCCTGCGGGAAGCGCCACGTCCTCCGCCCGCCGGGCCAGAGCCGGATCGGCCGTCGCCGTATGGAAGACGCCAGGCTGAGACGTGTTCCGCCAGCGCACCGCCTGACCGGCGTGGATGGTCACGGACGCGGGTGTGAATCGGAGCGAATCCGTCATCTCGACGGTCGCGGCGACTTCACCGCTGCCAGTGGGCGACGTCGGCTCCTTCGAAAAGCACTGCGCCAGAATCAGCGCCGCGGCCGGGATGGAAAGGAGCGCGGCGAATCGACGGGTCGGCATCAGCTCTCTCCCCCCTTCTTCTCCACGATGACCTTTGCGACCATTCCCGCGAGCTCGTGGGGCTGGCAGAAATACATGTACTCGCCGGGCACCGTGAACGTGTGCGTGAACTCCTGACCTGGCTTGAGATCTCCGGAATTGAACGGGTCCGCTCCGTCGGGGAGATGGACGTCGGAGGCCTTGGCGGCGAGCTTCGGATCGGCCGTTACCGTGTGGACGAGATCCGAGACGTTCTTCCAGTGCACGGTATCCCCGACCTTGATGTGGACGGTCGCCGGGGAGAACCGGAGCTGGTTCGACATCGTCACCTCGGCCGCATAGTCGCCCGAAGGCGAGGAAAGGCCCGTGTCATCCGCCGCCGATCGGGAACGTCCGCCGAAATAGCGCGACAGCGTGAACGGCACGATGAACTCGAAGCCCCAGCGGTGTCCGCTGACCGTCCCGAGTGAGGCGCCTTCGAGAGTCGTCGTGGTCGTGTTGGAGACCTGAACGGAGAGGGTGTGCGGGGTGTACGGGATCTCGAGCTGCAGGCCCGCGCCCCACGCCACTTCCTCCCCGTCGGCCCGATCGGTGAGAGACGCGACGTCGCCCGAGATCGCGACGAAGCGATGCAGCTTCAGCGTCGCTCCTCCGGCCACGGCCCAGCGCGCGTCGCCGCTGCGGGCGTAGCTCGAGAACTCCCTTCCGGCGGCGATGAGACGCAGGGGTCCGAACGCCCGCGCGACGGCGAGTTCCCCGTCCCAGCTCCTCGCCGCCTGGTTGTAGGCGCCGTGAACCGTGACGTCGAGGGGAGCGCCGGCCGACTGGCGCAGCGGCGCGTATCGACCGAAGAACTCCCATTCGTTCGGGAATCCCGGGACCAGGACCGAGTTGGTCGCGTAGCGAGCGCCCACCATCGTCTGGCCGGGGAGAGGGATCCCGAGCAGGAAGGTCGGGGAGTTCACGACTTTCTCGACGTTCCCGCCGGTTGACGCGAACCGATGACTGAAGTCGAAGTAGACCGTGCCGGTCTGGCCCACCCACGTCCCCGTCATGTCCGGAGAACGCTCGAGCAGCGATTGCGCCGCGACTGCCCGGGCCGGACCGCCCAGGCCGAGGGACACGAGCCCGATCAGCCCGACGAGGCGGCGCCCGAACGATGAGCCGTGCAGGCAGATTCTTCCGTGAGAGATCATTGGATGTCGTCGTCCCTGTTTCGATAGGATCTGAGGCCGCGTCCGTCAGCACCCGGGAGTGCCGATCCCGAGCCACCGCCGCCAATCGAGACGGGCTCGAGCCGGTTCCCGGCGAGGTGCCCGCGCGAGCTCCACGTACGCGCGGATCACGCATCCGGCCGCCCGATCCGCGTCGAACGCCACGGCCCGCTGCTGTGCCCGTCGGGCGAGGGCAAGGCGCTCGTCGTCGTGGTCGATGAGACGCATCACCGAGCTCGCCAGGGCACGCTCGTCGCCTACAGGCACGCTGACGCACGCGTCCGGCGCCCATTCCGCGAGGTGACCGACGCTCGTCCCGACCGCCGGCACGCCGGCTACCGCCGCTTCCAGCAGGGCAACGGGATCCGCTTCGTGACGGGAGCAGACCACCAGGAGATCCGCGGCCTCGACGAGCGGCCGAAGCGTTTCGTGGGGGAGGAAGCCGTGGAAGCGAATGCGGTCTTCAAATCCTTCGGCAGCCGCGCGCGACTGAAGGCAGCCCGAGAGCAGGTCTTCGCCGACGACATCGAAGCGGAAGTCGTAACCCCGCCGCCGGAGTCGCGCGCAGAGCCGCAGTAGCATGTCGGGGTCCTTCACGCGATTCAGGGTCCCGACGCTCAGGATTCGGACCGGACGCTCCGACGAACGCGGCCGCGGCGGCAGCGGCGGCCAGCGGTCCAGGGCGACGCCGTACGTCACACGCTCGGCCTCGATTCCGAGTTCGCGGGCCTGTTCCGCCACGAACGCGCTCGGCACCGTTACCCGGTCGGCTGCCGCGACGGCGACTCGCACCTTCATCCGACCGCGCCAGTGAAGGCGAGCGCCGTACTCGATCGCCGGTATGGAGGCCAGGTCGCCGCCCGTCACGTGCAGGAGGACGGGCAGACGCAGGAATGGCTTTGCGGCCGCCGCCACGACGCCGGACGGCGCGGCCCAAACGGCGTGTATGAGGTCGAAGGGCGCGCGCCGGTGCTCGCGAATGACGGCCTGAGTCGTTCGGAGGCGCCGCGCTCTCCGGCCGGCGTTGTGTACGACGGCGCCGTGCAGGGTCCACGTCCCGGGATCGGGCTCCTGGGAAACGGCGAAGACGTGAAGATCCACGCCGGCGGCCGTGAGCCGCTCCATGAGCCAGAGCAGGCACGGGATCACGCGATGCGTTCCGCTCCGGTCGACTCCGCCGGGCACGATCAGCGCGATCTTCACGGCGCCCCGAGAAGCGCTCGATAGATTTCGACCAGCCGCCTGCCGACAGACTCGAACGAGAGGGTGCGGTCGAAGTGGGCGCGCACGGTGCGACGGGTGGCCGGCGTCGCTCGGCCTGCGGCGAGGCAGAGGGCCCGCGCGAACGAGGGCGGATCGCACGGGCGGGCGTAGACGCCGCGGTCACCAGCGAGGCGCCTGTGTACCGGAATGTCGGACAACACCGGCGTGAGCCCGCACGCCATCGCCTCGAGGAGGGCGTAGGGACAGCCTTCCCGGCGACTGGAGTGCAACAGCACATCGCTCGCCCGGCAGAGGGTCTCGATCCGGTCGTGCGGAACCTGCCCCAGAAGGCGGACGCGCGCCGCAAGACGGCTGTCCGCGTCGATGCGTCGCCGCACGGCGGTCAGCATGGGCGCCTCACCGAAGCAGCACCACAGCCGTGCGTGAGGGAGCGCCTCGCACGCGAGAGCAAAGGCGTCGAGCGCAGTGAGCGGGTCCTTCACCTCGTCCAGTCGGCCGACCCACAGCACGGCCGGCTCACCGTCGATCCCGCATTCCCGGCGTGCCTCCGTCCTGCTCCCGGGTCTAAACGTGGAGGAAGATTCCGGCACCTCGAAGACCCGAGCCTCGGCACGGATCACCCCGGCCGCAACGAACGGCGCGGCCTGCTCGCGGGCGGCGAACGCGAAGGCCCGCGCCGGCCCGAGCCCCCATCGATGCAGCGAACGCAGGCGACGCGGCGGACGGGACGAATGGTCCTGCACGAGGACCGGCACCCGCGGAAGGACGCCGGACAGCATGCGAGGGAGAATCGGATGGTCCAGCCCGTGCACGTGAACCAGTTGAGGCTGCGCCCGTCGCGCGCGGCAGGCCAGGCGGAACACGAGGTGACGGGACGCCCGGGATCCGGCGAGCGCGACGGCGCGGAACTCGGGGACGAACTCGTAGCGCACGCCGTCGCGTTCCATCGTGCCGTACTCGGGCGAACGCTGGACCACCCAGACGTCCGCGCCGGCGTCGCGGGTCGCGCGCGCCACGTGGGCGAGCGACGGCCACGCATCCAGGAGCGCGGGCCCCGATCGGCCGGCGGAATCCAGGACCGGTCCCACGTGTAGCACGCGCGGACGCGAGGAATCCGTCTCGACCGGACGACGACGCGCCGTCACGCGGCCTCCCGAACCAGAGCCGATACGTGGCGTCGAAAGCCGGCGCGAAAGCGCGACGCATCGAACGCCCGCGCCGAATCCCGTATCGTCCGCTCGTCCAGCCGCATGCGCTCGAGGGTCCGCAGAGCGGCGATGAGTGCCTCGGGAGTCCCGCTCTCGAAGAAGACCCCGGTGTCGGGGGCCTCTCCGGAGCGGCCGACGACGTCCCCGCATGCCGCGACGATCGGTCCGCGGACCGTCTCCAGCGCGCCACCGGCCGCCCGGGCGATCACCGGCGCACCCGCCGCCAGCGCTTCGACTGGCGTGATCCCGAAGTCCTCGACGCCCGGAAACACCAGCGCGCGACAGCGGGAGAGGAGATCCTCGACCGCCTCGTCGCTGACGCGGCCGAGGAACTCGATGCTCGGCCCCGCGATCGCCTCGAGTCGGCTCCGCTCGGGCCCGTCGCCAGCCACGAGCAGCCGCGCACCGAGGCGGTTGAAGGCGCGCACTGCCAGTTCGACGCGCTTGTACGGAACGAGCGCTCCCAGCACGAGCCAGAAATCGTCCGCCACGCGGCAGCGCGTGAATCGGACCGTGTCCACCGGCGGGTAGAGCACTCGCGCCTCGCGACCGTAGAACGCGCGGATGCGGCGGCGGACGTGGTGGGAATTGGCCAGGAAGTGGTCGACACGCCCGGCGGTGGATGCGTCCCAGCGCCGCAGCGCGGCCGCTGCAGGTCGGGCCGCGGTGCGAGTGAGGACGCCCGCCGAGCCGAGCGGAAAGTAGGCATCGAACTGATCCCAGGCATAGCGGATGGGCGTGTGGCAATAGCAGAGGTGGGGCGCCCGCGGGGAACGGGCCGATTTCGCCACACAGTGGCTGCTGGAAACGACGAGGTCGAAGCCCTCCAGATCGAGACCGCGGATGGCCAGGGGAAACAGCGGCAGATACGACCGGTACGCCGTGGCGACGCCCGGGGCGCGCTGGAGGAAGGAGGTGTGGATCGGACGCGACTCGATGCGCCTGGAGACGCTCCCGGCCACGTGCAGCAGAGTGAAGATTTCGGCGTCCGGCACCACGTCCAGCATCGCTTCGAGGACGCGCTCGCCCCCGCGCATCCCGGTCAGCCAGTCGTGTACGATGGCGACGCGGCTCATTCGGCCGCCTGCTCGTGCCAGGCCGCGTCGCACGCCTCCAGCACGACGTCGACCGCGCGCTCCCAGCCGTCCGCGCCCACGAGGGGGCGCGACGCCGGGCGCAGCCCGGCCTCCCCGCGGGAGTCGTTCTCCACCAGCACCTGCAGCACCCGCACCCACGCCATCGGATCCAGCGGGAGTATCCACGCACCCGCGCCGAGGACTTCCGGAGCACACGGGTAGTCGGCCACGACGGCCGCCGTGCCGCATGCGAGGGCTTCGAGTGGCGGTCTGCCGTAGCCCTCGGCGGCGGACGGGTAGCACAGGACTGCCGCTCCCGTGTACAGCGCGTGCAGCGTCGCATCGTCCACGCGGCCCAGCCGCCGCACGTCGAGGTCGGCACCCCAGCTCTCGACGCGGGAGAAAAGGCGACGTCCCGGCGCTCCGACCAACGCGAGCGTCGGCGGCCTCCCCCCTGGCCAGCGCCGAAGCACCTCCCCGAGAAAGGAAAGGTTCTTGCGCGGGTCGCCGGCTCCGATCGAGAGCAGGTACGGACGGTCGAGACCCAGGCGTGAGCACGTGGCTCGTACCCGGTCCGCCGGAGCGGGCTGATCGAACGGGGCGAGTCCCTGCGGGGACACGACGATGCGCTCGGATCGGACGTCGAGCACTTGCTCGATCTCGGCCGCCGCCCAGCGTGACACGGTGACGATTCGGGCCGCGCGGGGCGCGCAGGTCCGGAGCACCAGGCGCCGCCACATTCGAAATCGCCGCCCGAACCAGGCCGGCTGCGTGAGGGGCAGCACGTCGTGGATCACCAGCACGTCGCCGCGGCGGCGCAGAGGAGCCGTGCCAGCGAGGTGCAGCACCACGCGTGCACGCTCCCGAGCGGCGAGACGAGGCAGCTCGAGCTGCTCGAACGCGTGGCCCCGCAGCCGGCCCCGAACGACGCGCGGGGGGACCTCCAGGTCCGTCGGCAGCGGCGCGTCGGCCGGTACGAACAGCACGGTCGGGCGCCTTCGCTGGATTCCGGCCGTCACCTCCAGGGCGAAGCGCTGCACGCCGGTCACCGGTGCGGCGAGAAACCGGGCGTTGATGCTGATCGGCAGCGACGAAGTCCGCGCGTCGATCATGTCGCGCAGACCAGCGCGAGGACCAGCACGATCAGCTCCGCCACCCCGTGCGCGAACGGCCACTCGAAGAAGCCGATCGCGACGACAATCGACATCGCCCACAGGAGCGTGACGCGCAGCGTCGCCTCGGACTCGGTAGATGCTTCCAGAACGGCGGCTCTGGCGCGCCGCAACGCGCGACGCCCGCATGCGACCAGGAGTCCTGCGTAGGCGAGAAGGCCCAGGATCCCCATCTCCGCGGCGAACTGCACGTAGGCGTTCTGTGCCGAGCCCGTCAGGTCCCAGAGCTGGGGAATTCGAGCGGCGAAGCCCTCGAGGCTGTCGCCGAACCCCCCGGGCCCGACGCCGAAGAGAGGATGCTCCCGGAACATCTGCAGGCCGCTGAGCGTCAGCGCCAGACGCTGGCCCACCACCCAGTCGTCCTCGGTGCTGGTCACCCGACTCAGGATCGCGCCGTGAGATGCGGCGTTCGCCAGCAACAGGGCGAGCCCGGCACCCAGCCCTATGCGCGCCACGAGCCGCCCCCGTCCCACGAAGACGAGGGGGATAGAGCCCACGAGTACGGCGGCCCAGCTCCCGCGCGAGAACGTCGCGCCCAGACCCGCGAGGGTCGCGGCCAGGCCCGCGAGAGCGAGTGCGCGAGCGGCCCATCCGCGCGACGTCGCCAGGGCGTACACGGCGAACGGCACGCCCAGCGCCATGAACATCCCGAGCTCGTTGGGCCATCCGAAGCCCGCCGTGGCGCGCACCACGCCGTGACCCCAGCGGAACCGGCTGGGCAGCACGCCGCCGAACTGGAGCATTGCGGCGACTCCGGTGACCGCGACCACCGCGGCGATGGCGAGGGAGAGGGAGGCCCGCCGATCGCGACGATTCCCCAGCTCGTCCGTGGCAACGAACAGCAGCGCGAGCAGCACGGCCCAGTTCACGACCTCGCGCAGGGCGGGACCGCGCTCCCGCGCGAACACCGCGGCGAGCAGCAGCGCGAGAAGGAGCGCAGCAAGAGCGGACATCGGGAGGTCGCCGGGGTCGAAGCGGCGGCGGGTCGCCGTCGACCCGATCGCCCATGCGCAGATCACCAGAGCGCTGACGACCGCGACCGGCGCGATACGCACCGCGTCCGAGCTGTACGGAGCGGGGGCGGAGAGCACCGCCACGACAACGGGCAGCGCCGCTACCCAGCCAGCCGACAGGAGTAGCGCAAGCCCGGCAGCTGCGACGGCCGCACCTGCGATCGCGAGCGTCAGCCGGTCCTGGGCGGCGCCCGCGACAGCGAGGACCGCTCCGATACCCACCGCTGCGCTTGCGGAGGCGGCGAGGACCGGGTCCGCCTGGTCCGCCCACGCCCTGGCCCGCGCCCCCGCCCGTGCGCTCATGCGCGGGCCGCGCGAGAGACGTGCATTTCCGGGGCGACCAGGGTCTCATAGAACGCGGCGGTCGCGTGCGCCACGGCGGCGTGCGTGAAGCGATCGAGGACCCGACGACGGCCGGCGCGACCGAGCCGGCTCCGAAGCTCGCGGTCCGCACCCAGGATCTGGAGCCGCGCGGCCAGTGCGAGGACGTCGCCTTCGGGGACCAGCACGCCGGCCCGACCCAGGACGTGCGGAATCTCGCCGGATCGAGACGCTACCACGGCCACCCCACACGCCATGGCCTCGACGAGGATCCGACCGAACTGCTCCGACCACGTCCGGGTGGTACGGGATGGGAGCGCGAGCACGTCCAGGCCGGACAGCCAGCGAGGCATCTCGGTGGACTCGACTCGCCCCTGGAAGCGGACCCGTCCCCGGAGGTCGAGCGCTGCGGCGAGAGCCTGCAGCCGAGGACGCTCGGGCCCGTCCCCGAGGATCAGCACCCGCACGCGCGGGAGTGAAGCGGCGGCTCGCAGGAGCAGGTCGACTCCCTTCCCTGCCACGAGGCGGCCGCCGAAGCCGACGAGGATCTCGTCCGTGGCGCAGCCGGCACGCTCTCGCACGCTGGCCCGGGCGGCACCATCCGGTCGGAAGAGATGCGGATCGACGCCCATCTGGGGAATGATGGCGAGCGGCGCGTCGAAGCCAGCGGCGCGAAGCACGCGCGCCGCCGCCGGTGTGCCGGCGATGCCGCCGGTCGCCCCGTTGAAGACGCGCGATCGAACCCACCCGAACGGGGGCGGCAGCCGCTTGTCGAGATTCTGCCACGCGAAGAAGACGCAGGGCACGCGGTGTCGGCGGCAGAGTCGCGTGAGCTGCAGCGTCACGAGGCTGTACGGCTCCTCGTCGATGTGCACGAGGCTCGGCCGGTGTCGTTCCAGGATCTCGGCGGCCCCGCGATAGACGTGCAGGTGATTGTGGCCGTGAAGGAGGACGGGCAGCCGCGTCGCCTGCTCCCGCTCCGCCGCCCGCTCGACGGGCCCGGAGCCCCAGCGCTCGGGAACGACCAGGTCCAGGTCCACGTGTCGTGCCAGAGCGTCGATGCGGCCGCCGTAGGCGGCGAGCGTCATCGCCTTCGAGAAGAAGAGCACCTTCATGCCGCCTCGACTTCGCCCGTATTGCCGCGTACGGCTGTGCCCCCCGGCATTCGAGCCGCCACACGTCCTTGCCGGAGCGACAGGAGGAAGGACGCCGCCAGAGCGGTTTCGGCAGCGAGCGATGCCAGCGCGGCTCCGAGAGGACCGTAGAGGGGAATGAGCCACAGGTCGAGGATCACGACCAGGATCGCGGCGCCCGCCCAGTTGCGAGCGGCGTCCGCCGCACGATCAGCCGCGGCGAAGGCCGAGAGGCAGTACATGTTGACGGCCAGCGGCACGAGGGCCGGAGCGAGAAGCGCGAGCAGCGGAGCGGCGGCGCCATACGCCGGGCCGAACAGCAGGCGGACGAGTGGGGCTCGCAGGACGAAGAGAAGTCCCGCCGCCGGGACTGCCATCATTGCGACGGTGCCGAGACCCTCGACCTGTCGGCGACCAGAGCGGGCCGTGGAGCGGGCGAGGCGGGGGTATGCGGCGCCCGCCCCGGCGAGCGCTACCGCCTGCCCGACGTCGAGGAATCGCCGTGCTGCCGTGTAGATGCCCACGTCGGACTGCGGCCGGGCGTGCGCCAGGATGAGCACGTCGGCGCGATAGAAGATCGTGGTCGCGATGAACGCCACCGCGAACGGCACGAGCGCCCGCAGCAGGACGGCCGTATGGCTTCCGGGAACCGGGCTCGGCCGCCGGACGCCGGCAGGTGCTCTCCAGAGCAGCCAGCCGAGCGCGGCAATCTGCCCGAGAATCGGCGCGACACAGAAGACGAGCAGGCTGCGGGTGGCGAGGACGGCGAGGAGCCCGCCGACGCCGGTCACGAAGCCGAGCAGCGCGCTGGCCTCCGTCCAGACGTGCATCCGCTCCATGCCCTGGAAGTAGGCGGAGAGGTTGTCGGCGAAGGCGCCGACGGCGTACGCGGCGGCCAGCATGAAGGCGGCAGCGCCTACGGCCGGCGGAAGGGATGACAGCGCGGTCACCACGACCAGCAGTGCTACCATCGCCGCGACCGCGAACGCCTTGATGCGGTGAGCCGCGGCGATCCAGCCCGGCGCGGCGGCCGGATCGCGGGCGATCTCGCGAACGAGCAGCGGCTGCATTCCGAGCGTAGCGATGATACTGGCGACCACCGCGAGTGCGGCCGCGGTCCCGTACCCGCCGAAGCCGTCGACGCCGAGGACGCGGGCCGCCACCACGGCCGAGGCAAACACGAAGCCGCGGGGGATCGCGTACGCGAGCAGGAGGGCGACGGCGTTCGCAGCCACGGGCCGGCGCTCGAAGCGTGGCGCCAGGGTCGTCATGATTCCTGCCCACGCAGGAGCACGGGAATCGAGCGCAGCAGGATCCGGAGGTCCCGCGCGACCGACGGATCCCGGACGTAGGCGAGCTCGAGGCGGGTCCGCTCGGGATACGGCGGCCGACGTCGGCCCAGACTCGTCCATTCCCCCAAGAGTCCCGGCTTCGCCGCGAGAAGATCGACCATGTCGTCCCCGTAATGACGCAGCTCTTCCTCGACGATCGGCCGGGGACCGAAGAGGGACATCGTGCCGTTCAGGACGTTGAACAGCTGCGGGAGCTCGTCCAGATGGCTGCGGCGAAGCCAGGGTCCCACGGACGTGAGACGGGGATCCTCGTTCAGCGGCAGCTTGTAGCCGTTGCCCGCGTGACGGCGTCTGAGGTCCGGGTCTGCCAGCAGCCGTCGCTCGGCTCCTACCGTCATCGTGCGCAGCTTCCAGCACCGGAAGGAGCGTCCGGCCAGGCCCAAGCGCACGTGACCGAAGAAGATCGGACGTCCTGATCCGAGGAGCACCGCGAGAACGCCGAACAGCAGGAGCGGCGCGGAGAGAACCAGGAGCACGAGCGCCAGGACGACGTCGACAGCGCGCCGCGCCCGCGAGGTGCGGGTGTGAACGACGACGGTGGGCGGGGAGGCCGCGCGGGCAGCTAGAGCCATGCCTCCTCCACCAGGCGCGGGCTGGCGCAGAGCAGCACCGCCCCGCACACGCGGGCGCCGGTACGCTCGAGCAGCCTTCGCGCCCGCATCGCCTGATTCGCGTTCGTCACACCCTGTCGAGCGACGAGCAGAACGACCGCTCCGTCGCCATCGGCCGGCGCCACGGCGGACGGCTCGGCGCAGCGCACGGCCGTCGAATCACCCTCGCGGTGGATGCGTTCAGGGAGCAGCGCGCGATCGGACCCATGGTCCTCGCGCAGCGCCCCGGCAACAGCCTCCGCGTCGCTCGACGCGGTTCCGACGGGCGTCACGACGATGGCATGCACGACCCCGCAGGCGACGATTCCCCGCAGGATCGCGGCGCGGTCCCCCGGCGCGATCTGCACCACCCCGTCACGGGGTGCTTCCAGGGCAGCGACGACCGGGAGCCGCAGCAGCGCCGTCAGGTCGGAGGCGGTTCGGACGGAATGGTCGGCGCGCTCTACGGCGATCATGCCGAGCATGGACGCCCCGAGCGCGATCAGCAGGCCGACGCCGAGCCCCAGCTTCTTTCGCGGCCACACCGGCTTGAAGAGTACGTCCGGAGGATCGACGACCTGAACGCTGGCGAAAGAGAGGGCGTCGCGAATCGACTCCTGCCGGCGCCTCTGATCGGCGAACAGATAGATCTCGGAAAGCTGGCGGACGCGCCGCTCTCGACGGCCGAGCTCCATGGCTGCCGCCGGCGCGCTGGCGAGCAGTGAGTCGAACTGCGCGGCTCGGGCTTCGAGGCGAACGACCTGCTGTGCGACGGAGCGCCTGTAGTCGCGCACGAGCGCGCGCAGTGAGCCGTCGAGGTAGGCGATGCGGTCGTCGAGCGCGCGGAGCTCACGACTGTTCTCGGTGCGCCGGGAGGCGAGATCGATGCGCTGCTGCTGCAGCGAGACGAGCGTGGACAGCATCCCGCCGAGGGTTTCGTTCCCGAGGAACGTCGGATGGGCCGCCAGCCCCGGCCAGGCGGCGCCGGGATCGCGTATGCTGTCGAGCCGCTGCACGACCTGGTCGACTCCCTCGAGCTCGCCCCGAGCCCTGGCCAGGTCGGCGAGCACGTCGGCCTGCTGCTCGACGAACGCCTTGCTCTGGGCGCCGGGGTCGACGAGCCGATTTTCGCGTTCGAAGCTCGCGAGCCCGGCCTCGGCAGCGGTGAGCTCGGCGTGCGTCCGCTCGATAACGGTCCCGAGCGAGTCGACGGTCTCGCCGCTCTCGCGCCTCGAGAGCTCGGCGCGGAGCACGGTATAGTGGCCGATCGCCGAGCGTACGACGTCCGTCGCCAGGCCCGGATCGGGATCGTCGTAGTGGAGCGCCACGAGATTGGCATCCCGTCGCACGCGCTCGACCCGCAGACGTGAACTCGTCCGACGCACAGCCTCGCCCAGCGGACGCGTGCGCAGCTCCACCGCCCGCGGCATTCCCGGATGCCAGGCCCGAAAGCGGGCGACGACGGGCCCGAACGTGAGAGTCGCGCCGGGCGTGACGCTGGACTCCGGACCGGACGTCGGCTCGGTGCGCCGAACGTGGATGCGCCCGTCGTCGCCCCAGTGGACCCGATACGTCCCCGACTCGGGCCAATCGGCGACGGTCCGCAACTCGAGGAAGAGCGAGTCACGATACCAGCCCCGCGGCGCGTCGACCTGCACGTCCAGCGCGTTGTCCCGGACGACCCCCTCCACCACCGTGCGACTCGACAGCAGCTCCTGCTCGTTGGCGAACGGATCGCCGGTCATCTGCTGAAACAGGCTGAACAGGCCGACCGGCGAGCCTGCCCCTCCGACAGGCAACCCCCCCATCGCGGCGGGAGCACCCAGCCGAAGGGACGCCTCGACGCGCCAGATCGGACGAGACAGGAACACCAGGGCGACGGCGAGTGCGGCCACCACCAGGAAGATCGGGGCCCCCACGCCCATGCGCCGTCGGGCGATCGCGGCCCACGATGCAACGGCCCGGGGACGGGCCCGCTCCAGATCGGTCATGGGCGAGCTCACCGGATAAGCAGGGCCGTCACGGCCGCGGCGAGGACCGATGCCCCCGCGCCGACCAGCACGGGCATGTTCGAGCTGAACCACCCTCGCCGTCCGACGAGGAGCTTGTCACCGGGACGGATGGGTCCGCCGAGCGCGGGCTCGTCGGGACCGAGCTTCAGGCGCACGTCTTCACCGTCGCGGACGAGCGTGATCCCCGAGAGACTCCCGGACGGCGTGAGCCCACCTGCCGAGGCGAGCAGATCCGCCATGGTCTGGGTGGGATCGACGGTGAAGAGTCCCGGCCGACGGACCTCGCCGATGACCGCGACGCGCACGAGCGGCACGACCACGACCTGAGCGTCGACGACGTCTCTGGCGACGGCATCGCGAACGTCGGACACGACGTCGACGAACGGCCGTCCACCTACAGGAACCAGCCCGACCTCCGGGAGCATTACGTCGCCCGATTCGACGATGGGGAAGTCTCCGCTCAGCGTGGGTTCGTCGCGGACGAGGAGTCGCAGCCCGTCGCCCGGCCGCAGGCGGAGCGAATCGGTGGCGGGATTCCGAGACTGCGCGGCCACGGCTCCGGCCGGGGTCACGCTGAGAAGGAGTGCGAATGCCAGGGTACGGGTCGAGCGCATGAGTCTCTCCGGTCTGCCGCGGGTGTGTCGGCGTTCTCGACTCCGACCAAGTCGCGGCGAGGCCCGAGGCGTTCCCGGGAACGATCAGCTCTCCCGGAGCGTTGGCGGGTGCATGTTTCGTCGCTCGATGAAAGCCCTGCGCCAATCGGAGATCGCCTCGATCATCCGTCAGCATCCGGCACGCAGCGCCACGCTGATCGGTATCCTCTTCCTGACCGGCACTGCGGAGGGGTTCGGCCTGCTGACGGTGCTGCCGCTTCTGGATGCACTTGGCGGTGACCCCCGTCCGGGATCGACGGCCGGGCGCATCGTGACCGGCGCGCTCGCTGCCGTGGGGCTGCCGCGCTCGCCCGGAGTGCTGCTGCTCGTCCTGGCCCTCGCGCTCGTGCTCAAGGGGGTCCTGCGCTGGGCCGCGATGGTCCACGTAGCAGACGTCGTCGCGGAGACGGCGGAGGATCTGCGGCTACGCCTCGTGCGCGGGCTGCTCGCAGCGAAATGGGACTACGTGGCCGGTCAGGCGCCCGGCCGTGTGGCCACCGCCCTCACTCGCGATGCGCAATGGGCAGCCACTGCGTACCGGAACGCGTGCTCCGTCACCGCCGCAGCCATTCAGCTCGGCGTCTATTTCATCGCCATCATGCTGGTGTCCGGCTGGCTGGGCGCTCTCGCCGCCGCGATGACGGCGCTGCTCGGATTTCTCCTCGCCCGCTGGATCGGCGAGAGTCGCCGGGCCGGGACGGCGCAGGTACGCCGCGCGCGGCGCTTTTCCGCGAGAGTGCTCGACGTGCTCCGAGCGCTCAAGCCCATTCGAACCATGGGGCGGGAGGGCGGATTCCTCCTGCGCCTGCGCCGGGACGCACGCTCGCTGCGCTCCGCGGAACGGGCACAGGTGGTCGCGGCCGAAGGACTCCGGTCGTTTCAGGAGCCGCTGGTCGCCGTGCTTCTGGCCGTCGGCGTGTACGCGGCCGTCGCATGGGGATCGATGGAGCTCCCGGTACTGGTGATGGTGGCCCTCCTGCTGCAGCGGATGGGGACACACATGCACGCCATCCAGGTGGAGTACCAGTCGACCGTCGCCGCGGCGGCGGCCCTTCGCGCGCTGCGCGTCGACATCGAGCGAGCCGAAGCTGCGCGCGAGCAGAGGCGCGGTCGCGTGAGGGCTCCCGCGGCTGCCCCGCGGCTCGTGCTCGACAACGTCGGCATCCGGCGCGACGGCCGGTGGATCGTCCGGGCTCTCTCCTGTTCCGTTCCGGCCGGGGAGATCATGGCGCTCGTCGGCCCCTCCGGTTCCGGGAAGACTTCGGTCCTCGACGCACTCGCCGGGCTGATCGCCGTTGACGAGGGGGAGATTCTCGTCGACGGCGTTCCCCTCGGCGAGACCCGGACCGAATGGCGGTCCCGGGTCGGCTACGTGCCCCAGGCAAGTGCCGTCCTGCCGGGCTCGATCCGCGGCAATGTCTCATTCGGAGGAGGTGTTCTGGCGGAGGAGCGGTTCGGCCGGTCGCTGACTCGTGCTGCGCTCGGTCACCTGGAGCCGGGACGCAACGCCAGACTGCTGTCGGGAGGCGAGCAGCGGCGCGTGGCGCTGGCTCGGGCCCTTGCGTGGGACCCGCTGCTCGTCCTTCTCGACGAGCCGACGAGCGAGCTCGACGAAGGCGTGCGCGACCTCGTCGCCCGATCGATGGCCGCACTGCGGTGCGCGGCCACCGTGGTCATCGCCACTCACGATGCCTCTCTCGTCGCGATGGCGGATCACGTCGTTCACGTGGGTACCACGATTCCGGCCGCGGCATCCGCATGAAGTTCGTCGCCGTGACACTCGCGGCGCTGATCCTTGCGCGCGGCGCCGCGGCACAGGAATCCGGTCTCGTTCTCTCACCCGATCACTGGGCGGTGGCCGCGGTCGGCCGCCTGCACGCGCTCGGCTGCACGGGCGGTCCCGCGCCGGAAGCCGGCTCGCTCGCCCGGGGTGCGACCGAGCGCTGGCTCGACGAGGTCGCGGACTCGACCGGCGTCTGCGGGGCCGGAGCCATCGAGGCATCGGTGCGGGAGTCCGCCCGCGCGTACGCGCTGCGTCTTCGGCAGGAGACCCGCCCCCCGGGTGATGCTCCGCTGCGGATCGCGTCGCTCGACGTGCACGGCGCCGTGGTCGAGGGCGCTGTTCTCGCCGGCTACGACCGTGACGAACGGCACGTGGCTCCTGCACGACAGGACGACGCGGGAGGAATTTCGGTGCGAGCCGCCCTGGCTGCGCGCCTGGGGCGGTTCGGATCGATCGAGGTACGGCCGGAGTGGAGCGACAGCGCGGTCCGGCTGACGGAAGGGTACGTCTCGCTGGCGGCCGGACGGGTCCAGCTTCGCGCCGGGCGGCTCCCCGTGGGCTTTCCCGGACCGGGCGGGCGTTCGCTGGTCCTGAACGGGGCCACACGCATCGACGGCGGGGGTCTCTTTCTCACTCGCACCGTCCGACTCCCCGGATTCCTCGGCGCGATCGGTCCGCTCAGCGCACAGACGTTCTTCGCCCGGCTCCAGGCAATGGGCGACGTCGCTCATCCATGGTTCTGGGCAGCGAGCGTCACCACCGAGCCACGCCCGGGCCTCGGCGTCACGCTGACGCGAGCCGCAGCATTCGGTGGTGTCGGCAATTCGCCTCTCTCCGTGGAGGAGATCCCGGTCCTGCTCCTCGGTCTCGCAGGCGGTGCCCACGGCGAGGAGGAGAACCAGGTCGCGTCCGTTGCGGTTCGGTGGCGGACGCCCACCCCCGGCCCGCCTCTTGTCGTATACGGCGAATGGGCCTTCGACGACATGGGGCTGTCCTACTTCCACGTCCCCGGCCTGCTCGTCGGGCTCCAGCTCCCGTCGCTTCCGGGAGCGCCGGGCATCGCGTCGGGCCTGGAATGGACCCGCTTCGCGGGGCACTGCTGCGGAAATCCACCCTGGTACCGACACTCGGCGCTTCCCTGGATCGAAGACCGACGCCCTCTCGGCCATCCGCTGGGCGGGAACGGCAGTGAGATACGCCTCTACTCGAGGGGGGAGCTGCTTCGCCCTTCCGTCCATCTGGACGCTGAGCTGTTCTGGCGCACACGAGGACCGGAAAACCTCTATGCTCCACTTCGGCAGGGCGAGAGCACCGGCGTGCGCTTGGATGTGAGCGCCCGCATCGACGGTCGCCTGGAGCCTTTCGGAGGCGGGCGTCTGGAACGGGGAGACGGGTGGTCGGAGTGGGCGGTCATGTTCGGGACGCGCCTGCTGCACTGAGAGGCTCACGCCCTCTGCAGGACGGCCTTCAGGCGCTGGACGGCGGCGGCAGGATTCCCATCGAGACGCAGTCGCCAGCAGCCGTCCCGTGCCGCGACAGCGACAGCCGTGGGCATCGATCCCCGGAAGACGTCGAACCCAGGCTCCAGTGAATCGACGATCTCGCGAGTCGCCGCCTCCACCGACAGCTCTTCGAGGCCTGCCGGTCCGTCGTCCCGTGTAAGCAGGAAGAGCCCCGACCGCCGGGCGACGTACTGCACG
This sequence comes from uncultured Gemmatimonadales bacterium, assembly GCA_963728445.1. Lineage (GTDB taxonomy): Bacteria > Gemmatimonadota > Gemmatimonadetes > Longimicrobiales > RSA9 > CAVSJO01. Next base: position 1,128,821 of record CAVSJO010000006.1, on the reverse strand, counting down.
TTCTCCGTGTCCAGGCAGGGGTCCACGGCGACCTTCCGGTGCCCGCCGCGGACGCGTGTGTGCACGACCCGTTCGCCGCTTCGATCCGCGTCCACCGGATCCAGGTGGACCTGGCCGGGCCACCCCCACACCCGGCCACTCCCGCCCGTCTGGACGAAGACCGTGTCCTCCGACATCAGCCGCATCCCGGATCGCGCGCCTTCGAGGGCCAGCGTGCTCTTCCCGACCCCGGGCGTGCCGGCAAGGATCGCAGCCGTTCGGCCGAGCCCGAGGGCCGCCGCGTGAAGGGGCACCCGGTCCCTGCGAGCGAGAAGGAACAGGATCAGCGTGTCCAGCACCGCGTCCTTCAGTCGCGCCGGATTCCGGAACCAGTCCGGCGACAGATAGCAGTCGGCCTGCCCCGGAACGACCGCAGCGCAGCCGCGCACGCCCGCACCTCGCAGCACGAGCCGGCGGCCGTCGAACCGGACGCGAACCTCCTTCTCCGGGTTACCGCGGCCCGCGCGTCCGTGGATGCGGATACGCACCTCGCGGCTGTCGCCGTCGGCGGGAGCGCGAGCCCAGTCGCGGTACAGTTGACGACACGCCTGTACGAGGACGGGATCGTCGGCGACCACGCGCACGGGAATCCCCAGAATCGGTAGCGGCAGAGCCCCGTCCGCAGCACATGGTGTCACGGTCGTGGGGCCCCGCAGGAACCCGCCCGGCCGCGCCCGGACTTGGCGGCTCCGTAAGCGACGCTGGCAGCTCCCGACTCCTGGAGGCCGCGGTTGAGCGCGAAACCGAAGATCCTGCTCGCCCACTCGTACTTCCTCCGGCGCGATCCGAAGCAGATGGAGAAGATGAAGCCGTATCCTCCTCTGTCGACGCTCATCGCGGCGAACGTGCTGCGCGGGCGTGGCCATTCGGTAGCGCTGTTCGACGCCATGCTCGCGGACGGTCTGGAGCGCTTCGCGGAAACGCTGGACAGGGTCCGGCCGGCGATCGTGGGAATCCTCGAGGACAATTTCAATTTCCTCACCAAGATGTGCACGCTCGTCACTCGTGAGGCGACCCTGGCCATGGTCCGGGAGGCCCGGGCGCGCGGGTGTCGGGTGGCAGTCAACGGAGCGGACGCGGTCGATCGCCCCGAAATCTATATCGACGCCGGAGCCGACGCCGTCATCGTCGGCGAGGCCGAACTGGCGTTCGCGGACGTGGTGAAGCGTTGGCTTTCCGGCGGCGAGTCTCTCGACGACGTCCCCGGCCTCGCGTTGCCGGCAGGCTTGTCCGGAAAGGATTCCGGTCGTCTCGTCGTCCTCGGCCGTCCAGGCTCGGGGCCACCGGACGTCCGCGTCCGCTTCACGCCCCGCCGCGTACCGGAAACCGATCTCGACGCGCTCCCGTTCCCGGCGTGGGACCTCGTGGACGTGGAAGCGTACCGCTCGGCGTGGATCCAGGCCCATGGCCGCTTCTCGTGGAACATGGCCACGTCCCGGGGATGCCCCTACGGCTGCAACTGGTGCGCAAAGCCGGTGTTCGGCCGCCGCTACGCGCAGCGGTCGCCGCGTGACGTCGCGGAGGAGATGCGAGCACTGAAGGACGGACCCGCCCCTGACCACGTCTGGTTCGCCGACGATATCTGGGGTCTCACGCCGCGCTGGATCGAGGCGTTCGCCGACGAGGTCCGCAGCCTCGATGCGGCCATCCCGTTCATGGTCCAGTCCCGCGTCAACCTCATCGTTCCCGAGACGGCCCGGGCGCTGGCCCGCGCGGGTGCCGAAGAGGTGTGGATGGGCGTCGAATCAGGTTCGCAGGCGGTGCTGGACGCCATGGACAAGGGGTCGACGGTGGAGCAGGCGCGCACAGCCACACGCGCGCTGCGGGAGAACGGAATCCGGGCATGCTGGTTCATCCAGCTCGGATACCCGGGCGAGGACTGGCCTGAGATCGTGGCGACACGGGATCTCGTGCGTGCGGAGCGCCCGGACGACATCGGCGTGTCCGTCGCATATCCGCTCCCGGGAACGAAATTTTACGAGCGCGTGGCGGCGCAGCTCGGCACGCGTCGAAACTGGATCCATACGGACGACCTGGCCATGCTCTTTCAGGGCGCCTACACGACGGCGTTCTATCGGCGCATACGCACGCTGCTGCATCGGGAGGTCGACAATGGCCGACCGGATCCAGCGCTCGATCGCGCGTGGGCGAAGCTCAGCCGGGAGGAGTCGCGCTTCCGGGCCGCCGCCGCGACCCGAGTGGCAGGATGACAGACGCGGCGGCGGCGTTCGACGCGATCGCGGGCGACTACGACGCGCGGTTCGGCGCGTGGCGCAGCGTCGCGGCGCAGCGTTCGGCTGTGCGCGCCGAGCTGATTCGCACCTTCCCTCCCGGCTCCAGAGTCCTCGAGATCGGCGGTGGGACCGGCGAAGACGCGGTCTGGCTGTGCGAGCGCGGGCGAAGCGTCACGTATACCGACGCTTCCCCCCGGATGACCTCCATCGCCCGCGAAAAGCTCCTCCGAACCGAGGGGAGTGCCGGAGCGTACGCGGTGGCAGCGGATGATATCGGAAGCGTCAGCCTCGGAAGCGACGCCGCCCTGCAGACGTTCGACGGTGCCTATTCCAACTTCGCCGCGCTGAACTGCGTTCGCGATCTCCGCCCCGTCGCCGAAGGTCTCGCCCGGCTGCTGCGACCGGGTGCGCCGGCCCTGCTCGTTCTCTTCGGAGCGCTCCCGCCCGGGGAAATACTGGTCCAGACGGCACAGGGCCGGCCTCGCGCCGGCCTACGGCGACTCGCGAGAGGCGACGTCATGGCCGGAATCGGGGGCCGACGCTTCAGGATCCGCTATCACCGCACCGGGACCGTACGGGGCGCGTTCACGCCCTGGTTCCGGCTGGTCCGGCGAGTGGGAATCGGGGTCTTCGTTCCGCCCAGCGATGCGGAGCCGTGGATTTCCGGACACCCCGGCCTGTTGAGGCTGCTCCAGCGCCTGGACCGGCACGTCGGCCGCCGCCTGCCGACACTTGCAGATCACGTGCTCTTCGAGCTCGTGCGCACGTCGGCTCCACTGCCGCCGGCGCGGACCGGGGGAACCTCGTGACTTCGGTCCACGCGTCGCCCGCGGCGCGCTTCCGGCGCGCGTACGCCGAACAGCGCGCGGCCGAGGGGCGAGGCGCGGGCGGTACGGCCGAGCTGCTCGCGCTGCCGTACCTGCGCTCGGGGCCAACGGCGTGGCAGTGGCGCATCCGTTGCCGGACGTTCGACCGCTTCCTCCGGACGGTGGTCGCGCCCATGACGGGGGACCGCCACCATGCGCTCCGCGTCCTGGACCTGGGGGCGGGCAACGGCTGGCTCTGCTACCGACTCGCCCGCCTGGGCCACCGTCCCATCGCCATCGACGTGCGTTGCGACGACGTCGACGGATTGGGCGCCGGCCGCGCCTACGACGCGGTGCTGCCACGGCCGTTCCAGCGGATCGCGGCATCGTTCGACAGTCTGCCTCTGCTGTCGGACTGCGCGGACCTCGTCGTCTTCAACGCGTCCCTCCACTACTCGCCGGACCTGTCGGCGACCGTGTCGGCGGCGCGCACGTGCGTTCGGACGGGTGGACGAATCGCCATCCTCGACTCGCCGTTCTACCACAGGGAGGAAGACGGTGCTGCCATGGTTCGGGAGAAGCGCCGTGGAGCGGCTCGCCTCTTCGGCGAGCGCGCAAACGACCTGGCGGGGCTCGTCTTCGTCGAGTTCCTCACGCCCGACCGGCTGGCCCAGGCTGCGCCGGACCTGCGATGGAAGCGGCATCGGGTCCTCTACCCTCCGCACTACGAGCTCCGGCAGCTTCGCGCGCGATTGCTGAGGCGCCGGACGCCTTCTCGCTTCGACCTCTGGGAGTGCACGGTTCCATGATCCTGTTCCTGAACCCTCGGGCCACACGCCCGAAGAACCGTCGATTTCCGCTCTCGGTGATGGCCGTGGGAGCCGCGCTTCCCGACGACGTGAACTGGGAAATCGTGGACGGAAACCGGCCTGGGATCGATCTGTTGACGGAGGTCGGCGACCGCATCGAGGCCAGACGAGGCGGCCCGGATCCGGTCCGAACCGTGGCTTTCACGGTGATGCCGGGCCCACAGCTCGTCAGCGCGGTGCCGGTCGCACGGGGACTGAAGGAGCGGTTTCCGGAGCTGCCGATCGTGTGGGGCGGCAATTTCGCGAGCCTCTATCCGGAGCCCGTGCTGAACGCGCCCTACGTCGACTGGATCGTGCGTGGACAGGGGGAGCGGACGTTCGCGGAGCTGCTCGACGTGATCGGCGGACATCGCGATCCCGAAGAGGTGGTCGGGCTCGGATACCGGCGCGTGGACGGCTCACTGCGCCTGCCCTCCGAGAGAGCCTGGGTCGGGCCGGGCGATCTCCCCCCGCCCCCGTATCACAAGATCGAGGTCGCGGACTACCTTCATCCCACCATTCTGGGCCAGCGGTCCGGCGTCTATCAGGCATCCATCGGCTGTCCGTACGGCTGCAAGTTCTGCGGCGTGATCTCCGTGTTCGGCAGCCGGGAAAAGCAGGAATCGCCGGCTCGGACCGCGGAGCACCTGTCGTGGCTGGTGCGCGAGCACGGCATGGACAGTGTGCACTTCTACGATAACAACTTCTTCCTGCGCGAGGACCGTGCGGTCGAGATCGCCGATCGCCTGACGCCGCTCGGGATCTCCTGGTGGTGTGAGGCCCGCATCGACGCCGTGCTGCGGTTTTCCGACGCGGCATGGCGCGCGCTCAGGCGGTCCGGCCTCAAGATGATCTTCTTCGGTGCCGAATCGGGGTCCGACGCCGTTCTGCGTCGGATGAACAAGAAGCTCACGACGGCGCAGACGCTGGAAGCCGCGGCGCGGACGCGCCGACACGGGATCATCCCCGAATTCTCGTTCGTGTTCGGCGACCCGGACGATCCGCGACGGGAGATCGAGAATACGCTCTCCTTCATCCGGAGACTGAAGAAGGTCAACCCGGACATGCGGCTGATCCGCTATTTCTACACGCCGACGCCGCAGCGGAGAGGCACCTACGGAGACGTGGACCCGCTCGCCGGGACACCGGACACGCTGGAGGAGTGGACCGAGCCCCGCTGGGTCGACTGGATGACCCACGAAAATCCGGACGTGCCGTGGCTGGACGCCGACCTCAAACGGCAGGTCGACGAATTCGATCCGGACTCCGGGGGCGAGTCGGCGCCCTCCGGGGACCGGCAGGCATACGGCCACCTGCGTCAGCCCGAGGTGGCATGATCACGCTCTCGCCGGCGCAGGCCTATCGGCTCTGGGCCCCTTCCTACGCCGACGAGACCTCTGTAAGCGATCTCGACCAGAGGCTCATTCGAACGCTGTCACCGGATGCGGGCGGACGCAGACTGCTCGACGCGGGATGCGGCACGGGGCGGCGCCTCCGGGAGACGATGGGGGCGCGCCTCGCGATCGGCGTCGATCTCGTTCCAGCGATGCTGGTGCGCGCGCGCGCGCCGCTGTGCCTCGCGGCCGGTGACGTACGTGCACTTCCGTTCGCCGACGAGACGTTCGATCTCGTCTGGTGCCGCCTCGTCGTCGGACACATCCCGCAGCTGACGCCCGCCTACGCGGAGCTCGCGCGCGTCTGCCGTCCCGGGGGCGCGATCGTAGTCACGGACTTTCATCCGGCCGCGGCTCGGGCCGGGCACCGGCGGACGTTTCACGCGCGGACCGGTCAGACGATCGCCGTCGTCCACCACGTTCACGACGTCGAGAGTCACGGCCGGGCGGCCTGCGCATTCGGCCTCGATCTCGTCCAGGTGAGGGAGGAGTGCGTCGGGCCGGCCATTCGTGCGTACTACCTGGCATCGGGGCGGCTGGACCGCTACGCCGCCGACGTCGGTCTGCCGCTCGTGCTGGGCCTGCTGTGGCGGCGCCCTGCCGCGTCGGGTCCGAAGACGTGAGCATCCTCGTCCGTGCGGGCGATCGCACCCTCGGGATCGCGGGGGGGCTCATCGTGGAGCCGACGGGCTCCTTCGACGTCGAGCTGAGCGTCCCCGACGGCGAGATGATGCCGGGCCTGATCAACGCGCACGACCATCTCCACCGCAATCACTATGGCCGGCTCGGGCGCCCTCCCTATCCGAACGCGTACGCCTGGGGCCAGGACATTCATGCCAACGACGCGGCCGCGATCCACGAAGGGCGCTCCGTTCCGCGGCGCGAGGCTCTCCTCGCCGGTGCGTGGAAGAACCTCCTGGCGGGTGTCACGACCGTCGTCCACCACGATCCGTGGGAGCCCGACTTCGGGCCGGGTTTTCCCGTCCGTCTGATCCGCGTTCGGACGGCCCATTCGTGGGGTCAGGACGAGGCGGCGCTCGCGCGTGAGGCCCGCCCTCCCCGGGAGGGGCGACGCCCGCTGACCGTCCACGTCGCCGAAGGCGTCGACGCGGCCGCGGCCGAGGAGGTCCGTCGGCTCGACGAGGCGGGCCTGCTGGACACGGACCTGCTCGCCGTCCACGTGGTCGGGGTCGATGACGACGGGATCCGCCGATTCCGGCGCTCCAACGCGGCCCTGGTCTGGTGTCCGACATCGAATCACTTCCTGTTCGGAAGGACCGCGCCTGCCGAGCTTCTGGCGCCGGGCGTCGACGTGCTCCTCGGCAGCGACTCGCTTCTCACGGCCGACGGCGATCTGCTGGACGAGATCCGCGCCGCCCGGGCGCTCCGCCTCGTGGACGACGATCGGCTTCTCGACGCCGTCGGCTCGACTGCAGCCCGCCGTCTGGGACTGCCCGAGCCGTCCCTCGCCATCGGCGCGCCGGCCGACCTGGTCGTTCTCCGCCGGCCGGTCCTCGAAGCCAGTCGTCGCGACGTCGCCCTCGTGATCGCCGGCGGCTGCGTCCGCGTCGCCGCGCCGGACGTCGGGGGCATCGAGCGGCTTTCGATGCGCAGCGTGCCCGGCCCTGCGGGAGAGACCCGGCTGATCTCGTCGAGCGCCGGGTTCCCGCTGACCCGCATCCAGACGACACACAGCTACTACGACACCATCGCGGACGACTACGACGCCACGATGGACGACGACCCTCGCCACCGGCCCCTTCGCGCCGCATTCCAGGACTTCGTCGCCTGCCGCGTTCCGGAAGACGCGCTGCTCCTCGACTTCGGTTGCGGGACGGGAATCGACGCGGCCGAGTGGGTCTCGCGGGGCCTGCGCGTGATCGCGTACGAACCGTCCCCGGCCATGGCACGGCGCACACGAGACCGCTGCAGGGACGCGATCCGACGGCATCGGGTGAGGGTCGTGGAGGGTCCGATCGAGGACCTCGAAGCCGCACTGGGGGATTCGGGCCCGGTCGACGCCGTGGTCGCGGATTTCGCCGTTCTCAATCTGGTGCCGGACCTCGGGCACGTCCTCACCGTCCTCGGGGGCGCCCTGCGGCCCGGGGGCAAAGTGCTCGCGATGGTACAGAACCCCTTCTACCCGCGCGACATGGCGGCCGCCTGGTGGTGGCGCGCCCTCGCGGACCTGCGGGCGACCGGCGCGATCCGAAGCGACTCCCCGAGAGGCACGACCCGCCGCTACGTCGATTCCGCTTTCGAACGCGTCGAGCCGCCTCGGCTCCGGGTGACGGAGCGTCGAGGCTGGTGGCGCGGTCGCGTGCGTTCAGGACCGCCTCTCTCCCGTCTCGGCCATATGCGTTTTCTGGCGATGGAGCGGACAGGGTGAGGGCGATTCTTGCCGACGTCCTGCAAGGCCGCGGCCTCCGTCATCGACCGGTGGCGCTCCGACCGTCCGATCAGGAGCCAGTCGCCATCACGCTCGACGACGGAAGCCGCGCTCTGGACCTGTCGCGTCGCCACGTTCCCTGCTCCCTCGTGCCGTTCGTGATCGGAGTCGCCAGGGACGAGTCGTCGTGCAGTTCGCTTTCCGACACGCCGACCCTGCGAATCTGCGATCGGGAACGCGCGGGGAAGCCGCTGGCCATTCTTCGCCTCCGCGCAGTTGGCGGGATCGCACTCGACGGCTGCCGACTTCAGCTCTTCCGGGTGGCAGGCGCCCGGTTTCCCCGTGCGCGGACGGCTCGTCAGACGTGGCTCCATTTCCTTGCGTGGCGGCACACCCGCTCGGGGGCACGGAAGGCGGGCAACCTGCAGATGACCTTCCAGGACGTGAAGGCGCTCAACGGCTACTACATGCTGCCAAGGCCGGTTTTCCTGTTGAGCGTTCGGGACGGGGAGGCGGAGAACGTATTTCCCGTGGATCTGCTGGGAGAGGTCAGCGATGGCCATCTCGTGATGGCCCTTCGAAAGGACCGCCAGTCCGCCGGCTGCATTCGCGCCGGACGCGCCCTGGCGCTCTCGAGTCTACCGGGCCGGTACCGGAGCGTCGCGTACGCGCTCGCTGCTCAGCACCACGACAGAAGAATCGACCCGGCCGCGATCCCGTTCCCCGTCCGCCCCTCTGTCGACTTCGGGCTTCCTGTTCCGGCCGATGCGCTGCGCGTTCGTGAGCTGGAGGTCGTCGGCGAGCAGACCGTCGGCTCACACGTCGTCTTCGTGTCCCGGTGCGTTACGGACCACTGCGATTCCGACGAGCCACAGCTGTGTCACGTCAGCGATACCTACGCCCGGTGGCGCGAGCGCGACGGACGGGCCTTCACGAACGCTTGAGCCCGACGCATCGGCAGCGCGTAGGACGTGAGACCCGCGGCCGGAGTCAGCGCTCGAAGCCGCCCCCCAGGAGCGTCCACGCCCGCCCGGCCCAGAGCTGGATGCCGCGTACCACGGACCACCCCGCCTCGGGAGGCCAGAGGGCGTGCAGCATCCGGCGTGCGTGCTCGATCGGTCCCCGTGCCCACATGAGCCTCTCTTCCAGCGACACCCGATCGATCCGCTGCGCCGTCGCGGGATCCAGCTCGGCGGTGACGCGACGCAGTGCCGGGGTCGCATGCCCCTCCAGTTGCCTCCGCAGGTCACGCGGCAGGAAGCCGGGCGCAAGCGATTCCGCGAGGATGAAGGCCGGATAGCTGAAACGCTCGCATCCCAGCTGCGAGGCCGATTCGGCGACGTCGCCCCAGTCGAGCCGCCCGCACGCTTGCGCATGCCGCGCCACGCGGATCAGCTCCACGAGTCGGAGAAGCGTCAGGTGGTGAAGACCCTCCGATGCGTGGCATGCCAGATAGAGCAGGAGCAGGTGCTCCGGCAGGACGCGTATGCTCAGCCCGCTCGCGTTCACGGCACACCAGCCGTCCCTCGCCACGGCTCGATCAAAGCGTATACGCCGCACACCGAATACGTTTCGATCCAGGCTGGCGTGCAGGTCCATCTCGATCGGGTCTTCGGCGTGGGCCAGCCACACGGAGCGGGGGCCTGCACCCTGCCCCGGCGGCTGCCATGTCTCGCGTCGAGGTCTCCGCTGGGACGGTCCGCGGATCCAGCCAAGGGACCCGAGTCGATCACCCGCTGCTCTCATCGCTGCAGCGCCGATGACGACATCGATGTCGGCCGACGGCCGCAAGGCAGGCTCCGGAAAGTACACGCGGGCGGTGTGCGCGCCCTTGAGGAGGCCGACCCCGATCCCCGCGTCCGACAGGGAATCGATGAGCGGGAGCAGGATCCCCTCGGTCCGTGCGGCTCGCAGCCGCGCATGCCGGAGGTGGAGCTCCAGGACGCGGGCGTGCTCCGGGCGCGCCGACAGCCGGCCCTGCTCGATCCACCAGCCGAGTAACGGCCCGGTACCGGACGTGTAGGCGGCCAGCGACAGCGCCCGCTCGCCTCCCGTAAGCTGCGGATCCAGAACCGGCGCGGCGGCATCGTCGGCCAGGAGCTGCGCGACGACGTCGCCGATGGCCCGCAGGCACGTCCTCCACTCCGCCGGGCCGACTTCGGGCCACAGCCAGGCCCGGCGTCCGCGCCGTCGCGCAAGCGTGAACCGACGCTCGCGCTCGCCGGGGCCGAGATCGAAAGCATCGAACGGGAGGCACGCCTCCGGGCGGCTGGCGACGTCGGGCTCAGGCAATCGCACGAGAGCCCGCCCCGTCCTCCAGCGAATCCAGCCCGATCCGGTACCGGCCCCGCTGCCGTCGGAAGCGTTCCGCCAGCGCTGCCACTACGTCGTCCGGGCTCGCGGAGAGAAGGAAATCCACGTCCGCGTTCCAGGGGAACAATCGCTCGCGGGCGGGCCGATCGACATAGCCGCGGCGGAACGCTGCAGATACGTCCGCCGACTCGATGGCAGCCGCCGACGCCAGGTCACCGCGAACGAAGAACGCATTGTTGAACTGCAGTCCAGCCAGCCGATACTCCCGCGCGTCCAGTGCGTCGACCGCCGCCGCAAGGGAGCATCCGTAGAAGTGTGAGCCGTCCCACACATGGTCAGGCGTGTGCAGGACCTCGAAGCGAACCGGCGGAGGCACCTTCTCGTTGATCTCGAGGTCGATCACCGCGGGAGCGAATCGATCCAGAACGGCCCGCACGATCGCGAGGTCGAACGAATCGATGTCGACGTTCAGGAACTCGAACGCGAGTGGGACCTGGCAGCCGAGCAGGAGCTCGACCACGTTCGCGGGATCCACCCGGGCACGGACGGCGGCGACCCCTGCATGGTTCGCACAGCTGCGCCGAAGCCGACGGAAGCGCGTGGCGTCGCTCTCCACGGCCAGCCCACCCCATCCGTGGTCCCGGAAGAGTGGTAGCGTGACCGAGTGCCTCGCCCCGTCGCCCGCACCGATGTCCACGGCGTACCCGGCCCGCAGCATGTCCAGCCGGCTCAACAGCCCTCGGGCGCACGGCCATTCGCCGGCGTACGATGGATCCGCTCTCCTCAGCCAACGGCGGTGCGCCCGGCCGGCGAGCAGCCGGGACAGGTCGTGACGACGCGCGGCCGCCCACCGGCCGGGCACCGTCGCGCGAACGCGCCGGCGCAGATTCAGCAGTCGAGAGCCGAACTTCATCCGGTGACCGCGAACCATTGGTTCGACGGCGATGTCACGAAGACCGCAGGCGCCAGACACCGAGGAGGCACCTCGATCGGGGCGTCGATCCGAGCATCGCCCGACGTCGAGGCATCGAACGTGGTCGTCGGGACGTTCACGATCGTGTACCCCCCGGAGGATTCGACCTGGCAGCTCAGGATCGCGCGGAACTGCGGAACTGGATTCGTCCCGATCAGCGCCGGATTGGGTGCGTCCGCCAGCACGAGCCCGCGAACCTCGACGCGCAGCCGGCCGTCGCGCGTCAGCCTCGCACGCGCCCCCTGGAGGATCCACGGGAATCCACCCGCGTTCAGCCCACGCAGTGCACCGGCTTCACCCGTCAGGACGTTGCCGCTCGCGCTCCGAAGATCGAAAACGACCTCGCCCCCCGCGTCTCCCACTCCCTCGGATGCAGCTCGCGAGGCGACCCGATCCGCCCCCGTCGCCGCCGTGACCGAGTCCGGGCTGTCGCACGCCACCACGGCAAGCGCCGCGGCGAGAGCGAGTCCTGACAACACACGCATGGCAGTCTCCCTGTTCGAGGGGGACAATCCTCCGTCGGCTCGGAATGCGACGGCGCGATGAATCCCCTGGGAGTCCGGCAAGTCGGATTGGCTCGTCCTCGGTTCCCATCCGTCAGAGGACCGGACTACCTTCGGACTCGCGCTGCGCCTCTCGGAGGCCATGGTCGTCCAGCTGGCGTACCACCACGCCCGGGCCCTGCAGGGGACGCTGATCGCTCCCGATGTCGAGGCTCGGCGTGTGAACGGGCTCTCGGCCGTCGTCGCGATCGGCTTCTGAAACTCCACTCCGTCGGCTTGCTCCGGCCTCGGCGCAGCACGGCGCCGAGGCCGGACCGATTGCGTAGCTGAAGCCGCTCATGCACGCTGCACTTCCGCCGTGGACGCCAATCGAGATAGAGCGAACGCAGCGAGCGCCAGCCCGAGGTCCCGAAGGGCGATGTCGTAGTAGCCGCCCGTCCCCAGCAGATTGATGATGATCCCGACGAGCCAGGCGGAAACCACATAGCCACCGAGTCGTGGCTTTGCGGCGACAAGCAGGCCCGCCGCAATTTCCACCGCTCCCGCGATGTGCATGAAGGCGTCCGGCCGCAGCCCGGTGATGCGTGGGACGATCGGCCACAGATACTTCGACCAGTCGGCAAGCACATTGAAGTACTTGTCGATTCCTGCGAGGAGCGGCGCCACGATGAATCCCAGATGCAGCGCCACGCGCGCTTGTCGCACCGGATTCGACCACGTTTCGTCGGCAACCAGGGAGCTGCCGGACTGTTGCACGGTGGAGTTCATCGTCCCGCTCCGCGCAGATCGTCCCGGATCGCCTCCGCGCGCTTGAGGTGCGCCGCCACGACCGTCCGCGCGTCCTCCAGCAGCGACTTCAGGTCTCCGTTGCTGGCGTTCGGAATGAGCGTCCTGTCGAGCGCATCCAGCACAGCCTGGTGGTAGGCAACCTCGTGCTCGATGTAGGCGACGTCGAACGCCGCGCCTGACCTCTCCTTCAACTCCATGCGGGCAGCCGCTGCGCCCTTTTCCAGGCCCTGACTCGTCGGATTGTCCTGTGGAGTGAGTCCCAGGCGCTTGGCGAGCGCCGCCGCTCGACGGTTCACGGCGCTATGGTCGTCGACCATCGTCCGGGCGAACGCTTTCACCGCCCTGGACTGGGCGCGCTCGAGGGCAAGCCTGCCCATGTCCACATCGATCGCGTCCGCCGTGACGGCGATGTGCGCGATCACGGGGTCGGTCGGCACGTTCCCCCGTTCCTGGGCCGCCCCCGGACTTGCCGTAGCTGCAAGGAGCGCCAACGAGACGAGTACGGGCGGAACGATGGTGTCCATGGATGCCTCCGGCTTGGGAGTCGCGGGTGCTCAGGTCGCCTCCAACGTGCGTGGTCGTTTCACAACTTTGTCAATAGTTTCATTGAGATACTGGACAAAAGCGCCTCGAGCGGCTACCGTTCCGCCGACGGGACGACTCGACTGACGGAGACGCGATGACCGACAGCCTGACGGATATCATCGGCGAAACGCGGGTGCGCATGCTGCGGACCCTTCGGACGGCACCGCGCACGATCAGCGAGCTCGCGGAGGCGCTCGCGATCAGCGAGAACGCAGTCCGGGCGCATGTGGCCGCGGCCGAGCGGGATGGTCTGGTTCGGCAGGCGGAGCGGCGGAGGTCGACAGGAGGTAAGCCCGCCCGGGTCTACGAGCTCTCTCTCGACGCGGAAGAACTGTTCCCCAAGGCGTATGCCCTCGTCCTTACGGAAATCGTGCGGGGTCTGCGGGAGGACGAAGGTGAAGCGGCGATGATCGGGCGGCTGCGGAAGGTCGGGCAGAGGCTCGGACAGGCCGTGGCCGCGCCCACGGCAGACGCGGAGGAACGGGTCTCCGCCGCCGTCGCCCTGCTCGAATCGATCGGGGGGTCGATCGAGGTCCAGGCGGTGGCGGAGGGATGGGTGCTGGAGTCTGCGGGCTGCCCCTTGTCGGCCGTGGTTGCGCAGGATCCAGGCGTCTGTGCCCTGGCGGAAGCGATGGTCACCGGGGCCACCGGGCTCGAGGTGACGGAGCGGTGCCGCCGTCTGCCTCGGCCGCGCTGCGCCTTCCGAATACGTGCCGCCGGGGCCGACTAGCTGCGACCGCGAGGGAAACGGTCACGGGCGGCCTCAAGGCCGCCACTGCGGCAGACCCAGCCGCGTCAGGAGTGCCTGAAATCTCGGATCCTCGCGCACCGCGTCGAATGCCGGCATCCAGAGAAAGCGGACGCCGTTGAACAGCTCGCCCTGGGGTGCGCCCGCGGCCCAGGTCTGCAGGCGCTCGATGGCGCGTTCGCGAGCCCCGAGGCTCCCGTAGCAGAACGCGCTCGCGAGTGCTCCCATGTCGACGCGCCCGATGCGGCTGGCGGAGGCGCATAGCCGAAGCGCGGCCGGTCGGCGCGCGGAGTCCGCCACCGCGTCGATCATGGCGGTCGTGAGCTGCACGTCGACCTGACCTCGTGGATCGGCGGCGACGGAGCGCGCGCGGGCGTAGTCGCCGGTGTACATCAGGCTGTACGCCAGCTGACCGTACGAATAGACGAATCCCGGCGCGAGGCGGATCACTCCATCGTACGCTGCTACCGCCTCGGCGTGGCGACGCGTGCTCTCCAGGAGGATTCCGAGGATGTAGCGGGGGTTCGGCGCGAGGGGATCAAGGGTCGCGGCGATGTTCTCCTGCGCGATCGCTTCGTCGAAGCGGGCGACGGCGTCGAGCATCTGGCCGTACTGGTTGTGCGTCTCCGATGCGCCCGGATTCAGCTCGAGCGCACGGCGGTACTCCCTCTCCGCGTCGACGAAGGCGAAGCGGTCGCGGAGCACGTTGGCGAGGGCGGCGCGGGCGTCGGCGGAGCTGCTGTCGAGGGCGATCGCCTGGCGAGCCGATCGCTCGGCTTCATCGAGAGAGGAATCCCAGGGCGCAAGGCCGTACCACGGCAGCAGCTCCTGCGCCTGCGAGAGCTGGGCCCAGGCGGCGGCGTAGGCGGGGTCGCGCTCGGTCGCTTCGCGAAGCACCTTCGCGGCACGCTGGAGCGCGGGGCCGCGCTGCGCGATGGCCGCGATGCCCTGGAGGTAGAGGGAATGGGCCTGAACGTCGCGGGTGCCCACCCGGACCAGGGGCTGCCCTTCCGACCATTGCGCCCGCAGCCGATCGGCGATTGCGCGCGCGATCTCGTCCTCGACCGCGAACACGCTGGTCAGCTTGCGATCGTACTGCTCCGACCAGATCCGATAGCCGGTCCGCGCGTCCACGAGCTGGGCGTGGATCCGGACCTGATCGCCGGCGGTCTGCACGGCCCCCTCGAGAACCGTGGCCACGCCCAGCGTCTCGCCGATATCTCGCAGGTCTACAGACTTGCCCTTGAACGCGAACGCGGAGGTCCGGGCCGCCACCTTGATGCCGGGGATCTGCGCCAGCGCGTTGAGGATCTCCTCGGTGATTCCGTCGCTGAAATCGGAATTGGTCGAGGTGCCGCCCATCTCGGCGAAGGGCAGCACCGCGATCGACCTCGCCGGAATACCGCCGGGCGGCGGCGACTCGACGGCTGCAGCGCGGGACGCGCCGGGGGCGGCCGGCCCGAAGCGCCAGAGCGCGACCCCCCCGAGCCCGAGGAGCAGCGCGAGCGTCCCCAGCTCTCTCCGGCTCACTCGCTGCGCACCGCGCTCGCCGTGGTACCAGGCCAGAACGAGGACGACGAAGAACCCGACGCCCGCCGCTACGATCAGCACCCGCTCGATCCAGCCGGGCCAGCCGAAGCGCTGGGCAACGATGTCCACTCCCTGCAGGAGCGCAAAGGCGGCCGCGAGGTACGCCAGCGTCCACCTCACGAGATGCCGCTCGCGCAGGCGCGTCAGCAGATCAGTCCCGCGTCCCTCAGAAGGCATCGAAAATCCGGTGGTCGGGGGGCTGCTACGGCCGCCATACGACGGACGCCACTGCGTAGTGGAGCCACGCAAACGTGTAGACCGCATCCACGTCGGCGCCACCCTCCAGGGTGCGGTAGCCGAGCTGCAGGGCCCAGTGGTCCGCCAGGTCGTAGCCCAGCTTCAGCGAGGCGTCCTCGGCACGGCCGGGTCCGCCTGCCAGGGCGTCCACGTCGAGGCCGAGGCGCCAGGCGGGCGCGAACCGCCACTGGCCGGCGACGTGCAGGAGCGGAACGAAGCCGAGGTCCGTCTTCTCGGAGGTGGTAGGGCCCTGCTCGAGGCGGATGACGGCGTCCCGGATCTTCGCCGTGAATCCGACCCACGCCGTCGTCGTCCCGCCCTCGTGGAAGCGGTACCGGTACGTCAGGCGGTACGAGTTGAAGGTGTAGGTCGCTCTCGTGGGCTGCCCCGCCTCGAAGGACGCACCGGCGAAGTCGATGGGGAACGCGGGTGTGCCGGTCTCGGTCAGGGAGAACGGCGCCAGGAGCAGTCGAAGCCCGTGCCGCTCGTTGATGTTCCAGGTCACGTACAGCCGCCCCGCGGGCCACGGCCCCGGGCCCGCGAGATCGTAGAGGGAGAAGCGGGTGGCCGAACCGTCGTTCGGGATCTCGACATCGTTGTAGCTCTGCCAGACGGGGCCGGCTTCCAGCTCGAGCTCCAGCCGGGGCACATCCTGGGCGGCGGCCGGCACGGCGGCCAACCCGACGAGCAGGGCGGCCGCGCCCACTCCCATGATCCCTGCGCGCATGATCCCTCCGTTCTGCGACGGTAGCGGGGGCTCCAGGCAACGTACAGCCGGCGCCTTCGAGGGGCGAGGCGGCGTCTACACGCAGGCCAGTTCCGGGCGTATCGCTTGACGCATGCGCGTCCGGCCGGGTATACCTCCCCTTCCGCCGCTCTCTGCCTGCCCTCCACCGGGACACGAAGGAGCCCATGCCCAGGTACGACCTCGTACTGCTGCATCCGCCGAGCGTGTTCGACTTCCGGGAGCGGCCCGCCTTCTACGGGCCGATCGCGGACGTGATCCCGTCCTCGCCGGTGTTCGAGATGTATCCCATGGGCTTCGCTACTCTCGCCTCCCACCTGCGGCGGCTCGGGTTCCGCACCCGAATCGTGAACCTCGCGGTCCTCATGATGCGCGACCGCGGCTTCGACGTGGACCGCTACCTGCACCGCCTCCGCCCGGCCCTTTTCGGCATCGATCTTCACTGGCTGCCGCACGTGCACGGGAGCCTCGAGTTGGCACGGCGCGTCAAGGCGATCCACCCCGACGTCCCGACCGTCTTCGGCGGGATCTCGTCCAGCTACTACCACGAGGAGCTCATCCGCCGGCCCGAAGTGGACTTCGTGCTGAGAGGAAGCGTCTGCGAGCCGTTCCTGGCTGGCCTCCTCCGGGAGGTGAAGGGCGAGCGGCGCTTCGCCGAGGTGCCGAACCTCTCGTGGAAGCAAGGCGGCGAGGTGCGGGTGAACGCCGCGGCCCCCGCGTCGGGCGGCCTCGACGACTACACGCTGGACCTGAGCATGATGATCCGGCACGTGGTGGGGCACTTCGACTTCTGGAGCAACGTACCGTTCCACCACTGGTGGAGGCATCCGATCACCGCCGTGTTCACCGTCCGCGGCTGCGGACACGGATGCGTGACCTGCGGAGCCGCGGACGCGGCGTTTCGCCGCTTCATGGGCGGACATCACCCCTTCTACCGGAGTCCCGAGGGCATCGCCCGGCAGATCCGCGAGTTCGCCACACTCACGCGGGCCCCGGTGTTCCTCGTGGGCGACCTGCTCGACGGCGGCATGGAGTACGCCTGCGCGGTGCTCGATGCGATTGCCGCGTCCCCCGTACCGAACTCCATCGGATTCGAGTTCTTCGCGCCTCCACCCGAAGCGTTCATCGAGCGCCTGAACGCATCCGTGCCGCGCTGGTTCGCCGAGCTGTCCCCCGAGAGTCACGACGAGTCCGTCAGGGAGATGTTCGGGAAGGCCGGCTACACGAACGCGGAGATGGAAGCCGCCATCGAGCGGATGCTCGCCGCGGGGTGCGAGGGCCTCGATCTCTTTCTCATGGTCGGACTTCCCGGTCAGACGTACGAGAGCGTGCTGGAGGGTATCGAATACGTGTCCGGCCTGTTCGACCGTTTCGACCGCCGGCTGTCCGCCTTCATCACCCCGATGGGCCCGTTCCTCGATCCCGGCAGCGACACCTTCGAGCGGGCCGAGGAGCTGGGGTACCGCAGATTCGCGCGGACCCTGGAGGAGCACCGCCTGCTCCTGGAGAACAACCGGGACTGGGAGCACATGCTCAGCTACGAGACACGCTGGATGACGCGTTCGCAACTGGTGGACGCAACGTACGACGGCGCCGAGCGCCTGAACGAAGCCAAGGTACGAACCGGCCGGACGGATCCGGAGGCGGGGGCCCGCGTTGCGGCCCGAATCACGGCCGCCCGAGAGCTCCGGCGACGACTGCGCGAGCACGCCGACGGCCCCGGCAGCCCGGAGGTCGACGCAACGCTGCACTCCGACATCGAGGCGCTCTCGATCGCGATGCTGAACGACAAACGGGAGCTCTTCCCGCCCGCTGCGTTCCTGAGGCAGTTCCGAATGGGCGGCATCGCCCGCCTCCTGGCACGCGATCTCCTCCGGCCTCGCGCCAGCGCGTGAGCGCCCGCGAGGGTCGAACGCACGTCCGGGCTCAGAGCCTCGTCCGCCTCAGTAGCTGCGCGTTGAGCGCGACGATCACGGTGCTTGCCGACATGAGGATGGCGCCGACCGCGGGATTCAGCACGATTCCCTGACCCGCCAGCACCCCGGCGGCCAGGGGGATGGCGAGCACATTGTAGCCGGTGGCCCAGGCCAGGTTCTGGAGCATCTTCCGGTAGGTGGCCTTGCTCAGCTCCACGATGCGCGGGATGTCACGCGGGTCGCTGCGGACGAGCACGACGTCGCCCGCCTCCACGGCCACGTCCGTGCCGGCGCCGATGGCTATGGCGACGTCGGCGGTGAGGAGCGCCGGCGCGTCATTGACGCCGTCGCCGACCATCGCCACGCGCTTGCCAGCCGCCTGGAGCTCGCGGATCTTTTCGACCTTCTGGTCGGGGAGCACCTCGGCGAAGACGGTGTCGATGCCGAGCTCGCGGGCGACGGCTTCGGCGACCGCCCGCGAGTCGCCCGTGAGCATCACGACCTCGATGCCCTGGTCGTGAAGCCGCCGGACCGCCTCAAGCGACTCGGGGCGAGTCTGATCGGCGACGGCGAACACGGCCAGCGGCCGGTCGCCCTCCAGGAGCACCACCGAGGCCTGGCCCCGCTCGGCGGCGCCGCGCGCAGCGGCCTCGAGCCCGGACGGCAGCGTGGCGTGACGCCGGCGAAGCATGGCCGGGCCACCGACGTACAGCTCGCGCCCGTCGACCACCGCCTGAACGCCGTGTCCGGGAATCGCCTCGAAGCCCCGGCTCGACGGGATTTCGATCCCCTTCTCCTCGGCGGTCTCGACGATGCCCCGCGCGATGGTGTGCTCGCTGTCGCGCTCGACCGCGGCCGCGAGACGCAGCGCGTCGTGCTCGTTCAGGCCCTCGGCCGTGGCGACGCTGACGACCCGGAACTCGCCGCGCGTGAGGGTGCCCGTCTTGTCGAACACGACGGCGTCCAGATTCCTCGCTTCCTCGAGACCGCGCCGGTCGCGGACCAGCAGCCCGTTGCGCGCGCCCAGGGTGGTGGAGATCGCGACCACCAGCGGGATGGCCAGGCCGAGCGCGTGCGGACAGGCGATGACAAGGACCGTCACGACGCGATCGATGGTGTAGCCGACCGTGGCGCCGAGCAGCAGCCAGGTGGCGAGCGTCGCCAGCGCTGCGCCGACGGCGATGAACGTGAGCCAGAAAGCCGCGCGGTCTGCCAGCGCCTGCGCCCGGGAGCGTGACATCTGCGCTTCCGAGACGAGTCGCATGATTCCGGCGAGGGCCGTCCTCTCGCCGGTCTTCGTCACCTCGACTCGCAGAGAACCCGACCCGTTGACCGTGCCGGCAATCACGTCCTCGCCTTCGCGCTTGTCGACGGGCCGCGACTCGCCGGTGATCATCGCCTCGTTGACCGAGCTCCTGCCCTCCCGCACCACGCCGTCGGCAGGGACGCTGGCGCCGGGTCGCACCAGCACGAGGTCGCCGTCCCGGAGCTCCGTGACGGGCACCTCCTCCTCGCCGCCGTTCACGACGCGCACCGCCGTGGAGGGAAGCAGCTTCGCCAGCTCCTGGAGGGCGCCGCTGGCCTGGGCAATGGAGCGCATCTCCATCCAGTGGCCGAGCAGCATGATGGTGACGAGCGTGGCCAGCTCCCACCACAGGGCATTGCCGCCGTAGCCGAGGGTGACCGCGGCGCTGAAGCCGAACGCCACGGTGATCGCCAGCGATATGAGCGTCATCATGCCGGGCAGGCGCTCCTTCAGCTCCCGCCATGCCCCCTGCAGGAAGACCCACCCGCCGTAGAAATAGACGGCCGTTCCAGCCGCAGCCGCGATGTACCCGGATCCGGGGAAAGTGGGCGCCCGGAACCCGAGCCACTCCTGCATCATGTCGCTCCACACGAGCGCGGGGAGCGTCAGGAGCAGCGAGATCCAGAACTTGTCGCGAAACATCGCGACGCTGTGGCCCGCGTGCTTGTCGTGCCCGGCGGCGTCCGAATGCTCCGAGTGCTCCGAGTGGCGCGAGTAGCCCGGCTCGGAGTCGAGCTCGGGGTGAGCGCCCGGGGCGTGGTGGTGCGGCGGGTCATGGTTCACGGCGTACCTGGGCTGAGTCGTTCACGAGGGCGCGAAGATCCATGTCGGCCGGCACTCTCCACGTTCGCTTCCGTACGACGATTGATCTCGGGACCCATGAGCCGGCGGGTGAGCGGGCTCAGCCAGTCGAAGACCCTTCCGAGCAGGGGATTGCTGGGTCGCACGTGCTCGAGCAGGCGCAGCTCTCCGTCGGGCTTCAGCACACGGCGAGCCTCCTTCAGGCCTCGCACGGGATCGGCCACCGAGCAGAAGACGCACGTGGCGGTGACGGTGTCGAAGGTGGCATCGGCGAAGGGCAGCGCCTCCGCGTCCGCCTGCTGCAGATCGACCGACAGCCCCGCCGCGCGGGTCCGCTTGCGGGCACCCTCGAGCATGCGGCCCGACAGGTCGATGGCAGTCAGGTCGGCCTCCTCCGGATAGAGGTTCAGGTTGCGACCGGTGCCGACGCCGATCTCGAGGATCCGGCCGCGCGCGCCTCCGACCACCCGCTCACGCCGGTCGCGCCCACCCATCCAGTCCATGGGTGCTTCGAGCCAGTCGTAGACGGGTGCCAGCCGATCATAGACCCCGGAGGGACCGGATCGCGGCGACGCGCTCAACCGGGTCGCGACCCCTGGAGGACCTGCATGCGCTGCAGAAACTCCTCCTCCCGGATCTCGCCGCGCGCATACCGCGTGCGCAGCTCTTCCTCCGCGTCGAGGCGACGCGTGGCGTCCCGGTGCGTCTCGCGTCGGTCCTCGCGCAGACGCCAGAAAGCCCAGAGGAAGCAACCGAGCGCCACGATCCAGAACAGCCACCACCCCCAGTGCATCCCCATGTAGAGCCCCTGGCGGTGCCAGGGAACGTCCTGCATGAACGCCGGAATCGCCATGGGTCCACTCATCCTTTCTCCCCGTTACACCAGCGCGATTGCGTTCTCGTCGCCCGTGCGGATCTTCACCACCCGCTCGATCGGGGAGACGCAAATGATGCCGTCACCCTGATGGCCGGTGAACGCGTGGCGCCGGATCACGTCGATCAGCTCGTCGGCACGGCTGTCCGGCACGACCACCTCAATCTTCGACTTCTCCGTGTAGGCGCTCCCCTCCTCGAAGGAGAGGCGGTAGTCCTCCGGGTCGACGCCGCTGCCGACCGCATGGACGTGGCAGATGAACAGCCGGGCCACCTGCGCTTCGCGGAGCGCTCGCAAGACGGCCTCCACGCGCTCCTTCCGGACGATGAACTTCAGCAGCTTCATTTCTCCTCCTCTCAGTCGGCGCCCGCGAGCGCGATCGGAGCGGGCGCGGGCTGCGCCTCCCGGGCAGCACGGCGAAGCGCCTCCTCCTGCCAGAGCGAGTAGACGGCGGGGATCACGAGCAGCGCGAGCGCGGTGGCCGATATCATGCCCCCGACCATCGGCGCGGCGATCCGCTTCATCACCGACGCCCCCGTGCCGGTGCCCCACAGGATCGGAAGCAGGCCGGCGATGATCGCCGTCGCGGTCATGACGACGGGCCTCAGCCGCTGACCCGCGCCTTCACGGACCGCGTCCAGCAGCTCCGCGCTCCCACCGAGGCGTCCCGTTTCGTGCCGACGCTGCCGCGCCTGCTCGAGGTAGACCAGCATCACGACGCCGATCTCGGTGGCGACGCCGCCCAGGGCGATGAAGCCGATCGCCGTCGCTACGGACCAGTTGTAGCCGAGCAGCGCCATGAAGACGACTCCCCCGACGAGCGAGAACGGCAGCGAGAGCAGTACGAGCGCGGTGGCGCCGACGCTGCGGAAGTTCAGGTAGAGCAGCAGCGCGATGATGAGCAGCACCGCGGGCACGACCAGCGCGAGCTTCTGCTTCGCGCGCTGCATGTACTCGTACTGGCCCGACCACTGGAGGGTGTAGCCGGGCGGCAGGCTCACCATCTCGCCGACCATCTTCTTCGCCTCCGTCACGTAGCCGCCGATGTCACGCCCGTTCACGTCGATGTTGACCCAGGCCGTCGGGAACGCCCCCTCGGTCTTCACGGCCATGGGCCCGCTGACCATCCGGATGGTCGCGACCTGCCCCAGCGGGATCTGGGCGACGCCGGCCGCCCTCGGCACGCCGGCGCTCACGGTGGGCGACGTCGCCGATCCGCCCTCCATGGCGACCATCCCGCCGGAGGCGCTCATCGACCCGCGCCCGCTCGACACCGGGACCAGCACGTCGGCCAGCTTCTCGGGCTGGTCGCGCAGCTCCTGCGGGTAGCGCAGCCGGACCGCATAGCGCTCGCGCCCTTCCACCGTCTGCGTGATCGTCATGCCGCCAACGGCCGAGCTGATCACGCCCTGGATGTCCTCGATGTTCAGACCGTAGCGGGCCGCCGCCGCGCGGTCGATGTCCACGTCGAGGTAGTAGCCCGAGACGGCGCGGTCGGCGAAGACCGAGCGCGTGCCGGGGACCATCCGGATGGCGCTCTCGATCTCTCGGCCGATCCGCTCGAGCTCGGACAGGTCCGGCCCGAAGATCTTGATGCCGACCGGCGTGCGGATGCCCGTCGCCAGCATGTCGATGCGCCCCTTGATGGGCATGGTCCACGCGTTCGTGACGCCCGGGAACCGCACCGCCGTGTCCATCGCGGCGATCAGGCGATCCGCCGTCATGCCTGGCCGCCATTCCTCCTCCGGCCTCAGCACGACGGTCGTCTCGAACATGTCCAGCCCCGCCGGGTCGGTGGCGGTGGTGGCGCGGCCGGCCTTGCCGAAGACGCTCGCCACTTCGGGAAACGCCGCGAGGATGCTGTCCTGGCGCTGCAGCGCCGCGCGCGCCTGCGCGACGCTGATGCCGGGCAGCGTCGTCGGCATGTACAGGATCGAGCCCTCGTCGAGCGGCGGCATGAACTCGGAGCCGATGCGCGAGAACGGGATCCAGGCCAGAACCACCACGGCGACGGCGCCGCCGATCACCGGCCAGCGCCAGCGCAGGACGCCGTTCAGCACAGGCCGATAGAGCCGCGTCAGCAGCCGCGAAACGGGGTTCGCGTCCTCCCGGTGGATGCGGCCGCGGATGAAGAGACCCATGGCCACCGGCACGAGCGTGATGGCGAGCAGGCTCGCAGCGCCCATGGACAGCGTCTTCGTCCACGCCAGCGGCTTGAAGAGCCGGCCTTCCTGGGCCTCCAGCGAGAACACCGGCAGGAACGAGACCGTGATGATGAGCAGGCTGAAGAAGAGTGCCGGACCGACTTCCTTCGAGGACCTCACGACGATCGCCCACCGCTCGGTCGCCGTCAGCTCGGCCGTGGAGAGGCGGTCCGCGGACGCGCCCTCGACCGGGATCCCGGCCGTGGCCCTCTTCTCCAGGACGGCTTCTTCCAGTCTTCTGTGCATGTTCTCGATCATCACGATCGCCGCGTCGATCATGGCGCCGATCGCGATGGCGATGCCTCCCAGGCTCATGATGTCGGCCCCGACGCCCAACACGCGCATTGCGATGAAAGCCATCAGAATGCCGACCGGGAGCGTCAGCACGGCCACCATCGCGCTGCGGGCGTGGAAGAGGAAGAGCAGGCAGACGAGCCCCACCACGATCGACTCCTCCAGCAGCTTTCCCTTCAGCGTGTCGATGCTGCGCAGGATCAGGTCGGAGCGGTCGTAGACGGGGCGCACGACCACGCCGGGGGGCAGTCCCTTCTCGATCTCGATCAGCTTCTCCTTAACGCGCTCGATCGTGGCCAGGGCGTTCTCGCCGAAGCGCATGACCACGATGCCGCCGACGGCGTCTCCGCGGCCGTTGTAGTCCGCGATGCCACGGCGGACCGCCGGCGCAAGCTGGACCGTCGCGACGTCGGTGACGCGGATCGGCGTCCCGCCGGCCGTCGAGCCTACGACCGTGTTCTCGATGTCGTCGATGCCTTTCAGGTAGCCGAGCCCGCGCACCATGAACTCGCGCTCCGAGAGCTCCATCATCATGGCGCCGGCGTCCTCGTTGGCTCCCCGCAACGCGCTCATGACCTGCATCACCGAGATCCCGTAGCCCCGCAGATTCACGGGATCGACGGTGACCTGGTAGCTCTTCTCGAAGCCGCCGACGGACGCCACCTCGCTGACGCCCGGCACCGACGTGAGCTGATAGCGGAGGTACCAGTCCTGGAGCGAGCGCAGATCTGCGAGCGACTGTGAGCCCGTGGTGTCCTCGAGCACGTACTCGTAGACCCAGCCGAGGCCCGTGGCATCGGGCCCGAGTGCGGCGTCCGCGCCCCGTGGCAGCTTGCCGCGGATCGCCGACAGGTACTCCAGCACGCGGCTGCGTGCCCAGTACAGGTCGGTTCCGTCCTGGAAGATGATGTAGACGAACGAGACGCCGAAGAAGGAGTAGCCCCGGACGGTTTGCGCCCCAGGCACCTTCAGCATCTCGGAGGCGATCGGATAGGTGACCTGGTCCTCGATGATCTGCGGCGCCTGGCCCTCGTAGTCCGTCTTGACGATCACCTGCACGTCGGAGAGATCGGGCAGCGCCTCCAGCGGAGTGCGCCGCATGGCGACGATCCCGGCCACCGCGACCATGACGGCGGCAATCAGCACGAGGAACCGGTTCGCGACCGACCACTCGATGATCCGCTTCAGCATGATCGCTCTCCTAGTGCCGCGCGTGGGCGTTCGGGTCCGCCCCCCCGCTCGCGGGCATGGGCATGTCGGGTATCGGCTCTGCCCCGGCCCCATCACCCGCGGCCGGCACGCCCATGTCCATGCCCTGCATGGCTCCCATGGCGGAGCCCAGATTCGACTCCGCATCGACGAGGAAGGTCGCGGACGAGACGACCACGTCGCCTGCCACGATGCCGCCCAGGATCTCGACGACGTTGTCGGTGGCGAGCCCGATCCGGACGTCCCGCGGCCGGAGCATCCCATCCGCGTCGCGGACGAATACCAGTGAGCGTTCGCCCGTGCTCAGGACCGCCGTCCGCGGCACCACGAGCGCCTCCATCCCCGGTACGGCCAGCTCGATGTTCGCGTACATTCCGGGCTTCAGCTCGAGCGCCGGGTTCTTCAGCGCGACGCGCACCCTGCCCGTCCGGCTCTGCGTGGAGACGGTCGGATAGACGAAGGTCACCACACCATCGAACTCGCGGCCGGCATAGGTCTCGAGCGTGACGCGCGCATGCTGGCCGACGGACACGAGCGAGAGATCCTTCTCGAAGACCTCTCCCTCGATCCAGACCGTCGAGAGATCGGCGATCCGGTACAGGTCCATGCCGGGCATGATGCGGGCGCCCTCCACCACGTTCTTCTCGACGACGACCCCGCCCGCCGGCGCTCGCAGCGTCAGAGACTTGCGCGGCGCGCCGCTCCGCTCGATGCGGGCGATCTCGTCGGCCGGGATGTCCCAGTATGCCAGGCGACGCCGTGCCGAAGCGAGCAGCTCGCGCGCGTTCGCGGCCGCGACGCTCTCCGGCGCGCCAGCCGATTCGTCGACCAGCCTGCGGGCCAGCAGCAGCTCCTCCTGCGCCGTGACCAGCATGGGGCTATAGACGTCCAGCAGCGCCTGTCCCCTGCGGACCGGCGCGCCGGTGAAGTCGACGTAGAGCTTCTCGACCCACCCCTCCACTTTCGGGTTCACGTTCACGAGGCGCGTCTCGTCGAATGTCACGAGGGCGACGGTGTGCACCGTTCGATCCAGAGGTCTCACTTCGGCCGTCGCGTACGTGATGCCGATCCTGCGGCCCGCCTCGGCGCTCAGGTGCACCGGCTGCGGGCCCTCCACGCTCGAGGCTATCGCGCCGTGGTTGTGCCCTTCCACGGCCCCACCTTCGACCACGTTCCCGCCGGCGGTCGCGCCCGCATAGACCAGAACGATCGCAGCGGCCAGCGCGACGATCCCGCCTGCCATTCCCACCTGCTTGCTCGTGCTCATCGCTCCTCCGCCAGGACGTTGCCGGCCGCCGGCAGCTCACGGCCGACCGTCATCTCCATCTCGGCCACCGCCGTACCGTAGTCGGCGAGCAGCCCGTAGTAGTCACTCTCGTACCGGTTGCGAGTCATCTGCGCGTCGACGAGCGTCATGAAGTCGACGTGGCCGACGCGATACGCCGATAGCGACGACTCCACCGTCGCGGACGCCTGTGGCAGCACGTCCGTGCGATAGAGGCGGATCAGCGTGCGCGCGCGCTCGAGCTCGGCCTCGAGCTCACCGATGCGCGCGTTCACGTCGGCCCGCATCGCGGCGAGATCCGCGTTCGCCATGCTCTGCATCGCGGCCGCCTCCTCGCGCATGCGGAGCTGCCGCTTGCCGGCGAAGATCGGCACGCTGAAGCCGACCATCGCGCTGCCCATCCGCTCCGTGCCCATGTCACCCGCGCGCTGTCCGTACTGGAATCCGACCGTGAAGTCCGGCCAGAGCTCTCGCCGCGCCAGCGCCAGCTCGCTGCCCGCCCGCTCGACGCCCGTCCGCCCGGCCTGGAGCATGGGCCGCGTTTCCTCCGCCCACGCGACCAGCGTATCGCTCGGCGGCACGGAGTTCGGCAGCGGATCCAGCGTGGGCGACACGATCGGCGTCCCCCCCGGCCGATCGAGCACGGCGTTCAGCTTCGCCTCGGCGACGCGCCGCATCGCCTCCATCTGCGTGATGTCCGCCTGCATCCGCGCAACCTCCACCCCCGCCCGCAGCACGTCCGCCTGGTGCCCCTCGCCCGCCCCGTACATCGCCTGCGCCACCTTCTGGAAATCCTGGAGCAGCCGGAGCGTCTCGTGCATCACCTCGAGCTGGCGATCCACGCGATACAGCTCGTAGAAGCCCATCGCGGCCCGCGAGCGGATCGTCCACCATTCCTCCACTGCCTGCGCCTTCGTGATCGCGGTCGTCTGCTCCGCGATCCGTCCGCTCAGCCCGAGCTTTCCAGGAAACGGTAGCATCTGCATCGCCTGGATGGACGGCGCCATCGACGTCGGCATGCTCGCCGAGAGCCCCGGCACCGTGAAGTTCATCACGCCGAGCTGGAGCGTCGGGTCCGGAGGCAGCGAGGCGGAGGCCTCACGAGCGGCGGACGCCTGACTCAGTGCGATCGCCGCGGCGAGTCGTGGGCTGCGCTGTCGCGCCACGGCGTAGATGTCACGCAGGTGGGTCGACGCCCCGCCGCTCGGATCGGCCACCGCCTGGCGGATCGCAGTCGGGCCGCGCACCGGCTCCTGTGCCGCTGCATCGCCCGCCGCGCCCAGAGCCGTCAGGAGCGCTATCAGCAGCGCCCCCGGTATTGCATTCATTGGCGTCTTCCGGTCACGGAAACGTCTTCGGTCTCGCGCCAAGTCTAGCGTGGCCCCGGTGAAGGGAGCGTGAAGCGCGGATGAAGCCGCCTTCATGGAAGGGGCGGGGGGAGACGCGTGGTCGGGGGGGAGCCGCGAAGGCTTCAGGCTGGAACGGGAGTCTCCGATGGGGAGGGCTCCAGTGCCGCCGCCGGAAATGCAACCACGAAGCGGGCGCCGCCGTCGGCGCGGTTCGCGGCCGAGAGGGTCGCACCGTGCGAACGGGCGATGGCCTGTGCGATAGAGAGGCCGAGGCCGGCACCACCGGGAGCGCCGTCCGAGGTGCGCGACTCGTCGACGCGGTAGAATCGGTCGAAGAGGCGGGTGATCCCGGACTCCGGAAGTCCCGGTCCGGTGTCCTCGACGCGCAGCTCGACGGCGCCATCTCCTCGAGCCACGCTCACGCCGACGTCGCCGCCCACGGGGGTGTATTTCACCGCGTTCTCGACGAGGTTGAAGGCGAGACGCTGGACCAGTTCGGGGTCCATGACGATGGCGGGCGCGCCGCGGTCCTGGAAGTCGAGATGGATTTCCCTCGCCTCGGCCAGCGGCCGCAGCCGCTCGCAGGTGCGGCCGGCCACGGCCGCGAGATCCCCGGGCCGGAGCCGGGGCCGCAGGACCCCGGCGTCGGCGCGGGCCAGGGTGAGCAGGTCCTCGGCCGTTCGCGCCAGCCGCTGCGCCTCCTCGAGGGCGCTGGCGATGACGCGCCGGTACTCGTCGGGGGTGCGTTCCCGGCGCAGCGCCAGCTCCAGCTCGCCCTGGAGCGCCGTCAGCGGCGAGCGCAGCTCGTGACTGGCGTCCGCGGTAAAGCGTCGCTGCGCCTCGAACGCCAGGTCCAGGCGCTCGAGCATGGTGTTCAGCACGTGTACCAGGCGCTGGTACTCGCGCGTATCCGCATCGGCGCTGATGCGACGGCCGAGCGTGCGGGCGCCGATCTCCTCCGTCTGGTCGATGATCTCGTCCACGGGCCGGACGACGCGGGCGGCCAGCCACCAGCTCCCGCCGAACGTGCCGGCGGCGGCGACCGCGATCAGCGCCAGGAGCAGCGCCGCCAGTCGTCGCAGAGTGGCGTTGCGCGCCACCAGCGGCGCCGCGACCTGGAGCACGTGGTGGAGGTGGGCCGGCCCGAGACGCACGAGCGGGTAGTAAAGCGAGCGAACCGGGATGTCGCCC
This sequence comes from uncultured Gemmatimonadales bacterium, assembly GCA_963728445.1. GTDB lineage: Bacteria > Gemmatimonadota > Gemmatimonadetes > Longimicrobiales > RSA9 > CAVSJO01. Next base: position 1,100,199 of record CAVSJO010000006.1, on the reverse strand, counting down.
AGGCGCTGCTCGGCCCACACGAGCCGACCCTGTCCGGCCATTCGCAGCGCGTCCCGGTCCAGCGGCAGGTCGCGCGTCAGATAGCGCGTACGCAGCAGGCTGCGACCGTCGGACGTCCACACCTGGGCGTAGCGGTTCAGGTCGAGGACCGAGGCGGCCTCGTCGGGCGTCAGCGCCCACTCGTGGAACGCCATCTCGCCGGACGGCGCGGAGGTGACGGACGCCGCCTGGATGGAGGCGATGTTCACCAGGCTGGCGTCGATCTGCCGGTCCAGCGAGGAGCGCATGGCCAGGTAGCTCAGCGCGCCGATGGCCGTGAGCCCGACGGCGACGCCGCCGGCTACCCGCGCTGCCAGCTGGAAGCGGAAGGTGCGAATCACGTCGCGGGGTCCTCGCGCAGGATGTAGCCCACCCCCCGCATGGTGTGGATAAGGGCGGAGCGATCGCCATCGCGCAGCTTGCGGCGCAGGTTCGCGATGTGCACGTCGACCACGTTCGACATGGGGTCGAACGTGAGGTCCCACACCTTCTCCAGCAGCTCGGTGCGGCGGATCACCTCCTCCGGGCGCAGCAGGAAGTGCTCGAGCAGCTCGAACTCCTTGGCCGTGAGGTCCAGGAGTTCACCGCCGCGCTTCGCGACGTGCCGCACGCGGTCCATCTCCAGATCCCGGTAGACGAGCCGTGCCAGGCGCGCCGCCCCGCCCCGTCGTACCAGCGCCCGGACCCGCGCCAGCAGCTCGTCCAGGCTGAACGGCTTCGTGAGGTAGTCGTCGGCGCCGGCGTCCAGCCCCCGCACGATGTCCTCCGTCGCGTCCCGCGCGGTCAGCATCAGGATCGGCACCGTCCTGCCGCTGGTGCGAAGCTCGTGCACGATTTCGTAGCCGTTCTTGCCCGGCAGCATCACGTCCACCAGCAGCGCGTCGTAATCGTAGACGTGGGCGTTCAGCGCGCCCTCCACGCCGTCGTTCGCGACGTCGACCTCGTAGCCGTCCTCGCGCAGACCGCGCTCCAGGAAGCTGCCGACCTTGCGATCATCCTCGATCACCAGGAGCCGCATCGCCGCCCTCCGTCCCCTCGGTCACGCCGTCGTGAACGTGAACACCATGCCGTACGTGCCATTCGCGTTCTGCCACCCTGAGCCCATCATCCCACCCGACCCCATCATACCCGCCATCATCTGCTGAGTGGCCCATTGTCCGCCCATGGCCTCCACGCAGCGCTCATAGCCGATGGAATCGCCGTCCGCGTCCCGCATGCCGCCGCCAAGATGCAGCGTGTAGGCGGTCTGCGCCTTCAACGGCGCCGACGGCGTGAACGTCAGCGCCGTTCGGTCCGTCGACCACGACCACGTTCCCGCCACCTCGGGCCCCTTCAGGCTGCCCTCGTGCAGCGCCACGTACGCGTCCATCCCCGTCGCCATCGGACCGCTGAACGTCACCGTGATCGGCGCCGCCGGATCCACACCCGTAGCGCCGCCATTCGGGACCACCGCCGCCACCTGCGTCTGCGCCGCCGGCGCTGTCGTGCCCGAGCCGCAGGCCACGACCACTACCGCCACGGCGCTTCCCGCCCGTGTCATGAATCGTTTCGACATATCATCCGCTCTCTCGATTCGGCGCCCTCCGGACGCGCCACCCTTTCGGTCGACGGCGGCACCGTGCCGCCGCCCCAACGGGCCTGGCGCAATATCGCACGGCGCCCATGAAGCAGCCGTGAACTGAACATGAAGAGGCCTTCACATGACCGGGGCTCCACGCGTCTGAATCCGGACCGTCTCAGAACGTCAGTCGCACCCGTAGCCCGGCCGGCGACGGATCGACTTGCAGCCGGAGCGCGCGGCCGCGCGAGGCCTCACGGGCCGGCGCGGCGGCCGCTCTCTCGGTCGTGCCGTCCGCGCTGCCGCGCCACCGCCGCACGGCTCCGATGGTGGTACGACTCGCGACAATGGCCAGCACGGTGCTCGCGGCCACGTCGCTGGTCCAGTGCCAGTCACCGTAGACCCGCTGGGCCGCCACCAGACCTGCCGCCGAGTACACCAGTACGGCGACGACGGGACGGTGTACCTCCTCGGCGATGCCGGCCGCGAGAGACATGGCATGGACGGTGTGGGCGGACGGGAAGGAGTGGTACTCGCCTCTGCCGCTGAACGGGTGGAACGCATCCCGATCGCCGGCGACGTAGGGCCGCTGGCGCCCCACCGCCGATTTCAGCACGCTCTCCGCAGCATCGGCCGCCACGTACCCCGCGGCGACCTCGAGGACGGCGTCCTTCCACGGCCGCCGCCCGGATGCCCATGCCACGAGATACGAGCCGGCCAGCGCCGGCACGCAGAAGGCGGCACGGCCCGCGGGCCCCAGGGCGGCGGCCGCGCGCCCGAGCGCGGTACCGCCGTGCGTCGTGGCGTATTCGCGTGCGACGCCGTCCATCAGGGCGCCCGCAACGACACCACCGGCGGCCGCTTCCCAGAACCGTGCAGTGCGCGGCTCGACCTGCGCGCTGGACGCCGTCGGCGCCGCCGCAACGGCGCCCGCCGCGATCGCTGCGACGAGCAACTGTCTCATGCCATGAAGTTACGAAAAAAAGGACGGAGCCGAAGCCCCGTCCCTTTCCCGCTTCTCCACGCTTTATCCATGGGCCTGGGAGGACTCGAACCTCCGACCTCACGCTTATCAGGCGTGCGCTCTAACCACCTGAGCTAC